>NZ_CP019384.1 GCF_004102945.1 Candidatus Velamenicoccus archaeovorus | reverse complement strand
ATGCTTTATGCGGCCTTGGATTGCCGGGGTATTTGTCGGGGGCTCGTCGAGTTATTCACAGCGTCCACAGGGTTATCCACAGGGGGCCCTGCCTTCCCTTCTTGTCCCGACGGGAGACGGGCAATTTCATCCTCCCGGCGGGCAGACGCTGTTTTTATTGGCCGGCCAGGAATTTCCGCCGACCATGCCGCCAAGGGTTTTCATTATAATCGCGGCCGAAGGACAATGCAAGAAAATTTTAACGCGGCGGAAAACGGAGAAGGAAAAAACAGACTCACGGCATTAAGGTTACGGCCCAGAAAAAATCCAGGCCAGCCTCGGCGGTGAATACAAAAATCTTGACTTCACCACGGCGTGTGTTATAATTTCCGGACTATGAAATATCATTTGAAGACACCAACCAAGATCGTCGGAAAGCGCAGGCATGGATTCCGTCGTCGGATGAAGACCAAAAAGGGCAGGCTGGTCTTGAAAGCCAGACGGCAGAAGGGCAGACACAGGTTGACCGTCTAGCGCCATGAGAAATATTCTCGCGGCGCTCATTAAAGGGTATCAACGCGTGTGTTCTCCCTTGGTCCCGCATTGTTGCCGCTTTGTGCCCTCCTGTTCTCAGTATTTCCTTCAGGCTGTAGAGAAATACGGTTGCCTGCGCGGAAGCCTGCTGGGAATCCGGAGGCTGTTGCGTTGTCACCCTTTTTCTCCCGGCGGCCACGACCCCATCGAATAAAAATATGGAAAAGCGATTTTTTATAGCTCTTCTTTTATCTTTTCTTGTCCTTGTGGCTTATTCTGCAATTGTTCCAAAGACAAAACCAATTGCAAATAAAGAGGATATGGAATTTTCTTCCCCGGTTACCCGCGAAACAGTTCAAGCCAAGGCTCTCATAGAAGAACCGAAGACCCAACAAGTAAAAATAGCAGATAAATCTTTTAACAAGAACGAGTTATATAAATTTGAAGACGGAGATCTTGTTTTTGAGTTTTCCTTTAAAGGCGGGTACATAAAGTCAGTTTTTGATAAAAAACTCAATGTCGAGCTGGATTTAAAAGATATTGGCCTGGTTCCACAATGGTCCGGATTTTTATTTTCTAAAACATTGTTGCCAAAAGGGATAGGATTTTCATATTTAACACAAGAGGGCGCGGAGATCAGCAAGACGTACCGAATCAAAGATGACGGCACCATTGAATTGACCATCTCAATAAATAATATAACTTATTTAAAATCAAATAGTTATGATATTTTAATAGGCGCTTTATCCGATTCGGGAAAGACGGATCCGATTAGTCAACGCTATTTTGAAGGTTCTTATCAGGTTCGAAATATTGTATCCAGAAAGTCTGTGTTTGGTCTGAAAAACTCTGTAAACATCAATGGAAAGATCGATTGGGCGGGTTTGAGGGACAGGTATTTCTGTGTCGTATTTTCTCCACAATTTATTGTAGAAGAAGGAGTTATAAAATCTCAGGATAAAACACCATATTTGATGTTTCACATCAAGAACGAAAAAAAGCCGGCATCTAATTCCATTGAAAATGTATTCAAAGTATATGTGGGACTTCAAGATGAGAAAAGATTAAGTGCTGTTGGTTTAAATGCGGAGCGCATTGTCAATTTCGGATTTTTTGATTTGATCGCCAAGGCAATCTTGTTTTTACTCACAGTCATCCACAAGGTTGTCCACAACTGGGGATTCGCTATCATCTTGGTGACAACGCTCATTTATTTTATCCTTTTCCCCTTGTCTTATAAAAGTATGGCCTCGATGAAGAAGATGCAGGCCTTGCAGCCGAAGATCGAAGAGCTCAAGATTAAATTTAAAGATAATCCACAAAAGCTCCAGATGGCCACAATGGAGCTTTATAAAGAAGAAAAAATCAATCCCCTGGGCGGGTGTTTCCCGATGCTCTTGCAAATACCTGTTTTCTTTTCTCTTTATCAACTCTTGTTGAGATTGCCGGAATTGAGGGGGGCTGGTTTTCTCTGGATTAAGGACTTGTCTTCCCCGGACAGGCTTATTGCTTTACCAAATGCCTTGCCTGTGATAGGCAACGAGATCAATTTATTGCCGCTTTTAATGGCCGGAGTCATGTTTCTGCAACAAAAGGTCTCTATGGGGTCGAGCAATGCTACCGGATCGACGGCAGAACAGCAAAAAATGATGGCTATTATGATGCCGGTCATTTTCGGATTTTTGTTCTACAAGATGCCGTCCGGACTCGTCCTGTACTGGCTTGTCAATAGCCTGCTCATGCTCATATTCCAATGGAAAATATCAATAGTGAAATAGAGGTTGAAGGAAGGACAGTCGAAGAAGCTGTTAAGAAGGCCTCGAGCATATTAAAGGTCTCCAGGAAACAGCTTCAAATCAAGGTTGTCGCCGAGGAGCAGAAGGGGCTCTTTGGCATGAGCGGCGCTAAACCCGCAAAGATCCTCGCCTGTGTAGCCGTTAAAGGCAATAAGAAAAAAACTTGAAATTACACCCCGGTTTGGTAAAATGTTCCACGGGGAACGTGTTCCAACTGGAACAATTCTAGCTCAAAAACAAGCTCATTCTCCAAACGCGAACGCTGATTTGAGGAATATTAATGAGCGAAGAATCCAGGAGCTTGGATCCTTGGTATGTTACAGGATTTTGCGACGGAGAAGCGGCCTTTACTTACAGCAGGTCGCCTTCGGGGGGAGTCACCGTTTATTTTTCTCTCAGACAGAGAAAAGATAACCAGGACGTCGTGCTCAACATAAAGAAATTTTTTGGAGACGTTGGAAATATATATTTTGGCAAGGAGGCTGTCCCGACGAAAAATAGCGGGCATACGAAGGAGAGTGTTTATTTTCGAACCACGAAAACAGGCGATCTAGAAAATATCATAACCCATTTTGACGAGTACCAGTTACAAGGCAAGAAAAGAGAAGTATATCTGGCGTGGAAAGACCTCGTTCTATATAAACGCCAGCATTACGGAAATGTTGATAAAGAAGCCCTTGAGAATCTCGCCGGGCGACTGTCTGCCTTAAATCAAAAGAGCAGGGCTTTTAAAAAACATTCCAGATAATGTCAAAAATCATCGCTGTTTGCAACCAAAAAGGGGGGACAGGCAAGACCACAACATCTATCAACCTGTCCGTCTATCTCGCCCTGGAAGGCCACCGCGTCCTTTTGATCGACTCGGATCCGCAAGGAAATTCGACCAGCGGCCTGGGTATCGACAAAAACTCCATTGAGAAATCCCTTTACCACATTCTGATCAACCATGTCGAGGCAAAAGATGTTGTCCTCAAGACAAAGGTTGAGAACCTTTTTCTTATTCCGTCGAACATCGATCTTATCGGCGCCGAGGTTGAGTTGGTCGAGGAGGCGCAAAGGGAGGTCAGGCTTAAACGCAGTCTGGATGCGATTAAAGACACTTTCGATTACGTGATCATAGATTGCCCGCCATCCCTTGGGATTCTTACTCTAAATTCTTTAGTTGCAGCAACTTCCGTCATTATTCCTGTTCAATGCGAGTATTATGCGCTTGAAGGTTTGGGTCAGTTGACCAAGACCATCAACCTCATCAAAGAGAACCTTAATCCCATCCTTGAAATCGAAGGGGTCCTTTTGACGATGGCTGATTTCAGGACGAACCTGACTTCAGAGGTGATCAACGAGACGAGAAATTTTTTCCGCGACCGCGTTTTCGAGACGATCATCCCGCGCAGCATCAGGTTGTCTGAGGCGCCGGGGTTCGGAAAATCGATCTATGAATACGACAAAAGCTCTATCGGCGCCCAAAAGTACGGCGCACTGGCGAAAGAAGTCCTGGGTACAGGAACGGGGGAGCAGGTTTCTCACGAGGTCCCTTTAGCGGCGGAATCAAATCAGCCGGAGACGGAGAATAGCTAATGGAAAAGAAGGCTTTGGGAAAAGGATTGTCGGCGCTGATCTCCGGAGGACGCTCGGTAGAAGACGTCTTGAAAAAAGAGATCCCGCTTGAGGTCAAGGCGGCGGCCGGCCGCGAAGACAAAGGCGTGACTTTCGTCGAGACGGCAAGGCTGGTCCCCAACAAGTATCAGCCGAGGACGAACTTCGACGCCGAGCAACTCAAAGAACTCGCCGCCTCGATAAAAGAAAAAGGGGTTTTGGCGCCGATCCTTGTGCGCCGGCAGGGAGATTCTTTTGAGATCATCGCCGGAGAGCGGCGTTTCCGCGCGGCCGTCGAGCTGAAACTGCCGCGCGTCCCCGTCGTCATCCGCGACACGACGGACCAGGAGGCGCTCGTCCTTTCCATCGTCGAGAACATCCAGCGCCAGGAACTCAATCCTATGGAAGAGGCGCACGCATTCCACAGGCTCACCAAGGATTTCTCTCTGACGCAGGAAGAGGTTGCGCGCGCCGTCAGCAAGGACCGCTCCACCGTCGCCAATGTCCTGCGGCTCCTGACGCTGCCGGCGGAGGTCCAGAAGGCCATTTCATCCGGCAAGCTTTCTTTCGGCCACGGCAAGGTTTTGCTGGGGCTTGACAGCGTCGCGCAGCAGATCAAGCTCACGCAGCTTGTTTTATCTAACTCGTTGTCTGTCAGAGAGTTAGAAAATCATGTGGCTTCGATCAAGCCCGTATCCCTTAAGAAAAAACGCGCGGAAAAAGACAAGGATCCCTACATCGCGGATATGGAGAGTCAGCTGCAGCGCATCCTGGGGACAAAGGTGCGGATCGTCGCATCGAAGAAGCGGGGGCGGATCCAGATCGAATATTATTCCGACGAGGACCGCGAAAGGATCCTGAAGATTTTGAAGAAGCAGGGATAGACAGAAGCGGCCTTATATCATTAAAGTCCTAAAAAAGCGAGGATTGAATGGAGACGCAGGCAACATTGATTTTGATCAAGCCCGACGGCCTGAAGCGGTCGCTGACGGGGAATATCCTGACGCGGCTGTCGGAGACAAAGCTTGAGATCGTCGCGGCCAAGATGGTGCGGGTGTCGCGCGAGTTGGCCGCAGAACATTACCGGCACCTGAAGGACAAGCCTTTTTTCGAGGACGTCCTGCGCTACCTGATGGGTGAATTTCATGACCGCCGGAAGGTCATGGCGCTGATTTACTGGGGGGAGGGCGCCATCACCAAGTGCCGTTCTCTTGCCGGAGCGACAAATCCCGAGGAGGCCGATTCCGTCTCCATCAGGGGGTCTTACGGCCGCATCACGACGCGCGGCGTCTATGAGAATGTGGTCCATGTCTCGGCGATCCCCGAGGACGCGGAGCGCGAGATCAAGCTGTGGTTCGAACCCGACGAGATCATCGTCGATCTTTATCCGACAAGGACGGTCGTCGAGTCAAAAGAGAAAAGGGCGTGGATATGATTGTCAGCATGACAGGATTCGGGCAGGCCCAGGCCGAAAAGAAGGGCGAGCGTTTTATCGTCACGATCAAATCACTGAACCATCGTTACTGCGAGACGCAATTCCATCTGCCGCCGGCCTTCGAGCACCTGGAGGGCGATTTTCGCACGCGCATTTTGAAAAAGATCAAACGCGGCCGGCTGACGGTATCGGTGACGCACATCAACGAGGCCGTCGAAGACATCGTTTTGAATGAGAAGCTCGTCGATAAATACTACAAGGTCTTGGAAGGCCTGGGGCGCAGGCTCAAGCTTGGCGACCATATCAGCGTCTCGTCGCTCGTCGCCCTGCCCGGGGTCTTGAGTTACCGCAAGGAAGACCTGCGTTTCCGGGAGAAGGAGGCGCTTTTGACGGGGGCCCTCAACGAGGCCCTGGGTTGTCTCGTCGAGATGAAGCGGCGCGAAGGCGCGGCCCTGCGCAAAGACCTTGAGCGGTGCATCAAGGCGATCGGCACAAAAATGGCGATGATCAGAAAACAGGTGCACGACGTCATTGAAGCCAACCGCAAAGTGATGAGCCCCGACGAGCTGGAGAGTTTTTTGAGAGGGACGGACGTCGGCGAGGAGATGACGCGTATCGATTTTCACTTGAGCAGCTTCCAGAAGCACATCCGGATGAACGGCCCCAAGGGCAAGATCCTGGATTTCATCGCGCAGGAGCTCCAGCGCGAGATCAATACGCTGGGCGCCAAGGTGCAGGAAAAACACGTGGCTTATCAGGTGGTCATGATCAAGGACCAGATCGAAAAGATCCGCGAACAGGTGCAGAATGTCGAATAAAGCCCTGCAGGGGCCGAGGGTCTGGATCGTCTCTGGTCCGTCGGGGTCCGGCAAGACGACGCTGTGCGCGGCGCTGCTGCGGGATCCTTTCTGGAAGAGAAGGTTGTTGCGCTCCGTTTCCGCGACGACACGGCCTTTGCGGCCGCAAGAGAAACAAGGGAGGGATTATACCAGGATTTCCGAAGCGGCTTTTCTGGGTCTGTTGAAGAAAAAGGCCTTTTTGGAATACGAGAAGATATTCGGCGCTTATTACGGCACACCGCGGGCGGTCCTGACCCGGGCCGGCCGCCGGCATAAGGACGTTTTGCTCTGCATCGATGTCAAAGGGGCCCAGACCGTGCGCCGCAATCTGGGGCGCGCGCGTGTGACGTCGATCTTCGTCGTGCCGCCGGATATCCAGGCGCTCAAACGGCGCCTTTGCCGACGATCCACAGAGGGCAAAAAAGACATAGAAAAACGGCTCAAGCGTGTTAAAATAGAGCTTTCTCATATGGGGCAATACGACTATGTTGTCGTTAACGACGTCTTCGACGAGGCGCTCGATCAGCTGAAGGCCATCTTGGCGGCAAAATCATGCGAGGTCGCTGTTGCGGCGAATAAGCCGCAACACGTTTAGCCCGTCGCCAGAGGCGACGAGGTCTCGCTTTCAGCGGACGCGCCCGCCGAGAGGGTGAGGCGGGCCGAGGTCGAAGCGCTTCCCTTGCTTTTTATTAAAGGTTAAGCGAGACTTTGACGTGTCGGCCCGGTGGCACGCGCCTATCTTGGACTGCCCCGCCTTCGGCAGGGCAAGGCCGGACAGGCAGGTGCCGAAGACAGAGTTTAGGTGCCGAGAACAAGGAGGAATATGTCCTACGTACCATTGGAACGTCTTATCGATAAGAGCCACGGAAGTATGTTTAAGCTTGTGATGCTGGCTTCCAAAAGGGCCTTGGAGTTGGCAGAAGGGTCATCGAAACTCGTCGAAGCGCCGCAGGATACCAAGATCACGACGCTGGCGATGCTGGAGATTGCGGAAGACAAGGTCGAGCTGGGGGCACCTAAAGCCGAGGCAAAATGAAACAGGCGAAACGCGTTGTCCTGGGAGTGACGGGCAGTATCGCGGCGTTCAAGGCGGCGGAGATCGCCGGCGCCCTCGTCCGTGCAGGCGCGTGCGTCCACGTCGTCATGACGCGCGAGGCCGAAGAATTCGTGACGCCCCTGACAATGCAGACGCTCTCGCGCAACAAGGTGTATCGCGGCATGTTCGATATGCCTGAGAGCTGGGACGTGGAACACGTTTCGCTCGCCGACGAGGCTGATCTGGTCCTGGTCGCGCCGGCCACGGCCAATGTGATCGGCAAGCTCGCTTCAGGAATTTGCGACGATTTTTTAGGCTGCATCGTGACGGCCACAAAGGCCCCCGTTCTTTTGGCGCCGGCGATGAATGACGGCATGTATCGCCATCCGATCACCCAGGAGAATATCGCAAAACTCAAGAAGATCGGCTATGCGTTCATCGGCCCGCGGGAGGGCCGCTTGGCCTGCGGCCGGGACGGGGTGGGCCGCATGTGCGAGCCGCAAGAGATCGTGGCCGAGGCCTTGCGCCTCCTGAATAAAAAAAGATAATGGCGCGATAGCCAAGCGGCTAAGGCGGAGGTCTGCAAAACCTCTATTCGTCGGTTCAATCCCGACTCGCGCCTTTGAAATTTGTGAAACAAATTTTGTCCCAAGTTGCCGTCGATTGAAATGCCGCAACAAGGGAAAAGTGCCGCCGGGATGATGAAATTGGCAAACATAACGGACTTAAAATCCGTCGGCCGCAAGGCCTTGAGGGTTCAAGTCCCTCTCCCGGCACCAAACCAGATTAGAGTGGAAGAGCCCAGGATTAAGATGTAAGATAGGGCCGGAGGAGGCTTTTCCTGTTTTTTGATTTTTTGGGCGCGTAGCTTCCCGACGCTCACGTGTGTTTGGTCGGGATCCCGACGTTCCGCCTCTGGCGGAAGTCGGGACAGTTGGGGTTCCCAGCCGCTGCCGTCGCAAATTTGGTCTGTTGGTTTTTGATAACTGGATTTCGGGCGCGTAGCTCAGTCCCTCGGGCGTCTGCCCTCGGGACTTCCTCGGGAAGCAAAGGATGCTTCCCTCGGTCGTTGGCAAGAGGAATCTTCGCTACGCTTAGAGATAAGAAAATTTCGGGCGCGTAGCTCAGTTGGTTAGAGTACTTCCTTGACATGGAAGGGGTCACAGGTTCGAGTCCTGTCGCGCCCACCATATTCTGGACGAGAACCTAAGGGGTGCGGGGAGATCGTCCCCGCGTTCTTGGGGTGACAGCGACCCGCCAAGTTTCTCGGCGGGGAGCGCCAGAGGGGCAAGAAGATCGCCTCGGTGAAATGTGCCCAGGGCCGGCTTTCGGTATGCGACGCAAGATTTCTTGGTTACTGTTTTTTCTGACGACGGCCTGCGTTACAGCGCAGGCGCGGCAAGGGCAAGAGCCTGTGGCGCCTCCACAGCTTCCAGAAAGTGCCGCGGCGGCATCCACCAAAGATCAGTGGCTCCTTTGCAAAAGTATGTGGCTCGAGCATCAGAAAGGGCTCGAGGGGGCTGGCGAGTGGAAGCATATTGTGATACAGGATGTCAGCCTTTTTGGGGGATTTTATGCGAAGGGCCGCGTCGATAACGATCCCGCGCTCCCCGTGCATATCATCCCGAATGAGGAAAAAACAGATGCAGTTCTCTTGAGACAGCAGCTCAAGGAAGGGGTTTCAGTGGACATAGTCGGCACATGTGCTGGCATGACGCAAGACGGTGAAGTGATCTTAGAGGTTGATCGGGTGGATTTGTGCAGATGAAAGGGCCGCTTGTATCGCAGCGTTGAAAGAAAAGCATGGATCTAGATATTCTCAGGCACAGCTGTTCGCATATTATGGCCGCAGCTGTGAAATCTTTGTGGCCGGAAACCAAGCTCAGTATCGGCCCTTCGATCGAAGACGGATTTTATTACGACTTTGACAAGAAGGAGCCGTTTGCCCTAGAAGACCTAGAGAAGATCGAAGCCAGAATGAGAGAGATCATTGCGGCCGATCTGCCTTTTGTCCGCGAGGAGTTAAGCAAGAAAGAGGCGCGGGAGCTTTTCAGCAAGCTGGGCGAGGCATACAAGCTGGAGCTGATCGACGATATCCCCGACGAGAAGGTCTCGATCTACCGGACGGGTAAGGATTTTGTCGATCTCTGCCGCGGCCCGCATGTCGCCCGAACGTCCGAGATCAAGGCTTTTAAGCTTTTGTCCATCGCCGGCGCCTATTGGCATGGGATCGAGACCAATCCCATGCTCCAGAGGATTTACGGTACGGCCTTTGACAAGGCCGCCGACCTCGAAAAATACCTGGCGGTCCTCGAAGAGGCCAAAAAACGGGACCATCGGAGGCTCGGCAAGGACCTGGGGCTCTTTGATATCTATCACGAGGAAGCGGGATCGGGGCTTGTTTTTTATCATCCCGCCGGCGCGGTCTTGCGCAATATTTTAGAGACATACGAGAAACAGGAACACGTGCGCCGCGGCTACGAGATGGTCGTGACCCCGCATGTGTTGAAATGGGGCTTATGGAAGACGTCCGGTCACGCGGATTATTACGCCGAGAACATGTACCGGTTCTCGATCGACGGCCAGGATTATGCCGTCAAGCCCATGAATTGCCCGGGCCATATTTTGATCTACAAGTCCCAGACGCGCAGCTATCGCGATCTGCCCTTGCGGTTGTTCGAGCTGGGGACGGTGTATCGCCATGAAAAAAGCGGTGTATTGCACGGTCTTTTGCGCGTGCGCAGCTTTACGCAGGACGACGCGCATATCTTCTGCCTGCCCGAGCAGGTCAAGGCGGAGATCAAGGACGTGCTGGATTTTGTCTTCGACACGATGAAGCTGTTCGGCTTCAAAGATTTCCATATCGAGCTCTCGACGAGACCCAAAAAATCCATCGGGACGGACGAGGATTGGCAGCGGGCAACGGACGCGTTGCGCGCGTCACTCGACGAGAAAAAGCTAAGCTATGACATCAACGAGGGCGACGGCGCTTTTTACGGCCCCAAGATCGACATCAAGCTGAAAGATGCGATCGGCCGGCTCTGGCAGTGCGCGACGATCCAATGCGACTTTGCCCTGCCGGAGAAGTTCGACCTGGCTTACGTCGGCGACGACGGGAAAAATGCTCGGCCGGTCATGCTGCATCGCGTGATCTTCGGGAGCCTGGAGCGGTTTATCGGGACGCTCATCGAGCATTACGCGGGAAATTTTCCGCTCTGGCTGTCTCCGCGCCAGGTCGTGGTCGTGCCGGTCAAAGCGGAGCATGAGGCTTACGCCCGCGCCGTCGAGAAGGAACTCCGGGCCAGAGACATCCGTGCCGTCTGCGACACCGCGTCCGAAACATTGAACAAGAAGATCCGCAACGCCGAAGTGAGCAAGGTCCCCTACGTGGCTGTGGTCGGCGGCCGCGAGGCGGCCGGGCATGCCGTCTCTGTGCGCTCCAAAAAGAAGGGCGATATGGGGGCGATGCCCGTCGAGGATTTTATCCGTCAGTTGGAAACCGAGATTAAAAATAAGGACATCTGATCAACAGCGTTCCCTCCCGGGGACTAAACAAGGAGGTGCTGCATCAAAAAGTACGTCAGAGTCAATGAGAAGATCCGTGCTCCGGAGATACGTGTGATCGGGCCGAACAGCGAGCAGCTGGGGATCGTTTCCGTTAAGACCGGCCTGGATTTGGCAACAAAATATGAGCTGGACTTGGTTGAGGTGGCGCCGCAGGTGAAGCCGCCCGTCTGCCGTATCATGGATTTCAGCAAGTATAAATACGAGCAGGAAAAACGGGAGAGAGAGGCCAAGAAGCACCAGAAGCATTTTCAGCTCAAGGAGATCCGGGTCAAGCCGAACATCGAGGAGCACGATTATCATATCAAACTCAAGCATATGCTCGAGTTTTTGAAGGAAGGCAACAAGGTGAAGGTGACGCTGATGTTCCGCGGCCGCGAGATGGCGCATAAAGAGATCGGCCGCCGCGTGGTGGACCGTTTCGTTGCGGATGCACAGGAGGCCGGTGTCGTCGAAAGCGGGCCGATGTTCGAAGGGCGCTTCATCACGATTGTGGTCGCACCCAAGTAAAAAAAGTAGACAGTAGTCAGTAGAGAGTAGACAGTTTGGGGAATTTTTGCCGACCACCGACTTTAAGCAAGGAGAAGGCATGTTAAAGACAAATAAATCCGTCGCAAAAAGAATCAAGACGACGGCCAGGGGAAAGCTGAAAAGGACCCGGGCATTCAAGGGGCATATTTTGACAAAAAAAACACGCAAGCGCAAGCGTCATTTAAGACGTTCCGCCCTCGTCAGCACCGTCGAGGCAAGGCGTATAAGGAGGATGTTGCCATATGGCTAGAGTGAAACCGAACGTGGCCTCACGGGCCCGCAAAAAAAGGATCATGAAGGAGGCTAAGGGGCGCCGGGGGGACCGCAGCCGGCGTTACCGTATGGCCAAGGAGGCCGTTGACAGGGCCAGAAGCTATGCCACGCGCGACCGCAGGGCCAAGAAGAGAGAGATTCGGAGCTTGTGGATCGCCAGGATCAACGCGGCATGCCGCCAGGCCGGTACGACCTACTCCAGACTCATCAATGGCCTGCGCAAGGCCAATGTTTCTTTGGACCGCAAGATCATTGCCGAGATGGCGGTGAATGATAATGCGGCTTTTTTGAAGCTGGTGGAGATCGCCAAAGGTCAAATGACGGCCTAGCTTAGCGAACGAAGTGCTGCTAAGTTAGTTGCCGGAATTTGACCCAGCACAAATTTTACTTCTTAGGGGAGATGCATCGGTAAAATTCGTGCTGGGTAATTCGCAGACAAAAAGATCCAGAGGGCAAATTATGTATGTCGTCATTGTAGGATGCGGACGCGTGGGCGCACAGGTGGCCACGCTCCTGTCCGACGAAGGACACAATGTGGTGGTGGTGGACAAGAAGCTGGAGGCCTTCAATAAGCTGGGGCCTTCTTTCAACGGCCTGACCATCGTCGGCAACGGCTTTGAGCTTGACGTTCTCCGCCAGAGCGGTATCGACCGGGCTGACGCCTTTTGCAGCCTGACGAACGGCGATAACACCAACATCATGGCGTCCCAGGTCGCCAAGAAGATATTCAAGGTCAAGCGCGTCATCGCCCGCGTCTACGATTCGGCCAGGGCCCATATCTATGAGACGCTGGGCCTGGAGGTTTTGAGCGGCACTGTCCTGTTTGCCTCCATGATCCGCGACAAGTTGATGGACAAGCGCCTGTCGAGCTTTCTGATCGAGACGGGCGACCTGGGCGTCATCGAGCTGGACGTGGACGACAAGACGGCGGGGAAGGTTGTTTCCGACATCACGCTGCCCAACGAATTCCTCGTTTGCACGATCGTCAAGAGGTGCGATCAGCACGGCAGAGACATCCTCATGCCCTTGCCGGACACGCATATCGATAAAGGGGACCGGATTTACGGCATCGTCAGGACCGGAAGTATCGATAAGGTCAAAAAGATGTTTGGGGCCGATCAGGCCTAAAGAGGTTTTATGTATATTATCGTGGCTGGAGCGGGGAAGGTCGGGCATTTCCTGGCGCAGAG
This sequence comes from Candidatus Velamenicoccus archaeovorus, assembly GCF_004102945.1. Taxonomy (GTDB): domain Bacteria; phylum Omnitrophota; class Gorgyraeia; order Velamenicoccales; family Velamenicoccaceae; genus Velamenicoccus; species Velamenicoccus archaeovorus. The sequence goes on along the minus strand of NZ_CP019384.1, from coordinate 1,961,428 downwards.
GCTCCTGGAAGACAAACATACAGTCGTCGTCGTAGAAAAAAGCAAGGACGTCTGCCAGAAGTTGTCCCAGACGCTTAATTTGATCATCGTCAACGGCGATGCCTGCGAGCCGCGCTTCCTGGAAGAGGCGCATATCGAGCGCGCGGACGTCATCGCAGCCGTGACCGGAGAGGACGAGGATAACCTTGTCATCTGCCAATTGGCCAAAGAAAAGTTCGGCATCAAGCGCACCGTCGCCCGCGTGAACGACCCGGCCAATGAACATACGTTCAACGAGCTCGGCATCGACGTCCCGATCGACGCGACCAAGATCATCGCCAAGATGATCGAAGAAGAAGTCTCCTTTACCGATTTTGTCAATCTGATGAGCTTCAAGCGGGGGAAGCTGGCTATCGTGCGCGTTGATCTTACCGACGATTCCCCAGCCATACACAAGAATTTGAACGAGCTCGTCCTGCCTCCGGATTCGGTCCTTGTTTCTATCATCCGTAAGGACGAGGTTGTTGTTCCCAAAGGCAACACGGTCTTGGCTCCAGGGGACGATATCATCGCCCTGACCCTCGTTGAGAACGAACAGCAGTTGTTGCGGGCGCTGATCGGAGATCTCAAATGAACCGCATCCGGAGCATTGCCAACATCATCGTCGGGATTTGTTTTGAAATGGTTTTTGCCGCGGCAATCGTTCTGTGGGGCCTGGTGATCTGCGGGGTCGCCTTCTTGATCTACCGATGATCCTCAAACCTCAAACCCTGGACATTCGCATCATCCTCCATTTCCTCGGAAAGATCATTCTGGGGTTTGGCATGATGATGGTTCTGCCTGTGGCCGTTTCCGTTATGTTCGGCGAAACGGTTCCTGTCGTTGATTTTGCCATCGGTCTCATTGCCTCTATCAGTACAGGGGTCCTGTGCATCCTTGTGGCGCGTCTTGATAAGCACCCCGAAATGAACTGGATGCATGGGATGGTGGTTGTTTCTTTGGGCTGGCTTGTGTGTATGGTCCTGGGGGCCATCCCGCTGTACCTGAGCGGTCACTGGAAAACATTTCTCGACGCCTGCTTTGAGTCTATGTCAGCCTTGGCCACCACTGGGCTTAGTCTCGTCCAGGACCTGGACCATCTTTCGCACGGTGCGAATTTCTGGAGACACCTGATGATGTTTTTGGGCGGGCAGGGGATTGTCGTCGTCGCGCTTTCTTTTTTGGTCAAAGGGGGAGCAGGCGCCTTTCGGATGTATGTGGGCGAAGGCCGGGACGAGAAGATCCTTCCAAATGTCGCCGAGACGGCAAAATTCATCTGGCTGGTGAGCCTGGTATATTTCGTCGTGGGCACATTGCTTTTGGCGCTTTGCGGTCATCTTTCCGCGGGCCTTTCTCTGCGCGAAGCGGTTTTTCACGGCGCTTGTATTTTTATGGCCGCTTTTGATACGGGAGGCTTTTCTCCGCAGTCCCAGAGCATCATTTATTACCAAGACGGGCTTTTTGAATTTGGCACCATTATTGTCATGGTTTGGGGGGCGATCAATTTTAATCTTCACTACGCCATCTGGAACGGCAAGCGCAAAGAACTTTGGAAGGATATCGAGGTCAGGACTTTTGTGATCACGCTGGGTCTGGTGACACTTCTGGCCGCCGCAGCCCTGGCCAAAGGGCACGTCTACGGCACAATAATCGGTTTGGTTCGCAGGGGGCTTTATCAGATCATTTCGGCGCACACGACGACGGGTTTCTCGACGATTTACTCGCCGCAGTTTATTCTCGAATGGAAGTCTTTGGCGCTTTTGGCGATCATTGTGGCCATGGGCATGGGGGCGAGCATTTGTTCGACGACGGGCGGCATCAAGATGCTGAGGATCGGTCTGATCGCCAAGGCGTTCCGGGAGGACGTCAAGAGATTCTTGATGTCCGATTCGTCCGTTGTCTCTACCAAGTTCCACCATCTCAAGGATATGTTTCTGGACGACAAGTTGGTCAGATCGGCCGCGTTGATGACAATCGCTTATGTCTTGGTGTATCTTTTTGGGACGGCCGCTGCCTGTTTCGCCGGCTATCCTCTGTTGGAATCTTTGTTTGAATCGACCTCGGCGGCGGGTAATGTGGGCCTTTCTTGCGGGATCACGCAGGTGGGGATGCCGGTGTTTTTAAAAGTCGTCTATATCATCCAGATGTGGGCCGGCCGTCTTGAATTTGTTTCGGTGCTTGTGCTCGGCGGTTTTATCGTTTCTTGCATCCGGGGGAAGTGATGAAGCGTCGTCTTGGTTTTTGTCTGGCTGCGGTTGTGATTTTCCTGGCGATGGGGAGACTGTGCCAGGCCGCTTCTTCCCAGGAATTGATTGCAGAGGCCAAGCTTTTTGACGGCGCCCATGTGCTTTACGGCGGCGAGGTCATCGGCGAGGTCCTGCGGCGCGGCGACCACGCATGGATCAATGTTTACGACGGAGACAATGCCATCGGCGTCTGGGTGCCGGCGGTGCTGGCGGAGAAGATTGAACACGCGGGCAGTTATAAATGTTCCGGCGATCGCATCCGGCTGCACGGCATTTTTCACAGGGCCTGCCCCGAGCATGGCGGGGGTTTGGATATTCACGCGCAGGATCTTTTGGTCGTCGAGCCAGGCCAGCAGATCATAGAAGACCTGGATGACAGAAAAATCCTTGTTCTGGCGGTTTTATTGGGAGTTTTGATATGTCTTTTGATGGTGCGCATATTCTTGAAGAAGCGCGCGCGCAAATAGGGGTGTGTGCGCAGAAGGAATCGCTCGACGCCCTGCGTATTAAATACCTGGGGCGCAAGGGCGTTGTGCAGGATCTGATGGGCCGCATCCCGACGCTGTCGGCCGAAGAGCGCCGCTCTTTCGGCGCCGGGGTCAACGAGCTCAAAAAGAACCTCGAGGCGCTTTTTACCGAAAAAGAAACCGGCCTTGCCGCTGCCGCGGCAGGCGCGGCGAAGGACTTTGTCGATATCACGCTTCCCGGCAAGACCCCTCTGTCGGGAAGGCTCCATCTGTTGAGCCAGGTGGAGGGCGAGATTTGCGGGGCCTTCTCACGCTTGGGTTTCAGGGTTTTCAAGGGGCCCGAAGCCGAGACGGAATTTCATAATTTTGAGGCCTTGAATATCCCGCTGGACCATCCTTCGCGCGACGCCTTCGATACGTTTTACCTGCGGCCTTTTGACGTATCGCGGTCGGGCTTCTCGGGCCGCGAAAAGAAACTTCTGCGCAGCCACACGTCGCCCGCCCAGATCCGCGCGCTTAAAACCTGTCCGCCGCCCATGGCGGTCGTCGTCCCCGGCAGGGTCTACCGGCCGGACGCCGTGGATGCGTCGCACTCGTTCATGTTCCATCAGGTCGAGGGCATTGCCGTCGACAAAGGCATCCGTTTTTCGGACCTCAAAGGGGTCTTGATCGCCTTTGCCAAAGAGATGTTCGGTGCCGAGACCCGCATGCGCTTCCGGCCGAGCTTCTTTCCTTTTACCGAGCCTTCGGCCGAGGTGGACATCTCGTGCTTCGCCTGCAAAGGCCAGGGGTGCTCCGTCTGCAAAAAGAGCGGTTGGCTGGAAATCCTCGGGTGCGGCATGGTCCATCCCCATGTCTTTAAATCCGCAGGCCTCGACGAAAAGAAGTGGCGGGGGTTTGCTTTCGGGATGGGTGTCGAGCGCGTGGCCATGCTGAAATACGGCGTCAACGACATCCGGTTGTTTTTTGAGAACGACATAAGGTTTTTGGAACAGTTTTAATTTTGCTCGCCTGTCTTTGACAGGCAGGCAGAAAGCGGCGCACTGGCCTTTCCGATAGGGCCAGGTGTAAGGAAAACCTAATTATAGGCAAAATTAAGGAATAAGCGCTAACTCCTTGCTTATACGCTTGTAAATTTTTCCACGGCTCGTCCGGGCGGAGCCCGGCCAGCCGGAAAATTTCCTGCGCAAGCTGCGGAGTTAATTTTGTAAGGAAAAAACCTAATTATAGGCAAAATTAATGAAAGTTTCATATTCCTGGCTTAAAGAATTCGTCGACATCAAGATTCCGCCGGAAAAACTCTCGGAACGTTTGAGCATGGCGGGCCTGACCGTCGCTTCTCTTGAGGAAGCCGGCGGAGACTGGGTCTATGACATCGAGGCGACGTCTAACCGTCCTGACTGGCTCTCTGTGCGCGGCATCGCGCGCGAGGTGGCGGCGCTTCTGGAAATAAAGATGCGCCCGGCGCCGCACAGGGCGCTCAAGAATTCCTCCGGGGCGGACGATTTTTCCATCGAGATCAGGGATGAAGCGGATTGCCGGCTTTATTACGGCGCCCTTGTCCGTCAGGTCAAGGTAGGGCCGTCCCCGGCGTGGCTGCGCAATCGGCTGGAGACGCTGGGCCTGCGTAGCGTCAATAATGTCGTCGATATCACGAATTATTGCTTGTTGGAATACGGTCAACCCTTGCACGCTTTTGATTTTGCAAAGATCCAGGGCGCCTCTATTGTCGTGCGCCGGGCCAGGGATAAGGAGGAGCTTTCCTTGATCGACGGCACGACAAAGAAGTTGACTCCGCAAGTCCTGGTGATCGCCGACCGCCATCGCGCCTTGGCGGCGGCCGGCATCATGGGCGGCCAGGAGAGCGAGGTTTCCGGCGCCACCAAGGATATCCTTCTGGAAAGCGCTGTTTTCGATCCTGTGCTTATCCGGCGCGGCGCGCGTCTCCTGGGCGTCACGACGGATGCTTCCTACCGTTTTGAGCGCGGCGTCGATGTTCCGACGGCGCGGATGGCGATGGAGAGGGCTGCCGGGATGTTCTGCGAGCTTTGCGCGGGGACGTTGGCTGCCGTCAAACAATCGGGCAGCGCCAAGACAAGGGCCCCGCAGAAGATTTCTTATGATGTCGGGGAAGCGCGGGAGATCTTAAGCCTCGACATTAAGGACAATGAGGCCGTCCGGATCCTGGGTCATCTCGGGTTCGGCGTGCACCGCGCCGGCCGCGGCAAGCTGGCGATCGACGTCCCGGGATTCCGCCGGGATGTCAAAAGCAAGGAAGACATCACCGAAGAGATAGCCCGTATCTATGGCTACGACAGGATCCCTCTGACGCATCCGGCGATCAGGCCTTTTGTCATGGAGAGGCCCGCTGTTTGGCAGCTGGAAGCCCTTGTCAAGGAGCAGCTGGTGCGCATGGGGCTCAAGGAAATCATCACCTATAGCCTGGGCAGTCCGGAGGATTACAAGAAAACGTCTTTGGAGATCGCCAAGGATGCGTTGTGCCTGGAAAATCCCCTGAGCCAGGATTGTTCGCTCTTGCGTTCGACACTCATCCCCAGCCTGCTGGCGTGCGCGGCCTCCAACCTGAACAAGGGGAACGTCGATTTCGAGATTTTCGAGTCCGCCAGCGTCTTTGAGGGGCATCGGGAGACGGCGAGTCTCGGTGTTTTGCTGTGCGGTAACCGGCGGTCGGCCTGGGACAAGGAATCGCAACGCTACAGTCTCTATGATCTTAAAGGCATTGTGGAGGAGGTCATCAGGATTTCCGGGGCCGGACCCGCCGTTTTGGAAGATGCCCCTCGTCCTTATTTTGAGCCGCAGATGGGCGGCTGTTTTGTCGTCGGACAAAAAAGGGTGGCTGTTTTCGGGAAGGTTGCGGAATCCGTTCGTCGCCATTGGGGCATCAAGGTTAAAAAAGATATTTATCTGGCAGAGGTGGATATTGCAGCGCTGGCGGCCCCGGCACATTTCAGGAAACTGTTTAAGCCTTTGGCGCAGACGCCGTCGGTCTTGCGCGACATCAGCGTCCTGGCCGGCCCCGGCGTCCGCTACGACCGGATCGAAAGCTTGATCCGCAAGAAAGCCGAAGGGTATCTGCGCCGCGTCTGCCTGGCGGACCTTTATCAGGGGAAGGAATTGCCGCGCGCCAGCGCCGCATTGACGATTTCCCTGGAATACGGCCGTGAGGACCGGACGCTGACGGATGCCGAGATCAATCCTGTCCATCAATCCGTCCTTGACGGACTGACGGGCGAGCTGTCTCTGACGCTGCGCTAAGGCATTCAAAGAAAATTTTTCCGACAGGGGCAGGGGCGGGGGTTGAAGCCCGACCGGGTCTATGGTATAATCATAGATGCGAAGGATATGGGATAATAAATCCCTGCGGTGCTCGTCGGCGATTGATGATTGTTGAACCAACACCAATCACACGGGAGTCCATATTCAGGCGTGCCTGCGGGCCGCTTCTGAGGACGCCCACCTGAACGTTGGGTTCAGACCACCTAGCTGACGGCAAATGCGGGGATTTTTTTTGAGCAGAGGAGTTGTGTTGTTTTAAAACAACACAACTCGCAGCTTCGGCGACGGCGAGGCGTCTGCGAAAAACCAGGTTCTTGGGTTGATTCAAACCAAAGAACCGCCCGAAGGGCCGACCGCTGAAATCTTCAAGATTTCAGCGCGCTTGTCGGGGTGCCCGCCGCGTTTTATGGCGGGTGGGCCTTCGGCCGTGATGCCACAGATTGAAAGACAGATTACACAGATTGTTCCTTCGCCGTTTAAGATTGACATAGACATGCCCAAGAAACACAAGAACCCCAGCACGACCTCCGACCTTTTCTCCAAAGACAATTCTGGCGTCCCAACAAACGAACCCTTGCCTCACGAGCCTCTCCCCAGCCGCATGCGGCCCGCAAGCCTTGAGGAATTTGTCGGGCAGGAACACATTCTGGGGCCCGGATCTCTTTTAAGGAAGGCTATCGAGGCCGACAGTCTTTCTTCCGTCATCTTTTTCGGGCCGCCGGGAACGGGGAAGACGACGCTGGCCCGTTGCATCGCCCAGGTCACGCATGCCCATTTCGAGCAGCTTAATGCCGTGGCGTCCAACGTCGAGGAATTGCGGCGTGCCATCAAGCAGGCCAAATTGCGCCGCCAGACCAGCGGCCACAAGACGATCCTTTTTGTCGACGAGATACACCGTTTCAGCAAGTCCCAGCAGGACGTCCTCATGCCGGATATTGAGGACGGCAGCGTGACGTTGATCGGCGCGACCGTGCAGAATCCGTTTTTCGCCCTCACGACGCCCCTTGTTTCCCGCTCGCTTATTTTTGAGTTTAAATCTCTGACAAAAGACGACCTTCTCAAGATCATGGAGCGCGCTTTGCGCGATTCCCGTCGGGGGTTGGGGCTTTTCCGGGTCAAGGCCGAGCCCAAGGCCCTGGAATTCCTGGCCGACATCGCCGGCGGAGACGCACGCAGGGTGCTGAACGCTTTGGAGATCGGCATCAAAGGCAAGCGCCATGCCGGGCCCAAGGCCATGACGTTTACGCTCAAGGATGCCGAAGAGTCCGTCCAGAAGAAGTCGATCCTCTACGACCGGGGCGAGGATGAGCATTACGACACCATCTCTGCGTTTATCAAATCGATGCGCGGTTCGGATCCCGACGCCACACTCTATTGGCTGGCCAAGATGATCTATGGCGGGGAAGATCCGAGGTTTATCGCCCGAAGGATCTGCATCTGCGCGGCTGAGGACGTGGGGAATGCCGATCCCCAGGCGCTTGTCCTGGCCGAGGCGGCGTTCGCTGTTTCTGAATTTATCGGCATGCCGGAAGCAAGGATCCCCCTGGCGCAGGCCGCCGTCTATGTGGCGTGTGCGCCCAAGTCCAACGCCGCCTATCTGGGGATCGAGAAAGCCTTGAAGGAAGTCGCCTCAAAGCCGGTCCAGCCCGTGCCGGCGCACCTGCGCGATGCGAATTATTCCGGGGCCGGCAAGCTTGCCCGCGGCCAAGGCTACAAATATCCGCACGACTACCCGAAGCACTACATCCGGCAAGAGTACATGCCTGTGAAGATGAGGTTTTATGATCCGCAGGACACCGGCTACGAGAAGAAGATAAAAGAGCGCCTTGAGAATCTGCGAAGAGAAGGCGAAAATTCCCTGCCTGTCCGGCAGGCAGGCAAGCACCAAGGTTCACTAAAAACCAAGGATTCGAGAATAGCTTGAAAAGGGAATGTCTAATTCCGAAATCCGAATGACGAATAAAGCCCCAGTGTCTTAATGGCGGAATTTAAAAAGCTTTTGACATCAAGGCATTTGGAATTAGGGATTTGGCATTTTAGGAGAGACCATGATCATTACTAAACAGAAAACCCCCGACGACATTTTGAAAGTCCTGGCTGATAAAAAGAATGTTTTCATCGTCGGTTGCGGGGACTGCGCAGCGACATGCAAGACCGGCGGCGAGCCCGAGGTGAAAGCGATGGCGGGTGTGCTGAAGGCCCATGGCAAGGAGGTCGCGGGTTTTGTCGTCCCGGAGACGGCGTGTGTGGCCGCTCAGATCAAGACCGCTTTTGCCAAAAACAGGGCCGCCTTGAAGGCGAGCGACGCGATTTTAGTTTTGGCATGCGGCTCAGGCGTCCAGTGCACGAAGGATAACGATCGGCTGGGCCTGGATGTTTTTCCGGGGTGCGACAGCCTCTTTGCGGCGCTTGTCAATCCCGATGGGTCTTTCCGGGAAGTCTGCAGCACCTGCGGCGAATGCGTCCTCGATCTGACAGGAGGAATATGCCCGGTCACGCGTTGCAGCAAGTCTTTGAGGAACGGCCCTTGCGGAGGCTCAATAAAGGGCAAGTGCGAGGTCGACCGCGACCGTGATTGCGCCTGGATTTTGATTTACGAACAGCTAAAAACTAAAGGCAGACTGGATGTTATGAAAAATATCATGGCGCCAAGGGACTACAGGAAATCCCTCAAGCCGGCCAAGGACATCCGTGTTTAAAAAAGCCGCCGCGATAGGCCCTTTGGCCTGACTGGAGGGTGTGCGGCAGGATTTGACAGCCGGCGGCGGATGTGTTACCTTAATAAAATACGTTCCAGGTAAGCTTATGGATAATACTCAATACAGTGAAAAGGTGATGGAGCACTTCCTGAACCCGCACAATGTCGGGGAGCTGCCGGACGCCAACGGTATCGGCAATGTCGGCAATCCCATATGTGGAGACATTATGCGCCTGTACATCAAGGTCCAGGACGGCCGGATCGTCGATGCGAAGTTCAAGACCTTTGGTTGCGGCGCGGCGATTGCGACCAGCTCCATGGTGACGGACCTCGTCCGTGGCAAGACGATCGACGAGGCCTTGCAAATCTCCAACAAGGCCGTGGCCGAGGCCCTCGGGGGCTTACCGAAGGTCAAGATGCACTGTTCTGTTTTGGCTGAAGAGGCCCTGCGCGCGGCCATCGAAGATTACCGCAAGAAGCAGGGGCAATAGTTAGGAGTAACTCCTTGCTTAGGCGCTTGTAAATTTTTCCACGGCTAGTCGGGAAAATTTACGGCCTGGCAAAACAAAGTTTTGCCGAAGCTACGGAGTTGATTTTGCGCCGCAGAAAGCGGCGCACTGGCCTCCCCGATGAGGCCAGGTGTAGGGTAATCACCTGTTATAGGCAAAGTTAATGATCCAAGAGAAGAAGAAGAGAATAAGGCTGGAGTTGTTAAAAAAGCTGAAAAGCCATAAGGAGGAAGACAGGTTTAGGAAAAGCAGGGAGATTGCCAAAAAGCTTTTTTCGTTGAAGCACTACTTAAAAGCAAAAACGGTCCTGTTTTACCTTTCGCTCGACGGAGAAGTAGATACAGTGAGCATGATCAGAGATTCCATGAAGCAAGGCAAAAGGGTTGCGGTTCCCGTGATCCGCAGGGAGACGCGCGATATCGTGCCGTCGCTCCTTGTGGATTACGATGCCGAATTGACGTGCGGTCCGTTCGGCATCCGCCATCCCAAAGAAGAATATATCCGACCTGTGGGGTTGAACGATATTGACCTGGTGATCGTGCCGGGCCTGGCCTTTGACAGGGCCGGCAATCGGCTGGGCCGGGGCCACGGATATTACGATAGGTTCCTGGGTCGTCTTCCCAAGGACGTGCCGACTGTCGGTCTTGCCTTCGCTTTTCAGATCCTCGAGGATTTCCCGCCTCTCGAGCCTCACGATCTTTCCGTCACGACGGTCCTTTTTGCTTAACTTGAGGCGCCGGCGCATCATGAATTCCGGCCCGACAATCCCGCATGCATGTTCGTCAAAGCGGGTTCGTGATAGGAGGGGCAAGCAATGTCCACAGGAAATAACGTATTCGTCATGGCAGCTGTTTTTCTCGTCGCCGGCTCGGTCCTCGTTTTTCTGTATTTCATCCTTCGCCGGGCGATGGGGGAGCAGAAGATAAAGAACGCCCACCTCGAGGCGAAGGCGATCATCGACGGCGCCAAAAAAGAGGTGGAAACGATCCGCAAGGAAGCCGACCTGAATGCTAAAGACCAGCTTTTGCGGATGCGTCAGGATTTTGAAAAAGAGACTAAGGAGCGCCGCGAAGAAATCGCAACCCTGGAGAAACGCATGGCGTTGCGCGAGACGAATCTCGAGCGCCGCGTGGATCTTTTGGAGAAGAAGGAGCGGGAACTCGACGATAAGACGCACCAGATCAAAAACCAGGAAGGGGCGCTCAGGGCCAAGGAAGACGAATTGAACAAGCTCCTGGCCGAGGAAAAAGAGAGGTTGCACAAGATTTCCAACATGTCTCCCGAAGAAGCGAAGGTGCTTTTGTTGTCCCGTCTCGACGGGGAGCTTAACAGGGAGAAGGCCGTCCTTATCAAGAAGGCGGAAGACGAGATCAAGGAAACGGCCGACAAGAAGGCCGGCGAGATCGTCGCGCATGCGATCCAGCGCTGCGCGGTCGAGCACGCCGTGGAGTCTACGGTGAGCCTTGTGTCCTTGCCTTCCGATGAGATGAAAGGGCGGATCATCGGCCGGGAAGGCCGCAATATCCGCGCCTTCGAGATGGCAACAGGTATCGATGTGATTATCGATGATACGCCGGAAGCGGTCATGCTGTCGGGGTTCGACCCCGTGCGCCGCGAGGTCGCCAGGATCTCGCTGGAGCGTCTTATTTCCGATGGACGTATCCATCCCGGCCGCATCGAAGAGGTGGTTGAGAAGGTCAAGAAGGAGATGGAGGTCAAGATCAAGGAAGAGGGTGAAAAAGTCCTTTTTGATATCGGGGTGCACGGCGTCCATCCGGAGTTGGTCAAGATGATCGGCCGCCTGAAATACCGGACGAGTTTCGGGCAGAACGCCCTGCAGCATTCCAAGGAAGTGGCGCTTCTCATGGGTGTCATGGCCGACGAGCTGGACCTTGATTCCAAAGTCGCTCGACGCATCGGCATCCTGCATGATATCGGCAAGGCGCTGGATCAACAGGTCGAAGGCACCCACGCCAAGCTCGGCGCCGAGATGGCGCGCAAGTTCGGCGAGACGGACATCGTCGTGCAGGGCATCGAGGCGCACCATGAAGAGGTCGAGAAGACCAGCCTCTACGGCGTTCTGGCCGCCGCCGCCGACGCCATCAGCGCGGCCCGGCCGGGCGCACGGCGCGAGACGCTGGAGACCTACGTCAAGCGCCTGGAAAAGCTGGAATCCATCGCCAATGTCTTCAAGGGCGTTGAGAAATCGTTTGCGATCCAGGCGGGGCGCGAGATCCGCGTCATCGTGCAGCCGGAGAAGATCAACGATACCGACACCACGGTCCTGGCGCGCGACATCCGCAAGAAGATCGAGGAAGGCATGGAATACCCGGGGCAGATCAAAGTCACGGTGATCCGCGAAACGCGTGCGATTGAATACGCAAAATAAGAAAAGACGGTATCAGAGAGTCATAGTGTCAGAGAAAGATGACAATTGAACAGGAAAAGGTTGCGGTTGAAAAGTTTTAACTCCGACACCCTGATCGTTTGATACGTCGACACACCAATAGTTGTTTATGAAAATCTTATTTATCGGTGATATTGTCGGTTCTCCGGGCCGCGCCGCCGTCAAAGGGCTCCTGCCTGGCTTGCGCAAGGCCCGCGGCATCGATGTGGTCATCGCCAATGCCGAAAATTCCGCCGGCGGCTCCGGCATCACGCAGCGCGTCGCGCGCGACCTGTTTCAGTCGGGATGCGATGTCCTGACGTCGGGCGATCATGTCTGGCGCCGGCCCGAGATCGTGGATCTCCTGCATACCCAGACCAATATCCTGCGGCCGTTGAATTTTCCCAAGATGACGCCGGGGCACGGCAGCACGGTTTTCAAGACCGAGGCCGGCGCCAAGGTGGGCGTCATTTGTCTTTTGGGCCGCGTTTTTATCGACGCGATGGTGGAGTCGCCGTTCCGCATCATCCAGGAAGAGATCAAGGTGCTCCGGAAAGAGACGTCTGTGATCATCGTTGATTTGCATGCGGAGGCGACGTCGGAAAAGGTCGCGATGGGCTGGTTTTTGGACGGAGAGGTGTCGGCGGTCCTGGGCACGCACACGCATATCCAGACGGCCGACGAAAAGATCCTGCCCCGCGGCACAGCGTATCTCACGGACGCCGGGATGACCGGACCGTATGATTCGGTGATCGGCCGCAGCAAAGACAAGATCATTGAGCGCTTTCTCACAGGGATGCCGACGAGATTTGAGCTGGGCACAGGCGACATCCAACTGCATGGCGCCGTCATCGAGATTGACCCGGCCACGGGTAAGGCCGTGCGTATCGAGCGCATTCAGGAACATTTTGCCCCCAAGACTGAAGATGCCCAAGATCCTGACGATCAGTGAACTGACGCATGATTTGAAAGAAGTCCTGGAGAATATTTTCCAGGAAGTATGGGTGGAGGGGGAGGTTTCCAATCTGCGCTCTCCCGGTTCGGGCCACAGCTATTTCAGCCTGAAGGACGCCCAGAGCACTTTGCGCTGCGTTTTGTTCCGCAACGCGGCCGCGCGCCTGAAATGCGCCCTTGCAGACGGCATGCACGTGGTCGCGTCGGGCCGCATAGGCGTTTACGGACGTGACGGCCAGTACCAGCTTTATGTCGACACCCTGCAGCCCAAGGGCACAGGCGCCTTGCAGATGGCCTTCGAACAGCTGAAGGTCCGGCTGGCCCAGGAAGGGTTGTTCGACGAGGCGCGTAAAAAACCCTTGCCTTTTCTGCCCGAGACGATCGGCGTCGTCACCTCGCCGACAGGCGCGGTCATCCGCGATATCCTCCAGGTTTTGGAGAGGCGTTTTCCGCGGGCCCGCGTCGTCATCAACCCTGTGCGCGTGCAGGGGGAGGGCTCGGCCGAAGAGATCGCCCGGGCTGTTGAGGAATTCAACGCATGGGGTCAGCCGGATGTGATCATTTTGGCGCGCGGCGGCGGGAGCCTCGAAGACCTTTGGAGCTTTAACGAAGAACGGGTCGCGCGCGCCATCGCTGCGTCCGGCATTCCTGTAGTTTCGGCCGTCGGCCACGAGACGGATTATACGATTGCCGATTTCGTGGCCGACAAAAGGGCGCCGACGCCTTCGGCGGCGGCGGAGATGGTAATGCCTGTCGAGACGGAACTGCGGGAGCGCATTGATCAGCTGGTGAAACATCTCTGGCGCAGCCTCGTCGACGTCGTGCCCCAGCAGAGCCAGCACATCGACGATCTTTGCGAGGAGATGCGGCGCGCCCTGCAGAACAGATTTGAGGCCAAAAAGCTCGAGGTTGACGGTTTCTGCCGCGAGCTGGAAGCGCTCAATCCCCTGGCCATTTTGAGACGGGGCTATAGTGTGACGATGGCCGAGGACGGCCGCACGGCCATACGCCGTACAGACCAGTTGAAAACAGGGGACCGGTTGAAGACGCGGCTCGCAAAAGGGGAGTTCCTGAGCCGGGTGGAAGAGGTCATCGCATAGAGATGCAACAATAACACGCCGAGGGCATTATGGGATTCGAAGAAAGCCTCAAGAAGCTGGAGAAGATCATCGATGACCTTCATTCCGAAAAAATTTCGCTGGAAAAGTCCATTGAGAAGTTTGAAGAAGGCGTCAAGCTGGCCGACCATTGCCTTAAGACTTTGGATGGCATGAGGAAGAAGATCGAGGTCGTTGCCAAGACAAAAGACGGCAAGCTCAAAATCAAGCCGTTCGAAGAGGAAGCCTAGGGGCCCATGTTTTTGGAAACTATCCGTTCGCCGCAAGATTTAAAAAAGATCCCCCGGGACAAGCTGCCGGAGCTGGCTGCGGAAGTCCGCAGCCGCATCATCGGCGTCGTCTCCAAAACCGGCGGGCACTTGGCGTCGAGCCTCGGCGCCGTCGAGCTGGCCATCGCCGTCCATTATTGTTTTCAAGCGCCCGAGGACATCATCATCTGGGATGTCGGCCACCAGGCCTATGCGCACAAGATCTTGACGGGGCGCAACGAGCGTTTCGATACCCTCAGGCAAAAGGATGGCCTGAGCGGTTTTCCTTGCAGGACAGAATCCGTTTACGATCCGTTTACCACCGGGCACAGCTCGACGGCCGTTTCCCTGGCGTTCGGCTGCGCCGCTGCGCGTGACCTGCGGGAGACACACGAGAAGGTGGTCGCGATCGTCGGAGACGGCGCCCTGACAGGGGGTATGTGTTTTGAGGCCCTTAACCACGTCGGGCATCTCGGCAAAGACATGCTCGTCATCCTCAATTCCAACGACATGGCGATCGCCCCCAGCGTGGGCGCCTTGAGCACGTATCTCAACAAGATCATTTCCAGACCCATCTATAACCGTTTCAAGGACGCGCGGGACGCATTTTTAAAACAACGCCTCGGCCGGATCGGCCCGAGACTCCAGAAGCTCGCCGACAAATTTGAAGAACTGCTCAAAGGCCTGATCGTCCCCGGGATTTTTTTTGAAGAGATGGGGTTCAAGTATTTCGGCCCGCTCGACGGTCACAATACGACCCTTTTGATCGACACCCTTCAGAACATCTCCCATCTCAAGGGACCGCTTCTTTTGCATGTCATCACCAAAAAAGGCAAGGGGTTCGCCCCGGCTGAAAACCAGCCCGTCCGTTTCCATGGGACGACTTGTTTTGACATCGCTTCCGGCGAGGTGGCTGCGCCGGAGGAGAAGCCCCAGGCGAGTTTTACGGATGTCTTCAGCGCCGCGCTCCAGGCGTTGGCGCAAAAAGACAAAAAGATCGCGGCGATCACCGCCGCCATGCCCGAGGGCACGGGGCTGACGTCTTTTGCCAAGGTTTTCCCGGAGCGTTTTTTCGACGTCGGGATCGCCGAGCAGCATGCCGTGGGGTTTGCCGCAGGGCTGGCCCGGGCCGGCCTCAAGCCTTATGTCGCGGTTTACTCGACATTCCTGCAGAGGGCTTACGACCAGATAGTGGAGGAAGTATGTCTTCAGAATCTTGGCGTGGTTTTGTGTCTCGACAGGGCGGGAATCGTCGGCGAAGACGGCCCGACGCATCACGGCATGTTCGATATCAGCTACTTGAGGCACCTGCCCAACATGACGGTCATGGCGCCGGCGGACAAGGAAGACCTGGAAGCGATGTTGGCGTTTGCCTCTGAATGTCCGACGCCGGTGGCGATCCGTTACCCGAGAGGGACGGCGCCTTGCCGGAGGGAAAATTTTGCCGTGGCCCCTGTCCGTCAGGGCCGGGCGGAGATCCTCCTGGACGGCGGGGTGGCTACCATCTTGGCCCTGGGCAGTATGGTCGATGTGGCCGTGGATGCCGCGGACATTCTTTCGAGAGAAGGCGTCCGCGTGACGCTTGTCAACGCCCGTTTTGCCAAACCCATCGACGAAGGACTTGTCTTGAAGCTTTATGACGCGACCGAGGCCCTTGTGACTGTCGAGGAGGGCGTTATGGCCGGAGGTTTCGGCAGTGGTGTTTTAGAAGCCTTGCGCGCCGATGGCCGTCTCTTCACATCCGCCAAGAAAGTGAAGTGCCTGGGTTTGCCCGTGTCCTTCATCACATTCGGCAAGCGCAAGGATCTTTTGAAGCAATATGGGCTCTGTGCGGAAGGCATTGCGGCGGCCGTCCGGGAAGCTCTGGGGAGATAGCGGTTATGGCTAAACTGAAGATCAACAGGCAAAGGTGCAAGAGCTGCCAGCTCTGTATCGTCTGGTGCCCCAGGAAAAATCTGAAGCTCGACGGGACTTTAAACGAAGCCGGCGTCTTTCCGGCCGTCGTCATCGACCCGGCCAACTGCACGGGCTGCGGCATGTGTTTTGTGATGTGTCCGGATGCCTGTATCGAGATAGAGGGATAGGATGAAAAAGACGATCCTGTGTTCCGGCAACGAGGCGATAGGGGAGGCGGCGATCCGCGCCGGCCTGAGATTTTATGCGGGTTACCCCATCACGCCCCAAAATGAACTGACCGCTTATATGGCGGACCAGCTGCCTCGGCGCGGCGGCATCTTTATTCAGTCGGAATCGGAGCTCGCTGCCATCAATATGATTTATGGGGCGTCCGCCGCCGGCGCGCGCGTCATGACAAGTTCCTCGTCGCCGGGCATCAGCCTTAAACAGGAAGGGATTTCTTATATTTCAGGGGCCCAATTGCCCGCCGTGATCATCAACGTCATGCGCGCCGGCCCGGGGCTGGGAAACATCTGGCCGGCGCAGTCGGATTATTTCCAGGCGACGAAAGGCGGCGGCCACGGCGATTATCATATGATCGTTCTGGCGCCGGCCAGCGTGCAGGAGTCTTTTGACCTGACCCGATTGAGTTTTGAGCTGGCGGACCGTTATCGTATCGCGGTCATGGTCCTGAGCGACGGCTTGCTCGGCCAGATGATGGAGGGGTTGACATTTGACGAGGAGCTGGCTCCGCCGGCGGCCGTCGAAAAACCATGGGCCCTGACCGGCGCCAGGGACCGCAAGCCGAACGTCGTCCGGTCGCTCTTCATGAAGCGGCCCGATGTCGAGAAGAACAATCTTGTCTTGCAGAAAAAGTATCGCCGGGCCGCCGCGCGGGAAGTCCGTTACGCCGAGACATTCATGGACGACGCCACGATGGCGGTGGTCGCCTACGGTTCTGTGGCGCGCATTGCCGAGGCCGTCGTCCGCCGCCTGCGCGCCAAGGGCCGCAGGGTCGGTTTGTTCAGGCCCGTTACGCTCTGGCCGTTTCCGTCAAAACGCCTGGCAGACCTCAGCCGCCGCGTCAAAAAATTCCTTGTTGTCGAGATGTCCTACGGCCAGATGGTCGAAGACGTCCGCTTGAGCGTCGAGGGCCGCGCCGCCGTTTCTTTTTACGGCCGGTCGGGCGGCGGCGTCCCGACGGAATCGCAGATCGAGCGAGAGACCCTCCGGTGCCTGTCGGCGCCGTTGAAAAAAAGGGGGCGCTAGGATGGCAAAGAGTTATTTAAGGCCTCAGACGCTGACGGATGTGGTGACGCATTACTGTCCCGGCTGCGGCCACGGCATTCTGCACCGCCTCGTGGCAGAGGTCATCGACGAACTGGGTATCCGGAACTCCACTATTGCGGTGGCGCCTGTCGGGTGTGCGGTCGTGGCCTACGATTACTGGGACATTGATTGCGCGGAGGCGGCGCACGGCAGGGCTTTGGCCGTGGCGACGGGCCTCAAACGCGTGCAGCCCGACAAGATCGTCTTCACGTATCAGGGGGATGGTGATCTGGCTGCCATCGGGACGGCAGAGACGATCCATGCGGCGAACCGGGGGGAGAACCTGACCGTTGTTTTTGTCAATAACGCCGTGTACGGCATGACAGGCGGGCAGATGGCGCCGACGACGCTCTTGGACCAGAAGACGGCCACAACGCCGCGGGGCCGCCAGGCTGCGACAGAAGGCTATCCCCTGAAGATATCGGAGATGCTGGCGTTCTTGAGCGGTGTGGTGTCCGTCGAGAGGACCGCGGTCAGCTCGCCCAAAGAGGTCCTCAATACCCGCCGGGCGATCAAAGACGCTTTCATGAACCAGATGGAACACAAAGGGTTTTCTATTGTCGAGGTCCTCTCCATGTGCCCGACATACTGGGACAAGACCCCGGCGGCTGCGGCGCGGTGGATTTCCGAAGAGATGGTAAAATATTTTCCGCTGGGCAAACTTAAGTAGGCAGCCATGACAGAAAAAATCATTTGTGCGGGTTTTGGAGGACAGGGCATCATGGCGATGGGCAAGATCCTTGCCATGTCGGCCCTGCGGGAAGGCAAGAGTGCGACCTGGCTGCCGTCATACGGCGCGGAAGTCCGCGGCGGCACGGCCCATTGCATGGTGGTGCTCTCCGATGGCCCTATCGCTTCCCCGATGGTCGAAAAGGCGGATTCCTTGATCGTCATGAACGATCCCTCGCTGAAACGTTTCCGCACGGCCTTGCGGCCCGGAGGACTTCTTTTGGTTAACGCGACGCTGGCTCAGTGTCTGGGGACATCCAGGCGTCTGCGCGTGGTCAAGGCCCCCCTGACGCAGATGGCGATCGACCTGGGCCTGGAGAAGGTGGCCAACACGATCGCCATCGGTGTTTATCTGGGCCTCAAAAAGATCATTGCCCTCTCGACGATGGAGAAATCCATCGAGGAGGTCCTGGCGCACAGGCCGAATTTAGTCGCCATCAACAAGAGGGCCCTGGAAGAGGGTTTTTTCTTTGCACAAAAACTAAACAAATCCCGCTAGAGAACAAAGTTCTCTGGCGGGACAAAGGCGTCTCAACGAACGGAGTGATTGTCATGCGTGTGAGATTTGCACCGAGTCCGACGGGATACTTGCATATCGGCGGGGCGCGGACTTGCTTGTTCAACTGGCTTTATGCCCGCGCGCAAGGGGGGTCTTTTGTTCTGCGCATCGAAGATACCGACCAGGCGCGGTCAAAAAAAGAATACCTCGAAGAGATCCTTTTTTCCCTCAAGTGGCTGGGCCTTGACTGGGATGAACTGCATTACCAGAGTCAGCGCTTTGACATCTACCGCCAGGTGGCCCAAAAGCTGCTGGATGCCGGTCTCGCCTACAAGGCCGAAGACGGCTCTGGGGCGGTGATCTTCCGGATGCCCCAAAAAACACTTGAGATCGACGACATGATCCACGGCAAGATCACGTTCGACACGGGGCTCATCAAGGACCAGGTCCTGATCAAGTCCGACCAGTCGCCCACCTACAATTTCGCCTGCGTCGTGGACGACGCCGCCATGCAGATCACGCATATCATCCGCGGGGACGACCATATCTCCAATACGCCTAAACAGGTCGTGCTCTACGAAGCCTTGGGGTATCCTTTGCCGAAGTTCGCCCATATCCCCATGATCCTGGGCGCTGGAGGCGGCCGCATGTCCAAGCGCGCAGGCGCTACCGCCATCAGCGAATACAGGTCCATGGGGTTTCTCTCGGGGGCCCTGGTGAACTATCTTATGCTTCTGGGTTGGTCTCCCGGCAACAACCAGGAGATCATTGCGCTCAAGGACGCGATCGCGAAATTCGACATCCAAGATGCCAATAAGACCGCAGCGACATTTGACATGAACAAGCTCTTGTGGCTCAACAGTCAGTATATCAAGAGTTGCCCTATCGAAGAACTGGCCGAGCTCGTCAAGCCGTTCTTGAAAGAACGTAACCTGATTTCCGACAACAATTTTGATGGAAAATATTTAGAGGATGTATTACAATTATTCAAAGAACGGGCGTCGACGCTTGCGGAGTTGAGCGATGCGATGGCATTTTTCTTTGTCAAAGATGTCGCCATGGATCCCGCGGCTGCCGAAAAGTTTTTCGCCCAAGACTTGAATGCCGCCTTCGGGGCTTTGCGGTCGCGGTTTGCCCAATTGTCTGATTTTAGCCCGCCGCGCATTGAAGAGGATTTCCGGCGGACGGCGGCAGAGATGGGGTTGTCGACCAAGCAGTTGATCCATCCTCTGCGCGTGGCGCTTTCCGGCAAGACCGTCGGGCCGGGTATGTTCGAAATGATCGCGACCCTCGGCCGTGACAGGACATTGGAGAGGATAGAGCGCGCGATACAGCTCTACAAAAACAAATCCCGTTAGAGATAACGGATAACCGTAAATATCTATCACCTGACGTTGATGGAAGCGAAAGTTGTTCCGTCGGGTTTGCAGAAAACAAGCGGTCGCCCCGGGGCGACCTATCCCGTTAGAAATCGTGATTCTTAACGGGACCTATCTCTAACGGGACAAATCCGTATGAAGACGCGAAGAGCTTTCAGGCTGGTCCCTTTGGTATGCGCGTTGTTTTTGATGTTATTCTGCCTGGGCTGCGAAACGGTCAAGGGCATGGGCCGGGACATCAAGAACGCCGACCAGTGGGTCAGAGACCATACCTGGTAACGCAGGAGAACTCAAGAAGAACCCGGTATTCCGGGACTTCCCTCGCGTAGTGTGTCTATGCCCGGCGCGTGGCGTGCGCGGCCGGCCGTGACGCCCCCCATGGCCCTTCTTCGCCCGAATTTAATCCCTTGGCCGGAATTCCCTGCCCGCTTTGGGCGGGCGAGGCTACGCCCGTGGATAGGTAATGCCTGCGGCTTTGGCCGCTAGCATAACCATGGCGGTTCGGGACGTCGCCCCACCGGGGCGGACAGGAAAGGACCTACGGGTTATACCCGTGGGGCTCCAGATACCGCAACACAGCTGGACCCCGGTCTTCGCGGATAAGAAGCGAACAGACAGATCATGCTGGACCAGGCCCCAAGAGATATCCTCACCGGATTTTACCAGAGAGACGCCTTGGAACCATATCTGCGGCAGCTGATGGCAGATTCCACGGCGCAAGGCAAACCGTTTTCCCTCGCCCTGATCGACATCGATCGCTTTAAGAAATACAACGACAAATACGGCCATCTTTTCGGCGACGAGATCCTTAAATACGCCACCTCGACGCTGCGGTTGACCTTTTTGGAAGGGCCGTCTTTCTTCTTGCGCTATGGCGGCGACGAATTCATCGTTATCTTCCCCGGCAAGACCGTCAGGGAGGCCTTGTCGGCCATGCGGCAATGCCAACACAACTTGCGCCGCAGGCCGTGTCTTTACGGAAACCGCTTCTACCGCGTATCGGTGAGCTGCGGGATCGCGGGTTTTCCCCAAGACGGCCGGACACCCGACGAGATGATCCGTAACGCCGACGAAGCGATGTATTTTTCCAAAAAGACGGGCCGCAACAGGATCATTCCCTACGGCCGCATCGGTCTTTTGAAATTCCGGCGTATCGCGATGTTTTTGGCCGCGGCACTCTTCGCTGCAGCGGCTGTCACCCTCCTTTATCGCCTTACCTATCAGCAGATCATCCGTCCGAGGCTGGAACAGCTCAAACACATGAAGATCGTGACCGAGCCCAGGAATCTCGATACGGTCATCCTGCGCAACGGCCTGGTCTTCAAGGGCAGCATCCTGACGGAAAATAATGGCGGGGTGGTCCTTCATCTGTATTTTGAAAACGGCGGCGAAGGACAGATGACCATCAGGCGTTCTGAGATTTCCCAGATCAAATATGGCGGCGCCCCCTGATTCATCCCATTTGCCAGAATTTCCTGTCCGCCGTAAGCGGCGGGTGAGGTTCGCGGGGTTTCAGTTCTTCGACGTTTTTTCGTCAATGACATCTTGCGACAGCCGCAGGGACCCCATGGTTATTAGATCCAGGTCATGGCCAATATGGACGGGCAGCAACTTTTCCCTCGGAAGGTGGTCGTTATGATGGACCCTTTTTCAGGCCGGACAATAGATCCGAGAAGGGCGAGATTCCAATATTCCGCGGCCTTTAAGGCGTTTATCAAGAATAAAGGAAGATTGCGTTCGTTTGTTGCGGCCGCCGGCACAGGGCACAGAAGCTTCAAGGTCTACGAGATCACGCGGTTCTTTATTTCCCGCTCGATCGACGGCGACGGGGCGATCTTGGATATCGGCTGCGCCAACGGGTTTTTGCTGCGGTGCCTGCAGGAGTGGTCGGGGCGGTCCTTGGTGCCTTACGGTGTCGACAAGGACGCTTCGCTTGTCCGCAAGGCGAAGCTCCTGTTTCCCCGCCACGCCGCGAATTTCGTCGCCGCCGATCTCTCCATCGAACCGGATTTGGCCAGGATATGGCCGCAGACGCGTTTTGATTACATCTATTGGAATGTCTGGGATAATTATTCCTTCGAGACGCAGAAGGAGACAGAACTTTTGGAGGCATGTTTGCGCCGTCTCAAGGCCGGCGGCCGCCTCATCCTGGGATTTTACGAGTCAGACACGAATAAATCCGCCAAGGTCAGGTATTTGTTGGGCCACGGCTTCAGACAATCCCTCAGAAATTCTTGCCATCGCCGCCAAGGCGAGGTTATTGTCTGGAAAGACGTGAAGTGAGTTTTCGTCGCGGCATGGAGATTTTCCGCAATCGCTAAGGGTGGCGCCGGATGTTTTCCTATGGTTGGCTGTTGTATTTTATTTTCCTTTTGGCAGCTTTTATAAAATTTGTTTTTCACAGCCTTCCGGTTTTCAGGGGTCAGTTCAGGGAAGCGGCGTGGCGGGATGTTCTCCTTGTGGGCCTTGTGACGGCCGCCGGGCTTGTCTTGAGAGTCCGGCACACCTTTCACATAGACCTGGATCCTTACGGCTGGGGATATATCGAGGATGCACTGGCCATCAAGGACATTTTTTTGCTAAAGTTTCCCGCGCGATTCGACCTGGCCGCCGCCTTGCATATACCCGGTTATCCGTTTTTTATATCCCCGGTGCTCGCTGTTGCTGAAAACCTGACAGCGGTTTCATCGTTCAATCTTGCCGCAAGCGTTTTGTCCGTAGGCCTTTTGTATTTCGTCGGCTACGCCTTGACCGCCGATCGCATCGTTTCCTTCCTGGCCGCAGGGCTGCTTGCCGTTTCGCCGCAGCACCTCGTTTACAGCGGGTATGAATTTCCCATGTCGCTTTCCGTATTTCTCGTTGTCCTGGAGTTTTTGTTCTTGATCTGCTTCCTGAAGAGCAAGAGCCGGTTTATCGGCCTGGGCCTTCTTTTCCTTTTTTTTATCACGATCAACATCAAACCGGAAAACATCGTCATGCTTGCGCTGTTCTTGTTCGTCCTTCTCCCAGAGGCGAAGAAAGACGATGCGCTCCGGGAGGCGCTCAAAGGATATCTCGGGATGGCCGTCCTGTTGGCTATTGCAACGTTGTTCTTCTGCCTCCCTTTTATGGTCAACTGGAACGGGATTCAGTCTGCCTGCATCTCTGCCGCCTATCACGGCCGCAATGCCCCCTTTGCCGCGGTTTATTTCATCAAGAACTTTAATCTTTTCCTCTCGCGGACGGGAGGCATGGCGCTGTGGGCGGTCGCAGGCCTGGCCTTGATCCAGATGTTTCACAAGAAAGAACGGATGATGAACGTGGTTGTGGGGTGGTTGTTGGTCAGCCTTATCCCTCTGGCTTATTATGCGCCGGCCAATGCCGAGTGGCAGATATTGCAGATCCTGATCCCTGTTTTTCTTGTGATGGGTTACGTGGTCTCCAAGACGATCGAGCTATTTATCCGCCGCCGCTGGGCGAGGTTTGTCCTGGTTTTCTTTTTGCTGGCCGCGGCCGGTGCGAAGGCTGATAACGATCTGGGGTCTGTCAAGGCGTTCTCATGGAAAGATATCCAAAAGGATTTCCCCGCCTGCCCGGCCCAGGACTGTGTCGTGTCGTTTAAGACCAGCACATCCAAGACCGCGCTCGAATTCTTGTTCCCGCAGGACCGCTGGCTTTTTATCAATGACGCCGGTTTTGAGGATTCTCTGAAACAGTGCAGGGGGGCGATGTATTATTTCAATCCTGTCGTCTATGGTTTGCTGGAAGAGACCGATCGAGAGACCCTTTTGGATGCGCAAGCCGGCCTGTCGCGCAGGTTCGAGGTGGGCAGGAGGGTCGGTCCCCTGGAAATTTTTGAGCTCTATCCCCGCCGCAAGTGAGCGGCGAAGTTGACAAGGCTTGGCAGTCCATAATATAATCCTTGGCAGGCAAGACAATGGCGTCTTGCCGGAGAGCGCGTTGTGCCTGGATCAAGAGAAGGCACAAGAGCATGACGATGAAGTCATCCAAGAAAACAAAGCCGCAGGGGTATCTGTGCCCTTCTTGCGGCGCTCCGACGACGTCGAAGGGGCACCTCTGCGCACCCATGAATGTCCCAGGGACGCCTCGCTGCGGATTTTGCGGAGGCGTTCTGGAGAATCTGCGTCATTCCTGCGCATCCAAATCCGAAAGACCCTCATTTGTCTGCGGCTGTTGCGGAAGGACATCCGCGTCCGAAACAGAGATATGCCATCCGATCAAAATATGACCGCGTTTTTGTTGCGGCATGCCTTCCAGCAAGCGGCATTTCCTTCTTCAAGACAAAACATTTAGACCATAAACAGATTGCGGGAAGAGAATTGGCCGTCTGAGGTGAGGTTGATGCCCAGCTTGTTGAGGCCGATCTGGTCGCCGGGGGTGGGGATGTGAGTCATGTGCATCTCACAGTTGCGTAGTTCCGTCAGTTTCTTCATGGCCAGTTCGGCCGTATGATTGGTCGTTGCGCCGATCGAAAGGGCGATGAGCGTTTCTTGAAGGTCCAGGCTGGTCGATTCCTGCCGCAGGGCCCCTTGTTTGAGTCCCGAGATCTGGTGGATGATCTGGGGCGACAACAGGAGGATCTCGTCGGGTATATTGGCAAGCGTCTTGATGGCATTGAGGATCACGCTCGAGGCCGCGTGCATCAGCTGCGAGTTTTTTCCCGTGATGATCCTGCCGTCGCCGAGCTGGATGGCCGCCCCGCAATAAATGCCTTCGTTGCCTTTACCGTTGGTCTCGGCCTGACGGGCCGCTTCCCTCGCCGGCTCGACGGTCGGCCGGTCGGTCACCTTCAGCCCCAGTTCTTCCATCAGGGACATGGCGCGGTCCACCGTCGGTTTCTTTTCGACCCCCAGGGCGTATTCGGTATTGTAGCGCAAATAGCGCCGTATCAGTTCCTGTTTGGATGCTTCGCGCACGACGTCGTCCTGGACGATGCCGAAGCCTGCCCTGTTGACACCCATGTCCGTCGGTGATTGGTACAGGACGGGGTGCGCTTGTCCTTCGAAGATCCTCTCCAGGATCAGCTTGAGGATCGGGAAACTTTCGACGTCGCGGTTATAGTTGATGGCGACTTTTTTGTAGGCACCCAGATGGAACGGGTCGACGAGGTTGAAGTCCTGGATATCTGCGGTCGCCGCTTCGTAGGCGATGTTCACCGGGTGTTTGAGTTCGATGCTCCAGATGGGGAAAGTTTCAAATTTGGCGTACCCGGCGTTAGTGCCGCGGCGGTGCTCATTGTAGAGTTGGGATAGACAGGTTGAGAGTTTTCCGCTGTTCGGCCCAGGCCCTGTTACGACGACGATAGGCTTGTCCGTTTCAATGTAGTCGTTTTTGCCGAAGCCCTTGTCGCTGACAACGGCGTCTACGTCCACAGGGTAACCCTCAATGGGATAATGGAAGTAGACCTTGATCCCCCTGCGTTCCAGCTTGTTTTTGAAGACGACGGCGGACGGCTGATTGTTAAAGCGCGTGATGACGACGGCCAGGATGTCCAAGTCCCATTTTCTGAGGTCGTCGATCAGCTTGAAGGTGGCGGCGTCATAGGTGATGCCGAAATCCCCCCGCAGCCGGCCGCTTTCGATGTCCCCGGCGTAGATAGAGAGGACGATATTGATCTTGTCCGAGAGCATCTGCAGGAGGCGCAGCTTGACATTGGGGTCATAGCCGGGCAGGACCCTGGCGGCATGGTAATCGAAACACAACTTGCCGCCGAACTCCAGATACAGCTTGTTATCGAACTTGCGGACTCTTTCGGAGATAGCTTGGGCTTGCTCGCGGAGGTATTTTTCGTTGTCGAAGCCGATCCTTTTCATGGTGGGGGGGGGAGCGCCTTTGGTCCCGATGCATTATCATAAGACAGTTGCACAGGATTGTAAAGGACTATAAGAGGTTTTTCGCGGGCCTAAAAAATAAACTTGTCAGGCAGGGGCAGGGATATTACAATAATCATACCGATTTTACCCTTTTCCGTCGTCAGGTCTATTTTTGGGCCTCAGGACGGGCAAAAGCAGTTGATAACCTGGATTGCAATGATTGCCCTGTCCTTCGCGCAGGATGTTGCACCTGGCCTTATCGGAAAGGCCAGTATTACGCTTTCTGCGTAATCGCGCTCAGGGCGGGCAAAAGGTACCTAAAGATTTTTTGTTTTGCCCTGCCCTTCGGCCCAGGATGTAATCGGACCTCGGGACGGGCAAAATGCAAGCTGATAACCTGATGGTGATATTGCCCTGCCCTTCGCACAGGACGGGTCGTGCTCAGGGCGGGCAAAATGCAAGGTAAAATTACCTTAAATATACATTTTGCCCTGTCGTCTAATTGGTAGGACACTAGACTCTGGATCTAGGTGTCTTGGTTCGAGTCCAAGCGGGGCAGCCATTGTTGACAACTATCCGAAACTTCGGGTAGCGATACAGTGGATGCAAGCGCCTTACAGGCTTCTGTAGGGCGCTTTTCGTTTATAGAGGCTATTTCGGTAGGGAGGATGCCTTCAAGAGGTTCGTCAACATACATATTGATTACCAGCCGGTCGCTATACACGTAGATATCCTTGATCAGGGCTTGTATGAGGCTTTTCTGGGTTTCCGGAGAGGCATCTTCGAGGTGTTGTATGGCAAAGCCCATGGTTCGGTATACGAGCTCACCGGAGCAGGCGTTTATGCTGGCAACTCGCTTCTGGGCCTGCAGCTTGTCTATCTCGTCTTCAAGTTTTGCGATCTCGGCTTCCAGGTCATTCATCTTGTCTTTATAGGTGGAGCCTTTGGTGACGGCATTACCCAGGGCTAATTCCAGCAGCTTATTTGCCTGGTGCCGGAACCCGTTTAGCCTGGTTTCCTTTTCTTTAAGGTCTGCCTCTATCTTTTCAAGCTTTGCCTGCGACTCGAGCATTGCGTCGCCAAGGGCTTTTATAATAATGCTTTTGTCCTTGGATGCCCGCCTGAAATAATCGATTATGGCTTTGTCAAAAGTGGTTGCGGAGATGCGCGCAGCCTTGCATCCCAGGGCTTGCTTAGCGCGGCTGCATTCATAATAAAAGAACTTTCTCCGGCCGCGGCCGCCCGAGAAATTGCAGACCATATGGCTGCCACAATCGCCGCATCTGATGATCCCTGCAAGTAGGTATTCGTAGAATCTTTCCTTCTGCACAAAGTTGTGGCCGGGGAGTCTTGCGTTTAATATCTTGTTGGCCCTTTCCCATAGCCACTCTTCTACAATTGGAGGATGAGTGCCTTTATGATACTCTCCGCTGTACTGGATGTAGCCCTTATAGAAGGGATTCTTTAAGATCCTTGAGATAACCTGCCTGCGCCATTCCTTGCCGTTTAGAGTTTTTAGCCCGCGCCTATGTAGTTCAAGGCCTACCTGCGTAAGTGATTTATTATCTGCGGCCATCTCCCAGATAGCTTTAAGATGGAGAGATATCTTCTCATCAAGGACAATCTTGTGTGGCTGGCGGCCGTTAGGTAGAGGTTGTCCGTCTGGTATAAGCTTATATCCGTAAGGCAGCATCCCGCCGACCCATTTGCCTTGGCGCACCCGGGCAATAGCGGAGGCTTTCACGCGCTCGCCGGTAAGCTCCCGCTCAAAGGCTGACAAGATCCCAAGTATACCAATGACCACTCTGCCTATGGCGGTTGAGCTGTCAAGATTCTCGCGTACGGATACGAAAGCGATCTCTTTGGAGTTGAATAGATCAATAAGCCAGTAGAGGTCCCGGGTATTACGGGTCAGGCGGTCAAGACGGAAGAAGATTATTCCGTCAAAAGGGGCAGTTCCTCTACGCACGTGGTCAATAATCATCTGGATGCCGGGCCGGTCAAGATCCTTGCCGGAGTATCCGTCATCGTCTATTCGACCTTTGTTGCCTATCTTGGCGAGCTCATATCCAAAGGCATCCAGCAAGTTTTTGCAGTGGTAGGCTTGGCTGTCCAGGGTAGTAAAATCTCCCTGGGCCTGGTCGTCAGTGGAGCAGCGCGTATAGATAACGTAGCGTTTTTTGTTGGTTGTTTTATCTGTCTTAGGTTTTATGATCATAGATTTCTACCACATTTGAGTGCAGGCATCCGCCAGGCAGAGGAGCGTCTTCTGCCTGGCGGCTAAGAATAGCTATGCCTGGGCTTTCCGCGTTTTGCCTTTGCCCCAGCCAGCCTTCCATCTGGCCACGGCCCCGGCCACAATGGTATCGACAGTCTTTTGATCGCCGATATTCTTTAGCGCGTCGGCGAGCTCCTGCTTGTTAAGCACCCGGAAATTCTTAACTCCGCGCTGCTTAGCCTCTAGCATTAGCTCGTTGCGCGTGCTGCCCGCTGCCAAGATAACGCCTTCTTTAGGAGAGGGAGAATTGTCAACCGGCGCCTTGGCTTTTTGAGTTTTTGATTTTTTCTTGCCGTAATGCTTGGCATGAAGTTTATGCAAAAACTCCCGGTCTTTCTTTTTCTGCTCTGCAGTCATGTGGTAGTCACCTCCTTTCAGATTTTTTGGACACCCCAACCCTATAACAAAACCCCTACAAGTCAAGAGGAATCGATGCCTCTATATGTATATACCGATTTTTTTAACAATTTGTCACAGGGGTGTGACAGTTTGAGAAAAAAATCTGTATACATCTGTAGGGAGCAAATATGGCACGAGGGATAAAAGACGATTTTAATAAGCGATTCGGGAACCGGATTCAGGTGGTTTACGCGAAGAACCTTTCGCCTTCACAGAGAGAGCAGCGAAATAGAAAACTCTGCGAGGCAGTGATAAAAGTTTTGACCGACATCCTGGGCAGAGAGCCAACGCAAAGAGAGCTGTTTGGAATCGATGATCTTACGAAAGTAAAAAGGTATAAATAGCGGTATCTCTTTATATATTTGTGAGACCTCCGTGATTTACTTCATAGTTTTAAAGGGCTAATGTTTACTTAGGGCTCATTTAAAGACACCTCAAGAAATAAAAAAGGAGGTGTCTCATGAGTCTCAATTACGGAGGTTTATTTGAGAGTTGGGAGATTGCGGTTGCCAAGAAAGTTATCAATGATTACAGAAAAGAGCGCACATATTTGGCGCGGGAAGGATTGGATGATTTATTGCAGGAATGTCTTATGCGCTGGCTTGATGTCCGCGATCGCTACGATACAAAGCGTGGCGCTTCAAAAAGGACATATATGGCTGAGGTTGTCAGGAATATGCTTATCAATCTTGCCGAGAAAGCTAGTGCTGATAAGAGGAAAGCGATTTACGAGAGTGTATCCCTGGATGAGCCCTTTAATGACAATGAAGATGAGCCTGCCTTAAAAGATAAACTCACTGAAAGCGATGATGTCCTGCCGCAAATTAAGTCTGAACTCAAGTTAGAGCTTTCCAGAATCTACCAGAAGCTTACTCCGCAGCAACAGAAATTATGCAAGTTGCTTGGCGAAGAAGGCCTGACTATCAGCGAGGCCTCTAGGCAGCTTAATAAACATAGAATGATTATTCACCGTGAGATAGCTCGGATAAGAGAACTCTTTGAAAAGGAGGGACTAAGGGACTACCTGAAATAATTCTTACACGAGGTGTGACAGTTTAAGAAAAAAATCTGTATACATATATAGGGGCAAAGAAAATGACCGATATATGCAAGTTCAAATTCCAGGAAAAGATAGGCAAGAAAGCTATTGAGAAGCAAATTGCCCGCGCCATTGAGACCGCAGAATATACCTTTGGTCCGGCCAAAGTCAGACTGCATGCCAGTTACCTGGCCACGGATGATAAGGTGGCTATCGTTACCTCAAGCGAAGTCGGAGAATACATCGCTCAGATATTTATCGGAATAATGACCCGCAAACTCGGTGAGGATAAATTCACCGTGGAAAGAATAAGGAGGGGTGAGGAGCCATGAAAGTTATTCAGGGACTAAAGAGACTCTATCAAGGCTTGAGCCGGTATAACCGAGATAGACTCATCGAGGCAAACCGGCCGTTTGGCAAGGATCCAAAAGAATTCATAAGGATGCTGATTTGGCTATTTGCAATTTCAGCGATCGTCATCGGCATCGTTTTAATTATCGGAGGGCGGTAGAGAGCAATGGATGATGGCCAGGGAGATTTATTCTTATCCAAGGAGAAGCAACTCTTGAGCTGGTGTAAGCAAAAGAGGATTTTCTCTAAAGCTGAAGTCATCTCCTTTGGCACTAAGAATTATTATCTCCGGGCCGACAGGACGATTCGGGATTTTGTCCGGCAAGGCTTAGTAAGAAAAATAAGCAAGGAAGAATGCATCCGGAGAAATCTCAAAGGCAAGATGGCCTGGTACGAGCTTGTGTCCGTTTAAGAAGGCAGTTTTTATGGGAAGCGAAAAGATTGATATCAGGGATTTGCGCGATGGCAAATTCCTTTGGATAGATAAGGCAGCGTTAAGGATTATAAGTGAGAGCGCTGGCACCATGGGCGTTGCTGTTTATTCATGGCTTTGTTATTACGCTAATTTTAAGGCGCAGGATTGTTTTCCTTCAGTCACTACATTGGCATATCACTGCGGAGTATCCCGGCGCACAATCATGCGCGCTATTAAGCACTTGGAGCAGCTGAAGGCTATCTCTATTGAGAGGAAGAAAGGCAAGCCGAATATTTATAAGCTGCTTAACATGCCCGGGCCGAGAAGTTATCCACAGCCAAGTAGTGACACCGATGTCACCAGTGACAGGGCTGTCACTGGAGTGGTGACACAGGTGTCACCAGAGGTAGTGACGCCCGTGTCACCCGAACAAGAGATATTAAACAAGAGATAACTAACAAAAGATAGTAGTAGAGGTTGTGAAATCTGTGAATAACTCGTTTTTAATGCTTTTGGGTCCTTCCCGGCCGGGTTTGGCGCGGGTCGGGCGAGGCGCGGGCTTTCAGTGATTATGGCTTAAAAAATTGATGTCAATGTCAATGAAAATGGGTCTTACCCGGTAAAGGCGGGGGACTATCTTTTTTATTTAACTATATGTTTCTAAAGAGGTTATGAAAAGGAGGACAGAGTGGCAAAGATTAACATAAAGCCCGAAATCAGTGACATAAAGTTGTCAGAAATAAAGCCCGCTCCCTATAATCCGCGGGAGATTACGAATGAGGCCCTGTCGGGCCTGCGGCACAGCCTGGAGAAGTTCGGTTACGTAGACTTGCTGGTAGTAAATAAACGCAATATGCATATCATTTCAGGGCATCAGCGCTATAAGATTCTGCAGGCAGAGGGTGTTGAGACTGCACCGGCTATTTTGGTTGACGTTGATGAGATCCAGGAACAGGCAATGAATGTGACGCTCAATAACCAGGAGATTGCCGGGCAGTGGACGCAGGCGCTCATTCCGCTTTTGGAGAGGCTGCGCAAGGAGGCAGCTGATGATTATCTTGCTTTGAGACTTAAGAATTTGCGTGACAGCGTTGGAGACATGGGCGTTGAGAATTTAGGCGACGGCAAGACACTACTGGATGATATTCCCGAACCGCCTAAAGAAGCAATTACCAAAAGAGGCGACCTTTGGATTTTGGGCGAACATCGGCTTCTTTGTGGCGATTCTACAAACGAGGGGGATGTGGCGCGGCTTATGGATAATCAGAAGGCGAGTTTGTTTGCTACGGATCCGCCTTACTGCGTTGATTACACCGGCGCTGACAGGCCTACCGGCGGGCATGACTGGTCTGGCGTCTACCATGAGGTTGATATTCCGGATGCCAAGGAATTTATAAAGAAGTTTTATGAGGTGGGCCTTAAGCATATCAAAGAAAATACCGCGCTCTATCTTTGGCATGCCTCAAAACGAAGAGGCATGATTGAGGATATCTGCGATGAACTGGGTATTCTTGCCCATCAGCAGATTATTTGGGTGAAGCCTTGCGCGGTTTTGACATATTCGTTTTATTCTTGGAGGCATGAGCCGTGTCTTCTCATGTGGATTAAAGGACAAAAACCGCCCTATAAACCAAAAGACAAATCTATCGGCAGCGTGTGGATGATAGATTTCTTGCGCTCAGGCGATCCAACTCAAGCAGAATATCATACGGATGTTTGGGAGCTTGACTGGGAAGGCAAGAAGCGCAACCCTGGGCTGCATCATCCAACGGTTAAACCTACGGAGGTCTTCGCTATTCCTATGCGCGTGCATACTTCGCCCGGAGATATTTGTTATGAGCCGTTCAGCGGGTCCGGTTCGCAGATCATCGCAGCTGAGCGGTTAAATAGGCGCTGCTATGCAATGGAGATTGAGCCTATCTTTTGCGACGTAGCTGTCAAAAGATGGGAGGAATTTTCTGGAAGGAAGGCGCATAGAGAAAATAGCAATGGATGAAAAAAGCCAGAACCTAATAGAGATTGCCCGGAAGAAACGCTATATCTCTCTTGTTGAGAAATTGCAGCGGGGAACGCTGTCTGCCAAGGAGCTTAAGGAGCTTGAGGAGTTTGAAAAGTCCGAACAGAGAAAAGAAACCAACGTACTTGACGGAACGGTTGACCTTGGGACAATTTCAGTATTTTTAGAAAAGTCTCCCCGCATGGTCCGGCGTTACATAAAGCAGGGAATGCCGGTTATCCGGGATTCGCAGGGCGAGATATACCGTTTTAAAGTCAGCGAGGTCTTCAAATGGTTTTACGCCTCGCAAAACCCCGAAGACGGCAGCAAGGATTATTGGGAAAACGAATACCGCAAGAACCGCGCCAAACTAAGCGAGCTCGAATTAAAGCAAAAAGAAGGCGAGCTTATTCCTTTCGCAGATCACGCGTCATTAATTAAAAATCAGATAAGGGGAATTAAGGCTGGTTTTTTACGACTGCCGAAATACATCGCGCCTAAATTGTACCAGCAGGAGCCGAAGGTTATCTGCGAGATGCTGGACGCGGAGCTTCGCTATATCATCAATCAGTTTGCGGGAGTAAAAAGTGAGGATAAAGATAGCCAGAGCAATAGTTAATACCGTCCTGCCTTATGCGGCAGAGGAATGGGTTCTGCCGAATAAGATGACGGTGAGCGAATGGGCAGATACGTTCAGGCGCCTTGACGTCAAAACTTCTGCAGAGCCCGGGCAATGGTCAACAACAAGAACGCCCTACTTAAAAGGAATTATGGATGCGTTCACGGATCCGTTTGTCGATGAAATAACAGTCATGGCTGCGTCTCAAGTCGGCAAGACAGAGGCAATGTATAACATGCTGGGCTACGTCATTGACCAGGACCCGGGGCCTACGCTTATGGTTTCGCCGCGGGCCGATGACGCAAAGAGTGTTTCATATAACAGGATACGGCCGATGATTGAAGTTTCGCCGGTGTTGAGCAAGTATCTGCCTGAGAATCTCGATGATATCACGAAACTTGAATATCACTTTGACCGTATGATTCTTTACTTCGCAGGATCCAACTCACCGGCGGATCTCGCATCAAGGCCTATCCGATATCTATTTTTGGACGAGGTGGATAAATACCCGAAATTCTCGGGCCGCGAGGCAGATCCTATAAAACTGGCCTCAGAAAGACAGAAGACATTTTGGAATAAAAAGACTATCAAGGTTTCAACACCGACTACACGCGAAGGATATATTTTCAGGGAATATGAGAAATCAGACCAGAGGCGATTTTATGTCCCCTGTCCTCATTGTGGGAAGCTTCAGGTTTTGCTCTTTGGCCAGATCAAATGGCCGAGAGAGGAATCTTCGCCCGAGAGGATTAAAAACGAGCGGTTTGCCTGGTATGAGTGTTTCTATTGCGGCAAAAAAATAGAAGACTTGCAGAAACAAAAGATAATGCAAAGCGGAGAATGGATTCCCGAGAAGAAAGAGAAAAACAGAAACCGCGGCTTTTGGGTAAGTTCTCTATATTCCCCCTGGCTTACATGGAGCGATATCGCGGCGGAGTTCTTAAAATCAAAAGACTACATCGAGCTTTTGATGAACTTTGTCAATTCTTGGCTGGCCGAGGTTTGGGAGGAGAAGATAGAAGAGACGACAGTGGATAAGGTCCGCAATCTTGCCCGGGACTATGACGAGGGAATTGTGCCTGATGAGGTTTTGGTTTTAACCGCGGGCGTAGACGTGCAAAAGGATCACTTTTATTTTGTTATACGCGGCTGGGGATATTACGAGGAATCATGGCTCATTCGCGCAGGAAGAGCTGAATATTGGGATGATCTAGTAGAGGCTTTGTTTAAGACGGAATACAAAAGATTGACTTCAAATGAGACCTTAAATATTTATATGTCATGTGTTGACTCTGGTTTTAGGACGGATGAAGTATACCGTTTTTGCCGGTCCTGGTCCGATAAGACAAAAGCGATTAAGGGAGTTGAAGAGATCAGCGGAGGCAGATTTTACCGGGCAAATAAAATAGACATCAATTCGCGCACCGGCGCGGTTATCCCAGGCGGGCTTGTCTTGTGGCATTTAAATGTCACGCAGTATAAAGACAAGATCAACCGGCTTGTTACTTCCCGGGATCCGGTGAAATGGCATATATTTAAAAATCCCGGTGAGGAGTATCTGGCTCAATTTACCTCTGAGCATAAGATATTAATCCGTAACCGCACCACCGGCCGGGCAAAGGAAGTCTGGCAGAAGAAAAAAGAAGCTTCGGCAAATCATTTTCTTGACGCTGAGGTTTACGCCTTAGCCGCAGCAGATATTATCCGCGCCTTGAATATCCGCAAAGACGGAGCTGTGAGGGTTTATCAGCCGAAAGCTAAAGGAGAGGAGCATTCAAGGCAGGAGTGGATCCGTAAAAGGGAAGGGTCTTGGCTTTAATGGGGCGATGGCTTGAGAGAAAACCTAACTGGCTGAAAAATGTCGACCGCAACGATTCTGTTGAGCCGCAGAAAAATTCAGGCGGCAGGCCGCAGAATGATTCAAAAGATTACGGCGTCAGATTTATTCCGCTAAAGTGTCCTAAATGCAAAAGCAAAGATATCAAATGTTATTCCAGTCATCCGCCGGTCAGATATCATATCTGCCAGAAATGCGGACATAATTTCAAATCTGTTGAGGCTGAAGACGATGGGTAGTTTTTACTAATTTGTAGTAACGACTATCTTGTCAATTAGAGGATTTCAAGTAATATAGAGTTAAAGATTATATGCGCTAAAGGTTGGCCGCCTTTATAGCGCCCCAATAGTTTTATTAAGCCCGTTACCGTGCACGGCGGTAGCGGGCTTTTTTATTGGGCAAAAAAGGAGTGCATTGTGAGCGCGCCCACAAAACAGGAAATGCTTGACGCTATTGAGACCGCTATCAACGGTTTAAGTTCAGGCGTGAAGTCATACACCATAAACGGCAGGACAATGACTTACCGCGATATCGCCGATCTTAAGCAGATGCGCGACCAGCTTAAGAAAGAATTATCCCCTACTATAGACCGCACAACATACGCGTCTTTTAAGGATCCGTCATGAGAAAAAGTATCGGCGAAAAACTGGCAGGTAGCATTGATAATGTTATCTCTTTTTTCTCGCCAAGGGCCGGTTTTAAGAGACGCATGTTCCGCCAGGCTATCAGCATTTCAGAATCGTTCAGCTCTTACAAAGGCGCTTCAAGGTCAAGGCTCAGGTCAAGCTGGCTTCCAGGGGGAGGCTCAGCAGACGAAGACTTGCTGCCAGAATTAAAAGACATCCGCGAGAGAAGCCGCGACTTAAACCGCAATGACGCGCATGCCTCAGGGATTACCGGCACAATGACTACAAATGTTGTCGGCTCAGGGATAAGGCCGCAGTCAAGAATTGATAAAGATTTATTAAGTATCGATGACGCAGCTGGGAGCAATTTTCAAAAACAAGCTGAGAGGGTTTGGAAGGACTGGCTTCCATATGCCGATGCCGGAAACCGCATGGACTTTTATGAAATCCAGCAGCTCGTGGACAGGCAGATTTTAGAAAACGGCGAAGCGGTTATTATCCCGAAGATGATTAAAGAGCCGGGCAGGCCTTATTCCCTGGCCCTGCAGATTATCGAATCAGACCGGCTTGACACCCCGCCGGGCATGCAGGGGGATAAATCTATCAGGTCAGGCGTTCGAATAGGCGAGAAGGGCGAGCCGGTTTCATATTTCATTCAGAAGACGCATCCCGGAGACATCAGATTCACAAAAAGAGGGGAAAGAGAATTTATAGAGATACCTGTCAAGAACGAATACGGCCGCAGGAATATTTTTCATCTCTACTTCGTTCAGCGCTCAGGTCAAACAAGAGGCGTTCCTTTCTTTGCACCGGTCCTGACTTACTTCAAAGACCTGGCAGAATACGCTGAGGCCGAACTTGTGGCGGCAAGAATAGCAGCGTGTTTTTCGCTTTTTATTACTTCGGAAGCATCGATGGATGTAGCGGTTAATTCAGCCTACGAAAGAAACCCGTCAGGGCAGCTAATCGAATCGCTGGAGCCGGGCATGATTAAACATCTTCTGCCCGGAGAGAATATCACCTCGTTTAATCCGCAGAGGCCGGGAGCTACCTTTGAGCCGTTTGTGGAAAGGATATTAAAGGCTATCTCTGCTGCCCTGGGTCTGCCCTATGAGCTCGTGGCCAAGGATTTCTCAAAGACAAATTATTCAAGCGCCCGGGCAGCGTTATTAGAGGCGCGCAGGTATTTCAGGATGAGACAGGAATGGCTTGCCCGAAAACTCTGCCAGCCGGTTTGGGAGATGCTTTTAGAAGAGGCCTATCTTAGCCGTCAGATAAAAGCGGAGACATTTTATGAAAATGAGCGTTATTGGACGAACGCTTCATGGATTGCGCCCGGATGGGAATGGGTCGATCCTCTAAAAGAAGCCCAGGCTGCCGAGGTGGGGTTAAAGAACGGCATCGTTACTTATTCTGATCTCTATGCGCAGGAAGGCAAGGACTGGGAAGAGAGTTTTGAGCAGAGAAAGCGCGAAGCCACAAAAATGAAAGAATTAGATTTGGAATTTCCAAGCGATGAGAAAGCAAAAGAGCCAAAAGAAGCCAAAAATCCAAGCAGCCAGGAAGATAACGATCAGCAATAAAACGCAGATGGCCATGCCGAAGGAGTTGGATATTCGGATAGGAGAACAAGATGCCAAATAAAGATATTCTTTTTCGTACGGACATAGCACGGGCCGGGGGCGTCCGGGTCAGCAGAAATAACGAGGTGATTGAGGGATTCGCGGTTGTCACCAAAGGCGTCACGCATGACGAAAGGGGGGAGTTTGATGAAACAGCATTAGACAAAATCGTTGAGCTGGGGAATCAGCCGAAGATGGGGATTAAGTCAAGGTTTGGCCATCCCAACATGAGCTCAACTGCCCTGGGGACGTTTCTGGGCAGGGTTAAAAATTTCAGGCGGGACGGCAGCATAGTCCGGGCAGATCTGCATATTGACCAAACCGCGCACAAGACGCCTGACGGAGATTTAGCGGGTTACATCATGGAGCTTGCGGAAAGCGATCCCGACGCGTTCGGCTCTTCTATGGTCATACATTGGGACGAGGAGTACCGGCAGGAAAAAGACGGATC
Organism: Candidatus Velamenicoccus archaeovorus; assembly: GCF_004102945.1. Classification (GTDB taxonomy): domain Bacteria; phylum Omnitrophota; class Gorgyraeia; order Velamenicoccales; family Velamenicoccaceae; genus Velamenicoccus; species Velamenicoccus archaeovorus. The sequence goes on along the minus strand of NZ_CP019384.1, from coordinate 1,924,209 downwards.
ATTGACAAAGGATGAGAAAGGAAATACGCTGCCGCCGCTTATCCGGGTGAAGAAATTGATGTCAGTAGATATTGTTGACGACCCGGCGGCAAATAACGGCCTTTTCGGCATGCCGTTTTTCTCTGAGTCGGTGAAGCCGTCGGCGGAGATGACGGCTTTTCTGGATAAGTTCTTAGAGCAGCCGGATGCGGTTGAGCGGGTAATCGCGTTTTTGGAGAGGTATCGCATGAATAAGGATGAATTTCAAACAATTTTAAAGAAACAGGAGGTGAAAACCATGTTTGAAAATTTAACGGTAGAGCAGTTGAAGAAAGAACGGCCGGATATTTTTGATTCCGTCTTTAAGCTGGGCCTTGACGAAGGAGTCAAAAAGGGCGGCGAGTACGGGCAGAAGCAGGAAAGAGAGCGGGTTGTTTCGATCCTAAAGAAAGCGAAGGCCTTCAAGGATATGAATGATCTTGCTATTGCCGCGGTTGAGAACGGATTGACTTTAGAGCAGGCGACAATCAGTTTTCAGGATAAGCAGCTCGCGGGCCTGCAGCATGCCCAGGCCCCGGATGTCGGGCCTGATAACGATGAGGACAAAGGCAAAAAGCCGACAACCCATCTTGAAAGGGCGCATGCCTATAAACAGGAGCATAACTGCAGCATGACAGACGCGTTAAAGGCGACTGCAGAAAAAAGAAAGCAGTAAAAACGAAGGAGGAGAAAGATGTCACAGTTTAATATCGGGTCAAAAGCGTTTGTGGCAGGCGAAGCATTAGAGGCTTACCGCAGGGTGAAGTTAAGCGCAGGCAGCGGCACGCAGGTCGAATACGCGGATGCAGGAGAGGCCTTTATTGGTTTTACCGCGGCAAAGGCAGCGCAGGGAGAGATGGTCAGCGTAGATCTAAAGACCACGGGCCGGACGTTTAAAGTCGAAGCTAACGGCGCGATTGCTGTCGGCGGGAATTTTTACGGCGCAAACGACGGGAAGGTGAGCGCCACGGTAAGCGGTTCTATTCAGGGCCGCGTGCTTGAAGCAGCGGCTTCAGACGGCGAGATTATCGAAGGGTTGTTGCTGTAAATAAACATTTAAAGACAGGAGGATACAATGGGAGTTGATTATCAGGGTTCAAGAGCAGTGCCGAGGTTAGAGCTGGGCGAGGCTGCATTGGAGTTTATCCAGCAGCAGGATGAGTTTATCGGGACGCAGGTGTTGCCGATATTCCCCACCAAAAAGAAGGCAAGTATTTTTCCCGCGATAACGAGGGAAAGTATTACGCGCGAAGCAGACACCAAAAGGGCCCCGCGCGGAAATTACAACAGAGACGGGTTCCAGGCAAAGGATAAGCAGTATAACTGCGAGGAATACGGCCTTGAAGGGCCTCTTGACGACAGCGAGAGGAGCCTTTATGCGACGGATTTCGACGCAGAGCTTACCACGGTGCAAATTATCACGCGGCGCGTTCTGCAGGCTCAGGAAAGGCGCATTGCAGGGATTGTGTTCAATACGACCACATTTGCCGGGCCCGCGCTATATACCGATAATTCCGGAGCTCCTTGGGATAACCCAAGCTCAGATGTTCCGCTTCAAGTGCGCGCAGCGAGGGAAAAGGTGAGAGCCAATTGCGGCATTGACCCGAATACCCTCATCTGCAGCAAGGCCAATATCGACCGCCTGCTGGCTAACAACAGCATCAAGGACGCGATCAAATATGTGGCCAGGCTTACCGAGGCAGAGCTGCTTAATGCGCTTGCGGATATTCTGGGTGTGCGCCGGATCCTTGTAGGCAAAGGCATCTACAATACAGCCAAAGAAGGCAAGCCTTTCGCTAGCGCGGATATCTGGAATGACGATTACGCGATGGTGGCAACAATCGGGGATTCGCAGCGGCTTTCCGATCCAAGCGTCGGAAGAGTGTTCTTATGGAGCGCTGACAGCCCGGAGAACGCGACGGTCGAGCAATACCGCGACGATGCGGCAAGAAGCGATATTTTCCGCGTAAGGCAGCATGTCGACGAGCTTATTATAGACCCGTATTTTGCGCATCTAATGAAAGTCGACGCCTAAGCAAGCGTCTTAAAACAAGCAATGCGCCGGGAGGCTTTAACGGCCTCCCGGCAAGGCTTGGAAAGCGGGGGCTATGGCTTTCAAGGATAATTTAGCGCAGGATGCGGCAGAAACATTCTTAAACTCGGATGAGTTTGCCGAGGAAATTACCTACACGCCTAAAGGCGGATCAGCGAAAGTTATTAAAGCGCTTGTGAACCGCAAGCGCATAGACCCTGCCTACGAGGATGCGGGCCGCGTTCTCATAAACCAATGTGAGATATTTATTGCCAATGATGAAACATCCGGTGCCGCGTCTATTAACAAAGGCGGGGATATTGTTTCGCTTGCAGAGGTTGTCGGCGGAGGCGCAATTGACTGGGTAGTGGCGGATATCTTAGGACAAGACGAAGGAGTATGGCATTTGCTTTTGCAGAAATGAGCGAGCTAAAACTGGAGATTAACACAAAGAATTTAGAGCGGGCAATCAGGCTTTTTCCGAAAGAGCTAAAATACAAAATTGCCGACGGGATGGATCATGCCACGCGCAAATTCTTAAAAATCTTCAAACAAACACGGCTTCAGGGCCCGCCAGGGATAAAGGGCAGGCCTCATGGGATTTTTACGCATTTCAGCAGGGCAAGCCTCCTGTCGCAGGATATCGAGGGCATGGGCATGGTGATTTTCTCGGATTCAAAGATTGCCCGCATGCATGAACAGGGTGCAACGCTTAAAAATCCAGGGGGCGGCAAGCTTGCCGTGCCGCTTTCGGCAAGGAAAGAACTATTTACCTCTGACGGCAGGCTTAAGAAACAATACAAGCAGCCGCGGCTGCTTAAAAATGTTATCCCCATTCAATTGAAAGGCAAGACATTCCTGGCCAAGGTTAAAAAGAAACTGCGCGAGCTGATCCCTATTTTTGTTTTGAAAAACAGCGTGCGCATCCGGCCAAGGCTCATGTTCTATAAAACATGGGATGACATGCAGAATGAGCGGATAGATATTTTAAACAAATCAATTGAAAAGGCGCTGAATAAAGTATGACGGTCAGAGAAAGCATTTTAGAGAACGTAAAGACAACGCTTGAGGCAATCTCAATCGCAAACGGTTATCACAATGACATTGCCAGCGTGCAGAGGTGGCGGCAGTCCGGGAATTCGCTTGTCTTGATCCCTTGCATAGTGATTAATGCCGGACCCGAAGAAAAAGAGCCGGTGCCTAACCCTTTTACAACCTGCAAGTTTACCGTCTATCTTGATGTCTGGACAAGGCAGGCGCAGGATGATCCGCAGCCGACAGACGCGCTCTTAAATAGTCTTTTGGGAGATATCGAAAAATCGCTTATGGTTGACTACACGCGCGGGGGTTTTGCCAAAGATACGAATATCAAGTCCAATGTCCTTTTTGAAACTTTGGAAGGCCAGCCGCAGGCAGGCATCATCATAGAGCTGGAGATATTTTATCAGCACAAACAAAACGATCCCGAAATTTCGGGATAGAGGAGGTTAAATCATGCTTACACGTAAGCGTCAATTAGCAGCAAAAATAGAAGCGGTAGAAGGCACCGCTGAAACTTTGGCTGCGGCAGATGCCAGGCTTTTAGTCTATAACCCGAAGGTGAGTTTTGATATTGCAATGTTTGAGCGCAACCCTGCCAGACAGACATTTTCGAACATAGGCAAAATCCCCGGCAAGCGGCCTGCAGGATTATCATTCCGCTTAGAGTTACGAGGTTCAGGCGCAGCTGCTACTGTGCCGGAATGGGGCAAGCTGCTTCAGGCCTGCGGATTTGGGGTTAATACTCTAAAGTCCATGAATATAGGTGCGATTACCAACGGGCCTTTTCAGCATGGAGAAACGATTACCGGCGGCACATCTGCGGCTAAAGGGAGAGTTGTTATTAATACCGCTAACGGCGCAACCGCGATCCTGTTTGTTACTATTTCCGGGACCTTTGTCAGCGGAGAAGTAATTACCGGAGGTACGTCAACTGCAACTGCCGCTACATCATCTGTGCCGTCAACTGTCGGCAATGAGTTTAAGCCGATCTCAGATAGCATTCCGTCTCTTACCCAGGGCTGCTACGAGGACGGCCTGCGAAAACTTTTAAAAGGATGCCGGGGCAAGGTAAAGTTTGGCTTTAAGTCAGGAGAGCCGGTACTTCTTGATTTTGATTTTCAGGGCGTAGAAGCAGGGGTAGCGGATACGGCATTTCTTAGCAACGTCACTTACGAAACTACCAAGCCCCCGGCGTTTTTAAGCGCGCTTTTCTCAGTGGATGCTTATTCCGCTAAGGTCGGAGAAATGGATATCGATTTCGGTAGCATCCTGGCAGAGCGAGACGATATAAATGACCAGCGCGGGATCTTGTCTTTTGCTGTTACCGGCAGAAATGTCCTAGGTTCATTTAACCCGGAGATGGTTTTATCTGCTGCGTATGATTTTCATGCCAAGTGGTTTTCAGGCGCTGAGATGGTGGTTGATTTTACAGTGGGATCTGTCGCCGGGAATAAGTTCAGGTTTTATATTCCCCGCGCGCAGTATACCAAGGTTGAAGATGAAGATAGGGACGGCCTGCAAATAGCCAAGAGCACGTTCAGTCTCAACGGCTCGCTTTTATACGGGGATGATGAATTAAGCATTTTAGCGTTATAAAAAAAGGAGGTAGCCCATGCTTACCGGAATAAACATTTATGAAGCCAAGCCTTATAAGTCAAAACTCGATCCGGATAAGGATAATTCCACAATCTTTCACGTCGGACTTTTGGATTCTTATTTAAGGGCTTATATCGAGGATCAAACCACGTCTTTTGAATTCAGCTCCAAGAACCCGAAGGATCCGGCTAAGGCAAATATTAACGCCTCAAAGCGTAATCTTTTAGTGGTCAAGTTCGGGCTTAAGGGTTTTGACAACTTTTTGGATCCGCGGGATAAGAAGCCGCTTAAGTTTGACACGGTTTCAACGGCAATAAACGGGAAGAATTATACGGCTGTTACCGATGAGATTATTTCGATGCTGCCCAAGGCTTTGATAGACGAGCTTTCGGAAGTGATTTTAGCCGAGAATTCGTTGAGCGGGGACGAAGAAAAAAACTGATCCTGGCGGTCGGGCTGCACAAGTTTAAGCTCGACTGCCAGACGTGCTCAGACGCTTTAAAGCTGGAGCGCGGCTGCGAGGAAGATTCGCCGATTGAGGGCGTCTGGAAGTTAAAGGACTGGGAATTCAGGCGGTGTCCAAGGAAACTTGTTACTAGAGCGAGCATAGAATATTTGAACGCGTATCTTTTTTTCGAGAAAGGATATCTGCCTAATCCCGGCGGCTGGTTAGATCAGCCGCTTAAATTTATCCAGGCAATGAAGATAATCGAACGCGAGATTGCGCTGGCAAAAGAAAAAGAGGATTAATGCCTACTAACAGAGAACTCGAAATCATCATGAAATTAAAAGACGAGGTCTCAAAGCGCCTGCAGGGGATAGAAGGCAATCTGCAGAAGTTCGCCAATTCCTGCAAGCAGCTTGGTGGCACGCTTCGTCAGGTAGGCAGAGAGATAGCGCAGGTCGGCCAGAACCTTGTTTTTATGGGCGGCGCATTGACCGGGCCCCTTGCTCTTGCCTTTAAATCCGCAGAGAAATATTCCCTCTCCGTTTCAAACGAGCTTAAACGCCTTGATAACGCCTTTATCGGCCTGCGGGTAAGTATTGCCGAGGCATTAGTGCCGGTTGCGCATAAGCTGGCCAATGTCTTTGGCAATCTGCTTAATATGTGGAATAGCCTGACACCGGCAACACAGCAAATGATCGTTCAGACTATTGCAGTGACTGGCATTTTTATGACGCTTAGCGGAGTTGTAGTTGCTTTGATAGGGCGGCTGATACGTTTGAGCGGGCTTATTATTGGCTTGGTCGGCAAGCTGGCCTTATTTGCCCTGGCGCATCCTTGGATTGCCGGGATTGCTGTTGCCGTATCAATTCTTATTGTTGTATTTCTCAAATTCAGAGATGCAGCGGTGCCGGTCCTGAATGCAGTTGAGATCGGCGCGGAGATGGTCTACATCGGATTTGTCAAACTTATCAAATATCTCTTGGTGGGTTTTGACAAGCTGGCCCTTGGGCTAGAGAAATTTTACGATGTTTTGGGCAAGCTTCCCGGAAAACTCGGCGAGCCATACAGGGAGGCATCAGAGCACATCAAACGCTTCCGCGATAATCTGCAGGGCCTGATCAAAGCCTCTGATGCGGAGATGGACAGGGTAGGCAATAAGATTTCAAACGTCCTGGTGACCGGCGAGGGCAGCCTCGTTAAAGGATACGACAAGGCAAAGAATGCGATAAATGGTTTTATTGATGCCCTTAAGAATTTAGGCAAGGATGTAAAGATTGAGGAAGTGGCGCAGAAGTTTGACGCGATTCAGTCTATGGGGGAAGGCGTTGCCCGGTCATTGGGAAGCGTATTTAAGCACTTTTTTAGCGATGCGTTCAAAGGACAGATTGATGATGTAAGAGATTATTTCGCTGAATTAGGCAATATGATGCTGGAGGTCCTTGCTGAGGTCTTGGCCAGGATGATTCTTGTTAAGACTATCGGTTCAATTTTTCCCGGTATGATCCCGTTTTTCCATCAGGGCGGAATGATTTATCACTCAGGCGGCCAGATCTTACCTGTCCGAGCGCACGCAGGGCTTGCGCCTGATGAGGTGCCGGTTATTGCCCAGACCGGAGAAGGAGTTTTATCCAGGCGCGGTATGGCTGCCTTGGGCGGGCCGGACAACTTAAGATCTCTAAATGAAGGAAAGCCTGCCAAAGCAGGCATAACCATAAATGTGAATCAAGTTATCCAGGCGTGGGACGCGCAGGACGTATGGCGAAACCGCAAGATGTTATCAAACGCCATTGCGGATGACATTTATAACAACGGCAAGATTCGGTCGGTAATCAGGAGTTATACATGAGCGATTTTACTCATCTTCCGGATTTTCTCATTGATGAGGCGGTGGAATACAAAACGCTTGTGTCTGAGTTTGAAAACGGAGCAGAGCAGAGACGGCGTAAATGGGCGAATCCTTTAGCAAAATGGACACTCAGATTTAATAACAGGACCCAGGCGGAGATGGCAGAAGTTTTAGATTTTTTTAAGAGCAGGTTTGGGGCATTCATGGCATTCACCTGGACGAATCCTAATGATTCGTTTGAATACACCGTGCGTTTTGTTGAGGACAGCTTTCAGTTTAGCCGCAAGGCATACGGAGTGTATGACTTTGAATGCGAGTTTGTTGAGGTGAAATAATGCCGCGAGAAATAGACGCTACATTCAAGCAGGAGAAAGCCAAGCGCGAGAATGCGCCGATATTTTTATATACGCTTGAAAAATATGACGGCACAAACGATCTCTATCTTGCGAGCTTTGACGAGGATGTAATTTATAACGGCATTACTTATTCGCGGTTTCCTATAACTCATGAGTTTGTAGGCGAGAACAATCAAGGCCAGATTGACCAGGTTAAGGTGCGCCTCGCCAATGTCTCAAGGCTGATCCAGCTTTACTTGGAGCAGTTCGATTTCCGTGGCAAAAAAGTCACGATACGCATGGTCTGGCTGGATCAATTATCTGATCCGGACGCCTTTATGGACGACATATTTTACATCGACAGCTATACGGCAGACCAAAACAATGTGGAGCTTACCCTGACAGGAAAGTTTGACGTTCTCGGCGTAGACCTTCCGGCAAGGCGGTATTCGCGCAATTACTGTAGCTGGAAGTTTAAAGCCGCGGAGTGCGGTTATTCGGGAGCAGAGTTTACATGCAACAAGACAAAACAGAGATGCAAACAACTGAACAATTATCAGAGATTCGGGGCGTTTCCGTCGGTACCGGCAAGGCGCATCTACGTGATGTAGAGCAATTTATTATCGGCAAATATCTTGGGCTGCCGTACCGGCACCGCGGCCGGTCCTTAGAAGGGCTTGACTGCTGGGGATTCTTAAAGCTTGTCTACGCTGATCTAGGGGTGAGGCTGTTTGATATTGAGGATTTGGAATACAGCAAGATCTGGGGAGCGCAGGGTAAGGATTATTTTAAAGAGCATTACTTTCATGACTGGGTGAGCGTTAAGACGCCTGAGATGCTCGACGGAGTATTGTTTGTTAACTCAAGGAAAATTGCCAATCACGCAGGCATAATTTTGAGCAATGGAAGGTTTATCCATTGCGCAAGACCGGGAGTGATTATTTCAAGGATAAACGACCCCTCGTGGCAGACGAAGATAGAGGGATTTTACAGGTTAAAAGACAGGATATGCTGACCATAAGGAATATAGAAAATCCGTTTAAGCTAGAAGAGGCTCAAGTTAAGGAGGTTTCTTACTCCCGCCACAAGACGCTTCAGGAAGTCTTGATTGAGTCCGGCTTTGATTATGAGAATAAGCGCGTTATTGTCAGCGGCAAGCGCATTGAGAATCTGTCCGCATATCTTGATAATGAAGACGAGATTACCATTATTCCGGAAGTAAAGGCGCCGGTGGTGGCGATTATCTCCGCTATAGTTTCCGCAGTATGGGCCGTGGCCGTAGCGCATCCATTCTTATTTACGTTCTTTGTGCTATCAATGGGCTATGCCATTTATCAGCATATGAACCAGCCGAAAATGCCGGATTTCAATTTAGGTTCGGCAACCGGCATAGATGAAGGATCGCCTACTTACGGCTGGGACGGTGTGCAGACTATCCAGGAGGTAGGGGTGCCGGTGGCGGTTGTCTACGGCGAGCACAGGATCGGCGGCAACATCATCAATCAATTCCTTTGGGAAGACGGCGACAGCCACTATTTGAATGTTCTGCTTGCTCTTTGTGAAGGGGAAATCGAATCGATTGAAGCAATAGAGATTAATAATAATCCCATCGCTAACTTCAGCGGAGTAACGGTTTCAAAGCGTTTTGGCGCAAACTATCAGAGCCTTGTCAGTAACTTCGAGGATCTGCACAACCTTTATCCGGTCAATGCCAACCTGGTAAAAGACAGCCCTTATATTTATACCACTGTGGATTTGGATGTGGAAGGTTTTGAAATTCACTTAAGGCTGAATAACGGGCTTTACCAGCAGAGTTCAGGATCCGGAGATATCCAGAGTTGGAGCGTCACTTATAAGGTTGAATACAAGCTGCATTCCGAAGGCACTTATATTGATTTAGGCGAGACTACTATCTCTGAAAAATCCCGCTCTACAGTGCGCAGGGTATTCCGTAAAGCAGGGCTTGCTCCCGGGCAGTACGACATCAGAATCACCCGCACTTCAGACGACAGTTCTCTTTCACCACTTCGGCAAGGTGATTTAACGTTGTTTCAAATAGATGAACTTAAGACCGATGACTTAAGTTATCCGAATACCGCGCTTTTAGGGCTACAGCTTTTGGCCACAGATCAGCTTAACGGCGGAACCCCGAATGTTACCGCAGTTGTTAAAGGCAAAAAGGTTTTGGTGCCGGACATCAGGAATTCCGGCGCGCAGGTCAGCTGGGAGGATTATTACTGGGACGGAAGCAATTACCGGCTCTTATCCGACGATACTTTGCTTGAATGGGACGGCATAACCTATGTCCAGAAATATTCAGCTAATCCGGTATGGTGCCTGAGGGATTTCATTATTAGTAACCGTTACGGGCTAGGGGAGTTTATTTTAACAACGCATCTGGATAACGCTTCGCTCTTGGAGATGTCGCAGTATTGCGAGGAGAAAGTTGCTGACGGAAAAGGCGGTTTTGAGAAACGCTTTAGGTTAGACGTTGTCATTGACTCCAATCATAAAGCTTTAGATATTCTGATTCAGTTGAGCGCTGTATTTAACGCCATGCCGGTATACAGCGCAGGCGGGATTGCTTTCAAGATAGATAAACAGACTTTGCCGACTCAGCTTTTCGGTATGGGTAATATTGTCAAAGACAGTTTTGTGCAGAGTTGGAAGACGATTAAAGAAGTGCCGAATGTGATTGAGGTGCAGTTTACGGATAAAGAGAAAAACTACCGCCAGGAGACTATCGCTTATATCGATGAGGAGGATTTAGCTAACGGCGCGCCGATGCGTAAAAGCCAGGTCCGTTTATTTACTACCGGTGCAAGCTATGCTATCCGCGCAGCGCGCTATGCCTTAAAGGTAGCAAAGTATATCAACCGCTCAATTGTTTTTAAGGCAGGTATTGACGCGGTTGCATGCCAGGCAGGGGATATCATTTCTCTTTCGCATGATGTGCCGCAGTGGGGATTTTCAGGCAGGGTAAAGGACGGCTCCACAACGGTATTAATTAAGCTGGACCGGCCGATGACCATTGAAGACGGCAAATCCTACAAAATACAAATCAGGTTTTCAGATGATTCAATCGATGAAAGATTAATTACTTCTCCGGCCGGGACATATACAGAAATTAGCTGCCAGGCATTTACAAATACGCCGCAGGGTTTTGACGTTTTTGCCATAGGCGAGACGAATAAGGTCAAGAAAGACTTTAGGGTTGTAGCTATTCAAAGAGAAGGCAAGAATGAAGTGCAGATTCAGGCCTTGGAGTATAACGAAGCTGTCTATGACGACTCTGATATCATCCTGCCTCAAAATAATTATTCCTCTTTATCAGGGGAAATTCCAACTGTAACAAATCTTACACTAACCGAATCTCTGGTTAAGAAGACCGACGGCACCATTGAGAATGCCATTGATGTTTGGTTTGACCGGCCGGTATTTGTTGATCATTATGTCAAATCCTTTGCCAGAGCAAAAATTTATTTAAGCGATGACGGGGGCTTAAGTTGGGGAGCAAGAGGGGAAACCACCGGATCGTATTTTAGAATCATCGGCGATATCGTTGACCGGCATACCTATAAAGTCAGGGTTACTTCATTAACGGATATGGATGAGGAAAGTTCTCTGACCGCGGCTCCCGAAGCCTCTATTGCTGTTGTGGGCAAATCCGCGCCTCCCAGCGACGTTTCAACTTTCTTGGTTAATCAGAATAGGGATCAGCTTTATTTCGGCTGGAGCGAGATCTCGGATGTGGATGTCTGGGGATACGAAATCAGGCGGGGAGTAGACTGGGAAAGCGGCGAGGTGATAACTTTCCAGCAGGGGACGCATTATCTTACCACGGGCCTTAAAAAAGGCATTGACCAGAAATTCTGGATTAAGGCCATTGATACTTCAGGCAACTATTCTGAAAACCCCACACAGTCGGTCCTTACTGTAGGCGAGATCCCATTTAGGAATATAGTTGCTGAATATCAGGAGCATCCATTATGGCCAGGCGTAAAGACAAATCTTGAAGTCAGTTTTGAGACGCTGGTAATTTCCGACGGATTTCTTTCCGGAGAATATGATACGCCTGTGCGGGATATAGGATATGTAGCAGCGGCATTTATTGAGATAGAGGCTATCATTTCCTTATCAACCGGCAGAAGGTTTAACAGCGACCCGGATGCGCGGTTTAATGACAGCCTGTCTTACCGCTTTACAGGGCAAGAGACGCAAAATGTAGCCAGCTTCAAGATACGCTTGTCTGAGGATAATATCAACTGGTCCGAATGGGCAGATTATCAGCCGGGAGATTATTACTGCAGATACTTTCAAATTAAGATGGTCCTTACGCGCGAAAACCTAGGCGATTATGTGACTTGCTCAACTTTACAGTACCTTGCAGATTTGCCGGACGTGGATGATTTTGGAAGCGATGCAGTTTCTGACGCGAACGAGGGCAAAGAGGTATTTTTTACCAAGACTTACCACGAGGAGCCGAATGTGCATATTGAGATAACTTCCGGGGGAGGTGTTTATACGCAGTTTGTTGATAAGTCTACGACAAGTTTTAAGGTCAAACTGTTTAATGCTCAAGGCGTTGCGCAGACCGGTGCTTTTGACTGGCACAGTCACGGAGTTTAAAGATGGGAAAGAAACTTATACCAAGTAAGGTAATCATTGAGTTTGACAACGGCGTCTTTGCAAGCGGCGTCATTCTTTATAAAGTCAATGATGGCGGCGAAATAACCCGGGTAAAGACTATCGGGATTAAGAACGCTGACTTTAGCAAACCGGTGCTTAACGGCCTGCTGCAAAAGTTTATTAAACATGCGGAAAGCGCGGAAGGGGTTCGGGAATGATTTGCTCAAGATGCAAACAGGAGATCCCCGCTGATATGGCCTATGTGCTGATAAGAGGAAGCATTATTTTGCGCACGCCCAAAAAGCGGCCTTTGGTGTTTACCTGCATTGAGCAGGCGTATAACTACGCACAGGCTTTATTTATGCATGATGTCTGCTGGATCGAGACTTTGCGCGAGCACGGCGCGGATCTTTACGACATGAATAAAGTAGCTGAAAGCTATAAGAATAGGGAGGTATCCGATGGCTTGGGACAAAACAAAGCCGGAAAATGACATGCTTTTGATTAACTTCCCGGCTGCCTGCAGGGCAAACTGGGAAGCCTTGGAGTTAGGCACAGACCCGAATCTCTTAATTACCAATGCGAAAGTGGCGCCCGGAGCGGGGATTGAAGACACAAAGCTTGCGCAGATAGTTACACCGAATAAAGTGAGCGGCGCAGCTTTAACCGGACTGGCAAGCATTCCTTCTGCTGCCGGGGTCCTGCCGGAGGCCAATTCGCCGAATAAGCTGAAAGCTGATGTCAGCGATACAGCGCCGGATTATTTAGACGGCCTGATAGATGCTATGGTATTTCAGATTTCAGCAGGAGACAAGCTGCAGCTAAAGGACGGCGGTGTCGGCACTGAAAAGCTGGAAGGCGGGGCAGCTTCGCCGGGGAATAACAAGAGTTACGGAACGAATGCAAGCGGCGTGAAAGGGTTTTATGAAACAATTCCAGTGCATCTTAGCTCTGTTCAAGACGGCCAGGGTCTAAGATATATAAGCGCAAATTCCCGGTTTGAGAATGCGCCGCCCAGAGCGGTATACGCATAAAGGAAAAACATGGGAAATTATACAAGCGGGCCTCCAAAAAGTTCAGGCGGAAATCCAATACCTGCAGCATGGACAGACGATCCATTAGTTCAGGATGTTACGCCTATTAAGAAGACGCATATTGTTGAACTGAGGGCTTGTTTAGAGGCCTTGGACGGCCATTATCATGTATTCAACGGCAATAATTCAAACGCAGAATTGCCGGATGTATCGGTGGCATGGGCCGAGTCAAACGCGCAGATTATTGTAGATGAGACGCCGCCAAAGGCCTCGCATACAAACGAGATCATAAATTTTATCAAGGCGTTTAACGGCCATTATCACTATGTGCCTGCATACAGCGTTAATTCTGACGCTTTTGCGCCCGGCTTTGCTTTTGAGGATGATCCGGTTGTTGCGCTTATTACCTGGATCAAGGCATCGGCTCACGAACAGTTAAGGACTCATTTAGAGAATTTAGCGGGGCATACGCATATAGTCTGCTGCGAATGCGAGTGCACTTGCACTTGTACCTGCACTTGTACGTGTACTTGTACCTGCACCTGCCAGGAGCAGTGCTGCAGCGAATGCGATTGCGGAGATTAAAATGAAGCCAAAGTCTGCCTATATTTTTGTGACCAATAAATGCAACCTGCGCTGTAAATACTGCTATGAAGAAAACCGCGCAGGCGACATGACGCCCGAGACTATGGTTGCGGGCATAGACTGGCTGGTAGGCCATTATGAAAAGGAGATGTTTGCCCGGCCTTTTGAAAGTCTGACCTTTACATTCTTTGGCGGAGAGCCGCTTCTTAATTTTCCTACGGTCAGGGCCGGTATCGATTACCTTAGGGATGTATGCGATAAGCTGAACTTTAGGGCCGGTATTCATATCTTGTCCAACGGGACGGTATTGACAGATGAGATGACAGACTATTTTAAAAGTATCCGCCCATATGGCAATTTCAACTGGCACTTCCAGGTGTCTTTGGACGGCTGCGAGGAAACTCACAATGCCAACAGGGTATTTGCCAATGATGAGGGAAGCTATAAGGTCATTTCAGAGAACATTAAAAAGATCCGGGAGATTTTTAAAAGTGTGGGCGTGCGCATGACCGTCACTCCTGAGAACATAAAATCACTCTCAAAAGATTTTGAGGCTTTGCTTTCTTTTGGCACGCCTGTGACAAACCTCACGCCCATTGTAGAAGGCGACTGGAATGACGAGGTAATCAGCACATTTATAGATGAGCTTAAAAAATGCATCGAGCTGTATTACCAGAGAGGCCATAACCAGTATTTTAACTATCTGCACCATTCTTTGGAGAGGATAGTAGACAATTCATTTAACCGGCAGAAAGGCTGCAGGGCCGGGGAATACTTAATAGGCATTTCAACTGAGGGCAAGATCTATCCTTGCCACAGATTCGTTGCCTACTCTAAAAAATATGATTTTTGCCTGGGCGATGTCTGGAAAGGGATAGACGAAAACGGCAAGGCTTTTAAGAAAATCAAAGAAATGCGCCAGAAGGCGGTTAAATGCCTTAACTGCAAGGTGTTTTCCTGCAACAGGTGTTTTGCGACAAACATGTATTTAAATCAGGATCCCGCGGCGGTTCCTGACAACGGCTACTGCGAAATGAATGAAAGGATATCCAGTGCCTTACGGCCAATAATAAGGAGGCTGCTTGTGGAAGGTAAATTATTACTTAAAGAGGGCGAAATGGCAGACCTAAAAGATAAAGGCGTTATATATAAGGTCAACAAAGATGAGCCTGCGGAGCTTGTAGAGGACAAGTTAGACGTAATGGCCCGTTGTATGATCCGCCTGGTGAAAGAGTTGCAGGATGTAAAGAAGGGGCTGTCTTTGCTTACCGCGAAGCCTAAGGACTAAGCCATGAAGTATTTATGCATCGTTCCATATGAATATACCACTATAACGATGATGTATCGGAATTCGCCGGTGGGTATTTACAAGGTTGCGACAAAATTGCGCAGGGAAGGCCATGCAGTTGAGCTTTTTAACATGTATCCTCTTTACCGGCCGAGGAAGTTTATGGAGAACAAGCCTGACGCAATGTATTTCAAGGGCATGCCGGTATCGCAATTCATCGGTTATAAGAAATGCGGCAACTTTGAGAATGAAAAACTCTGCAGGGAGTTTCACAGGCTGGGCTTGCCGATCCAAGAGCTGACAAAAAAACTGGAGGAGTTTCAGCCTGACAAGATCTTTGTAGGCAATACCTTTACTTTTCTTTGGCGGGCAGTTTATGAGATCGTAGCCGAGTGTAAAAGGACAATGCCGAAGGTTCCGGTAAAGGTCGGCGGCCTATACGCTATTCTTTGTCCGGAACATGCTGTGGCATCAGGGGCCGATGAAATAATGACCTTAGAAGAAAAGACTGTAAACGATAATTTTATCAAGATAGATACGGATTTATTCGGAGATAACATTCCTGAGAGGATATTCCTTGGGACCTCGGTGGGCTGTCCTAACCATTGCTCGTATTGCGCCGTTCACATTGTGGAAGGCTGCACAAAAGTGAATACCAGTCCGGATGAAGTGGTGAGTGAACTTAAATACTATACGTCAATGGGAATAAAGAAGTTTATCTTTCTCGACGCCAATATCCTCTACGGATACGAAAATCACTTTAAAATTATTCTCGATAAGGTTATCCAAGAAGGTTTAAACATCGAGCTTTATTCCTACGGCGGCGTAGAGGCGCGCTTATTAACTGATGAGATTGCAGAGAAGATGGTTAATGCCGGGTTTCGTTCGGTCAATATCCCGATTGAGAGCGCCAGCGATATTATCATTAAAGAATGGAGAAGAAATTGTTTTGTTGCCGATTGGGAACGGGCAATGAATATCGCAAAGAGGCATTTCCAGAGGCTTCGTTCTTTTCTAATCATTGGCGCGCCAAACCAAACCACGGAAGACATTAAACACACTATTGACCTGATTAAAAGCTATGGAGCAGAGGCAGTAACTCTGCCATATACGCCGATCCCGGGCACTCCTGACTACGAAAAGTATAAGCACATAGATTTAGAAGACCTTAATCCGGCCTTTTATCCTTGCGCGCATGAAAGGATGAAAGCAGCGGATTTAGAGAGGTTTTACTCTGAAAATAGGAATGTCAAATTTTGCTTAAGAGATTGGGATGATGTTCAACAAAAGATACCGCCGCCCACAAAGACAGTATTTGAAAGCGGTCCGGCGGTAAAAATTAAAGGAGGAACTTAGCTATGGGAAAGGTTATTAATCACGAGGAGATCATTGTTGATGATGTTGCCAGGAGTTTGACGCCGTCAATTTATGATCCGGGCATCGGTGTGCCTGCTTCTTTTGCGCTTATTCATGCGGAAGGCGGTCAGATGAGGTATTTCGTTAACGGGCAGAATCCTACACCGTCATCCGGCGCCCTTTTAGAAGACGGGGATATTGTAGAACTGCCCTCTATTTATCACATAAAAGATTTCAGGGTGATCAAGACGGGGAGCGAGTCAGGAAAAATTACAGCAACTTACGAAGCATAGAGGAGGTGTTAAAAATGCAACTGCATCTTAAGCACAGGAAAGCAAGCAGGATAATAAAGCGGGTAACAGAGATAACTTCAAACGGCGGGCTCCCGAAGACGGGACAATATATGGTCTATGTTATGGGAGACGACGGTTATTATCAGAAAGGATATCCAATTGGCGGCGGACAGAGGTTCATTGATAACGGTGACGGAACAATAATCGATATGGCCACAGGTCTTATGTGGATAAAGGATCCACAGGCAGCAGGGTTAGGATCGTCTATGTACTGGTATGACGCGATCAACGCCTGCGAGAATCTTGACTTTGCCGGTCATGACGACTGGCGCATGCCGAATATTAACGAACTTTTATCAATTGTAGACCATTCAAGGTATGATCCGGCATTTGATCCAATGTATTTCATACCATTTCCGGATACATGGACGCCTAATTGGTCGTCAACTGTCTGTGCGCCATGGCTTGACGGAGCCTGGTGTATGTATCCATATGATGGTTATAAAACAGTCTGGAGCAGAGTTAGCGATATGTGTTTTGTCCGGCCTGTCAGAGGCGGTCAGTCTTAAAAGGAGGTAGAAAATGGCAAAAGCCACAGTGGAATATAAGAATGGAAAGAAAATCGTTACCTATCCTAACGGCGAAAAACAGGAGTACTCAAAGGGAAACCTTAAAACCGCAAAAGATATGTTTTTGAAGCAGAGGCAGAAGATAGATGAAAATATTGCTTTGATTGATGACGATCTTGCGAAGATGGTGGTGTAGTCTTATGCAGAATAGCGGGAACTGGACAAAATATATTACGCCGGTCTTAGTAACAATCGCCATTTTTATGCTCGGCACGATTATGGCGCAGGTGAGCCGCATTGACGAGAAGCTCTTTCAGCACCTAGCGAATGACCAGATACATATGCCGCGCAGCCAGTTTGTTTCAAAGGCGGAGTTTGATCTGCACTGCAAATTCTTTGAAAAAGAAAACGACCGAATTTTGAAGGCAATCGACGATTTAAGAAACGATTTAAAGGTAAGAAGCCGAGATGGAAGAAATCAGTAAAGTAAGGCTTGAATTTGATCTGCATGAGTATCGGCGGCTTGCCTTGGTTATCCGGGATCACAAGAGCCTGCTCTATAAATTAAAAATGAACGAACTGATTAAGCAAGGCCTTATAAAAGATATGAATCTTGTTATAGGCATATTGGAAAGGGCTGAGGTTAAACCGAAAAAAGAGGAGGTGGAAAAATGAAGGTGTTTATAGCTTTTACTTTAGGGAATATAGTCGGAGGGTTAGGGATGTTTTTATATCTCTGGCTGAAAGGCAAGGTGCAGAATGTCGGAAAGCGAAAAGTTTAGTTTATTAAAATTCGCCGGGAGCTTCTTTCAGTTTTTGCCTTGGGTCAAGACACTGCGTTATGCGACCGGTATTGCGCTTGTCGGCTTTGCGGGCCTGACAATATATCGGGCATTCTTTATGCCTACGCAGACCACGAAACAGATCACGCATATCATCGCTCAGCCGGGAGCGCAGGTGACGGTAGATCAGAAGAAAGAGGAAAAGAAATCCGGGATCGAAGTTAGTCCTTTTGTAGAGGGGTATGGTTTTGCTGAATCTGACGACCGCAAAGGTGTAGGCGCTAAGGCCGGTATAAGGGTAGATTTCTAAAAAATATCCTGTCAGCTATTTCTGCAGCCCCCTGATTCTTAAAAATACCAAAATAAAAACCCTCCGGTTAATTTAACCGGCGGGTTTTTTATTTTTAAATGGCATTACACTAAAAAGAATGGTATAATGGTAACAAATAACTGTAAATATGGGAATATTGTTTTTTAACGTCTTTCGAAGCCCACGGGAGTTACTCTATGACTAAAAAAATGAAAAAAACTACCATTGAAATTACTGAAAACCAATATTTTTATCTTAAAGAGAAATCGCTCCAGCTGCAGAAGCAGAAGAAACATTACTCGATAGTTTCCATTATTAGGGAATTGATCGAGGAAGACAGGAGGCGTTTAAAAGGCCGGAATTGAAAAGTATCCACAAATTTAAAGGGATGATTTGAATCATTTGTAGATTTATCAAATGAAAGGAAAGCCATGTTACCAGTCGGCCCTTTAATGATTGAGCACAGGCTTATAGAGCGGATGATCGCTCTTATGGGCAAGGAAGTGCAAAAGATCGGGCAAGGTCTTGCGCCTGATATGGAGTTTATCCGGACAGCGGTTGATTTTATAAAGACCTATGCCGACCGCCTGCACCACGGCAAGGAAGAAGATATTCTATTCAGGGATTTGGCTAAAAAACAGTTGTCCACAGAGCACAAAAGGATCATGGATGAGCTTGTCAAAGAGCACGCTCTCGGCAGAGAAAATACCCAAAAGCTCGTTGAGGCCAGAAATAAATATCTTGCTGGAGAAAAAGATTCGGTCAAGGTAATTGTAGGGAATATGGGTATCCTTGTGAAGTTTTATCCCAAGCATATTGAAAAAGAAGATAAGCATTTCTTTTTGCCGGTGATGAATTATTTCACCAAAGATGAACAATCCGCTATGCTGGTTGAGTTTAACGATTTTGACCGCCAGTTTATCCACGCCATATATAAGAATATCGTTTTAGAATGGGAGAAAAATGAAGGTAAATAAATTATTAGCTAAAGCATTCGTCCTTTCGGATCTACTCAAGTATCAGGCTGACGCAATCGTCAGTCAGGAAATCGTGAAGAAAGATACTGGCACCGTTACCCTATTTGCGTTTGATAAAGGACAGGGTTTAAGCGAGCATACGGCTCCGTTTGACGCGCTAGTTTATCTTGTGGATGGCCGGGCCGAAATTAAGATTTCCGGTAAGCCTTCTATTGTGAAAAAAGGCGAAATGATCATCATACCTGCAAACAAACCGCACGCTTTGAAGGCTATGCAGAAATTTAAGATGCTTTTAGTTATGATTAAAAACCAGTGAAGATGATAAAAATAAAAAGAATTTATGAAAGTCCTATGAAAGCTGATGGCTTCAGAATCCTTGTTGATAGGCTGTGGCCGAGAGGCATAAGCAAAGAAAAGGCAAAGATCGATCTTTGGTTTAAAGATATTGCCCCAAGCGACCATCTGCGAAAATGGTTTGCCCATGACCCGGCAAAATGGAAAGAGTTTAAACGCAGATATTTTAATGAGCTTGATAAAAAGAAAGATGTTATCGCTCAAATTCCAAAAAAGTCTGAAAGCAACATAACGCTTTTGTATGCTGCAAAAGACGACAAACACAATAATGCGCAGGCTCTAAAAGAATACCTTGAAGCAAAATAGAAAAGGGGTTCTTGATGGCAGAGATATTTAAGGCAGCAGAAATCTTAAAGATAGCCGTCCGGATCGAAGAAAAAGGAGGCATTATATGAGCAAAATCAATGGTGCAGTGTTTATCTCGGTCTTATTCTTGGCGATGACTTTTATGCCGGGTAAGGTATTTGCCCACTGTGACACGATGGACGGACCGGTAGTCAAGGATGCGCAGGTTGCTTTAGAGAAAAACGACGTTACGCCGATTTTGAAATGGGTTAAAAAAGATGCTGAGTCAGAAGTTCGTTCGGCCTTTCAAATGGCCACGGTTGAAAGGACGAAGAATCCTCAAAACAAAGAAGCCTCGGAGAAGAAATTCTTTGAGACGCTTATCCGTATTCATCGGGCTGGTGAAGGCGCTTCTTTCACGGGCTTAAAACCAGCAGGAGAGGTTGAGCCGATAGTGGCAGAGGCGGATAAGGCGTTCGATGCTGGTTCGGTTACTGAATTAACGGATAAAATGACCCACCACTTAACAGAAGGCGTTACAGAGCGGTTTAATCGTGCGATTGAGACTAGAAAGCATAAAGATGAAAGCGTTGAGACTGGACGGGAGTATGTTGAGGCGTATGTCCAATATATACATTATGTGGAGGGCATTCATACCGCTATCGCTGGCAAAGGCGGGCATCACGAAGAAACTATGCAGGCAGAACACGAAGATCACGATACAAAACAAACACGGGAATAGCCTAATAGGAAAAGTTAATTATGGCGTTTGAAACAATTTTATTATGGGTTGCGGTGCTAATATTCGTGAGCGCTGTCTCAAGCAAGCTTTCGGACAGGTTCGCTATACCTGCTTTGTTGCTATTCTTGGTAATCGGGATGCTCGCCGGATCGGAAGGGATCGGCAGGGTTTATTTTGATAATGCGCGGCTGGCTAAATCCATCGGAGTCATCGCCCTTATTTTTATCATTTTTTCCGGCGGCCTTGATACTAACTGGAAAGATACTAAGCCGATAGTTTGGCCGGGAATTATTCTTTCCACCTTAGGAGTTTTGCTAACCGCAGTCATAACAGGTTTTTTTGCCGTGTATATCTTTAAATTTTCTCTGCTTCAAGGAATGCTTCTCGGCTCCATTGTTTCCTCCACTGATGCTGCAGCAGTATTTAGTATCTTAAGGTCAAAACGAATAAGCTTAAAACAGCCCCTGAAGCCATTACTTGAATTTGAATCCGGCAGCAATGATCCGATGGCGGTATTTTTGACCGTCGGTTTTCTTGCTATCCTGACTGCCAAGAATATGGGTATCGCCGCTTTGATTCCCAGGTTTTTTCTGGATATGGGCATGGGCGCGGTTATAGGCTATTTGATGGCCAAAGTCATTGTTTATTCCATTAACCGCCTGAAATTGTACTACGAAGGGCTGTATCCGGCCGTGGTTATTTCTTTGATCCTTTTGACTTATGTAATCGCAGTTTTCCTGAAAGGCAATGGGATACTGGCGGTGTATGTTGCAGGCCTGATGCTTGGCCAGGCAGACTTTCCGAATAAGAGGATGATTACAAGATTTCATGACGGCCTGGCATGGCTGATGCAAATCGCGATGTTTATAACATTGGGCCTACTCGTTTTTCCTTCCCATATTATTCCGTTAATAGGCCCGGGATTGTTATTGACGTTTCTTCTTATGGTGGTTGCCCGTCCTGTCAGCGTATTGCTGTGTCTGTTGCCGTTTAAAATGAACATGCGCAAAAAAGCCATGGTCGCATGGGTTGGCCTTAGGGGCTCGGTTCCGATTATCCTGGCGACATTTCCTTTCATGGCGGGTATCGCGCAGGCAGACAGCATTTTTAATATTGTCTTCTTTATTGTTATCGCCTCGGTTCTTATCCAAGGCACTTCTATCCCGGTTGTCGCTAAAGTATTGAAACTGGACCTTCCCTGGACTAATAAAACACGTTATCCCCTTGAATTCGAAAAGACAGAAGGTATTGATGCCGAATTAACCGATATTATTGTCCCGTATAATGCAGGCGTTGTCGGCAGGCCAATTATTGAATTAAGCGTTCCCCCGGATGCATTGATAGTGCTTATTTCCCGCAACGATAAATTTATCATTCCAAATGGCTATACAATTATAGAAGGGGGAGATGTCCTTTTGGTCCTTGCTAATCAGCGTGATTTAACTATGCTGCAAAACATCTTCTCGCAGCTTGCGCAGTAATATTAAAAAAGGAGCAGGGTTTTGAGAATTTTATTAGTTGAAGATGAAATAAAGATGGCCAGTTTTATCCAGCGCGGCCTGAAAGAAGAAGATTATGTGGTTGATGTGGTCAATGACGGAGAGAAGGCTTTATTCCAAGCTGAAATTAACCCATATGATCTTATAATCCTTGATGTTATTCTGCCGGTTAAGGACGGTATTACTGTGTGTCGGGAACTCAGGAGCAAGAAAATAAATGTGCCTGTTTTGATGCTTACCTCCAAAGACAGGGTACGGGATAGGGTTTTAGGTTTGAATTCCGGCGCCGATGATTATCTGGCTAAGCCGTTTGCTTTTGAAGAGCTCTTAGCCAGAATCAGCGCGCTGCTGAGGAGAAATAAGCAGGACAAAACCGGCATTCTTAAGATTGCCGACCTGGAAATGGATCAGCTCAGGCATAAAGTTGCCCGGGCCGGAAAAGAAATCCAGCTCACCAGTAAAGAGTTTGCCCTTTTGGAATACCTTATGCTTAATGCCACCCATGTCGTCACTAGGACTATGATTTCTGAGCACGTATGGCATGAGGATTTTGACAGCTTCACTAACGTTATTGATGTGTATATGAATTTTTTGCGCAATAAGATTGATAAAGGACAGAAAAAGCAGCTTATCCATACCATTCATGGGAAAGGGTATGTTTTAAAGGAATAGGAATGCGCGCTAAAACCATTAAATTAAAAATCAGCATATTATACGCATCCATATTAGGGGTTTTATTATCTTTATATATTGCTTTCTTATTTATTATTCCTTCGGCTGCGCTAAAAGACAATAAACTGCTTTATATATTAATCCCTATCCCTATAACTTTATTATTCGGGTATTTTATCGGCCGGGTGATTGTTGCAAGGATTTTAAGGCCAATTAAAGAAATTACCGATACCGCCAACAACGTTACTCATGAAGATTTAAGCCTGAGAGTCAAAGCAGAGAATGTTGATGAAGAGTTGCGCAGTTTGATACAAGCTTTTAATGATATGGTTTCGCGGCTGGGGGAGTCATTCGAGTATATCACGGATTCGAGTTCATATATCGCCCACGAATTAAAAACCCCGATAGCCATTATCCGGGGGGAGTCGGAATTTGCCTTAAAAAAGGAAAGAGACAAAGAAGAATATAAAAGAGTCATCAGCGTCAGCCTGGAAGAGACCAAGAGGATGCTTAAAATCATCGAGGATTTGCTGCTGCTGACTAAAATGAATTACCAGCCAGATGTTCTGAAATTTGAGCAAATCGAATTAACTCAATTTATAGGGATAATTTATGAGCAGGCGAAAATTTTAGCTTCCCCAAAGAATATAATAGTAAACATTGATATTCCGCAAGAGGCAGGCACAATCAACGCGGATGAGCTGCACTTGAGGCGTTTATTTTTAAATCTAATAGATAATGCGATAAAATTTACCCCCGATAACGGCAGCATTGGTATAAGTTTAAAATACGAAAACCAAAAAGCCCTTGTTTCTATCGTGGATACAGGAATTGGCATTGAAGAAGAGAATATGCCAAAACTTTTTGAAAAGTTTTTCCGTATCGAAGGAAAGACTAAAGACAGTTCTCCCAGCAGCGGATTAGGTTTGAGCATCGCCCAATCAATAGCCGAACTGCATGGAGGTGAAATTTCAGTAACCAGCCGTGCGGGGCAAGGCTCTAATTTTTCCGTTTCCATCCCTCTTCTTAATTAACAAATCTTAAATTCTTCCCCCATTTTTCGAACAGCTAATTATTAAAAATTTTAATTTCTTTTTAACGTTTCTTTAATCCGTCATAAGTTATACTTATGGCAGGATAAAAAGAAAAAAAGAAAATTTGGGTGGCTGTGGAGATTTATTAGGAAATGTAGTTTAACTCTGCAGCCGCCCGCTCATTTAGAGGAGCAAAAATGACCAAAATTCTTATTGTTGAAGATGAAGATAAGGTAAGGAAAATGTATCACACGATGCTTAAAAATGAAGGCTTTGAAGTTCTTGATGCTCCCGATGCCATCCAGGCATCCTGTATATTAAATAAAGAGCCCGTAGATATAATGCTACTTGATATAAAAATGCCGCAGGTTTACGGTAGTATTTTTTACGATATGATGCAGAGATCTTACAAGAAAGTCAAAGTAATCGTCGCAAGCGTTTATCCTGTTGACGAGCAGAAGAAGATGATTGAGGGTGCCGCTGATTATTATGATAAAGCGCAAGGCCTGGATTTGCTGCTGGAAAAAATCAAGAAGGCCGAACGTAGTATAAAACAGCAAAAAAGCATATTGGTGATTGACGATGAGCCCCGTATCAGGAAGGTATACCGCCACTATTTAGAGGAATACGGCTACCGCATCATTGAAGCCCATGACGGTAATGCCGGTTTAGATATATTAAGGAAAAGTAATGAGGTTGCCTTAGTAATCCTTGACCTTGCCATGCCCAAACAGAGCGGGTTTGAAATTTATGAGCAGATAAAAAAAGAGTTCCCGGGCATAAAAATATTAGTCGCCAGCGTTTTTAATCAAAATGACCAACAATTCTTCCTTCCTAATGCCGATGAGTATTACGATAAATCAGAAGACGCAGCCGGGCTGGTCAAGAAAATCGAAAAACTAATATATACAGATTCTCCCGCGTAAGTAATAAAAGGCCCTTATGTTAAACAAGGGGGCAAGGAGGTTCATTATGTGTCCATATTTTATTAATTCAAAACTCCAGAGTTTATGCGCTTGTTATCCAGGAACGTTATTTTGCCCGAGTCTTCAAAGAAGGCATGATTTTTGTTTTAGCAGATTCAGGGATTGTCCGTATTTTAAAATAGAGGCATTTACTGACACAAGCTTAAACCAGGAAGGAGGTGCATATGGCAGAGAAACAGATGTCTCTTCAGCAGCTGAAAGAAGCGCTTGAACAGGCCAGTATCGCAGTAGGAGATGTTATTACGATAATTGAAGAAGCGAGCGAAAATAAAGAGGCGCCCGCTCAATAACAAAAATAATAGGCTGTTTAAGCAAATCCAGGGTTAGCAGATGCTAACCCTGGATTTTAAAAGGAGGCGGCATGTGTCCGTATCTGCTTGAGTTAAAAACGCAGACCGTATGCAGTTGTCATCCTGAAGGCGCCTTTTGCCCTAGCGAAGAGTTAATGAAGAAGTCTTGCTTGGGGAATTTTAAGGATTGCTCTTATTTTAAGGCAAAAACATCCCCTGGAGAGCCTGAAGCGCCGACAGATAATTCTTTTGGCAATAAAGAATAAAAGGTCTAAAGGAGAAATTTGATATGCAGTTTTATATACCGCAAAACATTTTTGTTCAAATAGCTATCCCCCTTTTGATTTTTCTGGCCCGCGCAGCGGATGTAAGCATGGCGGCAATGAGGATTATTTTTGTTACCCGGGGGATAAGGGCGCTTGCCGCAATTATAGGGTTTTTTGAAATGCTGATTTGGCTTGTAGGCGTCACCCAAATAATGCAGAATTTAAATAACCCCATAAATTATATTGCTTTTGCGGCCGGATTCAGCATGGGGACTTTTGTCGGCATCACCATAGAAAAAAGAATAGCTATAGGAAATTTAGCGGTTCAATTTATAACAGACAAGGATCCGGCTGGCTTATTAACGTATTTCCGCGCAAATGGTTACGGCGCAACCACAATCGACGCACAGGGGACATCCGGCCCTGTAAAGATTATTTTTATAATTGTGCGGCGCAAGTTATTGGACCGGACATTAGATATTATAAAGAAATTCGACCCTAACGCATTTTATGCCATAGGGGATGTAAGGACGGCAGCGCGCCTTAGCCCTGCAATATAAGAGGAAATGAATCATGTGCCCTTATTTTGTTGCTGCAAGGCCGATTGGTTATTGCGGATGTTACGGAGACGGCTTATTCCGTCCAAGTATCAAACGCAAAAAGCAGTATTGTGTGGGGAAATTTATGGATTGCCCATTCTATCAATTAGAAATGAAGCCTATTATTATCAAGTCAGTGCGGGGATCAAAAAGTAATGAGGCATGAATATTTTAATTTGGTTATTGCAAAAGCATTGGATGGATATGAGGGATATTTCAATAATGGACATTGAAAGAGATCTTAAGAAATTAAATGATGATTTGCTTAAAAGCTGCCGCTTAACGCAGGAGGCTATCAGCAAAACATCCAGCGTCCTGATGCGCTTTGATGCCCAAAAGATACAAGAGATAATAGACAATAACAAAAAAATAGGAGCTCTTTGCGTCGCCTCCGGGGAATATCTTACTAATATCATTAAACAGTATCAGCCCGAGGGCAGCGTCTTAACATTCATCTCTTCAAGCATAAGCGTTAATATTGAATTAAAACAAATTGGGGACTTAACCGCTGGTATTGCGGAAAGCCTACTAAGTTTAAATACAGATATCCCCGAAAGGTATAAAATCAATATTTCTCAATTTGCTAAAATTTT
Source organism: Candidatus Velamenicoccus archaeovorus (assembly GCF_004102945.1). GTDB lineage: Bacteria > Omnitrophota > Gorgyraeia > Velamenicoccales > Velamenicoccaceae > Velamenicoccus > Velamenicoccus archaeovorus. Next base: position 1,897,750 of record NZ_CP019384.1, on the reverse strand, counting down.
TCAAAATATTGTCTGGGATTCGGTCATTTCTTTTTTAAAACAAGACGCAGGGTTAGCTAAGAAGACTATTTTAGCAAGCCTGGAGCTAAGAAAGATATGCAGCCGTATGCAGGATGATTTAATGGAAACAAATAAAAAATCAGAAACAGCGGAAAGAGGCGAATCTATTTTATTATTTGTTATTCAGAGCGTAGGTGATATTGCTGCGCATACTGTCAACATTGCGGAAATTAGCGCATAAGGATTAAGAATGAGTTAAGCTAAATGTGCATAATTAAAAAAAGCGACTACAGGAGAATTAAGGAATTAATAATTGGCTATGAGGCCGGGAGTTTTCCTGATCGACAAACAAAAAAGCGCATTTTATTCCTCAAAGAAAAGCTAAATAAAGCAAAAAAAGTTGATGATGCTTCCCTTGGGCTCGTTGATATCGTATACCTTAATTCTGCAGTAAGGTTTAAAAATATATCAACTGCGGAAGAGAAGGAATATTTATTTGTCATCCCAAAAATTGAGTGTAAAGAGCTGGGCAGGGTTTCTGTGCTTTCTAATTTAGGAATTGCTTTGCTGGGACATAAAAAAGGAGACACCGTAGAAGTAAAAGAATTCGACGGATCAAAATACAGCGTCCAGATATTAAAGATACAGCCCACATCAGAGTTATGGATTAAAAGGCTCGAGCAATATATATAAAGAATAGAAAACTAACCGAAAATATAGAGAAGGAGTCGCAATGAAAGACAAGCAAATTTATATAACAAAGCCGGATTTTGACCGCCTCACAGAAATAATCAAAAATATGAGTTCCCGGCAGGATATTGACAGGCGGTCCCTTGATGAGCTGGAGCACAGCTTCAGTTCGCGGGATGAATTGGGATTAATTAAAGAGGTAAGGAAAATAAAGAACTCAAGGAACGATGCGGAATGGGCGCGGATCGAAGAGCTTGAAGCCGAATTAAACAGGGCAATTATAGTTGATACCGACAAAATCCCGCCTGATTCGTTACGATGAACTCAAAGGTCTATCTCAGGGATATGGATACGGGTAAAGACGAATTTTATCAACTGGTATATCCTGAAGACGCAGATATTGAGCAAAACAAAATCTCTATTTTAGCCCCCATCGGCACAGCAATATTGGGTTATAAAGTAGGAGATGTTATCGAATGGAAAGTCCCGGCAGGGGTAAGAAGGCTTAAGATTAAGAAAATATTATATCAGCCGGAAGCGGCCAAAGAATATCATCTCTAAACATAGGCGATATGAATAAGAAAATTATAAAAAAAGCAGAAGAACTGATAACGCAAAGAAAACTCTCCGAATTAAAGGAGATTATCCCGCAGCATCCGGAAGACATAGCGTATTTTATCTTCCATCTTTTTAACCCATCCTGGAAGATGATCGTATTCCGCATGATTCCTCCCGACACAGCCGTGGAAGTCTTTATGAGTTTTCCTGTAGAGGAACAGGAAAAAATGCTCGAGGATTTAACCACATCTGAAATCAGGACAATCTTAAATGAAATGTCGGTTGACGACAGGACCGGATTATTTGAAGAAATGCCTGCGGAGCTGGTTAAAAAATTTATGAGCTATCTTTATTATGAGGAAAGAGAGATAGCCCAGCAGATACTTAATTATCCCGAGAATTCCGTGGGAAGGCTGATGACTCCGGACTTTGTGCAGCTTTATGAAGACATGACTGTTGAAGCCGCCCTGGAGCACATAAAACAAATCGGCTTAAAAACAGAAACAATTTATCACGCTTATGTATTAAATGCCGAAAGGAAATTAATAGGCGTAGTATCGCTTAAAAAAATAGTTTTAGCCCAGGCAGGCGCGCTGATAAAAGACATTATGTTTAGAGATGTGAAGAAGATTAACGTATACCGGGATCAAGAAGAGGCTTTAGGCATTTTTAAAAAATATGATCTTCTGGCTCTGCCGGTTATAGATAATAATGAGAAATTATTAGGGATAATAACCTTTGATGATCTGGTAGATGTTATTGATGAGGAGGCCACAGAAGACTTCCAAAGAATTGCCGCAGTTGTCCCCATAGAAGAACCTTATCTTGAGACGAATCTGTTTAATATACTTTGGAAAAGAAGTTTTTGGCTTATCTTATTGGTGATTTTGGGATCTGCCTCAGGCTTTATTCTTCAAAAATTCCAGCTGACTATACAAAAATGGATTGCATTAAGTTTTTTTCTCCCCATGCTTGTTGATACGGCTGGTAACGCAGGCACCCAATCCTCGACGATAGTTATCAGGAGTTTGGCGGTGGGCGAGATAAAAATAAACGATTTTCTCAAGGTAGCTTTAAGAGAGTCAATGCTGGGAATCTTGTTAGGCGGCATTTTGGCCTTAGCGTGCATATTAAGGGTATTTTTTCAAGAATACAACTGGGGCTTGAGCCTTTCTGTGGGGCTTTCCATGGGGTTAACTGTTATCATTTCCGCAGTGATAGGCGCCAGCCTCCCCATTATATTAAAAAAGATTAAATTAGACCCGGCTTTGATGAGCGGGCCTTTACTTACGACAATAATTGATATCTTGGGCATTACAATATATTTCTGGATTGCTAATAAGTTCTTGTTTTTGCTGAGAATCTAAAAATAAGATCAATGGCCAGCTTGGAAGGCTTAAAAAATCAAGGAGGATACTAAATGAGCCGGAATGTGACATTAAACATAGGAGACACGATAAAATATTCTGGAGACAGCACCGGCATTATTGAAAATATCAGGGTAATTTCAACGGGGAATTATATTGAGCAGTATGAATATAATGGCAATGATGAGGATATAGTTTTAACCTTAAAAAACGACCATGGAGTAACGAGCCTTTGGCTTAAAGATATGGTTGTTTCTAAAGTACTTTAAAAATGGGCTGTAAACGCAAAGGAAGAATTTCTGATAGATTACTGGGTGTTAAAGTAAAGAGCGTAGATAATAATGCCAAGAGATTAGTTACAGAGGAAACAAGGGTTAGCGGGAACAAGGCGAAGCATATAAAGACAATTTTTACTGTAGATGCCCAAACACTGATTATAGGAAAGGGCAATAAAAACGCTGGCCTTTGCGATATAAAAGCCGGAAACAAGATCAATATAGATTTTATAAAGACTCAAGATAAAAAAATGCTTGCCAAGGGCATTACTATATTAGATTAAATCTTATTGAAAGGAGGTGCGCGAAAAGCATTTTAGGTATGGCGGTTAATAGTAATTACATAACAGAAAGGAGCGTCCAATGGCTGCAAAAATAAAGAAAATTACAACCGATAAGAAAGAAACCTCCGCCGGATCTGAAAAGTTCTTTGTTGAGGTGCAGAAGAAAGCATATTATCTTTGGGAAAAAGAAGGGAAACCTCAAGGAAAAGATTGGAATATATGGCTTAAAGCGGAAAAAGAGGTTTTAGGCGGATAAAAATATTAAAGCAGTATGGGTAAATAACCTGCGGCCTGTATTTCGGGCCTTATAATGGGCTGTCTGCGCAATAGCAGAGTTGCCATTAACGGGTTTAAATGTAAAGGAGCGGAGGCCATGGCAATAAACGTATTTGTTAGTTTTGACCAGACTGATCAGAAGCAAGTCGAAGCCTTTAATTTTCTTAAAGGTAAATCGAAACATGTGTTTGAGGCTCACGATTGTTGCTTTAAAGAAATATCGGCTGACGGGAGCGAAAAATTGATACAGTGCCAGCTAAATGACGGTCGTTCAAGAGCAATACGAGAAGAGATTATTAAAAAATTTGAGCAGTGTGCCAAATTAGTTGTTTTAATCGGAGATGGGACTTATAAGAATGCCTGGGTGGAATGGGAAGTCAACAATTTTTATAAGATGAAAGACGCGCTTTTGTCTGGTAAAGCGTGGATGAATATTCGCGGTATGTTTCTTGAAGGCTGCGAAAAAGCAACAGCTCCTAAGGCCTTGGAATGCAGGTCGACACAACGCTTGGCTTGGGACCCCGAGGCTTTGGAAAAATGGATAGAAGAATTAAGTTAGATAGGCGCGTAATAAAGGGCAAGAATGCGAAAAGGGTATTTTTATATAGCAAATCAAACTCGTAGCGGAAAGCGTATGGGGTTGGTTTTTATCCTTAATGTCGGCAATGGAAAACTGCTTAAGTTGTCTACCTTAAAATACATCTTCAAAAATAATAGCATCCTTGTTGTTTTTACGCCTGTATCAAGCAATGAAGCTGGTATCCTTAAAAAGCGCTTAAAGAAGACGAACCTTGTCCATAAAACCTTTGATACTCAAATCTGTAGGCTGCTCGGAGAGATTATATCTGGGCTGCTGAAGCCGGATATAGGCATGGACCTTGTCATTAGGGAGCTGACAGAGAAGCAAAATAAGGATTATAAGGATTTTGAATACAAATGCTACGATAAGGTCTATATACCCGGCACCATTCCCATGAGGCGGAGCAACGAAATCGAAGTGAATAACCACAAGATAAAGCTTGGCGACTCGGTGTTTAAGCTGTTCTTGCGCCTTGCGCTGGAATTAAAAAAAACAAAAGAGGGCTGGGTTCACCGGCATAGCTTGGGCTCGGACAGCATAATTGCCGATGTCGAGAAATTTCAGATTTACAGTAATCTCAGGACGGCTTTGCAGGGAAGCCTACTGGATAAAGACGGCCAGAAGTTTATAGAGAACAACGGCTCAAAGCAGTACCGCATATCCCTCCACCCCGATTTTATCGCCTACGATAAAGAAAAGCTCCTTAAGCATCCGGATAACAGCATCAAAAATATTGCAAAAAAATTATCCAATAAATAGGAAATCGTCTTGAAGAATAGATCCTCCGTTGGCTAAGTAGGCTGGCGGAGGTTTTTTGTTTCGCAAGTATTTCCAGCGCGCCCTTCCAGAAAGATATGTTTAATTACTGAAAAAAATCATTGACAAATTATCCTAAGTGTATAATACTGTATACATGCAGACTACCGCTATAACGAATAAGGAACTAGAAGCCATCCGCGAAATACGCAATTTCATCCTGCACATCGGACGCATCCCATCCATGCGTGAACTCATGTCTTCTCTTGGATATCGTTCGCCTCGTTCTGCCTCGTTGATTGTTAACAAGCTGATTGAGAAAGGTGTGCTACGTCGTAGGGACGATGGAAGCTTGCAGTTTGTCAAAAGTGTTGGTGATGATAGGATACGTGCTCAGACCGTGGATGTCCCATTGGTTGGAGTTGTAGCTTGCGGCGCTCCAATGCTTGCCGAAGAAAATATACAAGCTAAAATACCGGTTAGCATAAAATTAGCCTGTCCGCCACATCGTTATTTTCTTCTAAAAACAAAAGGTGACTCGATGAATCAGAAAGGCATCGGTGACGGAGATTTTGTTTTAGTTCGTCAACAAGTAACAGCGAAGAATGGTGATACTGTTGTAGCGCTGATTGATAATGAAGCAACTGTTAAGGAGTTTCACGAGGCAGGGGAGACGGTTGTTTTAAAACCCAGATCAAAAAATAAACAGCACCAGCCTATTGTTCTAACAAGGGATTTTCAGATTCAGGGAGTGGTCGTGGCAACGATTCCAAATATGTAGTAATTTTATTTAAGGATAGAGGAGAAAAGTATGTATGATAACGCAGTAGCAGAAAAAATATCGATCCAATATAAACAAACCCCTCTTACCGATTTCGCAAGTGTTAATTCAAAAACTAGACTTGATGATTTGAACCTGAATTGGCGTGAAAGAGATCTTCCGGAAAACGAACGGACAAAGCATGTCCATAGACTGCATCCATATATGGGGAAATTTATTCCTCAATTAGTCGAAATTTTCCTTAGGAAATATCAGCCAAAATTAGTTTACGACCCATTTTGTGGATCTGGAACAACCCTTGTGGAGGCAAATATTCTTGGGGTTGATTCAATCGGCACAGACATTTCTTCGTTCAACACTTTGCTTTCTCAAGTTAAGACGGCTAAATATGATTTAGATTTACTGGAAACGGAATTGAGAGATATTCTGAAAAAATTATATACTTTTAAATATGGCCCCTCTTCTCCAAAAAATGGAGGTAATGGCCGTTTATCAACCAGCAGTGAATACGTCAAAACATGGTTCTCCCAGAGCACGCAAAACGAATTACTGTATTTTAAAGACTTGATCGATAAATACACGTATAAAGATTTATTGAAAGTAATTTTATCGCGCTCTGCTCGCTCTGCTCGCCTTGTGACGCACTATGATTTGGATTTCCCTAAAAAACCTCAAATCGAACCATATTTTTGTTATAAACATAATCGAACGTGTCAGCCAGTAAGCGAAGCCTATAAGTTTTTATACAGGTATACTCTTGATACGCTGGATAGAATAAAGGAATACGCAAAATTACGAACGGAAGCATCGGTTGTAATCTTTCACGATGATTCCCGCGAAGTAAAATTGCCGAAGAATATTGATATGATCTTTACATCGCCGCCCTATCTGGGACTTATTGATTATCACGACCAACACAAATATGCTTACGAACTATTGGGTTTACAAAATAATGAGACGAGGGAAATCGGCCCCGCAAAAAATGGACAGTCGGAACAGGCTCGCAAAGATTATATTAAAGGTATAAACGATGTTCTGTCGCATACCAGAGATTTTATGGTTAAAAAAGGACTTGCCCTAATCGTTGTTAACGATAAATTTAACTTGTACAAGGCAGAAGACGTAGGCTTCAAATCTGTAGGGCGAGTCGATCGTCATGTAAATAGACGAACAGGCCGCCGAGAAGGCGCTTTTTATGAGAGCATTTTAATATGGGAGAAAATATGACAGATAAACAAAAAATGAAAGAGGCGATCCAGTCTGTCATCAAATCGATGATGGACAGAATTATGCATAAGGTTTTAGTCGAGGATCCGTTTATTAAAGAAGACCACAAAGCAGAGAAGCCGCTATATGCGGCTCTGGTGCCGGATGAGATATTTAAAGGATCTCATTTCGAAAGGCGGTTCGTTACTCCATTTGGTAATGTTTGGGAGAAATTAGCCATTGTAGCGGCCAATAATGGGCTTGGACATGGTGAGCAGGGTGTGTCAATAAAAGGACAAGTAAATTCAGAACGGCTACGAAGAATTCAAGAGGTTTTGAATACCCTGGAGCATTCCGGGCGAGGCAAGGAAAAGGTGCGTCCTGATTGGAAAAAGGAATTGCAATATATTTTAGAAGGTAAGAGCGAGAAGCTTATCCCCACGACTGTTATCTGCGATGTTTATGCTGAGGATAAACGTAGTAATAAAAAATATGCTTTTGAGTTAAAGGCTCCTTTGCCCAATAGCGATCAAACGAAGGTCAGTAAAGAAAAAATTTTGAAGCTTTACAGCATGCAACCACTACAAGTCGATGGTGCCTATTATGCGTTGCCGTATAACCCTTATGGCAAACGTGCTGATTACGCATGGGCTTTCCCCGCTCGCTGGTTTGATATGAAAAATGATGATGTTGTACTTATCGGGGATGAGTTCTGGGAAAAAATCGGCGGAACAGGAACATATAAGGCATTTATAAGTGCCGTGAACGAAATTGGCAAAGATTATAAGGATAGGATTTATAGAGAATTTTTAGGGATTGAGCCTCCAGGTGATCTAGAAGAAGGTAAATTGGATTAAAAGCCTTTAGGGCTTAGTAACATGTCATATACCATAACCCGATCGAATTCAGGATTTATGGCATTTTTTATGAAGGATTTATATGAGCGGCAAATATTTTGAATATCCTGAATTATTATCCCCGCCGGTAAAACGAGCAGCTTATAGTGATAGGACATCTTGGCTTATGGCCAAAATGTCGAAACTGGCATACTTGCCTTTTGAAAAAGACGACACTGAGTTGAAATCCGCGTTAACAGAAGCAGGATTCTTACTGGTTAGAGCATTTAATCAAGATGGAACGCAGGCCTTTTTGGCAAAAAGGGATCCTGACAAGATGGCGGTCCTATCATTTAGAGGTACACAGACTGAAGGTTTGACGTTTGAAACGTTCTTTGATGTATTTACTGATTTATATGCCGCTATGCGGGTGGATCAGAATAATATCAAAACTCACAAAGGTTTTCTTTCGGCTTTTAAAAAAATACAAGTAGATGTTACTCAGCAACTGCAGTCTTTGACTGATTATGGATTGTATGTAACCGGCCATTCTCTCGGCGGGGCATTGGCTTTAATTGCGACGTCCGAGATCAATTCAGATAACCTGGCGGCATGCTACACATTTGGAAGCCCTAAAGTCGGCAATGAAGAATTTGACGATAAGATCAAGGCGTCAATCTACAGGGTCATCAATTCTTTTGATGTGGTGCCTTTCTTACCATTTACGCCGATTATGTTGCCCCTATTTTGGCTGATTAAGAAGAAGGTAAAGAACAATAAGGTTAAAATACTTGCTGAGAACTTTTCTGAATACCAGCATCATGGGGATATGCGCTTTTTGACTAAAGTGTCAATAAACGCAGATGCAAAAGTGTTAACAGAATATGCCGAGTTAACGCGATCGCTAAATTTAATCTGGTTATCGTGGACGATCGCGAAGGATATAGGCGTACAACATCATTCGCTTGATGTTTATTGTGAGAAATTAGCTGGTTGGGCACTAAAGCGAATCAATCTGTGAGGTGAATTATGGGATTTGAGATAGATTTTTTACCAGTTGGTGAGGGTGAACGTGGAGGCGATGCTATTGCAATTCGATGGGGCAACCTTCATGGGGATCGTTCGGAGCAAAAAATAATGGTTATTGACGGAGGGACAAAGGAATCCGGTAAATCCCTTATTGAACATATCAAGAAATATTATAAAGCCGCAAAAGTTGATTATGTTTTCTGTTCTCATCCTGACGCAGATCATGCTTCTGGATTAACCGAGGTAATTAACAATCTTACAGTTGGAGTTCTATGTCTTCATAGGCCATGGGAACATGCCCAAGATTTAAAGAACATGTTTCAAAACGGCAAAATTACGGGGACCAGTTTAAAAGCTAATTTAAAAAAAGCATTAGAGGATGCCTATGAGTTAGAATCATTGGCAAAGCAGAAGAATATTCGCGTTTATGAGCCTTTTGCGGATGATTTTACAGACGGGAATGCCGAAATAGTTGTATTAAGCCCTACCAAAGATTTCTATAGTGTTATGCTTGCTAATTTCCGGGAAACACCTGAACCAAAAGAAAGTTTGACTTTAACTGAGAGGATTGTTACTGCTGTTAAAGAGGCGATCAAATGGGTTGCTGAGAACTGGGGACTAGAAACATTGGCTGACCCGCAGGAAAACGAAACGAGCGCAGAAAACAACTCAAGTGTAATTTTATTGCTTCAAGTTGAAGGGAAGAAATTTCTATTTACTGGAGATGCTGGTATTGAGGCGTTAAGTGGGGCAATCAAGAAGGCGGTAAGCCTAGGGATCGATTTGAAAACACTAAACTTTATTCAAGTTCCTCATCATGGAAGTAAGCATAACATAGGTCCTTCTTTGCTCGACTCTATAGTAGGTGAAAAGTTACAGGAACCAGCACACCTAAAAACAGCCTTTGTGAGCTCTCCAAAAGATGGAGACCCTAAGCACCCATCGCGAAAGGTAGTAAATGCTTTTATGAGACGTGGCGCTAAAGTTCTTGCTACTAAGGAAAGCACAAAATGTCATTTTGACAATGCTCCGGATCGCGGTTGGGTCAAGGCAGAACCATTGCCATTTTATGATGAAGTTGCAGAATAGGGGAGGAATAATAAATGAAAGACATAATTGATAAACTTTCCTCATATAATCTATTTAATTATCTTTTTCCCGGAGTTGTCTTTGTTGTTCTGGCTGACGCAATAACTGACTATTCTTTTATACAACAGGATGTAATTTTGGGACTCTTTTTGTACTATTTTGTAGGGTTGGTAATTAGTAGGGTTGGCTCTCTTGTTGTTGAGCCACTGTTGAAATGTACGTCATTCCTTAAATTCGCAGATTATAAAGATTATGTAGCCGCCACAAAAAAAGATGAAGGAGTTGAGCTTTTATCAGAAGTCAACAATACTTACCGCACATTATGTGCATGCTTTGGGCTGCTCGTTTTGCTTAAATTAGTTGAAATTTTAGGAAGGAAGTTTTCGATCCTCCGAGGGTGGGAGCTTTTTATTCTCGTGGTTACCTTACTGGTTATCTTTTTGTTTTCCTACAAGAAGCAAACAGCCTATGTTAAGAAGCGAGTAGAGGCTAATAAATAAGAAGGGAAATTGAGGTCTAAATCTTTAGCAATAGGCGTTCAATTTCGCTTCGGCGTTCTTTCTCGGTTTTTAGGCGGGAGATCTTCAGAAGTCTTCGGCCGTGGAAGATTTTTAGCATGCTTTCATCAGTGCAAGATTTCATGTTTTCTACGAAGTCCGGAGGTAGCGTCTTGACTATTTTCAGCAGGTGTGCTAACTTGGCTTCTGAGATATTTAACGCTTTACGGGTTTGTGCCCAGGTCAGCATCGTAGGCCCCTGGCTCATGAATGCCTTGATCTTTAAGGCTTCTACTATGGTATTGGGGTAAACCGGCGGCAACCGGATGGGTTTTGGGGGCAGGGGATCGACTAAACTAAGCAAAATCCGCTTGCTTCGCCTAATCTCCATTTTCACAACTAATTGAACCACTTGAGGTTGTGCGGTGCGGCTGGCGACAACTCTGGGCAGCCAATCTTGACGCTCAGGCGAACATCGAGCGTTCGATGCAGTAACAAGCGCCTTGCAGGTTTCCCCTGCAGGGCGTTTGTCATTTTGGGGCGGTTTATGGGCCTCCGGAACAGATAGTCTGCACGATAGGCTGTCTACAGTCGGTTGATCTATGTACATTTTTATTTCGATATAGTCTTGGTAAACGATGATTTCCTTGATAAGGGCTTTTATCAAGGCTTTTCGGGCATCAGGAGGGGCCTGATCGAGATATTGCATGGCAAATCGAAGGTTAGAATGTAAAAACTCTCCCGAATTTGCAGACATCTGGGCAACACTCTTCTTAGCTTGTAGTTTTTCCAAGTCGTCTTCCAGCCTGATAATTTCCTCATCCAGCTTTGCCATTTTATCTTTGTAAGTTTTTCCTTGCGATACCTTGCTGTTCATGGCCAGCTCGAGAAGCTTGTTTGCTTCTTTTTGAACCGATAAGAGTTTTTCTTGAAGAGGTTTAATGAGTTTTTCGAGGTTTTCCAGCTTTATTTGCGAATCCAAGATGGCATCGCCGATAGCTTTTACGATGATATCTTGATCGCGGGAAGCACGCTTAAAATAATCGATTAGAGCATCATCGAATCCCTTGGCAGATAACCGTGACGCTTCACAACCCAATCCTTGTTTCGATCTGCCGCAGACATAGTAAAAGAATTTTTCAGAATGCCCGTTACCGCTTTCGCAGACATAGTGACTGCCACATTTCCCACACTTAAGGATGCCGGATAAGAGATAAATGTATTCCTGGGGTTGTTTTGCAAAGCGATGTCCGGGAAGTTTTGCGGTTAGAATTTTGTTTGCCTTTTCCCATAAATGTTCATCGACAATAGCCGGATGATGGCCCTTGTGTATTTCATTCCCGTATTTGACATAGCCTTTATGGAATGGATTTTTAATAATCCAAGCGACGCTTTGTTTACGCCAGACTTTTTGGCTCGGTGTTTTTATACCTCTGCGGATTAACTCTTGCGCGATATCGTAAAGAGATCTGTTATCAGCCGCCATTTCCCAGATGAAACGCAATTTGGTGCCGTTTTCAGGGTCGACGATTATTTTATGCGGCTGTCTTCCGTTCGGCAAAGGATCGCCGTCATCGATTAACTTGTAGCCAAAGGGGACATTGCCGCCCACCCATTTGCCTTGTCTTACTCTGGCCAAGCAGGAAGCTTTGACACGTTCGCCTGTCAGTTCGCGTTCGAACGCGGAGAGGAGTCCGAGTATTCCTATAACTACGCGGCCGATTGCAGTCGAGCTGTCCAAATTTTCGCGCACGGAAATGAAATCTATTCTGGTATCTCGGAATAAATCTATGAGGGCGTATAGATCGCGCGGATTACGCGTGAGCCGGTCAAGCCGAAAGAATATTATGCCGTCGAATTTCTTTTGTTTTACATTGGTGAGGATTAACTGTATTCCGGGGCGGTTCAAATCTTTTCCCGAATAACCGTCGTCCTTGATTATGCCTTTTTTTCCGATTTCAGCCAATTCATATCCGAAGGCATCTAACATGTTTTTGCAGTGATAAGCCTGAGCATCCAAAGTGGTAAAATCGCCTTGCGCTTGATCATCCGTTGAGCAACGTGTATAGATGACATAGCGTTTTTTCTTTTGAGTATTTGTATTAGGCGTAATCATTAATTATGTATGTTCTGTTTCAGGCATCCGCCGTGTAAATAAATGCATTTACACGGCGGATGAAAGATATTTTATGCCTGAACGTCTTTTTTGTTTTTGCCTTTTCCCCAACCGGCTTTCCATCTGGTTACTGCCCCTGAAACGATTTCGTTGATGCGTTCTTGGGTTGTACCTTCCTTAAGGATATCAACCAATTCTTCTTTGTTGATTACCCGGAAGTTTTTAATGCCGCGATCTTTTGCCAAGAGCATCAGCTCGTTGCGCGTCGGCTCCTTGGCGGATGGCTCGCCGGTAACCGGCGCTTTGGTTTTTTGAGCTTCTGATTTCTTCTTGCCGTAATGCTTGGCATGAAGCTTATGCAAAAACTCCTTGTCTTTCTTTTTCTGTTCTGCAGTCATGTGTTTGTCACCCCCTTTCATTTTTTGTCACCCCAACCCTATAACAATAATTAAACAAGTCAAGCTATATCAATGAGTTAAGACAATTTGTCGGATTGTTTCAGAGTTTGCCCTCAATGCGTATATATCGTTTTTTTTCTCGGATTGTCACATCTTGCTGTGACAGTTTCTCAAGAAACCCGATATACACACGGTAGAGGTGACAAATATGGGGCAGCGGATAAAAAATAATTTTCAGAAAAGATTTGGCGATCATATTCATGTGATTTACGCAGAACATTCTACCGTAACGGAAAAAGAGATTTTAAAAACAAGGCTTTGCGAGGCAATCGCAATGGTTTTGTCTGGAATTCTCGGGAGGGAGCCGACTCAAAGGGAATTGCTGGGCATCGACGATTTGTCGAGGATCAAGAAACGTAAATAGTGATACCTCCATAAATATTTATGAGCCCTCCGTGATTTACTTCATGGCGTTAAATGCATATCGTTGATTAGGACTCATTTGAGACACCTCAGAAAAACAAAGGAGGTGTCTCGTGAGTCTCAATTACGGAGGTTTATTTGAAAGTTGGGAGCTTGCCGTTGCTAAAAAAATTATTAATGTGTATCGAAAAAAATGGAAATGTCTTGAGAGGGAGGGGTTCGACGATCTGCTACAGGAATGCCTTATTCATTGGATGGAGGTTCGTGACAGGTATGATCCTGGTCGCGGCGCGTCAAAAAATACCTATATGGCGGAGGTTGTTTCGAATGTGCTCGGCCACATTGCTGAAAAAGCAAGAACGGATAAAAGAAAGGCAATTTATGAGAGTGTATCAATAGACGAGCCTCTTAAAGACGAGGAAGATTCCCCTGCATTAAAAGATAAAATTTCAGTAAGCGATGATGCCCTGCCGCAAATTAATTCAGATCTCAAGATAGAATTTTCCAAGGTATTTCAGAAACTCACGCCGCAACAACAGAAGTTATGCAAGCTTTTAGGCGAAGACGGGTTGAGTATAAGCGACGCATCCAGACAGATGGACAAACACAGAATGGTTATTTACAGGGAGATTGCGCGGATTAGAGAGCTTTTTGAAAAAGAAGGGCTTAAGGATTATTTGAAATAATTTTTCAAGCGACATGTGACAGTTTTTCGGAAAAAGCGATATACACGCAATGGAGGCAATAAAGATGACCGATGTATGCAGATTTAAATTCCACGAAAAGATAGGCAAGAGAAACATCGAGAAGCAAATAGCCCGCGCTATTGAAACTGCAGAATATGCTTTCGGCCAGGCTAAAGTAAGACTTCATGCGGCATATCTAGCAACAAATGATAAGGCGGTTATCGATGCTTCAAGTGAGGTTGGTGAATATATTGCGCAAATATTTATCGGTCTGATGACCCGTAAAGTCGGTGAAGATAAATTTTCCGTAGAAAGGATAAGGAGGAGCAACGAACTATGAAAATCAATAAGGGATGGAAAGAAATCTATAAAAGCCTGAGCTGGTATAACCGGCGCAAGCTTGTTGAAGCCAACCGGCCGTTCGGCAAGGACCCGAAAGAGTTTAGAGAGCTGGTGATGTGGATGCTCGCGGGCCTCTCCATCTTCGGTGTTGTCCTGAACGTGAATAAAGATCCGGCCGGGTTTCTGGTGTGGATGTTTACGAACGCATGCTGGGCAGTGATCGATTTTAGGAAGCGTTTATACGCGCAGTCGTTTTTGTTCGTTGTGTACTTTTTCTTGGCCTTGTGGGGCTGGATCATCTGGGCCAGATGAATTGGTTTCGGGGAGGTGAAAACAATGGAGACGATTGATAATCCGGACAAATTTTTATCAAAAGAAGAACAGCTTTTACGCTGGTGCAGGCAACGCGGGATCTTCTCGAAGGCCGAGGTCATAGCGTACGGGACTAAAAAATATTATTTGCGGGCCGAGAGGACGATCAGGGATTTTGTTCTGCAGGGCATCGTGAGGAAGGTCGGCAAGGATGAATGCATCCGGCGTAACCTCAAGGGCAACATGGCTTGGTATGAAGTTGTTTCTTCTTGAGAAGGTTTTTCATGGGAAATATCGATATCAGGGATTTACGTGACGGGAAATTTCTATGGATAGACAAAGCCGCTTTGAATCTGGTCAGCGCGAAGGCCGGTAACCGCGGAGTCGCGGTCTATTCGTGGCTGTGTTATTACGCCAACGCCAAGAATCAAAACTGCTTTCCGTCCTTGCGGACGCTTGCCAACCACTGCAATGTCAGCCGCAGGACGATCATGCGTACGATCAAAGTCCTTGAGAGGATCGAAATCGTTTCAATTGAACGAAAAAAGGGGAAGCCGAATGTTTATAAATTGCTCAATTCGCCTGTGGATAAAAGTAGTGACACTGATGTCACCGGTGTCACGCATGGCACCGGAGTAGTGACAGCGGTGTCACCACCTCTGGTGTCATCGGTGTCACCCGAACAAGAATTAAATGATCAAAAAGAAACGAACAAAACGGACGTTTGTTTTTCCGACCTGTGGATAAGCTCAAGTTTGCCGTACGGCAATCCAAGCAAGGAGCAGGTAGCGGAACTGGCTTCATGGTGCGAGAGGCTTTTAAGCGAGGTCAATTTATACCGATTGCTTATGGAATACCGTACGGACAAGGGATTCCCACCCAAGCCGGAGGTTGTTATCGCGTTGTGTAAGCAATTTATGCAGGGTAAGGCGAAGGTAAAGAACGCTTGGGGCTGGTTTAAGAAGGCAATCGATGGGCAGATGAGGCAGGTCTTGATGGATATAAGGCTAAGGGAGCATGAGAAACTCAAGAAAGAACCGGCATCGATCGGTCATCTGCTGTCGCAGATCGCCGCCCGCCGTGAGTAGGCTGGCGGGTCCTTGGAAGGGGGTGTCGGGCGAGGGTCGGGCGAGGCGCGGGCCTTCAGTGATGAGGGGTTCAAAAAACGATGTCCATGTCCATCACTTTTGGGATTTAGCACATCTGGGGTAAAAACGGCCAAACGGCCTGTTTCCGTCGGGAATACGGGCTTTTTTTGATTAAAAGACACGTCTGCAAGGGGTTCAAAATGGGCGTTTTGATGGACATGAGCGGACATAAAAAAGGAGAAAATCGTGGCAAAAATCAATGTTAAACCGGAAATCGTTGAGGTCAAGGTGGAGGAGTTAAAACCGGCACCGTACAACCCCCGGGAAATAACCGAGCCTGCCTATGCGGGGCTTAAGCATAGCTTGGAGAAGTTCGGGTATGTGGATCTTTTGATCGTTAATAAACGGAACATGCGGATTGTGTCCGGCCATCAGCGGTATAAGGTCTTGCAGGCTGACGGGGTCGAAAAGGTCGATGTCATCATGGTCGATCTGGACGAAATCCAAGAGCAGGCCATGAACGTGACGCTTAATAACAGCGAGATTGCCGGTCAGTGGACGGCCGCCTTGATCCCGCTTTTGGAGAGGTTGAGAAAAGAAGCCGGTGATGATTATCTCAACTTGCGGCTTCAAAGCCTGCGGGAGAGTGTCGGGGATATGGGTGTCGAGAATCTGGGGAGCGGAAAGACCCTTCCGGACGATATCCCGGAGCCGCCCGAAAAGCCGATCACCAAGAAGGGCGATCTCTGGATCCTTGGCGAACACCGGCTTTTGTGCGGGGATTCTACCAGCGAGGCAGATGTCGCGCGGCTTATGGATGGCCGCAAGGCAAGTCTTCTGGCAACCGACCCGCCGTATTGCGTGGATTATACCGGTGCGGACAGGCCCAACGGCGGCCGGGACTGGTCGAATGTCTATCACGAGATCGATATCCCGGACGCGGTGGATTTCATGCGCAAGTTTTTAACCGTGGGCCTCGGTTTCATTAAAGAAAAGACCGCGCTTTATATGTGGCACGCTTCGAAGCGGCGTTCGGATATTGAGGGCCTCTGCAAAGAGATCGGTATTTTAATCCATCAGGAAATCGTGTGGGTCAAGCCGTGCGTCATTTTGACGTACTCGTTTTATTCGTGGCGGCATGAACCGTGCCTTTTGATGTGGGTCAAAGGCCATAAGCCGGAGTATAAGCCCAAAAACAAGGCGATCGGCAGTGTCTGGACGGTTGGTTTCTTAAGGACTGGCGATCCGGAAACGCCGGAGTATCACACCGATGTCTGGGAGCTGGACTGGGAAGGCAAAAAGCGCAATCCGGGCCTTGATCATCCAACCGTTAAGCCGACCGAGGTTTTTGCCATACCCATGCGGGTTCATACAACCCCGGGCGATGTCTGTTATGAGCCGTTTTCCGGTTCGGGATCGCAAATTATCGCTGGCGAGAGGCTGAACCGTAGGGTGTTTGCCATGGAGATCGAGCCGGTCTTCTGTGACGTGGCGGTCAGGCGCTGGGAGGAATTTTCAGGGAAAAAAGCGATAAGGGATAGTAATGGATGAAAAGAACCGCAACCTTGTTGAGATTGCCAAGAAAAAACGTTACATCGCCCTTGTCGAAAAGCTGGGGCGCGGTTCGCTGTCGTCCAAGGAGCTTAAAGAGCTTGAGGAGTTCGAGAAATCAGAACAGCGGCCTGCGGGGGTTATCGATGGAACGGTAGACTTGCCGACATTATGTGTCTACCTCGAGAAATCCCCGCGGATGATCAGGCGGTATGTCCAGCAGGGCATGCCGGTCTTCAGGGACGCCGTCGGTGAGATCGCGCGGTTTAAGGTCGGGGATGTCTTCAAGTGGTTCTATAAGAAGCAGGGATCGGAAGAGGATAACGGCAAGGATTACTGGGACAAGGAATATCGCAAGAACCGCGCGAAGCTGAGCGAGATCGAGTTAAAGCAGAAAGAAGGGGAAGTCATCCCTTTCGAGGATCACGTTTCTATCGTTAAAAACCAGATCCGGGGCATCAAGGCCGGATTCCTTCGTTTGCCGAAGCATATTGCGCCGAAACTCTATCAGCAGGATCCGAAGGTTATTTGTGAAATGCTTGATCAGGAAATCAGGTACATCATCGAACAATTTGCGGGGAAGCAGAATGCCAATAAAGCTGGGAAGGGAAATTCTTAAAACCATTGTGCCGTACGCGGCCGTTGAATGGGTCTTGCCGGTCAAGATGACCGTGAGCGAGTGGTCGGATCAGTTTCGCAGGCTCGATGTAAAGACATCAGCCGAGCCCGGGCAGTGGGCGACCGCGCGCACGCCGTATCTTAAGGGGATCATGGACGCGTTCACGGATCCGTATGTCGATGAGATCACGGTCATGGCGGCTTCGCAGGTTGGGAAAACCGAGGCGATGTACAACATGCTGGGGTTTATCATCGATCAGGATCCGGGCCCGACGCTCATGGTTTCCCCGCGCGCGGATGATGCCAAGAGCGTTTCGTATAACCGCGTCAGGCCGATGATCGAATGCTCGCCGGTCTTGAGCAAGTATATCCCGATCAATACGGACGATATCACGAAGCTCGAATATCATTTCGACCGGATGATTCTTTATTTTGCCGGATCGAACAGCCCCGCGGACCTTGCGTCGCGTCCGATCCGCTATCTTTTCTTGGATGAGGTCGACAAGTACCCGAAGTTCTCGGGCCGGGAAGCGGATCCGATCAAGCTGGCGTCCGAACGCCAGAAAACTTTTTGGAATAAAAAGACGGTCAAGGTGTCTACGCCCACCACGCGCGAGGGATATATTTTCCGCGAGTACGACAAATCAGACCAGCGCAGGTTTCATGTGCCGTGTCCACATTGCGGGAAGAAGCAGGTTTTACTTTTTGGGCAGATCAAGTGGCCGAAAGAAGAATCATCAGCCGAGAGGATAAAAAATAACCGGCTGGCGTGGTATGAGTGCGGGCATTGCAAGAAGCGCATCGATGATATCCATAAACAGAAGATGATGCTGGCGGGTGAATGGATCTCGGAAAAAGGCGAGCATAACCGCAACCGTGGTTTCTGGGTGAGTTCGCTGTATTCGCCGTGGCTGACATGGAGTGATATCGCATCGGAGTTTCTGAAATCAAAAGACTACGTTGAGCTTTTAATGAATTTCGTCAATTCATGGCTTGCCGAGGTTTGGGAAGAGAAGATCGAAGAAACCACGGTTGATAAGGTGCGCAATCTGGCGCGCGATTATGATCAGGGCGTTGTTCCGGATGAGGTGCTGGTGCTGACGGCCGGTGTCGACGTGCAGAAGGATCATTTTTATTACGTCATTCGCGGCTGGGGATATTACGAAGAGTCGTGGCTCATCCGGGCCGATCGCGTTGAATACTGGGACGATATCATCGATTGTTTGTTCAAGACCGAATACCGCAGGGTGAGTTCCGCGGAAACCTTGAACGTATATATGTCGTGCATCGACTCTGGTTTCCGGACGGATGAGGTATACCGTTTCTGCCGCGAGTGGCCGGACAAGACAAAGGCAATCAAGGGCCTTGAAGAAATCACCGGCGGCCGGTTCTACCGCGCGAACAAGATCGATATCAATTCTCGCACTGGCGCGGTCATTCCGGGCGGGCTTGTGTTGTGGAATTTGAACGTCACGCAATATAAAGACAAGATCAACCGCCTTGTTACCTCGAAGAATCCGGGAAAGTGGCATATCTTCAAGAATCCCGCAGATGATTATCTGATGCAGTTTACTTCCGAACATAAAGTTCTCATCCGCAACCGAACAACCGGCAAGGCCAAGGAAGTCTGGCAGAAAAAGAAAGAGGCCGCGGCCAATCACTACTTGGACGCGGAAGTCTACGCGCTGGCGGCCGCGGATATCATCCGGGCCCTGAATATGCGTAAGGAAGACGCGCCGCGGGTTCATCAGCCGGTAACGGATGAATCCGGCCGCGGCGGGTGGCTTCGCAAAACGAAAGGGTCATGGATTTAATGGGGCGATGGATAGAAAGAAAATCAAATTGGCTGAATAATGGCGGGAGTTCCCAGCCCCGGGAGAAGCCGTTCGGCAGGCCGCCGAATGATTCATCGGATTACGGCGTTCGTTTTATTCCGATCCGATGCCCGAAATGCAAAAGCAAAAATACGCGCTGTTATTCAACACACCCGCCGATCCGGTATCACAGTTGTTATAAATGCGGGCATAATTTCAAGTCTGTTGAGGTGGATGATGAAAAATGACTTTTTACTACTCCGTAGTAACGACCCCATTGCCAAAATATGAAAATTACATATTATTGAAATAGAACATTTTTGCGAGACGGCTGATCACCGTTTTCGCGCCCAATAAGCATTAAGAAGCCCGTTACCGTGCACGGCGGTGGCGGGCTTTTTTTATTGGGTTCAAGAGGAGGACGCATGGCCGCACCTACAAAACAGGAAATGCTCGAAAACGTCGAGACCGCTATCAATGCCCGCATCAGCGGCGGCGCGGTGCAGTCGTATTCGATCGGCGGCCGCAATCTGCAGTACATTCCGCTTCAGGATCTCTACAAGTTGCGCGATCAGCTCAGGCGCGAGATCGCAGGTTCAGGCGGGACTACCACATACGTTTCATTCGGGAGGCCGTCATGAAGACGCCGCTTACGGAAAAACTATCCAGCGGCTTGGACGGCCTTATTTCTTTTTTCTCTCCCTGCGCGGGCCTCAAACGGCGCATGTACCGCGAGGCCATCAAAGTTACCAAATCATTCAGTTCATACAGGGGCGCGTCGCGCGACCGTCTTCGTTCATCGTGGATGCCGGGCGGAGGATCTGCTGATGCGGATCTTCTTCCGGAGTTAAAAGACATCCGCGAGAGGAGCCGCGATCTAAACCGTAACGATGCGCATGCCTCAGGCATTACCTCGACCATGACCGTCAATGTGGTGGGTTCGGGGATCCGGCCGCAGTCGCGTATCGACAGAGACGAACTCGGCCTCGGCGAAGAAGAAGCGGCGAAGTTTCAGAAAGACGCGGAGCGTGTCTGGAAGAGATGGATACCGTACGCGGATGCGGGCAGGCGCATGGATTTTTACGAGATCCAACAGCTTGTCGACCGCCAGATTCTCGAAAACGGGGAGGCGTTGATCGTTCCGATGATGATCGAAGATCCTTCCCGGCCTTACAGGACAGCTTTGCAGGTGATCGAGTCCGACCGGTTGGATACGCCTTCGGATAAACGGGGAGACAAATCGATACGCGCGGGCGTGCGCATAGGCGAAAAGGGCGAGGCGGTTTCATATTTCATTCAGAAGACGCATCCCGGCGAGTCTCGGATTGCCAAGAGCGGCGATAAAGAATTCATGGAGATTCCGGCGTTCAATGAATACGGCAGGCGCAATGTCTTCCACCTCTACTACGTCTTACGTTCGGGACAGACGCGCGGTGTGCCGTTCTTTGCGCCGGTTTTATCTTATTTCAAAGATCTCGGGGAATACGCGGAAGCCGAACTCGTGGCCGCGAGGATCGCCGCGTGTTTCTCGCTTTTTGTGACTTCAGAAGCGTCCATGGACGTTTCGGCAGGTGGTGTTTACGAAAGAAACCCTTCGGGTCAGTTTATTGAAAGTCTTGAACCGGGAATGATCAAGCACCTGATGCCGGGAGAGAGCATTACGTCGTTTAATCCCCAGCGGCCGGGATCGAGTTTCGAGCCGTTCGTTGACCGCATCTTGAAGGCTATTTCCGCGGCGCTGGGCCTGCCGTATGAACTCGTGGCCAAGGATTTCTCGAAAACAAATTATTCCAGCGCGCGGGCGGCTCTTTTGGAGGCGCGGCGATATTTTCGGATGCGTCAGGAATGGCTGGCGCAGAAATTCTGCCAGCCGGTCTGGGACATGTTGCTGGAAGAGGTCTATTTAAAGGGCGAGATTTCGGCAGAAACTTTTTACGAAAAAAGACAGCGCTGGACTGGTGCTTCATGGATCGCGCCGGGATGGGAGTGGGTGGATCCGCTTAAAGAAGCGCAGGCCGCGGAGGTGGGTTTAAGAAACGGCATCGTGACCTATTCGGATCTTTACGCGCAGGACGGAAAGGACTGGGAAGAGTGTTTCGAACAGCGCAAGCGTGAGCAGGAGAAGATGAAGAAGCTCGGACTTGAGGTGCAGGATGAAAACAAAGCAAAAGAAAAGCAGAAAAACACCGGTGAAGAAAACGAAGAGGATTCTGGCGGGGGCAAAAAGCCAAATGGCAATGCCGATTGAGGTTGATGTTTCCCTCACCGATGTGAAAGAGGTGCGAGATGGCGAATAAAGACACTTATTTTCGCGCGGACATTGCGCGCGGCGGGGGCGTTCGCGTTAACCGCAAGGAAGAGGTTATCGAGGGTTTTGCTGTCGTAACCAAGGGGATTACCCATGACGAAAGGGGTGAGTTCGATGACATAGCGCTGGATTCGGTTGTTGAGCTGGGCAATAAGGTCAAAGCCGGAGTCAAATCGAGATTCGGGCATCCGAACATGTCGAGTACCGCGCTCGGCACGTTCTTGGGCAGGGCGAAGAATTTCAGGAGAGACGGCGATATCGTCCGCGCGGATCTGCATATCGACAAGACCGCGCACGAGACGCCGGACGGCGATTTGGCCGGTTATGTCATGAACCTTGCCGAAAGCGACAGCCAAGCGTTCGGATCTTCGATGGTCATCCACTGGGATGAGGAATTCCGCGAGGAAAAAACGAAGGCCGGAGAGGATCTGCCGCCGTATATCCGCGTGAAGAAGCTTATGTCCGTGGATATTGTCGATGATCCCGCGGCAAACAACGGTCTTTTCGGGATGCCGTTTTTCTCGGAAAGCGTCCGGCCGTCTGCGGAGATGACGGCTTTTTTAGATAAATTCCTGAACCAGCCGGAATCGGTTGAGAAGGTGATCGCGTTCTTGGAAAGGTATGGGGTTAACAAAAACAAGGAGGAAAAGAAAATGCCAGAGGAAATCACGATGGAAAAGATTAAGGCGGAGCATTCCGGCCTTTACGACTCCATTCACGCGCTCGGGGTCGAAGAGGGTGTCAGAAAAGAGCGCGAACGGGCGGTTTCGATTTTGAAGAAATCGAAGGTGTTCAAGGATATGTCCGATATCGCCGTCGAGGCGGTCGAGAACGGCGCGACGTTCGAAAACGCGGTCATCAAGTTTCAGGAGAAACAGCTTGAAGGCCTGCAGAAAGCGTCCGTGCCGCCCTTGGGGCCCGACGCAGAGGAAGAGCCGGTCAAGAAACAGACAACGCATCTGGAACGCGCGCGGCAGTATCAGAAAGAGCACGGGTGCAGTACGACCGATGCGCTTAAGGCAACAGCGGACAAAAGGAAATAACCAAAAGGAGGTAGGACGATGTCTCAATTCAATATCGGATCAAAAGCATTTGTCGCAGGAGAAGAGCTGGAAGCTTACCGCAGGGTCAAGCTGAGTACGGGAAGCGGATCGCAGGTGGAATATGCCGACGCAGGCGAAGCTTGTATTGGGATCACTGCGGCCAAGGCGGCTTTGGGTGAGCATGTCAGCGTTGATTTAAAGAGTTCCGGCAGGACGTTCAAGATGGTCGCGGCCGGAGTGATCAGCGCGGGAGGCAATGTGTACGGGGCCAATGACGGGAAGATCAGCGCAACCGTGAGCGGTTCCATTATCGGCAAGGCGCTGGAAGCATCAACAAGTGACGGTGAAGTTGTCGAAGGGCTGTTTGCCTAATCAAAAGGAGGAATGAAACATGCCAGACTATCAAGGGACAAGAGCAGTACCGAGACTCGAGTTAGGGGAAGCGGCGCTGGAGTTTATCCAGTCGCAGGACGAGTTCATAGGCACGAGAGTTCTGCCTATTTTCCAAACCAAAAAGAAGGCGAGCATCTTTCCGGCCATCACCCGGGAGAGCATTACGCGCGAAGCGGATACCAAACGCGCGCCTCGCGGCAATTACAACCGTGACACCTTTCAGGCCAAAGACCGGCAGTACAACTGCGAAGAGCATGGCTTGGAAGGGCCTCTGGACGATTCCGAACGGGAAATGTACGCCACGGATTTCGATGCCGAGCTTACGACCGTTCAGATCGTAACGCGCAGGGTTCTGCAGGCGCAGGAAAAGAGGATCGCGTCGAAGGTTTTCGATACCACGGTCTTTACGGGATCGAAGCTTTTTACGGATTTCTCGAGCGCGCCGTGGGACAATATCTCAAGCGATGTCATCGCTCAGGTGAGAGCCGCGCGCGAGCAGGTGAGGCAGAACTGCGGCATGGAGCCGGGGACGCTCATCATGAGTAAGGCGAATATCGACCGGCTTCTTGGCAATGAGAAGATAACCAAAGCCATCCAGTATGTCGCAAGATTGACCGAGGCAGAGCTCTTAAATGCCATGGCAGACATCCTTGGCGTGAAGCGGATTCTTGTCGGCAAGGCGATCTACAACACCGCGAAAGAAGGCAAGTCGTTTCAGGGCGCGGATATCTGGAGCGATGACTTTGTCATGGTGGCGGTGATCGGCGAGGGACAGAGATTGTCCGATCCGACAGTGGGAAGAACGTTTCTCTGGACGGCGGACAGTCCAGAGAACGCCACGGTCGAGCAGTACCGCGATGATGCGGCCAGAAGCGATATCTTCCGCGTGCGCCAGCATGTGGACGAGATAATCGTGGATCCGTATTTCGCGCATCTGTTGAAGGTCGACGCTTAAAAATAGGGGATGCCCGGGGGCGTAACTGCTCCCGGGCCCCTTTTGGGGACATGTTCATGAGCTTAAAAGAACAAATGCCGACGGATGCTGTCGGTTGTTTCTTGAATATGGGCGAGTTTGCCGAGGAGATCACGTATACGACCGGCGCGGGGGTTTCCAAGGTGATCGCGGCCGTTGTGGTGCGCTATGAGCTTGCACCGGCAGAGGAAAACATCAACCGGTCGCTCAAGAAGCAGGCGGAGGTTTATATCGCCAATGATGCTACCAGCGGTATCGCGGCAGTGAGCAAAGCAGACGACCGCATCACGCTTAAAGACTCGGAAGGATTCGACCGCGAGGCTCGCATCAACGATGTCATCAGCCGTGATGAAGGGATGTGGCATTTGCTAGTGGGGTGGTAGGCATGGTGCAGTTAACCACAGAAATTGACACAAGGGCGCTGGACAGGGCGATCAAGATCGCGCCCCGCGTCCTTAAGTTCGAGCTGGCGGACGGGCTGGATCGTATCGGCAAGGGGTTCTTGAAACGGTTCAGACAGCAACAGCTTCAGGGGCCTCCGGGTGTGCGCGGCGCATCCGGTCATGGCCTTTTCGGCACGTTCAAGCGTGTGTTTTTGGTGTCGCCCGAGATCGAGGGCATGGGCATCGAGGTCTTTTCCGAGTCGAAGATTGCCAAATTGCACGAGACCGGCGGCACAGTCAGGGATCCCGGAGGGAAGCGCTTGGCAGTGCCGTTATCGGCAAGGTCGGAGATGTTCACGCCGTCAGGGAAACTCCGAGCGCGTTATAAAAAGCCCAAAGAGTTGAAAAACGTCAGGGCTTTGCGTTGGAAGGGCGAGACGTTTCTTGCCCGGGTGACGAAGCGCGCGCAGAGGATCTTGCCGCTGTATGTGCTTAAGCGGTCAGTTCGTATTAAGCCGAGGCTGGGGTTTTACCGGACATGGGACGGCCTCGTGAATTACCGGATTGATATTTTGAATAAATCGATCGAAAAGGCGTTGAGGAAGATCTGATGGAAACGGTCAGAGAGCGGATATTGCAAAACATCAAGACTGTACTTGAAGGCGTGACGATCGCTAACGGGTACAACTTCGATTTTACGCCCGCCACCGTACAGCGCTGGTCGATGCACGGCAACAGAATGGTTGATATGCCGATGGTGGTGATCAGCCCGGGCGATGAGGATGAGTCGAGCATGCCAAATCCGTTCGAAGAATGTCTTTTAACTTTGTATCTCGACATATTTTTCGTGAACGATGAGAACGACCCGGTGCCGACCGATACATATTTGAACAGACTGCAGGGTGATATCAAGAAAGCGATCCTGCAGGACTCCACGCGCGCGGGCAACGCAGTTGATACGGATGTTTTAGGGACAACGCCGTTTGAGACGACCGAGGCACAGCCGTACGCGGGGATCATCATGGAGGTTCGCGTCCGCTATCGTCATTTGCGGACGGATCCGACAGCAAAGAACTAAAAGGGAGGGATTGCAATGTCAATGCTCATAAGAAAACGCCAGCTTGCGGCGAAGATCGAGGCGGTCGAAGGTTCTGCGGAAACACTTCTGGCGGCCGACGCAGGCATTCTGGTGAATTTTTCACCGAAGGCAAGTTACGATCCGCAGATGTACCAGAGGGATCCTGTGCGCGCGTCTTTGACCAAGATGGGCAAGCTCGCGGGGAAGCGATCGGCCGGGATCGATTTCAGTATTGAATTGAAAGGTTCGGGATCGGTTACGCTTGAGCCGGAGTGGATGCGGCTGGTCAGGGCCTGCGGGTTTCAATCGAACGCGCTCAAGAAGATTTCGATCGGTGCGATCACCAGCGGGCCTTACAGGCACGGAGAGGTGATTACCGGTGATACGTCGGGTGCAACCGGCCGGGTTGTCATTAAGACCGCAAACGGTGCGGCATCGCTTTACTATGTCGCGCTCACCGGAGTATTCGAGACCGGAGATCACATAACAGGCGCGGATTCAGGCGCGGTTTCGACCGCTTTATCCGATCCGGCAAGTGCGGGTTTTGAAATAAAACCGATCAGCAGTTCTGTGGTTTCTTTGACCATGGGGCTTTATGAGGACGGCGTGGCGAAGCTTCTTAAAGGTTGCCGCGGGACGGTCAAGTTCAACTTCAAGATCGGCGAACCGGCCACGCTCGATTTCAGCTTCAAGGGCGTTGAACATGGAGTCACGGACACTCCGATGTTTACCGGCGTGAGCTTCGACGATACGGTGCCGCCGGTGCTTTTGAACGCGGTCATGTCCTGCGACGGCGTGTCGCTTAATGTCGGCGAGATGGAGATCGACGTATCGAACACGCTGGCTTCAAAAGACAAGATCGACGATGCGAAGGGGATTTTATCCTACATGATCACCGGCCGGGATATGCAGGGGTCGTTTAATCCGGAAATGGTGCCGGTTGCTTCGCATGATTTCTTCTCCAAGTGGTTCAGTAATACGCCGATGGTTCTTGATTTGGCGTACGGAGAAACCGAGGGCAACAAGTTCCGGTTCTACGCGCCCAGCATTGTTTACAACAAGGTCGATGACGGCGACCGCGACGGCATTCAGCTGGCGCAGACGTCGTTCGATCTGACCGGTTCGATGGAGCCGGGGGATGATGAACTTGCATTATTACTTTTATAAAAAGGAGGCGGCTTATGCTTACAGGAATTGATGTCAATGCAACGCGTGAATATGTGTCAAAACTTGACCCGGACAAAGAGAATCCGAGCGTGTTTCATATTGGACTTTTGGATCCGGTGTTGAGAGCAGAGGTCGACGATGAAAGCAGTACGTATGAGATGAGCTCGACCAATCCCAACGACAAGGCCAAGGTCAGACTCAACTGGAACAAGCGGCAGATCACGGCGATCAAGTTCGGGCTGAAGGGCCTGACGAATTTTTTGGATCCCGAGACCAAGAAGCCGATCGAGCTTAAGTTCGACACGATTCATTACGCGGGCAAGATGAGAAACGTTGTTCCGGACAGGATCATTGCGATGTTCCCGAACGAATTGAGGCAGGAGCTGGCTGAGGTCATTTTGAACGAGTCGAAACTGTCGGAGGGCGAGCAAAAAAACTGATCGTGGCGGTTCATTTGGGCGGCCTCACCGTGAACTGCCAGAGCTGTTTAAGCGGGAGAAAGATACGATGTGAGTATGAAGTGCCTGGGCAGGAAGTCTGGGAGCTTAACGGAACGCAGTACCGAGGATGCCCTTTTAAGATCGTCACACGACAGTCGGCGAGCTTTATAAGGGCATTTCAGTTTTACAGGCAGGGTTATCTGCCGAACGCGGGCGGCTGGATCGACCAGTCGGCCAAAATGCTCGATGCTTTTGAAGTGATCGAAAAGGAACTACAGGCAATCGAGCAGGAGATGCAGAAAAGAAGGGACAGGTTCAAGCGATGACGAATAAAGAACTCTCGATCATATTGCGCCTCAGGGACGAGGCGACCAAGCGCCTTGAAGGCGTGCGCGGCAACCTGCAGAGATTCGCCAATGCATGGAAGCAGAATTGGATTGCGATCACCGCGGCCATCACAGCCAGCATCATGGCGCTTCGCAAGGCGTGGGATCTCATGGAAATGGGAGCCAAGGCCCAGCAGATCGAGCAGAGTTTCAGCCGCATGGCAGAGAGCGTCGGCATAGACGCGCAAAAAATGCGGCAGTCGATCATGGAGGCTTCCAAGGAGACGGTTAATTTCTCCAATGTCGCGGACAAGGTTTCGGCTCTCATGGCGCAGGGCTTGAATATGGATCAGGTCGCGGCGCTCATGAAACAGGCTCGGGCCGAGGCGAGGATATTCGGCACTACGACCGAAGAGGCGTTTCAAAATATTTCAAGCGCGGTCACCGGCGGTCTGGTCACGACCTTGAGACGGTCGTATGGACTTCAGCTGTCGCTTAAAGACGCGGCAGAGGAATACGCCAAGGCAACAGGCAAGACCGTCGAGCAAGTTCAGAAATACCACATGGCGCAGGCTCTGGCCAATCATATTCTCGCGCAGAGTAAATCGCACCTTGAGGCAGTGAATCTCGAGATGATGACCAGCTACGAAAAGGTGCAGATGCTCAAATCCCAGTGGAATGATTTCATGGAAAAGGCAGGGCAGGCGCTCTGGCAGGTGCTCGGGTTTCTGCAGGGGTTTGCCAATCATCTGGTGGCGGGTGTTTTCACGATCCTTGAGTATGGCGCGGGTGCGGTCAAAGGGTTCATTCAGGGCATAACGAATGCCTTGAACGGCCTCTTGGGTTTCGCGGTCGATTTCTTTCAGGCGCTCATGGTTCCGCTCATTAAGTTTTACGACCTTTTGGGAAAACTTCCCGGCAGTGTCGGTGAAACATACCGGCAGGCGTCCGCGGAGGTAGAGAAGTTTTCGCAGTCGCTGGAAGAGAACAAGATTCAGTTCAATGTCGAGGGTCTTACTCAGGGGCTTGAAGAGGCGCGCACGGCGTTCAATCTGGCCGCGCAGGAAAGCGCGCGGGACGCGATGAATCAGTACGACCTTGTGTTTGCCAAGGTCAAGGAGACTGGTGACAAGACAGCGGAGATATTGAAGAACGTGGCCAAGGATGTGGGGAAAAGCGCGGAAGCGGCCGCCCAGCAGTTTAACGTCATGGAAGAGTTTGCCAAGCAGTCGGCGCATAACATGCAGAACGCGTTCTCGCAGTTTTTCTTCAAGGCGTTTACGGGTGAGCTTCGCAGTGTCAAAGAGGTGTTCGCTGATTTCGGCCGGGCGGTTCTGCAGATGATCTCAAACATCTTGGCGAAGCTGTTACTCATAAAGATATTTACGGCGATGGCCGGTGCTGGCGGCACGATTTTCGGTGTGCCGGTGGCGAGTTTGTTTCATAGCGGAGGAACGGTCGAAAAGCGCAACCGGGCGTTTATCCGGGCGCATTCGGGCCTTGCGCCGGATGAGGTGCCGATCATCGCGCAAACGGGCGAAGGCGTGCTTTCCCGCAGGGGAATGCAGGCGGTGGGCGGGTCGGACAACCTTCGCGCGCTTAACCGCGGGGAATCTATGCGCGGGGAAGGTGTCACGATCAACGTCAATCAGGTGATTCAGGCGTGGGACGCGCAGGACGTTTGGCGCAACCGCAAGATGCTTTCCAATGCCATTGCCGATGACATTTATAACAACGGGAAGATCCGTTCGGTGATCAGGAGTTACGCATGAGTGATTTTAGCTATTTACCGGATTTTGTTTTCGAAGAGACGCTGGAATACAAGACGCTTATTTCGGAGTTTGAAAGCGGCGTTGAACAGCGCAGGCGCAAGTGGGCGGCGCCGTTACACAAATGGCGTCTCAGGTTTTCCAGCAGGTCAAAGGCGGACATGGAGATGATGCGGAATTTCTTTTCCGCGAAATACGGCTCGTTTATGGCGTTCACATGGACGAACCCGAACGATGCCGTGGAGTATACGGTTCGGTTTGCCGAGGACAGTTTTAAATACACGATGAAGGCGTATGAGGTGTACGACTTCGAGTTTGATTTTATAGAGGTGAAGCAATGCCTAGAAATGTCAGCCCCGCTTTTATAAGCGAGAAATCAAAACAGGAGAACGCGCCCATCTTTTTATACGTTCTCGAAAAGTACGACTCCATTAATGATTTGAGGATCGCGGGGTTCGATCAGGATGTGACGTATCAGGGAGAGGTTTATTCGAAGTTCCCGGTCACGCATGAGTTTATCGGCGAGAACAATCAGGGGCAGATCGATCAGGTCAAGGTGCGGCTGGGGAATGTTTCACGCCTGATTCAGCTATATCTGGAGCAGTTTGATCTGCGCGGGAAGAAGGTCACGATCCGCATGGTCTGGGCAGACCATCTGACGGACCCGGACGCGCATATGGACGACGTTTTCTATATCGACAGCTATACGGCAGATCAGAAGAACGTGGAGTTCACTTTAACCGGCAAGTTCGATGTTCTAGGCGTTGATCTGCCCGCGCGCAGGTACGCGCGCAATTACTGCGCGTGGAAGTTCAAGTCGCCCGAATGCGGGTATATCGGAGGAGAGGTTTCATGCAACAAAACCAAACAGCGGTGCAAGGTGCTGGAGAATTACCACCGGTTCGGGGCGTTTCCATCCGTGCCGACGCGAAGAATCTACGTGATGTAGAAAAGGCGATCATCGGCAAGTATCTCGGGATACCGTATCGACACAGGGGCCGGACGATAGACGGGCTGGACTGCTGGGGGTTTCTAAAACTCGTCTATGCGGATCTCGGTTACAGGCTTTTCGATATTGAGGATCTGGAATACAGCAAGGTGTGGGGTTTAAGCGGCAAGGACTATTTCAGGGAGCATTACGGCCACGATTGGGATCGCGTTGAAACGCCGCAGGTTTTGGACGGGATATTGTTCGTCAATTCGAAAGGAGTGGCAAATCATGCGGGGATCGTTCTTTCGAAAAGGCGTTTTATCCATTGTTGCCGTCAGGGGGTTGTGGTGTCGCGGCTCGATGATGTGTCGTGGAAAACAAAAACAGAAGGTTTCTACAGGTTAAAAAATGATATCCGTTCGTAATATCGACAATCCGTTCAAGCCGGAAGAGGCTCCGGTTCTGGAATTCACCTATTCCAGAAGCAAATCCGTGCGCGAATATCTTGAGCATTCCGGCTTCGATTATAAAGACAAACGCGTCATCGTGACCGGCAAACGCATTGAAGATCTGGATTCGCGTATTGAAGAGGGCGACGAGATCGTGGTAGCGCCGGAGGTCAAAGCGCCGGTGGTAGCAGTTGTTTCGTTTATCATCTCGGCAGTCTGGGCGGCCGCGGTGGCGCATCCGTTTCTTTTCACGTTCTTTGTCCTCTCGATGGGGTATGCCATTTATCAGTACATGAATCAGCCGAAAATGCCGGATTTCAATCTCGGCTCGGCCGGGATGGATGAGGGTTCGCCCACGTATGGCTGGGACGGCGTTCAGACGATTCAGGAGGTCGGCGTGCCGGTAGCGGTGGTCTACGGCGAGCACCGGGTCGGCGGCAATATCATCAATCAGTTTCTATGGGAAGACGGTGACAAGCATTATTTGAATGTGCTTCTGGCTGTCTGTGAAGGCGAGATCGAATCGATAGAAAATATCGAGCTTAACAATAATCCAATCGATAACTTCGAAGGCGTTGCGGTCAACAAGCGTTTCGGTACGAATTACCAGAGCATGATCCCGAATTTCGAGGATCTGCACAATATTTATCCGGTCAGCGCCAACCTCACGCAAAACAATCCGTACATTTACACCACGGTCGATCTGGATGTCGAGGCGTTTGAGATTCACCTGCGGCTTAATAACGGCCTCTATCAGCAGAATTCCAGCTCCGGGGATATCCAGAGCTGGAGCGTTACATACCGGGTTGAATATAAAGAGCATTCTTCAGGAACGTATATCGATCTGGGCGAGACGACGATTTCGGCGCAGTCGCGTTCATCAGTCAGGCGCGTATTCCGCAAGGCCGGTCTTACGCCGGGCCAGTACGATATCCGCATTACCCGCACCAGCGAGGATAGTTCGCTTCAGCCCTTAAAACAGGGCGATCTTCTTTTGTTTCAGATCGATGAACTCAAGACAGACGATTTGAGCTATCCGAACACCGCGCTTCTGGGGCTTCAGCTTCTGGCTACCGACCAGCTTTCGGGATCCATGCCGAATATTACCTCGATTGTAAAGGGGCGGAAGGTTTCGGTTCCGGATGTCAAAAACGGCACGGATCCGGTTGCTTGGGATGATTATTACTGGGACGGTGCAGATTATCGTTTGCTTGCGGACGACACCTTGCTTTCGTGGGACGGCGTGTCGTTTGCCCAGAGATATTCAGCGAATCCGGTCTGGTGCCTCAGGGATTTTATTATCAACAGCCGGTTCGGGCTGGGTGAATTTATTGCATCAGAAAATCTGGATCACGCGTCGCTTCTTGAAATGTCGCAGTATTGCGAGGAGAGGGTTCCGGACGGCCAAGGCGGATATGAGAAACGATTCCGGATGGATGTGGTGATCGACAGTAACAACAAGGCTCTTGATGTCCTGATCCAGCTTTGCGCTACGTTCAATGCCATGCCGGTATACAGCGCGGGCGGTCTGGCTTTTAGGATCGACCGGCCGACAACGCCGACACAGCTCTTTGGTATGGGCAGTATCGTCAAGGATTCCTTTGCGCAGAGTTGGAAGACCTTGAAAGAGGTGCCGAACGTTATCGAGGTTCAGTTCACCGATAAAGAGAAAAACTATCAGCAGGAAACGATCGCGTACATCGATGAGGAGTTATTGGGATCAGGCGAGCCGATGCGCAAGAGCCAGATTCGGCTTTTTACGACAAGGGGAAGTTATGCCATCCGCGCGGCGCGCTATGCCTTGAAGGTGGCGCGGTATATCAACCGGTCGGTTAGTTTTAAGGCCGGGATCGATGCGGTGGCTTGTCAGGCAGGGGATGTTATCTCGATATCGCACGATGTTCCGCAGTGGGGCTTTTCCGGCAGGGTGCAGGACGGCAGTACGGATGTGCTCGTTAAATTAGACCGTGAGATGGTTATTGAGGACGGCAAGTCCTACAAGATTCAGGTTCGCTTCGCGGACGATACGATCGAGGAGCGGCTTATCACATCGCCGACCGGAACGCATGCGGAGGTTTCGTGCGAGGCGTTTTCGCAGGATCCGCAGGGCTTCGATGTGTACGCGATAGGCGAAACAAACAAGGTCAAAAAGGATTTCAGGGTCGTATCGATCCAGCGCGAAGGCAAGAGCGAGGTTCTGATATCCGCGCTGGAATATAACGAAGCGGTTTACGATGATTCGGACATTATCCTGCCCCAGAACAACTATTCGTCTTTATCGAGCGAGATCCCGGCTGTCAGCAACCTCAGTCTGACCGAGTCGCTGGTCAAGAAGGCAGACGGAACGATCGAGAACGCGATCGATGTCTGGTTCGACCGCCCAGCCTATGTGGATCATTTCGTCAAGTCGTATGCCAAGGCAAAAATATATATCAGCGATGATGATGGTTTAAGCTGGCGCGCGCGGGGAGAAACCTCGGGAACGAATTTCAGGATCATCGGAGATATCGTTGACCACCAGACCTACAAGGTCAAGGTGACCTCGCTCGATTCCCTGAACGAAGAGAGTTCTCTTGCGACCGCGCCTGAAAGCACGATCACGATTGTCGGCAAATCGGCCCCGCCTTCGGATGTGCCGTCATTTCTGGTTAACCGCAACAGGGACATGCTTTATTTCGGCTGGACGCCTATTCCGGATGTGGATGTGTGGGGGTATGAGATCCGGCGCGGCCTTGATTGGGAAAGCGCGGAGTTCATCACGCTTCAGCAGGGGACGCATTACCTCACCAAGGATGTCAAACGCGGCATTGGCCAGCGGTACTGGATCAAGGCGATCGATACGTCCGGCAATTATTCCGTAAATGCAAAAGAGGCGGTTGTCACGATCACTGAGATTCCGTTCAGAAATATCATCGCGGAGTATCAGGAACAGCCGCTTTGGGCAGGCGCGATGAACAATATCGAAAAGGAAGGCGAGTCGATCGTGATCACGGACGGGGTCATGTCAGGGACGTATACGACACCGGTCAGGGATTTCGGGTATGTGGCCAGTGTTTATATCGGGATCGATGTGATCGTTTCGACCTCGCTGGGCAGGCGGTTTAATACCGACGGTGTCACAAAATTCAACGACAGTCCGTCTTACCGCTTTACCGGTCAGGAGACCTTGCGCGCGGCCAGTTTCCGGATCCGCACGTCAGAGGACAACATCACATGGAAGGATTGGGAGAATTATCAGCCCGGCGATTATTACTGCAGGTATTTCCAGATTGAACTCACGCTTTACCGCGAGAATATCGGCGATGAGATCACCTGTTCGACGTTTCAGTATTTCGGAGATCTGCCGGATGTCGACGATTACGGCAACGATACGGTGGTTTCGGCGGTGGACGGCAAGCAGGTGTTTTTTGGCAAGACCTATCACGAAGAGCCGAGTGTTCATATCGAGATTCGAAGCGGGAGCGGCATCTATTCGCAGTTTACGGATAAAAGCATCACCGGCTTTACGGTGAAGCTGTACGACGCTCAGGGCGTGGTGCAGACCGGTATGTTCGACTGGCACAGCCACGGGATTTAGGAGGCGTAATGGCAAAGGGATTGATTCCATACAAGGTGGTTATTGAGTTTGAGAAAGGCGAGTTTTTAAACGGGGTCATTTTATATAAAGTCAATGACGGCGGCCAGATCAGCCGGATCAAGAGTATCGGGATTAAAGACGCGGCGTTTAATAAATCGACCTTGAACGGCGTGTTGCAGAAGTTTATCAAGCACGCGAACCAGTCGGAAGGAGTGAGCGATGGACAAGTTGATCTGTAATAAATGCAAAAAAGAGATACCGGATGACATGGCGTATATGTCGGTCAAGGGCGACATTATTTTGCGTATGCCGAAAAGGAAGCCGGTTGTTTTCACATGCGCGGAGCAGGCAGAAAACTACGCCCGGCAGATGACGCTACATGATGTCTGCTGGATCCAGATGTTACGCGAGCACGGCATTGAGCTTTACGACATGAACGCGGTTGCCGAGGCGTATCAGAAAAGAGAGGTGGGCGATGGCTTGGGACAAGACTAAACCGGAAAACGACATGCTTTTGATCAATTTTCCTCCGGCGTGCCGGGCCAATTGGGAGGCGCTGGAGCTGTTGACTGATCCTGCGCTTCAGATCACCAATGAGAAAGTTGCCCCGGGTGCCGGAATAGAGGATACGAAACTGGCGCAGATAACCTCGCCAAGCAAGGTGAGCGGCACTGCTTTGACGGGGCTGGCCAGCGTTCCAGCGGCGGCCGGTGTTCTTCCGACTGAGAATTCGCCCAATAAATTGAAGGCGGATGTCAGCGATACGACGCCGGAATATCTGGACGGGCTTATCGATACGGCAATGTTTCAGGTGTCGGCAGGCGATCAGTTGCAGTTGAAAGACGGCGGGGTTTCGACCGCGAAGCTGGAAAGCGGTGCGGCATCGCCCGGCAATAACAAGTATTACGGAACGAATGCCTCAGGGACAAAGGGCTTTTTCGATAAGACGGCGGTTTATGCTTCGTAGGGAGAGATATGGCGCATAAGTTACCCCCAAAACAATGCTCATCGAATACACCGGCTTGGACGGATCCGGTGCTTACGGATCTGTCTTCAAAGGTGCGCAAGGTGCATGTCGATGAGCTGAGGTCGTTTTTGAACACCGAGTTTGCCCGGCGCGGGCTTACGCAGGCGTCTTTTACGGATCCGACGATCACGGCTTTGGTGACAGAGATACGGAAGGTGCATGTGGATCAATTGCGTACCGAACTGGCGGCATGCAAATCGGGCCGCGGTGAATCCGGATATTGCCCGCAGGACAGTTCCGGTTGCATGGATTTTACGGATCCAACGATTACGGCACTTTCAACGGAGGTTAGGGGGATTCATTTCCGACAGATGATGCAGAAAGTTCAGGCGCTCATGACCGGCTGTATCTGTGAAACTGAGCAGTGCCAGTATTGCGCGGACTGCGGATATCACTATACGACCTGTTCTCACGCGGGCGTGGCGTGCGATGACCATAAATATTCGGAATGCCACCACTCGATCAATCATTACTGGATTTGCGCCAGCATCAACTTGCCTTCGGTAACAGAGCATCCGTACAAGTCGGCATCCGGCAATCCGTTGTCGACAGTGGCTTGGGACGGCTATGTGCCGTGGGACTGGTGTGTATATACGCCGCCGGGATCGAACTGGGGGACGTGCGAGTATTCGGGCGGGCATAACCATAGCGCGTGGAATTGTAAATGTAACCCTTATTCATGGTGAGGAAATGTTTCAGGATCAGGTAAAGGCACAGGAAGTATCGTTCAGGATCGCGCGGCTGGAAGGCGAGAACGCCGTCAGCGAGCTGGTTAACTGGTGCAGGAATAATCTCGATGAATTGACCGTTCAATGTTTCACGCATAAGCGGTTCATGAGCGTTCAAGCGCTCATAGATGCGCTATGCGAGGTTTATCAGGAGCTGGGAGTCGAGGGCGACAAGGGCAATATTTCGGCGTTTGTTTTGTTTCTGGCTGGGAAGCACAGGGACAAGATTTATGCCTCGCATGTAGTTGCGCTTAATGATACGCATCGCACGGTCTTCAAAGACAGGCTTGGGCTGGATATCGAGGAGATCGAGCCGGGCTTAAGCAAGCTGGACTGGAGGATTAATGCCGGTATTTGAGCTTAAGAATAGCAAGGCGTGCGGCGATTTGCCGTTACAGTGCCGTGAGGTGATCAAGCGGTACAAGGCCGAGGGAATGTTCGATATCGGTTCGATAACGGACGGCAAGCAGGAATACACCACGGTTTATTTTCTGATGACGCAGGACTGCAATCTGCGCTGTGCTTATTGCTATCAGCCCAAGGAATTCAGGCAGAAGGACAGCGGGATCACGCGGGATGTTATTGATGCGGCCGAGGACTGGGCCTCACGCACGTTCGATGAGAGGCGCGTCAAGTTCAGTATATTCGGCGGTGAGCCGTTCTTGAATTTTCCAATGGTGCAGTACCTTTGCGATACCTATTGCATGTACCGCTATGTGGTGACAACAAACGGGTTGGTTCTTTTGAATGATCCGGGCATTCGGGAATGGGTTTTGAGGCATAAATACCACCTCAATTTGAGCGTCAGCATATCGGCTTTGCGCGGCGTTCTGGGAGAGGGATATCTGGATAAGGCAGGAGAGGTGCTTGATCTTGTGAAGGCCAACGGCGGAGACGTTCATTATGTGGTCGATGATTCGGAGCGGCCGGGGATCTATGAGGAGATTATCAGGCTTTATGAATACGGTGTGCCAGTGGTGCGGATATCCTCGGCCCGGCATTGGGATATGGTCAGGGACAAGAACGAGCAGTTCAAGGACTTGTTTAGGCGCGTTGCGGATTACGTTTACTTTTCAGGCAAGCCGAAGTTCGGACGGAGTCAATGGGATATTGCGTTAAAAAACAACATTTATCGCAAGTTGAAAGGTATCGCGCTCAAGGACGTGCCGCCCACGTTTTGCGGGTGCGGGTATCTGTATCTGGCTGTGAATAACAAGGGCGAGATATACCCGTGCGATTTTTTTGCCAATTATCCGGAGTTCAAGATCGGGGATGTGTGGAGCGGGTTTAACGATACGGCATTCTTTTTCAAAAAGATGGGCGATTGGATCGATGAGCTTTACGAGCATTGCAGGGATTGCGAGGTTTGTTTTGACGGCGATATCCGCTGTTGCCCGCGGGCAATGTGCTTGGCTGAGAATTACACCGTGACCGGCAATCCATTGAAACCGGCGGCGAATCACTGCTGGGCGAACCGGATTGAAACGGCCACATATGAATACATCGCCAAGAAGGCGATCGAGACCGGTATCGACGTGCTGTATCACAAGGGGGCGGTGCGCAAATGAGGATCCCTCTCTATAAATCGGTTTATTTATATCTCACGCACGCGTGCAATGCGAATTGTTCGTTCTGTTACCGCAGAGGTTTGTTCGAGAGGCACAAGGTATCGACGCTCGGGCCGGTGAAGATGTCGAAACAGACCGCGGACGATATTCTGGACTTTTGTTTCTCAAAACTTCAGCTGGCACCCAAATTCACGATCTACTTTTGGGGAGGCGAGCCGACGGTGAATTTCGAGGTCATCCGGCATGTGATGGAGAGGTTCCCGCAGATGCTGTTTCACATGAACACCAATGGCGCATTGATTGATGAGCGGATGTATGAGTTTTTCGCGCGGCATCGCAACATCGGGATCACATGGTCGTTCGGAAATTGCTATGAGAAATACGGCGGGCCTCATTGGAAGGCCGAGGCAGAGCCGTGGATGCTGAAGCTGGTAAGAGAAAACCCGAACCATAACGTCAATTTCATGGTCGTTGAATACGGGAAACTGAAAGAGGATTTTGATTTTATCGCGCGGAATATCACCCGCAATATCACGATCGACCTTGCAACCCGACACGATCACAGCCAAGAGGATTTGGAGAGGTTCGCGGCGCAGTATTTCGAACTTCTTATCGAGCACGAAAAAGACGCGGAGCTTTTTCAGACGCTTAATCCGGCTCTTCACAGCAACGCCTATGTGCGGGAGTTCGGGCTTAAGGCGCAGGTACGAGAGTTTCACTTTTGCCGGACGGGCCTTGAGCGGATTTTTATCGATACCGAAGGCGGTATCTGGCAGTGCGACAACATGTACATCTGCAGGCATAACCGGCTGGGATCGGTTTATGACGGCATCGATTATTCGAAGCTGGATTACGTTTGGGAGATCGATGAGAGCCGCGAGAAGTATCTGGGCAGATTTTGCGAGAGTTGCGAGCTGTACAAGCGGTGCCCGCGCAATAAATGTCTGGGCCTTAACCTTGAGCATATGGGTGACATGTTAAAGCCCGAGCCGGGCTACTGCGCCATGAACAAGGTTCTGGCCAAGGTCATTGATAAATATATCCAATTGGAAAAAGAGAAACGGGAGAAAGTTCATGTCTAACGCGGAATTGGTCGGCGGCAAATCCAAAGACGAAATAAAGAGCATCGATCTGTTCATCACTGAACAGTGCAACATGAAATGCGATTACTGTTTTCATCCTAAGGGTGAGGCGGTGCTGTCGGTCGAGCAGGGAAAGAAGATTCTTGCCCGGATGAAGGAAATAAGCCCTGCGGGCCTGCAGATAACGTTCTTCGGCGGTGAGCCGCTTCTGTATCCACAGACAGTTTTGGAGCTGGCTCTTTATGCCCGGGAGCTGTGGTCGCCGGATAAAGACGGGCGGCACACCTCGACCTTTTCGATATCAACAAACGGCATGTATTTCGATGAGACGGTGTTCAAGAAATTTGCCGAGCTGGGAATGGCAGTTCAGGTCAGTTGTGACGGCGATGAGATCACGCATACCGAATACCGGCACGGCGACTATCCGCGCATTATCGAAAACATAAAGAAAATTCTGGCCATCAAACCGGATATGAGTGTTCGGATGACGTTTACGCCCAAGACGGTCGGGCGGTTGGCGATCAACGTGCAGTACCTGCACGAGCTGGGCATTACGAAGATCATGCATCACGCGGTCATGGAAGAGGATTGGACTCAGGATGCGGTCGAGCAATACCGTTATCAACTGACGCAGATTTATCACTATCGCCGGTACTGCAAGCGGCAGGGCCTGCCGATCGAGATTGCGTTTATCGATAAACCGCTCAAGATCGTCAATGATGAGGTGCCGCCGGAGAAGGAATACTGTCAGGCGGGCAAGACCTATATCGCGGTTCTGGAGAACGGCGACGTTTATCCATGCCACAGGGCGGCGAGCGCGCGAATATTTAAGCTGGGGAATATCTTCGAGGTGCGACCGTTTATCCGCGGAATATTCCTCAATATCGACAAGGAGTACACCGGATGCTGGAAAAACTGCCCGCACGCTCGGACCTGCCACAGTTGCGTGATCACGCACTACAAGGTCAATCAGGAGCTGACTGTTCCGGTTACGAAATACTGCCGGATATGTGCGGTCGAAAGCGAGCAGGCGCTGGGCTTTCTGCCGGTCGAGCTGGCGGACAGGCGGGAGCGCATGCTTTTCACAGTCGGGCAGGTCTTGGTGGATGTGGCCAAACAGAACGAGGAAATCTTGGAAGCGTTAAAGAAAACATAAGGAGGGACGGCAATGGCAAAAGTTATCAATCATGAAGAAATTGTGGTCAGTGGTATGGCCGTGGCATTGACCCCGGCGGTTTATAACCCGGGCAACGGGGTTTCGGCATCGTTTGCGATGATTACGGCCGAGGGCGGTGACATGCGATATTTCGTCAACGGCCAGAATCCGAGCGCGGCATCGGGCGTGCTTTTGGAGGAGGGCGATATCGTTGAGCTTCCGTCGATTTATCACATCAAGGATTTTAGAGTGATAAAGGCGGGCGATGATGACGGAAAAATTACGGTCACTTACGAAGGTTAAAAGGAGGGCGCAAAATGGATCATATTAAACACCAGAAAAAGAACCGGATCATCACCCGGGTCAATGAAATCGTCACGAATGGCGGTCTGCCGAAAACCGGGCAGATGATGAGTTATCAGATGGGTGATGACGGCTATTACCAGATGGGGTATCCGCTTGGCGGAGGTCAAAGGTTTATTGATAACGGTGACGGGACGGTAGTCGATACCGTGACCGGCCTTATGTGGGTCAAGGATTTGCAGATGGCCGGGTTTGGAATGACGATGTACTGGTATGACGCGATTAATGCATGTGAGAATCTTTTCTTTGCAGGGCATGACGATTGGCGCATGCCGAATATTAATGAGTTGATGTCGATTGTGGATCATTCAAGATACAGCCCTGCGTTTGATCCGATGGTTTTTACCCCTATGCCTGATATGTGGACGCCATATTGGTCTTCAACTGTTTGTGTATCTTGGACAGATGGTGCGTGGTGTATGTATCCGTATGACGGGTACAAAACGACATGGGGCAGACCTTGGGATATGTGTTACGTTCTGCCGGTTCGCGGCGGGCAGGCATAAAAAGGAGGATTTCAAATGGCAAAACCTACAATTGAATTCAAAGACGGCAAGAAGATTGTGACGTATCCTTCCGGCGAAAAGCGGGAGCATTCGAAGGAAAGTTTAACTACTGCGAAGCAGATGTTTGTGAAGCGCAGGGAGAAGATCGATGAGCAGATCGCGCTCATCGATGATGACATCAAGAAGATCGGATAGGTTTATGAAGAGTGAAGGAAACTGGACAAGGTTCATCACGCCGGTATTGGTGACGATCGTTATTTTCATGCTCGGCACGATCATTACGCAGGTCAACCGCATCGATGAGAAACTGTTTCATCATCTGGCGAATGACGAGATTCACATGCCGCGGGCCTTGTATGTGTCCAAGGCCGAGTTCGATATGCAGAGCCGGTTTATCGAAAAGGAGAACGACCGGATCATCAAGGCGATTGATGAGCTGAGGAAGGACTTAAAGAAAGGGGTGGCGCAATGATTACGATCAAGCTGGTTATTGCCTTCGCGCTGGGCGCGGTGGTTGGGGGATTGGGGATGTTCTTTTATTTGTGGTTAAAAGGCAAGGTGCAGGATGGCGGAAAACGAAAGATTTAGCATCCTTAAGTTTTTGGGAAGTTTTGTTCAGTGGTTGCCGTGGGTCAAGACCGCGCGTTACGCGATCGGGATCGCGGCGATCGGGCTTATCGGATTGACGATCTATAAGGCTTTCTTCATGCCGACTCAAACCACGAAGCAGGAAACGCATATCATCGCCCAGCCCGGTGCGCAGGTCACTATTGATCAAAAGCGCGAAGAGAAGAAGTCCGGGCTTGAGGTTCATCCGTTTGTCGAGGGGTACGGTTTCGCTGAATCCGATGACCGAAAAGGGGTCGGAGCCAAGGCCGGGGTGCGGGTAGATTTCTAAGACAAAGGCCTTGCCAACTATTAAACCGTATGGCCCTATACCCTCGAAAGGAGGGGATGATTATGGTTCGTGAAAACATGACGGCAAAAAAGACGCGGTATATCAGCGTCAGGAACGGCGGCGAGGAGACGTACGTCGAAAACATTCCGGTGTCGGGCCGGATGCGGGATCATCTTCCGGCCGCAAAGTTGCGTCTGCGGGAGATCCAGCGGGTCATGCCGCTGGGTAAATGGTCGATCACGATCGAACAGCAGTGGAAGGATGCGGGCGTTACGCATTTTCAGATGCTGGATGTCATGACCGGAAAATTGCAGGAGTCGGTTTTATAAAAAGAAATAGTCGTAGTAAAGAAAGCCCAATACCTGCTGTGAGTTCCACGGGCATATACATGGATAGCTACGGAAATTTTATTTTAAGGAATAAACAGAGTACTGCTGGGTTTGATTTGACAAAAGTAAAAATAGATGGTATATTCTATTTATGAACCATTGTTCATTAATTAAACAGTGTTCGTGAGGGGGATAAATGGCTATATTAAATAGAAAAGAGAGAGATAGGCAATTACGCAGATCCGACATTTTCAAAGCGGCAGAGCATGTATTTGCTTTGAAAGGATATCACAAGGCAACAATAAGAGATATCGCAAAAGAAGCTCAATACGGAACGGGGACGGTTTATCTACATTTTAAGAACAAGGACACTCTTTATTTTGCTTTGCTTGAAGAAAAGTTAAAGTGCTTATTAGCTTTGATTAAAGAGAAAGTAGGGCAAGTGAAAGATTCGAAAAAGAAGCTGGAGATTTTTATACAGGAAAGTTTAGTTTTCTTCGAGAAAAATCAGGATTTTTTTCAGATATTTGTCTCGGAGGGTAGTGAGTCATACATTGAAACAAGATTCTTAAAATCATCCATTGGCTTGCAATTGCAAGAATACACGGAAAGCCTGCTGAAGGAGGCGCAAGGGCAAGGGGTTGTTAATAGTAATTTTGACCCGGAGCAAATCAGCAATGTGCTCGAATCTATTTTAAAAACGATTACTCTTAAGTGGTTACAAAAGAAAAAAAGAAAAGAAGAAAGTTTAGTAGGTCTATCCGATACAATTCTTAGGTTGTTTCTATACGGTGCCGCAAGTAAATAACCTGCCTTTTAGTATTTCCTCAGAGAACTCTTTACAAAATCATTTACCTTGACAAGCCACTAAATGAATGGTATGCTTTATTTGTGAACAGTTGTTCACAAATTGATAGAATGTTCACGAGCAGCGTAATAGAGGGTTTCGTGATTAATATTAGGGTGACGGTGTGATAATGAAAAAACTATCTGTATTTATTACAAGCTTAAGCACTATTGTTGCGCTTACCTTTAACGTTGGCGCTTATGCGGATAATTCCCGAGAGGAAACCGTTTTAAAGATTAGCCTTGAGGAAACCGTTCAGAGGGCGCTGGATACTAGTGAAGAATTAAAGATAAAGGATAGCGAGATTAAGAAAAGTAAAGGTGTTTACGGGGAAGTCCGCTCAGAGGCGTTACCGCATATCAGCGGCCAATCTGTTTGGACAAACAATATGGATTATCCGGATAAAGCCACCGGTAAGTATCACGATCATTCCTTAGATAACGGCATAAGCGCTTCACAGCTTATTTGGTCGTTTGGCAAAGTGATGTATGCAATAGATTCAGCTAAGAATGCTGTTGAAGCGACTCGTTTGAATAGGGAAGCAAGCAGACAAGATGTGATTTTTGCCGCAAAATTAAGCTACTATAGCTGTCTTCTTGCTAAAAATACCCTATCTATAGCCGAGAAATCATATGCCGATGTTCTTGAAAATAAAAAGTTAATCGGTCAACGCTCTTACGGAGGTCGTAGCTCGAAATATGAAATTGTTAAAATAAATGCTGATGTCGCGGCTAGGATTCCGGCAGTCAATGAAGCCCGCACACAATTTGATGCGGCCATCGAAACATTAAGAAGGGTTATTGATGTTGATTTTGACCGGAAGATTGAACTTGAGGGAAATTTTCAAGAACAATACACAGATTTTAATTATGAAACGCTGGTGAGTGCTATGTATGCATACGAGCCTTCTTTGCAGGGGCTTGAGAAATCAATCGATTCTGCCGAAGCAAGCGTAAAGAGTAAATACGCCAGTTTTTTACCTACGATTTCTGCTTTTGCTTCTATGAATTACAAAGGGGATTCCAATGAAAATAGTTTTTTGAAAAAAGATGAGCTTGATAATTACTCTGCCGCCGGTCTTAAGGTAAGTATCCCGATTTGGGAAGGAGGAATAAAAGAAGCTCAACTGAGTCAAGCCAAAGCGAATAAAGAAATTGCCGTTCTCAGGAAAAAACAAGTAGAAAGAAATCTACTGCTGGAGCTTAAAAAAGCCTACTTAGAATACCAACAGTATAAGGATAATCTTAAGGCAAACATTGAAGCAGTGAGCCTTGCCGAAGAGGCCTTCAAACAAACGCAAGAGATGTTTTCTTCAGGTCAGGT
Organism: Candidatus Velamenicoccus archaeovorus; assembly: GCF_004102945.1. Lineage (GTDB taxonomy): Bacteria > Omnitrophota > Gorgyraeia > Velamenicoccales > Velamenicoccaceae > Velamenicoccus > Velamenicoccus archaeovorus. Next base: position 1,853,514 of record NZ_CP019384.1, on the reverse strand, counting down.
CAGTATCACCGACCTCAATATTGCGGAACTTTCTTTGACTAACCAAAGATTGAATAAGGAAGCCACTCTTTACAACATAAATATAACGCTGTCAAAGATCGAGAAATTAATAACCGAAAAATACGAACATGAAAAACTTTAAGCGAAAAACAATATATTTAATAATCATTATCCTTAGTTTAGCTTCCGTTCCACTGCGTATTCACGCGGTCAAGGCAGCACGCGGTAAGACAATTGTCAGTTTCTATGGGGAATGGAAGAAGGCGGGAAAGCCGGTTGAGGTTCGGGTGATTAAAGCCGGAGATGTCCCCGTTTACGCTCAGTTTACGGTCAGGATCGTTGACGGGCGGGTTGCCCGTGGGTTTGTTACAGGTGAAGTTAAAAATGCGCTTCAGGAAGGACAAGAGATATACGATCCGGAGGATAGATTCGTTGTTAGCGCTCGATTAAAAAGCATAGGTGCGGAACTAGACATGGACGCTGGTATGTTCCCGGTAGAGGTAGAGTTTGATAAGTCTCGGGATCCGAGCGTTGCGTTTGTGGTTTGCGCTCATACTTCGACGCTACATAATGTATTAGCCGTTCCCAATGAAGTGCTGGATATTGCCGGAGATGAATATTTTATTTGGAAGGATGAGAACGGTCTTGCCAAAAAACGCAAAGTGGTTATTCGATTACGCAACGGCTACGGCGCGATAATTTCCGAAGGATTGCAATCCGGCGATAAAGTAATATTCAGCGGACAGAGTATGCTTGAGGATAATGACCGGCTACTGGTGGTAGACGCCGGAGAAACAGATAAAAAGGAACAAATTCAATGATAGAATTTTTTGTTAAACATAAGATTACCACGGTCATGTTTGTGTTGGTATTCGTGGTCTTGGGGTTTTTCAGCTATTCCAATCTGATGATTGAGAAGACCCCAAAGATTGATTTTCCGATTGTGACGGTTTCCGTGACTTATCCGGGGGCGAATCCTTTGGAGGTGGAGACGCTGGTAGTCAAAAAGATTGAAGACGCTATTTCTGAGATTTCCGAGATTAAGAAGATAAAAAGCCAGTCTTACGATAGTTTCGGATACATATTCGTAGAATTCTTACTTTCCGCAGACGTCAACGTCAAATCTATAGAAGTTAAGGACAAGGTTGAGGCCATTCTTAACGACCTGCCTGATGCAATAGAAAAACCGGTAATAGAGAAATATGATCCTTTAATTGAGCCGGTGTTGGACATGGTTTTAAGCAGTGATTCCGGTGATCTGCGCGAAGTATACGAATATGCGGATAAAACCTTAAAGACCAAATTTTCATCCATACGTGGCGTAGCCAAGGTCGACGTATATGGAGGGGAGAAACGGCAGATTAATGTCCGTTTGGACCCCATGCTTATGAAGCAGCATTATATTAGTATCAACGAAGTGATTGCGGCGCTCATGGCCCGCAATAAAAATGTGCCTGCGGGGGATATTGAAAAGGGATACGATGCTCTTAGCGTGCGCTTTACCGGAGAATTCACAAGCGTAAAAGAGATTGCCGATACCCTTCTAGTTTCATCCGACGGCGGTGAATTTCACCTGAAGGATATTGCAGCAGTCGAGGATAGCTATAAAAAAATCTCTACAGTCGCTCGCTATAACGGTAAACCTGTAGTTGGCCTTTCCGTCAATAAAGCTTCCGACGGTAACGCTGTATTCATTTCTCATCAAATGCGTAAGAGGTTAGCGGAATTCCAGAAAAGTCTACCTCAGGGAATGCATCTGGAAATTGCTACCGACACCACTACTTTTATCGCGAATGAAACATTGGATACCGAACGGAACATATTTATAGGAATCGTTTTAACCATAATCCTATTGTTGCTGTTTCTGGGGCGTTGGGATATGTCGTTTATTTCTGCAATCATTATTCCTACCTCGATTATCTCTACGCTATTTCCTATGTGGATGTCGGGTTTTTCCATTAACATGATGACCCTTCTTGCCATCGCTACGGTAATCGGAACACTTATATCCAATGCTTTAGTAATTTTAGAGAACGTGATGGTACATTTGAGCCGCCACGACAATCCGGAAAAGGCAGCGATAGACGGGACTAAGGAAGTTTTAATTCCCGTCATTGCTTCTACCGGCACCAATCTTGTTGTATTCATGCCGATTGCTATGATGGGTGGAATGGTTGGGCTGATGATGAAATCATTCGGTCTGACAGTGGTTTATGCTACTTGCTTTTCATTGCTGGCCTCATTCTCATTGACTCCAATGTTGTGCGCGGCAATGCTTCAACCTCAAAAAACTGAGAAACCTTTCCGGCCCGGACTGATGCAAATGGTTATTTCTAGAATAAGAATGATTCCGATTTCCGTGGACAAACTAACGGAATTTCTTAAAAAGCAGTATAAGCATATATTTGAGCTTATGTTCCGTTTTCCGCGCTCGACTATTGCTTTTTGTTGTTTGGCGCTGATCGGTTCATTTTTACTTTTCTCTTATGTGGAAAATGATTTTCAGCCTAAGTCCGACGAAGATAAGGTCATTATCAATCTTTCTCTTCCTCAAGGCTCAACCGTCGAACGTACAGAAGAGGCGGTCAAGCATATTGAAGCTTTCTTGGATACGATACCAGAGAAACGAGCTTACTTGTCTAATATTGGGAATAATGGAGTAGAGAACGCCAAGGTTACCCTGGATTTAATCCCTTCAACCGAGCGTAAACGCAGCGATATGCAGATTATTGACGATCTGATCGTTTTCATCTCAAAGATGCCGGATGTAGAAGCGTATTGCGTACGGCAAGGTATAAGCTCGATGTCTGAAGGTGATGTAGCTATAGACCTTTACGGCACGGATTACACGGTTATGGTTGATCTGGCCAGACAGATGAAAGATATCATGAATAAAAGCGGCGATTTTCAGAGCGTAGTTCTTTCATATAAAAGCCCTAAGAAGCAGATGAGCTTGGTTCCTAATGAGGAAAAACTTAATGAGTTCGGACTCAACGCAGCTAGCGTGGGCGCAGTAATGCGATACTCCATTTACGGAGAGGATTCCAATATTTACAAAGAAAAAGGTGAAGAATATAAAGTCAACGTGGAGATGGATGATGTTTATGCTCGGAATTTCGACGATATTAAAGAAATATCAATTCTTTCGCGCAAAGGGTTAATCCCTATCAATGAATTAGGAGAATTGAAAATCGATAAGGCTGTTCCCACCATCTGGCGTCGCGATCGCAACAGGATCATACGAATTGACGGGTATCTGGGCAAGAGCTCCATGGTTATCGTCAGCAAGAAGTTGGATAAACAGTTCAAGGCAATTAACTTTCCCTCCGGCTATAACTATAAATACTCGGGATATTCGGAGTATATGGAAGAAACAAATGTTGAATTGGGCAGGGCGTTTCTTTTGGCGATCATCCTAACCTTTATGCTGTTGTGCGCGATCATGAATTCACTAATTGCTTATCCTTTGGCGGTCATGACTACAGTGCTTGCTTCCGTCGCCGGGATGGTCTTGGGGCTGTTTTATCTTAACCAGAGCATGAATGTGGCTTCGATGATGGGTATGGTTATGTTGGTAGGTATGGTAGTGAATAACGCGATCCTGCTTCTGGATCAGACCTTAGTTAAGATGAAAGAGGGATTGGCGATTAAGGATGCGCTTTGGCAGGGCGCTTCAGCTAAATTCCGCGCGATTATTATGACTTCGTTTGCCATTATTTTAGGCGTTCTACCGCAGTTGTGGAGTTTAAGCAAAATTAAACAGTCTATGGGCGCGGTGATGATCGGCGGATTGCTCGCTTCGATCATCTTTACATTTATTCTAGTGCCGGTAGTCTTCTGGTATCTGGAGCGTTTTGAGAGGCGGTTTATAAAACATTAAATGCATGAAAAATTTTGACACATTGTTTTCAATCGTAAAAATGTTAAGCGAACATGAGGCGGTTTATGCTCATGGAAGTCGGGTTGCTCGGCTTGCGTGTGCTATTGCTCAAAAAATTGGCCACCCCGACGCAGATATTAAGCATATTCATTTTGCAGCAGTCGTTCATGATATTGGAAAGATTCAAATACCGGTGGAGATCCTTAATAAGTGCGGCCCTCTGAATAATGATGAATTTGAGATCATGAAAAAGCATCCGGAGTTGGGCTATTCTCTTTTAAAAGACATAAAGTCCGAATCTATGGCAGCGGAGGTTGCGCTTCAGCACCATGAAAGATTGAATGGTTCAGGATATCCTTTCGGCTTACATGCCGAGGAGATTAATCCTGTTACAAAAATAATTTCAGTTGCCGATGTGGTAGATACGATGGTTTCTCCACAGGTGTATCGGCCAACATTAAATATTGAGGATGCTTTGCAGGAAATTCAACAAAACAGCGGATCACTATACGATTCCGAGGTGGTTGCAGTAGGCATAACTCTTATTGAAAAAGGTGAGTTTTGTGTTTGAAAGGCCGTATTATTTAAAGCTTTCCGAGTTGCTTCAGAGGCTTATGAGGAGTTTACATGTCCATACTAAACGTTATTTTTTATCTCAGAAGATAAGTTTTTTAGAATTTCAAATATTAAATTTCTTAAGTAGCGGCAAGCCGAGCGAGATGAACAAAATAAAAAAAGAACTCTCTGTTAGCGGTGCATTCGCGACCAATCTTGTCGATCGACTTGTTGAACGCAAATTGGTTGTTCGTCATCGGACTGAGAAAGATCGTAGGAAGGTTACTGTCGCGCTTACCGACAAAGGGAGATATTATTTGGCAAAATTAGAAAAGCATAGAAAACGGTTTCTTGAGACGCTCGTTAACGGTCTAAAAGAAAAGGATAAAAAAATAATGGAAAGAGGAATCTCGATACTCGTTGATTCTTTAGAATCTATGGGGAGTTCTCATGTATAAGTGGGTAGGAACAAGAAGGCGGTTATGCTTGTTCAGCATGATCGCTTTTTTTATTTCCGGTTGCGCAAGCGTTCGGCATGCCGTCCCTCCGGATTTATTAAGCAGCGCGCGGGTTTTCGGCATGCAGGATGTCAGGGCATTCAGCGGTATGCCTAGTGATTCTTTCAAAGAAGATTTTATCAAATTATTAGAGCAAGAGAAAAAAGAACAGAGTTCTTTTTTTGACTTTAATAATAGCCAGACTTTATATGCGCTGGCTATTTCAGGAGGAGCTGCTGAGGGCGCATACGGGGCCGGTTTATTAAGTGGTTGGAGTGAATCGGGGGTGCGTCCGGTTTTTAAAGTAGTAACAGGGATTAGCACGGGAGCGATAATTGCGCCAATCGCCTTTCTCGGGAATGAATATGATTACAAGTTAAAAGAGTTTTATACAAAATATTCTACGAGAGATATCGTCCGAATACGAATCCCGTTTATTAATTCTTTTGCAAATACCCGCCCGCTTGAGCGTCTGATTGAGAAATACTTTGATGCAGAATTGATGAAGCAAATAGCTGCTGAGTATGCCAAAGGGTGCAGGCTTTACATCGGAACTACTAATTTAGATGCGCAGCGGCTGGTTATCTGGGATATGGGAAAAATCGCGTCTATAGGAGATGATAAAGCTTTAAAGCTGTTTCGCAAGGTCATATTGGCGTCGGCATCTATCCCGATTGCTTTCCCGCCGGTATATCTGAATGTAGAAGCCAATGATAAGACGTACGACGAGATGCACGTCGACGGCGGCATAACTAGGCAGGTATTTTTTCTGCACGATGTTTTGCAGGGGTTCGACAAGGCTCTTAAAGAGAAGGGGATGGATGCATCTAAGCTTAAATACGCAATCTATGTAATAAGAAACGGCTATGTTGATCCTATCTATAAAGAGGTTCCGGATAGGCTTTCAGCAATTGCTGAGCGTGCGGTTGACACGATAATAAATGCTCAGGGCATAGGCGATCTTTACCAGTTGTACGTTTTTACTAAATATGGAAAGGGAGATTTTAATCTTGCCTATATTCCTGCAACGCATGTGTCAAAAGCAAAAGAGCTTTTTGATCCCGCGGAAATGCGAGAGCTTTATGATCTTGGATTTAAGGAGGCATCGGGAGGCTATCCATGGAGGAAAAGACCTCCGGGCATGGAAGAGTCTAAATAAACCCGCAGGACAAGGATAGGGGATGAAAAAGGGATATTTTTATATAGCGAACAAGAAAGGGAACGGTAGAAGAGCGGGCTTGGTTTTCGTTCTTAATATCGGCAACGGCAGGTTGTTAAAGCTATCTACCTTAAAGTATATTTATAAAGATAATAGCATCCTTGTTGTTTTTACACCGATAACACGCAGCGATGCCCTCGACCTAAAAAAACATATGAAGAAAGAGAGCATTTACAGAAAGACGTTTGATAATCAAATTTGCAAACTACTCGGCGAGATTATTTCCGGAATGCTGAGGCCGAATATAGGGGCGGATCTTGTCATTAGAGAGCTGACGGAAAAGCAGAATAAGGATTACAAAAATTTTGAGTACAAATGCTACGACAAGGTTTATATCCCGGGTACTATACCGATGAGACGAAGCAATGCAGTCGAGGTAAATAATCATAAAATAAAACTCGGCGATTCGGTATTCAAGTTATTCCTCCGTTTGGTGTTGGAATTGAAAAAGAAAAGGGACGGCTGGGTTCATAGGCATAGATTGGGTTCCGACACGATAATTGCTGATGTTGAAAAATTTCAGATTTATAGTAACCTCCGAACGGCTTTAGAAGGTAGCTTGCTGGACAAAGACGGTCAGAAATTTATTGAGAATAACGGATCAAAGCAATACCGCATATCCCTCCACCCTGATTTTATCGACTACGATAGAGAAAAACTTCTTATGCATCCGGACACCGGCATTAGAGATATTGCCAAAAAACTATCTTAGCGGTTGCTTTAGTTTTTCCTTCTCAATCCAGCCTTTTTGTGCTATATTGCTATAAATAAAGGGATATAGCGATTGGAGCACAAAATAGATGAACCGGCAAATAGGCAAAACCAACATGAAAAAGACGACTATTGAAATTAGCGAGGAGCAGTATTTCTTCCTGAAAGAAAAAGCTCTTGAGTTACAAAAACAAAATAAAAGCGCGTCCATTATATCAATTATCCGGGACCTGATTGAAAAGGATCGGAAACAATGGAGAAATAAAAATTAAAACATGAAGGGTTTCTATGGCAAATAGACAGTCATTCAAAACCGATGTAAGCTTTCTAGAAAAAATTTCTATTGGAGCAACAGGGACTAAGAAAGTATTTGATGACTTAAAACGGCAAACCCATGCCCCTATAGAGTTGGAACGTGGGTCAATGAGTTTTAAGATTTGGAAGGGGATTAAAATTAAGCGTGTTCGTGTTCCTGATATCCTTTGTGTGAAATGTGGAAAACGGGTGGAATCAAGAGCAAAAACCAAGTTGCAAATAACCATGTCACATTCAATAGCTAGCCCGGAACGCGGGTGGGATTTTGGTTTGAATGATGAAGATTTTATCGCCTTGGTAAGCTGTAAAAAAGCAGGAGAAGATCCTACAGATTGGAAGGCTTCGGATCTTGTGCAATATATTCAAGTCAATTATTTGAGGAAGGTTTTTCGTGACAAAAAAGTTATTACCGAGAGACCGAAAGGTGTTGAAGAAGGATTTGAAACAAGGATTTCATGGCCATGTGCTGTTGCTAGTTGCGATGGTACAGTGGTAGAGATAAATAACAGAATAAAGTTTAAACGTACTGAAGATAACAGAACAATAAGTCTGAGCTTAAAAAAGAAAAATATCACTATAAAACCTATTGTAACTGTTAATGGCGTTGTTAAACAAGATCAGATCATCGCATCTGTTGTTCCTGTTATTCAAGATTTTAAGTGCTTAGGCGGGAGAGGGGCTTCAGATTATCAGAAAATGTTAAAAAGTACTTCATTAAGTGAAAGATATGCAGCGGCTAAAGCACTTTCATATTTCCCCAAAGATCTGCAAGTGATTAAATCTTTATTGGAGAAAATGGGAGACTCCAAAGATCATATTTATATTCGTTTGGAGGCGGCATCAAGTATTTTGAAGCTTGGGCAGAAAGAAAGCATAGATTTCTTTAAAGAGGTTTTGAGGGATACTTATTTAGAAAATAGGCTGGAAGGTGTTATTATTCTAGGGGAAATTAATAGTAGTTATTCTGCTGAATTGCTCATCCGTGTTTTATTAGATAAAGAGCAGCATCCAGAAATTAGAGCGGGAGCAGCTTGGGCGTTGGGGGAACTCAAGAATAAAGAAGCGCTACAAGCGTTAGTTACGGTATTTGACGATATAAACATCGATGTTAGATCTGAATCTGCTCGGTCGCTTTTCAGGTTGGCAGAGATTTATAGCAAGGAAATTATTGGATTATTCCCAAAGGGCAGCGAAGATGTGCGAGCGGGTATTTCTTGGGCATTGAGCAAAAGCGGTAACTTCTCCGTCAAAGACTTATCTTCTGTAATGAACGATGAAAATTCACGGAAGTGGGTTGCTTGGATAATTGGTTCCCAAAAGCAGGAGAAGTTTATTACGCAAATAGAAGAATTGAAGCAGAAAGATAAAGAGGTGTATTTTGCTGTAACAGTGCTGTGGAAAATTCTTTCGAGTTGGGTGAGCGATTTGGATATTTATTAATAAAAGGAGTTTGCTGGGTCGATGAAATTACCATCTCCATTGTACACAACGCAATATGGGAAGGCTTATGTTGGCGATTCTTTAGAATTGCTTGATTGTCTTTCTGATAATTCTGTCAACCTTGTCATAACATCGCCGCCGTTTGCGTTGCAGAGGCAAAAAGAATACGGTAATAAATCGCAAGAAGATTATGTCGATTGGTTAGCTGTTTTTGCAAAAAAAATCAAGAGAGTAATAAAGAATGATGGCAGTTTTGTTCTTGATCTTGGGGGTGCTTACGAAAAAGGAAGGCCGACCCGGTCGCTTTATAACTACAAAATATTGATTAAATTCTGCGAGGATCTTGGGTTCTTTTTGGCAGAGGAGTTTTTTTGGTTTAATCCTTCGAAATTGCCGTCCCCGATTGAATGGGTTAATAAGCGAAAGATAAGGGCGAAAGACGCTGTTAATACAATATGGTGGTTTTCGAAGTCAGAATATCCCAAGGCTGATATCAAGAAGGTATTAACTCCTTACTCGGAGAGGATGAAACAATTATTGAAGAATAGCGAGAAATTCTATACGCCAAAGAAGAGGCCATCCGGACATGATATTTCTAAAGAGTTTGGCAACGGGAATGGCAATGGTGGCGCCATTCCTCCCAATCTTTTGCAGATATCGAATTCGGAAAGCAATTCAAAATATTTGCGGTTTTGTAAGATAGCGAATATACAAGGACATCCAGCTCGTTTTCCAAGGCAGTTGCCAGAATTTTTTATTAAGTTTCTTACCGATCCGGGTGATGTTGTGTTGGATATATTCGCGGGTTCAAATACCACCGGAGAAGCTGCAGAAGGGCATGGCAGAAAATGGCTGGCTTTTGAGAAAGAAAAAGATTATTTGGCAGCATCGTCTTTCAGGTTTCTTGAAAATAATAAAAGTGATTCAGAAATACAGGGTTTCTATGGTGCCTTGTTAAGCGAAAAAGAGGTAGAAATAAGAAGCAAGCAATCGGCCTTGATTTTTAAATAGTTCTGGGGGGGCTACAAGAGGTGAAATATGGCAAATGAAATATTTTATGACCCACAAAAAGAAATTTGCGAAGTAAGAAATCAGCTTTCTTATGTTAAAAGAATTGGATTCTTGTTGGGGGCCGGGACTTCGAAGGCATTAAATATATCCGATCTCGCTGGGCTAACAAAAAAAGTTCGAGAGAAGCTGGGAGAGAAACAAAAGAATATCTTAAAAAATGTCGAAACTGGATTAAGCGTAAAAGAAGGTGACGATCCATTAACGATTGAGCAGATTCTTGATCAAGTACGTTTGATTCGACAGCTTGCAAATGATAGCCCGGACAGAAATTTTGAGAAGGTAAGCGGAAAAGATGCTCTCGATTTGGATATGGAAATATGCAATCGTATTTACGAGATTATAGGCGAAGAGGAGAGAAGTGTTGATTTATCGCATACAAAGAAATTTGTGACATGGTTAAATTGGTTGAGTAGAGATTATGCCAAAGAAGTTTTTACTACCAATTATGACCTGGTTGTTGAGAAGGCGCTAGAGAGTTTGCATATCCCCTATTTTGATGGATTTGTCGGTGCTTATCAGCCGTTCTTTTTTCCGGAGAGTCTTGAGAGCAAGAATACATACGATATTCCACCGGTTTCTTGGATAAGATTTTGGAAGCTACATGGCTCGATCAATTGGTTCTGGAAGAAAAATGCTAAAGGGAAACCCAACAAAGTTGTTCGACTTGGGATTGAATCGAAAAAATCTAACAATGAAAATGAGTTGGTAATTTATCCGTCAAAAGAAAAGTACGAGACTTCTAGAAAACAACCTTTCATCGCTTATTTTGATCGGCTTAGAACTTTTCTACAGGATGGAGAGGGAATTTTTGTTATAAACGGATATTCTTTTTCTGATGAGCATATAAATGCCGTAATTATTGATAGTTTGAAACAAAATAACAGACTTCATATTATAGGATTTTTCTTTTCCGACGACGATTTGGCGAAAATAAGCGAACTCGGGACTTTTCTGAACTTTACAGCAATCGGACCCCGAAAAGCTATAATTAGAGGTTTCTTGGGCGAGTGGAAGAAAAATAAGACAGACCATTTGTTAGATGCTTGTTGGGATGTTGGCGGCAATCGTCTAAAAATAGGAGATTTCAAAGAAATGGTCAGGTTTTTAATGGAGATATCTGGTAAGCAGGAAAAAATCGAAGAGGTTGTGAAGGAATCAAATGATAAATGAAATTACATATTTAGGCAAAGTAATTAATGTTAATAGTTCAAGCATTGAAGTTGAGATTTCTCGAGATATCCCTTCAGCAACGCCGATTATTAATGGGCGGCTATATAAGCTTGGACAAATTGGGACATTTGTAAAAATTCCGGTAGGGGGACTGACGTTGTTTGGGATAGTTTCTTCTGTCAGCAATACCCCTTCCTTAATTGAAGTCAACAAGTACGAGCCGGATTATGGTTCCAGATTTTTGCAGGTTCAGCTTATTGGTGAACAATTGGGAGGAGATGTATTTAAAAAGGGAGTAGGGACATATCCCACGATTAATGATGAAGTCCATATTGTAACAGAAGATGACCTTAGAATTATTTACGGTGATCATAGCGCAGGGACGATTGAGATAGGGAAACACTCTTCTTCTGAGAATCTTCCTGTTTATTTGGATCTGCATAATTTTATCTTGCGACACAGCGCTATTCTCGGCTCTACCGGTAGTGGTAAATCAAATACGACTGCACATATTCTAAAGCGCATTTTGAATGACTACCCAGGTTCGAGGGTGGTTTTGGTTGATACTCATGGAGAGTATTCTTCTGCATTTGGAACAGAGGCTAAGGTATTCAAGATAAATGACGACCAAAGTCCTTTGTATATTCCTTTTTGGGCAATGTCTTTTGATGAGCTTTCGTTTTTCTTGGTTGGAAGACAAGCCGGTAGCGAAAAACCAGAGGACAAGAAATTGCGCGAAGCAGTTGTTAAACTAAAGAAAGATAATGCATCCAGGTTGAAGGCGGGTAATGTCAATGTGGATTTTGTTACCGCGGATTCACCCATCCCATTCGACATAAGGAAGATGTGGTATGACTTTAACAGGGAAATTAATGCAACCTATTCTGAGGCTACAGCCGACAAGCAGACAAAAGATAAAGAAGAGTTGGAGGCAGAGGGAGATCCACAAAAATTAATACCGGCAAGATTTAAACCTTATTCTATGGGAGCCGTCGCGCCTTTTAAATCTAAAGAACAGACGATGTATGCTTACGAAATGAAAATACTCTCTCGTCTGAAAGATACGCGCTTTGACTTTATGTTTAATCCCGGAGATTTTTATGATACTACAAGCAAGCATGACATAGATCAACTTCTCCGTGACTGGATTGATCATGCCCAGCGTCTTACCATATTGGATTTAAATGAGGTGCCTTTCGAGTTAATCGATATAACGGTAGGTTTAATAACACGGTTAATTTTTGATTCAATGTATTGGGGTAGACATGAAGATTATACCGGAAGGAACCGAGCAATATTGATGGTTTTCGAAGAGGCGCATTCTTATTTACCAAAGAATGAAAGCAGTTCGCATATATATGGGTATGCAAGGCGCTCTGTTGAAAAGATATATAAGGAAGGGCGGAAATTTGGCGTCGGAGCAATGGTTGTAACTCAAAGGCCGTCAGAAATTTCGGAGACAATTCTTGCTCAAGTAGGCACATTCGTTGCATTGAGGCTTACCAATAGTAGTGACAAAAATAACGTTCAATCTGCCTCACCTAATAATATGAATAGTTTAATGGAGCTTTTGCCATCCTTAAGGATTGGTGAAGCGATAATTGTTGGCGAGGCAATAAATATCCCTTCGAGGGTTAGAATTGAACTTGTGGAACCTCGGCCGAGCAGCAATGATCCTAAGCTGGTTGAAGGTTGGCGCAAGAAGTTTACTGTAAAAGCAGAGCACTACAAGAATATTGTTAAGGCTTGGAGAGAACAAAAACATCTGAAAAAGGGGTAAAAAATGGAAATGATACCAGTTAATTCTTCTAATTTGGCGGCTATAGGATATGATCCCGACTCAGCAGTGTTGTATATTGAATTTAAGGACGGCTCAGCCTATGAATATTTTGATGTTCCTCAACATGAATATGATGGCTTGATGGCGGCCGACTCTCATGGGACGTATGCACACCAAAATATTTATAAGCGATATCGGCAGAATAAAATTCGATAGAAGGAGTGGCGATGGCTGTTATTAATTTAAATCAGAAGCTAGGCAGGATAGAGATAAAAGATTTTGAGTTATCGAATAACGTAGTTTTTAATTTTTTTAATAATATCCCAGTAGATGAGAGGGACGAAAAGCTCATCCGTGCAATTTATATAGGGGTATTAGCATTAATGGAAGATAGGATTTCTGCTTTTCTTGCCAAGACGACGAATGAACTTGGGACTGAGCTAGAGAGTTTGAAAATGATTTTTGAAATGAAAAAGGAGTTATTTTATAAGACAACCGTAAAGGGGTTTGTTGCAGAAGACCAAGTAGCGGAATTCTTAAATAACTACTTTACGTCAAGAAGAATTAACGATAAAGCCGTTTTGATTGGAAATGCTACTGGTGTTTTGCCAAAGAATAAAACAGGAGATATTATTTGTGAGCTAAACGGGGACCCAAGTTTAAGGATAGCCATTGAATGCAAATTTGATAAGAGTATAAGGCTTGGGGATATTGAGTCCAAGGATATTTTTACAAAAAAGATGGACACAGCTTGGAGTCAGTTATTAGAAGCCCAAGTTAACAGGGACTCTAAGGTTGGCATAATTGTTTTTGATATATCGTTAATTGATAATAGCATTCTGAAAGCATATGAAAATGTTGGTTATATTAAGGGTATTGGTTTCGTTGCAGTGATCAATTCTCAGTCCGGTGACTATTCGAACCTTGCGATCGCATATATGTTGGCTCGGGATATTGCGTTGAATGCCAAAGGCGTGGAATTGGATACGAAATTTCTTTCTATGATTATCAATCGCATTATCAAGGACATTAATGATATCTTGAACGTTAAAAGACTTGTAGAGGCGAATATAGCAAACAATAAAGAGATTTTGAAACAGTTAGAAAGAAGTATGATGCTTATGGAATTCAATCAGGCATATTTAACCAAGTTTCTTAAAGATGGAAAATTAAGTAAGAAGGATATGCTCGATTTCTACTTAGGCGAAGATGTTAGAGACAAATACCGTGCTTTAGAAAAAGAGATAGATAATATTCAATAATATAAAGGGCAAAGATATCTAAATTCTCGGTAATAGACGATCGATTTCTTTTCGTCGTTCTTTCTCGGTTTTCAGGCGAGAGATTTGCAATAGTCTTCGACCGGTGAAGATTTTTAGGATTTCCGGATTGTCGCATGATCTCATGTTTTCGACGAAATCGGCCGGTAACTGATTGATTATTTTCAATAAGTGTGCTAACTTGGATTCTGAAATTTTTAACTCTTTACGGGTTTGTGCCCAAGTTATTCTGGAAGTACCGTTATTAATGAAGGCTTGAAGTTTGAGGCCTTCGTAGATAACATTTTGATAAATTCGCTTTGCCCGCTGAGGTTTCTCAGGCAAAGGATCGCCAAAACGGATTAATTGTTTCTTGCTCCTGCGAGTGTAAATTCTCACAACCATATGTATCACTTGGAGTTGTGAAGTTCGTCTGGCGTCCAGTTCGGGCAGTTTTATTTATCTAACTCTCTGTGATTTAATAAATTACAGAGAGTTTTGTTCTGAGGAAAGAGATGAAAAGGATATTTATGTTAGGAGCTGGATTTTCTGTCCCGGCAGGTCTGCCTGCTATCAGCAATCTCTTCGCAGAATTAAGAAGATTTTACTGTGAGGATTTAAGAGACAGAAATTTGCCATGCCTTCAAGAATTTGAAAAAGAATATGCCGTCGTGGATGCGATGCTTTATCCATCTGGAGAACCAGAGACTAATTTTGAAAAATTCATTAGTTTGTTAGACGCCGGTTTAAAAGAAGGAATACTGGTAGAACAATATTCCTTTGTTAGGAAAGGCTGGTTATTGATTCTTGCCTTCTATCTTAATGAAAAAGTTGAAAATAAGCAGAGAACGGATTTTTATAATTCATTTGTTGCAAGATTGAATCCTGCTCAAGATCTAATTTTTACATTTAACTGGGACTGTCTCTTAGAATCAGTGTTGGACGAGCTAGGCATCGGTTGGCAGTATAGGAATACACAAGGATATTCTGGCAGAGAATTAACGATTTATAAGTTGCATGGCTCCGTTAATTGGTTTTTCTTCCCTCCACATTTAAGGCCGAGAGGCGATTTTTATAAACAAATGCAAAATGACGATATTAGCAAGGGTCGTATATATTATTGTGCGTTACGAGGATTGAGAGATACCATCGAACAGTTTGAGTTACAAACAAACGCAATTCCCTTCATTGTTCCACCCACTTACTTTAAAGTTTTTGAGGGGATTCATGATCTTTGGTCTAAAGCCTTCGAAGAATTAAAGAAGGCAGATGAAATTAATATAATAGGTTATTCTTTCCCCGAATTAGACTTCTTCGCCGAGCTCACTATTAGGATGGGCATATCAAGCAATAGGACTACTCATCTGGAGGAAGGCCAGTATATTCGGCCAATTAAAGTTAAAGTATTTGATCAATCGCAGCAAGTTGCTGATAACATAGGGAAAAAGGTTAGTTGTAGGGGGCTAACTTTTGAGCCAAAGCAAATGGATTTTCTTGGGGTAGCCTCTTGGGATGGCTCGATAACTTAGAACACAGAAGAATATTCTGGCTGGAGCAGCCAGTTGCGAAACTCGTCCAATAGGGGCAGCCAAATTTTTACTCTGTAAAAATTTGGCGTCCTTCGCAAGGCCAAAAAATCTCAGCGGATTTTTTGGCCGAGAGTGCGAAGGGCAGCCAAATTTTGAGCCTCGGGTTTATCCCGGGGCTCAAATTTTTTAAAGGGACCCGCTTGGAAAAAAGGGTTGTTAAGGGGAAAGACCGTTTCCCCTTAAGAGGCGCTGAGAAGATCGAGGGAGGGGTGACAGGAGCGAATCCGCGCAAGCGGATGAGCCCGCCAGAGGGGGGACCGTTAGGTTCCCCATGGGGAGCGAGGTGGAAACCGAGCGACCCAAGCGGGGCAGCCATTCTTGCCCCCTGCGATCCAATCCATCGCAGGGGTTTTGTTTTGTCTTGACGGGGTGCCAGAGAGGTGTTATTATTGGCATATGCCAATAACTAACGGGACGGGATATGCCCAGACCTTGCCGTTGTAGACGAATAAGATGCAGCCCTGATACGAGCTACTTCAAGCCCCGCGGCATTCCGGTGGATGACTTAGAGGAGGTCCACCTGACCTTAGACGAGCTGGAGGCAATAAGGCTTGCAGATTTTGAAGAGCTGTATCAGGAAGACGCAGCCAAGAAAATGAACATCTCCCGCCAGACTTTCGGCAACATCATCCAGGCGGCCCATAGAAAGATCGCGGATGTTCTTATCCATGCCAAGGCATTAAAGATAGAGGGCGGCGTCGTCAAGATCGACAAAGGAGGACGGCGATGAACAAGTCGGTTAAAGGGTCAAAGACGGAAAAAAACCTTCTGGCGGCATTTGCCGGAGAATCCCAGGCCAGGAACAGGTATACGTATTTTGCTTCGGCCGCCAGAAAAGAAGGCTATGAACAGATCGCCAATATTTTTATCAAGACGGCGGAAAACGAAAAAGAGCACGCCAAGGTATTTTTTAAATACCTGGAAGGCGGAGACGTAGAGATCACGGCGTCCTATCCCGCCGGGGCGATCAGGGACACCAGGAATAACCTGCAGGAGGCCGCGGCCGGCGAAAACCTGGAATGGACGACGCTTTATGCGGATTTCGCCAAGACGGCCAAAGACGAAGGCTTTCCGGAGATAGCGCGTTCTTTTGAGCAGATCTC
The DNA here is from genome assembly GCF_004102945.1 of Candidatus Velamenicoccus archaeovorus. Taxonomy (GTDB): domain Bacteria; phylum Omnitrophota; class Gorgyraeia; order Velamenicoccales; family Velamenicoccaceae; genus Velamenicoccus; species Velamenicoccus archaeovorus. The sequence continues at coordinate 1,836,925 of NZ_CP019384.1, read as the reverse complement.
AAAAGTAGAAAAATTCCACGAGGCAAGGTACAGGAAGCTTATCAACAACATCGCCCATGGCGAAGTCTTCAGGAGACAGATGGTGGTCAAGTGGCATTGCATCAATTGCGGTTATGTCTTTGAGGGCCCCGAAGCCCCCAGGGAGTGCCCTGCGTGCAAACACCCGCAGGCGTTTTATGAAATTCTAAGCGAAAATTACTGAACAAGGGAGATGAAATGAAAATCTGCATACCGACAGGAAGCAGGGAAGGGTTGTATGCCAAGGTGCATGGTCATTTTGGCAGCGCGCCGTTTTTTACGATTTACGATACGGAAAACAAGAGTGTCCGCGTCGTCGATAATACGAATGCCCATCACTCCCATGGGATGTGTCATCCGATCGGCGTCCTGGGGACCTCGTCGATAGACGCCGTTGTGTGCCTGGGAATGGGGGCAAGGGCCGTGCAGAAGCTCAACGAAGCCGGCCTCAAGGCGTTTCGCGCGAACGCCGAAACGGTCGCAGAGATCATAGAAAAGTTTAAGGCGCAAGAGCTGGAAGAGGTAACTGTTGAGAATGCCTGCGCGCAGCACGGCTGCCACCCGCATGAATAGGATCGTTATGATTAACGAAGAACGCTGTATCGGCTGCGGGGCTTGTGTATCGCTTTGCCCGAAGAAAATCCTATATATCGATACAAAAGGCGGAAAATGCAAGGTCGCCGATGAATCGAAATGCGACCGCCTGCGCGGTTGTGTCAAGATTTGTCCGGTTCAAGCCATGAAGATCGCTTAAACCAGGAGGTTTGGATGAAGATCGGAATTATCATCTCAACCAACGATGCGGAGACCTGCTGGAATGCCCTTCGGTATGCGAATTTCTGTCTTGGACAGAAGGACGAAGTTAAGATTTTTTTGACAGGAAAGGGCGTCGAATACCAGAAGATAAGCACCGAGAAATTTAATACGATCGATCAAGCCGAGAAATTCTTGGAATCCGGAGGCAAGATTCTTGCCTGCGGCACATGCATCAAATCCCGCGATCAGGAAGGCTCGGAGATGTGTCCGATCAACACTATGAGAGACATGTATGAGATCATCAAGGAAAGCGACAAAGTTGTGACGTTCTGAAAAGAACACGACAATGAAAAAGATCATAATCAGGCCGATTGGTATAATTCGAACGCCCTATAAGACGCACAAAGGCATGCCCATCCAGGGAAAATTCAAGCCAAAAATTAAAGGAAAGGCAATTCTTTTGCAAAAATACGTGGAAGGATTAAAAGACCTAGAGGGTTTTTCTCATGCGATTCTCCTTTGGCATATCCACAAGTCTAAAGAAGAAAGGCTGCTGACAAAACCATTCATGGAAGACGTTATCCATGGAGTCTTCTCTACGAGAAACCCCCACCGGCCGAACCATATCGGGTTTTCCATCGTCAAAATAGAAAAGATAAGAAATAACGTCATGACGTTCTCTGAAGTGGATATGCTGGATGGAACGCCCTTGCTTGACATCAAGCCCTACATGGCAGAAGTGGATACAAGGGAAAATGTTAGGACCGGCTGGGCACAGAAACATCTGACAAAGGGCAGGCTGCCTACAAAGGCCATTCATGGTAAGCTGGTCGATCAACGCGTTTGAGCGACAGTCGCACGCGAAGGGCGCTTGAGCTTCCTAACCCCCTGCAATGAAATACGTTGTAGGGGGTTTTGTTTTGGGGTAAAATAAAAAAATCGTATTCCTTAGGGGCCAACTGTTGCCTTCAGCGAAAAAACATATGCCTTCTCTGGTCAGCGTCATCATTCCTACATATAACCGGGCCGCCGTCGTTACGCGCGCGATCAAAAGTGTCTTGGCGCAGGAATACGAGCCCCTGGAGATCATCGTGGTCGACGATGCATCCGCTGACGAGACACACCAGGTGGTCGATGGGCTGCGGGATGCGCGGATCCGCTATATTGCCCGCAGCGAAAATAAGGGCGCCGCCGCCGCGCGCAACACAGGCATCCAGGCGGCCCAGGGCACGTTTATCGCCTTTCTCGATTCCGACGACGAATATCTCCCGGGGAAGCTGGGCGCGCAGGTGCGCGCCTTTGAAGCGCTGAGTGCGGCGACCGGTCTTGTCTTTGTGAATTATTGCGAGATCGGCCGCAACAAAAGCGCCAGATTTCCCCCAGAAATCAAATCCGGATACGTCCATGTCGGCCGGCATTTTCCCGCTTCGATCTATTGTAATCCTCCCAGCGCCTGGATGGTGCGCAAGAGTTGTTTTGATAGCGCAGGACTTTTTGATGAGGGGCTCTGGACCTTGGAAGACCTCGATATGTTCGCGCGGCTGGTGCGCAAGGTCCCGGCGTATTTCCTGGCCGACATCCTGCTGCGCAAACATGTATACACCTGCCAGAAGGGCAAAGTCCCGGACAAATACGCCGAGCAGACAGGGGAACGCATCCTTCAAAAGTGGCTGCCGGAGATGCGGCGCGACAGGCGCTTTCTTTTTAAATTCTACACCATGATGGCCAAGGACATGGCGCGCGCCGGCAAGACACAGAAGGCTTGCCGTTTTCTGCGCCAGGCGTACTTTCTTAATCCGCTGAGATTTGATATGTTGGGGAGGATGGTGAAGCTGATCCGCCGAAAATAAGCACTATCGTTACCTTTTGTCAGAATTTCCCGGTCGCCGCGGACGGGCGAGGCTTGCCCGCGGGCGCCAGGAAGAAAGACATACTGAAGCGCGCCCGGACGGGCGCGCGAGAACAGCCTCGTTCTTGACAAAATAATTCCTTTTTTTATAATTAAAAGGATGATTACTTCAAAAAATCTTTCCATGCATTACGGCTCGACCATCGCCCTCGATGACGTCTCTTTCGACGTCAACGAGAAAGAGATCGTGGGTCTACTGGGGCCCAATGGCGCCGGCAAAACCACGCTCATGCGGATCCTGACGACCTTTATTTATCCCACCCGCGGGACGGCTGTTGTGGACGGCCACGATGTGACGCAAGACCCTTTGGCTGTCCGCAAGATCATCGGCTATCTGCCGGAGACCCCTCCTTTGTATATGGACATGCGCGTCGATGAGTTCATTGATTTTGTCGGCCGTTCGCGCGGGTTGTCCGGCCACGAATTGAAGAAGAGGATAGACTGGGTCGTTGAAGCGACAAAAATAGCCGGTGTCTGGAAGCATGTGGTCTGCGAGCTTTCCCTGGGATACCGCCAAAGGGTGGGCCTGGCGCAGGCATTGGTTCATGACCCCCGCGTGGTGATCCTCGATGAACCGACATCGGGCCTGGACCCGATGCAGATCATCGGCATTCGTCAGCTTATCAAAGAGCTGGCCAAGACGAAGACAATCATTTTTTCCACCCATATCCTTCAGGAGGCGTCGGCCGTGGCGGACAGGCTTATCATCATCGATCGCGGCAAAGTCATCGCCAACAATACCCCCGCTGAATTGAAGAAGATCAAGGGCAAGGAGAGCCTCGTCTATGTGACGCTCACGGCGCCCAAGAACGAGGCGTTTGTGGTTCTAAGGTCTATCCCCGGCGTCAGAGACATTAAGGTTGCCGGGGAGTCTGGCTCACATGTGAGATTTTTGTGCACGACCTCCTCGTTTGACGAGGTCGGCATCTTTGTCAATCAGGCGGTTAAGCAAAGAGGATGGGTTTTGAAAGAGCTCGCATTGCAGGAGCCTTCCTTAGAGGAGGTTTTCCTGAGTCTTTTTAAGACGGCGGACAAATGAACATCGCAAATATCGGGACCACTTTCAGAAGGGAAACGGGCGCTTATTTCAATTCCGCGATCGCCTACATCTACCTCGTTGTGTTTGTGGCGATCAACAACGGTTTGTTCATGACGCAGTTTTTCCTCTTGGGCAAGGCGGATATGAGGTTGTTTTTCAACAATTTGCCGTTCACCCTCTTTATTTTTATCCCGGTGATCACGATGCGCCTATGGGCCGAGGACCGCAAAGAGAATACCTTCGAGCTCCTCATGACTTTTCCGATGAACCCCCTGGAGCTGGTGATCGGGAAATTTTTGGCAAGTCTCGTTTTTTACGCCGTCGCATTGCTGAGTTCCTTCGCCATTCCCGTCGTGCTGTTGATGACCGGAAAACCCGACATGGGCGTGGTCTTCAGCGGCTATCTGGGGGCGCTTTTTGTCGGAGGGCTCTTTCTTTCGATCGGCATTTTTATTTCCGGGCTGACAAAGGAACAGATCGTGGCGTTCGTCCTGACGGTCTTGAGCTGTTTTATGGTCTATTTTCTCGGCACGGATCTTTTCGCTTCGTTGATCGACGGATGGATCGCGGGCGCGGGAACGTTCATCATGAATACCCTTGGCGCCGCCTCTCACCTCGATGGTTTCCATAAAGGCGTTATCGACATCAAGGACATCATTTACTTTGCCGTGGGTTGCGGCATCTTCATTTTCCTTAACAGCTTGTTCTTCGAGGGCCGGTATCGTCCGAAATCACGGCTTGTTTTCGGCACCGCCGTCGTCGTCGGCCTGGCCATCATGGTTGTCTTCAATTGGCTGGTCCATGATCTCCAATGGGGCCGTTTTGACGTGACGGAAGGGAAGATTTATACCGTTTCCCCGGCCTCCAAGAGAATCCTTGATCAGCTGAAAGCACCCGTGGAGATCAGGGTTTATCTGACGCCGCCGGCCAAAATGCCGACCATGATGAAGACGATGGAGGAGGAGATCGCCGGAAGGCTCAAAGAGCTCAAGCTTGTTTCCGACAATAAGCTGGATTACAAGATTATCCATATCGACGCGGCCAAGTTGATCGAGCAAGCCAAGGGGCCGGACGAGAAGGTCGCCGCTGTGGCAAATAAGCAAGAGGAAGGTTCCTTGGAGCGTTCTTTGGAAGAAAAGGGCATTGTGCCGTTCCAGGTGGAGAGCATTGACAGGGATGAGGTGGGCGTCAAGCTCGTCTATGCCGCCATGACCATCGATTATAAGGAAAAAGGCGAGGAACTCCTGCCGCGCATCGTCCCGCAAACGCTGCCGGACCTCGAATATCTTCTCTTGTCGCGCATCGTCAAGATGACATTCGACCACAAGCCGAAGATTGTGCTGTTCTCGCCCTTGAGGGGGGCCGACGTAACCCCGGAAATGAACCAGCTCTTGTTCAAGCTCGGCAAGGCCTCGCCGCAGTACGAAGACGATTACAAGAACATCGCGCCATTGGTCAGCAATAACGGCTATGATTATCAACGCGTCGCCTTGACCGAGGGAGATCCTCTGCCGCCGGATGCGACCGAACTTTTGGTGATCAATCCCGGTTCCCTCAATGCCCGCCAGTTGTATGAGATCAATAAATATCTCTACCAGGGGGGATCGGTCATTGTCGCCGCCCAAGGATATGATTATGCTTTCCAGATGGTGCCGCCGCGGGGTGTCCAAGTCCAGCCGTTCAAGCTCAGCCTCGATATCAATAATCTTCTTGGTAAATGGGGGATAAAGATCAACGAAGATATGCTGATGGACGAGAGCAGCGATATCGTCAATGTTTCGACGGAGCAGCGGGTCGGCCCGTTTGCAGTTTCGATACCCGTCAAGGTGCCGAACCAGATCCTGGTGCGGCAGGACACGATGAATTCCAAGCTGCCTTTGATGCGCCGTCAGCCCGCTTTCCTTTATATGTGGGGATCGGCTTTGGATGTGGCCGACGAAGTGGTCAAATCGTTAAATTTGAGCCCCACCGTCTTGTTTACCTCCAGCGCCGAGAGCTGGAAGGTCCCTTATACCGGCGGATTACTGAAGCCGGATGCCCTTGGATTTTTAAAAGCGGACACCGGGGGAAAATTCGTTCTAGGCATGATTTTACAGGGTCAGTTTACGAATACATTTGCAGACCAGGGTGTGCCGCCGTGGCCCAGCAAGATCGATGTGTCGTCGAATGCTTCTCAGGCAGAGGCGGTGCCGCCTCAGAAGGCAGAAGAAAAGCTTGAGCCCAGGCCTGGTAAGCTTGTTGTCGTGGGTTGCTCCAAGATGTTCTCGGACAGTCTGATCGGCAATCCCGCCAACCTGAGTCTTTTTGCCAATCTGGTGGATAGCCTTGCGTTGGGAGAAGATGTGGTCCAGATCCGTTCCAAGACCGAAGTGAGCCGCGATATCAAGAAGCTTTCCGATGCGCAGAAGCTGGGGCTAAGGTTCATGGCCGTCGTTCTTGTGCCGATCCTGTGGATCGGCTTTGCATCTCTGAGACTTTTCCTGCGCCGCAAAGAAAAGCAGTTCTATCTCATGGCGCACAGCCGTTAGCCCGCAACAGATGCCGGATCCTATGAAGTTTAAAAAACTGATCATCCTGTTTGTTGTTTTAGGGGCCCTTGTTCTCCTGGCCGTTGTGAAAAAGACGGTTGTCAAGCCGCGGGCCATCCCTTTTGAAAAAGCCGAAGAAGCTACGCTCTCCGAGTTGACGCCGAGGATCACGGCAGATTTTATCTCCAAGGTCATTGTGTATCAGGGGAGAAGCGAGGCCAAAAAGGTCGTTTTTTCCAGGAACGCGGCCAAGGAATGGATCGTTGAAAACAAATTTTCCGCACCGGCCAGAAAGAACGTTCCCGAAGAGCTGATCAAATATCTTTCCGGGCTCAAGGGGGAGTTGCGCACGGATTCCAAGGCTGTGTTTTCTGACTTCCAGATCGCCGATAACGAAGGTCTGCACATCGTTCTTGTGAACACGGCCGACAAAGAGGCCGTTCATCTGGTCGTAGGTCTCACAAAGGCGGCATGGAACGAGAGTTTTGTCAGGGTATTGGGTGCCCAGAAGGTTTTTCTTGTTGAAAAGAATTTTTTGATGGTCCTCGGTTTGTCGTCGGATCCAAAGGCCGAGCTTCGCGCCCGATCGTACCTGGATCTTAAAATATTTCCCGGCGATCTCGCCGCGGCAGCAGACCGCCTCGAGATCAAGGCGGCGCCGGCGGCGCGTCCCTTTGTCCTGAAAAAATCAGGAGAGGGCCCGTCCGCGGCCGCCGGTTGGCAGCTCGATCCGCCGGATCCCCGCGCTCCGGTCGACCAGGCCAGGATGGACGAGTTTTTGCGCACAATCTCCGATCTCCAGGCCCGGGATGTCATGGACCCTAACGTCACGACCTACGGTTTCGATAAGCCGACGTCCACGATCATTGTGAACGCCAAGAAGAAAGAGGTCGCGGTCTCATATCGGCTGGAGATTGGCAATTTCGATGCAGCGCAAAAATCATATTATGCCAGGCTTGTGCCTGGGAATATCGTTTACCGCCTCCCTGAAGAGACCGCGATGTTTTTAAAGAAAGACAGATCGTTTTTCCTGCAACAAGCGTCCAAAGGAAAACAGAGGGGCGCCGCCGCGGGTTCTTGACGAGGCGGACAGTGAGGCCGGCTGGTCCATTCCGGAAGCCGTCCCAGTCTTTTTGGCCCTCTGCCATGAAAATGTGGCAGAGGGTTTTTTGGTGTGGCCAGCCTTGAAAAATCGATATCCCCCTGTCTCTTCAGAAAGAATGGGCGTTCGCTCCGCGCACGGCGGGATTCGGCGGACGTGGTCAAAATAAACAATGATGTATATGAATATGCGATAGGATGCTAAAATAGAGCCGATCGTCCCGGCAATAACCAACGGGCATCTGTCCGGTTTAAAACAAGGGCATTGAATGAACAAAAAATATCTCATCGCGATCATTGGCGCCGCCCTTTTGATAAAAGCCTTTTTGCTTTATTTTTCCATCGTCCATGTTCCCCACGCCAGGCTTGTGCGCGATTCTTACCAGTATTTAGATACAGGAAGGGCGATCGTATCGGAGGGGGTGTTTGCCAGCCACGGAGCAGACGGGAAGCTGGAGCCCAATTTTTTTATAGCCCCCGGCTATCCGTTTTTTCTCGGCGTTCTGCACTGGTTGTGGGGGATCCCCTTGGCCGGCGTGATAGCGATCCAGGTGTTTCTGACGGTTCTTGCCGCCCTCATTACATATAAGACAGCCATGGAGATAGATCATCGGCTGGGCTTCTTGGCTTTAGCGATCTTTCTCTATTCGCCGGCCGTCACCATGTTTTCTTTGCTGATCTTGACGGAATCGCTGTTTTTGCTTCTTATCACGTCGGTGATGTTTTGCTTTATTAAATACCTGAAGACCGGCAGGATGAAATTTCTGGTGCTCACCGGCTTGGCGTTTGCCGCTGCTGTGTATGTCAGGCCGGGCCCTTATTTTCTTGGGATGGTCATGGCGGCCTTCATCGCATATGCAAACGTCACCGGCAACAGGAAAAGGGCGGCCGGTCACGCCCTTGTTTTGCTGGTGGTGGCCTATGGTTTGCTGGGGTTGTGGCAGACAAGGAATTACTTGATTTTTCATAAGGCCGTATTCAGCAGCATCATCTCCATGGAGACTGTTACCGGCGGGGCCTTTGGAGGTTTGTTTCACAGCTATTCAAGAAACCAGGATCCTTCCACGCTGGGGGCGCCGCCCCTCCTTTATTATATCAATGTGAGCTGGCGCTGCGCCCTGTCTCTCTTCACGAGGCCGGGAACTTTCAAATACCTCCATTGTCCTCTCTTGGCCGTGATAGGAAAAATATTCAGTTATATCGTGATGGTCTTCTGGATGGGCGGTTTTCTTTACGGCGTAACGAAAATAAGGCGCAACGTCTATTATCAATTTTTGCTGCTGATCGTCATCTGTTTTGCCTGCGGGACCATTATCGTCGAGATGTGGAACGTCGGGGAAAGATACAGGGTGCCCATGATGCCGTTCATTGCCATCATTGCGGCATATGGATGGGCCTCGCTCTTTTCGTTAAAAAACGGTCGGGGAGAGTTTCTGAAGACCAAAGAACTCTAGGGGGCGTCTCCGCTCTGACGGAAGGGGAGCAAGAAGGTGCCGGCCGGTGTTATCAATTGGGGGAGATATGCGGTGGTGGAGACTTGCGGCGTTATTGGTGCTGGGAGGGTTTGGCGGGGCAGGTTTTTCCTTCGGCGAAACCGGTCTTTCCGTCACGACGGATAAAAAAGAGTACAGGCCGCAAGAGATCGTTACGATCCGCTTAACGAACGGATCGCCGGAGAGTATCTTTTCTCACCTGGGAAGCCAGACTCCTGTTTTTGCCATTGAGGGTGTTGAGATGAAAAATGTCCAGGGGGGCTGGGATAGCTTGTCGGCTTGGTGTCGTCCTCCATTTTGCGTCTATGATATGGATGCCCCGGCAGAACTTAGGCCCCAGGAGAGTGTGTTCTGGGCGTGGGACCCTTGGATCTATACAGGCGGCGCCCATGAAAGAGTCCGGCCGGCGGCCGGAACATATCGCCTTCGCATTTCCTACCGTGCGCCGGCAACCCCTCCGATAAATCAGGGGCCGTGGCTGAGCGTCGTGTCTAATGAATTTACGGTCAGATAAAATGGCAAAGAACAAGAAAATATTCTTGCGTTCCACCTATCCGGAATGCACCCGAAATTTATTCGATACCACGCGTTTTTATAATTATTTCCGGGAGAATGGGTTTCAGCTCGTCAGAAATCCTTCGTTTGCAGACGTCATTGTCTTGACGACATGCGGTTTTGACCGTATCAAAGAAGACAGGACGATGCGGATGATCCGGCAATATTACGAGAAGTATCCCAAAAAAGAGATGATCGTCTGCGGCTGCCTGGCTTCGACCAGGCGCGGACTTGGGGCGATGTTTGCGCGCGCGCTGATCGTCCCCGTCGAGCAATACGGACTTTTCGATAACATCTTTCATCCCCGGATTTCCTTGGATGTCATCAGGACCAATGCATTGACCAGGAGGTTTTTCGCCCGCGGACGCGCCGTTGTCAGAAGTTATTGCATCCATATCTGTGAAGGCTGCCTCAACAACTGCACGTATTGCGATTATAAAGAGATCAGGAGTTGTGTCAAGAGCAAGCCGCCGGCTGAAGTGATCTCGGAATTCCACGACGGGCTTAAAGCGGGTTACAAGAGGATCGTCCTTCTGGCCGATGACTGCGGCAGTTACGGCGTCGACAAGAATACCGATTTCGCGAAATTGTTGAACCTGCTCGCCGCTTTCCGGAACAAAGACTTCCGGTTGAGCATTAATTTTTTCGAGCCCCAGCGTCTGGCCAGGCTTTATCCGGCCATTGACAAGGAGATCATCCGCCAGAAGGTGGCCGAGATGTGCATTCCTCTTCAGTCGTGTTCTCCCGGGATCTTGAAGCGGATGAACCGCCATTATGACGTGAAGGACGTCTTGAAGATCATCGACGATATCAGGCGGTTAAATCCTGCGATACACCTGATCACACACATCATCTATGGCTTTCCCGGGGAGACCCGCCAGGACCTTGCCGCATCGTTTCAGCTCGCCGATCATTTCGACGAAGTGAATTATTTCTGCTATCTGGACAAGCCGGAGATGAGGGCTTTTCGGCTGGATCGCAAAGTTCCTCGCCGGGAAATATGGTCACGCACACGCATGATCCAGGATGAAATGAAGAAGCTGAGGCGGGCCGGCAGGCCGTGTCCGCTTAAGATGGCCTACACGGACCGGGAGATCAGGATGCTGTGGCCCGCGCACAGCTGAAATTTTTGTATTTTGTCCTTTCCGGGAACGGCGGGGCTGCGTTTTGAAAGCGGCCGCCGCCCGCGGCTCAAGGCGTCTGACATGAAGATATATCTTGTGCCCATAGGTTCGGTTCACGGGCAATGCCTGGATTATCTGGCAGAGGTTTTGTCCCGCTTGTTTTCGGCGGACGTTGCGGTGACGCAAAGCTGTCCTTTGCCGCAAGGAGGCTTTGACGAAGACAGGGGGCAGTATGACGCCGCGGCGGTTTTTCGCGGGCTTGCGGCGTGCGCCCCTATTTGTAAAAAGGAACAGAGGGTCTTGGGGATCATCGACGCCGACGTTTATGCGCAAGGCCTTGATTTTGTTTTCGGCCTGACAGATCCCCGCACCGGTTACGCGCTGATCGCCTTGACGCGCCTGAGGCCGGAATTTTACAGCGCAGCCGGGAATAACGCTTTGTTTTGCGAGAGGGGCGTCAAGGAGGCCGTGCATGAAGTCGGGCATAGTTTCGGACTTGCGCATTGCCCGCAGGCGTCCTGCATCATGCATTTTTCTAAAACCATCGCAGATACCGACAGAAAGGATTTAAAATTCTGTCCCGCCTGCCAACAGAAGATCCCGCAGAAAATATCCGCCCGAAAACTCCCCATCTTTGAAGCCCCCGCCAAGACGCGCCGTAAATTCTATTGACAAAAAAGTCGCGGCGACTAAAATATTCATGTTTGTTTTCCCTGCGGCCGCGCATCCCCTGCATGACAGATGGGGCGGGATGGAGACGGCCCGTGGACAGGAATCCAAGCCGGACGGAGTGCGACGTACAGGTAAGTTGTTAAGCCGTTTATCGTATAGATTGGGACCATAGGCACCGGCCTCGTATTTTTCCCTGCCGCGTTTTCAAAAAGACCCCCTGTCTTGTCAGGAACATGCATGTTTTTCTTGAGTCAAAATAGCCGATGGTGTTTTGACCCGCTGGCCTTGTTTTTTCTCGGCGTCATCGTCGTGGTCAGCCTCCCGTCTCTTCTCTTCTCGGCAGGATATCTGCGCAGGCAATTTTCCAGGCGTCGGACTGCGCTTGCCACAGGCCTGACGGCCCTTTTTGTCATTTCCATGGCGGCGGTCGTCGCCAGCGCCAATCTTATCCTTTTCCTGTTCGCTTGGGAATTCATGTCGCTCGTGTCGTATTTCCTCGTCGTCTTCGAACATGAGCATGAGGCGTCCGTCAAGGCGGGCACAATCTATCTGGTCATGACCCATGTCGGCACCGCGTTTCTTTTGGCGGCCTTTCTTCTGATGCACGCCCAGGCCGGGACGTGGGATTTCGAGGGGATCCGTACCGCAGCCCCCGCATTCCCGGTTGGTTTAAAGAATATTCTTTTCGGTCTTTTTCTTGCCGGCTTCGGCATGAAGGCCGGCATCGTTCCTCTGCATATCTGGCTGCCGTATGCCCATCCACAGGCCCCGGCATCGGTCTCGAGCATCATGTCCGGCGCCATGATCAAGGTGGCCGTCTACGGCATCCTGCGTTTTATCGCCGGGATGCTGGGCGTGCCGCCGGTGTGGTGGGGCAGTGCGATCCTTGTGGCGGCAGGCATCTCGTGTCTCGTGGGCGTCATCTATGCCTTGATGGAACACGACATCAAAAAGCTTCTGGCGTATCATAGCGTCGAGAATATCGGTATCATCCTTTTGGGCATTGGCGCCGGCATGATCTTTTGGCATTGGGGCTGGTGGGTTTTGGCATGTGCGGCCTTTGCCGCAGGCCTCTACCATACGGTCAACCACGCGGTTTTCAAAGGGCTCTTGTTTTTGTGTTCCGGAAGCATCCATGTGGCAACAGGCACCAAAGATATCGAGAAGCTGGGTGGATTGATCAAGCGCATGCCGCAGACGGCCGCGTCGTTTCTCGTCGGAGCCATGGCCATCTCGGCGCTCCCCCCTTTGAGCGGTTTTGTCAGCGAGTGGTTGATCTTCCAGGTCTTTTTTGCCGGGTTGCGCGATGCGGCCTCGGGCGGAAAGCTGTTTTTTGCCGGCATGATGGCGTGTCTGGCGTTGACAAGCGCCCTGGCCGCCGCCTGTTTTGTCAAGGCCTTCGGCGTGGCGTTTTTGGCCATGCCCAGGAGCCGCGCCGCCGCAGAGGCCGGGGAAGTTTCCTTGAGCATGAGGAGTGCCATGATTTTTTTGGCGGCGTTGACCGTCGCCCTAGGGATAGGCGCCGGCCTCGTCTGGAAAATGCTCTGTGCCGTGGCGGCGAGTTTTTTAAAACCGCCGCCGGCCGTCTGGGACGGGCTTTTGTCCGGTTCCTGGGGGCTGATCCGGTTCCCGGGCACGGATGCCTGTCTGCGTACGCCCATGATTATGCTGGCGTTGAGTGCAGGCATAGCTGCGGTTTATGCGTTCGTCCGTCTGGTCTCGCGTAAACATTCCGTCACGGTCGGCAGGACGTGGGGCTGCGGTTATTACCGCCTGGATCACCGCACGGAATACACGGCCACGGCATTTTCAAAGCCGTTTCGGATCGCCTTCGGCTTTTTCCTTCTGCCCTACCGCAAGACCGAGAAGATACGGGATTCTTTTTATCACGTCAAGGAATTCAGCTACGAGACGTCCACAACGCCAGTTTTTAAGAGATATCTATATGATCCCGTGGTTGGCGGTCTCTTCAGGCTGGCGCAGTACGTCCGCGGATTTCAGATGGGCAGTATCCATTGGTACCTGGCTTATGTTTTCGTGACGATCCTGGTGCTGGTCGTTATTTTCGGGAGGCCCTGACAGTAATGAAGATACCCTTGCTTTTATTGCAGGCAGGCATCGCGGTTCTCGCTGCGCCGTTGGTCAGCGGTTTCGTCCGCCGGGTGAAGAATGCCCTGCGGATGCGCCAGGGGGCTGCGCTCGTGCAGCCCTACCGCAACATCGCCAAATACATGAGAAAAGAGGAGGTCGTTTCCGAAACGGCATCGTGGATTTTTCGCTGGACACCTTCCGTGGTCCTGGGTTCGACGCTGGCCGCGCTCATGTTTGTTCCTGTTTTCTCGTTTTCCCTGTCTGCGGCGGGTATGGGCGATGTCTTGTCGCTCTTTTTCCTTTTTTCTCTGGGGCGTTTTTTTCTGGCGTTGGCTGGCCTGGATGCGGGCAGCGCCTTCGGGGGGATGGGGTCTTCGCGCGAGATGTTTATCGCCAGCTTTGTGGAACCTGCGGCTGTTCTGGCCGTCGCCGTTGTCGCCGCGCACAGCTCTTCTTCCGCCGCCGAGCCGTTGGTGCGTTCCATGGGCATGTCTTTTTCCGGCATGATCGCAGCCGCCTCGCTTTTCATGGTCGTGCTTGCGGAAACATCGCGGATTCCCGTCGACAACCAGGAGACGCATCTGGAATTGACGATGATCCACGAAGCGATGCTCCTGGAATATTCAGGACCGTCGCTGGCCATGCTGGAGACGGCCGCGCACGCCAAACAGTTGATCTGGTTTTCGCTCCTGGGGGCCATCCTCTGGCCGTGGCCGATAGGGAGTTCTTCGGGGTTGTCTGCTGTCGCCTGTGCGGCATTTTTTGTTTTAAAGATAATCCTTTGCGCCATCGTCGTGGGTTTGACGGAGATCGGCCTCGCAAAGATGAGGCTGTTCAGGGTTACTGATTTTTTGGGGCTTGCTTTCCTGTTTTCCGTCCTGGCCTTGGTGGTCTCAGGCCTGGGATATTAACAGAGGTATGACACAATGACGCTTTTTTTGCTAACGGGAATCATGATCTTGACGTACGCGATGCTTGTCTGTCACAGGATCCCGGCGTTGATCCAGAATTTCCGCCTGCAATCCTTATTTCTTTTCCTGGTCACGCTTGATTTTGCCGTGCGGCAAAAGGAAGCAGGCGTCTTCGTCGTCGCCGGGCTCTTGCTTCTGGTGAAGGTGATCCTGATTCCGTCATTTTTGAATCATCTTGTCAAAAAGATCAGGGTGGATGAACGCTTGGGGTTGTTCCTGAATCCTCTTTTGTCGTTGATCGCCGCCTTGTTCTTGACGTGGGGGGCTGCGGTTTTTTGCGCATGGTTGGTGAGCGACAGTCCGGCCGTCGTCTTTGCGGCCTTTGTCGTTTCCATCACGGTCGTTTTGGTCGGGTTTTTCATCATGGTCTTCCGGATGAAGGCCCTCACACAGATTGTCGGGCTTCTGGTGATGGAGAACGGTATATTCCTTTTGGCGAGCTCCATCGCCGGCGGGATGCCGTTTTTCGTCGAGATCGTCATCGCCTTTGACGTTTTTGTCTGCGCGATCATCACGGGGATTTTTATGTACCGCATCAACAAGGTTTTTACGCACATAGAGGTCCACCGTTTAACGGATTTAAAGGGATAGGGGCCGATGTTGCTTTTTTCGATCGTCATTATTCCGGTGCTGGCCGCTGTTCTCTCGGCCCTTTTGCCTGCGCGTCTGCGCGGTATGGCCAATCTTGCGGCGCATGGCGTCCTCCTCGCCTTGGCAGGTATATTGGCTTATCGCATCTCCCCGGGAAGCGGCATTGTTGCTTTCGGCGGCGTCCTGCGGGCCGATGCCTTGAGCGCTTTTTTCATTCTCCTGATCAGTTTGATCAACTTGGCGGCCCTTGTGTATTCCCGGCCTTATCTGCAGGAAGACATCGATGGAGGCGCCCTGTCCGTCAGGCAGGCCCGCGGCTACGATATTCTTTTCAATGTCTTTGCCGCCACCATGCTTTTGGTGCCCCTTTTGGACAATCTGGGACATATGTGGGTGGCCGTGGAGCTGACAACACTGGCATCGGCATTCCTCGTCGGGTTTTACAATACGAAGGCATCCGTTGAAGCCGCATGGAAATATGTCATCATCTGTTCGGTAGGGATCACGCTCGCTCTCCTGGGGACGGTCCTGGTCTATTATGCCGTGGCCGCCCAGGCGGGCACAAAGACCCTCGACTGGTCCGTCATCATGGGCCGCGCAGCAGGCCTTAATCCCCGGATTATGAGCGTGGCCTTTTTGTTCATCTTGGTCGGATATGGCACAAAAGCGGGCCTGGCGCCGATGCACACCTGGCTGCCTGACGCCCACAGCCAGGCCTTGACCCCGGTCAGCGCCTTGCTTTCGGGCGTGCTTCTGAAGACCTCTCTCTATGCGATCATCCGGTTCGCCATGATCACCAACAAGGCGATGGGGCCGGAATTTACGTCGCGTCTTTTCATTTTCTTCGGGCTCTTCTCGGTCGCTGTCGCCGGAATTTTCTTGCTGGCCCAAAAGGACTTCAAGCGCCTTTTGGCGTACAGCAGTATCGAGCATGTCGGCATCATCGTTTTCGCCCTGGGCGTGGGGACGCCCTTGGCAGTTTTCGGCTCCATGTTCCATGCCTTGAACCATGCGGTGACCAAATCGCTGGTTTTCTTTGCGGCAGGCAACGCCGTCAAGAAATACAAGACGCATCATCTTCACATGATCCACGGTCTGGTCCAGACGCTTCCCTTTACGGCGGCGGCGGCCCTTGTCGGGCTCCTCAGCCTCGTTGGGATGCCGCCATTTGGGATTTTTATGAGCAAGCTCATGATCCTCTCGGCCTGCTTCCAGAAGGGGCTCTACGGCCCGGCGGTCCTGCTTTTGCTTTTTCTGGCGGTTGTTTTCGGCGCCCTGATGTTCCATTTGAGCGCATCGATATTCGGACATAAGCCCAAAGGGATAGAGTCCGGCGGTGAGGCCCTAAGCATGAAACTGGTCTTTGTGTCCTTGGCGCTTCTTCTGGTTCTTTTGGGCGTCATGATGCCGACACCGTTGCAGGCATTGCTTGTTGCTGCATCCCGCCTTGTCACGGGAGGGGGGCTATGAAGACATTCATGGGCGTGATAGAGGAATTAAGGGCACAGGGCGTCATGATCGTTGAGACCTTCGAGCTTCATCCCGATGAGGTTGTTATCCGTCTCAAGCTTGAGGATTTTCATCGCGCCTGCCTTTTTGCGCACAAGACGTTTTCATCGGCGGTCATGGCCATGTTTGCGGCCGACGAAAGAGTTGCCAAGAATGCGTTCGAGATTTATTGCGTTTTTCTGGCCCGCGACTTCCAGAAATGGTGTATCTTTACCGCCGATATCCCGCAGGACAGGCCGTTGTTCCCATCCCTGGCACGGGATATTCACTCGGCGAGTTTTTTTGAGCGCGAGATCCAGGAGATGTTCGGTCTGGAGCCGCAGGGGCATCCTGATAAGAGACGCCTGCATCTGCATGACGAGGTCTGGCCGAAGGGGTTGTTCCCCCTGAGAAAAGATTTTGTTCTTCCGGCGCATGTCGCGCCGGATGGTGTCTACGGCTTCAATCGCGTCGCCGGCGAAGGGATTTTTGAGGTGCCTGTCGGTCCGGTCCACGCCGGCATCATCGGTCCGGGCCACTTCCGTTTCAGCGCCGCCGGCGAGCCGATCGTCAATCTGGAGATCCGCCTGGGTTTTACGCATCGCGGTGTCGAAAAAGTTTTTGAGCATAAGACGTTTGACGATGCGGTCGGGCTGGCCGAGTGCGTGGCCGGCGACACCGCTTTCGGCCATAGCTGGGCGTTTTGTCAGGCTGTCGAAAAAGCATCGGCCCTGAAAGTTCCTGCCCGGGCGCTGTACGAACGGGCGATCTGCCTTGAGCTGGAGAGACTTTATAATCATTTCGCCGATATCGGCGGTATCGCCGTGGATGTGGGATTCAGCTTTGCGGCGCAATTCGCCTCTGTTCTCAAGGAGAAGATCCTGCGGTTGAACCAACGTTTAACCGGCAGCCGCTATCTTAAAGGTGTCAACCGCATCGGAGGGGTTCGCCGCGCGTTTTCGCGCCAGGATATCCAGGCGCTGTTGTGCGAGATTTTGTCTGTTTGCGACGATCATGGGGAACTTAAGCAGATGCTGTTGGCAAGCGTCTCGTTCATGGATCGCGTTGACGATACCGGCGTTCTGCGTCAAAAGACGGCACGGGACTTAGGGATTGTGGGCCTGGCGGCCCGCGCCTCCGGGATCGCCGTCGACCTGCGCAAGACCTTTCCGGATGTCTATGCGGGGTCCGATTTCCGCATGATCACGCAGGAAAGAGGAGATGTTCTTTCTCGTCTCCGAGTCAGGATGGAGGAGGTTGATGAGTCGGCGCGCCTGATCATCTATTTTGCCGACAGGCTGGCGGACATAGAGGGGGCCTTGGCCGCGAATTTTTCTCTTGCCGCGCCGGCATGCGCCCTCGGCGCCGTGGAGGCATGGAGAGGGCCTGTTCTTTATTGGGTCAAGGTGGCCGACGGACAGATTGATCGCTGCAAGATTGTCGACCCCTCATTCCATAATTGGCCCGGTTTGTCGTTTGCCGTCCTGGGGAATATCATCCCTGATTTTCCCGTCTGCAACAAAAGTTTCGATTTGTCTTATGCAGGTAACGATCTTTAATAGGACATCTTTCATCAACAATGAACCTTTTGATTCAATAAGATTTTTTTGTCGGCCATGTCGTTTTTTGGATTTGGTAACGGCTACGGTGATGACCCAGGGGCACGATGTTAACACTACGCCTCAAGACAGTTTCGAATTTCTAAGTTCCAATGACAAATAAAATCCAAATTCCTAGGGACAAAAATACGGAAAGGTTTCGGTTTTGAGAATTCGGCATTTATTAGGCATTTGGATTTAGGAATTCGTCATTATATATACTTTAAACGGGCCTTATGACCGTTACCCAGAGACATAGTTGGTCCTGTGCCGTCTCACCGGCAGGCAATGAGGTAAATAAGAAATGTGGACGATAATAAAAAACAGTATTTTGAAAGGCCTTTTGACCGAAAGAAAGACCTTGCCGGACATTCCTTCCTGTTCCGAGGTTGAGGATATCGGCCAAGAGCTTAAGAAAACCATCCTTTCCCTCTACGGCCGCTCTCTGCATCTGCGCGAGGTGGACACAGGCTCTTGCGGGGCCTGCGAGTCAGAGATGACGGCATTGAGTAATCCTGTCTATGATATCCAGCGTTTCGGGATTGATTTTGTCGCCTCTCCGCGCCACGCCGACGCCCTTGTGGTGACAGGCGCGCTCTCGCGTAACATGGCGCTGGCCCTCAAAAGAACCTATGAGGCAATGCCCGGCCCGAAATTCGTGATTACCGTTGGAGACTGCGCTTTGGACGGAGGGGGGTTCGGCGCCTCCTATTACCGGCATCCTGAGGGCATCCGGGGCCTCATCGGCGCCGTCGTCCTGCATATCCCCGGCTGTCCGCCATCTCCCGCACAGATCCTTTCCGCCATCCTGGCCTTCCTTAAGAAAGCTTAGCCCGGGGAGCCCGGCCTTTTAGGGCCAGGCCCTAAGGGCCCAGTCTTCATCCTGTCCCGATACAAACAGAGTGCCCTAAAAAATTCATTGACAGCAAGCCCTCGGCCTTGTAGAATACTAAAAATACCAAATCAGTATTATAGGTTTACTCCGTTAGAAAATATCGTTCTCTAGCGGAGTTCTCTCCGGGAGGTTCCCATGATCCACGCATCCTCATTAAAGGAAAAAATTTTAGACGCGGCGCAGGCGCGCATGATCCGGTTTGGTTACCGCAAGGTGACGATGGACGAGATCGCCCAGGATCTGCGGGCGAGCAAAAACACGATCTACAAGATATTTGTCGGCAAGGAAGAGATCGCCAAGGGGCTGGTCAAGCGTCTGCAGGAAGACATCAACAGGGGCCTCGATGATCTGGAGCGGCGGGAGAAAGATCCCTTGAGGGTATTCTCCGGCAGCATCCTGCTTTTGCGCAGGACCCTCGGGCCCTGGTTCGAACATTTTTTCAAGGAGATCGCGCTCGAGCTCCCCGATCTATGGAAAGAGTTCCTGCGTTACAGGAATGAAAAGATCCTGGAAATCCGGTCTCTTGTGGAAAAAGGGATCAAGAGGGGGGTTTTGCGTAAAGTTCCGGCTTCGGTGGCTGTCCAGGCGTATCTGGGGTCTGTCAAGGCCATCATCAGTCCGAGATTTTTGGAACAGGAGCGCTTGAGTTTTGATGAGGCCCTCCAGGCTGTTTTGGATATATGGGCGCATGGCATCTTAAAGAAAGGAAGATAGGTCATGAGGAAAGGTCTTGTTTTGTTGGCCGTTTTGTTCGGGCTCATCGCGGGGATTGCTCCTTCTTTTGCCCAGGAGACGTCGTCGGCGGGGCAATTTCTGCAGTGGCGGACAGCCTGGAATGCCGAAGACAGGTTCCGTTATGAATACAAGCATGATTTTGATTTCGACAAAAGCAAAAAAGATACGGGCAGCCAGTTTTATCAGCGTTTGCGCGTCGGTTTTGATGCGGCGCTGACGGATGAATACCTTGACCCCAAGGTGGATATTTATATCGAAATGCTGGATGCCCAGACAGGCGCCTACCAGATCAAGGCGAATTCCGGCCAGGTGGATGATTTTGACCTGCACCAGGCCTTTGTGAATTTTATCGACATAGGAGGCTCTGGCGTTGATGTCAAGGCCGGCCGCCAGGAATTCAAATACGGCAAGGGCCGCCTGGTCGCCGCGCCCACATGGGCCAACCGCATCAGGTCTTTTGACGGCGGCGTCATCCGTTATCACAATGACGCTTTTTATGCCGACATCCTTTACGGTCAGGATGTCAAATACAACGATAATAACCTTAATGTCTCAAGCCATGTTGAGTCTCTGACCGGTGTTTACGGGGGCTATAAGGCGCAAAAGACGAATGTGACGACAGAAGGGTATTTTTTGTCCCAGGATGTGACGTCTTCTTCGCCCAGGACGCGCCGCTATACGATAGGCTTTCGTCTCACCGGCCGCGCGCTTGGTCTGGATTATGACATGGAAGCGCCGTATCAGTTCGGCAGGACGCAAAACCGGGACATCAGCGCGTATGCATTCCACCTGGATGTCTCCAAGACTTTTGGAGAGATCGCCTGGAAGCCGCAGGTGGCTGTCAGCTACGACGAGGCCTCGGGCGACAAAAAAGTAGGCGACGGCACGACGAATACTTTTAATCCTCTTTACCAGTCTACCCACGATCCCTACGGTCTTCTGGATTTCTTCCGGTGGCAGAACGTGCGCAATCCCGAGCTTAGCCTGACGCTTTCTCCGACGAGCAAGTTGAAGCTCAAGCCCCAGGTCGATCTTTTTTGGCTTCAGAACACCAATGACTCCTGGTATAACTCCAGCGGCGTGGTCGTGCGGACCAAGACGAGCGGCGACCGCAGCTCTTATGTCGGCACGGAAGCCTCCTTGCGCGTATTTTACGATTTCAGCAAGAACGTGAAGGCCGAATGTGGTTACGCCCACTTTTTTTGCGGCGGTTATGTCAAGGACACAGGATCCCACGACGATGTCGATTGGGTTTATTCACAGATAACGTTAAAGATATAATCGGTTACAGAAAATAAGCGAGGTTGGTCGTGAAGATTTTGTTTGTGACGCCGCAACTGGGTTCGTGGGCGACGCACGGACACCATGTCGCCCCCAATCAGATGCATGCCCAGTGGGCGGCTTATGTGCGCGAACACGGTGCCGCAGAGGTGGAAGTTTTGGATTGCAAGGTCTTGAGCATTCCCTTCGAACATATGCTGGAGATCGTCAAGGATAAGAATCCTGATGTCGTCGTGTTGGGCGATATCCTGCATTCTTACGGCGGGTTTGCCGTCCAGAAATATTTCAATGAAGCAGCGGCGGGAATAAAGAAAAAACTCCCGTCGGTCAAGATTGTCGTGGGAGGACTCTGGTATTCCTCTTTGAGCACGGAGACGCTCGAACAGAATCCGGCGATAGATTTCGTCGTGATGGGCGAGGGAGAGATTACCTTTTGCGAACTGGCAGAAGCCCTGCAAAAAGGACAGGCCCGTTTCGAGGATATCCCGGGGCTGGCCTCAAGGAAAGACGGAAAGGTCGTCTGGGGACCGGTGCGCGAGCTCATAGAAGACTTGGATATTCTGCCGTTGCCTGCTTACGATTTGTTCCCGATGGATAAATACGTGGGCCATACCTACTGGAAACCATTCGTCGAGGTCGTCACATCCCGCGGCTGCACGCATGGGTGCGCGTTTTGCTATGAATGGAGCGAGCACGACCCCCGTGCCATCAAAAACTTTAACCGCTGGCGCGCCAAATCCGCCAAGCGCGTCGTTGATGAAGTGGAGCTATTGGAAAAGAAGTTCGGAACGAAGGTGATGGTGATCCAGGAGGATAATTTCAACATCAACGGCAGGAGGGTGCGGGAATTTTGCGAAGAAAAGATCAAAAGGGGGCTCAGCATGAAGTGGGTGAGCCTCGGCTGCGCGAGCGATTGGGTCAGGCTCGAGCAGGATGTGCCTCTCATGAAAAAGGCCGGTATGTTCATGGGGGTCTTCGGTATTGAAGTGGCCAATGACGACGAACTGCGCCGTCTGGACAAAGGCATCACGGTCGGCCAGATTTATAAGACCATCAATATCCTGCGCAAGAACGACATCGCGATCGTCGGGGATATCATGATCGGCTTCGATTACGATACCGAAGAGATCGTCAAAGAACGCTTTGCATTCGCCGAAAAGGTGGATCCGGACGTGATGTGGGTGGGGTATCTGACCCCTCCGCCGGGTTCCCCCCTCTGGAGAGATGCTGTCCGGCGTGGCTGGGTTGAACTCAACAAGATGGATATGCTCAAATGGGATTTCCTGCATCCGGTCGTTCCGACGGAACATTTATCCATAGAAGATTTGGGCCGCCTGGGCGCATGGGGCATGAGGGAGTTTTATGCACGGCCGGGCCGCATGCAGAGGATCTTCGGCAGTCACTTCGACGAGCTGGCGAAGTTATGTTTTAAGGATGTCATGGCCGGTGTCGGCAAGTGGGAAGCCGGCGCCGTCAAAGGAGAGAAGCATATTTAAACCGTGTTTAGCGGTGACTGCGCCGCCGGGGCATTCGAAGGATCTGTCGGTTGACCCGCGCGGCGGAATTCCGTCTCAGAAACCGAGTGTTTCCATGTCGTTTATCTCCGGCTATAAGAGATTTCTCCGCGCCGCAGGGCGTCATGCATTATTGCAGGGTCGTCGGGTTGTCCGCCGGCTTCCCGACCCCGCCTTCAAGATCTTCATTCCTTTTTTCGCCGCTCTGGGGTGGCTGCTCATCGAAAGAAAAAAGCGTGTTATCCTGGAGAATCTGCATATCGCCTTTGGCGCCGAAAAGACCGAAAAGGAGATCAAAGATATTTTCAGCCGCTATTTTGATAATGTCGGCTTCGGCATGGTTGAGCTTATTTATTTTCTCGACCGGCCGCAAAAAATCGTGGAGAGCGTGGCCATTGAAGGCAGGGAGAACCTGGATGAGGCGCTTTGCCGGGGGCACGGGGTTATATTGCTCAGCGCCCATTTCGGGAATTTTATATTGATGTACCTGCGGATGGCTCTGGCCGGGTATAAGACCAATTGTATTATGCGCCGGCTGAAAGACGAACAATTCGAAGGTCATGTTTCCGATTATCTCGATCAAAACGGCATCCGGAAGATTAATTCTCTTCCTTACGGCCGATGCGTGGCGCATTCGCTCAGGAGCTTGCGTAATAATCAGGTCTTATTTATGCTCTTGGATCAAAATTACGGAGCGGGTGGCAGGGTCTTTGTTGATTTTTTCGGTCGTCAGGCGGCAACGGCCACAGGGCCGGTCGTTTTTTCCTATCGGTCGGGAGCGCCGATTTTGCCAGTTTTTATCGTGCGTGATGGGGCAAGGGGCAGGCACAAGATCCTTATCGATGCGCCCATTGAGCTTGAGGTTGCCCCGGATGAACCGTCAGGATTGGTGCGCAATACCTCTCAGTTGACGAAAATTATCGAGGGCTATATCCGCCGCTATCCTTCCGAGTGGGGCGGATGGATGCACCGCCGCTGGAAAAGTAGGCCGGCTTTTGCGTGAGACAATTTCTGCGGGGAGTCGGCGCCGTTAAATCCCGTTTGCCGGAATTCCCTGCCCGCTTGGGCGGGCGAGGCCCAGCCCGTGGGGCTCCAGAGGAAAAAGCACATATAGTTTCCAGAAGAGAGGAGAATCATGAAAAAGTGGATCACGGCAATTTTTCTGCTTCTTATTTTTCCTGTTTCTGTTTTCGCCAAAGACCTGACGGTCGCCGTAGCGGCAAACCTGCAGGTGCTGATGGATGAGCTGGTGACGACGTTTGAAAAGGAATCCGGTTCCAGCGTGGATGTCGTTATCGGGTCTTCCGGAAACCTGACGGCGCAGATCGAGAACGGCGCCCCCTTCGATGTCTTTATGTCGGCGGACATGTCATATCCCGAGGTCCTTTTTAAAAAAGGCCTGGCTTTGGAGAAACCGAAGGTGTATGTGTACGGACTTCTCGTATTCTGGACATCAAAGTCCCTGGATTTGTCTCGTCCTCTCGGCGAGGTCCTGGAGGATCCTTCGTTGAAGAAGATTGCGCTTGCCAATCCCAAAACAGCGCCTTACGGCCGGCAAGCCGTCAACACCATGAAAGCGCTGAATGTGTATCTTGGCACCCGGCCCAAATTGGTCTATGCCGAGAATATCTCTCAGGCCAACCAATTTATCCTCTCGGGGGCTGCAGACGGAGGTTTTACCTCGAAATCTTCGGTGGTGGATGATTCGGTCAAAGATAAAGGGCGCTGGGTGGAGATCGACGCGTCTTTGTACGAGCCGATCGCCCAAGGCGCCGTGGTCCTGGCGTATGCCGCCAAACACAACCCTCGTGCCGCAGAGGCGTTTTATCGTTTCCTTTTTTCCGAAAGCGCGGCCGATATTTTCAAGAAGTACGGCTATCGTCTCCCTTCTTAGGGGCGAAAACAAGAGAAAATGACCTACGATCTTACGCCGCTCTGGCTTTCTTTAAAACTGGCGACAGTGACGACGATCGTGTTGATCCTCGTCGGCATCCCTTTGGCTTATAGCCTGGCCTTCAGCCGCGGCCGCACCAAGCCGTTCTGGGAAGCCCTTGTGAGCATGCCCCTTGTCTTGCCGCCGACGGTATTGGGGTTCTATATCCTGGTATTGTTGAGCCCCGGGCATGCCTTCGGTGCATTTTTGGAACGCGTCCTGGATGTGAGAGTTGTGTTTTCTTTTACAGGCCTTGTGATCGGTTCGGTGATTTTCAGCCTTCCTTTCATGGTTAATCCCGTCAAGGCGGGTTTCCAGAATTTTCCCCATGCCTTGATCGAAGCGGCCTATACACTCGGTAAATCCCGCCGTCAGACGCTTGTGTCGGTCATCATCCCTAACACCAAAGCTTCTTTATTGACGGGGATCGTGATGAGTTTTGCGCATACGATGGGGGAGTTTGGCGTTGTGCTCATGATCGGCGGCGGCATCCCCCACCAGACACGCGTCGCATCCATCGCGATCTACAATGAAGTGGAGGCCATGAATTACAGCGCGGCCAATTTTTATTCGGTGATCCTGGTTGTTTTCTCGCTTGCGGCCCTTGTGTTGTTCCATGTCCTGTACCGGCGGCATGGGGAGGTTGTGTGAAGATCTTCCTCAAAAAAACGCTGATGGCGCCCGAAGGTCCTTTTGACCTGAGCATCGACGTTGAGGTCAGGGATGGGGAGTGTGTTTCTTTGTTTGGCCGCTCCGGTTGCGGCAAGACCTCGATCTTGAGGATGATCGCCGGGCTCCAGGCGCCGCAGGAAGGCCTCGTGAAGGCGGATGGCGAAGTCTGGTTTGATAGCTCGGCTGGGATTAATCTGCCGCCGCAAAAAAGAGCGGCTGGTTTTGTCTTTCAGGAATACAGCCTGTTTCCCAACATGACGGTGGAAGAGAATCTGAAGTTTGCCCTGCGCCGCGGCGAGGAGGCCGTCCGTGTCCAAGAATATCTCGGCCTTGTGGGATTGAAGGGTTTGGAACGGCGCTATCCGTCGAAGCTGTCCGGCGGCCAGAAACAAAGGGTGGCGCTGGCGCGGGCGCTCTTGCGTCACCCCAAGGTCCTTTTGCTTGATGAGCCGTTGTCGGCGCTTGATGTCCAGACACGGTGGCGGCTGCAGGACGAGGTGTTGAGGCTCTATGAGAAGACCGGCATCACCATGATCCTTGTCAGCCACGACCCTTTTGAAGTGATGAAACTTTCCGGCCGTGTGTTTATGCTGGAGGCGGGCCGTATTGTTAAATCGGGAGGGCCGCAAGATGTGTTCTGCGGCTCGGAATGGGAGGTGTTTTTTCAGTCGGCCAAAAACGGTCCTCGGGCGGTGCGCGGGTTTTGATTGACAAACGACCCCCTTAAGGTAGAATAAGATTCGATTGGAGGGGACGAAAAACAAAGTCTGACTGGAGAATGAGAGATCATTCTCTTTTTTTGTGTGGCCGCGGCACAAGGTGCTGCGGCCTCTTCTCTAAGGGTGAGGGGGGGTGAGTTGGCATGAAGAGGCTCGTTGCTGTTTTTATGATGTTTTTTCTGATGCTGGGGGTTTGCGGTGCGCCGCGTCTGGCCTTGGCGCAGGACAATGAGACGGCCGCCGCCAATGAAGTTTACGGCACGGTCACTTTTGTCGATCCTCAAGCTCAGAAGTTGATCGTCGTGTCGGCCTCCGATGAAGGACAGAAAGAAACGGCCCTGATTGTAGACGATTCCACCATGATCGAGAAGGACGGCAAGGCAGCTACTCTGGTTGATGTCGCGACAGGGGATGACGTCACGGCCAGCTACAAGGCGGCTGATAACGGCCAGAACGTTGCGGCAAGTATTTCCGCATCATCTCAGCAATGAACTGCAACAAAAAGGGTGGCGCGTGGCTTCGCCGGGGCCGGCAGAATCCGGCCCCGGCAGGGGCAAGCGCCCTGTCTTCACAAGAATCATGAGAACAATACTCCTTTTATTGGCTTCGAACGTCTTCATGACCATCGCTTGGTACGGTCACTTGAAATATAAACAGGCGCCTTTGTTTTTAGTGATCGTGGCCAGTTGGCTGATCGCTTTTCTCGAATACTGCTTTCAGGTCCCGGCCAACCGCATCGGCCACGGCGAATTTTCAGCCGCCCAGCTCAAGACGATCCAGGAGGTCATCACCCTCCTTGTCTTTTCGGTTTTTTCCGTTGTCTACCTCAGGGAATCCCTGCGCTGGAATCACGCGGTAGGCTTTCTTCTGATCGTGGCCGCCGTCCTTTTTATTTTTAAAAGATAGGCCTTCCGTTCCTCAATCACTTCCCGGTGTCATGCGCGCCGGGGACCAAGGAGGGGTGTCATGAAAAGATCACTTTCTGTCGAAAAAGCCATCCGTATTCTGGCAGGGACGCTTGTCCTTGTTTCCGTCGCCCTGGCAGTTTTCGTGAACCGCTGGTGGCTGCTTTTGGCCGTTTTTGTCGGCTGCAATCTCATCCAGTCGGCTTTCACGGATTTCTGTCCCGCCGAGAAAGCCTTTTTACGGCTCGGCCTCAAAAAAGAACCGAACACCTGATATTCCCCGATAACCCTTGACAGCCGAGTCGCCCTCTGTTATAGTAACACGAAAATATAAATCGTAACACAATTTTACGGCCGGTGGGAGACGTGAAAAATTTTGTCGTTTTTGCGGTTTTCGGGATCCTTGCCGCCTGCGCGCGGCCCGCCTGGGCGGACGAGGAATCGCTGCGCGCTGTCATCGCTGATCTTCAGGCAAGAGTGGAGGCCCTGGAAAAGAAGGCGGCGGCGCAAGAGGCCCGCATCCAGGATCAGCACAAGTGTTTTCTGGAGCAAGAGAAGACAATAAACAACCAGGAGAAGAATCTGCGGGATTACAAGGCGACTGTTGAGGCGCTCGACCAGAGATTGCACCGCCAGGAGCCTTCGGCCATCGAGATCGGCCGCGGTCTTGAGATTGGCGCCGGGGCGACGGTGATCGTGCAGGGGACCAATAATGCCAATGCCGGCGCAGGGGAGGACCGGGCCGACGCTTCCTATTCGGCTGACGTGACGCTGGCCAAGGAATTTGAGTCTGTCAATGGCAGGGCATTTGTCCACCTGGAAGCAGGAACGGGCGACGGCCTGGAAGACAACCTGGCGTTATATTCCAATGTGAACCGGGATGCGGACAACAATAACGACGTCCATCTGACAGAGGCCTGGTATGAGCAGGGCAGCTGCCACGATCGCTTTGCCATTACCTTTGGCAAGCTTGATCCGACGGTCTATTTTGATACCAACGAAGCGGCCAACGACGAAACAACCCAATTCTTGGGCAGGATCTTCCGCAATAACCCTGCCATCGAATTTCCGGATAATGCGTTAGGTGTCCGCCTGGCTTATATGCCCAAGGAGTGGGTGGAGTTCAATGTCGGTGTTTTTGACGCCAATGCGGACTGGGAAAAGGTGGGCGACGACGCCTTTTGCGCAGGCCAGGCAGCTCTTAAACCAAAGGTCTTTGGCCGCCAGGGCAACTACCGCATTCTGGGGTGGTATAACGATCTGCCGCATACCTCTTGGTTGACGCCGACGAATGACAAGGAACCTGCTTTCGGCTTTGCCTTGAGCTTCGACCAGATGGTGACCGACGAAGTGATGCTCTTCTGCCGTTATGGTTGGCAGGACCCGCGTGTTTACAATCCGTCTTTGGCCGCGACAGGCGATAGGATATTTTCTCTGGAACAATCCTGGAGCGCGGGTGTTCGGGTCGAAGGCGGGCTTTGGGGCCGCGAAAAAGACGTATTAGGTCTTGCCGTTGGCCAGGCCATTGCCTCTGGCGATTACAAGAAATCCAACAGCGCCCTCGCCGCCAAGTCCGAAGGCCACCTGGAGGCGTATTATAATATCCATCTGAATGACCATCTATCCATCAGCCCGGATTTCCAGTATATCTGGAATCCCTTCGGGCAGGATGTCATTGGGAACACGGATCCCGTGTGTGTCTGGGGCTTGCGCAGCCAGATTGATTTCTAGAGAAAATATATTGATGATCGTTTAACACTAAAAAAAGGCCCTTTGCCAAAACGTCCGCCACTAGTTCTTCGGCGGACGCCCGCCGACGCAGTGGTGGCGGGCGCTTGTCAATTTAGCTCCTAAGCGCCTCGGCCCTGGCCGATAGGCCGGGCCAGGGCAGTCGCTAAATTGACCTGCGCAGGCTCGCCTGCCCGTCAGGTGGGCAGGCAGGGGTTAATCCGCCAGAGGCGGATTAAGGAGGCGTTATGCATATTCCCGACGGGTTTTTGTCTCCTCCTGTTTGGGGGTCCGGCTGGGCGGCTGCAGCAGCGTTTTTAGGCTGGGGCGTCCATAAAACCAGGCAGCTTCTGCAGGAAAAGATGGTGCCGCTGATGGGCGTCATGTGCGCGTTCATCTTTGCGGCGCAGATGTTGAATTTTCCCATTATGGGAGGCACTTCAGGGCATCTTTTGGGAGGGGTTCTGGCCGCCGTGCTTTTGGGTCCATGGGCGGCATCTCTTGTCCTGGCCTGCGTTCTGGTGATCCAATGTTTGGTGTTTCAGGATGGCGGGCTATTTGTCCTCGGTGCCAATATTTTTAACATGGCCGTGATGGGGACATTGGGGGGATACGGTCTTTTCAGGATCCTCTTTCGCTTGATGCCTTCCTCTAGAGGATTTACGGCGGCCGTTGCCGTCGCTGCCTGGTTTTCCGTTGTCTTGGCGTCCGCATCCTGCGCCATTGAGCTGGCCTTATCGGGTACGGCCCGCTTTGGGGCTGTGTTTGCGGCCATGGTCGGCGTACATGCCCTGATCGGCATCGGCGAAGCGTTCATCACAATGCTCGTCGTCGAGTTTGTCGTCAAGGCCCGGCCGGATCTGGTATACGGTTTACGAGCGAAAAATTTGAGTTGATTTTGCGAGGAAATCACCCTTTATAGGCAACCAGGCATCAAGGAGGGAACCGTGAAATCGAGAGATATTTGGTTTGGGGTGGTTGCCGCGCTTCTTCTGGCTATCTTTTTCAGTCCGTTTGCTTCGCAATCGCCGGACGGCCTGGAGCGCGTCGCAGAAGACCAGAAATTCCTTGAAAAAGGAGAAGGCCGGCCTGCCGTGAGCGCCCCCGTTCCGGATTACGTCGTGCCCGGAGTGAAAAATGAGTCAGTGGCGACATCCCTGGCAGGCGCGCTGGGCGTTGTTGTCGTTTTTGCCGCCGGCTATGGGTTGGCGAGCTTGTTAAAGAAGCGAGGATGAGAGTCGTTAGTATCCCGAACTTGAAAATGGCCCGCCGGAAAGGCCGACAGACCCGTCCATGTAGACCTTGACGAAGATTTCGTTGTATTCCGAAGGGTTGACCGGTCGGTACGTGAGATACCAGAATTGGCCCTGGGATGAGTTGGAGAGCGTTATGCTGTAGAGATAATATTGCAGCAGGTCAACAGAGGTTTTATTTAAGGCCGTCTCCGCCAGGTCGATGGACTTTTTGAGGGATAGGGTGGGCGCCTGGGCGTACGCCGAAGAAATCAAGACCAGGGCCACAGCCGCCGTCCAGATACAAACCGCAAAGTGTTTTTTGCCTTTCATGACTTCCTCCCCGTACCGGTTTATTCTTCTTCGCCGAATACCCCGCGGCAAGCCGTGGGGACGTAAAGTCCCTTTGGGGCAACGTCCCTATACGGGATGAAGGCGAATGAAGAACTCCTGCGACGCAGGGTCATCCGGGTATTCGGCTTCGAAGGAATTTCGCTTTCGCATGCACGATACCCTGCAGCTTGCCGCAGGGAGTCTCATTTTTTTCTTGTCTTCTCTTTTTAAAGCATTATAATATCATTCATTCAGACTGTCTATGGGGGTTGTTTTTCGCCGGATTCTATGGATATCAGAGACTTATTGAAGCATATCGTGGCCAAAGGGGCTTCGGACCTGCACTTGACGCCGGGATTGCCGCCGATGATGCGTTTGAACGGCGTTTTGGAAAGGCTCGAGGATGAGGTCCTTGAAAGCGCCCAGATCCTGGAGATGGCCGCAAAGATCCTTCCGGAAGACAAGAAGCTGGTGCCTGGAGAGGAAATCGATCTTGGCATCGAGATCAAGGGCGTGGCCCGTTTCCGGGTCAATATCTATTATGACCGTAATGGATTGTGTGCGGCCTTCCGTCTTGTTCCGGCCCTTATCCGGACGTTGAGTGAGCTGGGTGTTCCCGAGGTCGTCGGCAAGGTCAGCGAGATGAAGCGCGGCCTGGTGCTGGTGACGGGTGTCACGGGCAGCGGAAAATCGACGACATTGGCGGCCATCATCGATATGATCAATGCCAGGAGGCATGACCACATCATCACCATCGAAGATCCTGTGGAATTTGTCCATGCCCACAAAAGATGTATCGTCAATCAGCGCGAAGTGGGGACACACACCCGTTCTTTTTCAGAGGCCCTGCGCAGCGCCCTGCGCGAAGATCCCGATGTCATTCTGGTCGGCGAATTGCGCGATTTGGATACGATCTCTATGGCCATGACTGCGGCGGAAACAGGCCATTTGGTCCTGGGGACGCTCCACACGCGCGGTGCGGCCCAGACCATCGACAGGATCGTTGATATTTTTCCTCCGCATCAGCAGGAGCAGATCCGCACCCAGCTGGCCGAGAGCCTTGAGATGGTCGTCTCGCAGGTCCTTCTGCCTTCCGCAGAAGGCGGCAGGCGCCATCTGGCCTGCGAGATCATGGTTGTGACGACGGCGATCCGTCAATTGATTCGCAGCAGAAAGACACACCTCATTGCAACGGAAATTGAGACAGGCGTCCAGTTGGGCATGCAGCCGATGGAGAGGTCTTTGCGGGCTCTCGTCGCTGCGGGAAAGATTTCCCAGGAATCGGCCCTGCCGTGGATCCACGACAAGAAGCTTTTTGAAAGCGCATAGTTTCCGAATGCCGGTTTGCGGCCGACGAAAATTTTGTGTCCAGGCCACGTCCGGGGGGTGTGACATTTAGGATTTGCCGGGATGGTGGAATTGGCAGACACATACGTTTGAGGGGCGTATGCCGTAAGGCGTAAGGGTTCGACCCCCTTTCCCGGCACCAGTTTCATTAACGGCTCACCGCCATGATGAGGTGAGCCGTTTTGATTTGTGAGATAAGAACCCTTACGCCATCAAGGTGAGGGTTCGCGACTCAAGCGAAAGCGAAGGAGTCCCGAGCGAAGTCGAGGGGACCCCCTTTCCCGGCACCATATCAGAGCTTGGGCTGTCCCAATGATCGGGGCAGCCCAACTTGTTTGTAGGTCGACCGGCTGTCGGCCGGGGACGGCAAGGAACAGAAACCTGAAACCCCGTTACCCGGCACCTGGTTTGCTGCGTAGCTTAAGGAAGGCGAAATAACCAAAGAATCTCTCGGTGCTAGGCACCATTCTTCTTCGCCGTGGTGCTTTTGCCCACGGCTACGAAGCAATGAACGCGAGGGAATTGCTGCGGAGCAGAACCATATCAGAGCTTGGGCTGTCCCAATGATCGGGGCAGCCCAACTTGTTTGCCCCGCCTTTGCGGCGGGATGTCGCTGGATGCCTGCCCTCTGTGAATACAGTTTTTCAAGGCAGACAGGGGTCCTCCGTAGGTTCACCGGCTGTCGGCCGGGGACGGCAAGGAACAGAAACCTGGAACCCCGTTACCCGGCACGGGAATAAAAAAACCCGCATAAGGACCTATGCAGGTTTTTATTTATTACCGGCGTCATCGATGATCAGGTTCTGAATTCCGTTCTTCTGTCTTCGACTCTTCTGTCTTTGATATAGCTGGAGCGATCGATGCGTTTGGCGGCTTCCTTGAGTTCTGCGCCGATCTCGGCGATCTGGGCCACGTGCGTCAGCTGCCGGTTTTCGTTGGTCACGATCCCCATGGAGATGGAGAGGAGCCCGAATTTTTGCTCGACTCCCTTGCGGTCCTTTCCCATGATGTATCCGGCCTGCCGGTCTTCTTCCGTATAGAAGGACGGCGAGATCTTTTCGAATCCTTCGATCACTTTCGTCGAGATCGCTTCGCACTTGTCCGGCGTGGTCATGACGACAAAGTCGTCTCCGCCGATGTGGCCGATGAAATCATCGGCATTGCCGCATTCCTGTGTCGCGCGGATGAGGGACCTTGCCGTTTCCCGGATGACTTCGTCGCCGCGGGTGAATCCATATTTATCGTTGTAGACCTTGAATTTGTCCAAGTCGGCATAGATGACGGCGATGGGGCCCTTTTTGTCGATCCTGTCCTGGAGTTCGTTCAGGATGGAGACGTTGCCGGGGAGCCTCGTGAGAGGATTGGCGTCGAGATCGCGTTCGGATCGCCGCAGGATCATTTTGATGCGCGCCAGGAGTTCCTGGGGCTCGAAGGGTTTGACGAGATAATCGTCGGCGCCGGCGTTGATGCCGGAGACTTTGTCGGAGACGTCGCTCTTGCCCGTCAGCATGATGATGGGCAGGTGGCTCAGCAGGATGTCTTTCTTGATGATCGCGCACAGCTGCGGTCCTGTCATCTTCGGCATGTTGTAGTCGACAATGACGAGGTTCGGCGCCTTGTTTTTGATGATCTCAACGCCTTCCAGGCCGTTTTCCGCCTCCAGGATGTCGTAGCCTTCTTCAGTCAAGGTCAGACTCAGGACATCCCGGATGTCCGGGTCGTCGTCGATGACGATGATGCGCGTTTTAGGCATGGAGCGAACCCTTGATTTCTTTGACGAGATCGTCGGCGGAAAAAGGTTTGGTGAGATATTTTGCGACTCCCAGCGTCAGGCCGTGACGCTTGTCTTCATCGGAGATGTAGGTGCCGGTAAGGACCACGACAGGGATATCGCAAGTTGCGGGATCGAGTTTCAAGTGCCTGATGACTTCGAAGCCGTTCATGCCGGGCATATTGATGTCCAAGAGGATGAGATCGACCTTGTTTGTCTTGACTTTTTGCAGGGCCTCTTGCCCATTATATGCTTTTTCTGGATTGAGATTGTTGTCCTTGAGGCAGATGGCGATGATGTCGACAATGTCCGGATCGTCGTCGACGACAAGAATGGTCTTTTTCGGGCTCTTGCCGTTCACTTTTGAGAAAATGCGTCTGACGGTGGCCACGAGCTCCTCCTGACGGAAAGGTTTTGAGATATAATCCAGGATGCCCTGGCGGTACTGGGAGTCCTGGGCCAATACGGACAGGATGATGACGGGGATGTCCTGGGTGTTTGGGTCGTCTTTGAGGTGCTTGGCCACCTCGAAACCGTTGATTCCGGGCAGCATGATATCGAGCACGATCAGGTCCGGTTTTTCGCTCTGGGCCTTTAAAATGCCTTCTTGGCCGTTGGAGGCCTCGATCACTTCACAACCTTCCTCTTCAAGGTAGATCCGGACGATCTCCCTGATGTCCGCCTCGTCGTCGATCACGAGGATTTTCTTTTTTGTAGTCATATACACTCCTGATGGTGGCCACGGTTGTTCTCACGGGCTCTATAAAATATCATAGCATATTTTTGGCGTTTTTTGACACAATTCTGTTGTAAGCCACGAGTTGCCGCGGCGGCGTCAGAAGGGGCCGTAAACGGCAAGCCTTTTAATCAGGAGAAACCCCGGTCTAAAGGCCGGGGAGGCTTCACATCTTGGGCAGCGTGAAAGAGAATGTGCTGCCGTGGTTGAGCTGGCTTGAAATGGAAAAGGTTCCCTGGTGGGCTTCAATGATGCGTTTGACCAAAGAAAGCCCCAGGCCTGTGCCCTTGACTTTGGCATTGACGTCGTTGTCGACGCGGAAAAATTCTTCGCCGAGCTTCTTGAGGTCGTGCTCACTGATGCCGATGCCTGTGTCACTGACGCCGACCTGGATCATGGCGTTGTCCACGGGCCTCGCCGCTACCGTGATCTTGCCGCCCGGCGGCGTGAATTTAATGGCGTTGCCGATAAGATTGATAAAGACGCGTTCCAGTTGTCCTTTATCGGCCCTGACCTGCGGCAGCCCCTCGGGAATATCGACGACGAATTCGACATTTTTGTCTTTCATGGGCGGCGCCAGCATGTCAGCGAGCGACTGCGCCATGTTCAGGAGGTCGAGAGGCTCCAGCTTCATCTCCACGCGGCCGGATTCGATGCGGGAGATGTCCAGGAGCCCGTTGATAAGCTCGGAAAGATTGTCGGAATGTTTGTTGATCTTTTCAACCCTTTCCTTGGCCGCGGCAGGCAATTCACCCAGCTTGCCTGCGGCGAGGATCGAGGCGTAACCTTTAATGGATGTCAGGGGTGTGCGCAGTTCATGGGAGACCGCATTGATGAAATCTGATTTTCTTTTGCTGACGACCTTGATCTCTTCCAGGGCCGCCGACAGTTCCTTTGTCCTCAGCTGGATCTTGTTTTCGAGTTCCTGCTGGGCGTGCCACTGTTCTTCAAAAAGCTTGGCATTCTCGATGGACTGGCCGATTTGCGTCGCCAGGATGTAGACGAGGTCTTTATCGCCTTCGGTCATATGCGTGTAGGGGGATTCGCTGCCCATCAGGAGAAGGCCGACAGCGCCTTCTTTCTGCATCATGGGGGCGCAGACAAAGGAGGAAAGCCCCAGCATGGAGAGCAGGTGCGGCGTTTCCTTGGCGGCGCGGTCCATCTCCAGGGTCGAGAGGACCTTGTGTTTGTTCATGACGGTGTCCATGAGCAGGGGCATGCCCGTCATGAGTTTCATGATGCGGTCCGCCTCCTCGGCCGTATAGCCGATCGCGGCCTTCAACAGGTAGCCTTTTGTTTCATCCCGGCAGAAGACGACGGCCCGGTCGAACCCCAGTTCGGTGATGTGTTTCTCGTCGAGCTTCTGGAATATCTCTTCTTCGTCGAGGGTCGTCGAGATCAGGCGGCTGAGTTTTTGCAGGGTCACAAGGCTGGAGATTTTTTTGTCCAGCTCTTCCTGGGCCTTGTGGAGTTCGACGTCTGTCTGGACGATCAGTTTGGCCTGGCCGTCGAGTTCTTCAAAGGCCCGCTTGAGTTTGGCCAGCTCGGTCTTCAGCTCTTTGATCTTTTCCATCTTGAAGACCAGGATGATGACCAGGACGATGACGGCGATCATCCCGAACATGCCCATATAGCTGATGAGGATTTCCAGGGAAGAGGGGGTGTTAAATGTGCTTGTCGGCGGCATGCGATTCTCCAATGGCCAGGATGGCCAGGGTTTCGTTGTGGAAGTAGGTCTCCCCGTAATGTTCCAGCGATTTCAGCGGCGCCTGTTCGCCGTAACTGCAGATGCCCAGGATCGGGACATTGCCCAACACCTTTTTTATACGCGATAACTCTCTTTCTGTCAATCGTCCCAGGAGTTTGTTGCGGGAGATGGATTCGAACACAAGGGCCCCCTTGACTTCTTTGTCCTTGAGAGAGTCTTTGGCCTCTTGGGCAGCCTGCGTTGCAGCATTGAGCGCCCATTCCTTCGTTCCCATCATCAGGCGGACTTCGCTTCCGACGGAAGCATCGCCCTGACAGACAAGCCCGCCGTCTTCGTCAATCCTCAGGACGTTGCGCAGGAGGTATTCCGTTTCCCCGGGCACATAGAGCCCGAGGGGATAGTAGATGCTCATCTCGATGAGGGTCTTTTCGATCTCTTTCCTGGATTTCCCGAAGTATTCTTCATAGATGGTCACGGCCGGTTTTTCTTCAATGGTCTTGATCACAT
Source organism: Candidatus Velamenicoccus archaeovorus (assembly GCF_004102945.1). Taxonomy (GTDB): domain Bacteria; phylum Omnitrophota; class Gorgyraeia; order Velamenicoccales; family Velamenicoccaceae; genus Velamenicoccus; species Velamenicoccus archaeovorus. The sequence continues at coordinate 1,800,975 of NZ_CP019384.1, read as the reverse complement.
TGCCTTTGACGCCGGTGATGGTGTGCGGTCTGCCGAGAGGCTTCCAGCCATGCCGTACCCCCATGCCGAAAATATTCTCGCCGGAAAAAATGAGGCCTGCGACGCCGTCCGTCAGCAATTCCTTGTCAAAATACTGGTATGTCTGGTGGAAACGGAAGTTGTCGGCCGCGGAAGCGCCGAAGATAGGGAAGCTCAATCCCAGAATGTCCTTGATGCCTTTGAGGAGATCGGATCCGTTCTCGACGATGCCGTCGCAGAAGATGAGAGCCAGGTCCCGCTGGGGCGTGCTCAGGTTCTTGAGGGCCTGGCGCGCGAATTCTTCTCCGATCTGGCGCGCCCCTTTGGTCTTGATGCCGACGCTATGGGCCTGTCCGAACGTGACGTGGTCCATGCTGATGAGCATAAGGCCGACGCCGTATTTGTTGATCGCTTCGGGCCAGATAACGCTTGAACCCGTGCATCCCAGGAGTTTGATATGCCCCAGGGCGTAATAGATGCCCTCGAGAAGACGCTGGTGTGCAAAGTGGATGGTGGAAAACAGGAAGGCGACGGTGATGGGCCGGTGATGAATCTGATAAAGGGCCATCTTGGCTGCCTCGGAGGCGGCCAAGAAAGGGTCTTTTTTTTCGCTGAACCCAACCCCGATCAGTGTGCTCATGGTAATGAATCTCCGCATTCCACATAAAGGAAGGGTTTAATCCGCACCTTGATTAAAAATATCAAAAAAAGGCACCATGTGCAACTAAATATAAAAAACAATGGCGCAGACAGTCGTCGATAAAAAAGAGGCCGGGAGGCGTTTTTTCTTTGCTGATCAAGAGGGAGGCCGCCGTCCAGTAAGGTTCCTTCTGGAAAAGGAAAAGGCCCTCGTCAAGAGGGCCTTTGAGATTTTAGCGTCCCCAACCGGATTCGAACCGGTGTCGCAAGCTTGAAAAGCTCGTGTCCTAGACCAGGCTAGACGATGGGGACGAGAGGTCTATTAACCGAAGATAAAAAATATCTTATATCTTTGTGCCGCTTGATTTCGTTCTCTCGTTTTCGGGCCGCCGTTGTGTTGTCGAAAGATTCCTGGTGAATAATCTTCCACGGCCCCTTGTTTTTGGTGGATCTTACGCTGTTCTGGTTATGTTTTTTGATCCTCGTATCTAAATCTTTGCAGCTTCCTGTATAATGTTGTCCTGCTTTGTTTTCCAGGATATAGACAAAACACATAGAGTCTCGCAAGCTTGTCCCGCCCTGCTATTTTGTTTGAGGGCGGGATCCCGCCAGCCGTTTTGTCTGCCTGGCGGGAAAAAGCTCGTGTCCTAGACCAGGCTAGACGATGGGGACGGAAGGTCAAAACCGGCGTTCGGTTGTCGGCCGATCCCGGTCGCGGTGCGAGAAATTTTACATAGGAAAAGGCCCTCTGTCAAGGGAATTCGCGCACAGGATGGGTCCGAGTGTCGGGCCTTTCTGCGAAGCCTGGTTTCTTGACGTCTGCCGGTTGAAGCGGGGTTTGCATTTTTGGTTCGAGACGAGGGAAAATTGTTGACTGGTTGTCCCTAACAATCTATTATATAATAATCATTTAGAAGAATTAATGAAAGAGAGGAAGACGGATGCAGCAGAGCGCGGAAATCCTTCTGATCGAGGATGAGAGCGAGGCCTCTGAAAAGCTGGGGGCGGTCCTTTATGCCGCGGGTCATAATGTGAACGTGGCCTCATCCGCGAAAGAAGGTTTAAAACTTTTAAAAGACCTTAAATGCGCGGTTGTCATTACAGAACTGCGCCTTCCGGATATGGGGGGCGTTGAACTGATCCGGGCCATCAAGAACATGGATGCCAAGATCAGCGCCGTCGTCATTACGCCCTACCTTTTTATCAATTCCGCCATCGAGGCCATGGAAAATGGCGCCTTCGGCTACATCACCAAGCCCTTTAATCCCAGCGAGATCCGTATAGTTGTGCAGCATGCCGTTGAGCGTTATTTCCTCATGGATGAAGCCAACAAGAAGTCTTATTATTATGACTTGTCGATCCTGGACGGTCTGACGGGGGTATATAACCACCGCTATCTTCATGAGATCCTTGACCGGGAGTTGATGCGCGCCAGGCGCTATCCTCAGAGTCTCTCCTTGATCATGGTCGATGTGGATAATTTCAAAAAATATAACGATACCAACGGTCATATGGCTGGGGACGAATTGTTGAAAGGCCTGACGAATCTCTTCGTGCGTTCGCTCAGGAACCTCGATATGGTCTTCCGTTACGGCGGCGAGGAATTCTGCATCCTTTTGATTGAGACCAACAAGGACGGGGCGCGGCTGGCGGCTGAACGTCTCCTGAATCTGGTGCGCTTGAGCCTTCCGGCGACCATCAGCATGGGGATCGCGGAATTTCCGACGGATTCCAAGGAAAAAGACATGCTGATCGACAAGGCGGACAAGGCGCTTTACCAGGCCAAGACCACAGGAAAAAACAAGGTCATCCTGGCGTAAGCCCCGTTAGAAAAGACCCCCGTCCTTTCTAGCGAAAAAGCCGGCACGGGGCTTTCCGGCGGGGTAAAGAACGATGGCATGCTGTGTCGTCGGCGAGCGTTTTGCGCGGGTTTATGAAGATCCAGATCCTGAACGCGACAGGGAAAGTGTTTGAAGGCGCCGTCTCGGAGGCCGTGCTTCCTGGTGTCGACGGCGAGTTGAGCATCATGGATTATCACGAGCCGATTTTTGTGGCGCTTAAAAGAGGATGGATCCGCCTGGTTCCCCTGGCCAAGAAGTTCGGCTTCGGGATTTTGTCCAATGAGGGGCCGCGAGGCCAGGTCCAGGATTTGCGGCCTATCAAGATCCAAAGGGGTGTCGCCCACATGAAGGGCGACAATGAGCTCGTCATCCTGGTGGAATAGCTCCGTCGGGGAGGATGGAATAGAGCTTCGGATGCGGCGGGGCATGGAATTTTTGAGAGGGGCACGGCGCTTTGGATCTTCCGGGCCGTCCGTGTTCAGGGTCTCATCATAGCGGGAGCAGGGGGAAATGCAGAATCTCACGATCGCCATCTTGATGTTCATCGGTACCCTTGGGCCTTCTTTGATCATCGCCTTTGTGGGATATGCGGCCATTCGCGCCTTGGGCCGCAACCCTTCGGCGTCAGCCAAGATCATGGTCGCCATGATGTTCGCATTTCTTTTTGCCGAAGGCATCGCCGTTATCGCTCTTGTGTTGATCTATAATCTTTTTAAATAAGGTCCTCGCGCCCGTTCTCGTGGACAGGCGGGCCGCGCGGACGAAAAGGAGGGGTTTTTGGAAATCCTGCAGCTCATCCTGTTCCAGGTCGTGACGTTTGTCGTCATCGTCATTGTTCTTCGTTTCCTTTTCGGGAGTCAATTAAGGGCGGCCCTCAACCGTCTTCAGGCCCTTCATCAGGAAAGCCTCGAGAAGGAGGAGATCCTCAATAAGGAGATTGAAAAAGCCCGGATCCAGGCGAAGAATGAGATTGAGCGCAGCGAACAGGAAGCCAGGGCCATCGTCGATAACGCCAAGAAGGAGGCGGAAGTTGCTGCCCAGGAAACGATCCTGGCGACGCAGGCCCAGGCGGAAAAGATGGTGCAGGAGGCTGTGGAGAAGACCAGGCGCCTGGAAGCGGAGGTCATGGCTACCGTCGAAAAGCGGGCCCTTGAATTTTCGGTCAAATTGATCCAGGAGACGTTTACGGCCAAGGGACAAGAGGCCTTGCACAGGCAATTGATCGACGAGCTGATCGATGAGCTGACCAAGGTGGACCGCGAGCGTCTGGCTGTCAAGGTCGACCGCGCCGAGATCGTTACATCTGCAGAGCTCTCTCCCCAGGAAAAAGAAAAGATCAAAAAGGTCCTTTCGGCCAAGCTCGGATTTGATGTCCCCCTGGATGAGAGCGTCGATCCTTCTTTGATCATCGGCATGATGATCAAGCTCGGCGGGCTTGTCGCAGACGGCAGCCTGAGGAATAAGTTGAGCCGTGCCATGGCAGGCCTGCATGCAAAAAGCGAAAAGAATAATTCCTCGTCGGGCACGGGGGAATAAACATTGCGGATCCCATAGGGGCCTACTCTATGCAAAAACCGGCTTTTAATCTTGAGGCTTTTGAAATCAAAGAAGTCGGCGTTGTCCGCGAGATCAAGGGCGGCATCGTCAAGATCCATGGTTTGCCGAATTGCATTTACGGTCAGTTGATCGAATTCAGCGGGACCGATCGCAAGGGCCTCGTCATCGATTTTAACGATAAGGAGGTCATGGCGTTCATCCTGGGGGACGAGAAAGATATCATCCTCGGCAGCATGGTCGTCAGCCGCAACGAGGTCTTTTCTCTTTCCGTCGGAGAGAGTTTCCTCGGCCGTATCATCAGCGCCATCGGCGAACCTCTTGATGACGTGCATAAACCGTTGGAAGGCGATACGTTGTGTCCCGTCTTCCGCCGGGCGCCGGGCATGCTCGACCGCGTGCCGATCTTCGAGCAGTTTTTCACAGGCTCCAAGATCCTGGACCTCACGATCCCCATCGGCAAAGGGCAGCGCGAGCTGATCATCGGCGACAGACAGAGCGGGAAAAGCACGATTGCCCTTGATGCGATCATCAACCAGAAAGGCAAGGGTGTCGTCTGCGTGTATTGCTGGTGCGGCGGTCCCTACGCATCCCTCACGAAAGTCATCCGGACCCTTCAGGAGGCCGGCGCCATGGATTACACGATCGTCGTGGCGGCCTCGGCTTCCGCATCGGCCGGCGAGCAATACCTGGCGCCGTACGTCGCCGCAGCCGTCGGCGAATATTTCATGTATTCGGGCCGGCATTCTCTTGTCGTGATGGACGATTTGACGAAGCATGCCTGGATGTACCGCGAATTGTCGCTTCTTTTGGAACGCTCGCCGGGCCGCGAGGCCTATCCCGGCGACATCTTCTATCTTCATTCGCAACTCATGGAACGCGCCGGACTCCTGAATGAAGAGAACGGCGGCGGCTCCATGACGTTTTTGCCGATCGTCGAGACCCTGCAGGGCGATATCACCGGATATGTCCAGAGCAATCTCGTCTCGATGACGGACGGCCAGATTTACATTTCGACCAGCCTTTTTCATGAAGGTTTCAAGCCCGCCGTGGACCTCGGTCTTTCGGTCTCGCGTATCGGTTCCAAGGTCCAGAGCAAAGCCCTGCGGGAGGTGGCTTCGACGCTGCGGCTGGACTATGCCCAATATAAGGAACTGGTGCGTCTCATGCGTGTGCGCACGAAACTCTCGACGGAAATTTCCGAGAAGATGCGCCGCGGCGCAACCCTGACCCACCTTTTTGTCCAGGAGGCGCATAAGCCGGTCGATGAGCTGACGATGATCGTGTTTTTCTATGCATTCCAGAGGAATATCCTGGAGATCCTCTCTGCCGACGGGCTGAATGTGTTTTGCGAAAACATCATGTCTTACCTGAAGAAGTCCCGGCTGGAGGTGATGAAGGATCTGTCCGAAAAAAAAGAGCTGACGGCCGACATCAAAGAGGGGCTGGACAGGACGTTTGTGGATTTCTTCAGGGAAAAGAAAATTGTATAACAGCAGATAGAATGATGACATTGAATGATCAAGTTCCAAGATATCTGCCTTCGCGGGCTACGCCCGCAGGACAGGCAATCATCGAACAATGACCAAATAGTTGAATTTTTGGTGGTTGGTTATTGAATATTGTTTAGGATTTGTTTCTTGTCTGCCTGCCGGTAGGCAGGATTATTGGTGATTAGTCCATGATTCCACTCATTAAATTACGCGAGGACCTGAGGTTTGCGCGCGAGCTTCTGGAGATGATCGACGTCTTGAAAAGCGCCACATCCAGCCAGTTCCGCACGTTCCAGTCCAAGCGCAAGGGCTTCGACGATTTTAAGTTTATTCTCGAAGATTTTCTCGCGGCCCTGGGGACGCAAAAGATCACGCATCCCTTTTTAAAAGAGAACAAGGATCTTCCCAAGGCCGTTCTAATGATCACCTCCGACGAGGGTTTTCTCGGCGGGTTGAATTCCATGGTTTTGATGGACGGCTTGGAGCAGGCGTCGGCAAGGGACGAGATCATCGTGATGGGGGAACGGGGCTCGCGGTACATGTCGGAGACGGCGTCCCGGCCTTTTTCTTTTTTGCCCGGGATCGGCGACGACATCAGTTACAAGCGCGCCGGCGCCATCCGCGATCTTTTGATCGGCAAATTCCTGCGCAGGGAGATCGGCAGCGCGCTGGTGGTTTATCCGCGCTTCCTGTCTTTTACGGCCCAGCGCATCGAGATCGTCAGGGTCCTGCCGAGCGGGGATATTTTGGTCAGAAAAGACGAGGGGAAGAAGATCCGCCGGGCCAGGCCCGACATCCTGGTCGAACCCGACAAGGGGGCCGTGATCGACTACCTCGTGCGCGCGCTCCTCATGCAGAAATTTTATGACATTTTTTTGGATTCCAAGCTTTCGGAGTGCGCGGCGCGCATCATGCATCTTGAGGGGAGCCTCGAGGAGATCAAAACCATGAACCGGAGGCTGCTGCGCGATTATTTCAAACATTTGCATGAGAAGAGCGACAAGAACATCCGGGAGATTTTCGCTTCGCGCCTGCGGTGGCGCGAAGCGCGGGTGGCGGAGATCCTTCAGGGGTGGCAGGTATCCGCTTTTTTAAAGGACAGCAGATCCTATGACGACAGACACACAGACGCTGCATAAAGGAAAAGTCGAGGCGGTTCGCGGCCCGGTCGTCGACGTCCTTTTCGATACCGAAGAGGACCTGCCGGCGATCTATGAGATCCTCCAGACGTCGACACACGACGGCCAGGAGGTGGTGCTGGAGGTTGTCGAGCATCAACCGGTCAATATCGCTCGTTGCATTTCGCTGACGCCCACCTACGGCCTCAAAAGGCATATGCTTGTGGAACGGACACAGCGCCCCCTGGTGATCCCCCGGGCCAAGTTAGCGTTGGGCCGTGTGGTCAACGTCCTGGGGGAGCCCATCGACAAAAAGGGGCCCATCTTGGCCAAGGAGCTTTTTCCCGTGCGCAAGGCGGGCGAAGAGCAGAGCGTTTCCCTCGAAGAGAAAATGAAGGGGGAGTTTGAGGTTATCGAGACGGGCATGAAAATGATCGACCTTTTGTTCCCCCTTGTGAAAAACTCCAAGACGGGGATTCTCGGAGGCGCCGCGCTCGGCAAGAGCTTGTTGACCCTGGAGATCATCCATAATATCGTCCGAAAACAAGAGTGGCTTTGCGTTTTCACCGGCGCCGGGGAGCGTGTGCGCGAAGGCAACGAGTTGTATTTTGAATTTGTGCGTTCGGGCATCCTGCCCAAGTCCATCCTGATCTATGGCCAGATGGATGAATCTCCAGGCGCCAGGTTCGAAGTCGTGGCGACGGGCGTCGCGTTCGCCGAGTCGCTCCAGGCCGAAGGCCATAGCATCATATTCCTGATCGACAATGTCTTCAGGTTTGCCCAGGCGGGCAGCGAGCTTTCCGCCCTCCTCGGCCGTATTCCGTCGGAAACGGGGTATCAGCCGACGCTGACCAGCGAGATCGGCGAATTCCATGAACGCATCCGTTCGCGCCACGGCGCATCCATCACGTCGATCGAGGCGGTCTATGTCCCGGCGGATGACCTGACGGATCCGGCCGTTGTCTGCATCTTCTCGCACCTGGATTCTATTTTCGTTTTGTCGCGCGCGCGCGTCCAGAAGGGCATGTATCCGGCCATCGATCCTCTGATGTCTTCCTCGGCGTTCTTGACCCCCCGCGTCGTCGGCAAGAGGCATTTCGACATCGCGCAGGAGTCCATCAGGCTTTTTCAAAAATATGAAGAGCTGCAGCGCATGGCCGCCATCATCGGCGTCGAAGAATTGTCCAAGAACGACAGGATCATTTTCCATCGCGCCAGAAAGCTCGATAATTTTCTGACGCAGCCGTTTTTTACGGCGGAAGTATACACCAACCGCAAGGGCCAATACGTGCCGCTGGATCAGACATTGGACGGCTGCGAACGCATCATCAGCGGCCGCGTCGACAGCATTCCCGACGAGGATTTTTATATGAAAGGGGCCCTGACGTTCGGGCCGGGCGGAGAGAAGAAGGAATAGATAGAAAATATAATCACCAAAGTCCAAGATACGATAACAAAACAATACCAATAACCAATAACCAAAAACCAACGATGATGGCTAAAGAATTTGGCTTAGAAAGAAGAACAACTGAGTTTGCCAAAGTCGTCATCAGGGAATGTATAATTTTACCGAGGAATCCGATCAACGATAGGCCCGTAGGGCAGACGGTTGGGGCGTCGGGTTCCATAGGAGTAAATTATCGAGAAGCCAATGATGCCTTGGGAAAGAAGGATTTTATTCTACGGTTGAAAATTGCCAGAAGAGAGGCTAAAGAAAGTTTTCATTGGTTGGAATCACTGTTGGAGGCCAATACAACTAAAGAAAAAGCAATTAAGCCGCTCCTGAGAGAGGTGGAGGAGTTAAAAAATATTTTATCGTCTATCATCTTGAAGTCTGAGTAGTTGTTTGAAAGTTGGCCATTGGAATTTGTTTGGTGTTTGTTTCTTGGTTATTGGTGTTTTTTATAGAGGATCGAATATGCTGAAACTCGGAGAATTGCTCATCAAGCGCGGCGTCTTGTCGCAGAAACAGCTGGATGTCGCGCTCAAGGAGCACGAAAAGACCGGAGAGCTTCTGGGCAAAGCCTTGGTCCGCTTGGGCTTCATCACGGAAGAGCAGCTCCTGGTGACCCTTGCCGAGCAGCTTTCGATCCAGTATGTCCCGTCGCTGAAGAACAGGAAGGTCCCGGAGGCGGTCATCAAGGCGGTCCCGGCGCGGTTTGTCTGGCACTACAAATTCATGCCGCTGGCGCTTGCGGAGAACCTGCTGACCATCGCCGTCTCCAACCCCTTAGATGTCTGGCCGACGGAGGACATCAAGTTCCATCTGGGGTTCAATGTGGAGGTTGTCCTGGCTCCCGAGGCGGAGATCATGGCCGCCCTGAGGACCTATTACGGCGTCGGCGCCGCTCTCGTCGAAGATATCCTGAACAAGGACAAGGCCGCAGAACCGCAAAAGAAGACCGAAGAGACGACGGGCGTTACGGTCCTGGATTCCGCCGAAAAAATGGCGCAGGATGCTTCGGTTGTCAAGCTTGTCAACCAGCTCCTGGCGGAAGCCATCCAGGCGCGCGCCACCGATATCCATATCGAACCCTACCGTGACAGGGTCAAGGTCCGCTACAGGATCGACGGGGTGCTTTACGATGTCCCTGTTCCAGAGACGATGAAACAGCTGCACATGGCCATCACCTCGCGCATCAAGATCATTTCCAACATGGACATCGTTGAGCGCCGCCTTCCGCAGGACGGCCGGACCAAGGTCAAGCTGGGAGGGGCGGATGTGGACCTGCGCATTTCCATCATCCCGACGCTTTACGGGGAGAACATGGTCATCCGCATCCTGCCGACGGGGATGCTCTTCAACATGAAGGACCTGGGGATTTCAGAGCACGACCTGGAGCTGATCGGCGAGCTCCTGAAGAAACCCCATGGCATCATTTTCTTGACGGGCCCGACGGGCTCGGGAAAGACGACGACCCTGTATTCCTTTTTGTCCTATCTCAACCGGCCGCAGATGAAGATCATCACGATCGAAGATCCCGTGGAATATGAATTGACGGGGGTGACGCAGCTGCAGGTCAATCCGCGCATCGGCCTGACGTTCGCCAGCGCCTTGCGTAATCTCCTGCGCCATGACCCGGATATCATGATGGTGGGCGAGGTCAGGGATCTGGAGACGGCGGAACTGGCGATACGCACGGCCCTGACAGGTCACCTGGTCTTTTCGACGCTCCATACCAATGACGCATCTTCCGGGGTGACGCGGCTTTTGGATATGGGCTTAGAGCCGTATCTGGTCGCATCCTCGGTCCAGGCTTTCATCGCCCAGCGTTTGGTGAGGACTGTCTGTCCGGAGTGCAAGGAGAAGGTCCCCTTCAAGGAAGAAGAAAGCCTCAGAAAGATCACCACAGATGTCCATGAACAGATCGAGAAGCCTTCCCATATTTTCCACGGCCGCGGCTGCGAAGCGTGTAAATTCACCGGCTACCGCGGGAGGCTTGCTATTTACGAGATCCTTGTTATCAATGAAGAGATCCGCCAGATGGTCATCGACAAGGCCAGCGCTTCACAGGTCAAGCAAAAAGCGATCAAGATGGGTTTAAAGACGCTTCTCAGGGAAGGCTGGGAAAAGATCCGCGAGGGGCTGACGACGCCGGAAGAGGTCCTGAGGGTGACGGAGATCGGTTAAGGACAGAAGACGGAAGGCAGAGAACAGAGAACGGAGAACGGAAGATCGAAAATGCCTAATGTCTAAGTTCCAATGACGAATCAATGGCGAAAAAGAGAAAAAAAGAATGTCTAAAAAAGGCTTAAAGAAAAGATTAAAAACGACGGAAAGACAGATCGGGTTTCTTTGGTTATTGAGATATTAGGTATTGATTAGACATTTGAGCTTAGGAATTCGACATTGACGGTGTCAAAGCGTGCCCTCCGCGGTGCATTTTTTATTTTTACTTTGACACGATGACACTGTGATGCTCTGATACTTTCAAGAGGAGTCAGCATGCCGACCTATACCTATTTGGCCAAGAAGAACCTGAAGGAAAGTGTGGAAGGTATCCTCGTTGCGGATTCGCAGGAGCACGCCGTTGACAAGCTGATCGAGATGGGATTGTCGCCGGTACGCGTGGAACCATTGATACAGGCAACGGCCAAGCCGAAACCGCCGTCGGGGACCGCGTTCTTTTTGCAGGGAGGCCTGACCCAGAAAGATCTGCAGGTGTTCACCAGTCAGTTGAAGAGCCTGATGAAGGCCCGCGTCGATCTTCTGAAATCCCTGAGCATCCTTTACGGCCAGGCAGAGAAGCCCAAGTTTAAAGATCTCATCCTGGAGTTGCACAACACGATCAAGAACGGCGCAAGTTTTTCCTCCGCCCTCACAAGATTCCCGAATTTCTTTTCCAGTCTTTATGTCAACCTGATCAAGATCGGCGAAGCCTCGGGCCGGCTGGATGATGTGCTGGCCGAACTCGATGATTTTCTCACCCGCGAGCAGGAATTCAAGATGCATATCAAGACGGCGATGGCGTATCCTGTGCTCATGATCTGCGTCGGCATCTGCGCTGTTTTCGTGCTTCTCACCTATGTCATTCCGAAATTGAGCGCCATCTTCGCCGATTTCGACTATCGTCTTCCTCTGCCCACCCAGATCATGCTTGCCGTCAGTTCCTTCTTTCAGGCCTGGTGGTGGATGATCCTCCTGGCCGCGGCTTTTTTGGTTTTTTTTCTTTCCCAGTTTGCCAAGACGCCCGCCGGCAAGATACAGATGGATTGGGTCAAGCTCCATGTTCCCGTCTGGTCAGGGCTGATTTTAAAGCAGGCCCTGGCGCGGTTCTGCCGGACCTTGTCCCTGCTCATCCGCAGCGGGCTTCCGGCGTTCCAGTCGTTGCAGGTGGCGATTCCGACCTTGGAGAACACCATCTTGACGCGGGAGCTGGAGGGAGTCAAAAAAGACGTCCTCGAGGGGACTTCCATGGCTTCGAGCATGAAGAAGGTGTCTTTTTTCCCGCCGTTCCTGGTGCAGATGGTTTCCGTCGGAGAAGAAGGAGGCAAGCTTGAGGGCGTTTTGAACGAGGTGGCCAATATTTATACCGACGAAGTCGACGCGCGCCTCAAGGTGGTCACCTCGCTGCTGGAGCCTGTCATCATCCTGTTTTTGGGTGTTATCCTGGGCGCGATCGTTATGGCCATGCTTCTGCCGATCCTGCAGATCAACCTTCTGATCAAATAAAAACAGGGTCAAAGCATCAGAGGGTCAGAGGGGCGGAGAGCCGAGGCAAGAGATAAAAAATGGAGAAAAGGGATACGGAGGTCCTTCCTGTGGGGAAAATCCCACAAGGCCGCCATAGAAGTTCATCCCGCACCCAGATGCCCGCCGCTAAAAGCGGGGATTGGCGGTGCTCAAAGGCATCTCCCTGGGCATTCGGGCGGGATTCCCTAGGATTTTTGAGTTTCCTGAATACAGGTAACCGTTCTCTGGTTTAAACTGGATACTTGTTGGAAGCCGCTCGAGAACCCGGTTATTGGGATCCAGCGGTTAATCGGTTATTTGTTTTTTGCTTTGACTCTATGAGTTTTTGATCCCATCCCTTACATGACGACAACAGTTGTTTTGGAGATCGGCAATATCTGGCTTAAAGTCGTCGTATTCAAGACGGCGCTGGGCGCTGCGCATCTGCGGGGCGTTTTGGCCAAGGACATCAACGGCCAGGACGACAATGCCATCGGCCGCCAGATCGCCGAATTCTTGAAGGGGCTGAACATCAAAAAGCCCCAAAACCTCGTCATATGCTTTTCGCGTAATTCCGTCACGCTGCGCAATCTCCGTATCCCATCGGTCAATCCGTCGGAAATCGACGATATGATCAAACTCCACGTGGGGCGTCAGGTCCCCTATGCCAAGGAGGAGATTGTCAACGGTCACAGCCTTATCGGCCGGGATGCGATGGGGTATTCCAAGATCATGCTCGCCATCGTCCACCGGGAGAACATCCGCCGGATATTCCGTATTTTGGAGAAGGCCGAGCTTTATTCCGACAAGATCGAATTGAGTTCGGAAGGCGTCCTCTCGTGGCTCAAGGGCGCCGTCAAGATGTCGGAGATGAAGGCGGAGGACGCCTGCCTCATTCTCGATGTGGACAGCGCCTATACGGATTTCATCGTGGCGTCGCCGGCCATGATCCTTTTTTCCCGCGTCATCGCCAGCGGCGCCGAGCAGCTCAAGGACCCGGAAAAATGGCCGAGGTTCTTCGGCGAGATGAAACAGACGATGGTGATCTCGCAGGGCGAGGAGATCTTGCAAAAACCCGTGCGCGTCTACGTGGTGGGCGCCGTTGGCCAGCTGAAAGGTTTCATCTCGCAGGTCGAAACGGAATTCAACCTTCCGGCTTCCGTGGTCCAGCCTTTGGAAGGGGTCCAGGCCGACAAGGACATCGTCAAGTCGCCCCCCGAGGCCCTGGATCAGACGTCTTTTTCTTCTCTTTTCGGCCTGGGGCTCGACTTGGCGCGCAAGAAGATTAATTTTGTCCTCCCCGAGGCGCAGATCCGCCGGGCCCTGCGGGAGCGCACGCGCGACATCGTCCTTTTCGGTTCGGGGATGATGTATTTTATCCTTATCGTCTGCGGCATCTATTCCGAGAAGCTCTATAACCGCAAGGCGTACCTGAAGCTTTTGAATGAACGGTATAAGACCATTGCCGTCCAGGCGGACAATCTCAATGAGGAACTTGAGAGGCTCAAGAAGATCAAATCCAAGCTGGATACGAACACGATCGTGCTTAATTATCTTTCGGGTCTGTCTAAAATCCTGCCCCCGGAAATCCTGGTCGTTAATCTTTCTTTTCAGAAGGACGAGCGCATGGTCATCAAGGGTCAGGCCGCGCAAATGTCGGATATCTTCAAGTTCATCACCACCCTGGAGGACTCACCGTATTTTAAGGATGTCGAGACCCGTTACACCACGCGCAAAAAGATCAAGGGCAAGGACATCAATGAGTTTGAGTTGATCTGCCCGCTCGAGGGCGTTCAAGACAGCAAGGCCGCCAAAGGCGCGGCCGCCGCCAAAAAGGCCCAGGGCGCGGCGGAGAAAAGCGAGTTATGAAGGGTTGCGGGCATCCGATCCGATGAGGACGGTGCCGCCCCCGGAGTCATCTTATGGCCATTGATTTTAAAAAACAGCAATACACGATGATATATGCGGCTGTCGGGGCGGTTGTCATGCTGTTGGTTTTTAAGGCCGTTATCGGCCCGTTCCACCAGAGGCTGGCGTTGGCCAGCAAGCAAGTCATGCTCCAGGAGGCCAAGTTGAAAAAGGGGATGTTCTTGATCGATAACCAGGAGGCGATCAAGAACGAGTACGGCAAATACGCCAGTTATTTTTCCATGCAGAATTCTTCCAACGAGGAGGCGGTGGCTGAATTCTTGAGGGAGATCGAGAAGATCAGCCGGAGCTCCGGGATTTTGATCGTGGACGTCAAACCCCAAAAGGACGCGGAATCCGACGCCATCTCCAAACAGTTCCAGATCAATATCAAGGCCGAAGCGACGATGAAGGAACTCGTGACCTTTTTTTACGGCCTCTACACCTCACCTTTGCTTTTCAGTATAGAAAAGATGACGCTGGTTCCCAAGAGCGAGGGGGCGTCGGAATTAAGCGTCACTCTGACATTGATGGGCGTGTCGTTTGTATAACACAGACAAGATACCCGAAGGTCGAAGCGCCCGGCGGAAAAGATGAAATTCCCGCCGTTGTTACGCTCCAAAACAGGAGGTTTTATGGGTAAGCGCGGATTCACGCTGATCGAGATCATGCTCGTCGTCATTATCCTCGGCGTTCTGGCAGCCATGGTTGTCCCGCGGCTGGCCGGCCGTTCCGAGGAGGCCCGCAAGTCCATCGCCAAAACCGACATCGAATCGAACATCCCGCTGGCGTTGGATCTTTATGAAGTGGACACCGGCGGTTTTCCGGCGTCGCTCGACGACCTTCGCGTTGCGCCGTCGGGCGTCGAGAACTGGAAAGGTCCTTACCTGAAGAAGAAACCCATCGATCCGTGGGGCCGGCCGTATGTTTATAAATATCCCGGCGAGCACAATGCGGGCAGTTTTGATCTTTATTCCTTGGGCAAGGACGGCGTGGAGGGCGGCGACGACGATGTCGTCAATTGGGACGAGTAAGGTGTTTTGTGAAATCGAATAATCAATGATCAGTGATCAAAGGGCAAGCGAAGCATCCTTTTTTGAAGATTGAATTTTGGTGCTTGGTTATTGTTTGGTGATTGCCTGCCTGCCGTCAGGCGGGTTTCTTGGGATTTGGTTATTTTTCTCATCGACAATCGCAATATCTGTGTTTAGGGATAGGAATATGTGTCGTTTCTGCGGGAAAAGCGCTTTTACTCTCGTCGAGCTGATGGTGGCTGTCGTGGTGACGGCGATCGGCATGGTCGTCGTCCTTTCCGCCCTCCGTCAGTGCATCCTGGTCATGACCGCTTCCGAAAAACAAATCACGGCCAACGAACTGTTGAATCGCAAGCTCTGGGAATCGACGCAGATGGTACGTAACAGTTCTCTGAAAGAGGGCGAGACATCAGGACATTTCGATGCCCCCTATGAGGATTATAACTGGACGAGGGCCGTGATTGAATTTCCCGAGGGTTTCGAGAATGAATCGGCAACGCTGAAAAGCCGCTTGTGGAAGGAGACCTTGACGGTCGCCTGGCAGGCGCGGGGAGATGTGCGAGACATCACATTGACGCGCTATGTGCCGAGAAAATGAGGCGCGTCGGGATGCAGCATTGAGGGGAAGGGATATGATGCTGTTGCAGAAGAAGGGCCGCGGGGGAAAGGGCGGGTTTACCCTGGTTGAAGTTGTCGTCGTTGCGGCCATTTTCGGGATATTGGGCACGACACTGGTTGCGTCTTTTTCCACAGGCATGAGCGTCTGGAAGAGGGCGGCGGGCCTGACGTATTCTTACCGCCAAACGATCGTCGGGCTGGAGCGCCTGGCCATGGAACTGCGCCGGGTCATGAATTACCCGCCTGTCGGGTTTTTCGGGACAGGCACGGACTGTTATTTTGCCAATATCGCATCGGACGGCGTCAAGAACGTTTCTTACCGCTACGACAGCCATGACGGCGCGCTGTTTCGTTTGAGCCGCAATCTCAGCGCCGGCGAAGAAGATGTCCCGGAACGCAAGGTGATCGCCGGCATCGGGAATTTTACGATGGCGTATTACGGTTTTAATTCGGAGACGGGGAGTTACGGATTTTTGCCGCAGTGGAATTCAACGGCGCGCGGCCTGCCGATGGCTGTGAAGGTTTCTTTCGCTTCGGTGGACGGAGGGCGGACATTTGAAAAGGTCATCATTGTTCCGGCGGCCCAATAAAAGAAGTCTTGCGGACGCAGACAGGGGGAGCATCCTTTTTTTGGCGGTCGCCGCCCTGGCGATCCTGACGATCCTGCTGGCCGGCGTCTCCTTTAGCGTTTCCCAAGAGTGGAAGCTGGCGTCGTTTGTGACCGATGCCAACACGTCGTACGATTACGCGCTCTCCGACGTCACGTTGATGAAAGAAATCTGGGCCTCGCGGCCGCTGTCTTTGATGATGACGTTATACGACCTGCGGCCCCGGACCATGGTTTTGGACGGCAGGACCATCGAGGCCAGTTTTTTTGACGAAGAGGCCTTGGTCCATCTGAAGTGGTCCGACCGCAACACGCTTTTGCGCTTGCCCGGCATTTCCGAAAACGAGTCTCTTGTCGATGCGATCATCGCCGCGCCCATCTATGCCAAAGAGGATCTTTTGGCGGTTAAAGACATGACCATAGACGTTTATGATCTCATGAAAGACCTGGTGACGGTTTACGGAGACGGCCGCATCAACATAAACACCGTTTCTCCCGAGGTGCTTTCCGTTCTCGGCGCTTCGCAGGGGTTCATTTCCGCCGTTGAAGAATACCGGGCGGGAGAAGATGGGGTGGAAGGGACGGCGGACGACCGCGTTTTCAACAACGTCTATGAGATCGGCAACGATCTGGCGGCGTGGGGCCTGGGCGCGGCGGATCAGACATGGCTCCAGACGCTTATCGTGGCCCAGAAATTGAGCGTTGGTTCCGCGACCGTCCGTTGTGAACTGAAGGTGAAGAAAGGCCAGCGGCTCCTGAAAAACTTCCGCATCATCATTGATCTGACGACAGGCGTTATCCTTCGCTGGGATGAGCAGTAGCATTTGCGGAGAAATATGAGATAATGATACGCGGAAGAATTTGCGGAGGGCCGGTGAGGCCGGGTACCTGCCGCTCGCTGCCGAAAATACTATTTTTTAGAGGTGCTGCCGCATGAGCTATTATCAAATTTTAGGATTGGAGAAAGAACCGTTTTCAACGAGCCCCGATCCTGATTTTTTTTACCAGTCCCAAGAACACCAGGCGGCCTTGACGCGTCTGATGATAGAGATCCGGCTGCGCCGGGGCTTGAGTGTTATTTTAGGCGACGTGGGGACAGGGAAGACGACCCTTTCGCGCAAGATGTTCCAGATGCTCAAGTTGCGTGACGACATGATCTTTTTTATGGTTCTTGACCCGACCTTTGAAACCGAGGAGGTTTTTCTCGAATCCCTCATCCGGACCTTCCAGATCCAGATGGATGCGCCTCCCGGATCCGTCCTTAACATGAAAGAGACGATCAAGAAATATCTCTTCCAGAAGGCGATCCAGGACAACAAGACCGTCATCCTCCTGATCGATGAGGCGCAAAAACTCAATCCTTCGTCTTTGGAGATATTGCGCGTCCTCCTGAATTATGAGACCAATGAATACAAGCTTCTGCAGCTGGTGCTCTTGGCGCAGCTGGAACTGCTGCCTAAAATCCGCGAGATGAAGAATCTCATGGACAGGATCAGCATGAAATATATCATCAATCCGCTCGATGATGTCGAGACGAAAGAGATGATCGAATTCCGGATCAGGCAGGCGGGTTACCGGTCGCACCTGCCGTTGTTTAAGGAGGACGCCATCGCGGAGATCTACCAGCATACGCAAGGATATCCGCGCAAGATCTCCATGCTTTGCCACAACGCTTTAAAAACGCTGGTCATGGACAACAAGATTGTCGTCGACAAAGACGTCGTGCGCAAGGTCGCGGCGCAGAGCGCATTTTAAAAAAAGTAGATAGCACATCTACTGACTACTTATTCCTATGGTTGACCAAGGCATGACGCCGGAAGAAAAATTGCTGCGCATCATTGAATCGCCCGGCGGAGAAGCCCCGCGAAATCTTCCCCGGGCGAGAATGAACGTGGGCACCAGCGGGCTTTTTCTGAAAGCGTGGCTGACGCACTATCGCGCCCAGTTTACGAAGAAGATATCGTTAAAAGTCGCCAACCGGGCGGTCGTGGTTTTGTGCATCGCAGCGACGGCTTATCTTGTCCTGGATTTTTTGATAGGGATGCCGAATGCGGCGCTCATCGAGCGCCTGGAGAAGGCGGCGAGAAAGACGAGACTCGGCAATATCGGCGTCGAGGCGCTCAGCCCCCTTTCTTTATATCTGCAGGAGATCGGCCAGGAGAGTATTTTTTCTTTGCCGCAGCCCCCTGCTTCCTCGGCCACTCCGGCCCAGGCCGAGGCCGCGGCAGCGCTCAAGAATATGGCCCAGACATTGCGGGTCGTCGGCATCATTTGGTCCGATATTCCCCAGGTCATGATCGAGGATACCAAGGAAGGCCGGACGTATTCCCTTAATCGTGGCAGCCGCTTTAAAGATGCCATCGTAAAAGAAATCTTGAGAGACAGGGTCATTTTGAGTTATGATAATCAAGAGATAGAGTTGCGTTGAAGTCCGAGGAAACGCAGGGCAGGAAAAAGGCACGCCCTGTCTTAACGCTTTTAACGGCAGGCTGTTAGCTTTATGTTTTAATCCCTGTCCTGCGGGCGTAGTCCGCGAAGGCAGGGAAATCCCCGGATTTTAGGTTGGGGAGATTTGCTCTCTCGACAGGAGCTCCGGATGGATTCGATGGCCCCCTGCGCTTGAACGCGGGGAGAGTCATAGGAAACGGCACCACATGGGACAACAGTCAATTTTTAAAAAACGGTGTTTTATCCTCGTTGCGGCGTTCTTGTGGGCGTCGAGCGCGTGGGTTGCGCCGGCGGACAATTATGCGCAGGACAGCGCGGCGGCTTCCCAGACGCCGTCTGTCAAGGACGCGGCGCCGGGGCGCATCTCGCTCGATCTCAAGGGCATCGATATCGTCGAATTGCTGAAAATCCTGTCTTTGAAGATGAACGTCAATATTGTTCCCACCAAGGAGGTCACGGGACGCGTCAATATTTTCCTCAACAACGTGACTCTCGAAGACGCCCTCGACATCATCCTGATCAATAATGCCCTGGCGGCGGTGAAAGAAAAAAACATCATCACCGTCATGCCTTTAAAGCAGTACACCCAGCTCTATGGCCGCGCTTATAATGAGCCGCGCAAGGTCAGGATGTATAAATTGAAGAATGCGACGCCTCGCGATGTCGCCGCGGCCCTCGCCCAGCTCAAAAGCGAGATCGGTAAAGTCATTACCGACGAGCCTTCGGGAACGGTGATCCTCATGGACACCCCCGAGAATATCGACGTCATGGAGAGGGTCATTTTGACGCTCGACCAGGCCAAGCAGACGGAGATTTTCGACCTCAAATACGCGCGGGCGGAAGACATGAAGAGTCAGCTCGCCAACGTCTTGACAGGGGGCGCCAGCGAGGTGGACTTAGACGCCCGCACCAACAAGATCGCCATCAGCGATCTGCCCGGCAAGATGGAAAAGATCAAGAAGATGGTCGAGGCGTTTGATACGGAAACGCGTCAGGTCCTGATCGAGGTCCAGATCGTCCAGATCTCGTTGTCGGACCAGACCCAGGAGGGCATCAGCTGGGAGAGGCTTTTCACCACCGGCAATATCCGCGATGCTTCCATCTCTTCTCTTCTTCCGATCACGCCGGCTGTCGCGAGTTACGGCCAGCTCAGTCTTGGGACCCTGGCCCAGAACGATTTTAATGTCGTCATCCAGGCGCTCAATTCGTTTGCGAAGACCAATATCCTCTCGCGGCCGCGCATCGCCGCCGTCAATAACCAGGAAGCGACCATCCTGATCGGTTCCAAGGAGGTGTACTTCTCGCAGACGCAGAGCCAGTCCCAGGTCACGACAACGACGGCGGAATCCGTCAACTTTGTCGATGTCGGCGTGAAGATCAACGTCACCCCGACGATCACCGCCGACGATTACATCATCATGAAGATCCGGCCCGAAGTGAGCTCTGTGCGCGAGTACAAGACGTCGCCTTTGGGGTCGTCGGTGCCCGTCGTGGAAACCTCTCAAGCCGAGACCACGGTCAAGGTCAAGGACGGCGCCATGATCATGATCGCCGGCCTGATGAAAGACGACGTCCGCGACACCCGCAGCCGAGTGCCGTTTTTTTATAAACTGCCTGTCATCGGATGGATTTTTGGTAACCGCAATGACCAGCGGACGAAGACAGAGCTGGCGGTTTTTCTCACGCCCCATATTTTTTCCGGGGACAATGCAAAGCCCGATGCCGAAAAGGAGCTCGTCAAGGAAAAGGGCGTGCTGACAAAGAAGCCGAAGCTTGATTTGGAGTGATCGCCACCGCAAACTCTCATGAATAACAAATTTACTTTAATGGCCACAGCCGCCGCCGCGTTCTTGGCGGCGGCTGTGGCTTTTGTCTCTTGGGGGATCGAAGCCAGGAAAAATGCGCTCTTGCGCGATGAGAATAGCAAGACGATCGAAGAAATGAGGACAGAGCTGGAGACAGGCCGCACAGAAGTCCGCCAGATGGCCGACAAGTACCTGCAGGAGAAGAACAAGCTGCTGGTTGAGATCAATAGTCTCACGGCGGACCGCGACAAGGCCGAGGAAGAAACGGCGAAAGTGAAGAAGCAGATTTCCAGCGAGCAGGATATCAGCAAGAGCACGAACGAAGACCTGGACAAGGTGAACAAGGAGCTGGCGCACGTCAGAAAAGAACGCACGGAGATCGCCAGCAAGCTGGAGACGGGCTTCAAAAAACAGAAACAGATGTTCGAGACCAAGATCCTGACTCTCGACGCGCAGCTGGCCAAGGCCAAAAAACGCCTGGAGGACGAGGCCGAGAGGTATCACTACAATCTGGGCGTCGTTTATACGCGCGCCAAGGATTACGAGAATGCCGTTGAGGAATTCAAAAAAGCTCTTGGGTATAATCCCAACAACGCGCGGGCGCACTATAATCTGGGGATCCTCTACGACGACTATTTTAAGGACAAGAAGCAGGCGCGTTATCATTATCGCACCTTTCTGGAGCTCCAGCCTGAGTCAGACGATGCCGAGTCCGTCAGGGAGTGGTTGGCCGATTTGGAACGCTAATGGCCGTTGATAGAGAAAATTTGAATCCCTGCCGATCCTTCGCGGCCATCTCGTTTTTGTATTAGCAGAAGCGAGCTTATCCGTTTATGGAACAATTCCGCTTTTCCAGAAAATTTTTGGATTGGGGCGTGATGCTCGGCTTCGCCGGGTTGTTATGTCTTATCGTGGCCATTGGATTCGTCGGGATCCGTCAGGTCGCGGCGTTGAACCGCATCGCGGTGTCCCTGGCGCGCGTTGACATTCCTCTTCAAAACACCATTTTTGAGATGAGGATCGCGAATGCCCGCTATATGATGGCTATCCGGAATTATCTTTTTTGGCACGATGCCCGTTATCTGGAAGCGGCCGGGATCGTCCAGCGCCAAGACTCGGTGCAATCGGCATCGAAGAATTTCGAGACGTATCTGGCGGCCTATTTTTCTTTGGTTTCTTCTCCCGAGCAGCGCCAGTGGGGCGAGACGGTGCGTGCAAGCGAAGAGGAGTTTCTTAAACTCGGAGACAGCATCGTCTCCCGGGCGGACAATCTGAACCGCCTTGCTTCGGAGAATGAGAAGGCGCAGTCCCGTCAGGTCCTGGACCGGATCCAGCGGGAACTGGAGAGCAAGCTTTTCTGGATCGATGCGTTCCTTGAGAATCCCATGCAGCGCGATATTCTCCAGAGGCTTGATCGTAAGCTCGAGGCGGCGGAGGCGGAACGCCGCCGGGCCGTCACCCTCCTGGTATGGTCTTTGGCGATAGCGATCTTGCTTGGTTTGGCAACGGCTTATCTGACTTACCGGCGCATGAAACAGGACCAGCGCCACAGGGAAGAGCTGTGGCGCCGGTTTGTCACGGCGCAGGAAGAGGAGCGCAACAATCTTTCTTTGCAGATCCACGACGAGATGGGCCAGGACTTGAGCGCCCTCAAGATTTACCTGGGGCTGCTGGAAAAAGAAGCGCCGGGCGATCCGTCCGAGACAAAAGAGAAGATCGAGAAGGCCAAGGCGATCTTGGATGCCCTGATGAACAAGACGCACAATATTTCCACGATCTTGAGGCCGCCGGAGATCGACGAGGTAGGTTTGCTGCAGAGCATCAACGGCCTGGCCGTCCAGAACAAGGAGATCACGCAGGCCCATTATACGTTATCGATGCCTCCGGAGGAGCCGGCGATCTCGGCGGAGGAAAAATTGGTTCTTTACCGCGTCGTTCAGGAAGCCTTGACGAATATCGCCAAGTATTCCCAGGCCCGCCATATCGATATCCTCTTGGGACAGGACGACAAGAGCGTGTTGTTGACCATCGCGGACGACGGGATAGGATTTAATCCGGAGGCGCAGCAGGCGCGGCCGGCACGGCGCAAGGAAGATAAGCTGAAGCTTGGGCTGCGGGGGCTAAGAGAGCGCATCGAGCTTTTGGATGGAGAGCTCCGCGTTCATTCCGTGCCTGGAGAGGGCACCCGGCTTGAGGTCCGTCTGCCGATCCATTGAGGACATGAAGACACATACTATTTTTATCGTTGACGATCACGATATCATCCGCGAAGGGATCAAGGCGATCCTGCGGCGGCAGCCCGAATATGAAGTCGTCGGGGAGGCCAGGGACGCGGAGACGGCGTTGGACAAAATACGCCCCCTGAAACCCGATATCCTCCTGTTGGACATCACCATGCCGAAAAAAACGGGCCTCGAGATCATCGAAGATGTGCTGAGGATCAGCCCTTCGACAAAAATCCTCATCATCAGCGTGCACAAAGCCAATGCCTATGTCATGAAAGCCCTGCAGTCCGGCGTGAAGGGATATTTGAGCAAGGAGAACGCGGCGGACGATCTCCCTCAGGCCCTGCGCAAGATCGTCTCCGGGCAGGTCTATCTGGACGCCCAGGCTTCCGATTATCTGCTTAAAAAAGTTTCCGGCCCGCAGGAAGAGACGCAGGGCCCCGGCCTCTTGACCGAAAGAGAGCTGGATGTCCTGCGGCTGGTGGCGGAGAGCAAGGCCGCCAAGGAGATCGCGTCCCTGCTTTCCCTGAGCCCCCGGACGGTCGAAAATTACAAAAACAACATGCTCAAGAAACTCGGACTTCACCGCACCAGCGACCTCATCAAATACGCCATCAAGAACAAGATCGTCGATATCGAAGATTTTTGAACGCTCATTTCCGCTAATGAGACAAAATGGGACAGACCCATTCAGTCTCATTATGAAGACTAGGACAATTCCCACTCCCTGATTCTTCCTTTTCAACGTCCTCAATCAGGCTTCCCAAGTATCAATTAATGAGACTTTAAGGCCAGACCTTAAAGTCTCATTAAGAAGCTCCAAGTTACCTTTTAGCTCCCCTATTTCTTCCCTCACCTAAAAACAGAAAAGCATTAAGACAAACTAGTTCCAATATGATTATCTGTAATGAGACAAACAGGTCTGGCCTTAAAGTCTCATTAAGAAAGGGAGCTATGGATATTTTGCAGGGGTTAAGCGAAGGGGAGATAAGACGGCAATTGACAATACGTCAACGTATCATTTTTGAGGGAGCTGTTTATCATATAACGCAGAGGGCTCCTGGTACGGAGCGTATCTTCTTGGAAGAAAACGACTACTTGTATTTTTTGAAAATTCTTAAAGATATCGCTCAGGAATTTCACGTTAAACTTTTTTCTTTCACTCTTCTTACAAATCATCTCCATCTTCTTCTACAGATTACCCAAAAAAATTTGTCATCCGCCATGAAAAACTTATTTGAGCGTTATGCCATGTACTTTAATGAGAAATACCAGCGTAAGGGACATGTTTTTTGCGGGAGATTCAGGGCATCGCTTTGTAATGATGATGCTTATTTTCTTGCGATTTCAGTTTACATACACCTCAACCCATGTCGCGCGGGTTTATGCAAAGATTTCAGGAGTTATCGCTGGAGTTCCATCCGGTTGTTTACAGATATTACTGCGGCGACCTTTGTTGATTATCAACAGATTCTTTCCATGATAGACCAGGATATTCACCGGGCGCGCCAGAAATATCAACAGATATTGTCAGATAGCCTGCTTCATATTGAGAGTTGCGGCATTTCAGGAACGCTGTCGTTAAAGCGTGTGGCAGGACAGATCGGGGAGGTCATTCAAAAAATCACCAAGCGGCATGAAGAAAAAAATTTGGAAGCGATGGTTGAAAAAATCAAGTCAAAGCAAAGAATGAGAAAAATCGAAGAGCGGGATGCGAGAAAATACGCCATTGGACAGTTATTGGCCAACGGGTATACACCCGCAGAGATAGAGAAAATGCTGGGGATAAGCCGGGCCACATTCTACCGAACAATTGCGTAATGAGACTTTAAGGTCTGGCCTTAAAGTCTCATTAAGGCGGTAGCGGGGGTAATCTTTGCTGAATTTCGCGGTTTCCAATAGAGTAGTTTGTGCAATAAGAATGTATATTAATACGGGTTTATCTTTCCGGCGGTTTCAGGTACATTTATTGTGGAAAATGGCTAGGTGTAAATAGACAGGCTTGATATGCAGAGATTTAAGTATTTGTAAATCAATAAGTTATGTTTCTAAAATAGAAATTTGACGGCAAGGATTATGTTGATTTTGGATTCAAGGAAGTTTACGGCGTTTGTCAAGGGGGATGCTCGAAAAAAAGTATGCGC
Source organism: Candidatus Velamenicoccus archaeovorus (assembly GCF_004102945.1). Classification (GTDB taxonomy): domain Bacteria; phylum Omnitrophota; class Gorgyraeia; order Velamenicoccales; family Velamenicoccaceae; genus Velamenicoccus; species Velamenicoccus archaeovorus. Next base: position 1,776,350 of record NZ_CP019384.1, on the reverse strand, counting down.
AAGGCACTCAAGGCAAGCGGACTAAAGGCGGCCAAGAAGATTTAAGGCCCGGCAAAGGACAGGAAAATGACAATAGCGTATTTTAAAACAATGGCAACGGCGGTGCAGAGAAGGCATTTCGGGCCTTGCTTGCAATGTTCACCGGCCGTCAATGGCGCTCGGCGCATGGAAAGAGTTGATTTTTCGCCAGCGTTTGCTACAATAAATTCCAAGAGTGAATTTAAGGAGGCATTCGTCCACAAAAGTGAAGCCCTGATGAATATGCATGGATTACAGGAAGGCCTCGATCATCACGGCGCGTCATCTTCCCTGAAACAAAAAAAACTTAATGAGACTTTAAGGTCTGGCCTGTTTGTCTCATTAAGAAAATGCGGCACCCTGAGATTTTTCTCAGGGTGTTTTGTTTTTCTGTTTTTCTTTTCTTCTGCGGTGTGCGTTTCTTTCAATGCCGAAGGGGCCATGGCCGCCTCCGATTTGATCGCTTATCAATCGCCGTTTGTCTGGCGCACGGACGGCAGGGGCGATTTTCTTCTTCCCGTCATCGCCGAAAAGATGGAATACATCAGCCAGCCGGTGAATGTCAACGGTGTGGTTACGTCCCTGACGGCGAGTTGGGAGGCGACGGGTCCCGTGGCCTTGCTGGTGAGCGCGGATGCGGGGCTTCATTACACGCCCGTTGTCAACGGCGTTCCGGTGAGCTCCGAGCTTGTGAAAGGCGAGGCGTTGAAATGGAAGGCCGTCCTGGGCGCAGAAACGGCTTTGTTGGAGGTGACGCTTGCTTTTGCTACCGAGAACGGTATCGCCGGCACTTTCGGCGAGCCCGCGCTTTCCAGGTTCCTCTACAGGAAGCCGTTCAAGATATCGGGTTCTTCCTCGGGTGCGCTTTACAATTACCAGCTCATGGTGCGTGTGGGCGAGTCTTCAGGGTCGGCCTCTGCAGACATTGTCTGCGACGGCCACATTTTAGCGGATTTCAATGATATCCGGTTTACGTCGGCCGACGGCGAGACGCTCCTGCCCCATGCATTGATCAGCATAGAAGGAAAGAAGCCGAACCGGACAGCCGCCTATTTTGTCCGTTTCCCTGAAATCCCCAAAGACGGCATTAAGGCATTCCTGTATTACGGTAACCCTGTGGCGATGTCGCTTTCTTCCCCGGCGGATACATTCGATTTTTATGAAGATTTTACGTCACTCAAGGGATCTCTGGCTCCGGAGAAGTGGTCGGTGACGCTTGGGACAGGCGGCAGCGCCCAGGCGGCTCCGGAGGGGCTTCTGCTCGACGCCGCGGCCGTCTCGGCCAAGACCTTTGAGTTCAAGGAGGGCATCATTGAGTATGTGGCCGCCGCCCAGACAGGTTATGAGACGCGGCTGATTGCGCGCGACCCCGACCCGGCATCGGCGATGGACGCGACGCTTGTCGCCTACGCCTCGGCGTTGGACGGTGCCCAGCACTGCCTGGTCGTCGACAATATCGTCAAGGCCAATACGCCCGCACCCATCGTTGCGGGCGTTTATTATGGCTATCGCCTGACCGCGGACAAGAACAATCTGCTGACCTTTGAACGCTACGACGCTAACTTCTCCAAAAAGCAGGCCGCGGTGAGCTATCAGGACACGGAAGGCCCTGCCAAGGGGTTCGTGGCGCTGAAGACCACGGGCGTGGGTCTGGGCAGGAGCCTGACCAAGTTCCTGTGGATCCGCGCGCGCAAATATGCCAGCCCAGAACCCAGGGTTGATGTTTCCGCCCCGGCCGCCGAAGAAACGCCGTCCTTACCTATATTCCACCATATCGTCCTGGATGCCAAAAAGAACCTCGTCCTCGAGGCGTCCGCCAAGTCGGGCTATTACATCATTCCGGGGATCAAGACGGATTACCTCATCCGCATCATCGTGCCCGCATGGGAAGGCCAAGGAGCCAGCGTTGATGTTTCAGCCGACGGCGGCAAAAATTATAAAAAAGACTGCGTGAATGACGCCTATTATTATGTTTCCAAGGGCGACTTTTCTGCCGGACAGACCTTGCGCGGCCGCATCAATCTCAAAAAGGAAACCGATGCAGCGCCTTACATGGCGTATGCCTCGTTTTCCTACAGGCCGGGTAACATCGTGCTGTTGGGCCCCAATGGCGGCGATTCTGTCACGGCCGGCTCGCACGTCATCACGTGGACAGCATGGGACTATGAGTCGTCTTACCCCATGAAGCTGGAGTATTCGTCTGATGCCGGCAAGACTTATCAGTCCGTATCGGAAAGGGTCGCCAATACGGGATCTTATCTCTGGACCGTTCCCCAGGTGACGACCGATCAGGCCCTGGTGAGGATCTCCGATGCTTTTGACAAGACGGTTTCCGATACGTCCGATGGCGTATTTTTTATAGAGAAGAAAACGGCGGAAAAGAAGGGGGCCGCCGTAAAAGGTGTCGGCGGTTTTTAATCGAGACGCAGAATGCGGCAAAGATCAGACCTTTCATTGAGGTGAAAAATGAAGATGGAGCCTAAATCATTAAGGTATATCGCGGCAGGTGTTCTGGTTGTGGTTTTCGGCGTTGCGCTCTTTTTCATCGGCAGGACGTCCGGGGCGGCGCGCAGACCCTCGGATGCTTCGCTCGAGCAGGAATTCAGCCAAAAATTAAGCGTGGAGAGAGAACGGATAAAGAAAGACCTGGACGAGAAATACCGCGCCGACATGGTTTCCTACGAGGCCATGGCCAAGAGACTCCAGATGGAAAAAGACAAGGTCAAGGAGCTGGAAGAAAAGGCGAAAAAATAGAAGTGTCGGGGAGCAAGGAGAGTTTTTAGGAAAGGTCAAGGATATGAAGAAGCTAATCGCCATCACGCTGGGTCTCATCTTTCTGGGCAGCCCGCTCTGTCTTTCGGATGCGGCGGCCGGGGCGAAGACGCGCATCGTCAGAGGGGGAGGGGTGGAGGTGAGGGTCCCGGACAACTTTCCTCCTGAGATCATCGGCGGAGACAAGAGGGATGGCTACATCAAGCTCGATGTCAGGGGGCAGCAGGGGATGTGCGACGATTTTTTTGAAATACACTGGTCGAACAAGGAATTGAGCTATCAGGACATATTGTCCAAGGAAGGCTATACTTTTTTATTTGAGACGCCGCTGGAGGGGCTCAAGGCCAAGGTTTCGGGAGCCGAGGTGGATTTTGCCGAGGTCGTCATGAGGATCAAAGATCCAAACGGCGAGGTCAAAGAGCAGAATTTCCTCCTGGCCGGTTTTTATTGCAAAAAGACCGGGAGGCATTTCCTGGCCCTGGCCTTTTTGAACACATTGCCGCATCTGGAATTCGTGAATGTGTTGAAGACATTGAAGTGCAGTTAACGGGAGAAGAAGATGAAAGGCCCGGTTTTGATGAAAACTGGATGTGACCAAGACACCCGCAGGCAGCATCCTATGCCGGCGATGGAAGGATATTGCCATGCATCCGCCAGGGTGATGCGGCCAGGGGTGTTGGGCCTTGTGTTGGCCGGGATGTTCGTCCTGGGGCAGGCGGTTTTGTGCATAAACATGTCCTTTGCCGCCGATCAGTACAACAAGTTCGAGCAGAGCGATTGGCGCGGGGGCGCATCGGCAGATAATGCCACAGACCCGGCCAACAAGACCGGCTGGACAAAATATTCTTCCGCCGGCGCAAATGTGGACACCGTTTCGTCGGCCGGCGTGAAGCTGCTCCCCAATCCTTTTTCCCTCACCGATGACACGGATGCCGATTTTGCCGAGGGGAGCGGCACCAATACCATTGTCGCCGGCACAGGCTCTGCGGCCACCCTCGGCCTGAACACGGTTTATCAGGATCCCTTCTGCAGCGCCCTCGGCGAATGGGCCAACCTGCCTTTTACGCCTTACATGGGCGCGGTCGCCCCCTTGACGCGGGCCGGCAATTACATCTATTCCCTCTGGGTCTCCTGGGGGAACAACATGTCTTTCATGCGCTGGTCCATTGCGGACGAAAAATGGGAGATGATGGCGGACATCCCCATGTCTGTGGGCCTCGGCGCGGCCTTGGCTTATGACGGCAACGACGTCATTTATGCTTTGGTCGGCGGCAACCGCAAGGAATTTTACGCCTATCAGATCTCCACCAATACGTGGTATGCGAAGAAAAACATCTCGGCCGCCGTCGGCTACGGCGGGGCCCTGGTCGTCGTGCCCTCCATCAGCAAGGCCTTTGCTTTTTGCGGCAATGGGTCCTCGGTCTTTTACCGTTACAACATACCCACGGGTATCGCAGAGGCTGGTTCGTGGTCTGCTGTCGAGTCCACGCCTTTTGCCGTCGGCATAGGCGCATCCCTGGTGTACCCGGGGTCTGGAAACCTGGTCTATGGTTCGGCCGGCGGCGGTTCGACCTCGTTTGCCAAATTCGACGTGAATGCTTCTTCCAACGCGTGGGTCAGCTTGCAGAATTGCCCGTTTGCCTTGTCATGGTATTCGGATGTGGTGTGGCCCGGGACAGGGGATTATCTCTACGCCTGGAACGGCGGCAGCAGGTATTTTGCAAGGTATTATATTTCTTCGGACACTTGGGAAAGCTCTTATTATACCTCCACGCTTTCCAAAGACATCGAAATGCCTGCTTTGCCTTTTACCATCTACAGCCGGATGTATCTTTATGACCCTGATGGGGGCGGCACAGAGCTCAGGCTTTTAAGCAATCACAGCTATAGCTCGACTTATCGCTATTATCCAGCGACCAAAAAATGGCGCGAAGAGTCATATCCCCGTTCCAGCGGTTATTGGGGCGCAGATGCGGTTTATGTGGCTTCGGAAAATGCCATTTACTACATCCCAGGCAACGGCTATAAATATTTCTATAAGTATTATTTGACCTTTACTCCATTTTCTTCGTCTAATACAGCTGTGGCTTATCAATGGGAAAGGCTTTCTGATGCCACCTTCGCCGGCAATACGTCAGGTATTTATGTAGGAGGGGGCTTGGCTTATAAACCGGGAGATACCTATATTTATTGCATGCAGGGATATTACCAGAATGGATTCAGCAGGTATAACCTGACGACCAAAGCCTGGGAACAACTGGCGCCTCTTCCGCAAAAGGCTTATTGGGGCGGCACCCTTGTGGTCGCAGGGAATTTTGTTTATGCCACAGGCGGCTACAATCAAGACACGGGAGCCTATACTAATAATCTTTATCGCTATAAACCGCAAAACGATACCTGGCAAAGTATCAGTCTCTGTCCTTTTGGTAATTTTTACTATGGCGCGTGCTCGGTCTATCCTGGCTCGGGCGATTATATCTATTTCTTGCGCAGCAATTCTAGGACAGTATTTATGACTTATCAAATCTCAACCGATACTTGGACCCAAAAAGCAAATTTGCCGGATATGTATCCAGGCTATGGCGGAAAGTTTGTTTATTCTTCTAGCGAGAATGCTATCTATTATCTAAACGGCCATGACGGTAGCCTCTATTATACGGGTTTTGCCAAATACGATATTGCTACCAATACTTGGCAGAGTCTTCACGCGCCCATTTTTCAATACACGCAGATAGCGGCCTGCGCCAGCGACACAAATCTCTATCACATCGGTACACAATATGCCTCTGGAGTCGAGACCTATGTTTTCAGCACAGGCCAGTGGAAGAATGAGATTGTCAACGCCCCTTATGCCACATCGCGCCTCAACTTCGGCAGTGTCGTCAAAAAAGGGGATTATGTTTATTTGTTCATGAACTACCGCACGAACTATGCCTGGAAGTATTCCCTCACCCAGAACAAATGGGTCAACCTGATAAAACTGCCTTTTGTCACTTCTGGTACGGGGCATAGGGCGGTTTATCCAGGCACAGGCGACTACATCTATGTTTCCGAAGGCAATATGTCGAGGAATTTCTGGAAGTATAATACGGCAACCGGCACCTGGACGCAATTGGCGTCTTCTCCTTACATGTTCTTCTGGAGCGCGAGGATGGTGGCTGACGCCAGCGGCATCTATGTCTGTCCCGGCTATTATAATTCCTCGATCTTCCTGAAATTCAACGACGATGCCTACGGCGGTTCCTGGACGACCCTGCCCAATATGCTTGAGTCGGCGTATTCGGAAGGCAACGGCATGTGCATCATCTCAAGCGGTTCTTATAAAGGTATCTATGTCCTTAAACAGTCCGGCACCACAAAATTCACCAAGTTCAATCTGGACGACGAGACGTGGGGCTACTTGGCTGATGCGCCATGGGCCATCTCGGATTACGGCAGCCTGGTTTATCCGGGCTCAGGCGATTTCATTTATTGCTTGAAAGGGAGCGGCAGGGATTTTGCCAAATACTCTTTGAGCACCAATACATGGACGATCCTGACAGACGCCTCTATCTCCGTCGGCGGCACCTCTGGCGGTTTTTATCCGGGCACAGGGGACCTTTTGTATTTTTATCTGGGTGTCAACCACGGTAACTTGGGTGTGAATTTCAACAGGTATTCCATCTCCACAAACAGGTGGGATGAGCCCATCCAGTTCCCGGCGAGTAATTCCTACGGTTCCCAGATCTGCGCCATGCCTTCCGGAGAAGAGATCTTCTATATGCGCGGAGGGTCCAACGAATTTTACAAATACAATATCACCAATTCCGTCTGGTATACGTTGAATCCGCCGCCGTCGTCGGTTACAACCGATGCCCGCGCCGTTTATCCGGGTTCCGGCGATTATATCTATGTGACCAGGGGCACCGGCTATTACGATATCTGGGCCTATTCGGTCAGCACAGACCTGTGGACGAACCTGGCTGTGCCGCCGGCCACATTTTCCACAGGCCAGACCCTGGCGTATCGCGACGGCTATCTTTATGCCATGAGGGGCGGCTCAACCATAACGTTCTGGCGCTACTCCATCGCCGGCAACAATTGGAAAGAATATGCGACCACGCCCACCGTTGTTTCCCGCGGTTCGAACCTGATCAATCCGGGAACGGATAAATATCTGTATGCCACGGCCGGCGGCGGCTCCGTCGCTTTTTGGCGTTATAACGCGGACACCACCGATACCACGACGACAGACGGCGACTCGGCCTACAACACCTGGGAATCGCTTGCACCTCTGCCCCTGCCCAGCATGGGGGGTGTTCTTTTCAGCCCGGGTTTTGGAGACTATATCTATTACTTTGTTTCCTATAATTACGATCTTTCCTACGGGACGAATTATTTCTACCGTTATTGCATTTCGACGAATACCTGGGACACGCGGCCGGACCTGCCTTTTGTCCTCAACGGCCAGGCGGCCGCCATGTATCCGGGCACCGGGGATTATATCTATCTCTCCAGCGGCTACGGCACCTCGTCTTTGATGAAATACCTCCTGTTCTCATCCGGCATATATATTTCGGACATCAAGGAGATCGGCAACAATGCCAGTCTCGCCAATGTGAGCTGGGTCAACAACGGCCTGGGCCAGATAGACATTAAAGTGCGCACCGGCAAAAAATTCGACCTCTCGGACGCCCTGGCCTGGTCTTATGTGGACAAGACGGTCAAGAACGCCGACCTTTCCGCTTATGCCGGAGTCAACGACGGCGATCAATACCTGCAATACTACATCAGATTTTTCTGTTATGATTTGACTCAGGTTCCCCTAATGGATAAAGTCACCATCGGCTGGACCAAGTATCCCTTGAGCCAGGAATTGGTTTCTTCGCCGTACAACACGACCTATGCCACCAACCGTTTGAGGAATATCTCTTGGACCGCGACACTGCCTGCCGGCACCGACGTGCGTTTCCAGGTGCATACTGCGCCGGACGACAATGGAGAGCCGGGGACATGGGGGCCGTGGTATGGGCCTGCCGGCATCCAGCAGATCCCCTATGAATTCACCAACAAGGAGGAATATGCCAATACGTCGGAGGTCGTGGTCAGCAACGGCACAGCCAAGCTCTCCAAGGTCCTGCAGGATTATCTCTATCGTCAGAAGGTCATCATAGACAACACGTCAGGGGCCACGGCCTATACCGATTGCACCATCAGGGTCGAGGTACCCTCGGCCAACATCGATTTCTGGAACCATATTTCCAGCGATGGTTCTGACATCCGTTTTGTGGATTCCGACGGAAAGACGCCTTTGAAATACCGCGTTGTCGGTTTCAGTAAGAACAAAAAGACCGCCACCTGCTGGGTCACGGTGCCGACCATTCCCCTGGGCGCGGCCAAGACCATCTACATCCTTTACGGCAAGTCAACTGCCACCACAGAGTCTGATCCTACATTGGCCGAGTCTTTGATCGGGACGGACTTTTATGCCTTCATGTTCGCCTTCTTCGACATCGTCACCACCGACGCGCCTAACCGTGTCACCATCGAGAAGCTGGATTCTTCAGGCCAGGTCATTGCGTCGTCATACCGCGATTTTACCGCTGTCGGAGAAAAACAAAGATATGACGATACCGACCTGACGGTCTACCACGTTACCTCCCAGAAGCCGATCACCATCTTTACCTCTGCCATTGAGCCGGCTTCCTACTACGACGACGATTTTTACACGGTTTGCGGCAATGACCTGTGGCTGTGGATGCCGTCGAACAACTACGACGGCGATGTGATCATTACCGCGTATAACGACGATACCCAGGTAACGATCACCGACTACGGCCTGGGAGACGACACCCAGAGCATCGCGCTCGACAAGGGCAATTTCTGGTTTGGCTGGAACCGGGTGGATTCCCGCGGCGAAGTCTGGCATATCGAGGCCACCAAGCCCATCACCGTCATGGCAGGGTTGATCAATCACGGTGAGGCTTCGGAACAGATCCGCTCCCCTGACATGCAGGAGTATTATTTTTACTGTCCGGATTCCATCATTACGCTGACGGCCTATGAAGACGGCACCAATATCATCATTGACAACCTGGACAGCACAACCGGCGACTATAGCGGGACATTGAACAAAGGGCAGAGTTATAAACACCTGCCCAACGGCGGGACCGGCGCTTTGAGCATGCGGACCTATGTTTCCGCGGACAAGCCGATATGCGTCGTGGCAGACGATTCGGGCGGCGGCAAAGGCCAGATCTACCAGAGCGCCGATACCCTGGTGGGCGTAGGCAAGGAATATTACATCAATACCGCGGCGACGAGATATTTAAGGCTGGTGGCCCTTGAAGACGGCGGCACCAGCGTTACGATCACCGGCGACATCAGCCCTTCTCCGAGTTACGTCAGCCTGGGCAGCAAGGGGAGCTCGACAGCCGTGGACCCCGGCGCGACTTGGAGGAACCTGCAGGTGGTGGGCGACAAGAGGTTCGCTTTATACACCTATAACAGCTACTCGGAAGCCATCACGCCGGTGTTCAAGATCGCGGAATTCAATTACCGCATGTCCACGTACATGTTGGCGGAAGAGACCGCGGCAACCAGCGGCAATCCCCAGCTTTCCGCGTGGCAGTATAAGGAGACGCTGAACATCGACAACACGGCCAATGACGCGGCATTGGCCGATTTCCAGGTGTCTGTGGACATAGACAAGAGCCATAAGGATTTCTGGAGCCATGTCAAGAGCGACGGGTCCGACGTGCGTTTTGTCGACAGCGACGATACGACGCTCCTGCCTTATTACCTGGATACCTTCAGCACCACGGAACAGAAGGCGCGCTTCTGGATCAAGCTTCCCACGCTTTCCAATACGGCCAAACAGACCGTTTATATGTATTACGGCAATCCCGCGGCCGTCAGCCAGAGCAACGGAGACAATGTCTTTGAATTCTTCGACAGTTTCGACGGCGGGCTGGACAAATGGGACACGCAGTATTGCAACCTGGTGACCGTGTCGAGCATCTTCGGCATGGACAGCTCGACCTTGACCATCGCCACGGGCACGACGACACCATCCACTGACGTGGTCATCCCTTCGGGGATCATCTCCGGCCGGACGTATGACTGGAATTGGGAGCTGCGTTGGGCCAACGGCGCTTTGGTGCAGGCGCAGGATGTGGTCCAGCCGTTTACCTTGTATTACGGCTTGGTGAGCATGACCGCCGGCCCGTTCATGGTCAAGAGCGTTGTGCCGGGCCAGGTCATCAGCACCCTGGGAGGGACTTTTACCAACAATGAGACATACGATCAGCAGGGCCTCAAGCTCCGTTTCAAATTCACCGACGTAGATTCAGGGGCTGTTTTTGACCAGGTTGACAGCACCACATTCGATCTTCCCCATGGCGCCACGACGACCATCAATAATGCATCCATCACCATGCCCGCAGGCTTGATACAAGGGCACCTTTATTACTGGTCGTGGCAGATATTGAATTCAAATAACAACGTTATCCTTAGCAGCGACTCTGCGCCTGCCGCGCTTTTCAATATCCAGGTCGGTTTTGAGATGACAACGGACCCGACTTTGCCTGAAGCGCCCCTTGTCGGCGGCACGACCCGGTCGGTCAGCGCGACCTTCTCCAACAACAGCGGCATTTCCCTGAACAATCTGATCTGGCGCTTTATTTTGACGGACACCAGCCAGGGCGGCCGCACCGCGGTCAAGGTGGCGCATAACGGTTATTTGCAGGCAAAGACAAATATGGCCCCTAATTATAATATCACCTCGCAGGTTATCTGGCAGACAGCCAACAAGACCGGCCAGCATTTCGTGGGCATCTGCGACCCCAACGCCAAATATGCGACGAGCCAGGGGACATCCAGCTACCTGGCAGGCTACAACGTCTTGATGTGGAACAACGGTTATTTCTACGACGAGTCCGGAGACGGTTATACTTCCTGGGAATCCATCCGCATGGCTTATACGGCCACGATGTGGAACACGGAAAAAATGACGTGGACCCCGCACAATCCGGGCGGGACGCCTCCGACGAGCGGCAAGGTCGTTTTTGAATTGTCCAGCGGCGACAAGCTGACGTACAATGCCGGCTTTGTGGCAGGCCCGAACCTGTCCATCAAACCGACGGTCAGGTCGGCCAAGGACGCTATTTTTATCGACAAGTTCATGGTTTACAAGAGCGCCACCGTTGCTCCTTACGTAGGTTTTGTCTACAGCGAGACAGCCAACCCCACGGGCATGGAGGTTTATTACAAGACCAATCCGACGATCCAGCCGATTTTGGGTGTTTTCTATGACAATAACCTCGTGGATTTCACCGACGTGATCACGACGCCGACGAATACGAGCATCAAGTACCAAGTCTCCTCCGACGGTTATAACTGGTATTGGCATGACGGCACCAAGTGGACTCTTGTGAGCGCCGGCTTAAACCAGGCCAATACCTCGGTGGAGATCAGGGCCCACCTGGTTGATTACGTGACTGCTTTCCCCAAGGGAGAATTCTGGTACCGGGTGTATCTCAGTTCCAGCGACGGGGTCTATACACCGGAGCTCGACAAGGTCACCATCACGACGACCACGGATCCGACATATTATGTGGCGCCCGCCGGCAGTCTCATCAATGTTTTGAACCGGGACGCCGAGGATGACCAGTGGTTCCAGTATAGGGTCCTCCTGAGTTCCGTGGGGCAGGATACGCCGATCTTGACGAAAGCGGGCGTCGAATACATCAAGTCTTTCATCACGGTGACGGCGCCCAACGGCGGTGAGACCATAAATTCCGGCTCGACGGCCACGATCACCTGGAACGCGCAGGCGATCGACGGCAACACGGGAAAGGTGAAGATACAATATTCGACGGACAACGGCGCGACCTATCCCAACACGATCGTCAGCAATCTTAACAACACAGGCACTTACAGTTGGCTTGTGCCGGACAATCCCAGCCAGACCGCAAAGATCAAGATCGTTTCCGAAGATTTCCCTCTTGTCTACGATGAGTCGGATGCCAGCTTCAGGATATTGTCCCTGGAGGTGAGCTCTCCCAACGGCGGAGAGATCTGGGAGGTCGGCAAACCGCACGGCATCACATGGTTTGCCTCGGGCACGCTGGCGCACGACCTGACGATCAAGTATTCCATCAACGGCGGGACGACCTGGAGTCTGGTGTCAAACAACAGGCCGCCCAGCCCGGCCATATATACGTGGACGGTCGCCAATACGCCGTCGGACACCGTCAGCCTGAGGATCTATGATCCGTTGAACGAGAACATCACGGACACATCGAACCAGCTGTTTGCCATCGTTCCGGCGCCCAAGATCACGGTCAATTCGCCCGTGCAGGGCGACGTGTGGAAAGAAGGGTTGACGAAGACCCTCTCCTGGACGGCCAACCAGAATTGGTTCTGCCCGACGGTGGATATTGAATATTCCAACGACGATTTTATTTCAGATGTGCATGCCATTGCGGCCGGCGTCAGCATCGGCACGCCCGTGGGGAGCAACCCCAACGACGACATCAACGGTTCCTACAACTGGACCGTGCCGAGCGCGTTTTCGGATTCGATGAAGATCCGCGTCAAAGAATCGGCCCTGCCGGCGGACCGCAACGGCCAGCCGCGCGATACGCAGTTGATCATCCAGGGTTTGTCCGGCGTCTTCACCATCGCCGCTCCGACCGTCACCTTCACCGCGCCTGTCTCTTCGGATGTCCTGGTGGCCGGAGAGAATTTCAGAGTCATCTGGATCACCGACGGGACCATCAGCAACGACCTGCTCTTGGAATACTCCAAGGACGGGAGCACGTGGACGACCATCGCCACCGGCGTTTCCAACGAAAACAAGTATTATGACTGGATGGTGCCTCAGGATGCCGTCGGAGACAGCGTCTTGATAAAGATCACCGATAACTCGAATCCGCAGGTCACGGCGACCTCTCCCGCTGTCCAGATCTTGGGATATCCGGCCATCAAAGTCTTGGCGCCCAACGGCACCGAAAACCTGGTCATCGGCGAAACATTCAATATCAAATGGAAGAGCTGGGGCGCCAAATTGCAGTCGGGAGGCAGCGACTATCAGGCCATCAGGCTTCTTTATTCGGACGATAACGGCGTTACCTGGACAGAGATCAACAGCCAGCAGGTCAACGACGGCGATTATCCTTGGGAGATACCGGATGCAGAAAGCAGCCAGTGCTTGGTCAAGGTCGAAGATGCGAGCGACACCCAGATTTCAGACGTTTCCGACGCGGTGTTCACCATCACTATTCCGTCCGTGACCGTGATCACCCCTAACGGCGGGGAGAGTTGGTTTGCCACCGGCAATTACAATGTTACCTGGACGAGCAGGGGGTATGTCAATCCCGATAGCTTGCTGTTGGAATATTCTACGGACGGCGCGACATGGAATACGATCAAGAGCGGCCAGGCCAACACCGGCACTTACACCTGGAAGGTGGCGGACGTGCTCTCCAGCACGGTGCGCGTCCGGATCACGGACGCCCAGCGTACCACGGTCACGGACACGTCGAATAATCCTTTTACGATCAAAGCGCCGACGATCACAGTGGTGTCGCCCAACAACGGCACCGAAGAGTGGGTCGCGGGCCTTGTCAAGGAGATCAAGTGGACCAGCGAAGGTTATGACGTGGGGGCCGTGAGGGACAACATCAATATCCGGTATTCCGCAGACGGCGGCACGAGCTGGCTGGATACGAACTTGCCGTCGGGATCCGCCAACTCCGGCTCCTATATGTGGCTGGTGCCCAGCACGATTTCCAATACCTGCCTTGTCAAGATCTATGATGCCTCCAGGCCGGCAACGGTGGATACCTCCGACCAAAACTTCAAGATCGTCCTGCCGTATGTCCGCGTTTTGACCCCCAACGGCGGGGAGAGCTGGCCTATCGGCACCAAAGACAAGGTCATCACCTTCAGGAGCGTCGGCGACATCTCCAACAACCTCAAGATCGAATATTCCAAGGACAACTTCACCAGCGATTTCCATACCATCGCCACAGGGGTGTCCAAGGGCGAGCTCCAGGAAGACGGTTCTTTCCTCGGTTCTTACGGCTGGGGGGCGACCGGCGACGGCATCCCCGACGATTATTCTTCTTCGGTCAAGGTCAGGGTCACCGACAGCAACTGGCTGGCCATCCACGACGAATCGGACAATTTCTTCACCATCGCTTACCCGATCCTCAAGGTCACGCGGCCCAACGGCGGGGATCTCTTCACCGTCGGTGACGCCGAGAACATCACCTGGACGAACACGGGAAGCGTGGGCAACAGCCTCAAGATCGAATATTCCAAGGACAATTTTGTCACCGACGGCATCCTCATCGCCGACAACGTTCCTAATTCCGGGGAGGGCGGGACCTACAGCTGGACGGTGGTGAATGATATCTCGGCCACAGCGAGGGTCAGGATCACCGATAACAGCAGGCCGTTGATGGTCAACGACAAATCGGACGCCACGTTCAGCATCCTGCCTACGCCGGTGATCACCATCGACAAGCCCAACGGCTCGGAGATCTGGCGCGTGGGCACCAACCAGAACATCACATGGCACGACAACGGCGGCGTCATCTCCAACAACCTGACGCTGGAATATTCCAACGATGTCGGCGCGACCTGGAAGACCATCGCCGCTGGCGTGGCCAATACCGGCGGGTATGTCTGGAAGGTCCCCGATGACGTTCTCGGAGGAGGCGACGGGACCAAGACATATTTGGTGAGGATCACGGATATTTCCCGTCCGACGACGACGGATGTCTCCGACGATGTCTTCACGATCGCCCCGCCGAAGATCACCATCACCAGCCCCAATGGCGGAGAGATCTGGGCCATCAGCGATAAGGCGCCCGTGACCTGGACCAGCGAAGGGGCCGTGTCCGATTCCCTGTCGCTGGAGGTTTCTTGCAGCGGCGGTGCCGAGGGGACGTTCGTTTCTTTGGCGACCGTGACGAACAGCGGGGCCTATCTCTGGGAGATAAAGGATGACAAGGTCACGGTGACGTCGAACGCCATCTTCAGGATCAGGGACATCACGCGGCCGGCGACTTACGATATCTCGGACAAGTCCTTCACCATCGACCCCTTGCCGACCATCACGATCATGACTCCGACGGGCACGGGCGAGGTTTACGTCCTGGGAGACACGACAGACGTCACCTGGACATGGACAGGTCTGTCCATCTCCAATAACCTGATCATCGACATCTCCCTGGACAACTTTGCGACGCACCAGATCATCGCCAGCGGCGTGCCGAACAGCGGCAAATTCGTTTGGAATATCCCCGATTCTACGCTGACGGGCACGACATTGAGATTGCGCATCACCGACGGCAACCGGACGCTGATTACGGACACCACGGACGGGACGTTCAGGATCCGCGGCGGCTTCACCGTGATCACCCCCAACGGCGGGGAAAACTGGGTGGCAAAATCGCCCCAGGCCATTACGTGGTCGACCCGCGGCTACATCCCGAAGGTGAATCTCGACTATACGACGGACGGCGGCCTGAACTGGACGACCATCGTCGCCGGCCTCACCAACAGCAATTCCTATACGTGGACGCTGCCGGACATAAAGTCCAGTACGGTCAAGGTGCGCGTTTCCAACCAGGACGACACGACGGTCAACGACATGAGCGAGGAGGCCTTTAACATCATCTATGCTTCGGTGAAATTCAACGTCCTGGACTTTGATACCTTCCAGCACCTCTCGGAACTCAGCGCCGAAGAGCCGGCCACCGCCTGGAGCACCGGTTACGAGCTGACGTCTCCCGTCACGCGGACGGCGCAGTATCCGTACGGGACCTACACGACCTTCTTCAAGAAAGACGGCTTTATCGACAACAGCGTCAGCTGGACGGCGCCCAAGACAGGGACTGATCCTTATGTGGTCACGCTCTACATGGAAAGCACGGCTTCGGCGCAGGTCAGTTGGGAGGCCATTGCGACGTATAGTTACGCCCCGGCGGACGATTCCTTGAGCGCCGTCGGTTCCCTGCAAAGAAAAGGTAAATTGGTCGGCACCAGGGCCGAGGAGCGGGCACAGATGGGCGCGGCGACCTTCACCATCTATGAGTCCGACGGCGCGACGCTCAGGAAGGAACTCATCACCACGGTCAATGACAGCGGCATGTACGTCTTCCCGATTTACGCCAACACCGATTTCCAGTCGGGCAAGGTGTATCCGGCGACCCTGACGATCCTCTATAATGACGTGGCTTATACGTCGACGGCGAACATCGATGTCGGCAGCGAAAAACTGCAGTATGAATTCTTCACCCAGACGGCAACGCAGCTGGCGGATTCCGTCGAAAAGATAGAACAGGCGGTGGGCACCGGCTTGGCCAAGACAGAGGGGGTCTTGAAAGACAAGATCTCCTCCAGTGAGGAGGCCATCAAGGCGCACACCACCAGCACGGTGGCGGCCACGGAGAAGAAGCTGGATACGTCGATCGACGAAGCCAAGACCCTGACGGAAACCGCCATGAAATCCGAGATCCTCAACCGGGAGAACACCGTCCGTTCGGGCCAGGATTTGATGATCAGGTACAGGACGTATTCCGGCTTGTCTCCCGTCATCGATGTCTATGACGCCAATAACGTCCAGCGGGTCAGCAAGGGCGCGATGATGGAGATCGGCGCGACAGGGATATATGAATACGACCTCACGTTCGTCCTCGGCTGGGGCACAGGCGACTTTACCATCGTCTGCTCTGAAAGCAGCTATGGGACCCTGGATGCGCTGACGCTGACCGTCAGGATGGACGATCTCGAGAGCGTCGCCAGCGACCTTTCGGCGGTCTTGGGCAGCGTCTCGCCGATCAAAGACATGCAGTCGAAGGTGGAGGCGTTTTCCGCGGCATTCCATGTCGTCGAGCAGAATATCCAGAAGGCCTCTGAGGTATTGGCGGGCGTCAAGGGCGGTTCCGAAGCGATCCTTTCGGCAAGCAAGCAGATGGAGACCGTGCACAGGGTCCTCCAGGACATGAGCGACAAGATCCACAAGATGAGCACGTCCACCGACATGCAGAATATCGAGAGGCTCTACGAAGTCTCCGAGAAGGGCGCCCAGAACATCGATTACCTCCGCAACAAGACCCAGGAGCTCAAGGCCCTCATGCTTTTGAATCAGAAGATGGTTGAGAACGTCGCCAAAGAAGAGCCTGTCGTGCAGACGTGGTATGAGTACTCATGATGAGGCATGACGGGGTTTAGAGGGCGAGGGAAATAAGGGCCCGGTCGAAAATGGGCCCGGTAAAGAGTTGTGCGGATGAGAAGAATGAAAAAGAGTTATTGGAAGAATGTGACCAAATTGGTAAAATGATGACGGGCTTAATCGAGACGCAGAATGCGGCGGAGATCAGACTCTTTCTTTGTGTGGAAGAAGGAAGGTTTACTCTTTCTGGGTAACCCTGCGAGTATCGGAAAAATATCGAAGAGATTTTTCCGATATCTTACGATGCGGGGTCATCCAGGAAAGAAACCCCTGGCTAAAGCCAGGGGAGATTCATTCAGGAGTTTGAGGTAAGCATCCGTTAACTCCCGGCATCGCGTCCCCAGGACTTTAGAATGAAAGCTTTAAGATACGGCATAGCTGTGGTTTTTTTATTGTTAAATCTGGCTGTGGCATTCGATGCCATGGCCAATATCGTCGTGCGGGCCGCCGTCGTTAATCCTTCAGAGACCCAATCCAGAAAAGTCCCTTTCAAATCCTATCTGCCCAAGGAGGTCAAGCCGGAGAATATCGTGGACATGGGGGATTTGAATATCGCTTACGATCCCAAAGAGTCCGCCTATTATGTTTATAAGGATTTTGATTTGGCGCCGAGAGAGTCCGTCCTCGTAGAGATCGAGATGGAGGACGTCTGGAAGATTCCTGCCGAAGAGCTTTCTTCGATCAGGACGGAAGTGGACAAGGTCGCCAAGATTTTGGAAAACACGGACTATCGCGAACGGGCCAAGTATTTGAAAGAAAGCATCCTCCAAAAACTGGACCATATTGAACGTACGCAGACCGTCGTGAACTCCAGCCCGGGGGGCTACATTTCCGATTACCGGGAAAACCTGAAGTTGCTGGACGAGGTCAAGACCGACCTCCAGTCCGCCAAGACATTGATGGTTGAAGCCAAGGGGTTCTCGCCCATGCTGACGTGGAAACTGATCGTCGGCGTCGTGGCTTTCCTCGGCATCCTGGGATTGATCTTTTTCGTCATCTGGCTGAGGCAGATCAAGACGATGTCGAATCTTACGGAAGATTTCAAGGCCCCTTCGCAGGATATGCAGCCGGAACCCCTGGCGCCCGAAAAAGGCGAACAGTGGCAGGGGGAAGAGGAGAAGAAGTCCGACCTTTCCGATATCGAGCAGCGCCTGAAGCAAGAGAAGAAATGAGACAAACAGGTCTGGCCTTAAAGTCTCATTAGACCCTTCCTTTATGTGGAAGGAGGAAGGTCTACCATTTCTGGGTTAACGAGATACGATCGAGTGGAGTCAATGATGTTTCATAGAGGGCTTGCCATAGAAGGCAAGCCTTTTTTGTGCCCGTATAAGGAGTGTTTTGTTGTCCTGGAGCGCCGCAAACCAGAAGGAATCTTATTGAAAAGCTTTTTCTGGTGGGCTATACTTAAAGACGGCAAAAGCCTTTTTGTTAATTGTTGCCAGTTCTTGTGTCCCGTCCAGCGCCGAAAGGGAGATAATGAGACTTTAAGGCCAGACCTTAAAGTCTCATTAGAGGAATTACCTTGGTATAGGCAACCTGCCTTCGCGGGCTACGCCCGTGAATTGGTTATGCCTGCGGCTTTGGCCGCTAGCATAACCATGGCGGTTCGGGACGTCGCCCCACCGGGGCAGACAGAAAAGGACCCACGGGTCGTGGGGCTCCAGGGAGGGAATATGCAGATATTAAAGATGGTGATGAGCGGTGTTATGGCTGTCGCTCTGGTTCTGCCCTTGGCGGGCTGCGACACCATGGGCGAGAATACCAAGACGGGCGCGTTGGGCGGTGCCCTTGTTGGTTCTGTTGCCGGCGGCGTGATCGGCCACCAGTCGGGGCACGGCGTCGAAGGCGCTCTTATCGGCGGCACGGTCGGCGCGCTGGGCGGGGGTCTCATCGGTCATTCCATCGACCAGAAGCGCACCAAAGAACAAATCATGTCCGGAAAAGAAAAGCTGGGCATATCCGATGTGATCGTGCTGGCCAAGTCGGGGATGACGGATGACGCCATCATTGCCAAGATCGCCGAGACAGGTTCCGTCTATAACCTTTCCGTAGAAGAGATAACGACTCTGCAGAAAGAAGGCGTCTCCAACCGCGTCATCAATTACATGATGACGACGGCGAAGAAATAAGCGAGAGCATAACTTATGGAGGCATAACGCCTCCATAAGTTATATGCTCGAGCTTACCCAGCACCAATTTTACCTAGAGAGGTCCAAAGAAAAAAGAGAAGAGATTGGTATGGCAAATAGATCGGTAAAATTAGTGCTGGGTTTAATTCGCGCAGTGACTTATGTTCACTGGGCTCCATAAGTCACACGCTCATTTAAAATACTTGACAATTTTTGTCGGATATAATAATCTATGCCTAGATGCATACAACCCATTGCGACACCCCGCGCTTATCGTGCCTGGCGCTTATGGAATGGCGCCAGCGTCCGCCCTGTGGCGGAGAATGGCGCAGGTGTTTCGCTTTCTGCGACACCCTGCGCTTATCGGAATGGCGCAGGTGTTTCGCTTTCTGCGAAAGGAGTTTGTTATGAGACTCAGACCGCGTTACTTCCTGCGGGCGATAGCTCATTGCAAAGAGGGCTGCTGTCCAAGCCTATCTATGGTTCATCGGAGTTTTGGCCGTGACGATTTTGGAGCGAGACAAGGAGAGAGGACGCTGGCGTAGCCAAAGCGCTACGCCAAGGACGAACGACGCAGTCGCAGCCCAAAAGCGGCCGGCCCCTTGGTTTCTAACTAAGGGGAAGGCGTCTTTTGACCGCCTGCTGCGTTGCTCCTCCTCGACGTACCACAGCGGGTACGCCATCGTCGTCGCGCCTTGCATGCGGCTAAAATCCGCTCTTCCAAAATCTCCGAAGACCATAGATAGGCTTGGACTACTCCCGGACACGAGCCTAAACTGTCCCAGAGCGATGCGCCCCGTTAGAGACAAGGATCTCGTATCCATGTTTTAACGGGGCCTTTGCTTTCTATAAACGCGGTTAATTTCTTCGGAACCATTCTGAGAGAGAGTGGAGGGGATCATGCGTGTAGATATCGACAAAAACGGAATGATCGTTATCTTTGATTTCAGTCCTGTCCAGGCTTTCAAAGTGGCTGTGCGCATGGAAGAGGATGGGATACGTTTTTATGAAGACTTGGCCAAAAAAGTGAAAGACCAGGAGGCCAGGCACGAGATCAGCTTCCTTATTCAGGAAGAGAGAGAACATTTGAAGACGTTCCAAAAATACCTGGATGCCGTCAAGAGCGGCGCCGACGATGCCTTTGAAGAGGATGACATCGTCCAGTATGTTTCTTCAAAGGTATTTGATACCTCTCAGGAGCTGCAGGAGGCTTCACGGATGGACCATCGTCATACGGCCCTGGAAGAGGCCCTGAACATGGAGAGGCGTTCCGTTGTTTTCTATGAAGCATGTTTGTCCCGGACGTCGGACCCCAAGGCCAAAGGGGCTTTTGCAAAAATTCTCTCCGAAGAAAGGGAACACTTGAAAAAATTCGGCGAGCTTCTGCGCATCAAATGCATCAATTCGCAGGAAGGTTGCCTTCTTTAACGCACTGTTGAGGATGTGGTGTTTTTTGGTTTTGAGATATCGGGGGGTGGAATATGCATGACATGACAGCGGCAAATTTACGTTCGGCATTCGGCGGAGAATCGCAGGCACACATGCGCTATAAGATCTGGGGAGACGTGGCCCAAAAAGAAGGTTTTCCAAAGATCGGCAAGCTTTTCCATGCCGTTTCCTTCGCCGAACAGATCCACGCGACCAGCCATTTTTCCGTCCACAAAGATCTGACCGGGGCTTTTTTGGTCAACGCCATGGCCGGTTTCGGCATCGGCCACACCAAGGAAAATCTGGCGAATGCGTTGGAAGGCGAGAATTTCGAGATCAACGAGATGTACCCGACTTATAAAAACACGGCGGAATTCCAGGGCGAGAAGAACGCCGAGCGTTCTTTTTTGTGGGCCTTGGAGACGGAAAAGGAACATGCCAAGCTTTTTCAGAAGGCCAAAGAAGCCGTGGAAGCCAAAAAGGACATGGATTATCCGTCCCTTTATGTGTGCAAGGTTTGCGGGTATACCCACGAGGGAGAACCCCCGGGCAAGTGTCCTCTCTGCGGCGCCCCGCGGGAGAGGATAGAGGTTTTTAAATAAAGACAGTATTGAAGAGTCAGAGTAAACGGGTTGGTGGAAACGGCTTAGGGAGACAAAATAGGTCTGTCCTGAATAGCCTCATTATTAAAGTAACGGTTAGATTTCTGAAGGTTTTTCACTCTGCGACTCTTTGTTTCTACGGCACCGTGATTATTTACCTCTTGTGTGAACACCACAGAAATTTCGACGGTTCGAAATTTCTGTGGTACACTCGGGGTTAGTTTTGTAAGGAATAACACCTATTCATAGGGGCAAAACTAATGTGCGGCATAGTCGGATACGTCGGGAAAAAACAAGCTGTTCCGTTCCTCCTCTCCGGCCTTAAACGGCTGGAATACAGAGGATATGATTCGGCCGGGATCGCCGTTGTCTCGGGCGCAGAGGTCTTCCAGCGCAAGACAAAGGGCAAGATCCATGACCTGGTCCAGTTGATCGGCACAAGACCCCTGCCGGAAGCGACCGTCGGCATCGCCCACACGCGCTGGGCCACGCACGGCGCCCCCAATGACATCAATGCCCACCCTCATGCCAGTTGCGACAAAAAGTTCATGGTTGTCCACAACGGCATCATCGAGAATTACCTGAAATTGAAAGAGGCCCTTCTGCGGCAGGGGCATCGTTTTGTTTCCCAGACGGACACTGAAGTCCTCGCCCATCTGATTGAGAAATATTACCGTGGCAACCTCGAGAAGGCCGTGATCCGCGCCTTGCAGGATGTCGAGGGCAGCTTCGCTCTGGGCGTCGTCTCAAGTTTAGAGCCCGGCAAGGTTGTCTGCGCGCGCCAGGACAGCCCGCTCATTGCCGCCGACGGGCCAGAAGGCCTGTTTATCGCTTCAGACGTACCGGCAATCCTGGAACATTGCCGCCGCGTTGTTTACCTCAAGGACAAGCAGGTGGCCGTGCTTTGCGGCCGCACCTTGACTGTCCTGGGGTCCAACGGCAAGAAGATCCCTGTCAAATTCGACAAGATCACGATGGACGCCGAGAGCGCCCGCAAGGGGGGATATCCGCATTTCATGCTCAAGGAGATCTATGAGCAGCCGCAGGTTTTAAGAAAGCTTTTTTCCAGCGGCCGCCGCGAGATCAAGTCGTTGATGTGCCCCCGCGATATCAAGCAGATCGTTGTCGTCGCTTGCGGCACCGCCTACCACGCCGGGCTGGTAGGAAAGTATGTCATCGAATCATTGGCACGGCTTCCGGTCTGGGTGGATCTGTCTTCGGAATTCCGTTATCGTCATCCGCTCGTGGACAGACGGACACTTGTCATTGCCGTCAGCCAGTCGGGGGAAACGGCTGATACCCTGGCCGCTGTGCGGGAGGCCAAAAAAAACGGCGCCAGGATCGTTTCCATCTGTAACGTCGTCGGCTCAAGCCTCACGCGGGAGTCCGACCAGATTTTTTATACGCTGGCAGGGCCGGAGATCGGCGTGGCTTCGACCAAAGCCTACACCGCGCAGTTGGGCGTTTTTTACATGCTGGGGCTGGAATTGGCTTTGCGGCGCAAGAAGATGACGGAGACGTCTTACCGGCAGGCGTGGAAGTCTTTGCTCCGCATCCCGGCGCTGCAGGAAGAGGTCTTGCGTTCCCGCAGTCAGATCCAGAGAGTCGCCTCTCGTCACCACCATTTCGGCAGCTTCCTTTTCCTGGGCCGCAACATCAACTATCCTTCAGCCCTTGAAGGGGCGTTGAAACTCAAGGAGATCTCCTATATTCCGGCGGAAGGGTATGCGGCCGGAGAGATGAAACACGGTCCCATCGCGTTGATCGACGAATACCGGGCCGTCGTCTGTATCGCGGTGCAATCGAAGATCTACGACAAGATGATTTCCAATATCCAGGAGATCAGGGCGCGTTCCGGCAGGATCATTGCGATCGCCACAAAAGGCGATCATCATATCCGCCTGCATACGCCAGAAGTGATCTATACGCCTAAGACGGACGAATTCCTTTCGCCTCTTCTCGTGGCCCTGCCTCTGCAGATCCTTGCCTATGATATCGCGGTCTTCCGCGGGTGCAACGTCGACCAGCCGCGGAATTTAGCCAAGTCGGTCACCGTTGAATAAATAAGTAAACGAGCGTATGAATAAGCGAGCGCATAAATCTTTAACCCGTCAACTCGTTAACACGTCAACACGTTAACTGCCTTATGTTGTATATTGTTTCGACACCTATAGGCAATTTGGGCGACATCACTTACCGCGCCGTCGAGGTGTTAAAGTCCGTCGACCTGATCGCCTGCGAAGATACCCGTCGCACGAAGATCCTTTGCGAAGCCTACGGCATCAAGAAACCCTTATGCAGCTATTATGAATATAACAAGATCGTCCGCGGCGAGCATCTCATGGGGTTGCTGCGGGAGGGCAAGGCGGTCGCCCTTGTCTCTGATGCCGGCACGCCCGGCATCAGCGATCCAGGATTCAACCTTATCCGCTCCGCCCTGGACGCAAACATCCCTGTAACACCCATCCCGGGGCCGACGGCCCTGATTAGCGCCCTTTCCGCCAGCGGATTTCCAGCCAACCGCTTCTTCTTTGAGGGTTTCTTGCCCGTCAAATCCGCCGCCCGCAAGAAGCGGCTCAAGGAATTGGCAGTCCTCAAGGCAACCGTCGTTGCTTATGAATCTCCGCACCGCATCCTGTCTGCGCTCGAAGATATGCGCGAGGTCCTTGGGGAGAGGCCCATTGCCGTTGTCCGCGAGATCACGAAGAAATTTGAAGAGGTGCTGCGCGGCGATGCCGGTTGCGTTGCGGACCAGCTGCGTCGGCGGTCGAGGCCAAAAGGTGAATTTGTGGTCGTGTTCTGATGAGCTTACGCGCGCATTCTAAAAAGGACCTGCCGTTTTACTTCGTATTGTTCCTCTGCCTGGCCGCCGTCCTTTTGCCGTCTTTTCTGACGGCCTTTGTCCTCGACACGTCTGTCTATAACAATTCTTCGGATACCTTCCTCTATCTTGATATCGCGCGTCACCTTCAGTCAGGCGAAGGATTCCTCTGCACATTTAATGTTTATCAATTTTGGAAAGGCATCGCCGCGCCGGCCCTGCCTTTTGTCCATGCGGGGTTGTCTGTTTTGCTGGCAGGGGCATTGTCCCTGGGGTTTTCGCTCAAGGGCCTGGTTCTGGGCGGGTTTGTGCCGGCGGCCGTCAACGGCCTGCTTGTCGCTGCGATCGCCATGCGCATATACCGGGACCGCGGCGTGGCTTTTTGGGCATCCGTTATTCTCGTCGGGAGCGTTTGCACCCAGATCACCCTGCTGAGGATTCTTACGGAGCCGTGGAGTCTCTTGGTCACCCTCTCGGCTATCCTGATGTTTGTTTCAAGGGAAAAGTGGGACAGGTTGTTTCTAACAGGGCTGGCGGGTCTCTTGTTTTTTGGTTTTTTGGTCCGCTCCGCCGCCGTTTTTTATCCCTACGTCTTTGCCCTGGCCATGGTCATGGCGCGGCCCGGCGAGGCCAGGCCCTGGAGGCATGCCGCCTTTTTTGCCGGCGTCTATACCGTGCTCCTTTTGTTGTGGGAAGGGTTTATCTGGCGGCGTTACGGCTCTTTCTTTCCTCAATACCCCTTGGCGTTCAAAAATTATTTTTGGGCCACGCGCCTGACGGGCGGCATATTCCTGGACAGGACGCCGGCGCTCCTGCCTCTTTTGCGGGGCGGCTGTTTTGCCTCCCTTGCGGGAGTCAACACGGCGCAGATGTTTTATGTTCTGTTTTGCATCTTGCGGGTTCTTGTGGTTCCTGCTCTTTGGGCGGCGTTCGGCATTCTGCGCCGGGGCAGCCGCGCAGAAAAGCTGCTGCTATTTCTGGCCATCGCGCAGATGGCGGCGAGCGTCGGATTTTATCCCTACATGATGATTGGAGAATTCAGCTGGACGCGTTTTCTTCTTTTGCCTGCGGCGTGTCTATTGATCCTCGGAGGAATGGGCTTGAGAGATTTCTGCGTGAAGTTCCTGCCCAGGACCGGAAAGGTTTTCTTTCATATTGTGTTTGCGGTCATCCTGCTTGCCAATATGTACCAGGCTGTCCGCGTCCTGGATGTTTACTGGCAGGAGGACAGGGCCCATGCCAAAGAGACAAGCCTGAAAGCGGCCAAAGAATGGGTCCTTTCCCATACGAAAAAGGACGATCTCATCGCAACCACGGAGTATGTTGTCGGCAACATCGGCCTGGAGAGGTCTATTGTTGTTCTTCCGAGCCATAACACATTGTCTTCAAATAACTTAAAAGATTTTTTGAGAATATTTTCCCCGCAAGTCCTTTTGTTTGAATGCACCCTTCCTTTGGACAGGCATCTTTTGGCTTCAAGGGGGTTTGTCAGGGCGCCTCAGGGATCTATGGCCGCCAGCCCCCTGGTCATCTATTGCAGAGATAAAGATATGCCCAGATAAGACGAGGGGGGGGCGGGAAAATCGTCTTGACAGTGCGGCTAAAGCGTGTTATATTTTTTGAAATGCCTTTAAGCCGGTTCAGAGAAACCGGCAAGGATGAGATGAATCATGACGCATTATATTCAGGATAATTTGAGAACCCGCGCCCCAAAGACGCGGGTGTTTTTTTGAAGAACGATTACGCAGATTATTAATTCTGATTACACGGATTAAAGCTAGAGGCGTAACAGTTAAGGGCTTATGGCGGGAATTGATGATTCTCTAACTGAAAAAATTATCGGATGTTGTTTCAGGGTTCATTCGGAATTGGGCCCCGGCTTTAATGAGAGAGTATATTCCAACGCTCTAAAGTTGGCATTTGAAGAAAAAGGTCTGCAATACGCAGTGGAAAAAGATTACCAGGTTAAATTTAAAGATAAAAAGGTGGGTTCTTTAAGGCTGGATTTAGTTGTAGAGAATAAAGTCGTTCTTGAAGTAAAAGCCGTCACCGGCAATATTCCGGATGTATTTGGACATCAAATATTGTCTTATTTGAAAGTTTCTCGGTTGCCTGTCGGGTTAGAGGTTAATTTTAATAATAAGAGCTGTCAAATCAAGCGGTTTATTTTTTAATCTGTGATATCAGTTTTTAATCGGTGTAATCAGGCATAATCCATGATTATGTCGAGGATTATATCGGGAAAATGGATTATGCCATGAAAGAAAGAGCCAGGATCATGGACAAGGCCGGTTTGAACCGCGTTCTTTTGCGTATGGCGCATGAGATCGTGGAAAAAAACAAGGGGACGCAAGACATCGCCATCGTCGGCATCTGCACGCGCGGGGCGTTTTTGGCGCAGAGGCTGGCGGCCTTGATCGGCAAGGTGGACGGCGTGACGCCGCCTGTCGGGCTCCTCGATATCACGCTTTATAGGGACGATCTGAGTTCTATCGCCCAACAGCCGGTCGTCCATAAAACCGAGATCGATTTCGATATTTCAGACAAGAAAGTGGTCCTTGTTGACGACGTGCTGTATACCGGCCGCACCGTGCGGGCGGCCTTAGACGAGATCATTGATTTTGGCCGGCCGCAGTTCATCCAGTTGGCGGTTTTGGTCGACCGGGGACACAGGGAGCTGCCTATCCGCGCAGATTACGTCGGTAAGAACATCCCGACCTCGCCGAAGGAAACCGTCGAGGTGCGGCTGGAGGAATCCGAAGGCCGCGACGAGGTCGTAGTCCTGGAGAAAGACGCATGAATATGACACGGAATCCTTCCTGGGAACGCAAGGACCTGCTGGGTTTGAAAGAGCTCTCGGCCGGCGAGATAACGCTTATCCTTTCGACCGCGGAATCTTTCAAAGAGGTCATCGGCCGCCCGATCAAGAAGGTGCCGGCGCTGCGCGGCAAGACCATTGTGAACCTTTTCTACGAGCCTTCCACCCGTACGCGTATCTCGTTTGAGATCGCCGCCAAGAGGCTTTCGGCGGACGTTATCAACATCGCGACGGAGACGTCGAGCGTGCGCAAGGGTGAAACCCTGATCGATACCGGCCGCAACATCGAGGCCCTGAAAGTCGATATGATCGTCATGCGCCACTCCTATTCCGGGGCGGCCGTCATGCTGGCGCGTCATGTGGGGGCGAGTGTCGTCAATGCCGGCGACGGATGGCACGAGCATCCGACCCAGGCCCTCCTGGACATCTTTACCTTGAAGGAAAAACTGGGACACATCGAGGGGGTCCGTGTCGCTATCGTCGGGGATATCGCCCATTCGCGCGTGGCCCGTTCCAACATCTGGGGGTTGACGAAACTGGGGGCCCGCGTGACCGTCTGTGCGCCGCCCATGCTGATCCCGCCGTGCATCGGAGAGATGGGGGTTTCGGTGACGCATGACATTCAGGAGGCGCTCGCCGAAGCCGATGCCGTCAATGTTCTGCGCATGCAGTTCGAGCGCGATTCGGGCGACGCCTTTCCGCAGCAGCTGGAGTATTTCAAGAATTTCGGCATTACGGAGGAACGGCTCAAGAAGGCCAAGAAGAACATCATCGTCATGCACCCCGGTCCCATCAACAGGGGGATCGAGATGTCGAGCGAAGTGGCGGATGGAGCGAACTCCGTCATTTTAGAGCAGGTCACCAATGGCATTGCGGTGCGCATGGCCGTTCTTTTTCTGGTGTCCCAGGCCAATGAAAGCCGCAAGGCGAGGCGAGCAAGGCCCGCAAAGACGGAAGTCCACGTTCCTCCGGATGGATCATCGGCGGGCGGGCCGAGTGTCGGAGTATCGGAGAGTCAGAGTGTCAGAGATTACACTAAGCGGGTGAGCGGGTTAACGGGTGAGCCGGTAAGCGGCCAAACAAGTTAATGAGACTTTAAGGTCTGGCCTTAAAGTCTCATTATTTAGGGTGAGATGGATATCCTTATTAAAAACGGACACTTGATCGGCGCGGCGACAGTAGTCGACGGAGCGGCGGATATTCTGGTTAAAGACGGTGTTATTGCCGAGATCGGCAAGGGCATTCCGGAAGGGACGCAGAAGGTCATCGACGCGTCGGGCAAGATCGTTCTTCCCGGGCTTGTGGATATGCATGTTCATTTGCGGGAGCCCGGCCGTGAGGACAAAGAGACGGTGGCGACCGGAACGAAAGCGGCCGTCAAGGGCGGCGTGACGAGTGTTTTGGCGATGCCAAACACGACGCCGGCCATGGATTCGCCGGAGCGCCTGCGCATGCTCCAGGAGATCGTGCGCAAGACGGCCTCAAGCCATGTGTTTGCGGCGGCGGCCATCACCAAAGGCCGGGCCGGCACGGAATTGACGGATTTTGCAGCCCTCAAGGCCGAAGGGGCCGTGGCTGTGACCGACGACGGTTCCTCCGTCGACGATGATGGCCTGATGGAAGAGGCCTTTCGCCTGGCTAAAAAGTGCGGGCTTCTGGTGATCTGTCACTGTGAAGACAAGCGTCTCTCCCAGAAGGGCGTCATGAGCCTCGGGCTCATGTCTACGGAGCTCGGCCTCAGAGGTATCCCGAAAGAAGCGGAGTACCGCCGTGTGGAGCGCGACCTCCGTCTGGCAGCAGGGGCCGGATGCCCGGTCCATATCGCGCACGTCAGCTGCCGGGAGAGTGTCGATCTTATCGCCGCGGCCAAAAAACGAGGGGAACCTGTCACCGCCGAGACGGCCCCGCACTATCTGATCTTTACGGACGAGGCTCTGGAGACATACGACCCCAATTTTAAAATGAATCCGCCTCTGCGGACGAAGGCCGACAGAGATGCGCTGCGTCAAGCCGTCAGAGACGGCGTGATCGACGCCGTCGCTTCCGACCATGCGCCGCACACGGAGAGTGAAAAGGATATCGAGTTCGACCATGCGGAATTCGGAGTCACGGGGCTGGAGACGGAATGCGCGAGCCTGGTGTCGGAATTTATCGCATCGGACCAAATGACCTGGATGGAGCTGGCACGCCTGTTGTCGTCGGCGCCGGCGAAGATCCTGGGCATCGATAAGGGAAGGCTTGAGGCGGGCAGATGCGCCGATATCGTCATTATCGATCCCGCCAGGGAATGGGTCGTGACCAAGGCGGCCTTTGCGTCCAAATCCAATAATTCGTCCTTTCTCGGCCGTAGGCTTAAAGGGGCCGTGGAGTGCACCATCTGCGCGGGAAAGATCGCGTATACATCGAAGAATATTTCTCATAAGGGCTGAACATGAAGTTTCTCCTGACGCGGGAACTCGGCCGGCTGAGCCGATGGCTGCGGATCCTGGGCTTCGACGCCCGTTATGAGCCGTCGGGTTCCAAGGCCTTCTGCATGCTGGAGGCGCTCAAGGAGGAACGGGTCGTCGTCACGCGCAATATGCGTTTCGGCCGGCGGCACGGAGGCAGCGTGGTTTTCCTGCACGCCAACGACCTGAAAGGCCAGATACTGGAACTTCAGGGCCAGCTGGGTCTTGCCGTTGACCGCAGTCTTTTTTTCAGCCGCTGCATTCTCTGCAACGAGCCTTTGGCCGCGATACCCAAGGCTGTCGTCGAAAAAGAAGTGCCGCCGTATGTCTTTGAGACCGTGGATGTCTTCCGGCGCTGCCCCGCCTGCCGCAGGGTATACTGGAAAGGCACGCACTGGGAAAATGTGGAAGAAATTATTACAAGTTTACTCTGCGCGGCCTAAGGCTCCGCCCTTCAGGGCGCAAGAGTGTTGTGGCCGCTTAGAGGTACCCGAAACAAGCCCCGGCCCTGGCCTTGCCCGAAAGGCAGGCCGAGGCCGGGGAATATGGGTTTACAGAGAACAGAAGACGGAGAACAGAACAGAAAACAGATAACAGAGGATGAGGGACGAGAGAATGCGGAGAATAGAGGGTAATAATTCTTTTCTGTCATCTGTGTTTTGTCATCTGTCCTCTGCCGAGCGAAGTGAGGGAAGATGGAATTCGTAGCGGATTTCCACGTCCATTCCAAATACAGCCGGGCCACGAGCCGCGATATGGATGTCGAGCATATCGCCCAGTGGGCCAAGCTCAAGGGGATATCCCTGATGGGGACGGGCGACTTCACGCACCATTTGTGGCTCGAAGAGCTCAAGACGAAGCTGGAGCCGACGGGCAAGGGGCTCTTGGTCCACCAGGGGGTGCATTTTGTCCTGTCCGCCGAGGTCTCGAGCATCTATTCAAAAGGCGGGCGGACGTACCGCATCCACAACGTGATCCTGGCGCCTTCTTTCAAGAGCGTGGATGCGATCAACAGGGTGCTTTCAGGTGTCGGCAACCTTTCCAGCGACGGCCGGCCGATCCTGGGATTGGATGCTGAGGATCTGGCGAGGATCGTGTTCGAGGCCGACGAGAACTGCATCCTCATCCCCGGTCACATCTGGACGCCGTGGTTCAGCCTCTTTGGCTCCATGTCCGGGTTCGATAGGATTGAGGATTGCTTCGGCAAGCAGACACCCAGAATATTTGCGCTGGAGACGGGCTTAAGCTCGGATCCGGCGATGAACTGGCGGTTAAGCGCCCTCGACAGATTCAGCCTGGTATCCAACTCGGATTCGCATTCGCCGCAGAAGATCGGCCGCGAAGCCAATGTTTTCAATTGCGAGCTGGATTACCAGGAGATCCGCGAGGCCCTGCGCACAAAAGATAAGAAAAAGTTCCTTTATACCATCGAGTTCTTCCCTGAAGAGGGAAAATACCATTATGACGGTCACAGGCTTTGCGGGATCCGCTTTTCCCCCGAGGAGTCGCGCAAAAATGCCAATAAGTGCCCCAAATGCGGCAAGCCGTTGACGATCGGCGTCATGAACAGGATTGTCCAGCTGGCGGACCGCAAGGAGGGCTTTGTCCCGGATAATGCGATCCCTTACAAAAATCTCGTCCCTCTCGACGAAATTATTGCGGACGCCAAGCAGATGGGCAAGGGGTCTTTGGCTGTTGAAAAGGAATATCGCGGCATGATCCAGCGGTTCGGTACGGAATTCAATATCCTGACGAAGGTCCCCCAGGAAGAGCTTGACCGCGGAGCGCACCCCAGGGTTGCCGAAGGCATCTGCCGTGTGCGGGCGGGACGCGTCAAGGTGGAGCCCGGTTATGACGGAGAATACGGCAAAGTTTCCGTCTTTGGGGATGAGGGGCCGGTCAGGAAATCCGAAGAGCAGATATCTCTATTTTAGGGATAATCAAATGTCGAATGTCCAATGCCGAATCAATGTCGATAATCCCTAATGCCTAAAAGATTTTTTTATTGTTTTTTCATTTCGTCATTTGGATTTAGGAATTAGACATTTTTGTTTGAAATGC
Source organism: Candidatus Velamenicoccus archaeovorus (assembly GCF_004102945.1). GTDB lineage: Bacteria > Omnitrophota > Gorgyraeia > Velamenicoccales > Velamenicoccaceae > Velamenicoccus > Velamenicoccus archaeovorus. Next base: position 1,745,027 of record NZ_CP019384.1, on the reverse strand, counting down.
CCCCGTCGCCCAATGCCTGTCTACCGACAGGTAGAGATACCTGCCTTCGCGGACGAGTCCGCAGGGCAGGCAGGGGGCACCAAAGAGTTTTATGCGCCTGTAGCGCAACGGATAGCGCACTAGCCTCCGGAGCTAGTGGTGACAGTTCGATTCTGTCCAGGCGCATAAATTAATATTTCGGAGTTGGCCTTGCAGGTTCGATTCCTGCCGAGGGCATGGATATGTGTGCGTAGCTTGGATGCGGAAAGCTGCGGTTTTTGGCAAGAAGAGCGGGAATCGAACCGGAGGCCGCTGGTCGGCCGGATAAGGCCGACCGTTTAGCGGGGCCGCGAGTTGGTGAGCGGCCCGGTGGCGAGCGAGGCGCAGCCGAACGAGACCGATTCCTGCCGGGGGCATAATAAAGACTTCAGGATGATTTTTTAACATCGCTCGGGGTTCCGTCTTATCAGAGACGAGGAGCGGAGCTAGTGGTGTCAAGTTCCCTGCCTGCCGGCAGGCAGGGATTCTGTCCAGGCGCATAAATTAAAATTTGACGCAGAAGGAGACCTTGTTGTGCTTATAAAAAAACCGCGGTTTCAATTCAATATCATCGGTTTTTTCCTGGCAGCGGTCGTTGTTTTGGGCGCATCGATCACGGCTTGGGCGGAGGTCGTTATTTTGAAAAACGGCACGGTGATGCGCGGCAAGATCGTCGAAAAGACGCCGAAATATATTGTGCTGCGTTCCGGCGAGGGGGAGGCGGCGACGCGTGCGACGATCTTCTTGGAGGATATCAACCGGATGACGTCCGAGGAAGAATTTGATCAGGAAAGGGGTTATGTTCCTTTGTCTCTTTTTGAAGCCGACAGGACTGTTGTGCCTGTTGTCGAAAAAGAGCCCCTTTTTTCTTCCGTCTCCAGCGATGCAAGCAAGGAACATATCATGGCCATGGTCGCCTCGGAGGAAGAAGGCAGCGCGACCCCTGAGGCTGCCGCCGGGGGATGGGCGAGCGGTGAGCTCGAGCCCGGATCCGGGCAGGGCGCTTTCTTAAAAAGATTTATCGAACGCCAGCCGCATCCTTTAAAGCCGCCGCGACAAGAGACCCCTGGAGAGGGGAATCCTGTCAAGAGAGAAGGTGAAGGCCGGATATCGGGCGTTGTGACCTTGCCGCCTCTCAAAGGGGTCTCCGGCGATCTTTATGTTTATCTTTTGGAGGACACGGGCGACGGCAACTATATCTCGGCGTCCAAGATGATGTTTGACAAGATCGATGCCGCGGAAATCAAGGGGCAGAAAGTTCCTTACAGCATCGAGGGAGTCCCGGCAGGGACATATAAGGTCTTTGCCCAGTGGGATGTGGCCCGGCCGGCCGTCAAGATCACGACCATCGGCGAGAAAGTCAGTCTGGCTTATCTCGGCGCCCAGGGGGACTATTCAGGGACGACAAAAAATGCGCTGACGCTCGGCATCAATGAGCTCAGGGACGGCGTTAATTTTCCCTGCACGACCTTTATTGAGAGCGACAAGATGTCGTTCGATTGGGGAGCGAAACCTCTGTTCCGCATCGAGGATATCTATTATCAAAGAAACTATCCAGACGAAAACAGGTTTTTTTTGGTCATACGCAACCCGACCCCTCAACAGATCGATATCCTTCCTTTGGACATCTATATCAACGACAAAAAGATATTTTCTTTCCCGTGGGAATTCAGGGATATCCCGGCTAACGGTGAAAAGGAGTTTGATATATCGCAGGCTTATCAGGGGTATGTCCGCCTCATGGGGAATGATGCCGGGACGAGCTTGAAGTTCACGGTTTATTTTGCCAACTCCAAAGAAAAAGAGTTCGAGAAACTTATTTATGTCTTTAAATAAATCAGGGAATAAGAGGTTGATTATTGCTGTTGTTGGCGGTCACGCATGTGATGCCAAAGTGGAGGGAATTTCAATAAAATTAGGTGAATTGTTGGCAAAAGTGGGGGCAATAATAGTTACTGGAGGTTTAAAAGGGGTTATGGAGGCTGTTTCCAGAGGAGCAAAGAATGGAGGAGGCTTGACCATAGGCATCTTGCCTTCAGAAGACAAGAATGCCGCCAATCCCTTCATTGACATACCGATTCCTACCGGATTAGGCTATACCCGCAACACGATCGTGGCGGGTTGCGCGGATGCCGTGATTGCCTTGCCGGGAAAGTATGGGACGTTGTCCGAGATCGCGTTTGCCCACTGACCTATATACAAACCATCGGAGTTTTGGCCGTGACGATTTTGGAGCGAGACGAGGAGGAGAGGACGCCGGCGTAGCCGAAGCGCTACGTCAAGGACGAGCGACGAAGTCGCAGCCCAAAAGCGTCCGGCCCCCTGATTAAGAACAGAGGGGAAGGCGTCTTTTGACCGCCTGCTGCGTTGTTTCTCCTCGACGTACCACAAAGGGTACGCCATCGTCGTCGCGCTCGCCTGCTCTCTTGGACAGGCAGGCATGCGGCCAAAATTCGCGCTTCCAAAATCTCTGATGGTTTGTATATAGGTCAGTGATGAAAAAACCCGTCATCGGGCTGGGGTCCTGGTCTATCCCTGGCGTCGTTGAAGTCAAGACAGCTGAGGAAGCTGTAGAGAAGGTCCTTGAGTTGACGGACAGCTCGAAGGCGAGGAAAGGATCTTCCATCAAAAGGACATCATGAAAAAGGCTATTTTACTGCTTGAAGACGGTTTTGTGCTGGAGGCAAAAAGCTTCGGCGCAGAAGGCGAGACCTTGGGCGAGGTGGTCTTTAATACGTCAATGACAGGTTATCAGGAGATCCTGACGGATCCATCCTACAAGGGTCAGATCGTGACCATGACGTATCCCCTGATCGGCAATTACGGGACAAACAGCGACGATGTCGAATCGGCCAAGCCCTGGGCGGACGGCTTTATCGTCAAAGAAAAGTCGAAGATCTTCTCCAGCTGGAGGGGCTCGGTGTCCCTCGAGGATTATCTGGCCAAACACAACATCGTCGCAGCCGAGGGCCTCGATACGCGGGCGTTGACGCGGCGTATCCGCAGCTCGGGGGCCATGAGAGGGATCCTTTCCACGCGTGATTTCGATGTCGTTTCCCTCAAGGCTAAGGTCATGGCATCACCCGTGATGGTCGGCCGCGACCTTGTCCGGGACGTGACATGCAAACAGGCCTACGACTGGCCGGGGGCGGGGGGCCGTAAGGAGTTCTTCGTCGTAGCCTTTGATTACGGCATCAAATACAACAGCCTGCGGCTCCTTGACCGGGCAGGGTGCAAGGTGAGGGTCGTGCCGGCAGCGACGAAGGCGCAAGAGGTGCTGGCGCTTAAACCCGACGGGGTTTTTCTCTCCAACGGCCCCGGCGATCCGGCGGTCCTGGATTATACCATCCAGGAGATCAGGAAACTCATCGGTGCGGTGCCGCTTTTCGGCATCTGCCTGGGGCATCAGCTCCTGGGCCATGCCCTCGGCGGCAAGACCTATAAGCTCAAATTCGGCCACCACGGCGGCAACCATCCCGTGATGGACCTGGAGACGCGCAAGGTTGAGATCACATCGCAGAACCACGGTTTTTGCGTGGACATGGAATCGATCAAGGATAAGAACGTCGCCTTGACGCACGTCAACCTTTATGACAAGACGACGGAAGGATTACGTCACAAACAGCTGCCTTTGTTCTGCGTGCAGTACCATCCCGAGGCCGGCCCCGGCCCGCATGACGCGGGTTACCTGTTTGGCCGCTTCACGGAGATGATGAGGAAGTTCAGGAAGGGCAGAAGGAAATAGCAGACATCTTTTAGGGGAATTTATGCCAAAACGCAAAGATTTGAAGAAGATCATGATCATCGGCTCCGGCCCTATCATCATATCCCAGGCCTGCGAATTTGATTATTCCGGGACCCAGGCCTGCAAGGCCTTGCGGGAAGAGGGTTATAAGGTTGTCCTGGTTAACTCCAATCCCGCGACCATCATGACAGACCCTCAATTCGCGGATGCGACCTATATCGAGCCCGTGACGCCCGAGGTCGTCGAGAAGATCATTGCCAAGGAGAGGCCGGATGCGCTCCTGCCGACGCTGGGCGGCCAGACGGGGCTGAACGTCGCCGTGGAGGTGGCCAAGAGGGGCGTCTTGAAAAAATATAAGGTCCAGATGATCGGCGCGGACCGCAAGGCGATCGAGAAGGCCGAAGACAGGGATTTGTTCAAAAAGGCCATGCAGAAGATCGGTCTGGATCTGCCGCGCAGCATCAATATCAAGTCCATGCACGAAGCGAAGAAGGCCGTCGAGATCCTCGGCATGCCGATCGTGATCCGGCCGAGTTTTACCTTGGGCGGGACCGGCGGCGGCATCGCCTTCAACATGCAGGAATTCGAAGATCTTGTTTCGCGCGGCCTGGAATACAGCATGATCCACGAGGTCCTCCTGGAAGAATCGGTCCTCGGATGGAAAGAGTTCGAGCTGGAGGTGATGCGCGATCGCAAGGACAACGTCGTCATCATCTGTTCTATCGAAAATTTCGATCCTATGGGCATTCATACGGGAGATTCGATCACCGTCGCCCCGGCGCAGACCTTGACGGACGCCGAATACCAGACGATGCGGGACGCCGCCATCCGCGCCATCCGCGAGATCGGTGTCGACACAGGCGGCTGTAACGTCCAGTTCGCCATCAATCCAAAGAACGGCCGCATGGTCATGATCGAGATCAACCCGCGCGTATCGCGATCCTCGGCCTTGGCTTCCAAGGCGACGGGGTTTCCGATCGCCAAGATCGCCGCCAAGCTCGCCGTCGGCTACACGCTCGACGAGATCCCCAATGACATCACCAAGGAGACCCCGGCCTCTTTTGAGCCGACGATCGACTATTGCGTCGTCAAGGTTCCGCGTTTTACCTTTGAGAAGTTTCCGGGTGCCGACGCCACTCTCGGCACTTCGATGAAGTCCGTCGGTGAAGCGATGGCCGTCGGGCGCACCTTCAAGGAAGCCCTGCAGAAGGGCCTGCGTTCCCTGGAGATCAAACGCAACGGCCTCGACAGCGTGATCGGTGCGATGGAATTCGATTCTCCCCAGCATCTCCGGGAATTTGTGACCAAAAAACTTCGCCAGCCCAGCGACGCGCGCATTTTTTATATCGGCGACGCCTTGCGTATCGGCATGAGCGTCGGGGAGATCGGCGAGCTGACGGCAATCGACCGGTGGTTTTTGGAAAATATAAAAGAGATCGTTGATTTCGAGACGGCCTTGCGGGATGTGGCCGGCGCCAAGGGTGATCTCAAAAGCCGTCTGACGCCTGTGCTTTTGGAACAGTCCAAGAAGATGGGGTTTTCCGACCGGCAGCTGAGTGTATTTTTCGGCGTGCACGAGGACGAGATCAAGGAACTCAGGAGTCATTGCGGGCCCAAGACGACATATAAGCTCGTTGACACGTGCGCGGCGGAATTCGAGGCCTACACCCCGTACTATTATTCGACGTATGAGATGGAAGACGAGTCCAGGCCCGATACTAAAAAGAAGATCATGATCCTGGGCGGCGGCCCCAACAGGATCGGCCAGGGCATCGAGTTCGATTATTGCTGCGTCCATGCGTCTTTCGCCCTGAAGGAAGCCGGATTCGAGACGATCATGGTTAACTGTAATCCCGAGACGGTCTCGACCGACTACGATACGTCCGACAAACTCTACTTTGAGCCGATGACCAAAGAGGACGTCTTGAATATCGTCGACAAGGAAAAACCGTGGGGGGTGATCGTGCAGTTGGGCGGTCAGACCCCCCTGAACCTGACACTGGCCTTAAAGAAGGCCGGCGTCAACATCATCGGCACGAGCCCCGAATCCATCGACATCGCCGAGGACCGCGAAAAATTCAAGATCATGCTCGATAAGCTCAAGCTGCGCCAGCCGCCGAACGGGACGGCAAGGAATTTCGAAGAGGCCAAGAGCGTCGCCGGACGTATCGGCTATCCGGTCTTGGTGCGCCCTTCTTATGTTTTGGGAGGCAGGGCCATGGAGATCGTCTACGACGAAGACACCCTGGAGCGCTTTATCCTGGAGGCGAGCCGCGTCTCCGGCGAACACCCCATCCTGATCGACAAATTCCTTGAGGACGCGGTGGAGGTGGACGTGGACATGCTCGCCGACGGCGAGACCTTCGTCATCGGCGGCATTATGGAACACATCGAGGAGGCCGGCATCCATTCCGGCGATTCGGCGATGGTGCTGCCGCCCTACAGCCTGAGCGAAGAGATGGTCAACAAGATCCGGCAGTCGACCATTGCCATGGCCAGAGAGCTGAAAGTCGTAGGGCTCATGAACGTCCAATATGCCATCCGCGACAACAAGCTTTATTGCCTGGAGGTCAATCCGCGCGCTTCCCGCACCGTTCCTTTTGTTTCCAAGGCCATCGGCGTGCCGCTCGCCAAACTCGCGGCCAGGGTCATGGCCGGGGCGAAATTGAAAGACCTTGGGTTCACGCAGGAGCGCATTCCAGAATATTCATCGGTCAAGGAGTCTGTTTTTCCTTTCAACCGTTTCCCGGGCGTGGATATCATGCTGGGGCCGGAAATGAAATCCACGGGCGAGGTCATGGGGATCGACGATGATCTCGGCCGGGCCTACATGAAGAGCCAGCTCGCCGCCGGCCAGAACCTGCCGCTTTCAGGGACCGTTTTTGTCAGCGTGCGGGACAAGGACAAGCGCGCGATCGTCTTTATCGTCAAGCGTCTCATCGACCTGGGATTTGATATCATCGCGACACAGGGGACGGCCAATGCCCTCAAGAAAAACGGCATCAAGACCGGCGTCATCCATAAGGTTTATGAAGAGAGGCCCAATATCCTGGACTACATCAAGGACGGCAAGATCCATCTGATCATCAACACGCCTTCCGGCCGGATCCCCCGTGAAGACGAGGTCAAGATACGTTCCAACGCCATCATGCACGGCTTGCCGTGCATCACGACGATTTCCGGTGCGCAGGCTTCGGTCAATGCCATTGAGGTCTTGTTGAAAAAAGATTTAGATGTGACGCCCCTGCAGGCGTATCATAAAAGGTAATGCAGAAACGAAAGGGCGATATGCCAAATTATCGGATGAAGGCCATAGGAGGGGCGATTGTGGCCGGGTGCCTTTTGTTTGCCTTTCTGGCCCAGGCGGCCGACAAGATCATCCTCAAGAACGGCAAGGTCTATGAAGGCCGGATCCTGGGGAAGTCCGACCGCCGTTATCTTTTCGCCCTCGACACCGGCGGCACGACGATGCAGCTTAGCTTTTTCCTGGACGATGTCGACAAGGTCGAACTGGACAAGCAGACAGTCGACCGCCAGATCCCTTATTTGAAAGAGGTGGAGAGCCTTAAGGTGCCTGTGTCCGAGGGCAATGAGACCGTCTATGAGATGTCCATGTATAAAAAAGGGCAACTGGAGGGCGATCAGCAGTTTTTCACCATGGCCGAGATCAAGGAGATCCTGACCAAGGAAGAATTCGACTATTACAAGAAGTTCCTTGATATCACCACGCGATATGCGGACCGCCTGATCGCTATCGACAATCTTTATCAGAACCTTCCGACGGCGACGCGTGATGATTTTGCCAATGCGCGCCAGTCGTTGGACCTCGTTTATTCCGAGTTGAACGCCTTGACGGTGCCGCCTTTGTTCAAACAGGGCCATGAGGCCTATCTGGCGTATCTGAAGGCGACATACATGGTGTTCGGCGCCTTGGAGCGGGGGTTGCTCGACGAAGCTTCATCCCAGATGAAAGCCGCGGAGCAGGCCAAGCAGCAATCGCTCATGTCGTTCCGGCAGGTGATCATGCAAAAGAAGAATAAGGCCCTTCCCCAAAAGACGCCGGAGGGAACGGCCCCGCAGAAGCCTTGATCCTATGAAAGTTCAGATCGCAAGCAACGTTTTCTTGAGAGACAAATACCTGCTTTTGGAATTTTGTGCTCCGGCAGGATTTGCGATGCCCGAACCGGGGCAGTTTCTTCATATGCGCATCGAAGATTCTTTCGATCCCCTCCTGCGCAGGCCTTTGAGCATTCATGACGCCGTCTGGCAGGCGCATTCAAAGAACGGCCGGAAGAAACATGTCGTGAGGATCCTTTATGAGGTCGTCGGTAAGGGTACGGCGCTGTTGGCCGAGAAACGCCCCCTGACACAGATCGACGTCCTGGGGCCGCTGGGCCGCGGTTTCGATCTTAAAAAGATCGGCCGGAGCCGCTGTGTCTATATTGTGGCCGGAGGGATGGGTGTGGCGCCTTTGTTCTTTTTGGCCAGGAGACTTCGCGAAGGACGCAAAGAGAACGCAAGAGGGCCCAAGATCGTCGTATTTATCGGCGCAAGGAATAAAGACCATATCATCAGGGAAAAAGAATTCAAGGATTTGGGGTGCGAGATCCATGTGGCAACGGAGGATGGATCCAAGGGTTTTAAGGGCCGCGTGACTGATCTTTTGAAAACTATTCTGCCGCCGGCAACAGATGGTGCCGTCTCGGCGGACGGGCAAGAAGGTGCGCCGGTCATCTGCGCCTGCGGCCCCAAGGCCATGCTGGCGGCCGTTGCCGCGCTGGCGCAGCAAAGGGGTCTTGCAGCGCAGGTTTCTCTGGAAGAATTCATGGGGTGCGGCCTGGGGGCCTGTCTGGGGTGCGTCATCCGTACGGTGTCGGGTTACCGGCGCATCTGTCACGACGGCCCTGTCTTCGATGCCGAAGAGATCATCTGGGGCGATTAAGGGTTTATGAATGTCTTGATATTAACGATACTGATCGGCCTCGGTTCGTCCGTGGCAGGATATCTCGGTTCTTTGACGGGGCTGGGGGGCGGTTTTATCATCATTCCGATGCTGACATTGGCTTTCGGTGTGGATATCCGTTATGCCATCGGCACTTCGCTGATCGCCGTGATCGCTACGTCTTCCGGCGCCGCCGCAGCTTATGTCCGGGAGGGCTTCAGCAATATCCGGATCGGAATGTTTTTGGAGATTGCAACAACGGCGGGGGCGGTTGTGGGGGCGTTTCTGGCTTTGCGGTTGCCCACGCATGCGATTGCCGTTATTTTCGGCCTCGTCCTCATGAATTCCGCGTATTTGTCCAGCAGGCCCCAGGATGAAAGCCGCCGGACCCAGGCATCGGACCGATTCGCTGCTCTTTTGAAAATGAACGGGACTTATCCGACGCCGCATGGCCCAAAGTCTTATGGTGTCCGTTCTGTCCCGGCCGGATTCGGCTTGATGGCGATTGCAGGCGTGCTTTCGGGATTGCTGGGCATCGGTTCCGGCGCGGTCAAAGTCTTGGCCATGGACCAAGCCATGCGCCTTCCTTTCAAGGTTTCGACAGCCACCAGTAATTTTATGATCGGCGTGACGGCCGCGGCCAGCGCCGGCATCTATCTCAATAAAGGATATATCGATCCTGTCTTGACCATGCCGGTCGTCTTGGGGGTCCTGATCGGTTCGATGCTGGGGGCTCGGCATCTTTTCGGCGTGGAGACAAGGAAATTAAGGACGATTTTCGGCGCTGTGATCGTTGTTTTGGCGGCGCAGATGATCTATTCGGGCCTCAAGGGATGGATAATAAAATGAATACGGCAGTTCCGGCATCGATGAATCACCGCATGGAGGTCATTATCGGGGCCCTGTTGAGGGCGGGTGTCGTTTTTTCCGGCTCTGTGGTGTTTTTGGGAGGCCTCGTGTATCTGTCCCGTCATGGCCTCGAAACCGTCGATTACCGGGTTTTCCAGGGGGAACCCGAAGACCTGTGTCATGTGGGCGGGATCGCCAAGAACGCCCTGGCGCTGCATGGCCGCGGCCTCATCCAATTGGGCCTGCTGTTCCTGATCGCGACGCCCCTGGCGCGCGTGGCTTTATCGCTTTTTGCGTTCGCTTATCAACGCGACAAGCTTTATGTGGCCGTGACTTTATTCGTTCTGGGGGTTCTCATTTACAGTCTTTTGTACAGGTAGGAATATTCATGAGTAAGCCGAACCTTAAAGTGGCCATCGGCAGTTTGAAGCTGCAAAATCCCGTCATGGTGGCGTCGGGCACGTTTGGTTACGGACGGGAATATGCGGATTACGTCGATCCCGCCCGGCTGGGCGCGATCGTAACGAAGACCATCACCAAGAACCGCCGGGAAGGCAACCGGCCGCCGCGCATCTGCGAGACGACCGGCGGGATGCTCAATGCCATCGGCCTGCAGAACGAAGGACTGGAGGATTTTATTCAGGAGAAGCTGCCTGCGTGCCGGGATGCGGGGACAAAGTTGATTGTGAGCGTCGGCGGCGAGACGAGCAACGAATACGGCGAGGTCATCGAGGCGCTCAATGCCTACCCTGAAGTCGCGGCCTACGAGCTCAACATTTCCTGCCCGAACATCGAATATAAGGACAAGATCATCTCCCAGGACGAGGAACTGACGCACAAGGTCGTCCGGGATGTGCGCCAGAAGACGGACCGGACCCTGATCGTCAAATTGTCGCCGAACGTCAGCGACATCACGAGGATCGCCCGGGCCGTCCAGGATGGCGGCGCCGATGCGGTCAGTCTCGTCAATACCTTTTTGGGCATGGCCGTCGACGTAGAGACCCGCAGGCCCGTCCTGGGTAATATCACGGGCGGCTTGAGCGGCCCGGCGATCAAGCCCATGGCACTGCGCATGGTCTGGCAGGTCTACAACAAAATCAGTTTGCCTATCGTCGGCATGGGTGGTATCATGAATGCCCGCGACGCGGTCGAGTTCCTGATCGCGGGCGCCACTGCCGTCGCTGTCGGAACCGCCAATTTCGTCGACCCCCGCACTCCTCTCGAAGTCGTTGAGGGCATTGCCTCTTATCTGTCGCAACACCACTACAAAGACGTCAAAGAGCTTATTGGGAGCCTGAATGTCTCCTGATAGAACAGTAGACAGTGCAAAAGGGTTATGTTATGAAAACTGATTTGATTGTTGCCTTGGACGTTGAAAGCCTGCAGAAAGCAAAGGATATCGTCGGAAAGCTTTATCCTGCTGTGAAATATTTTAAAGTGGGTAGCCAGCTTTTCACGGCTTGCGGACCGGAGATTGTGCAATTTATCGGGAAGACGGGCGGGAAGGTTTTTTTGGACCTTAAATTCCACGATATTCCCAACACTGTTCGTCGTGTTGTTGCGACCGGCACAGCTATTTCTATCGTTTCTGAAACAACCATTGGTTCTCCTGAAGCTCCGGCGCCGACAGGCGATTCGGTGCGATATCCGGTTTTTATGATGACGGTTCATGCCGTTGGCGGCCAGGAAATGATGCGATGGGCTGCGGAAGCGGCCAGGGAACGCGCGGCGCAGTTAAAGATTGAAAAGCCGAAGATCGTCGCTGTAACGGTTTTGACGAGCGCCAAGGCAAGCAGCAATACACAAGAGACGGTTTTAGCCCTGGCGCGGGAGGCACAGATCAGCGGCCTTGACGGTGTCGTCTGTTCGGCGCATGAAGCTGCCGCCGTGCGCAAGGCCTGCGGAGAGAATTTTATTATCGTGACGCCCGGGATCAGGCTGCCGGATGGAGATGCCGGCGATCAAAAGCGCGTCGCAACCCCTGCTCTTGCCGCAGCCGCGGGCAGCAATTATCTGGTCGTCGGCCGGCCCATCCTTGAAGCGCCCGATCCTTTGGCCGCCGCGAAAAAGATGTTGGGAGCGCTATAAAACTCGGCACCAAGACCCGTCGTCTTTTTTCTTTGACACTCTGATACTTTGATACGGATAGGAGTTGATTATGGCACAGGAACTCAAAGCATTGTTAGATAAAATCCAAAAGGAAGGCGTGGAGTCCGCCCGGAAGGCCGCCGGAGAGATCGAGGCGCGCGCTCAGAAGCAGGCGGATGAGATCATCGCGCGCGCGGAAAGCGACGCCAGAAAATTGCTGGATGACGCCCAAGAGAAGATCCGTCAGGAAAAGGACGCCTCGGAGGCCGCCCTCAAACAGGCCGGCCGCGACCTTGTCTTGTCGCTGAAGAAACAGATCCTGACGACGCTTGAGAAGGTCGTCACGCTCGACGTGCGCCAGGCGCTTGGGCCCCAGGAGCTGGCGGCGTTGGTCAAGCTGGCCGTCCAGCAATACGGCGGCCAGGATGCGGGTCAGGTGACGGTGTCTTTGCAGGACGGCGACCGGAGGAAACTCGAACAGGGGTTTCTTTCCCGTCTGAAGGACGAGCTGAAGCGGGACATCGTCCTGAAGTCAACCGACGAGGTCGCCGGCGGGTTTATCATCAGTTTTGACGCGGGCAAATCGCATTTTGATTTCAGCGACAAGGCCCTGGCCGCCTACCTTTCCGGCCTGGTGCGTCCGAAGCTGGCAGAGCTTTTGAAATAAGGAATTTTCAGTTTTATCTTACCGCTTAAGGCTTACAACTTAAGACTGATTCTATGGCCGGACATTACACATATGTTGTTTCCGCGTTACCGATGCTGCACTTCGGGCAAAAATTGCCGTTAAGCTATGCCAAATTCCTCGAGGGCTGCAGGGGTTTGATCAGCGAAGAAGAGATTTCCGTCTTGGCGTCTCTTGAAGGCGCGGACTGGAGCGCCGGCGCTCCGGCGGACATTCCTCTGCTAAAGGCCTGGAAGCTTTTTGAGGTCGTCCTGCGCAACGAATTGGTCAAGCTGCGCTCGGCCCGCAAACAGACGGATGCCGGCAGATACCTGCGACATGACGGCTGGTGGGATTCCTGGGTGGTGCAGGTGGCGCTTAACGCGGTCAGACAGCCGGCGCCTCTTGAAGCCGAAAAGATCCTGGACGAAGAACGATGGAAAAAACTCGACGAATTATCCTTCGGGCATTATTTCGATTTCGAGGCCCTTTTGGCTTACGGCCTGAAGCTGTTGATCTTGGAACGCTGGGAGCGCGTCGCTTCGGCGGACAGGACAAAGATCCTGGAAGAGACGTTGGTCGTGAACTGAATGGAATGACCAAAGGAATGTTTGATAATTGAAATTTGATTACTGGTCATTGATTGGTTATTGGTTCTTGGATATTGGTTATTTGAGTTTGTTTTTTACTTATGCGAGGTTATTATGGCATCTGAAAGAAAAGGCCGCGTGGCGGCCATCAACGGAAACATGGTGGCGATCACCTTTGATGATTATGTCATCCAGAATGAAGTGGCGTATGTCGCCTGCGGCGCCGACCGCCTGAAGGCCGAAGTGATCCGCGTGCGCGGCGACAAGGCCGAGGCCCAGGTGTATGAAAGCACGACAGGGGTCAAGGTCGGCGACGCCGTGACGTTCACCGACGCCTTGTTGTCCGTCGAGCTCGGCCCGGGCCTGCTGGGTCAGATCTTCGACGGCCTGCAGAACCCATTGCCTGATTTGGCCAAGGAATGCGGATTTTTCCTCAAGAGAGGCGTTTATAAAGACCCTCTGCCGGACGCCGGCCAATGGGATTTTACGCCATCGGCAAAAGCCGGTCAAAAGGTCAGGGCGGGCGACAAGCTCGGCACCGTGCCGGAAAAGATTTTTAAGCATGCCATCATGGCGCCGTTCGACCTGAAAGGGGAGTGGGAGGTCGCCGAGATCGTTGGTGCCGGGCGCTATACCTTGAAAGATGTCGTGGCGCGCCTCAAGGACGCCAACGGCAAGCTCGTCGAATGCCGGATGGTCCAGACCTGGCCGGTCAAGGTCGCCATCAAGGCCTACGCCGAAAAGTTCATGCCGACGGAACCTCTGGTGACAAAGATGCGCCTGATCGATTCCCTGTTTCCTGTGGCGCGCGGCGGCACCTATTGCGTTCCCGGGCCGTTCGGCGCCGGAAAGACCGTGTTGCAGCAGCTCATCAGCCGACACGCGGACGTGGATATCGTCATCATCGCCGCCTGCGGCGAGCGCGCTGGCGAGGTCGTCGAGACGTTAAAGACGTTTCCGGAATTAAAAGACCCCAAGACCGGCAAGCCCTTGAGCGACAGGACCGTCATCATCTGCAATACGAGCTCCATGCCCGTCGCCGCCAGGGAATCCAGCGTCTATACGGCCGTGACCATCGCCGAATACTACCGCCAGATGGGGTTGAATGTCATGCTTTTGGCGGATTCGACCTCGCGGTGGGCGCAGGCCATGCGGGAGATGTCGGGCCGCCTGGAAGAGATCCCCGGCGAAGAGGCCTTTCCGGCCTACCTTGAGTCGCGCATCGCTTCTTTTTACGAGCGCGCCGGCGTCGTCAGGCTCTATGACGGCACAATGGGGTCTGTTACGATCGGCGGCACGGTGAGCCCTGCGGGCGGCAATTTCGAAGAACCGGTGACGCAGGCGACCCTCAAGGTCGTCGGCGCCTTCCACGGCCTCTCGCGCGAGCGATCGGACGCCCGCCGGTATCCGGCGATAGACCCTTTGATCAGCTGGAGCAAGTATCCCAGCATCATCGACGTCCGCGAGATCGCCGCCGGCCACGCGATCCTGCGCAAGAGCCACGATGTCGGCCAGATGATGAAAGTCATCGGCGAGGAAGGCACGTCCCTCAAGGACTACGTGGATTATCTCAAAGGCGAATTTTTCGATTTCGTCTATCTGCAGCAGAACGCCTTCGACCCTGTCGATGAGGCGACAAGCGCCGAGCGCCAGAAGGCCGTCTACGGCTTTATCTACAAAAACGTCCTGCAGGCGGATTTCGCGTTTACGGACAAGGAAGCCGCTCTGCACTTTTTTCACCAATTGCGTCAGCTCTTCCGCGGCTGGAACTCGGCGGCGCAGGACACTGGCGAATACAAAAAGATACAAGACGAGATCCAGGCTTTGATAGAGACCCAGCTTAAATCCAAAAAGGACGGCGAACGTGCATAAAGTTTATACGAACATCATCCAGATCGCAGGCGATGTCATCACCGTCGAGGCCGACGGCATCGGATCCATGGAGATCGCGCAGGTCATGACCAAGGGCGGCGTTTCTCTGGCGCAGGTCATCCGTATTGACGGCAGGCGGGTGTCATTGCAGGTGTTTGCCGGCAGCCGCGGCGTCTCTACCGGCGACCAGGTCAGGTTTCTGGGGCATCCCATGCGCGTGGCCTCCGGCGAAAACCTTTTAGGCCGCATCTTCAACGGGTCGGGCGAGCCGTTGGACCGCGGCCCGGCGCTTTCAGAGAACATGGTGGATATCGGCGGGCCATCGGTCAACCCGGTCAAGCGCATCATCCCCCGCCGGATGATCCGCACCAATATTCCCATGATCGACGTTTTCAACTCGCTGGTCGAATCGCAAAAACTGCCGATTTTTTCGATTGCCGGCGAGCCCTATAATGCATTGTTGGCCCGTATCGCCATCCAGGCGCAGGTGGATATCATCATCCTGGGAGGCATGGGCCTGAAACACGACGATTATCTTTTTTTCCGCGACACCCTGGAGGAGGCCGGCGCGTTGTCACGCGCGATATTCTTCATCCATACGGCCGCAGACCCGACGGTCGAATGTTTGCTTGTGCCCGATTTGAGCCTGGCGGTTGCCGAGCAATCCGCCCTGGCCGGAAAGAGGGTCCTGGTCCTTTTGACCGATATGACGAATTTCTGCGACGCCTTGAAAGAAGTCTCCATCACTATGGAACAGGTGCCGTCGAACCGCGGCTATCCGGGAGACCTCTACAGCCAGCTCGCCAGCCGTTACGAGAAGGCCGTTGATTTCGATACGGCGGGTTCCATCACGATCCTGGCCGCGACGACCATGCCAGGCGACGACGTGACGCACCCGGTGCCGGATAACACGGGATATATCACCGAAGGGCAGTTTTATCTCAAAAACAAGGTGATTGAGCCCTTTGGGTCGCTCTCCCGTCTCAAACAACAGGTCAACGGCGCCACGCGCGACGACCACCGCACGATCATGGACACCATGATCCAGTTGTTTGCCAGCTACAGGGAGACCCTGGAGAAGCAGGCCATGGGGTTCCAGATGTCGAACTGGGACAAGAAACTCCTGCGCTACGGCGGACTCTTTGAAAGCCAGATGATGTCGCTGGAGGTCAATATTTCGCTTGAGCGCGCGCTGGACCGGGGGTGGGAGATCCTGGCCGAATGTTTTTCGCCGGAAGAGACCGGCATCAAGAAGGCCCTGATCGAGAAATACTGGCCCGTTAGAAAAAATATGGAGTAGGTTTGAGACAGAAGCTTTGGTTGTGGGCGGTATTATTGGCAGGATAAAAAACGTAACGGGAAATTTTTTCTAACGGGGCGGGCCCCAAGAAATAAGATGAAGATTAAGCTGACCAAAGGCGAATTAAAGCGCCAACGGGATGCCCTCAAGAGCTACGAGCGTTATCTGCCGACTCTCCAGCTGAAAAAACAACAGCTGCAGCTGGAGATCCTGCATTTGAACGCGGCCCTGGAGGACCGGCGGACCAAAGAGAAGTCGAAGGTCGCGCAGCGCCAGGCGTGGGCAGGCCTGCTGACGGATAAAAGCGTCTCTCTGGAGGCGTGGCTGAGACCCAAAGAGGTCGTGCGCGGGATGCGTAACGTCGCCGGCGTCGATCTGCCCGTCTTTGAACGCCTTGTCTTTGACCCTGCCGAATACGATTTGTTCCTGACGCCCTTGTGGGTGGACCAGGCCGTGGATGCCTTGAGGGAAATCGTGTCTTTGCGCAAAGAAATCGAAGTCCTCAATGAAGCGCAGGCCATCCTGCGCCAGGAATTGCGGATCACGACCCAGCGCGTCAACCTTTTCGAGAAGGTCAAGATCCCCGAAGCCGAAGAGGCGATCCGCCTGATCAAGATTTACATCGGCGACCAGATGACGAATGCGGTCGGCCGTTCCAAGATCGCCAAGAGGAAGATAACTGAGGGCATGGCTTATGGAGCGTTAGCGAGCATAAGCCATTAGCCCGAAGCTACCCAGCACGAATTTTATGTACTACGTGTATGTTTTAAGAGATAAAGATAGCGGCGAGTTTTTATTACGGTTATACAAGCGATTTACAAAGACGTATCCGGCAGCACGATAAAGATCGTGCGGCATCGAAGCTCGTTTATTATGAGGCTTTTCTTTCGGAAGTTGACGCAAGGAGAAGAGAGACAAAGCTAAAGCAATACGGTCAAGCAAGGACATATTTAAAAGCGCGGATAGCAGAATCATTAAAAATATAAAATTCGTGCTGGGTTTAATTCGCGGACGTCCCGCAGGTGCGGGACTACAATTTACGCTTACTCATATTATTCGCTTCGCGTAAATTGTCCGCTCATTAAAGGTGCCGTAGCATGATTGTACCTATGAAAAAAGTCGGCATTATCGTCGAGGCCAAGGACGCGCAGCGGCTGGTGGAGCGCCTGCGTTCGCTGGGCGTCGTCCACGTCGAGCACGACAGAACGCCGGCAGGCAAGGATGTCGAGGCATGCCAGCGCGACATCGAACTTTTGGACGAGGCCCTGGTCGTCCTGCAGGAAGAGATCTTTGCCGATGAGACGAAAGCCCCTGCGGCTTCGAAGAAAGAGAAAGACTGGAAACAGGATGTGCTTCATGTCATCGATCTGGGGAAGCGCTATCAGCATCTCAAGGAATTTTCCCGGAGTCTGGCGGTCAATATCGGCGAATGGGAGCCGTGGGGCGATTTTGACCCCCAGCTTTTAAAGACGTTGCGCGACCGTGGTATCTATGTGCGATTGTATCAGGCGCCTGTCTCCGATCTGAAGAAGTTTCCCCGGGACATTGTTGTGGAGGTCCTGCGCACGCACCAGGGCAGCGCGCTATGCGCCGTGGTCTCGCGCGAGCCCGTCGCTGTCCCTTTCAAGGAGATCGTCCCGCCGAAGACGGGCCTGGCGGCCATGAAAAAACGCCGCGAAGAAGACCGACAGGTCATGGAGCAGCTGGTCCGGGAAGGCCGGGCTGTCCAGTGTCACAAAGAATGCTTTTTGCGCCAGAAGAAAGTTTTAGAGAGAGACCTTGAGTTTGCCAAGGCCGTCGCCGGCATGGGGCAGGAAGGGGCTTTGACGTATCTGACGGGATATGCGCCGTCTGATCAGATGGAGGTGTTGTCCGGCGCCGCCCAAAAGGAGGGGTGGGGCCTTTTTACAGACGATCCTTCGCCGGAAGACCGCGTCCCGACCTTGTTGCGCAATCCCCGTTGGATCTCTCTTATCCAGCCGGTCCTCAAACTTCTTGAGATCACCCCTGGATATAAGGAACTCGATATCAGTCCGACGTTTTTGCTTTTTTTCAGCCTGTTTTTCGGCATCCTGATCGGCGACGCCGGATACGGCCTGGTTTATTTTCTTTTGACCCTCTGGGCGTATCGCAAGTTCGGCAAAAACGTGCAGAACAAGGCGCCGTTCTTTCTTATGTATGTGTTGAGCTCATGCGCCATTGTTTGGGGGGCCTTGAGCGGCGTATTCTTCGGCCAGACCTGGCTCGTGAACTTGGGCATCAAGGCCCCGCTGCCTCAACTTAATGATGCCGGTTTTGTCCAGGCGCTCTGTTTCGGGATCGGCGCGGTCCATTTGACGATCGCGCACCTGTGGCGCTTTGCCGTCCTTCTGCCGTCGCCGGTCGCCGTGGCGGAGCTGGGGTGGCTGTCCATCATCTGGGCGGCGTTTTTCCTGGCCAAGACCCTGCTGTTGGGCGATCCTTTCCCTTCCGCGGGGAAATATTTCATCATCGCCGGGATCGCGCTCGTGGTCGTGTTCGTCAATTTCCAGAAGAATATCTTCAGGGCCGTCGGCTCCGGGCTGGGGACGCTGGCCTTGAGCCTCGTGAATAATTTTACGGATGTCGTCTCTTACATCCGTCTTTTTGCCGTCGGGCTGGCGACCATCGCCATTGCCGACGCTTTTAATTTCATGGCGGCCGGCGCCGCCGCATCGGGGATCATCGGCATCATCGGGGCCGTGGCGATCGTCATCGCCGGCCACGCGCTTAACATCGTCCTGGGTCCCATGTCGGTCCTTGTGCATGGCGTCCGGTTGAATGTGCTGGAGTTTTCGGGGCACGCGGCCGTGACGTGGTCGGGGACGCCGTATAAGCCGCTTGCAGAAGAATAAAGGATTAACCCACTCGCCTAAACGCTTGAAAATTTTTGCCACGACTCGGCCAGCGAAGCTGGCCAGTCGGCAAAAATTTTCTGCGCAGGCTCGGGGTTGATTTTGTAACGAAGAGTTACCCACTATAGGCAAAATCAAGGAGGGAACAATGGAAGGAAATGTGCTGGTGCAATTTAAAGATTTGGGGGCGGCGCTCATATTGGCCCTGGCGGCCTGCGGCTCTGCGATCGGCGCAGGCACGGCCGGCATGGCGGCCATCGGCGCCTGGAAAAAGAACTTTTCGCAGAACAAGACTGCGTCTTTTCTTCTCGTCGCGCTTGTCGGCGCGCCCCTGACGCAGACGATCTACGGCAACATCGTCATGAACAAGGTCCTGGAGTTGGCTAACAAGGGACAGTATCTGTGGGGTATCGGCGCTTTCTGCGGCCTGGCCATTGGTTTGTCCGCCTTATGGCAGGGTCGGTGCGCGGCTGTGGCCTGCGACGCGATGGGCGAGACGGGCAAAGGTTTCGGCAACTATCTGGCCGTGCTCGGTATCACGGAGACCGTCGCCCTCTTTGTCATGGTCTTTTCGCTTATCGCCCTGGGCAAATTTTCCGGAGCGTAACAGAGAAGAGAGGCATTGGGCGGTTAGTTTCCGCCAGAGGCGGACCCGCCTTAAATGATATTTTTGTGGCGGGCAGTTTTAGCTGGAGCCTGATCCATTCGTGGTGGAGGTTATATTTCGGGCGGTTGGCGTCCCGACGCTCACATGCGTTCGGTCGGGATCCCGACCTTGCCGGTGGCAAGCGTCGGGACAATTTCAGCCTCGGCTGCCCTTTGGGCAGGCCAGGGCTGATCCGCCTACGGCGGAGGTTAGGCTTTCGGGCGATTAGCTCAGCTGGTTAGAGCGTCTGCTTTACACGCAGAATGTCGGGGGTTCAAGTCCTCCATCGCCCACGAGATTTTACGAGCGCAGCGAGTAAAATCGAGTCCCAAGCTGCTGTCGGGAAATGAAGCGGCAGCGAGGGATAGTTGCGGTTGCGCTTTCTAAAATACCCCTTGCAAACGAAGTAAATTGTGGAGCCGCCGAAGGCGGGCGACAGAATTTACGAGTGTTTTTGCGAGGGGGAAATTTGCAGGGGACCAAGCACATAAAGAAGAGGCCGCACATTGTGCGGCCTCTTTTATTTTGGCGGGGACGATGGGATTTGAACCCACGATCACTTGATCGACAATCAAGGGCCTTAAACCAGGCTAAGCGACGTCCCCGAAGTTTTTGCGATAAGTTTCTTAAATGCGCGGCCGCCCTTATAGCGTTTTATCTGCTTCTCTCTTTTTAGGGCTTCCGTCTTTGTAACAAACTCTTCGATACGAACTATCTCAAATGGACCTTTATTTTTCAGCGACTTTGTCTCGCTTCGCTCGTGTTGTTTGATGCGATCACGAACATCCTTAGTTGAACCTATATAAAACTGATGGTTCTTCTGGCTCCTGATTATATACACATAATGCATAGTACAAAAGAACTATTCTTTCGGATCACAGCCAGAATAATAAACCAGGCTTCCCGCCGTCGCTTGCGCTTGGGCGGGATCCCGCCAAGCCCGAAGGGCGCCAGGCGGGAAAGCGACGTCCCCGAAGCAATCTTTAGAGTGGGAAGATTATACAAAAAATACCTTTCGAATTCAACAAGTTTTTGTCGGGCCTGTCCGCTTCCTTTTCAGCGTTCCTTCTTGCGGTTTTTTATTCCCATTTCCCCTTTTTTGCGTTATGCTGATGCTAACACTACGGCAA
This sequence comes from Candidatus Velamenicoccus archaeovorus, assembly GCF_004102945.1. GTDB lineage: Bacteria > Omnitrophota > Gorgyraeia > Velamenicoccales > Velamenicoccaceae > Velamenicoccus > Velamenicoccus archaeovorus. Next base: position 1,724,310 of record NZ_CP019384.1, on the reverse strand, counting down.
GAACAGGAGCGATTTCTCGTCCATGAAGAAAATATTTCCTCTGTATTTGAGTTTCCGCGCGAAAGTCACCGTCGCGTTCATCTTTTCCTTGTTCTTCGTCACCTTCCTCGGCAACATCCTGATCCATCGCGTCAGCCTTGAGGCCCAGTTCCAGCAGTTGAGGCAGGGGCTTATCGTCCTGACAAAGACGGCGAGCCTGATGATCGACGGCGATACGCTGATGTCCGTCCCCCTCGACAGGCAAGGGGTCGATAGCGAAGCTTATCAGGCGATCGCCGCGGTCCTGCGCCGGATCAAGGAGACAAACCCCAGGATCCTTTATATCTATACGATGACGCAGACGCAGAAGCACGGGGCCTGGCAGTTCATTGTGGACATCAATCCTGTGGTCAAGGATAAGAACAACCGCGTCCTGACTTCTTATCCCGGCGATCCCTATGACGCCTCGCGTTTCCCGGAGATGGAAAAGGCGTTCGAGGCCCCGTCGGCCGACAAAAAGCTGATGGTCGACGAGTGGGGCGTCACTTTGTCCGGCTATGCGCCTGTGCGCGACAAGACGGGCCGGGCCGTGGCCGTGCTGGGTATTGATATTTCCGCCAAAGACGTCTTCGACATGGAGCGGGAACTCAACCGCCGTTTTCTGATCGTTCTGGCGTTCGGCATCGTTCTTTCTCTTCTTTTGGGCATCTGGGTGTCCAGGCAGACAACAGGGCCTATTTTGAAACTCCGGGAGGCCACGCAGCGCATCGCTGCCGGAGACCTGGGCTATAAAGTCGATATCAAGGGCCATGATGAGATCAGCCAGCTGGGGGATTCTTTCAATAAGATGGCAGGAAGCCTGCTTGAATCGCGCCGTGCCCTGCGCGATTATTTTTACCGTATCGTCGAGTCTTTGGTGCGGGGACTCGAGGCCAAAGATAGCTACACGCGCGGACACTCGGACCGCGTAGCGGATTATTCGAGGGCCATCGCCCTCCAGATGGGGTTTGGCGTCCAAGAAGCCGACATGCTCAAGGAGACGGCCCAGCTCCACGATATCGGCAAGCTGGGCATTGATGAGAGGATCCTCAACAAGGTCGAAAAGCTTACCGATGAGGAATGGGCCACAATCAAGCAGCATCCCGTGACAGGGGAGGAGATCCTGAAGCCCATTTTTCTGGAAAAGAAGATGCTGGCTGTTGTGCGCTCTCATCACGAGCGGTATGACGGCAAGGGGTACCCCGACGGGCTCAAAGAGGGTCAGATCGATCCCTGGGCGCAGATCGTGACCGCCGCGGACGCCTACGATGCGATGACGTCCAGGCGGTCTTACCGCGATGCGCTTAGTAAAGAGACCGCTATTGCCGAGCTCAAGAAAGGCAGCGGGACGCAATTCGCCCCGGCCGTCGTGGAGGCTTTTTTGAAAGTTCTTGACCGTTGAAGAACGGTCCATAACCGTATGTGAAGGCAAAGAGGGGGGGCTAAATGGAAGCCAAGAGATTTACCCGGCAGGAGGCGTTTGGTTTTGGGTGGGAAAAGATGAAAAAACACTTCTGGTTTTTTGCCGGAGCGCTTTTGATCGTCATGGCTGCGAGCGGCGTGCAGAGTTATTTTTCCCACCTGAACCCCAAGCTTTTTCCCGTGGCCCATGTCGTGGGTACTTTCGTTTTTTGGGCCGTCGGCCTTGTCGTCCAGATGGGGATGATCCGCGTAACGCTCCAGATCCATGACGGCGCGCCGACGGGGCTCGGTAGCCTTTTTGCGGATTACGGTCTTTTTTTCAAATACCTGGCCAGTTCTGTTCTTTATTCCCTCATTGTCCTGGGTGGCCTCATTCTCTTGGTCGTGCCCGGCTTCATGTGGGCGGTGCGTTTCCAGTTTTTTTCCTATTTCATCATCGACAAAAAGGCGGGGCCTGTAGAGGCGTTGAAATTGAGCTCGAAGGTGACAGAGGGTATTCGTTGGGATATTTTTTGGTTCGACCTGGTAGGCATCGGCGTGGTCCTTTTGGGGATGGCGGCGTTGCTGATCGGTATCTTCGCCGCCATACCGACGGTCATGATGGCGACCGTTTATATTTATCGCAAACTTCTTCCGCAGTTGGCGGAACACCCGCGCAATTCCGATAAGCGCGGGGTGTAGCAGTTGGCGGAACACCCCTGCCTGCCGGCAGGCAGGCGCGCAATTTTCGCCGGCGGGCGAACACTGGCGCAATACCATTTAGCGCCAGGTGCCGATAAGCGCGGGGTGTAGCAGTTGATGGCATGAGGAGGAGCATGGGGCGGGCGTTACCGTTTTTCAGAAAAAGTCCTGTCGTTCTCGGCTTGTCGGCGGCCGGTCTTGTGGGATGCGGTTGGCTGGAGGCAGCCTCTGGGGTGCGCGGCATGCCTTCGGGGATTCCTCCTGGTCTGCGGTCTGTGATCGTCGAATTTGGCCCTCTATTCCTGATCTTTGCTGTTTTTCTGGGGGTTTATTACGGATGGAACCTGAAGAGGGTCGGCGCTCTCAAGGCGCTGGAAAGGCAGTTCGGCGGCCGCGTGGCGCGGTTTTCCTTGTTTCCGGTCTGGGATGTTTCTGTCGGCGGATACCGCCTGCGCGTGCGGCTGATACCGGAAAGCAGGAATTCGCCTTCATATCTTGAAGTGTACCTTTTCAAAAAAAGTTCGTTTGTCGTCAAGGTCCAGAGGGAGACCTGGGCGCACCGCGCCGGCAAGTATCTGGGATGGCTGAGTGAAGTCCGGATGCAGGATGTGGAGTTCGCCAAATTTTTTGTGACGTCCGATAAGCCGGTCAGGGCCCAGGCGTTCCTGGCCGATACTGAGGTGAAGCCGGTTGTCTTGTCGCTGTTTGCCGACGGCTTTGAGTTGTTGACGCAGGATGCAAAGAAGATATTTGCCCGCAAGCCGCGTTTTTCTCTGGAGCGCGACCTGTCCGTTCCGGCGATGCAGGAGGTTTTGCGGCGCCTTCAGATATTGGCCGCCCAGGAATAAGCGTGGAGGGTTTCTGCAAAGTCCAAACGAAAGGATACGCATGAAAAAAGCAGCATTTATGGTTTTGTCTGCGGCGCTCCTGTGCTGCGGGGACGTGCCGGCCGAGGATGTGGATCCTGCGGCCGTCCCCCGGATGCCGGAGATCCAGGGATGGGTCGCCGATGTCGACTGGGTCGGCGACAAGCTTGTCGTCAATACGGGCGGCGATGAAATCACGTTTGTGGTGACGGATAATACCGAGGTGGAGCAATTCGGCAAGGTCATCTCGCTCAATGACGTCAATCAGGGCGATTTGGTGTCCGTCAGATACGTCGATAAACAGTATGCCGGCCTGGTCGCGGTCCAGATCACGGACAATGCGGCGCTGCGCAGTTGAGAGTCTTAGGAGGGTGGTTATGGCCAGGAAATCCATGATATTGAAACCCGAACAGATCAAGGACAATCCTTTCCGGGCTGTCGGCAAGGACTGGATGCTGATCTCCGCCGGCACGCAGGAGGCGCATAACATGATGACCGCCAGCTGGGGCGCGTGGGGTGTTTTGTGGCACAGGCCGGTCTGTTTTTGCTTCGTGCGGCCGAACCGCCATACCTACGGGTTCATGGAGCAGAACTCTTTTTACACGCTGAATTTTTTTACGGAAAAATATCGGAAGGTCCTGAATTTTTGCGGTTCGAAGTCCGGCAGGGATGTGAACAAGGTGGAGGCGACCGGCCTGACCGTGCGCTCCGACAAGAGCGGGGCGGTTTATTTTGCCCAGGCGCACCTGGTGATCGTCTGTAAAAAGATCTATGCCCAGAGGGTCGATCCCCGATGTTTCCTGGATCCCTCCATTGAGGACAATTATCCCAAAAAAGATTACCACCAGATGTATGTGGGCGAAGTGGTCAGGTGCTTGGAGCCGTGAGGTTTCCGGCGGCAGGCGGTGTTGCTTGACAAAAGGCACGGCAGTTGAGAGAATAAACACAGCCGCAGGCGGGCCTGCGGCTGAAAACCCGCAAGGACAACTCCAATGGAAAAGACGGTGAAGGATAAAGGCGTTTTTGGGTCCAAACATTTCCTCGGGATTCCCGTCGTCATTTTTTGCGGCTTATGCTTTTTTGCGCTGGCCGGCTTTGCGGCTGAGCAGGGCCAGGAGAAGGTCAAGGCCAACGCCTTCATTAAATTGAAGGACGGCGGGGTCGTTGTCGGGCAGGTCCTGGGCAAGGAAGACGGCAACTACCGCATCATGACCTCCACGATGGGGATCGTGACCATACGCGAGACGGATATTGCAAGCTTCGAAGACAGGGGCGAGTTGAACTGGGAGAAATACCAGAAGGCCATTACGGAAAATCCCCAGACGATCTCCGGCATCCAGGACCTGTCCCAAGACCAGGAAGTGATAGCCATCGTCTCCGATCCCAAGATCAAAGAGGCGATCGAGCGCCAGGACCTCGATTACCTGCGGACCAACGAGAAATTCCTCAGGTTTATGAACAACCCGAGGGTCAAGCAGATCATTCAAAACACCCAAGATACTGTCGAATCACAGGCAAAGTGAGGCTCCTATGGCGGATAAGGTGAAGCTTAATTTCGGGGCGGAGCTCGTCGATGCGACGCCCATTGATATCAATCAGGCCAACGAATATTTCAACCAGTATTTCCTGGAGGACGGCACCGTCCTCAAGATGAAGCTGGTGGCGACAAAGGTCTTCCGGATCGATGATCGCTATGACGCCGAGGGTAACCCCGTTTATTTCGTCCAGTCCACGAACGTCCTTTCCGTCGATTCCCCGAAAGGGTTGAAGAAGAAGTGAGCAGTTTTTTGATTTAGCCCCTTGCTTAAGCACTTGAAGATTTCATGCCAGGGTAGGCCGTCGGCCTGGCGTAGCCGGCCAGGACGGCCATCCGGCACGAAATCTTCTGCGTAAGCTTCGGGGTTGTTTAGTCCGCCCTTAGGGCGGACTAAACAAGAAAACGCTTTCTTGAAAAGCTGTTTTTTCCCTTGTTTGGCCTGGCAAAATCCGTAAACTTGTCTATACAAGAAAGGAGCGGGTGCGAGAGAGTCGCACTAAGCGCTTCACTCATCAAGGCTGGCTAACCCCAGCCTTCTTTTTTTAATGAGGCCACGGCTTATGGAACGAAGCGTAAGCTGAGTGAACATAAGTCGTTGGCCGCCTGCCTGCCGGCAGGCAGGAATTAACCCTGTTCGCCAGCGAAGTAAATTTTCGTAAAAAAATTTACGAAGCGTATCTGGCGAATCAGGGTAGTCTATAAAAGAGAATTATAAAGCGATACCGAACATAAGTTATCTGACCCAACAAAACCCGCCAAAGGCCGCCACTAAAGCATCGTCGGCCGTCCGCCGAAGAAGTGGCGGCGGACGCAGTAGTGGTGGGTGGATCATGTCGTTTATCGTCTTACGAAGCGTCTTTGGCGAATCGGGGTAGAAAGAGGTGGCCTTTCAGGGAGGCCACGACTTATGTCTGTCTGTTACTAGACAGGGATTATCCCGCACGGTTGTATAGCCGTGTGAACCACCCCGAAGCTTACGAAGAAAATTTCACGCACGGTTATACCGTGCACGAAATTTTCGAGTGGTCAAGCGGAGGGGGTCCTTCCCCGTGATTTCTATTCAAAATCCCTCCATCTCAGGGTATAATAATGTCCTAAAAACAGGAGACTTATGCCCTATAATTCCTTTGACCCCGTGCTCCAGGATAGCGAAGCCTTCCGTAATGCCTTGATCGAGGCCTTTACCCAGGCCTCCCAGCGTATCCAGCGGCCCAGCTGGATGGATGCTTGGGGACAGTTTATCCGGCAGCATCCGTGGATTTCGCTTGGGGTGGCGTTCTTTGTCATCTTTCTGTTGACGGCGTTCATCCGTGAGCTGATCTGCGGCTATCTCAAGACCAATGAAATTCTGGCACGCTTAAAGAGACTGGAAGACAAAATCAAGTGAGGGTCATCCTATGAAGACATCTGACGAAAAGATCTATTTGTCGGAGAAGGATATTCCCCGCTCGTGGTATAACGTTGCCGCAGACCTGCCGTTTGAGCTGGCTCCGCCCATGAATCCGGCGACCAAGAAACCCCTGGATCCTAAGGACCTGGAGCCGATATTCCCGAAGTCTCTGATCAGACAGGAGTTGAGCCGGGAGCGCTGGATCGATATCCCGGACGAGATCCGCGAGATCTACAAGATCTGGCGGCCGTCGCCATTGAAGCGGGCCGTGCGTCTTGAGAAGGCCTTAAAGACGCCGGCGCGTATCTATTACAAAGATGAATCCTTGAGCCCGCCGGGCAGTCACAAGGCCAATACGGCCATTGCCCAGGTGTATTACAACAAGAAAGAGGGCGTTAACCGCATCTGCACGGAGACAGGCGCAGGCCAGTGGGGATCCGCCCTGTCCCACGCCTGCAGCATCTTCGGATTGAAGTGCACGGTGTATATGGTCAAGGTGAGTTTTGAGCAAAAACCCCACAGGAAATCCCTCATGCATATCTGGGGCGCCGAAGTCTTTGCGTCCCCTTCGGAGCATACCCGCGTCGGCCGGGAGATCCTTAAAAAGCATCCTCATACGCCGGGGAGTCTGGGGATTGCCATTTCAGAGGCGGTCGAAGACGCGGCGACGCACGACGACGCCAAGTATTCTTTAGGGAGCGTCTTGAATCACGTGCTCTTGCATCAGTCCGTGATCGGCCTGGAAACCAAAAAACAGCTCAAGATGATCGGCGAAAAACCGGACGTCCTTGTCGGGTGTGTCGGCGGCGGCAGTAATTTTGCGGGGCTTGTGTTCCCGTTTGTCAAGGACAAGCTCAAAGGGGCCAAGATCGATTTTGTGGCCGTAGAACCGACGGCGTGTCCGACGATGACTGCCGGGCCTTTCTGTTATGATTATGGGGACACGGCCAAGCTGACGCCGCTGTTGAAGATGTACACGCTTGGCCACAGCTTCATTCCGCCCGGCATCCACGCCGGCGGACTGCGTTATCACGGTTGCGCACCTCTCGTGAGCGCGCTGATCGACAAAAAGATCATCCGTCCCGTCTCCGTTTCCCAGACAGGGATCTTTTCTTCGGCGATCCTTTTTGCCAAGGCCGAGGGGCATCTGCCTGCGCCGGAGACGGCGCACGCCATTCACGCCGGTATCCAGGAGGCCCTGGTTGCCAGGGAACAGAAGAAAGCCAAATGCATCGTGATCAATTACAGCGGTCACGGCCATTTTGACCTGACCGCTTATGACAATTATCTCTCCGGCAACCTCAAGGATTTCCACTATCCGAAGGAGATGATCGAGGAGGCCTTAAAAGAACTTAAAGGCCTCGGCGTTTAAAAGGATAAGCAAAAGTCGTTTGGGTCATCTCACACAAAGGAAGAGCAGGCAATCATGATCACTTATGAGGATTTCAGGAAGGCAGAGTTGAAGATCGCGACGATCAAGACGGCCGTACCCCACCCCCAGGCGGACCGCCTTTATGTCCTGACTGTCGATGTTGGCGGAACGATCAAGCAGATCGTCGCCGGCATCCGTCTTTTTTATGAAGCCGAAAAGCTCGTCGGCCGCCAAGTCGTCCTCGTCGACAACCTGGAGCCGGCGGTCATCCGCGGCGTCGAGAGCCAGGGGATGCTTTTGGCGGCCTCCGATGACGCGGGCGTTTCTGTGCTCTCTCCCGACCGCACCGTCAAAGAAGGCAGTATTGTAAAATAACCAAATCCCAAGACGCGATAACCAAGCAATGCCCAATAACCAAATTCGAATGACCAGAGAAGGACGTTTGATGTTTGGTGATTGGATATTAGGTTTTGTTTGGAGTTTGTCACTTGGTTATTGGTGATTGCATGAAAATATTTTCTCAAGAATTGACTTATCAAACCAAGGGGCATTGCGATATCGTCGATATATCGTCGGATGTCTCCGGCGTGGTGGCGCGTTCGGGCTTGAAAGAAGGGATGGTGTTTGTTTTTGTCGTCGGTTCCACAGCCGGCCTGACGACCTGCGAATACGAGCCGGGCCTCGAGCAGGACATCAGGGTTTTTTTTGAGAAGCTTATCCCGGAGAAGAAGGGATACCATCATGATGCGACCTGGGGGGATGCCAACGGGTTTTCCCACCTGCGCGCTTCGCTGTTAAAACCGTCCCTCGCCGTTCCTTTCTTGAAAGGCAGACTCGCTTCGGGCACCTGGCAGCAGATCGTCCTGGTCGATTTCGATAACCGCCCCCGGGAGAGGAAGATTATTGTCCAGCTTCAGGGAGAGTCATGATCGTCCTGCGGCAGTTGATACCTTCGGATGTGTGTTTGTCCTGCGACGGCTGCTGTCGTTTCGCCGAGAACCCGAGCGCCTGGTCGCCTTTGTTCCTTTTCGAGGAGATCAGGGAGCTGACGCAAAAAGATATCGTCCCCAGCTGTGTCTTCAGCCATGAGGGTGCCTCCGGCCACCAGGCGGCGCGCATCGACCTCGTGGCCGACGGGGATCATTTCATCTGTTCCTGTTTCGACGCCTCCGGCCGGAAATGCAAGATATATCCTTCCCGGCCGCTCGATTGCCAGATCTATCCGTTCCTTCTGGCGCGCCACGAGGGACAGGCGGTCCTTGCCGTGGATACCAAGTGCCCGTATATCCGCGAACACCTGGAGGATGCCTTGACCCGCGAATACATTGTCTATCTTAAAAAGTTTCTTCTTTCGCAGGCCTTCAAGGATGCGGCGGCGAGAGAGCCGCGGCTATTCCAGGAATATCCGTCGGATTATGATGTCGTGGCCGTCTTGCCTGGACTTTGATCCTATAGACACATGAAACTTCGTCTTCTTCGTCTTTCTGACCGCGGGATCTTCGATCGTTATCTCTCAAGGGTCCGCCGGCCGCTGGCGGCGTATGCCTTTGCCAACATCGTCGTCTGGCGCCGCTTGTTTGCGATCCGCTGGGCCTTTGTGCAGGATGCCTTGTGTTGTTTTTTTGAAAATAGGGCCGGTTGTTTTATGTATCTGCCGCCCCTCGGCTGCGGCGATGAAGGGATCTTGAAAGAGTGTTTCCGGTTCATGGAAGAGAAAAACCGCAACCGGGACATCTCGCGCATCGAAAACGCGGCCGCAGAGGATCTGGCTGTGTTCGATCATAAAACCTTTCGTCATTACAAGAAATGCGACGAGTATGTCGTGCGCCGTCGAGACATGGCCGCGCTCGCCGGCAACAGCTACCGGCACCAGAGGAACCTTTGCAATTATTTTGAAAAACACTGCCGGGCCCGGGTGCGGGCGTACCGGCCGGGCGACCGCCGCGCGGTTTTGGGCCTCTATGACCGGTGGGCGGCGCAGCGAAGAGAGAAAGGGCGCGATGATATTTATCTGGCGATGCTCGACGACAGCCGCCGGGTCTTGGAGGCCATGCTGGGGTCGTTTGCGGGGTTGAAAGCGAAAGCTGTGGTCGTGGAGTGCGGCGGCCGCCCGGCGGCCTTCAGCTCCGGTTTTCTTCTCTCCGACGGGAAATTCTGCATTAACTTTGAATTTGCGGACCTCGCCCTGAAGGGGATCGCCGCCTATGTCTTCCGGGAATTCAGCCGTCGCTGCAGCCTCTCTGAAGAGATCAACATCATGGATGCCGTCGGTCTTGATAACATCCGCCGGACAAAAGAAATGTACCATCCGGCGCAGATCGTCCCGAATTACACCGTTCTCCTGAAAGATGATGCATGTTTCCTATAAGTTGATCAAAGGCCCGGCGCCTGTGCGCCGGTATTTTGGGTCTTTTTCCGGCGAACCGCACGCATTCCTCTTGGAGAGCGCGCAGGGGCATTCCCGGCGCGGCCGTTTTTCTTTTTTCGGCGTTTTACCTTTTGCCGTCTTGCGCTGCCAGAACGGCCGCACGACACTCAAGAAAGGAAACAGGGAAGAGGAGATCAAAGATTCTGTCGGCGGCTTCTTGCGGTCGTGCCTGGAAGAATACGTCCTGGCCGAAGATGAGCGCCTGGCCTATCCGTTTTTGTGCGGGGCGGCGGGATTCGTGGGGTATGATTTTGGTTTTTCTTTCGAGAATATCCGGCGCAGGAAAAAACCTCCGACAGGCGTGCCCGATGTCCTGTTCGGCCTTTATGATGGCGCCGCCGTCTTCGACCGGCTCAAAAACGAGATGCTTGTTTTTTCAAGCGGTTTTCCCGAACACGGGCGCAGCCGCAAGAAAAGGGCCCGGCGGCGCCTCGAAGAGATGCTGGCCGCGCTGGAAGCATCCGGGCCAGACGGGCGCGTTTTGCGCCAGGAGCCATTTTTGCCGGGCCCGTCTGACTGGCGGTCAGATTTTACCAAAAAAGGATATCTTGCGGCGGTCAGGAAGGCCAAGGGGCATATCGCGGCAGGCGACATTTACCAGATCAACCTGTCTCAGCGGTTCACCGGCCGTACCTCTTTGGAAGACTGGCAGCTTTATGAACGTCTCGTCCGCGCTTTTCCCGTTTCTTTCGGCGCATTTTTTCGCGGCGATGATTTCAGCATTATCAGCGCTTCTCCCGAACAATTTTTGTCTTACGACGGCAGGACGGTGACGACGAGGCCGATGAAGGGGACGCGCCCCAGGACGGGCGACCGCCGCAAAGATGGGCGGAACAGGCGGGAGCTGTGGGAGAGCGCAAAAGAGAAGGCGGAGTTGTTGATGGTCGTCGATCTGGAGCGTAACGATCTCGGACGGGTCTGCGACTACGGCACGGTGCGTCTGCGCCAGAAGCGGACCATCGAGGCCTACCGGACGGTCTTTCAGGCGACGTCGGAGATCGAAGGCCGGCTTGGCCCCAGTTGCGACCGTTGGGATTTATTGAGGGCTTGTTTCCCCGGCGGGTCGATAACGGGGTGTCCGAAGATCCGCGCCATGGAATTGATCGAGGAGCTGGAGCCTGTAGCCCGCGGCATCTATACGGGGTCGCTGGGATATATGAGTTTCCATGAGACGCTGCAATTCAGCATCCTCATCCGCACGCTTCTGAAACAAAAAGAGAGGGTGAGCTTTCATGTCGGCGGCGGCATTGTCGCGGATTCGGATCCCCGGAAGGAATATGAGGAGACCCTGGTCAAGGCACGCGTTTTATTCGAGGCCTTGACAGGAAAGCAGGAGTTATGAAACAGCTATATCTTGACGGGCATTTTATCCGGCAGGCTGCGGCCGGCACCGGCGCGGCCTGCCTGAAGTCAGGTGCCGGTTTGTTTGAGACCATGCGCGTGCGCCATGCCAGGGTGTATCTTCTAGAGAGGCACCTGGAACGCTTGTATGCAAGCTGTCCGGTTGTCGGCCTTAAAGCCCCGAGCTGCCGGGGACTTGCGGGGGCTGTGAGGGAATTGATCCGGCGTAACGGCCTGCGGGATGGCGCCCTGCGGTTGGTTGTTTCGACAGCCCCTGCTGCCAATGGGGTTTGTGGCGGGGCGAGTCGCCGCAAAACAGAAGTTTGCATAGTGGAGAGGCCGTTGCCCGTCGAGATTTCTTCGAAGAAAGCCCCTGTGTTTTCCGCCGTTCTGTACGATAAAGAACGGGCTGGGTTTTCCGGCGTCCCTTGCGTGAAAACCACTCATCGGGATTTTTACCGCCGTGTCGGCCTGTTTGCCGCTTCCCGCAAAGCGGATGAGGCGTTTTTCCTGAATGCCGGCTTTGAGGTGGTGGAAGGGTCGCGCACGAACGTCTTTTGTGTCAAGCAGGGGGATGTCCTGACGCCGTCCCTGGAGGGCGGCTGTCTGCCCGGCATCACGCGAGCGAGAGTTTTGGAACTCCTGGCCGGCATGAAGGTCCGTTGTTATGAGACGGCATTCGGCCCCGAATGGCTCTATGGCTGCGATGAGATCTTTGTGACGAACGCCCTCGTTGGCGTTGCGGCCGTGACACGATACAACGGCAAGCCTGTCGGTTGCGGCCATCCGGGACCGGTGACCAGCCGTCTCGTCACGGTTTATCAAAACGACATTGAGAAGACGTGCCGTATCCGGTAGAATAGCTTTAAGCTGTAAGTTATAAAACATAAGTTAGGAAGAAAATATGAACTTTAAAGATTTGAAGGTTTGGAGTAAGGCACACAGTTTAGCGCTCGCAAATGATGGCGTTTTTAAGGATATGTTTGCTAAGTCTGAAGAGATAGGAAAGATGCTCAGGGTTTGATGAAAAAGCTTAGGACTTAAAACTTATGACTTATCGCTTATTGATAAGAAGGTCGTTTTTGTTATGTTTCTTTTGTCTGTCTCTCTGCGGCTGCCGCGTCTCCGACATCGAGACGTGGACGGCAGACCGCTATGCCGCTGTTTCCCAGGCTGCTGCGCAGACAGCCGCCCGTCTTTACGAGAAAACATTGGTTGCCTTGCCCGAAGGTCAGGCCAGGGACATTGTCTGCGTCAAGCTGGGGCGCCTCTACCTGAACATGGGGCGTTTTGGTCTTGCGATAGAGTGCCTGAAAAACGGCCGCTCGCCTCAATCCCAGTCGCTCCTCGCCGAGGCCTTTTTCCAGAACGGCGAATACACCCGGGCCCTCGATGTCTTTAATCGCCTGGGCGAAGAAGGGGCCCCTGATTATCTGTATTATTACGCCATGACTTTAGAGAAATCCAATCTCTACGACCAGGCGCTAAAAATCTATCGCCGCATCCAGGAGGATCCCGGGTTCGGCGCCCGCGCGCGGGAGCGCATCGCCCTCATCGGCCTGTCTATGCCGGAGGCGCGTTTTTCCGGCGTTTCGCCCGAGGTCCGTTCTTTGATCGAAAAGAGCCCTGCGGCCGAGGCCTATCCGGATGCCAGCGTCCTGTATCTTTTGGCGGACGAAGCGATCCGTCTGACGGAAAACTTCCAGGTTGAATCCGAACTTCATTATGTCGTCAAGATATTGAACGACCGCGGCAAGGAGGGTTATGGCGAGGTGACGCTGCCATACGATTCGACCTACGAGACCGTGGAGCTTGAGTATGCCCGCACCATCCGGCCGGACGGCACGGTCATATCCGTCGGCGACAAAAACATCAGGGATGTCTCGCTCTACCTGAATTATCCTCTTTACAGCAACGCGCGGGCCCGCATCATTTCCATGCCCGAGGTGGCGCCGGGGTGTGTCATCGAATATAAGGTGAGGATCCTGCAGACCAAACTTCCCAACAAGAAGGATTTTGACAGTGTTTATTGGCTCCAGATGGACGAGCCGGTCCTTTTGCAGCGCGTTTCCCTTGCCGTTCCCAGGGATCGGCAATTGCGCTATAAGGTGGTCAACGCCGGCTACAATACGTTCGGCTTCACGATGACGCCCCAGGTCCGCGAGACAGGAAACAGCCGTATTTATGCCCTGGAGTTCAGGGATGTGCCGCAGATCATCCCGGAGCCGTCCATGCCGCCTGTTTCCAAGATCAACCCCTATGTCCTGTGGACGACGTTTGCAAGCTGGGAGGAGATCTATCGCTGGTGGCGTGATCTCTATCAGGACAAGATCCGCGCGGATGCCGCGATCGCCGCCAAGGTCGAGGAGCTGGTGAAAGGCAAAAAGACGGAAGAAGAAAGGATCCGCGTCATCTATGATTATTGCGCGCAGGAGATCCGCTATGTGGCGGTGGAATACGGCGATGCCGGTTATGAGCCCCATGAGGCCCCGGAGATATTCCGCAATAAATACGGAGACTGCAAGGACAAAGCTATCCTGCTTGTCGCGATGTTGAAGAAGGCCGGTATCGAGGCATATCCTGTCTTGATCTCGACGGATGACGAACTGGATAATCAGGAGGACCTTCCGAGTCTTTTGTTCAACCATGCGATTGCCGCGGTCAAAGTGAGGGGGCGGCTGGTTTTTATGGATGCCACGGCTTCCACGACATCTTTCGGGGACCTGCCGGAGCCGGACCAGGACAGGCTGGTCCTTGTTTTCTATCCCCAGGATTACGAGTTGGTAAAAACGCCGTTGTTCGAGCCTTCCCATAACCGCGCCGTGACGAAGACAAAGATCGAAGTCCGCAAGGACGAGTCCATTCTGGGCGAGCGAAGGCTCCAGACGGAAGGTTTCTTCCTTCAGGCCCAGCGGTATTGGCTGAGATTCACGATGCCCTCCCTTATCGAGGAGAGCATCAAGCAGAGGGTGCGTTCCATTTCCGAAAATGGCCGTCTTCTCGATTATACGATCAAGAACGCTGACAGCCTTGAAGATCCTGTTATTTTCTTTTACCGTTTTGAAGCCCCCAGATATTTCATCAAGGCGGGGCGGTCGCGCATCATGAGCCAGATGAGCGGATTCGATACGTCGGTTGTCGCCAGGGAGGCGCGCCGCTATCCCTTGCAAACCGGCGGCCTGCGCGTAGAAGAAGATGAATTGGAAGTTGAATTACCCGACCGTCTTGCGGTAAAATATCTCCCCAACCCCGTCATGGCGGACACGCCGTGGTTTTCCTTGTCGAGCCGCTACGGGATGACCGACAGCCGTCATTTGCGTTATGTTTATGTTCTGGAAGTCAAGAGGCGCGACGTGACGGTGGAGGATTACGCGGAATACAAAAGGATCGTCGAACATATCGCGTCCCAGTTGAACCAGCAAGTGATCCTGGAAGAAAAGTAAGATAACCGTCCTTCTTTTTGACAATGGCTATGGCAAAGAAACCACCTAAAGAAGACCTGGATTTTCAGATAGTTTTTTTTGAGGGTATTTTGCGCCGCCGCCCGGACTATGTCGATGCCCTGATCGTGTTGGGAGAGATCTATACCAAGAAGGGCCTGTACCGCAAGGGACTCAGGGTCGACAAGAAACTTTCCAGGCTGCGGCCCGACAACCCCATTGTTTATTATAACCTGGCCTGTAGTTTTTCGCTCTTGGGCGACCTCTCGAAGTCGTTCGAGGCGATCGAACGAGCGATCGCCCTGGGTTATGAAGATATCGCCTTCATGTGCAAAGACCCCGACCTTTCAAACCTGCGGCAGGATGAACGGTTCGAGGAGCTGGTCGAGAAGGCCAAGCGTCTGAAACGCCCGGAGGATGTCCCTGATGTCTCCACAAGATAACAGTCTTTCTTCGTCCCCCGAGGCCAGGCGATACCAGGCGATACGATATCGCCTCTTCTTTTTTCGCCTTTTCGGCAGCATAGCGGCGCTCCTGGTTTTTTTATGCGCGGGCTGGTCGCGCGCCCTCAAGGTCTGGCTTCTGGCATGGAGGGAGGATTTTTTTCTTCTGGCGGCCCTCTACATCTCCTGCTTTCTTTTTTTGTCTTTTGTCGCCGGACTTCCCCTGGATATTTTTGAAGGGTTTTTTCTTGAACACCGTTTCCACCTGAGCCGGCAGACCTTCGGAGAATGGTCCAAGGATCTCCTGAAAAAATCCGTCGTTGCCTTTATCGTCTCTTTGGCGTTATTAGAAAGCGTCTATTTTTTTCTTTCCCAGTTTCCCGGGACCTGGTGGTTGTGGGCCGCCTGTTTTTGGTTTTTTTTGAGCATCATCCTGGCCCGGATCTTTCCGTATGCGATCCTGCCGTTGTTTTTCCGCGTCAGGCCGCTGGAAGAAGGCGAGGTCCGGCGCCGGATCCTGGCGCTCTTTGGACGCTACGGGGTCAGGCTCAAGGATATTTTTGTCCTGGATTTTTCCAGAAAAACAGTCAAGGCGAACGCCATGGTCGCCGGCCTCGGCGCCGCCAAGCGGATTTTTCTTGCCGACACGCTTTTGGGATCCTTCAGCCCCCAGGAGATTGAAGTTGTCTTGGCCCATGAATTGGGCCATTACCTCAGGCATGATACGGCCAAGCTCGTCGTGGCCAGTCTGGCGTCCGGCCTTTTTTCTTTCGGGCTGGCTTATTTTCTCTTCGACCGTTTCCTTGCTGTTTTTGGTTTTGCGGGCCCCAGCGATGTGGCGGCCCTGCCCTTGCTTTTGCTCATCCTTTTTGCCGCCGGGTTTGTCCTTCTGCCTCTCCAGAACGGTTTTTCGAGGATTTTGGAGAGACAGGCGGACCGTTTTGCCCTGGAGGCCACGCGGGCGACCGAAGGAAGTCCCGAACAGCGTCGAGGGGCGACGGAAGCGTTTGTCTCCATGATGCGCAAGCTGGGCGAGAAGAACCTTGCGGATTTTTCGCCTTCGCGCGGAATGGAGATTTTTTTCTACGATCATCCGCCGATCGCCAAGAGGATCCGGATGGCCCGCGCTTTCCAGGATGCTGGTGAACATATATGACGCATACGCCCCCTATCCCCAAGACCGAAGAGCGCCGCCGTTATAAACGTCTCGACCACATTTTTCCGGTTGAATTCCGTTTCCTTTCGGCCGAAGGATCGCCGCAAGGCGATTGGAGGGAGGCTTTTACCCAGGACGTCAGCGCCGGCGGCTTGTGTCTGGTCGTCACGCAGATCAACGAGCGTGACATGGGGCTGTTCGGCGACCCCAAGGCCCTGATCGCCCTCAACATCAATATTCCCTCGGGGACGAGACCCGCGCAGGCGACGGCGCATCCGGCATGGCTCAGGCCCCTCAAGGAAGGGCTCATCAACCAGTACATGGTCGGCATGCGGTATGTCCGCATCGAGAAACGCGACAATGCGCGCATCTTGCGGTATGCTGATATGCGCAAGTTCCTGAAGGCGATGGCCATCGTGTTCACCATCTGTCTCAGTCTGGGGCTTGTGACCGTCGGATTTTACAACGCCCGTCTGCGTTATCAGAACGAAAAGCTCCTGGGAGGGCTCACCGACACCCTTGTGCGCCAGAAGAACCTGGAAAAAGGAAAGGACTTGCTCGAGCTTAAGATCGACGAGATGAACTTCCTGTTGTCGCAATCGGGCCGCAGGGTCGAGATGCTGGAAAGGGCGCTCCTGCTGACCAATCGCGATGAAAAGCAGAAGGTCGAACAACTCCAGGCCTCCATCGACTTCTTCAAGAAATATCAGGATAAGCTCAAAGCGGACCTTGCGGGGCTCGTCAGCCACAAGGCCCAGGTGGAGATGGATGTGACCGCCAAGGTCGAAGAGGGAAAGGCGATAGAGAAGAAAGTCGTGGATAAGTTTTATCGCTGGCTTACCGTGCACCAGAACAACAACACGGGCCTGGTGGCCAGCTTTGAAGGCGATTCGGATGTCGCGGACTGGGCATTTACCTATGATCAGGCGCTGGCGACCATTAGCTTCACTTTGTTCGACGATGCCGGCCGGGCGGGCCGGATCTTGGATTTCTACACGCACGCCATCCAGGCCAACGGCGGCGGTTTTACGAACGCCTATTATGCCTCCACCGGCGACGTGGCGGAATATATCGCGCATGCCGGCCCCAACATCTGGCTGGGGATAGCGATCCTGCAGTATACCCGCCATTTCGGCGACAAGAGATATCTGCCGATCGCCGAGGATATCTATCGCTGGCTCGACACCATCCGCGACCAGGAGGGAGGATTGAAGGGCGGCCCGACCGTCACCTGGTACAGTACGGAGCATAATCTCGACGCCTACGCTTTTTATACGATGTTGTATGAGACGACAGGAAATCCCGAAGCCGCCGCGCGGGCGCAGGAGACCTTGAAGTGGCTCAATGCCAACGCCTATTCGCGGATTTCCCTGCCCATTGTCAAGCGCGGCAAGGGGGATGCCACCATTGCGACGGATACATACGCATGGTCGATCGCAGCCGTGGGGCCGGGAAAACTCAAGGATATCGGCATGGATCCCGATGAGATCATGGATTTCGCCATAGAGAATTGCGCCGTGAAGGTGGATTACAAAAAGCCGGAAGGCTACCTTGTCTGCGTGAAGGGATTTGATTTTGCCAAGGGGACAAACATCGGCCGCGGCGGCGTCATTTCCGGCGAGTGGACGGCCCAGATGATCCTTTCGCTCAGCATCATGGCGGACTACCATGTTCGCCTGGGCGAAGAAGAGAAGGCCCGCGAGTACCGCCGGATGGCCAACGACTATGTCGTGGAACTGACAAAGATGATCATCACCAGTCCTTCTCCCGTCGGGCAGGGTGATTTCTGTCTGCCTTATGCGTCGCACGAGTTCGCCGATACGGGCCACGGCTGGCGCACGCCGAAGGGAAACAGGACCGGCTCCGTCGCGGCGACCGCCTACACGATCCTGGCCATGCAGGGATACAATCCTTTGTCTTTGAACAATGAAACAGAAGTTAAAAAAGACGTACCGTAAGCTCTACAGGCATTTCGGCCCTCAAGGATGGTGGCCGGCCCGCACGCCGTTCGAGGTCATGGTCGGCGCCATCCTGACGCAGAACACCTCCTGGCAGAACGTCGAGAGGGCGATCGCAAATTTAAAAAGAGCACGGGTGTTGTCGTGGAAACGCATGTTGCGTTTAAACGACAGGGCCCTGGCGCGCCTCATTCGGCCGGCGGGTTATTACAATATCAAGACCAGGCGCCTGAAGAATTTTTTGCATTTTCTTCAGGAACGTTACTCGGGGGATTTGAGGCGGATGAAGGAAGGCGGCACCTCCAGGCTCCGCCAGGAGCTCCTGGGCATCAACGGCATCGGCCCGGAGACAGCCGATTCCATTCTCCTCTATGCCCTGCATAAGCCGATTTTTGTCATCGATGCCTATACCCGGCGCTGGATGGTCCGCCACGGGTTGGCGGCGCCGCAGCTCCTCTACGAAGACCTGCAGAAGATATTTATGGAAGGCCTGCCGGCGGATACGGCCCTTTTTAACGAATACCATGCCTTGATCGTCCGCCTGGGTAAGGAGTATTGCCGTAAGACCAAGGAAAAATGCGCGATCTGCCCGCTGCGAGATGAAAAGCTTTAAGACATTTCTAACGAAGACGCTTCTGCCCTCCATCATATCTTCCCGGACGGTTTTTCTGGTTTTGCTTTTTTGTCTTGCCTTCTTTGTGAGACTGATGCTCATCAGCAAGGGGCCGTTCCATTACGACACTCTCGACCTGGCGAATGCCGCGCAAAAGACGCTGTCGGCGCACGCGCTCCATTACGAGCATGGTTCCGGATATCCCCTGACCGTCATCATCGCCGCCGTTTTTATTTCCTTCATGCGCCTCTTCGGCGCGGCAGATCCGGTCTTTTGCGTCAACATGATGAGCGTTGTTTTCGGCGCCGCCGGCGTCGTGATGTTTTTCTTCCTTGTGGAAAAATTGTTTGATACGCGAAGGGCTTTTTTTGCCGGTCTCCTTTTAGCCTGTTTCGGCGCCCATATCGCCATCTCCACATTCGGCAAGAGCCTGACGTTGAGTATATTCTTCGCCCTGGCGAGCGCCTATTTTCTTCTCTGTTATCTCAAGGACGGCCGCCGGATATGTTTTTTCTATGCCATCGCCTTTCTGGGGTTTTGCGCCGCCGCACGGCTTTCCGATTTCCTGGTGTTCATCCCGCTCGTGTATCTTCTGGCGCGCTACGGTTCTTCTGCGCAGGGCAGGTTCAGGGATATATGCGTCTTGGCGGGCCTCTCTCTGTGCGTGGCCTTCATGTATTATCTGCCGATGTTCATGCAGGAAGGCTTCAGCCAGTTCAGGGATGTCCTCTCGACCAGCCGCCAGGCCAGCTTCCTGGGGCCGGTGTCATTTATTCTTCACAAATCCTTCGGCTGGCTCTGGGACGCCTTCCGGCCCGAAGGCGTGATCGTGGCGGTTTGCGGGGGCGGTTTCCTCTATATCCACAGGCGGCTGAAAGAACTCGTGTTTCTTTTGCTATGGTTTTACGTTTTTCAATTATTTTATGGAAACGTTTCTTCCAGCGGCACGCGTTACCTGGTGATCGCCTGGCTGCCGCTCATTGCCGCGCAGGGTTACTTTCTCGGTTCTTACCGTTCAAGGGCCTCGTACGGGGCCTTCGCGATTTTCTTCTGGCTTCTTTTGGCGGGCCTCTGGCGTGACGTGCCGGCGCTGGAGTTCCGTCACCGGCATGCCCTGCAGGTGGATTTTGCGCGCTGGGTGGCTGCGACCGTCCCTGCCGACAGCGCCGTCATCGCCGTGGACGAGGCGATCTTCCTTAAGTCTTATGCCCCCAATGAAATCATCGTCAGGCCTGTCACATGCGACCCGGCAGAAATGGACGCATTTTTCCGCGAGACGATCGACCCTATCCTTTCGTCGGGCCGGCGCGTCTTTCTGATCCATTCCAGCTTTGCCTACGATGAGTGCCACGTCTTCAGAAAATCCATTGGGAAGCATTACCGCCTTAAAGCGGTCGGCGCCAAGGCCAATGAAGACTGGCACCATGCTTTGTTGAATCAGGTTTTATTCAAAGAATATCTTTATGAATTGAAACCAAGGAAGGATGAAGGGAAGGGACCGGCGCATCCATGAAATCCGGAATCGTCGCAATCATCGGCCGGCCGAAC
This sequence comes from Candidatus Velamenicoccus archaeovorus, assembly GCF_004102945.1. Classification (GTDB taxonomy): domain Bacteria; phylum Omnitrophota; class Gorgyraeia; order Velamenicoccales; family Velamenicoccaceae; genus Velamenicoccus; species Velamenicoccus archaeovorus. The sequence goes on along the minus strand of NZ_CP019384.1, from coordinate 1,704,097 downwards.
GTCGGCAAGTCGACCCTGCTCAATCATCTCGCCGGTGAGAAGGTGGCCATTGTTTCGCCCGTGCCGCAGACGACGCGGCACCAGATCCGGGCTGTTTTCAATGATGTCCGGGGACAGATCGTCTTTTGCGATACGCCGGGACTCCACACCAGCCGTCATGCCCTGGATCGTGCCATGATCAGCCTTGTGAATGATACGGTCGAGGGGGCGGATGTTCTCTTGCACCTGGTCGATGTCACCAGACATGTTGGAGATGAAGAGACGAAGGCCATCCAGAGGCTTTGCGCGGCACGGGCCCCGGTGGTCCTGGGATTGAACAAGGTGGATATACCCGTGCACTATATCCCCGAATATCTCGCAGCTTGGGAAAACGCCATCGGTCGATCTTTGAATGAGGCGACAGACCGCTTGATGCCCGTTCCTGTGTCGGCGTTGAAAGGGACGAATGTCGATAAACTGGTGGACGAGATCTTCGCGCGCCTGCCGGAAGGAGGGCCTCTTTATCCGGCGGATGTCCTGACGGATTTTCCGCGGCAGCTGGCGATCCAGGACGTTATCCGCGAAAAATTGCTCTTGGTCCTTAAAGAAGAGCTGCCGTTTTCGCTGGCCGTTCATGTCGAAGAGATTGCGGACAGGAGCCGGAGGTTGACTTATGTGAAGGCCGCGGTCCTTGTCGAGAGAGAGACGCAAAAGGCGATCGTCATCGGCAAGGGAGGGGCCGTGCTGAAAAAGGCCGGAGAGAGCGCCCGCAAGGAATTGCAGCAGATCTACGGGAGAAAATTTTTCCTTGACCTCTGGGTAAAATGCGAGAATAAATGGAAGGAAGACAAGGACCTTCTGAAGAAGATGGGATATCTTGCGTGAGCCGCAAGTTTTAATCCCGTTTGCCAGAATTCCCTGCCCGCTTGGGCGGGCGAGGCTCAGCCCGTGGGGCTCCAGGTGATGAGTAAAAATGATAAATAAACAACGCTTGATACGCTTGATACGGCAATTGGTGGCCGTTAATTCCGAAAATCCTCCCGGTGACGAACGGGCTGTTGCCGCTTTTGTGGCCGGTCAGCTGCGTCAGGCAGGCCTCAAGCCCGAGATCCTGACATATGTTCCCCGCCGCGACAATGTGATGGCGGTCTTGAAGGGGCGGGAGAAAAAATATTCCGTTCTCTTGTCGCCTCATCTGGATACGGTGCCGGCAGGAAACGGATGGGTCCACGGCCCTTTTTCAGGGAAATTGGAGGCCGGCAGGATTTACGGCCGCGGCGCGACAGATTGCAAGGGGAATCTGGCTGTGGCCTTGGAAGTCCTGCATAGCCTCAAGGAAGACGGTGTTTCCTTGAATGGGGATTGGATTTTTCTTGCGACCGCCGACGAAGAAACAGGGTCTGCCAAGGGACTCGTGCCGTGGCTGGAAAAAAGCCGCGTCAGGCCGGAGTACGCCCTTATCCTGGATGCCGACGCGTTCAATATCGTCACGGCGCAGAAGGGGTTGATTCATTTCAAGGTCGAAGTGCCCGGCCGCAAGGCGCACGGCGCTTATCCGCACAGGGGTGTCAATGCCATCGACCGGGCTGTCACGCTGATTGCTGCGCTTAAACAGATGAAGTTTGTCTCCAGGCCGCATGCACTTCTGGCGCCTCCGACCGTCAACATCGGGACGATCCGCGGCGGAGACAAGGTGAACATGGTCGCCGACTGGTGTGCCTTCGAGGTGGACCTGCGTTTCCTGCCGGGGATGAATGCGGCGAAGATCCTGGCCGCGATCAAACTAAGGTTGCGCAGGACTGGTATTCCTTTCAGGCTGGCGGTCAACGACATTCAGCAGCCTTATGAAATTTCATGTCATCATCCGCTTGTGCGCGGTCTGAAGGCGGCCGCCAAGGGGATCGCCGTTTCCCGTGTTACGGGCAGCGAAGGGGCGACCGTCATCACGTTCTTCAAACGCAAGGGCATCCCGGCGGTGGCCACCGGCTGGGGGGCAAGCGGCTGCGCCCATGCGACGGATGAATTTGTCAGGGTCGTCGACCTTGAGCGCGGGGCGCGCGTCCTGGAGCGTTTTATCAGGATCTTCGACGCTGGTTTCTCGCCCGGCGGGGACAGGTGATTCTTCTATTGAACTGTTTTTCAAAAAAGGATAGAATGGGCTACCGTTATGAAATCTATTACTGTTAAGAAACGTATCCGCCTCAAGAATCCGGTTTTGATCGCGGCGTGGCCCGGCATGGGAGATGTCGCCCTGAAGGCCGCGACCTATCTCAAGGACAAACTAGGGGCCCAGGAGTTTGCGACCCTGGAGTCCTGTGAATATTTCCATCCTTCAGGCGTCTGGATCGATAACAATCTGATCGACATCCCCCAGCATCCCGTCGGCCGTTTTTATTTCTTTCGTAACCCGGCCGGCGTCTCCGACATCATCATTTTCATCAGCGACGCCCAACCGTTCATCGAAAAAGGTTATGAGTACGCCTCCGAGATCGTGGATTTCATCGTTTCAATGAAGGTCAAAACCGTCTATACCTTCGCGGCCATGCCCTTGCCGATCGAGCACACGCAGATACCGGAGGTGTACGCCGTCGCCACAAAGAAGGAGATCCTCGACCAGTTTGAGAAAGCCAATGTCAAGAGCATGCCTTCGGGGCAGATCAGCGGCTTGAACGGCCTCATCCTGGGTGTCGCCAAGGAAAGGGGCCTGGACGGCGTTTGCCTTCTGGGTGAGATCCCTCTCTACACCATCCAGATCGAAAATCCCCTGGCTTCCAAGATGGTCTTGGAGGCCCTGGTGCGCCATCTGAAGCTTTCCGTGGATTTGGGCGAACTGCAGAAACACGCCGATCAGATCAGCCAGGAGATCGAGCACCTGATAGAATATCTTAAAAATCCCCCCGAAGAGGAAAAACCGATCGACCAGAAAGAGATTGATATCATCAAAAAGGGATTGGCGGAGTCGGCCAGCCTGCCGGAGTCGGCCGCCAAAAAGATCGAAGATCTTTTTAAGATGGCCAAGAAGGATCTCTCCCGCGCCATCGAGCTCAAAAAAGAGCTGGATAAGTGGAATGTTTACGAGCAGTATGAAGACAGCTTCCTCGATCTGTTTAAAAAGCCCCTTAAAAAGAACAATTAGCCCGCAGTCATGCCTCTTGCGGGTCTTAAGGCGATTCCATGACGACGGCCGACGTGAAGTTGATCCTTTGTGACCTGGGGAATGTGTTGTTGCATTTTGACCATCGCATCGCTGTGCGCCGGATCCTGCCCCATTGCGCCAAGTCCTCCGATGAGATCTACCAGCTTTTTTTCGATTCCCCCTTTACCAAGGATTATGAGGAGGGCCGTGTTTCCTCGGCGGATTTTTTCAAGCATGTGAGCGCCGCGTTGGCGGCCCCGGGCTTGGGGTACGAAGAGTTCTGCGCCGCCTGGAGCGATATCTTCTTCGATTCCGGCGAGATGCTCGCGTGGCTCAAAGAATTGAAGAAGGATTTTCGCCTGCATCTGGTCTCCAACATCAACGAACTGCACTACGCTTTCATCCGCAAGAATTTTTCCGATCATATTGCTGTCTTCGACGACATCTTCTTGTCTTATGAGATCGGCCACCGCAAGCCCCATCGGGAGATTTACGACCGGGCGATCCGGGCATCGGGCTATGGCGTGCCGCAATGCCTTTATATCGACGACAGGGAAGACCTCGTCGCCGCTGCCAGACAGATGGGGATCCGTTCGGTCGTTTTCAAGGGTGCCGCGGCGTGCCGGCAGGAACTTCAAGAGATGGGCATATGGCCTCAGAAGAAAACATCGTTTTAAAAACGCAGAGTCTTTCCAAAGAGTATAAAAGCGGCCCTGTTTTTTTTCAAAAAAAGGTCCGGGCCGTTATCGATTTGACCCTGGATGTCCGCCGCGGCGAGGTTTTCGGTTTTTTGGGCCCGAACGGCGCCGGCAAGACGACAACCCTGCACATGCTCGCGGGGATCTCGCGTCCGACGGCTGGCGGCATCGAGATTTTCGGAAAGCCTTTTCGCTGCGGTCAGATTTGGCCTCTGTCCCGCATCGGTTATGTCCCGGAGAGCACGTATCTGCCGGCGGATATGACGATGACGGAACTCCTGTCTTTTTTTGCGCGTCTCTATGGTTTGCCGGGCGCGACCGTCCGGGAGCGCATCGCTTCCATGTTTGAGATGATAGGTTTTGTCTTGCGGGAACGCGCCACCTTCGTGCGCAGCCTTTCGATGGGGCAGCGGCGTCTCCTGGATTTGGCGCTGGCCCTTGTTCACGATCCCGACCTGATCTTCTTCGACGAACCCACCGTTTATCTCGATCCTCTGGCCGTCGAGCGTTTCCGGGGCATCATCGGCATGCTCAAAAAGAAAGGCAAGACCATTTTTTTGTCTTCTCACACCTTGCCATTGATCGAGAGGCTTTCCGACCGCGTCGCGGTCATCGCCCGCGGCCGTCTCCTGAGGGTCGCATCGGCTCAGGATTTTGCCGCCGAGGGCGGCCTGGAGCCGATCTTTTTACAACTGGTCAAGGGGGCATCATGAGAGGTCCTCTGCTTTTCCTCTGGCAGGTCCGCCTGATCGCCGGAGATGTCTACCGTGCCGCCGTGCGCGAGAAGATGATGTACGGCTTTCTCCTCCTTTCCTTTCTTTTTATTTTAATGGCCAATGTCCCCTACATGGTGGCCGACCCGAAAGTTTTTGAAAACCAGCCGGCCCTGACTTCGTCTTTGCAGATCGGCTTCGTCGCCATCCACATCTTTATTCTCTTGATCGCCGTTTTTGTTTCGCTCAATACGATGCAGAATTACCTGGCTTTTGAAAGGCTCGTCCTGCTTTTATCGCGGCCTGTGCGGCGGTGGCAGATCATGGCCGGCGTCCTTCTCGGCCTCTATCAGATGATCCTCATTAACTGGTTTCTGATGACCTCCGGCATCTGGCTGGTCGTCTTGTCCCATGAAAGGATGCTCTTGCCGTTTGTCTGGAGCGGGTTGTCCGTCGCCGCGCTCCTGGGGATCCTGTATGTCAGCCTCGTCGTTTTTTTCTATTGCCTCATGCCCAACATGATGGCCGGCGTCTTGACCATTTTTGTCGTCATCGCCGGTTTCGGCACGTCTTCGGCGCGCCTGGTCTTTGCGCGTTTCGGCTGGCCCGTCTTTTTTGAAAAAGCGGCCCGTCTGGGCCTCAATGCCTTGCCGCAGATCAATACCCTCCTCGGTATTTCCATGAAAGAGCTCCGGTTTTTCCATCTCGACATCCCGGCAGGACTCTATATCTTTCAATCTTTCCTTCTGATCACCGCGCTCGGGCTGTTCTCCTGCTCGGCATTCGAGCGGCGCAGCCAGTTTTAGGGAAAATTTTAGCGAATTGTTTTTCCGGCAAGGATATTTTCCGCGCCGTGAGACGAAAATTTTTTTCCCGACGGGAAAAAGGGCGAAAAAAATCGGCTCAAGCCGCTCAAAACATCTTGACAAGGGTAATTTATTGTGATAATTTTTGTTTATAGATAAAATTTTTAAATCAAAGGAGATTCAAATCAAAAAGTTAATGTGTTAAGGGACTCTCGACAGCGGGGTCCCTTTTTTTATTATTTAGCCCCCGTCGAAAGAGCGGGAATTCATGGGAAAAACAATCGGTTTTACATATGACCTGAAAAGCGACCATCCTGCCGTGGCTGACGTGCCGTCGGACCATTTCGCCGAATTGGATCATGAAGCCACGATACAGGAAGTCGTAGAGGCCCTGGAGTCCGGCGGGCACAAGGTTGTCAAGATCGGCAATGCCGCGAATCTTTTGGGCCGCAGCCGCGAGCTCGCGAGTATCGACATCGTTCTTAATATTTGTGAAGGGTTGGGCAACAGGAACCGCGAATCACAGGTGCCGGTGGTTCTTGATATCCTTGGTGTTCCCTATGTGGGTTCCGACGGTTTGACGATGGGGTTGACCCTCGACAAGGCGATGGCGAAGAAGGTTTTTTTAAGCGAAGGCGTCTCGACGCCGAAATTTTTCCTGGCAGACGAGCAATATGATTTTAATAATCTGGATTCGATGCGATTCCCTTTTATCGTCAAGCCTTGCCATGAGGGTTCGTCCAAGGGGGTTTCCGAAGATTCTATCGTTTTCGACAGGACGGCCTTGGAGCGCCAGGTGAGGGAGCTGTCTCGGCTTTACAGGCAGCCGGCGCTTGTCGAGGAGTTTATCCGGGGTGGGGAGTTTACGGTCCTGGTGATCGGCAACAAGGAGCCGCGTGCCCTGATGCCCGTGCAGATCCAGATCACCGGGCACCTGCAACTTGGAGACTTGATTTATACGTCGCGCCGCCTGGAAGGCGATGATGTCGTCTATGTGTGTCCCCCGAAAGTGGATGAGGCCTTGCGCCGTGAGCTCTGCGATATGGCGGTCCGGACTTACAGGGCTGTCGGCTGTCTGGATTTCGGCCGCGTGGATTTTCGCGTCGACGAATCCGGCCGGCCCTATGTCCTTGAATTGAACCCGTTGCCGTCGCTGTCGAGCGCCGACGTCTTTCCGCTGATTGCGCAGGCGGAAGGTATGACGTATCAGGGGTTGATATTGAAGATTATCGACACAGCCCTGGAACGCACAGGGCAGGAGAAGGATAGGTAAAATTAAGGAATCGACTTGACTCCTCGTGTAAACAGCTGAAATTTCTGGATGCACCCAGCCTCGTCTCGGCCCGGCCTTTGGCCTGGGCCAGGTCTCGGCGGGCATCCACAAATTTTTCAGCTACACTCGGAGTTAATCCTGCCAGAGGCAGGATTAAGGAATGCATTTTCACCCCTCGCTTAAGCACTTGAAAATTTATGCCACGACGCGTCGGCATAAATTTTCTGCGTAAGCTCGGGGTTGATTTTGCAGGGAAAATACTTCAATATAGGCAAAATCAAGGAGGGTCAACTGGCAAGCCAAGCCCAGACATTGGAACATGCGTCACCGCAGACGCTGGTGCGCCGCGGCTGTATCGGCGACTATCGCAAGGTCGCGCTTTGGAAGGACGTTCCTGAAGAGCAGTGGGAAGATTGGCATTGGCAGATCGACAACCGTATCCACAGCCTTGAGGCGATCTCCAAGGTTCTTATCCTGACGCCGGAAGAAGAGGAGGGTATCAAAAAGTCCAACGGCCGTTTGTCGATGGCCATCACACCTTATTGGACGACCTTGATGGACCCTGACGATCCCGAGTGTCCCATCCGCAGGCAGGCCGTCCCTTTGAAACAAGAATTCCAGTTTGGCGCTAACGAATTCGTCGATCCGTGCGCCGAAGACCGTGATTCTCCGGCCAGCGGCTTGGTCCACAGGTATCCCGACAGGGTCCTTTTGTTGAGCACGGAGAAGTGCGCCATGTATTGCCGCCATTGCACGCGCAGGCGCCTCGTGGGCGAGAAGGTATCGCATGCCATGAATGCCAAAGCGCTCGACGCGGCCGCGGATTATATCCGTTCCAACAAGAAGATCCGCGATGTCTTGATCTCAGGAGGCGATCCCCTGATGCTTGAAGATAGCGAGCTTGAAGAGATCATCAGGAAGATCAAGAGCATACCGCATGTGGAATTTGTCCGCCTGGGCACACGCGTCCCGGTCACTCTCCCCCACAGGATCACTGAATCCCTTATTGCGATGCTCAAAAAATATTCACCGCTTTGGATCAGCATCCATTTTAACCATCCGCGGGAGGTTTCGCGGCGTTGCAAGGCAGCCTTGGACATGCTGGCTGATGCGGGCATTCCTTTGGGCAGTCAGACTGTGCTTCTGAAAGGCATCAACGACAAACCCTACATCATGAGAAAGCTCATGCATGAGCTCTTGAAGGTGCGCGTGCGGCCGTATTACATTTATCAATGCGACCCGGTCAAGGGCACGGCGCATTTCCGCACGCCCGTGGCGGTAGGCATCAATATCATTGAAAAGCTGCGCGGTTTCACCTCTGGCTATGCCGTCCCGACCTACGTGGTGGATGCTCCGGGAGGCGGCGGCAAGATCCCCGTGGGCCCCAGCTACCTGATTTCGCAGGATAAGGGCAAACACGTATTGCGTAATTATAAAGGTAAGATTTACACCTATGTAGAATAATGGCGGTTTTCCCGCGATCTTGAGCCCCCTTTTGAGCAAAAGGGGGCTTTTTTTGGCCTCCAGGGCCTTGAGCACCCCTTCTGCGGCCTCCGTGACGGTTCCATTGACGCTTTGAGGTTTATCTATTATAATAAACACCTAACGTTTTTTGCGGCAGACAGTTAAATACAGCCCAGGTTTATGGAGCGCTACGGACGTAACACAATTTGCGTTCATTTATTTCATTCGTTCGTGTAAATTGTCCGTTCATTGAGTTTGACTCCTTGCTTATGCGCTTGTAAATTTTTCCAGGGAAGGCCGTCGGCCTGGCGCAGCCGGCCAGGACGGCCATCCGGAAAAATTTCCCTGGTCTGCTGTTTCAGCAGACCGAGCAAGCTTGGAGTTGATTTTGCAAGGTAAACTCACCCACTCGTGGCAAAATCAAGGGGAGATAAGAAATGGACAACGTCAAGCCTGATGCCAAAAGAACTGTTGTTTTTGTATCTCACGCCCAAGCGGGCAAGACCACGTTGGTAGAAGCCCTTCTTTTCGCCGCCGGTGCCGTTTCCCGCAAGGGGGCGATCGCCGAAGGCAATACAACGAGCGACTATAACGCCGATGAGATTCAGCGCAAGAATTCTATCAATTCCAGCCTGTGCCATTTGTCCTGGCGTAACCACTCTGTCCAGATGGTGGACACGCCCGGTTATGCGGATTTTGCCGCAGACATGCTCGGGGCCGTGCGCGCGGTCGATGCCGGCATCCTGGTCATAGACGCGACCGGAGGCATTGAGGTCGGCACCGAACGGGCATGGGATGCCTTAGAAGAATTGAAGCTGTCGCGCTTGATCTTTATCAATAAGACCGATAAGGAGAACGTCAATCTGGACGAAGTTGTCCGGGAGATCAAAGAGAGGTTTTCCAAGGCTGCGGCCGTCGTTTCCTTTCCTGTCTCGGCAGAATTGAAGGAGGCGATCGCCGAGACCAATGACGAACTCCTGGAGCGCTACCTTGAGGGCAAGGAGATCAAGGAAGAAGAGTTCAAAAAAGCCCTTAAAGACGCTATCGTGAAGGGAAAACTTTATCCTATCATCGCAGGCTCGGCCCTGACGGACAAGGGCACCAAGGAGCTTTTGGATTTTATTGTGGATTATCTGCCTTCGCCGCTGGAACGGCCGGCCGTCGCCGTGACCGACGCCCAGACGGACCAGCCGCGCGAGCTCAAGCTTGCCGAGGATGCGCCCTTCGCGGCCTTCGTGTTTAAATCCGTCGTAGACCCCTTTGTCGGCCAATTGACGATCTTGCGGATTTTTTCAGGCACCCTGGCAGGCAATACCGGTTTTTATAATGTGACGCGCGGCACAAAGGAGAGGATCGGCCAGTTGATTCTTTTGCAGGGCAAAGAACAGCGGCCGGTCGCGTCGGCTTCATGCGGCGACATTGTGGCTGTGTCCAAACTTAAAGAGACCCTTTTGGGCGACAGCCTGGCCGACGAGAAACAGCAGGTTGTGTTTGCGCCGATCGCCTTTCCGGAACCGGTCTTTTCTTCTTCCATCAAACCCAAGACCCGCCAGGACGAAGAAAAGATCTCGGAGGCCCTCGCCAAGCTTTGCGCCTCAGACCCGACGTTCAAGATCTCTCGCGATACGCAGACCAAGGAGACGATCATTTCCGGCCTCGGGGACCAGCATATCGACGTCATGGTCAAGCGCCTCAAAGAGCGTTATCACGTCGAGGTTGAGATCGGCACTCCCAAAGTGCCCTATAAGGAGACGATCAAGAAGGCGGCCAGGGCCCAGGGCAAGCACAAAAAACAATCCGGGGGCCGGGGCCAGTATGGCGACGTTTGGCTGGAGGTCGCGCCTCTGGAGCGTGGTAAGGATTTTGAGTTCGTCGACAAGATCGTCGGAGGCGCCATCCCGAGGAATTTTATCCCTTCCGTCGAGAAAGGGGTGCATAACGCCATGCTGGGCGGGGTGATCACATCGTTCCCCATGGTGGGCGTGCGCGCCACCGCTTATGACGGCTCCTATCACGACGTAGATTCCTCCGATATGGCTTTTCAGATCGCCGGCGCCTTGGCGTTTCGCAAGGCGGCCATGGATGCCCAGCCGATCCTGCTTGAGCCTATCATGGAGGTCGAGGTGACCGTTCCCGAGGAGTGCATGGGCTCCATCCCCGCGGACCTCAATTCCAGGCGAGGGCGGGTCCTCGGCGTTGAGGCGCGCGGCAAGAACCAGACCATCAAGGCCCTTGTGCCCTTGGCCGAGATGTTTCGTTACGCCACGGACCTGCGTTCCATGACAGGGGGCCGGGGGAGCTACACGATGCATTTTTCGTCCTACGAAGAAGTCCCGGCAAAAATCTCCCAGGGGATCGTCGCCCAGAACCCCCGGCACAAGCACGAGGAAGAGTAAGGCATTTTGCGATTTCGGCAATGTCGTTCGGCTGCGGCAGCGAAGTCCGTGAGGGCAAGGTTGTTCGGTGACGCTTTGGCGAACGATGTACCCCGACAATGAGACGGGTTTCTTGGCCGTAACCACGACCGAGATGCAAGAAGGAATCTCTATGAAAATATGCGTTTTCGGCGTTTCTGATTTTCCGTTCGGCAAGAAGGCCTTGCCCGAACCGCGTTTAAAAAAGATCGAAGAGTTATATAAGGCCCAGAAGGTGACGCAGATCCAGGTAGAATTCGTCACGGAAAAGGACTTGAAGACTGCGGATGCGATCGTCTGTCCCGAAGGCAAGCGGCTGGATCTTTTGATCCTTGATATGGAGGTCCTTGAGGGCAAGCTGGAGCGTCAGCCGCCGCAACAGGAAAAGACACTTTTGGAACGCGCTCAAAAATACCTGGAGAAGGAAACGCCTTTGTCCTTGGGCGATTTCTCTCTCGACGAGAAAAAGTGGCTGGCCAATAATAATTTCGTTTCCATCAAGCCCGTTGTCTTTGTCCCCGAAGCCCAGATGACCGATATCGCGTCGGTGACGCGCAAGGCTTATGACGAGGCGGGAATGATCTGTTTTCTGACCGGCGGCACCAAGGAGGCCCGCGCCTGGGAGATCCGCCGAGGTGCCACAGCCGTTGAGGCCGCAGATGCCATTCATTCGGATATCGCGCGGGGGTTCATCCGGGCCGAGGTCATGGATTACGATGCCTTGGTGAAAACGGGCAATGTCCACCAGGCCAAGTCCTCCGGCGTCCTGCGCCAGGAAGGGAAGGATTACGTCGTCAAGGACGGCGATGTCATGGAATTCAAGTTTAGCGTGTGACTTTCTAGAGATAACAGAGAACACCTGCCTGCCGGCAGGGAGTACAGAGAACAGAAAGAAAATGGAGAACACGTGCTGAAGATAAAAAGGGCGTTGATCAGCGTTTCGGATAAAACGGGCGTCGTGGAACTTGCGAAAGTCCTCTCGGATTTCGGCGTTGAGATCGTTTCGACCGGCGGGACGGCCAGGGCTTTGAAAGAAGCGGGGATCGATGTTGTCGAGATGTCGGATTACACGGGATTCCCGGAGATGCTCGACGGCCGCGTCAAGACCCTGCATCCGAAAATCCATGGCGGCCTTCTGGCGCGCCGCGACAATCCTGAGCATTTGAAACAAGCGGAGAGTTGCGGCATCGGCCTGATTGACATGGTCGTGGTCAATCTTTACCCTTTTGAAAAGACTGTTGCAAAGGCCGGCGTTACCGAAGAGGAGGCGATCGAGAATATCGATATCGGCGGTCCGTCGATGTTGCGTTCAGCCGCAAAAAATCATGCTTCTGTCGCCGTTGTCTCCCGGCCGCAGGTGTATCCGTCGATCATCGAAGCGCTGAAAGAGAATGACGGCTGTCTTCCGGTATCGCTCCTTAAAAGCCTGGCTGCGGATGTCTTTGAGCTGACGGCACGCTACGATGCGGCCATTGCGCAGTATTTAAGGGGGCCGCAGGACCGGTTTCCCGGACGCCTGGATGTAGTTTTGTCCAAGGCGGCGTCGCTGCGTTACGGAGAGAATCCTCATCAGGAGGCCGGTCTCTACCGCTGGGAGGGATCTGAATCCGCTGCCACCCTGGTCAACGCCAAGCAGCTCCATGGCAAAGAGCTTTCCTTTAATAATTACCTGGACCTGAATGCCGCCCTGGAAAATATCAGGGGTTTTGTCAGGCCCTGCGCTTGTATCGTCAAGCATACGAATCCTACGGGAGTGGCCCAGGCCAAGACCCTTGATCGTGCGTTTCATGACGCCTGGCAGAGCGATCCGCTTTCCGCTTTCGGAGGGATTGTCGGTCTCAATAGGCCGGTCGACGCCAAAACAGCCCGGGCTCTTTTGAAGAGCGGATTTTTGGAATGCATCCTGGCCCCTGCGTATGAGCCGGCGGCCTTGGCGTTGCTCAAGGCCAAAAAGAACCTGCGTCTTCTTCAAATGGCCGCGGGGGTTTCCGCAGATCCCCAGGCATGGGACGCCAAGAGGATCGACGGCGGTTTTCTCGTCCAGGACAAGGATGCGAGAGATGCCGCTGCAAAGGATCTCAAGGTCGTCACGCACAAAAAACCGACGCGCGCCCAGATGATTTCTTTGTTGTTCGCCTGGGAAGTCGTCAAGCACGTCAAGTCCAACGCGATCGTCCTGGCGCACGGCACCGCGACCGTCGGCATCGGCATGGGCGAGACCAGCCGCGTGGATTCGATGTTCATGGCCGTCAAAAGGGCCGGCCGGCGCAGCCGCGGTGCTGTCCTAGCCAGCGACGCCTTCTTTCCTAAATCCGATAACGTTGCCTTGGCCAAAAAAGCAGGGATCAGGGCCGTCATCCAACCCGGCGGCTCTATCGCCGACGAAGAGATCATCCGCGCCGCCGACAAAGCCGGCATCGCCATGGTAGTCACAGGCGTCAGGCATTTCAAGCATTAACGAGGCCGCAACTTACGGAAGTTGCCCGCGAAGCGGCAGTTCAACGGTAGTTGCTTGGCCGAGTTAACCCTCTCATCAATGATGCGGTGATCTTCGATCGTATTCATTGGTGTGGGGGTAAATTCGCACGAATGACTTATGCCGCGCGAGAGCTCCATAAGTCATGTGCTCATTCATGACCTACGAAAACGCCCTGGCATATCTGGAAAAACTGATCAATTACGAGCGCCGGCCGCCGGAGACCTACCGGACGGCCTTCAAGCTCGATCGGGTCGCGGCCCTTCTGCGGCTGATCGGCAGCCCTCAGGATACGCTTTCCATCGTTCATGTCGCCGGCACAAAAGGGAAGGGCTCCACGTCCTGTTATATCGCGCAGATCCTGCGTGATGCAGGCTATCGCACCGGCCTTTATACCTCGCCGCATCTGCAGGATATGCGGGAACGCATCAGGATCCTCGAGCCGAGTCATGCGGCGGAGGGTCATACGATGTTTCCGGGGATGATCCTTAAAAATGATTTTGCCGCTTTGCTCGAAAGCCTGATGGGGGCGCTGGAACAATTTGATCGCCTTTCCGCGCCTTATGGTCCTCTGACATTTTTTGAAGTCTTGACGGCGATGGCGTTCAAATATTTCGCAGACAAGAAAACGGACGCCGTCGTGCTTGAGACGGGTCTGGGGGGCCGCCTGGATGCGACCAATGTGGCGTCGTCTTTGGTCTCGGTGATCACCCCGATCAGTTACGATCACGAGCATATCCTCGGCAAGACGCTGCCGGAGATCGCCTTCGAGAAGGCCGGCATCATCAAGGCCGCCAACAAGAAGACCTCGCAGGGTTTTGGCATCTGCATCAGCGCCGCCCAGATGAAAGAAGCGGCCCAGGTGGTCAGGCGGCGGTGCCGTTCGCAAAACACGATGTTTTTCGTGATGAACAAGGATTTCCGTTATAAAGAGATGTCGCATGACCTTTTGACCCAGCGGTTCTTTTACCGCGGGCTCAACGGCAGCTCTCATTTTTTTGATATTCGAATGCTGGGGGAGCACCAGTTGACCAACGCCTCTGTGGCGCTGGCGGCGGTTGAGGCACTGGGCCTTTACGGCATACGCGTTCCAGTCGAGGCGATGGTTTCAGGCCTCAGAAATGCTTACTGGCCGGGCAGGCTGGAAGTGGTTTCAACCCAGCCTTTTGTCATCCTGGATGGCGCCCATAACAGGGAGTCGGCTTACCGTCTTGCTCATTTCATCGAGAAGGAATTCGAGGGTTTCAAGAAATGGCTTGTCTTCGGCGCCTCTTCGGATAAAGACCTCAAGGGGCTCTCGGATCTTTTGGGGACCATGGCGGACCGGGTGATCCTCACGAAGGCCAACCATCCGAGGGCGGCGGATCCCGAAAAACACCTTAAAGGGCTTTTCCATAAGAAATCCCCTCTTGTCACGCACTCGGTGGAAGAGGCCATGGATATTTTGAGCCATCAGATGCAGCCTCAAGAGGTGGCTGTGATCACGGGATCCCTTTTTGTCGTCGGGGAAGCCAGATCTTTATGGCAGCACTAGTTTCTATGAACGATACGATTGCCGCGATCGCCACGCCCGTCGGTCAAGGTGCCGTGGGGATCGTGCGTTTGAGCGGGGCCGGGGCCATTGCCGTTGCCGATGCAGTTTTTTCATCGAAGAGAGGAAAGCCGCTGTCTGCCGCCCGGACATTTTCTCTCTGCTACGGCTGGATCGTGCGCGACAAAGAGGTGTTCGAACGCGCCGGCAGGACACCGCAGGCGATGCCCGAACTCATCGTGGATGAGGTCGTCGTTTCCTTGATGCGTTCCCCCCATAGCTATACGCGGGAAGATGTCGTTGAGATCAATTCTCACGGCGGCCCCCGCGTCTTGTCCGTTATCCTGGAATTATTGCTGGCTAAAGGCGCCAGACTCGCTATTCCCGGCGAATTCACCAGGCGGGCATTTTTGAACGGCCGGCTGGACCTTGCCCAGGCGGAGGCAGTCCTTGATATCATCCAGGCCAAGAGCGAGCTGGCCCTGAAAACCAGCCTGACGCAGCTTTCCGGTGAGCTTTCGGGCAGGATCAAGGGGTTGCGGCGCCGGATGCTCGATGTCCTGGCAGACATAGAGGCGCGGCTCGATTTTTCCGACGAGGAGCTTGGCGGCGTTCCCGATGACGCCTTATCGGTGTTGAGGACCACCCTGCAGGCGCTTCGCTCCCTCTTGGAGGGGAGTTTTTGCGGTCGTATCGTTCGCGAGGGACTGAAGGTCGTTATTTATGGACGGCCGAATGTCGGGAAGTCGTCTTTGCTCAATGCGCTCCTTCGGACCGACCGGGCCATTGTGACGGCCATCGCAGGCACGACGCGGGATACGATCGAAGAGTGCGTTTCCATCAGGGGGCTGGCGGTTTGTTTTGTGGACACGGCGGGGATCCTGGAAGCCCATGATGAAATCGAGCGTCTTGCTTTGGAACGGACGCGCAAGGCCATCGACGCCTGTGATCTTTTATTGTTTGTCTTCGACGGGTCGGCGCCCTTGGGTCGCGAGGATGAGGCGCTCTTGTCGCAGGTCAATCCGTTAAAAAAGATGATCGGCGTCATCAACAAGAGTGATCTGCCTGCCCGGGTTGACGCCAGCCGGCTGCGGGGCCTGTTCGGCGTAAGGCCGCTTGTCCATGTGTCTGCTCTGGAACGGGAAGGCATAAAACAACTGGAAGACGAGATTTTCGGGGCCGTGTTCCATGATCCCGGCCTTTTATCTGCGGACGTCCTGGTTTCCAACGTCCGCCATATTGAAATCCTCAAAAACTCCGCCGCATCGCTGGAGCGGTCGATTGATTCTTTGCAAAAAGGCCTTTCTCCCGAGTTTGGCGCTGCGGACCTGCGCCGGGCGGTCGACGGTCTCGGAGAGCTGACGGGGGAGGTTTTTCGCGAGGATGTCCTGGATGTCATTTTTTCTAAATTCTGTATCGGTAAATGAAGCGAGGGCGACATGAATAAGCAAAAATTGATCAAAGCCGTCAAGATGATCCTTGAGGCCGTCGGGGAAGACCCCAAAAGGCAGGACTTGCTCGAGACCCCTGAGCGTGTCGCGGATATGTACGCAGAGATTCTTTCCGGCCTTTCAGCCGATCCCAAGAAAGAGCTGGAAGTCGTCCTGGATCAGAAACATGAGGAGATCGTTCTTTTAAAAGACATCCCGCTTTATTCCATCTGTGAGCATCACCTTTTGCCGTTTATCGGCCGCGCCCACGTTGCGTATATCCCGAAGGGCGGCCGCGTGACAGGTTTAAGCAAGATCGCACGCGTTGTTGAGATCCTTTCCCGCAGGCCTCAGGTCCAGGAGAGGTTAACGACCCAGATCGCTACGGTTATTATGGAAACTCTTAAACCTCTTGGGGTTATGGTTGTAATTGAGGCCGAACACCTGTGCATGAGCATGCGAGGTATTAAAAAACCGGGCATCACCACCGTGACTAGCGCCGTGCGCGGGGTCTTCAAAGAGAACGAGAAGACAAGGTCCGAAACCCTCGCCCTGATGAAGGGCGGACGTTGAGATGTCCGGCGATCGCGGAGAGTTGTTTTTCCGACGGAGAACACGGATCTTTTTTACAAGAAGGTCCGCTCCCACCCTAAATATTTCTTGAAAGTTGCTGTCAAAAGAATACAATGACTTTAACCGATAGAAAGTCAGAGGGGGTGCGCATGGCTAAAGTTAAAAAGGGTTCTCGGTTGGTGTGTGTGCCTTGCGGCAGGGAAGTCATCGTGGATGCCTGCGGAATTTCACAGCAGACCATCTGGTGTTGCGGCAAGCCTATGGCCCGCAAGAAGACCTCTTCCAAAAAATCATCCGGCAGGAAGAAATCCGGGAAGAAGTAGGCCTTAGTCACTCTGGTTTTTCTCTTTTTTGGCGGCACTTAAGAGATCCTGCGTTCCTGTTGTTTGTGTCCGCTGGGATGAACGGTTATCGACGACGATGCAATATAGCCAAGGCCGATTGGGCCGTGTTTTCCTGGTTAAATTCGAGAATAAGGACGACATCCTGAAGTCCCTGGAAGGTTTTGTCAAAAAAGAAGGACTGAAGAATGCCGTTCTTGTTTTTCTTGGGGCATTCCGCCGGGGCCAGCTGGTCACGGGGCCTAAAAAAGCCGTTGTGCCGCCGGAGCCGAACTGGAAACCTTTTGACGGCGGCTGGGAAGTCATGGGTGTGGGGACCGTGTTTTCGGGCAAGAAAGGGCCCCAGATCCACATGCATGCGGCCATGGGCAAAAAAGACAAGGCCCTCACCGGGTGTGTGCGTAAAAAAGTGGATGTTTTCCTGGTGATCGAAGCCGTTGTTTTCGAACTCAAGGGCATTAAGGCCAGAAAAGAGATAGATCCGAAAACAGGGCTGAATTTATTGAGGATATTGAGATAGGGCGGAGGAGTTAAGGAATAAGTGTTACTCCTCGCCTGGGCGCTCGGAAATTTTCCACCAGGGCTAGGCCGTCGGCCTGGCGCAGCCGGCCAGGACGGCCATCCGGTGTAAAATTTCTCTCGCAGGCTCGGAGTTAACCCAGAAAGGGTAGGCCTCCGCATACCGCAGAAAGCGGCACCCCGCTTTAATAGGATAAGCGGGTGCGTCCTGCTGGACGGCATACTGGCTCATCCGATTGAGCCAGGTAATCCACATAGCGGAGGGTCTAATTTTGCGAGGAAGAAGCGCCTCGGTATAGGCAAAATTAAGGAAATAAACGTCACCCCTTGCGTAAGCATCTTGAAAATGTTTCTCTGCACCCTGCCTTCGCAGAGCTCGGACGGGTTCCGCAGAAAGCGGAACACTGGCCCTACGGATGGGGCCAGGTGCAGCCATAAATTCTCAAGATACGCTTTGCCTGCCATAGCAGGCAAGCAGAAAGCGGCACACCGCCACAGAAGGTGGCGCACTTGCCGTCCGAATGAGGCAAGGTGCGGCCATCCGATGGGGCCGGGTGGAGGAGTTAACCCCACAAGGGGGTAGACCTTCGCAATACCAAATAAGCGAAGGGTCTAATTCCGCCAGGGGCGGAAGGTTAAAGGAAAAAACGTTACTCCTCGCGTAACCATCTTGACAATTTATGTCTGCGACCAGTCCTCGCAGAGCTCGGACGGGCAGCCATAAATTTTCAAGATACGCTCGGAGTTAATTCCGCCAGGGGCGGAATTAAGGAGGTCAGGTATGGCCATCAAAAAGGTAGAGATCGTCTGCAAGCCGTGCCCAAAGTGCGACGGTCTGGAGAACAAGATCAGGGATATCATCAGATCGATCGGCATTGCCAACAAGATCACCATCGTTTTCACCTTTGTGCATACGAAGGAATTGACGGGATTGGCGGATTTGGGCGTAAACCCGGGGATGACCCCTGTTATTTTGATCAACGATCAGGTGGAGCTTGCCGGCCGGGTGGATATGCAGGCATTAAGAAAGCGTTTTGAAGCCATCCACAAGATCGGCTGACAAGAAAGGGGCTTTGTCCATGGCAAAAATTATTTTCAGGAGCGTTATTATTTCCGTTCTTGCTTTGACGTTGACAGGTTGCACGACCTTATCGAAAAAACGGGCCTTAGAGAGGGAGAATGAGCGCCTCAGAGAACAGGTTGCGACGCTGGAGGAACAGAAGGACGCGGACTTGCAGAGGGCGCTGAAAGATCTGACCGCTAACCTCAAAGATGAACTGGCGAATTACAAGGCCAAGCTTGAGATGACCGAGAGGGGGTTGGTGATCACGTTCCTTGCCGAGGTCTTTTTTGATTCAGGCAAGGATACGCTGCGGCCCCAAGGCAAGGTCTCGCTGGAGAAGGTGGCCCAAGTCATCAATAAAGATGTTCCGGATTCAAGGGTGGCCATCGAAGGCCACACGGATTCAGATCCCATCAAGTATTCCGGCTGGAAATCCAATTGGGAATTGTCCAGCGCCCGCGCTTTGGCCGTCTTGCATTATTTTGTGGATGAAGGGGCTGTCAAGCCGGAACGCCTCTCGGCTGTGGCTTATGGAGAGTACCAGCCCGTGGCATCCAATGACACGAAAGAAGGTAAACAGGAGAACCGCCGTGTCGAAATCGTCATCCTGCCTTCGCATGTCGAGAAGGTCAAGGCCGAAGAGTAGTTTGTTCTGATGGGTATCGCAGGAAAACACCTCTCCTGGATCCAGGAGAGGTGTTTTTTCTTTCCACACCCTGCCGGTTTTGTTATAATGGGCGCCTGAAGGACGCCCTTTTTTGGAAACATTTTCCGACGACAATGTCCATGCCGAGGTTATCCGTACAAGACATCCGCAGGACCTTTTTGGACAGGTATGCCGAACATTCCAGGCTCATCCTTGCCTGCCTGCTTGCCGTTATTGTCCTTTTGGTTTTTCTGCCGTCATTGCGTAACGGTTTCATCAACTGGGATGACCAGGTCTATGTCCTGGATAACTCTTCCATCAAGGCCTTGACGGGGGCCAATCTGCACAAGATCTTTACGTCTTATTATGTCAGCAATTACCAGCCGTTGACGCTTTTGAGTTTCCTGGTCAATTACCAGATAGGGCATTTGGAGCCTTTCGGCTATCATTTGACGAATTTGCTTTTGCATCTTTTGAACGGCCTTTTGGTCTTTTGGCTGGTACGCTTGCTGCGCGGCCGGGCCGCGTTCGCGTTTTTTGTGGCGCTTTTGTTCAGCATCCATCCCCTGCGCGCCGAGAGCGTCGCGTGGGTGGCGGAGCGCAAGGACGTCCTCTATGCGTTTTTCTATTTGGGGGCCCTTGTCAGTTACGTGTATTATCTGCAGCGGGGGCTTCGGTCCCGTTATCTCTGGCTCACCCTTGCGCTTTTCGTTCTTTCGTTATTGTCCAAATCCATGGCGGTGACCCTGCCGGTCATTCTTTTTTGTTTTGATTATTTCCTGCGCCGCCGGCCGGATCTCCACATGTTCCTTGAAAAGATTCCCTTTTTCGTCCTGTCGGCGTTTTTCGCCCTCGTCGCGCTCTATTCCGTTTATGGCGGCAGCCACGATATCGTCGGCCTGGCGGCCGCCGAGAGATTCCACAACGGTCCTTTGTTCACGCTTGCGTTCTATCTGGGACGGATCTTTTGGCCCGCGGGATTGTCCGCCTACTATCCGGCAGATGTGTTCTATGCGACCGCCTATCGGCTCAGCAGTTATCTTTGGCCCTTGGCGTTTTTTTCCGTTTTCGTCCTGGCGGTCCGCCGCAGCCGCGCCGTTGTGTTCGGCTGCCTCTTTTTTGTCGTTTCTCTTTTGCCTTTGCTGCAATTTCTTCCGATGGGGGATACGAAAGTGGCCGATCGGTTTGTCTATGTGGCGTCCATCGGTATTTTCTTTATCCTGGCTGAGGGATTTTTCCGGCTTTGGGACAAGATCGGCGGCCGAGTGACGGGAATAAGGGTTTTTTTGGTCGTTTTGCTTGCGGCCGTGGCCTTGTTTTGCGCCACGACGACATACAGGCGCTGCAGGGTCTGGGAGACAAGCGTGACCTTCTGGACGGACATCCTCAAAAAATATCCCCAGGTGGTCATCGCCTACAATAACCGGGGCCTGGCTTTCATCAATGAAGGGTCATATAGAAAAGCGCTCATGGATTCCACGGAGATGTCGCGCATTATCGACGAGCGCTATACGTTATATAAAGGATATTATCAGCTTTATAACGCCAACCTAGCCATCCTTTATTATCTTTCAGAAGGACAATATCGCAAGGCCATCGAGGTGTCAGAGGCCGCCATCAAGGCAGACCCGGACAAGAGGTATAGATATCAGATCAATCTGGCGGTGGCCTATGCCTCGCTGGGCGATGCCGCCCGCGCCGAGGAGCTTCTCAGGGAATCCATCGCCAGGGATCCCGAGGCGCGCGTCGAAGCATACTACAATCTTGCGCTTGTGGCTGTTAACCGCAATGCCTTGCCCGAAGCCGAAGATTTCCTGCGCCGATCCTTGCAGGAGAATCCCGATTTCGGCCTGGCCCATGAGGCCCTGGCCGCGATTTTCTACAAGCAGGGCAAACTTGACGAAGCGATCGCCCATTACAAACGGGCAGTCGCTTCCGGGCCCCAGGATGTCGCGGCTTATAACGGTCTGGTGACTGCGATGATGGCCAAAGAGGAGTATGCGGCCGCATGGCCTTATGCCCGTCAGGCCGTCAAGAAGATGCCGGAGGACATCGGCGCGCTCTCCAATCTCGGCTCCGTTCTTTGCGCGCTGGGGCGGCCGCAGGAAGCGATCCCGGTTTTCCAGCGGGCCCTTTCGCTCGCGCCGAGCTCAGGGTTGGTCCATAATAATATTTGTTTTGCTTATTACCTCAACGGGGATTGCCGCCGGGCCGAAGCGCATTGCCGCAAGGCCCGCAGCCTCAGCTATCCTGTTCCTGATCTCCTGTGGCAAAAACTCGATACGTGCCGCCCCTAGGAAATCTTTTACATTTTTTCATTGGCGGCGAGATATAATAGGTTAGCTGTGTGCAGTGGACAAATCCGGCCTTGAGCTTTCAGGGTGATCAATGCGGAAAAAACAGAAAATATCTCGGAGCGGTCCGCTCGTTGTCGTTTGTTTTTTTGGCTTTGTCGGCGCTGTCTCGGCAGAGATTGAGATCGTCAAGAACGAGAATTTCCTTTTCAGCGTCACTCCTTATTTCAGGACTGACGCTGTTGTTTTAAAGAACACGGTTGACCTGGATAACAAGAACAAGGATGATTCCTCGGCGTATCTCGGCATCGATTACAGTCTGGGTTTTGACCTCACATTCAAAGACGACGGCCCCCAGGCGCATCTGAAGCTGGAGAGGAACGGGCCGTATGACTACGATGCGCCCGTGTTCATCCACAATACGCTCATGACGTCCACGGCGAAGGTGGAAAGATACCGCGACGCAGAACTCCTGCCTCACCTCGAGGAGTTCTGGTATGATTTCGGCCTCTATAGCCTGCCCTCCAGATTGAAAAGCGGCCTCTTTGTCTATGAGGCCGGTAACAATCTCGCCGTGCCTTCCGACTACGAGAATTATTCGGTGAGTTTATACGGCGAAAAAGAGAATTTGAAGTGGACCCTTTATTATTGCCGTCCCGACCTGGCGAACAAGAGCTACCGCGGGCCGCGCATCGACCAGGAAAGGGAACAGGGGATTCATTACACGCCGAACAAGGCCAATTTCTTCGCCGCCGACGCGCTTTTCACCTTCAAAAACTATTCCCTCCAGCCCTATCTGGAGGTTCTGTCGGATTATTCCGGAGCCAAACGCACGAATCTTTTTTCTACGTCTACGCATGAGGACATCCTGGGCACCTGCGGTCTTTCCTGGAATGCGACGTTGGACAAGTTTTCTCTAGGGATAGAGGCGGCCAGGAATTTCGGCGAGGCCAAGTCTACGGACCCGGCCCGTAAAGATGTCGAACATTGCGGTTACCTGGTCTATGCGGATGCCGCTTACAGATTCGATCGGATCGTCCCCCATTCGAGATTCGCCTACGCCTCCGGCAACAAGGTGCCCGTGGACCAGGTGGGCGACGACACGTTCACCAGCGGCAAAAACCGCGCCTTCAGCGTTTATTCTCCCCTGAACACCAACCTGGCGGATTCCATTTATCCCATCGGTCCGGAAAGCATGCCTTTGGTGGCTATGGGCGGCGGCAACGGGTTGAATTACGGCGTCGGTCGTCCGACCACCTTTTCAGACCCTTATTTGTTCGAAAACCTCATCCTTGTCTGTCTGGGCCTTGATTTTCAGATAACGGAAAAGCTTTCTATGACGTTTGACTGGTGGTATTTGAGGTCTGCCGAAAGAGGTGTGGGCACCTGGGCGGGCGAAACCAAGACGCTTGCGACTGACCTGGGTAACGAGCTGGACATGTATTTCAACTATGAATTGAACAAGCATGTGGCGCTAAGTCTGTTCTGCGGCTATTTTTTTCCGGGCGAGTATTACAAAGAGGAGCGGGATGATACCGACGGCAGCCTTTTTTCTCCTTTTTTGCGGGGCGACGGCGAGGCCGACGGCGCTTATCAGATCGAGGCCAGCGTGACATTCAGCTATTAGATAGGATGCATGAGACGCACAGGGGCGATAGAGATCATCAAGGGGACATGAGACCATGAGAGTCCAGACAAAATTAACCTCGCTGTTGTTGTTTCTCGCCGTCATACTGCTCGCCGCAAGGCATCTGCACCAGACCTTTGAAAATGAACGCGTTTATCTTCTGTTTCAGCAGAGCAGCGAAGAAAAGAAGATTTATTTCAACAAGCTGATCATTCTCAAGGGCGCCAACCTGAAAAGTTTGTCCGTCGATTATACCTATTGGGATGACATGGTGGGTTTTGTCCGCGGCAACAAGGACATGGCATGGGCCAGGCAGAATATGGATGAAACCGCCCTGGGGACATATCAGGCGGACGCGATATGGGTGTATCGCCCGGATCTTTCTCGGGCGTATTCCATTCAGAGCGAAAACGCCTCCGGCCTCAAGGACCTTCCTTTTTCCGTCGAGATCATTAAGGACATTTTTTCAAAAAAGCGGCTGTGTCATTTTTTTGTGTATACAGGCGCAGGCCTGATGGAAATCCGGGGCGCCACCATTCATCCGACAGCAGACCCGGAAAGACAGACGCCTCCCCAGGGGTATTTTTTTGCCGGCCGCCTCTGGAACCAGGGTTTTCTCGACGATCTCTCGGAGCTGATCGGCGGCGAGATCGTTATCGACCGGATGAAACCGGCGATCCCTGATTCCAAGACCCTTTTGGATACCAATATGATTATTTTTTCAAAGGAGCTTCTCGATTGGCGGGGAGGGCCGGCGGCATATCTTTATGTCAGTATCCATTCCGCGGAACTGGACATTTACAAACGATTCTCCCGGAATGTCACAGCGACGTTTATTTATTTCCTCGTTATTATTATCGTCGTCATCACGGCATTCATGATGATGATGCTCAGCAGGCCTTTTGGGTTTATTTCCCAGGCATTGAAAAAAGAGAACGCCGTTTACCTTCGCCCTTTGGAAAAAGACACCAGTGAGTTCGGGGACATATCGCGGTTGATATCCAGATTTTTCAGGCAGAAAGAGGATTTGGTCAGGGAAATCATCGAGCGCAATAAGGCGGAAAAGAGGTTCCAGCAGGTGGCCGCTGCCGCCGAGGAGTGGATCTGGGAGTTGGACAGCGACGGTCTCTATACGTATTCCAGCGCCATCGTCGAAAAGATCCTTGGTTATCGGCCGGATGAGATTGTCGGCAAGAAGTATTTTTACGATTTATTTGTTCTCGAAGACAGGGAGCGCCTGAGAAAGCAGGCCTGGGAGGCTATCGGGGCCCGGAGATCATTCAAGAATTTTATCAACCGGAATATGCATAAAGACGGCCATATCGTTTGGTTGGATACGAGCGGTTCTCCGATCATCGACGAAAAGGGCCGTTTTTTCGGATACCGCGGCGTGGACACAGACATTACCGAGCGCAAAAAGGCCGAAGACGAACTCAAAGAAGCGTATATCAGGCTCAAAGAAATACAGGAACAGCTGATCCAGGCCGAGAAATTGAACGCCGTGGGCCAGCTGGCCAGCGGCGTGGCGCACGAGGTCAGGAACCCTCTGGCGATCATCCTGCAGGGCATTGACTATCTTGAGATCAAGACATCTCCCTCCTCGGGGGATATTTTCGAGGTCCTGGCGATACTGCGGGAGAACATCAAGAGGGCGGACAAGATCATCAATGACATGCTTGATTTTTCCAGGGCCGCGCATCTGAATCTCACGCCTGCAGACGTGAATTTGATCATTGAGAGTTCTCTGGATCTGGTCAGGACCAGGTCCAGATTCGACAATATTCTTATCATTAAAGAACTCAAGAAAGATATGCCCTTGGTCCTGGCGGACAAGAACAGGCTGGAGCAGGTTTTTATCAATGTTCTCCTGAATGCAGTCCAGGCCATGCCCCAGGGCGGCAGCATCACCGTGCGCAGCTATGACAAAAAACTCGAAGAGATCAGGAACGGCATCGGTAAAAGGGCGCAAGACAGTTTTTATTTTGGAGAATTGGCGGCGGTCGTAGAGATCGAAGACACGGGCTGCGGCATCCCCGAGGAGAACCTGAAAAGGATCTTCGATCCGTTTTTTACGACGAAAGGCCAGAAGGGGTCGGGGTTGGGGCTGTCCGTTACGAGAAACATTATCCATATGCACCGGGGGCTGGTACATGCAGAAAGCGTCGAGGGAAAGGGGACTAAGATAACATTGATCTTGAAGCTGGCCGAAAGAGCATAATGCAAAGAGAGCGCGAGGCAGCGATAAGGTGATCGGAAAGGAGCCGCGGCATGAAAAAGAAAAAAAGAATATTGGTGATCGATGACGAAGCGGATTTTGCGAAGCTGATCAGGCTGAATCTTGAGCAGACCGGAAGATTTGAGGTCAGGGCGGAAAGCCGTGGGACGGCGGCGCTGTCGGCGGCAAAGTCTTTTAAGCCGGATCTGGTCTTAATGGATGTCCTGATGCCGGATCTCATGGGCAGCGAAGTGGCCGCCCAGATGAGGGAGGATGATGAGACAAAAGACATCCCCGTCGTTTTTTTGACCGCCGTCGTCGGCAAGGAGGAAGTGGTGCAGAGAGGGGGCATTATCGGCGGCCATCTTTTTGTGGCCAAGCCCGTCGATATCAAACAGCTGATCGAAGTGATCGACGAGAATATCCGCTGAATCCCGTTTGTCAGAATTTCCTGCCCGCCCGGGCAGGTCCGCGGGGCTCCGGATGGCCGGCGGGGCCCTACAGGAAGAATCCCCTGTCCAGCGAACGATAATGGATGGCTTCCGAGAGATGCTGTGTCGTGATATCCTGGGATCCTGTCAGATCCGCAATCGTCCTTGAGATTTTCAGTATTTTGTCAAAGGCCCTGGCGCTCAAGTGAAAGTTGTTCATTGCCGTCCGGAGCAGCTCGCTTTCTTCTTTTCCGAGGGCGCAATATCTTCGGGTCTGCCGGTGTGACATCTGCGCGTTGGATAAGATGCCGTCTTTTTTGCCGTCTCGGCCCTCGCCAGCGGAAAAGCGCGCTTCCTGGACGGCCCTGGCTTTATTCACTCTTTCTTTTATCTGCGCCGAGCTTTCCGCAGGAGTATTGTCGCTTAATTCCTGGTATTTGATGGCAGGGACTTCCACATGGATGTCGATCCTGTCCAATAATGGACCCGAGATCTTTCCAAGGTACTGATGGATTTTACTTTGGGAACAACGGCAAGGACGTACCGGGTCGGTGTAATACCCGCAGGGGCAGGGATTCATCGCGGCGATCAGCATGAAGCGCGCCGGGAAATTCAAGGACCTCTGAGCCCTGGCGATCCGGATGCAGCCTTCTTCGAGGGGCTGGCGCAGGATCTCCAGGGCGTTGCGGTGGAATTCCGGAAGTTCGTCAAGGAAGAGGACGCCGTTGTGGGCGAGGCTGATTTCGCCGGGCTGGGGATTGGATCCTCCTCCGGCCAGGGCCACGTCGGAGATCGTGTGGTGGGGCGCGCGGAACGGCCTTTGGCGAAGCAGGGGGGATCCGGGCGGGGCGTAACCGGCGACAGAATGGATTTTTGTGATTTCCAGCGATTCGTGTGCGGTCATCTCCGGAAGGATGCCGGGCAGCCGCCTTGCCAGCATGGTTTTTCCGCTTCCCGGCGGCCCGACCAAGAGGATGTTGTGCCCGCCAGCGGCGGCGATTTCCATGGCCCGCTTGGCCAGGAATTGGCCTTTGACATCCGCAAAATCCGGTTCGTCGCCGGCGTCATGACGAGCAGCGCAGGCCACGGGGTTTCGGAACGGCTTGAGGGTTTCCGGGTTGTGGAGACCTTCTATGAGATCCCTAAGCGTTTTGAAACCGAAGACCTGGATGCCTTCCACGAGAGCTGCTTCAGGGGCGTTGGCAGCAGGAAGGACAAGTTTTTTTATTCTGTGTATTGAAAGGGCTTGGGCCATGGCCAGAATGCCCTTGACGGGCCGCAGGCGGCCGTCCAGTGCAAGTTCGGCGGCAAACCAATATTCTTCGAGCAATGCAGGCTGGATCTGTTTTGAGGCGGCCAGGATTCCCATGGCGATAGGGAGATCATAAAGGGCGCCTTCCTTTTTGATGTCCGCCGGGGCCAGGCTGACCGTGATCTTGTCGGCCGGGTAACGGAAACCGCTGTTCTTTATCCCTGAACGGACACGCTCCTTGCTTTCCTTGATGGCTGAATCAGGAAGGCCGACAATGGTCGTCTGCGGCAGGCCGTTGGCGACATCGACCTCGATGTCTACGGGATGGGCATCCAGGCCGATAAGACCCAATGTATGCGTCTTGGCAAGCATTTTTTGATAGAGGCTAAACCCCGCCAGGGACAACGTGTTGAAGTTTCGTAAGTCGAGCGTTTTCTGCCTGTAACGGGGTAAATCCGCTTGATTTTTAAAGAGGATGCAATTATAATCAACCTACGACGACCTCGGCCTTCAGGTCGAAGTTTGCCACAGATTGATGCCGAGCCGCCTTTGTGACTGCCTTGAATGATTGCCTGGGCGGCGAACGTATGAACTGCTGGATTTGGTCCTTTGAGGGAACGGGGCGGGGGAAGGATTAGAACAGAGGGTATCCTATCACGTGCCTTCTTTTTTGTCAAGAACGGCCGGAGGGATTGTGTGTCGTGAATAACAGGATTAAAACAGGGATCATCGCGTTGTTGGCGGGTTTCTCGATCTTTGGGTTATATCAGTCCTTGGCCCTGATGCACAAAAACAGCTATTTATTTGAGCAGTTGGGGCGTCTTCAGATCGAATTGTCCGCCACCCAATTGGGATTGAATCAGACCAGGACGCTTCTGACTGAGACGTACCAGAAGAATACCCAATTGGAAAATGAAGCGGTTTTATTGAATTCCAAGCTTGCCCGCGCCAAGCAGGAGCTCGAAGAACAAAAGAACAAGATCAATTC
Organism: Candidatus Velamenicoccus archaeovorus; assembly: GCF_004102945.1. Taxonomy (GTDB): domain Bacteria; phylum Omnitrophota; class Gorgyraeia; order Velamenicoccales; family Velamenicoccaceae; genus Velamenicoccus; species Velamenicoccus archaeovorus. Next base: position 1,676,228 of record NZ_CP019384.1, on the reverse strand, counting down.
TCTTGGGAATATCATCCAGCAGGCCCGCCGGGTTAATGAATTCTTGCAGGCCCGCAATCAGGAAATGAGCGAGCAGTATGTGCGCGTGTCTTTTGAGAACCAGGAGATGAAGAAAACCCTTTCCTCGGCCGCGGAATTAAAAAAGGCGATGGCGGCGCTGCGCAAGAAGCCCGCGCGCCGGGCAGCCTCCAAAAATAAACAGGCGGGTAAGAAGGTCGCTCCTGTAAAAGTCCGGCAGCCCAAGAAGAAGGTGCTTGTCGTGAATCCAAAGCCTGCCGTGACGCCGCCTGTTCCTGCAGACCAGGCCACGGAGGGGAACGAGGGATTTGTGGTCAAGGATGGAGAGTCAACGTTGTTGGATAAGGTTGATATCCGTGTCATCCCTGTTCCCCAAGGAGGAGGGCCGGCATGAAACTTGTGATTTATGAAATCGTTCATAATCACGTTCTGATAGTGACTTTTTTGGCGTGGTTGACCGCCCAAACGATCAAGGTGGCGTTGGGCGTTTTGCGGACCAAGCGGTTTGATTTTCGCTGGTTCATCGGAACGGGCGGCATGCCTTCGGCCCATTCGGCGGGATCCAGCGCTTTGGCCGTCGTGATCGGCACGGATTATGGATTCGATTCTCCTTTGTTTGCTTTGGGCGTCGTGTTTGCGATCGTGACCATGTTCGACGCCCAGGGGGTCCGCCGCTCTACAGGCAAGCAGGCGTCTATCCTGAACAAGATATTGGACGATATTTATTGGCAGGGAAAAATAGAGGAAGACCGCCTCAAGGAATTGATCGGTCACACACCTATCGAGGTCATCATGGGGGCGATTATCGGGATCCTCTTGGGGTTGATTTATTGAGCGATTTTCCGGGATTTCGAGAATATGGCTTTGCGAAAAGGAAGCTTTTTGCTTTTCGAGATGGATAGAAGCCTCGAAGTGATTTTTGATGCGTAGGTGCGGTGGTGAACGGCCCCTCGCTTCCGGGAAGAGCGCTGACCGAAGCGTCGGGGTCAATTCCAGACAAACATATTCAGCGGGAAATTGAGAGGAAGATGTGAAAAAAAATATTTTATGGACGGCGCTCGCCGTTTGTGCCGTTGCGGTTCTTGTTTTTATCGTTTTGAGGCTGAAGGGAACGCCTGCTGTTTCAGGTAGCCAGAAGCCGGCCGTCGACGCATCTGCCGGGAGTTTTGACAAGGATGTGCGCCGTGCAGACGGTTTGTTTCAAAAGGGCGAGCTCTTGGCGGCCCGGGATGCTTTTCGGGAGATCCTTCTGAAGAATGCGGCCGATCCCGGCATCGAGGCCGTGCAAAAGAAGCTTGAAGATGTGAACATGAAGATCATCTTGTCCGCCATCCAAGTGCCGGATGAGACGGTGATGCGGGAGGTGAAGGCCGGCGATACGTTGAGCATGATCGCCGATGAATACCGAACGACCGTCGAGATGATCAAAAAGGAGAATGGGCTGACGTCGGATGTCATCCGGCCGGGCATGCAGTTGAGGATCTGGACGGGCCGTTTTTCCGTTCTGGTAGATAAGTCCCAGAATCTTTTGACCCTGCGTTGTAACGGGGACGTCGTTAAGACCTACCGCGTCTCTACGGGCAAGGACAATATCACTCCTGTCGGGACGTTCAAGATCGTCAATAAGCTCAAAAATCCTCCCTGGACGCACGACGGCAAGGTTTATTCGCCGGAAAGCCCAGAGAATATCCTGGGGACACGCTGGATGGGGTTCGATATTCCCGGTTACGGTATCCACGGCACGACGCAACCCGAAAGCATCGGTCAGCAGGTGACGGCAGGATGCGTACGCATGCTCAACGCGGAGGTCGAGGAACTCTACGATCTCTTGCCTGTCAATACCGAAGTCACCATCATCGACTGAACGGGTTTCCAAGGATATTTCTATGATCGCCCTTGATTTTGAAAAGCCTATCGTTGAGCTTGAAAAAAAGATCCGTGAGCTCAGAAGCTTCACCGAAGAAAAGCACATCGATCTTTCGGGCGAAGTCAAGCGTCTTGAAGAGAAGCTCGAGCGTCTGCGCAGGGATATCTACGGCAGATTGACGCCTTGGCAGCGCGTGCAAATCTCGCGTCATCCCCACCGGCCGTATACCCTGGACTATATTCAACTGATCCTCAAGGATTTCCTGGAGATCCACGGCGACCGGTCTTTCCGCGACGACCGCGCCATCGTGAGCGGGTTTGCCAGGCTCGACGGACAAAAGATCATCGTGATGGGCCATCAGAAGGGGCGCGACACCAAGGAGAATCTTGTCCGTACTTTCGGCTGCGCGCATCCCGAAGGCTACCGCAAAGCGTTGCGCGTCATGGAACTGGCGCAAAAGTTCGATCTCCCCATTCTTATTTTTATCGATACGCCGGGGGCCTATCCCGGGATCGGCGCCGAAGAGAGGGGGCAAGCCCAGGCTGTCGCCTGGAACTTGAAGATGATGTCTGGCATCCGCACGCCGATCGTCGCCGTCGTTATCGGCGAAGGAGGTTCCGGAGGGGCGCTCGGGATCGGTGTGGCTGACCGTGTCTGCGTCCTGGAGAATGCCTATTACTCGGTCATCTCGCCAGAAGGGTGCGCCGCAATCCTTTGGAAGAGCAGCACCAAGGCGCCTGAAGCGGCCGAGGCCCTGAAGCTGACGGCCCAAGACCTTCTGAAGTTCGGCGTGATCGACGAGATCGTCAAGGAGCCTCTTGGCGGAGCGCACCGCGATCCCGAAGAAGCGGCCAAGAATGTCAAGGCGTGCGTGAAAAAATATTTTATCGAACTCATGAAACTCTCCGAGGATCAGCTGGTTGACCGTCGTTACCAGAAATTCCGCGCGATGGGGCAAATTCTCGAGGAGGCCCACGAGTCCCGTTAGCCCTTTTTCGATATGGCAGGGGGGGATCTGTTCTTTGTGGATTAGGCATTGTGGAGAGCGTTTCGTTTCATGTAAGTTCGGGTTATTATGAAGAAGATGATTTTTGTTGAAGCGTCCGTTTCTTCCGGAGGTCTAACGGAATGAAGATTGAGCAGGAATTGATCATCCTGGGGCTCTTGGAGGATAAGCCGCGGCACGGCTACGAGATCAAAAAACAGATCAAGGACGTGATCAGCACGTTTGCCGCGTTGGAAGTCGAATCGATCTATTACTCCCTCAACCTCCTTGAAAAAAAGGGATATCTCAAGAAGGCGGTCAGTACCGGCGGCACAAGGCCGGAAAAATTCATCTACAGCCTGACGCCCAAAGGGCATGAACGCTTCCAGCAGTTGTTGACGAAAAGTCTTTTGACGGCCGACCGCCCGAATTTCAGTATCGACGTTGCTCTTTATTTTCTGCCCTATCTGCCGCCGGATGTCGCCTTGAGGCGGCTCAAGGGCCGGATACGGGTCCTCTCCAAAGTCGAGGAGGCCTTAGGGAAGCTTTCCGAACAACTTCAGGTGAAGTCGTCCTACCATCTTCATTCCATCGTCGAGCACAATCTGGAGCTTCTGCGCGCTGAAAAAAAGTTCATCCAAAACGTCAGCCAGGAGCTTACCAATAAGAATATCAATATCCCCGAGTGGCCCCATTCCTCTTAGCCATAGTTTTCTTCTGAAGAGATATCCACACAACTAATTGAAAATATGATAGTTAAGGTTTTGTGAAAACAAAACAAGAATAATTCTTGACATACTAAAATTTAATTAGTAAAATTTTACTAATTTGCCAGAATTTTCTGTCCGTCGTAAGCGGCTGGCGAGGGCGTATCAAAAAAGCCCCACGGACTATACCCGTGGGGCCCCAGGGAAAGTATGTGGCTATGCAGATAATCCGGGACTTGGTGATAAAACAGGCGGCTGCTTTTCCAAAAAAAGCCGCTATTATCTTTGAAGACAAGCCTGTTACGTTCGGTGAGCTCAAAGACAGGGTCTTCAGGCTCGCCAACAATCTGACGGCCTCGGGGGTCAAGAAGGGCGACAAGGTCGCCTTGTATCTGCCGAACTGGCCGGAATATATTTACGCCTACCTGGCTTTGTTTTCTATCGGCGCCACCGTCGTTCCGTTCGATTTCATGCTGAAGAATGATGAGCTGGAAGCCTGCTTAAACCATTCCGATTCCGTCCTTCTCGTCGCCAAGAGCAGGCCTGATGTTTCTCTGGAGAATATCAAGGCGCACGTGCCGAAGCTCAAGGATATCCTTCTTGCGCGTGAACGCAAAGAAGGATATCTTTCTTTCGATGACTTCGTTGCCCAGGGGTCTTCCAAAGCTCCCTCGGCGTCCATCGGCGCATCCGATCCCGCCTTGATCCTGTACACCTCGGGTTCGACCGGCCGCCCCAAAGGGGTTTGCCTGAGTTACCGGCATTTGAACGCGGCGCCGGAGGCGATGGAGTTTTTCGTGGACTTGACGCCGTCCGACGTGAAATTATCGGCCTTGCCGTTGTCGCACGGCGGCGGACTGGTCTACCTGCAGAACTGCATTTTTTACGGCATCACCCTCATTCTCATGGAACGCTTCATTCCCGTCGAGTATCTCAAAAATATAGAAAAATACAAGGTGACCTGTTTTCACATGGTGCCGTCGATGTATTACGCCCTCCTGCACCTCAAGGAATTCGAGAAATACGACCTTTCCAGCATCCGGTGGGTCAACGTCTTCGGCGCCCCGAATTCACCCGACGCCATCCGCCGCTTCAAGACCTATTGCCCGAATGCCAAGCTGCTTAACGGCTGGGGGATGACCGAGACAAACGCCCCGAATATCGTGACGCCCATGGGGTCCGAGAAGATCGAGTCTATCGGCAGGCCGGCGCCGTGGATCAGCGTCCGCCTGGTCGACGATGACGACCAGGACGTGCCCGAAAGCGAGATCGGGGAGATCGTCCTGAAGAGCTGGGTGGTCATGGACGGTTATTACAAGGACCCCGCCCTGACCGCAGAAGTCTTGCGGGACGGCTGGTTCCATACGGGTGACCTGGGCCGCCGGGACAAAGAGGGCATGTATTATATCGCCGGCCGCAAGAAAGACATGGTCAAGGTTTCCGGCCAGATTGTCTTTCCGGCGGAAATCGAAGAGGCGGTCCACAAGCACCCGGCCGTGGCGGAAGTCGGGGTTATCGGTGTCTCCGACGCGCTGCGCGGAGAAGCATTGAAGGCGTTTATCGTCCTGAAGACAGGCACAGCGCTCACGGATCAGGACGTCAAGCAATTCTGCCGCCAGCACCTGGCGCATTTTAAGATCCCCCACACCGTTGTTTTCGTCGATACTCTTCCTAAGACGAGGACCGGCAAGATCGACAAGGTGGCGTTGAGACAGAATGACGTGAATGTGGGGGAAAAATGTTAACTTTTGTGATGAATAACCTGTTGTAGGCAGGAATTAAGGTAAAACTACCTCAATATAGGCAAAATGAAGGAAATTAACCTTACTCCTCGCGTTTGCATTTTGTCAATATCTGTCTGCGACCAGTCCTCACAGAGTTCGGACGGGTTCCGCAGAAAGCGGAACACTGGCCCGTTCAGCTGGGGCCAGGTGCATCCAGAAATTCTCAAGATACACCGCCGCAGGAAGCGGCACACCGGCCAATCCGATGAGGCCGGGTGGTGGAGTTAACCCAGAAAGGGTAGGCCTCCGCATTCCACATAGCGGAGGGCCTAACCCCGTCAGAGACGGACGATTGTTAAGAAAGACCCCTTGCTCAAACGCTCGAAAATTTATTGCCAGGGTAGGCCGGCAATAAATTTTTTTCGCGAGCTTCGGGGTTAATTTTGTAAGGAAAAAACCTCGGTATAGGCAAAATTAAGGAGTTCACTATGCAGATGAAGAAAGACATCCATTTGACAGGTCGGGATCTTCTGGGAATGGTCCAAGTCAAGCCGGGAGATTTCGGCAAGTATGCCATTATTCCGGGCACGGCCGAGCGCCGAGATGCGATCCTGGAGCATCTGGAAAAACCGGTCAAGAGCTTTTCCTTTTTTGAATATACGATGTATACGGGCTTTTATGAGGGCATCAAGATCGCCGTCGGCAACGGCGGGCGGTTTTCGCCGGATTCCGCGATCATCGCCGAGATCCTGTGCGCCGGGAAGGTCGAGTGCATCATCCGGGCCGGTTCCTGCGGCGCCCTGGATGAGACCATCAAGGTCGGCGATGTCGTCCTGGCCACAGGTGTCGTGCGCGGCGACGGTGTGACGCCCTATTACGTGGACAAGGATTATAAAACAGTGACGGATGTGTCTGTGACGGCGGCCCTGGAAGCAACGGCCAAAGAAAACGAGGTCTCGATCCGCAAAGGACTGATCTGGACGACGGATGCGCTGTTGCGCGAGACCCGGGAATTGATCGAGAAGGTCAAAAAAGAGGGGGCCGTGGCCGTCGACATGGTGTCGAGCGCGCTTCTGACGATCGCGCAATTGAACAATGTCAAGGCCGCCTCGATCTCGGCCGTCAGCGATAATCTGATCACCGGCGAGCTCGGTTTCATCAACCCGGATTATTACGAGGCCGAGGCCAGGGTGGTCAAGGTGTGCCTGGATGCGGTCAAGAAGCTGGCGCAAGGGTCATAAGGAATAATACCTCGGTAGAGGCAAAATTAAGGATATTAAGGTTACCCTTGCGTCTAATCACTTGGAAATTTCCGCCAAGGCTAGGCCGTCGGCCTGGCGTAGCCGGCCAGGACGGCCATCCGGCGTAAATTTCCTGCGTAGACTCGCCCGCCCAAAGGCGGGCAGGGGTTAATTTTGCGAGGAAAAGGACCCTAGTATAGGCAAAATTAATGAAAGAATCTGTTCTCTTTTGGCCCGTGCATCTGAAGGGCCGCACGCTTTATATCTTAGACGAGACAAAGATACCGCAGCGGATCGTTTACCTGAAGGTCCGTCATTATCATCAGGCGATCGACGCGGTCGTGACGATGAAGACGCGCGCCTTCGGGCAGTTTTTGACCGTCTGCTATACGTTCATGCTGGAGATGCAGAAGGCCGACGGGCTTTCGGCCGGTGCGCAGATGCGTTTGCTTGAACGCGTCGCCGCGGCCTTCAACAGGAGCCGTCCCACGTTTCCCTTCGAGGAAGTGACGGGCATGGTGCTGGGGGTGGCGCGCAAGGTCTCCGGAAGTCCCATGTTCCGTCAGGATTTTATTTCGGCCATGAACGGTTTCTTGGAGCAGGGGATCAGGCAGAAGAGGTATCAAAGGGCCCAGGAAGCTGCCGCATTGATCAAGGACGGCGCCACGGTATTGACGCACTGCAACGTCTCCGGCGAGCTGCCCCTAGTCGCGGAGTTCTGCCGAAAGGCAAAAAAGAAGGTCCGTTTTCTGGCCACGGAGACGCGGCCTTATTTTCAGGGTTCGCGGCTGACCGCCTGGGAACTGAAACGGGAGGGTTTTGATGTGACGCTTATCCCGGACAATGCGGCGGCCAAGGTCATGAGCGATGGTGACGTGGATTGCGTCCTTGTCGGCTCCGACCGTTCCGCGGCCAACGGCGACTTCGCCAACAAGATAGGGACATATCAGATCGCTCTTCTGGCCCGGCATTTCGGCATCCCTTTTTACGTGCTTGTCCAGTCGTCGGACAAATTAAGTTCAGGCCGCGAGATCCCGATCGAGGTGCGTCGGGACGAAGAGATCCTGTGTTTTGCCGGCAGGAATCTTGCGCCTGAAGGCACAGCCGCTTTTTATCCGGGTTTCGACGTCGTGCCGCACCAATGGGTGACAAAACATATTGCGATTCATGCTCGTTAAAGAACAAATACCTCTTATTTTCGGCGTGCCGCAGGAGGATTTTTACGCGCAACTCAAGGCGAAAAAGGTCTTTGTGGCGGAATTGAGGCCGGCCTTGGAAGGCATGAAAGACGTCGCCAAAGAACTCATAGGGCGCGGCGTCAAGCCGGTCGTCATCTGCGATAATATGATGGCGTTTTGTATGGAAAGGAAACTCGTGAGCGCCGTCCACATCTTTGCGCAAGGCCGGAAAAACGATGTCGCGCTTTGCCGCACGGGTTCCCTGATCGCGGCCCTCTGCGCCCACACCCATCGGATCCCGGTCGTTTTGCATGAGGGCGCCATGCCGCGCGAGGCGAAGGGCGCCGACCTGTTAAAGATTGGGGGGATGAAGGTGACGTCGTCGAAGATCAAGACATATGTCCCTTTGCTGGAAGAAGTGCCGATGAGCCTTGTCGGCCGCACGCAAGGACAGAATCCGGGAGCATAAGGATATGCAGAAAAAGATAGACGAGATTATCCGTATCGGCAAGTGGATCTGGGAGAAGGACCTCTCGGGCGGCGCCTCTGGTAATCTAAGCCTGCGCGTTGACGACGAGACCATCCTGATCACGGGCCGCGGCACCTGCTTGGGTGCGCTCAAGGCCGAAGACGTCTGCACCATACGCATGGACGGCGACCCCTTGGTCAAAGGGTTCGTCCCGTCTTCTGAAAAATTGTTCCATACGAGCGTTTATCAGCATCTGGATGCCAAGGCTGTCGTTCACGTACATCCGACGTTTTGCAACGGGTATTTTGCCGTCCATGACAGGATCAGTTTTGATACGTTCGAGACACGTCTTGTTTTAGGGGACGTGCCGGTCGTCGACCAGAAGACGCCGACGATCACCGATATCATGCCGGTGATCGAGGCGCTCAAAAACAGCAATATCGTTGTCTTGAAGCACCATGGGGTCGTGGCCATCGGAGAGACGTTGAACGATGCGTTCTTTTTGGCGCAGACCCTGGAGGAAGCGGTCAAGATCGCCTGCATCAAAGATCTTTATGTAAGAGTGGATCGTCCGGCGGCGCCGGCTTCGGGCGGGAATGCGGCTGTTTCTCCTGCGGGCGGGACTTTTGAATTGTTCTCCAAAGAGCAGATAGTCGAGATTGTGCGTCTCGTGAATCAGGACGCCCAGTTCCGCCAGCTCGCCCTGCAGACGAACCTGGAGACGAAACTGGCGGTCGTGCTGGACGAGACCCAGACGGCATACTGCTTCCATTTTTCCGGAGGCGGGATCAAGGATTTCACGGACAAGGTCGGCGACGCCGAATTCGTGATCTCCGGCAAATCGGATTACTGGCGCGCGATCTTCAAGCGCCAGCTCGATCCCTTTGCCGCGACGACGCAGAAGAAGCTGAAACTTAAAGGGGATTTCGCCAAGATTTCGCGCTGGTATGTGCCGTTCAACCGGCTCTTCGATCTGTGGACGAGCGCGCCGGTAGCATAGTTTTACCCCGCACCTGCGTGTGGGGCATGGATGCTGCGAGGATAAGATGATGCAATATCAGATGTATATCGACGGCAAGATGTGCGATGCCAGGGACGGCGCGCGGCTGGAGGGCGCCAACCCGGCGACAGAAGAGAAGATTGCATCGTTCCCGAAAGCGGGGACGGCGGACCTGGAAGAGGCGGTCCGTGCGGCCCGCCGGGCTTATGACGAAGGCGAGTGGCCGCGGATGTCTTTGTCTGAACGGGCGCAGATCCTGGTGCGCGTGGCGCATCTGATCCGTGAACGCGCCTATGAGCTTGCGAAGATCGAGACGCAGGACACCGGCAAGACGACCAAGCAGACCACGTTCATCGATATCCCGACCGCCGCCAATGCCTACGAATATTTTGCTGGGGCTGCCGCCGAGGTCAAGGGCGAGACGATGACGGTCCCGGCGCCGGCCATGAGCTATACGCTGCGGGAGCCCGTAGGCGTCGTGGGCGCTGTCATCCCGTGGAATTATCCGTTTCTGATGGCGGCCTGGAAGATTGCCTCAGGTATTATTTTAGGTAACACCTTGGTGCTTAAGCCTTCGCAGGAGGCCTCGTTGAGCTGCCTGGAGCTGGCCAAGATCCTTCAGGAAGTGGAATTGCCTGCCGGCGTCGTCAACATCGTGACAGGCGAAGGCCGCCTGTTGGGGCACGGCCTGGCTGCATCCATGGATGTCGATATGCTTTCTTTTACCGGATCGACGGAAGTCGGCCGGGACGTGATGAAGGCGGCCTCTTCGAATTTAAAGAGGCTTTCTCTGGAATGCGGCGGCAAGTCGCCGAATATCCTTTTTGCGGACTGCGATCTGGAGACGGCCGTCAACGGCTCTTTGTGCGCCATCTTCATGAATCAGGGGCAGATGTGCGTGGCGGGATCGCGGCTTCTGGTCGAAGAATCCATTTATGAGAAGTGTGTCGAGCTTTTGGTTGAAAAGACCAAAAAGCTCAAGGTCGGTTCGCCCGAGGATCCGGCAACGGACATAGGCCCTTTGGTCAGCGATAAACAGAGAAAAACCGTCTTGGAGTATATCGCCGTCGGAAAAAAAGAGGCCAGGTTGGTCGTCGGCGGCGGCGCGCCGAAGGATTTGCGCCGGGGTTTCTACGTCGAGCCGACCATTTTTGCCGATGTGGACAACAGCATGCGCATCGCCAGAGAGGAGATCTTCGGTCCCGTCCTGTCGGTCATCAAAGTCAGGGATGCGGAGGATGCCGTGCGCATTGCCAACGATACGATCTATGGCCTGGCGGCCATGATCTGGACAAAAGACGTCAACAAGGTGGCGACCGTGGCCAGAAGGCTGCGCGCAGGCACGGTCTGGGTCAATACCTTCGGCGGATTTTATAACGAAGCGCCTTTCGGCGGCTACAAGCAGAGCGGTTTCGGCCGGGAACTCGGCAAGGAAGGCCTGTGCGAATTAACGCAGGTCAAGCATGTCAATGTCGATCTGACGCCGGGCGGCAAGACCTTGGTCGCCTCTTGGTTTAATGTGTAGGGCATAGAATGAAAAAATCCAAAATCCCAATTTCCAAATCCCAAACAAATTCCAATCACCAAAATTACAAATATAAAAGATGCTGGTCGTTGGTCAATTGAGATTTGAACATTGTTTGGAATTTGGAGCTTGGTGTTTGGAATTTAACGTGCGGCTTGTGATTAGGCAAGAGGAGTTTCTATGAAAAAAGTATTGTTCATCATGCCTCCGATCGGTGGATGGGCGACGCACGGCGTGATCAAGGCGCCTAACCAGTATTATGCCCAATTGGCGGCCTATGTCCGGCAAAAACAGTCCGGAGAGCCTTTTGTCGTGGATGCGCGCGCGCTCGATCTTACCTACGACGGCATCAAGGCGAAGATCAAGGATATCGGGCCCGACCTTGTTGTTTTGGGCGATATCCTGCATTCGACAGGCGGACTGGCGGTCATCTGGCATTTTAACAAAATAGCCCAGGCCGTCAAAGAGGTGAGTCCGCATAGCAAGGTGGCCGTCGGCGGCCTGTGGTATTCAGCCCTTTATCGGGAAACATTGGAAGAAAATCCGGCGATCGATTTTGTCCTGATCGGGGAAGGCGAACAGACGCTGGATGAATTGCTGCGCAAGCTCGACGACGCAAAAGGGGCGGATTATTCCCGCATCGCCGGTCTGGCGTCCCGCAAGGCCGGGCAGGTCGCGGTCGGCCCCCACAGGGAGCTGATCAAGGATATCGACGTTCTTCCTTTACCTGCTTACGATCTGTTCCCTATGGAGAAATACGTGGCGCACACCTACTGGACGAATTTCTGCGAGCTTTTTACCAGCCGCGGGTGTCCGGGCGGATGTTCTTTCTGTTATGAATGGAGCCAGTATGATCCGCGCTTTCCGCAGGATTTTGTCTCCTGGCGTTCGCACTCCGCCGGCCGGATCGTCGAAGAACTGGAGCTCTTGACGAAAAAATTCGGCGTCAAGACCGTCGTCTTTCAGGATGACGCCTTTAACGTGAATTACGATATGGTGAAGGATGTCTGTAACGGCATCCTCGAGAAAGGCATCAAGATCAATTGGGTGATCCTCGGCCGTGCGGACGACTGGTCGAGACAGGAGGATTTGATTCCCTTGATGAAGCAGGCCGGTATGTTCATGGGGTTGGTCGGCATTGAGGTCAGTGATGATGCCGAGTTGTCGCGGATCGGCAAAGGGGTGACGGTTTCGCAGATCAAGAAGACCGTTGATGCCCTGCGCAGGAATAATATCGCGACGATCGGGACGTTCATGATCGGTTTTGAGGATGATACGGAGGAAGCCGTCAAGAAACGGTTTTCATTTGCCGATCAGGTGGACCCGGATATTTTTGCGTTGCAGTTTGTGACACCCGTGCCCGGATCTCCCCTCTGGAAGAAGGTCGTCAAGGAGGGCCTGCTGGATCCAGCCAAGATCAGCCTCAAGGCTTGGGATTTTCAGCATCCGGTTGTCCCGACTAAACACCTTTCCGTCGAAGAGGTCGGGCGTCTGGGGTCCTGGTGCATGAGGGAATTTTTCTCAAGGCCCCACCGTATCCATAGGATCATGGCCGGCAATTATTCAGATCTGGCCAAACTCTGCGTCAAGGACTATATGGCGAACATCTCCAAGTTCGAGGCTGCGGCCACTAAAGGAGATTTGTATGTCTGAGCATATCACCATGAGTTGGGAAAAGACGACGGAAGAGCGCTTCAATAAGATGCTCTCCAAGATGCCGATTTTCCATCGGCACATGACGGAGGTCGGCGCCACCCAGAAGGCGGAACAAAACGCCAAGACGCGCGGCTCCAGGACCGTCGAGGAAGAGGATCTGATGCGCGCCATGTTCTCCGAGGTGCCTATGCAGTTCTATTCTTTGATGATCAAGCTCCTGGACGATGTGGGCTTTGATTATAAGAAATACAATCTGCCCCGTTAGAAAAAATATCACATTGGTTTCAAGAGAGGACCCTGTGGGCGCAAGGTTGTTGTGATGGAGCATGGCGAAACGGGAAAATTTTTTCAAACGGCGTCTGCCGGTCAGGAACGGCGCAAGCGTCCGCTGACAGTGGAAGAAAACAGGCATTCCATCATCATCAGGACGGACCAACCTGCTCTTTTGAGAAAAGAAATCATCTGCTGGGGGGAGGCGGAGTGGTGGCCGAAGGGTTCTTTGATGGCCTTCAAGCGCCTCTCCTCGGGCGAAGTTGCCGTAGGCACCCTCTATATGCAGAAGGTGCTTTTGCCCTTGGCGCCCCGGTGGCGCGTTGAGGTCAGCGAGGTGACGAACGGGGGCATTTCCCGCAGGTTTCTCGACGGGATGTTCAAGGGATTCGAGCAAGTGAGTTTCCAGAGGGTGGCCGGCGGCTGGCGGGTGGAGTACGCCATGCATTACGAGGTGTGCGGATCTTTAAACAGGTTTCTGTGGTTTCTGGTCTTTCGGCGCCTGCACGACCGTAACATCAAAGAGATACTGGGGAACCTGAAGATATTCATGGAGACACAGTGAGTCCCGCCAGGCCCTCCTGGTGTGGTATGCGCAGGCCTGTCCCTTGTAGATTAGTCCTTCCGCTATGTGGTTAGCCGACCCATGGGGCATGAATAAGACGGTGTTTAGCGGCCAGCAGTATTTTTTGGAGATTTAAGGGGATGAAGGTTGCCGTTATCGGATTGGGAGCTATCGGCGGGCTCGTCGCCTGCTGCTTGAAGTCTCGCGGAATCCCTGTGGTCGCGGTCGGCCGCCCGGAGCAGAAAGAGGCGGTAGAGCGTGAAGGGTTCGTGATTGACGGCGTGCGCGGGCGTTCGGTCGTTTATTTGGACGTTCGGCCGCGGCTGGAAGAGCGCGTGGACCTGGCGATCGTGACGGTTAAGACCCAGGATATCCGGGATGCCGTCGACAAGTCGCGCGTCTTTTTGGCCCAGGCCGACATCCTTTCGGCCCAGAACGGCGTGCGTGCCGACAAGCTCCTGGGGGTGATGCTGGGCGAGGAGAGGATCATCTCGAGCATCGTTATGTTCGGCGCGACCTATGTTCCCTACAACAAGGTCGTGCATAATTTTGAGGGCAAATGGCTGATCGGCCGGCCCGGAGGAACCAATGACGCAAAGGTCAAGGCGGTCGTCGATTTTTTGACGCCGGCATTTGCGGCCGAAGAAGTCGAGAACATCCAGGCGATGAAATGGACGAAGATTTTTTTGAATTCCGGCAATGCCCTGCCGGCGATCCTGGGCAAGAGCATCCAGGAGACGTATGCGAACATGGAGATGTGCAAGCTGGCCTTGCGGCTCCAGCGGGAAGGATTCGATCTTTTGGAAAAACTCGGTATCGCACCGGCGAGCATGCCGGAGTTCGATGTTGAGAAGCTTAAGGGGTTGACCCGCATGCCGCCGGACCAGGCAGCGCCCGTTTATTCGCAGATCATGGTGAATCTGAGCCGGGAGCCGCTGTATGGTTCGATCCTCCAGAGTATCCGGCGCGGCCGGCCTTCGGAGATCGATTATATTAACGGCGAATTCGCCAATCAGGCCAAGCTTCATAATGTCGACGCGGTCCTGAATTCCCGGATCGTTGAGATGGTGCATCAGGTGGAGAAGTCTGGAAAATATATGACGGAGGAACAAATTCTTGCGGCCTTGGAAGTTTGATATCAGGCTGTGCGTTTTTTGAGGGGGCCTCGAGGAGACAGGGAGTTTAAGATGGAAGAGAAAAAACAGACATTTGGGGCGCTGCGGCGGAGACTGCGGATGAAATTCTGCCGCTTGCGCGCGACCGTCGTCAAGAAAGAAGGATTTTGTTATCACCACTATGAGGTGGGCAACCAGTTTGTTTTCGAGGATTTTACCCATCCGCAGAAAGATTTCTGTCTGGGGGCGGTGCATTCGATGTTCCCGGCGATGTATGCCTTGACTTTCGGTGCAGAGTTCCCTTTTATGGAAAACACGCGGTCTTTGCGTACGACGTGTCCGGACGGAAAGAAAGTGGAATTTTTGATCGAAGTCATTGATGAACAAGGAAATGTTTTGGCGAAGCCCCGAAGCGCGGCACCCGCGGGCCCGAACCCCAAGACCATGGACATCGAAATCAAGGAGTGCACAGGCAAGTGTCATTATGGCTACGAGATCGGCGACAAGATCCGTGTCAAAGGGCTCAAGTGCCCCGACGGCTTTTGCGGGGCGGCCTATCATATGATGTTCCCGACGCTGTTTGCATTGAATTTCGGGGCGTCATATCCGTTCATGGAAAACCCGGATTCATTGGATACGCTGACGTGTCCCGACGGCGGCCATGTTGTTTTCAAATTGACGAGAGTGGAAGAAAAAGACAAATAGCGCGTCAATAATCAAGCTCCAAGATGCAATCTCAAACAATAACCAATCACCAAGATTCAATAATCAAACAGCGCTGTTGTTTGTTTGATCATTGGTGATTGGGATTTGGAATTTGCTTGGGATTTGTTTCTTGGTCACTGGTGATTAAAGGAGTGTTTTTCATGAAGAGACGAGTTGTGGTGACAGGCCTGGGTGTCATATCGCCCAACGGTATCGGAAAAGAAAATTGCTGGAAGGCCATGGTCGGCGGCGTTTCCGCCGTGCGCAGGGTCGATATGTTTGATGTCTCGATGTTCCGCACGCGGATCGCCGCTTATTCCAAGGAGTTCAATCCGTTCGAGCTGGGCTTGAATGAAGAAGAAGCGGAGCGGATGGACCGCTATGTGCAGTTCGCGGTCGTGGCGGCCCAGATGGCGGTCAAAGACGCCAAGCTGGATTTTTCAAAGATCAACAGGCAGCGCGCCGGCGTAAGCCTGGCCAATGCCATCTGCGGCACCAAATACATGGAAGAAGAATTCGCGCTGGTGACGGATAACGGCAAAAATCCCATCGATCCCCGCCTTGTGCGGCCTTACCTTTATGATGCCTCCATGTTCAATACGCCTTCGGCCGAGATTGCCGCCAAATACCATCTCAATGGTATCTGCAATACGATATCGACCGGATGCACGGCTGGGACCGATTCCATGGGGTTCTGTTTTGAAACGATCGCCGACGGTGACGCGGATATCATGATCGCGGGCGCCTCGGAAGCGCCCCTGACGCCCATCACCTTCGGCGCCTTTGACGTGGTGAGCGTCTTGTCCGCCAGGAACGATGAGCCGGAGAAGGCCTCGCGGCCGTTTGACAACAAACGCGACGGCTTTGTGCTTTCCGAAGGATGCGGCATTCTGGTCTTGGAAGAACTTGAGCATGCTAAAAAGCGAGGGGCGCATATTTATTGCGAGATCATCGGTTACGGCACCTGTAATAACGCTTTCCACATGACGGACCTTCCGGCCGACGGCCTGGCCATGGCGAATTGCATCACGCTCGCGCTCAAGGACGCCCGGATCGCGCCCAAGGATATCGATTACGTCAATGCGCACGGTTCCTCGACGCGGATGAACGACGTCTTTGAGACCAATGCCTACAAGATCGCCCTGGGCGAAGAGGCGTATCGCATACCGATCAGTTCGCTCAAATCCATGATCGGCCACCCCTTGGCGGCGGCCAATGCCATCGAGATGGTGATGGCCTCCATCATTTTCGAGCGCAACCTGATTCCTCCGACGATCAACCAGGAGGTGCGCGATCCGCAGTGCGACCTGAATTACATTCCTAACAAAGCGATTGAGAAAAAGGTGGACTTGATCCTGAAGACATCGAGCGGATTTTCCGGGATCCATTCGTCTCTGGTCATGAAGCGTTACCAGGAGGGTCAATAATGAAGAAGATCGCCATCACAGGTATCGGCATCGTTGCTCCCTCCGGGATAGACAAGAAGGTCTTTTGGGCCAATATCAAGGCCGGCCGTTCGGAGATCAAGACCATCGACCGTTATGACGCACAGCTGTATCCGTCGCACATCGGCGGCCAGATCCACCAGCTTGACGCCTACTCGCATATCTCTTCGCGCCTGCTCCAGAAGATAGACCCGTTTTCCCATATGGCCCTGATCGCCTCCGAGATGGCCCTCAAGGACGCGGGTATCGACCTGACCAAAGAGAACCTGAACCATATCGGCATCTTCATGGGCAATGCCCTGGGCGGGTGGCTTTACGGAGAGACCGAGTTGCGCGACCTTTATATCGAAGGGCGCGAAGGGGTAAGCCCTTACATGGCTTCGGCATGGTTTCCGGCGGCGCCGCAGGGGCAGGTTTCCATTTATTACGGCATCAAAGGGTATTCCAAGACCGTCGTCTCCGACAGGGCGAGCTCATTGATGGCCATCGGCCACGGGGCCAAGGTGCTGGGTAAGGACAAACTGGATTTTATCCTCGCCGGAGGCATGGAAGCGCCCTTGTCGCCCTACGGTCTATTGTGTTGCAATACCAACGGCGACTTGTCTGTGGATAACGAACATCCCGAGTCCGCGTATAAGCCGTTCGATAAAAACAGGGCTGGTTTTGTCGTCGGAGAAGGCGCCGGCATTATGATTTTTGAGCCGCAGGAGCGGGTTCAGGCGCGTGGCCGCAAGCCTTACGGTTATATCACGGGATACGGTACGACCTGCGACGGCGTGGACAGGATCAAGGCGAATCCCGACGGCAAAGAGCTGGCGCGCGCCATCCGCATGGCCTTGGATGACGCCGGCTATAAGCCGCAGGACATCGATTACATTTCTTTGGACGGCGCGGCGACCATAGAAGGCGATGTGAGCGAAGCCGCGGCCATCAAAGATGTTTTCGGCAGCCGCGCGGCGCATCTGCCTGTCAGCGCGCCCAAGACCATGTTCGGCAATCTTCTGGGGGCGTCGGGCGCCGTCGACATCATCATCACCTTGCTGGCCATGGAGCATAGCCTTATTCCTCCTACGCTGAACCTTAAAGATGTGGATCCCCGTTGCGCGGGGCTGGATTATGTGAGAGAAAAGGCCCGGCCGGCCGAGATTCATAAGGCGCTGGTGATTTCGCGAGGACGCGGCGGGATCAATGCGGTCGTCGCTTTGGAAAAAGTCAAATAAGGACTTAAGTTGTGGAGCAAGGCGAACACAACTTAATGTCCGCATTTGACCCAGCACCAATTTTACTAACAAGTTTAGATGTAGAGATAAACGTTGGTGTTGGGGGACAGGTTGTTGCGATATAGAAAAGTATATCAGTAAAATTAGTGCTGGGTTTAATTCGCGCAAAACAATTTACGTTCACTATCGTTCCGTAAATTCTGCGCTCATTAAAGGAGGCTAGATGGACACGAAAGGAAAGGTGAAGGACGTCGTCGTGAAGTTGCTTAAGGTCAGGCCGGAAGAGCTTAAAGAAGGCCAGACCCTTGAGCAGAGCCTGGGCGTCGATTCGACGGAGATGGTCGAGGTCTGCATTGCCCTTCAGAAAGAATTCGGCGTGCAGCTCGGAGAGAAGGAAGTGACGAAATACCAGACGCTTGACCAGATCGCCGGCGTCATTAATAAAAAGAAAGGTTGATCGGTTTCGCTATATCCAAGGCCAGGAGGCGGGTGATGGATACGGTCCTTCAGGAACAGTTGTTGAGATGGCGCAGGGCGAACCGCAGGTTGTTTTTCTGCGGCTGGGCGCTTATCGCCTGTGTTGTTTTTTCCTGGATTTTTCTGGCGTTTTCCAGCCAGCGTCTGCAGGCTTATCTTTTGAGACCCGGCGCAGAGGAGCGGGTGATCTTGAGTAAGCTGGATACAGCCGGGCCGCTTTCTCTCCGCGAGAAGAAACTGTTGGCTGTGACGAAGACGTTGATCATCGCGCCAAGGGCGATCCTCAAGGTCCTCACGATCCGTTTTGCCCAGACGCTGACGATGGTGATGGGGATTTTTGTTCTTGGCTTTTCCGTCTGGGAACGGAAAAAACTGAACCTGTTGCAGAAATTGGTTGAGACGAAATGAAGATCATTGATTTGAGCCTTCCTATTGACGATACGCTGGCCGAGACCCATGCGGCAAGGATCGACAGGATCGCGCATGCCGAGGGTGTCGAGCATTTCAATGAGATCGTGATGGCCAGGCAGCCCGGCGGCAAAGAGCGTTTCCGGAAAGGTGAGCGGGCGGCGATGCCGGAGGAGGTTCCCGACGGCGAGATGCTCTCTTTGGAGATCGTCCACGCCTCCGTTCATATGGGCACGCATGTGGATGCGCCGTTCCATTACGGTTCGAAATGCCAAGGCAAACCCGCCAGGAAGATCGCCGACCTTCCTTTGGAATGGTGCTATGGTGCCGGGGTCGTCTTGGATTTTACGCACCTGAGATACCCGCAGAACATCGCGAAAGCTGATGTCGTCGCCGCCCTCAAGCGTATCTCCTATAGGCTCCAAAAAAATGACATTGTTCTTATTTATACGGGAGGGGACAAACTCGTGGGGACGCCGGACTACGTCAACAAATATGTCGGCATGCTTCCCGACGCCCTGGAATACATCCTGGACCAGGGTGTCAGGATGCTCGGCATCGACACGATCGGCTTGGACCGGCCATGCTTCGAGATGTTTAAGGAATTCCTGGACACCAAGGACAAACAGAAGATCTGGCCCTGCCACTTTTTGGGGCGCAAGCGCGAATATGTCCACATGGAACGTCTGGGCCACCTGGGAGACATCCCAAAGCCCTTCGGTTTCAAGGTGTGCTGTTTTCCCGTCAAGGTGAAGGATGCGGGCGCCGGCTGGACGCGGGCCGTTGCGATCATAGAAGAGTGAGAGAAGAAAGGCCCCTCGCCTCTGCGATAGACGTCAGGGAGGGGAGGGCTCGGGGTCAATTTCAGACAAACACATTCAGCAGAAATTGAGGGGTTTATTATGGGATATACCTGCAATTCGATCACGATCAAAGCGCCTTATGAGAAGATATTCGATATCTCCAACGATATCCCAAGATGGACGGAGTTGTTCGGCGGCGAGTATAAAGAGGCCAGGGTCGTCAAAAAAGAGGCCAGCAAGATCGTCTTCCAGCTGACGGACGACGAGGGCCGTTCTTGGCAGTCCTTCAGGCTCCTGTTCAAAAAGGATTATTTTACGTACGCCGAGAGGCTAGACCCGAAATTTCCCTTTGAGTACATGAAGATCATCTGGCTCTATACGCCGACTCCCGACGGCGTCATCTTGACCTGGATCCAGCATTTCACGATGGACAAGAAGGCCAAGTTCAATGACGAGCAGGTGGAAGGGTTCATCAATAAGCACTCCAGGGAGAACCTGGAAATTTTCAAAAGAGTGATAGAAAAAGAAGCTGCACAAGTTTAATTCCGAATTCCAAATGATGAATGTCCAATAAATGTCGAATGACGAATGGCCAAAGTTCGGGGGCTTCGTTATTTTGATCTTTGACTCTGCGCGGCCTAAGGCTCCGCCCTTTAGGCCGGGGAGCATGGGTTGACATTAAGAATTTATTCGTCATTCGGATTTAGGAATCGGACATTGGCAAATTTAGAGAGGTTGCTATCAAGCGTTCTGATTTTTCGATATTGTGCCTGCAAGGGTTTTGTATCGCGTTTAATGTGGCGTCGGTATCGGCCATCGTGCCGGCCATCGCCTCGGATTTCGGCATCTCTGATTTTGTGGCGGGCCGCATCAACTGGGCCTACATGCTGCCTTACGGCATCATGGCGCTTCTCTACGGCCCTTTGACGCGTGTGTTTGAGAACCGGCATATCGCGGTCGCAAGCCTCTTGTGTTTTTCGATTTTCAGTTTTTTGTCCGGGATCGCCGCCGATATCTCACAGCTTTTTGTCTACAGGTTACTCGTCGGGATGTTTGCGGCAGCCATCACACCGCTGTCTTTGATCTATATCGCGGACCATGCCCCGCAAGACGGCAGGGGTAAAGCTGTCGGGCTGTTTTTCAGTGCGACGTTTATCGCGGATTTAAGCGGGCTTTTTTTGAGCGGTATCATCCCCTGGAGGGCCATGTTTTTTATCCCGGCGGTGCTGGGCGGGATCACGGCTTTTTTGACGGCGCGTCATTTTCCGGCGACGCTTGCCGGCGCGCCTTTCGGTTCCGCCGAGAGGCGGGATGAGGTCGGCATGCGCTATGCCGAGGCCTTCCGGGACCGAGGGATCCTGGCGGCCTTTGCCTATATTTTTTTGATCAGCATGCTGTATCACGGCGTGCGGCAGTGGCTGGGGGTGTATTTTGCGCAAGGATTGGGTCTGCGTCAGTTTTGGGTATCGATGGTCCTGACCATGGCAAGCATCGCCGGCATTTTCGGCGAAGCCATGGGCGGGTTCTTGTCCGACCGCCAGGGGCGTATTCCGACGCTCAAGATGGGCGTTTTCCTGATGGTCCTGTCTTTGGCGATCCTGATCTTTTTTAAGGCCGTGGCCGCCTTGTGCGTCATCCTGCTTATCTGGGGATTCGGCTGGACCATGAACCATGCCGGGCTCTCGACGCATTTGACGGATTTGAACAAGCACTACATCAAGGAGATCTCGAGTCTCAACAGTTCCGTGCGGTTCGTTTCCGGCGGACTGGGCGTGATCGCCGGCGGCTGGGTCATGCAGAGGGGGTTTGCGCCGGGTTTTGCCGTTTTTGCGGTTGCCTTGTTTTTGATGTATCTTCAAACAGATAAAATTTTAAAAAAGGAGTTGGCATGACGTCATTAAAAGGGAAAGCGGTCATCATTACGGGCGCCAGCCGCGGCATCGGCCGGGCCATTGCCGAGAGCCTGGCGAAAGAAGGCGTGAATCTTGTGATTGCGGCCAGAGGCAAGGAGACGCTGGAGGCGACAGCCGCCCAGATCGCCAAGGCTTACGGCGTCAAGGTCTTGGCCGTGCCTTGCGACGTCAGCAAGCAGGCGGACCTGGAGAACCTGGTCAATGTTTCGATCAAGGAATACAAAAAGATCGATGCGCTCATCAACAATGCCGGCGTTTCCAGCCAGTATCCGTTCCACGAGCAACCCCTCGAAGACATCGAGAAGCTTATGTATACTAACTTTTTCGGCTACGTCATGCTGACGCGTCTGATCATCAATCATTTTGTCGCCAACAAGGGCGGGGCGGTCATCAACATGGTTTCCGGATCGACCATGGTCGATCCGCCGCCGCGGAATTTCATCGTCTATACCTCGTTGAAGTGGGCCCTGCGCAAGTTCGGCAAAGGGCTTTTCTGGGAGATGCGCGATTACGGCATCAAGGTGACGTCGTTGTTGCCCGGCGTGACGGATACGGAACTGACGGGTAAGCTCAAGGACGTCTCCGAAGACCGCAGCCGTCTTATGTCGACGGAGGCGATCGAGAATGCGGTCAAGTTCGCCCTGACGGTCCCGGCAAACGTCTGTCCTCTGGAGATCTCGGTCATCAACCAGCAGACGCCGTGGACAAAACCCGTTATTCCGTTGAAACAGAACCATCCGACTAAATAACAAGGAGTCGTTATGTTGATGCATCCATGTGGAAATGTTTGTAAGCGCCGCGCAAGGTTTTTCGGCCATGTTCCGGCGAAAGCGGGACAGTTGTTTTTTTTGTCGGTCCTGCTTGTGGCCGGTTGCGTCCAGGCCCAGGATGCCCCGAAGGCTTTTGTCCTGGATGATTTTGAGGGGCCCATCATCTCGGATCCCAAGGGGACCATTGACGCCGGCGCCGGGAACGGCTCAAGCGTGGCCGTCAGCGCCGATAAGGAAAATAAAAAATCAGGAGAGCAGTCTTTGAAGATCGATTACGACGCCGTCAGCGGCGGATATATCTGGGTGGCGCGGGGATTCAACCTGGATGTGAAAGGGGCCGACCGGTGGACGAAAAAACCGCAGGATATCCCCTGGTCGAGCTATGGCGCGCTCAGTTTTTATCTCTACGGCACGGCGTCGGGGATGCGGATGGCTTTTGATATCAAGGACGCCGGCGGCGAGATGTTCCGTTTTATGGTGACGGATGACACGAAAGGCTGGAAGCAGGTCGTTTGTCCCTTCGACCAGTTTTTCCCTAGGGGCGATTGGCAGCCGCCGACGGCGGATGTTAACGGCGCCCTGGATTTTCCCGTCATGAGTTTTCAGTTCGAGCCGATCGCCATCGCCAAAGGCACGATCGATGTGGATGACGTCAGCCTGGAGCCGTTAAATTGATAGTTTTTTGAGCCTCTTGAGTTAAAAAATTCTATGAACTCAACGAACTTTATGAATCCATATGATTATCGACGCCCATAGTCACTGGTTGCCGCAGGAGATCATAAGCTCCGCCCATTTTTACTCCAAGGCCTGGGGAGATATCGAAGCCCATCTCAAGGCCATGGACGAGGCGGGGGTTGACCGCGCGGTTTTGAGCTATCCGACCTCCGATGCTTTTGTGCGCCTGGGAGGCTTCAGAGAGGTGGCGGAGGTCTTTAACGGGAGCGTGGCCGGAGTCCTGCGTAAATATCCGGAGAGATTCATCGGCGCGGTCGTCCTTCCGGTCGATGAGAAAAAAGGCATGGTCGATACGTACAAGAAGGCGACGGCCGAACAGGGTTTTCGGGCCATTTCTCTTGCGACCAGCACCAACGGCTTATTTTTGGACGACCCGCGGTATTTTGATCTTTATGCCCTGGCGCAGGACGAGGGGGTGCCGGTTTTTGTCCATCCCCAGATCGTCAAGCCTATCGGATCCGAGAAAGTGGAAGATCCCCTCCTGACGCCGGTGATTGAATATGTTTTTGAAACGACCATGTGCGTGGGCAAGCTGCTCATGTCCCAGGTCTTCGAGCGGTTCCCGGAGCTGAATTTCATCTTTGCCTATTTCGGCGGCGTCACGCCTTTTATTGCGCACCGCTATGACGCGACATACACGATGTTGAGGGGTGTCAATTTCGTCCGCGACCTCGGGGACCTCCCCTCGGCGTATCTCAAGCGCATCTATGTGGATACCAGCGGCGACAGAACGGCGGCAAACTACCTGTCGTCCCTGGAGCTTTTCGGCCCCGGCCATATCGTCTGGGGCAGTGATTATCCGGCAAAAAAAGATGTCAAGGGGTCCATGGGGATCCTGCATGACTTGGATATAGCGGAAAAGGACCGCCGGGATATCTTGGGCGGGACCTTGGAGAGGATTTTTCAGGAGGTAAAGTTATAGGGAATAAGCGTTTATCCCTTGTCTCAACGCTTGTCAATTTTTCCAGGGTAGGCCGTCGGCTTCGCCAGGACGGCCATCCGGCAAAAATTTACGGCGCAAGCCGCGGAGTTAATTTTGTAAGGAAGAGAAACCTCAATATAGGCAAAATTAAGGAGGATACGAATGAAGATTTTATTTGTTCAACCGCCGTTGGGCGCCTGGGCGACATGGGGAACGCATAAAGCCATCAATATCGGCCATGCGCAGCTGGCGGGTTTCTTGCGTCAGCATAACCCGGACTTGGAGCTCGCCGTCCTGGATTGCCGCGCCTACGGCCTGACGGAAGCGCAGATGCTCGACAAGGTGGGAGAGTCCGGCGCCGACATCGTTTATCTCGGCGATATTCTGCATACGACCGGAGGATTGGCCGTTGTTTTCATTTACAATGAGGCGGCGCGCAAGATCAAGGAGCGCTATCCTCATGTCAAGATCATCGTCGGCGGCATCTTTTATGCTTCAGCGTCGGAATTTACCATGAAGGAAAATCCGCACCTGGACTTCTGTATCGCAGGGGAAGCGGAGCTGACGTTGAGCGAGTTATTGAAAGAGCTGGTCAAGACCAAGCCGGACATCGCCGGCGTCAAGGGTATCTGCTGGCGCGATAACGGCAAGATCACCCTCAATGCATACCGGCCCCTCATCCAGGACCTGAACACTTTGCCTATGCCGGCCTACGATCTGTTTCCCATGGATGTCTACGTCAGCCATACCTATTGGAAGAATTATTCGGAGACGTGGAATTCCCGCGGGTGCCCGGCGGCCTGCACCTTTTGCTATGAATGGGGCCAGTATGACCCCCGGGGGCATCAGGACCTGAAAAATTACCGCTATCGTTCCGGCAAGAAGGTCGTCGACGAAATGGAGATTTTGTACGAAAAGCACGGCACGCGTGTCATTGTCATGATGGACGATACGTATAATGTTTATCGTTCGCGCGTGGAAGAGACGATCGAGGAGTGTTTGCGTCGCGACAACAAGATGAAATGGATGCCGTTGGGCAGGGCGCCGTATTTTATCCGCGATATCGATTTGTTCAAGGACCTGCGGCGTGCCGGCTGTTTTATGTGCCTTGTGGGCCTGGAAGTCGCCGATGATGAGGAGCTGCGCAAGATCAAGAAAGGCATTACCGTCGAGCAGGTCAAGGAAACAGTGGCGAAACTCAGGGAAGCCGGGATCGCGACGGTGTTGACCTGGATGATGGGCTTCGAGGACGATAACGAAGAGAAGATCAAGGCGCGCTTTGAGGCTGTCGATGAGGTCGATCCGGACATCATCGCCCTTCAGTTTTTGACGCCCATCCCCGGATCGCCGATCTGGGAGGAGGCAACCAAAAAAGGCCTCTTGCGTCTGGAAGACCTCAACAAAAAGATCAGACAGTGGGATTTTCATCAGCCGATCATCCCGACGAACCACCTGACGGTCCCGGAGATAGCGGACCTTGGTTCCTGGGCGTTCCGCGAATTTTATTCAAAACCGGGCCGTATCCAGAGGGCCATGCATAACCGCAATTACGATCCCCTCGTCGGCTTGTGTGTGAGGGATTTCATGAATAACGTGGGCCATTTCGAGAAGGAATCCCACGGCACAAGGTCTTACGTCGGCAAGGAGTGAGCCGCCGGACTCGGGCGCCCTTCGAGATGTTTTCCGTAACGCAGACACCGCTGAAATTTGATGGGGGCCGGCGTATTCTGGCTCTGGGCACGGATACGCGGCCGGGTCTTTGTTGGGTTGACGGAAAAACCCTGTTCCAGTTGTCTCCTCGGCTGGAGGCGGAAGATATCGAGGAATTTTATCGGCAGGCGGTCGCCTTTGCCGTTCGAAGATACTGCGTGCGGCCGGCCGTCATCGCTTTTGATCCTCATCCGCATTTTGCTTGCCGGAGGCTGGCGCCTCTTCTTCAGAAAGAGCTCTTTCCCTCTGCCCGCCTCCAAGCCGTCTATCATCATTGGGCCCATGTGGCCAATGCCGTTTTCGATATGCAAACGCGGCGGCCTTTCATCGGCGCGGCTTTTGACGGAACGGGCTTCGGCGCCGACGGCCGGATGTGGGGCGGCGAATTTTTTTACTGCAGCGCCAAAGGTTTTGTGCGCGCGGGCCACCTGGATTATCAGCCCTTGGCCGGCAATGAAGCGGCGATCCGGGAGCCATGGCGCATCGCATACGGGATCCTCAGGACAGCGGGTGCCGGCCGCACGCCGTTTTCAGGAAAGATCCCTGCCAAAACACTCCGTCTTATCGATCAGATGATCGCCCGGGGGGTTCAGACGCCGCTTTCGTCGAGCGCAGGCCGCCTGTTTGATGCGGCAGCGGCCCTTTTGGGGTTGACTCCGGCGGTCGCCAAACAGGCCCAGGCCGCACAGGCTCTGGAGGCGGCAGCCGCATCCTGCGGTCAAGAGGTGGGCAGCTATGGGATGCCTATCGCCAGGTCGCGCGACGGTTGTCTGGTCCTGGATACAGGGTTTCTTTTTATCGCGATGCAGCGGGATCTGGCGCATCGCATGGCGAAGGAAGCCATCGCCATGAAATTCCATAGTGCCTTGGCGGAAGGCATTTTTTTTGTTTGCAAGCGTCTGGCCCGCAGATACGGCGTGCCCCGCGTCTATGTCTCGGGCGGCGTGTTTTTGAACAGGATATTGACGCAAAAAATTACAGGATTGTTCGGCAAGAGCCGGTTGCGCCTGCTTGTGCCGCCGCCGCCGTTGATGACGGATGCTGCGATCGCACGCGGCCAGATTGGATATTGTCTGATGAGGCGGTCCGGGGTTGATGATAAGAAATAACCATGCAATGACCAATAACCAAATTCAAATTTCCAAATAGTCGCACGTTTGGTTAGCGGTGATTTTTAACATGTACCAGAAAGCGAGTCCGTGATATGTGTCTGGCTGTTCCCATGAAGATCGAGACGATCGGCAAGACGGAGGCGCTTGTGAGCGCTGGCTCCCTGAAGGCGCACGTGAATATCCAGCTTTTGCCGTCTTTAAAGAAAGGCGATTATGTCCTTGTGCATGCGGGATTGGCGATCGAGAGACTCGATCCCTTGAAGGCCAGGGATACGCTTAAGCTTTACCGCGATGTCGCGCGCAAAGGCAGAAAAGAAGAGCCATGAAATATGTCGATGATTTCAGGGGGGCTGAAGCTTGTCTGGCTATGGCGCGCCAGATCAACGCCGCTGCCGCCGACCGATCCTACAGGATCATGGAAGTTTGCGGTACGCACACGGCCGCCATCAGGCGTTTTGGCATCCCTGCCATGCTTTCCAGCCGTATCCGGCTGATTTCCGGACCGGGCTGTCCCGTATGCGTGACCAGCGACGCTTATCTGCGGAATGCATTCCGGATGGCTGCAGATAAAAACGTGACGATCGCGACTTATCCCGACATGTTGCGCGTTCCTGCCGACGGCATGTCTCTTCAGGACCTTAAGGCGAAAGGGGCAGATGTTCGCGCCGTGAATTCCGCTCTGGAAGTTTTGGAGATCGCCAGGGAATCGGAAGGCAGAACGGTCGTTTTTCTGGCCGTCGGCTTTGAGACAACGGCCCCGGCGACCGCTATTCTGGCCCAGAGGGCCCGTCGGGAAAGGATCAAAAATTTGAAGATTTATTCTGCGCACAAGACAATTCCGCCGGCCCTCTTGAGCCTTGGGAGAGATAAGGAGCTTTGTCTCGACGGCTTTCTCCTGCCGGGCCATGTCAGCGTCGTGATCGGTGTGCAGGGTTACCGGCGGGCGATGCGTTCCCTGCGGCTGCCTGCCGTGGTCACCGGTTTTGAGCCGCTGGATATTCTTTCGGCGATATTGACGATCGTCGACGCCGCCCGCCATCGCAAAGCGGTCCTGAGGAACGGTTATGGCCGGGTGGTGAGAGAAGGGGGCAATCCGAAGGCAGTGTCGTTGTTAAAAGAAGTTTTTGTGTCAAAAGACAGCCTGTGGCGCGGCCTGGGCGTAATTCCCGGAAGCGGCTTGTTCTTGCGCAAACCCTATGATTCCCTCGATGCGCGGCGCACTTTCAGCCTGAGGCAAGAGGATGAATGTCGGCTAGACAACGGCTGCCGGTGTGCCGGGGTGCTGACAGGTAAGATCGAGCCATCGGCATGCCGTTATTTCGGCAAACAATGTATCCCTCAGAAGCCCCTCGGCCCCTGCATGGTTTCACGAGAGGGTACCTGCAGGGCGTTTTTCGAGACGCGATGAAAGAATATATCTCCCTTTCCCACGGTTCCGGCGGTGCGCTGACGCAAAAACTCATCCGCGAGATCTTTGCGTCTGCTTTTGATAATGTCTATTTAAGGAAGCTCGACGACGCGTCTGTCGTTGAGCTTCGCGGGGGCCGCTACGCGATGACGACGGATTCTTTCGTCGTTGATCCGATCATTTTTCCCGGAGGAGATATCGGCAAGCTGGCTGTCTGCGGGACTGTCAACGACCTGGCGTCCTGCGCCGCCGAGCCCAGATATCTTTCGGTTTCTTTCGTGATCGAGGAAGGATTGCCTTTCGATGTCCTGGAGTCTGTTGTCTCCTCCATGGCGCAGGAAGCCGGACAGCAACGAGTGTTGATTATCACGGGGGACACGAAAGTCGTGCCCCGCGGCAAGGCCGACAAGCTTTTTATTAATACGACAGGGATCGGTCTGGTGCATAAAACTTTGGAAGCAGGCATGATACGTCCCGGAGACAAGATCCTGATCAACGGGCCGGTAGCGCAGCATGGTGTGAGTGTCCTGGCGGCCCGCCAGGGGTTTGAAGGCCGGGAGAGCCTAAAAAGCGATTGCAAATCCTTATGGCCTATTGTAAAATTGTTACTTCAAGAACATGTGGATGTCCGTTTTATGCGGGATCCGACACGCGGCGGTGTCTCTGCAGTAGCCAATGAGATGGCCCAGTCGAGCGGTTTTTCTCTGGTTCTGGCGGAACGCGACATCCCCGTCACTGCTTCCTGTAAATCTTTCTGCGAAATATTAGGCCTGGAGCCGTTGGATATCGCCAACGAAGGCAAGATGCTCTTTTTTATCGGTGCAAAAGACGCGCATCGCGCCTTAAGGATTTTGAGATCGGTTCCGTCCTGTCGCAGGGCTTCGGTTATCGGCGACGTCTTGTCTGAGCGAAAAGGCAAGGTTTATCTTAAGACAGCGGCCGGGGGATCCCGGATTTTGGGGATGCCGGTTGCGGAAGCCCTTCCGCGGATCTGTTGAGCCATGCATGAGACGGGTTTGATCAAGAATATGCTTGAGGCGGTTCGCCGGGTCCAAGAAGACCACGCCGGCCGCCGGATTGAAGCGATTACCGTCGAGATGTCGGCGTTCGGTGGCTGGGACGAAGGGCATTTCCGGGAGCATTTCCAGGAAGCGGTCGGGGGGACGCCTTGGCAGGACGTGCGTCTCGAGATCAAGAAGGTCATGACGGGGCCGGAGGCCAGGCTCGTGAGCGTCACGTTCAAAGACAAGAATTGAAGTTGACTGACAATGTCCTGTGGGGGTAAATGTATGAAATATGCGATCATAGCCAAGAAAGACATGCCGCGGTGGTTCGACTCGTTAAAACGCCACGGCAAGATCTTTGGACCCAGGAAAAAAGAACACCAGTATGTCTTCCGCCCCATCGATGAGTTCGAAGAGATGTCCCTCGTCTATATCCCGACGATCCTGCCCCCCAAGAAATATTACTTTCCCCAGAAAGAGGCCCTGTTGAAGTTCAGCATCGATCCTTACAAGACGGACAAGGCCATTAAGGAGTTCGAGGAGTACATCCTTTTTGCCGTCCATACCTGCGATATCGCGGGTATCCAGTGTCTGGACGTCGTCTTCAATGACAATCCGGCCGATCCGAATTACCTGAACCGTAAGGAAAAGACGACGGTTATCGGTATCGAGTGCATGGACTATTGCGATAGCCATGCGTCCTGTGCGGCTGTCGGCAACCATGTGCCCCGCGGCGGCTATGATATCATGCTGACGGACTTGGACGGATCTTATGCGATGCACATTAATTCCGAGAAGGGTGAAAAGCTTGCGGTCGGCAAGAGCTATATCCGCGAGATGAACGCGACGGACAGGGCCCGGCTGAAAAAAGCCCAGGACGAGAAACTGAAAAAATTTCATAACGAATTCAGCAAGGATATCAAGTCCGTCGAGAGGGCCTTTGACGACGGATTCTTCAGCCCTGTGTGGCAGGACGTGGGCCGGCGGTGCGTCGGCTGCACCAACTGCACGGCCGTCTGCCCGACCTGTTACTGTTTCGACATCGCCGACGAGATGGAGATGAACCTGAATGACGGCGTGCGGACGCGGACGTGGAGCTATTGCCAGATGGACGATTTTGCCAAAGTCGCCACAGGAGAGGATTTTCGTCCCGGACGGGACGGCCGCCAGCGCCACAGATATTACCGGAAATTCAAATACCCTGTGACAAAATACAACAAGTATTTTTGCACGGGTTGCGGCCGCTGCACGCGCACCTGCATGGCCAAGATCAGCCTGGTGGAAACGGTGAATGCCCTCTTGGATAATAAGGCATA
Organism: Candidatus Velamenicoccus archaeovorus; assembly: GCF_004102945.1. Taxonomy (GTDB): domain Bacteria; phylum Omnitrophota; class Gorgyraeia; order Velamenicoccales; family Velamenicoccaceae; genus Velamenicoccus; species Velamenicoccus archaeovorus. The sequence continues at coordinate 1,645,960 of NZ_CP019384.1, read as the reverse complement.
GCAATTTACTTCTCATTCTGCCAGAGGCGGAAAGGTTAAAGGAAGGTAACGTTACTCCTCGTGTAAGCATCTTGACAATTTATGTCTGCGACCAGCCTTCACAGAGCTCAGGCGGGCAGCCATAAATTCTCAAGATACACGTGGAGTTAATTCTGCCAGAGGCGGAATTAAGGAGTAGGGTATGAAAACAGAATTGTCTTATCAGGAGCTTCTCAAGACCTCTCCGTACAAGCCGGTCAAGGCGAAGATCGTCAAGACCAACAAATACACGGAGTTTGAGAAGCTGTTTCGTATCGAGCTTGACGGTAAAAAAGACCTGGAACATGTTCCAGGGCAGTTTGTGCAGGTTTCCCTTTTTGGCGTGGGGGAGGCTCCGATTTCCGTCTGCTCATCGCCGACGGAAAAAGGGTATTTCGATTTGACGGTCCGCCGCGTCGGGGGGCTCACGACCGCCATGCATAAGCTGGAGACAGGCAGCGTCCTGGGGATCCGCGGGCCGTTCGGCAAAGGGTTTCCTCTCGATGCGATGCGGGGCAACGATATCCTGATCGTAGCGGGAGGCCTGGGGATCGTCCCGTTGCGTTCCCTTATCCATTACATCCTCGACCAGCGCAAGGATTTCGGCGACGTGCAGATCCTTTTGGGCTGCAAGACGCCCAAGGACATGCTTTTCGGCGAGGAAGTCGAAGCCTGGCAGAAACGGGCGGACATCAAATTCAACTGCACGGTGGACCGCGCCGACCCGGACTGGAAAGGCAACGTCGGCTTGATCACGAGTCTCATCCCCGGCGCCTCTATCGAGCCGAAAAAGACCTATGCCGTTGTCGTCGGGCCGCCGATCATGTATAAATTCGTCATCGTCGAATTGTTGAAGAAAGAGATCCCGGGACATCAGATCATCGTTTCGCTGGAGCGCAAGATGAAGTGCGGGCTGGGTAAATGCGGCCACTGCCAGATCCGCGGCGTCTATGTCTGCCAGAGCGGCCCGGTCTTTACCTATGATGAGCTGCGGCAGATGGAAGGGGAGTGCCACGAGGGGGAATGCCATGTCTAAAGCGAAGCCCAAAGTCGCTTTTTTTGAGTTTACGGATTGCGAAGGATGCCAGCTGCAGGTGGCTAATCTCGGCGCCGACCTTCTGGAGTTGACGAAGGCCGTTGATATCGTGAATTTCCGCGAAATCATGAGCGAGGAAGGGCAGGAGTATGATGTCCTCGTCGTCGAAGGGAGCATCGCCTCCAAGCATGACGAAGAGAGGCTCAAGGCGATCGCCGCCAAGGCCAAGGTCATCGTGGCGCTCGGCGCCTGCGCGGCAACAGGCGGGGTCAATAATCTTAAGAACCTTAAATCCCTCGAAGAGCAGAAAAAAATCGTTTACGGAGACGTCGATCCCGTCAAGGACGCCGTTGCCGCCAAGCCGATCGATGCCGTCGTTAAAGTGGATTATTATGTCCACGGTTGCCCTATTCACGGCCCGGAGTTCGTTAAGGTGATGCAATGCGTGCTCATGGGCAAACCCTACAAGGTTCCGACATATCCCGTGTGTGTTGAATGCAGGCAGAACGAGAATGTCTGCCTGTATGACAAAGGCCAGTTTTGTCTGGGGCCGATCACGCGCGCGGGCTGCAACTCGTGGTTGCCGAATAACGGTGTTCCATGCGTCGGCTGTCGCGGTTTGATCGATAATCCGGCCGCCAACGCCCAGAAAGACATCCTGGAGAAATACGGCCTGACGGTCGAAGGGATCCTGGATAAATTTACGCTCTACTGCAACGCCCAGAAGGAGAGGGCCAAATATGACAAAGAGTTCAAATCCTGATCCAGAAAGGACGGCCCGCCGCGCTTCCCATAGCGGGGGGGCAAAGGACGTCAAGATCGACGTTCACTATCTGACGCGCGTCGAAGGCCATGGCGATATCACGGTGGATGTCCGCTCCGGTGAGCTTAAGGAGTGCAAATTCAAGGTCATCGAGTCGGCCAGATTCTTTGAGACGATGTTGCGCGGCCGGTTGATCTACGAGGCCCAGCATTTGACAAGTCGCATCTGCGGCATCTGCGCCTGCGGCCACAGCCTGACGTCGATCAAGGCCTCGGAAAAAGCGCTCGGTATCGTGCCCCACGAGGATACGCTCCTTTTGCGTAAGCTCCTCCTGCATACCGAACAGATGGACAGTCACGTCCTGCACGCCTATGTCCTTGTTGCGCCGGACCTCCTGGGCGTCAAGAGCATCATGCCCCTGGTGAAGACCCACAGGCCTGTCATTGAGCGGGCCTTCCGCATGAAAAAGCTTTCCGATTGGGCCGGAGAGATCCTGGCCGGACGTCACACCCATCCAATCTCTTTTGCCATCGGCGGCTTGACGAAGATCCCCGAGAAGGCCCATTTACAGAAGCTGCGGGAGATGATGGTGGAGGCGCGCGCCGATTACGCCGAAACGGTCGAGCTCTTCAAGAAGCTGGCGCTGCCGTCCTTCGAGCGCAAAGGGCAGTATGTGGCGCTGTCGCATGAGAAAGAATACGCATTTTATGACGGAAAGATCAATGTCAACGGCGAAAAGCTCGTCGACCCTCAGGATTACCTGTCGGTGATCAAGGAAGAGGTACGCGATTATTCTTCTGCGAAATTCGTGACGGTCAACAAGGCGCCCTATATGGTGGGCGCCTTGGCGCGCTTCAATCTTAACGGCGACAAACTGGACAAGAAATCAAAAGAGGTCGCTTCTTACTTGGGTTTGAAGCGTCCGTGCGCCAATACCTTCATGAATACTGTGGCCCAAGTCGTTGAATGGGGTTATTGTCTGGAGGATTCCATCTCCATCCTCGAGAGATTGATCAAGAACGGCATCGACGAGGAAAAGGTCTTGGTGACGATGTATCCGAAAAAAGACCAATGGCCGATCAAGACGCGCGCCGGTCGCGGTGTGGGGGCGGTCGAAGTGCCGCGCGGCATTCTTTTCCACGATTATACGGTCGACGACCACGGCGTCGTGGCGGCCGCCAACTGCATTATCCCCACAAACCAGAACATCAATAATCTTGAGGCCGACATGAGAAAAATCGTTCCGGAAATCGTCGGCATTCAAGGCGAAGAGGAGATGCGCCTGACGCTGGAAATGCTGGCCAGGGCCTACGACCCCTGCATTTCCTGTTCGACGCACTTGCTTGATGTTAGATTCGTCTCGTAATATCGCCGTCATCGGCCTTGGCAATACCCTGCGCCGGGATGACGGCATCGGGATCCATCTCCTTGCCGAGCTCGAGAATGAGCTCAAAAGCAGCGGCATTTCTTTTCTGAACTTCGGGATCGCAAGCTTCGGTCTGGTCAATTTCTTGGGCGAATTTCGCAAGGTCTTGTTGATCGATGCCATGGATGCCGGATTTGCCCCTGCCACCATTAAGATCTTTCGTCTGGAAGAAGCACAGGTCTATGCCAGCCAAAGCAAGATTTCTTCGCATGAAATATCACTGGCCGATCTCCTGGAAATCTACAATGTCCTCGGCCTGGCGACGGATATCCATGTGGCCGGCATCCAGGTAAAGGACGCTTCCTACGGCCTTGAGATGACGCCGGAACTGGAAAAGGCCAAGGAGGACATCGTCAAGAACATCAAAGAGCTCGTCCTCTCCTGGCTTGAGGAACAAGAAACGAGCCGGGAGTGATCCGCCTCGCCGGGATGCGTCCTATCATGATTTCATTCACGACCGCGCGCAAGATTGTTTTCCGCCATCTGCCTCGACGTAAAACCTCCTGTCTTGAACTTGTTAAAGCCGAAGGAAGATTTTTGAGCCGCGATGTCATGGCTCCGACGGACGCTCCTGCTTTTGACAGGGCTGTCATGGACGGCTTTGCCGTGCGCAGCCGGGACACGGCGGATGCGCCGGTCGTCCTGCGGGTCGTCGGGTTTGTTCCTGCGGGTCGGGTCTTTGGCCGCAGGATCGGCGCCGGCGAAAGCGCTGCCATCGCCACGGGCGCCGTGATGCCTCCGGGCGCAGATGCCGTCATCAAAAAAGAAGATGCGCAGGTTTTGTCGGACGGCCGCCTGCGGGTGGTGCGCCGCGTGTGTCGGGGGAAGGACGTTTATCCCCGCGGCCGCGATTACAGGAAAGGGACGCTTCTCTTGCGGCGCGCAACGTTGTTGAATCCGTCGCGCATCGCCCTTCTGGGGTCCCTGGGATACGGCTGTGTCGAGGTCTTTGCGCCTGCGCGTGTCGCTTTGTTGACGACGGGTGATGAGGTCGTTCCAGCCGGACGGTGCGCGCGCCGCGGCCAGGTCTATGATGCGACAACACCCATGATCTTCTCCAGTTTGTCGCGCATGGGCGCCTTGTGTGAACATCTGGGACACGCCCCTGATCGTGTGGCCCTTTTGGACAAGAAGGTCCGTCAGGGGCTGAAGCATGACATTCTCATCGTGACTGGAGGCGTCTCGGCAGGCGCAAAGGACTATGTGCCGCGGATGTTGGCCAAGAACGGCGTGACCCGTCTTTTCCATAAAGTCCTGATTCGGCCGGGCAAGCCTTTGTGGTTCGGCCGCCGGGGCCGTCAACTGGTTTTTGGCCTCCCCGGCAACCCCATAGCGAGCCTCGTGACATTCATGTTGTTTGTCAAACCGGTGATAGAATACCTTCAGGGGGGTGAGGGCAAGTCTTCCTTCTTGCAGGGTGTTTTGCTGAAAGATGTGTATAATGAGAGCGAGCGCCTGTCGTTTCTGCCGGCACGCCTGCGCCGTCAAAACAGGGGAACCGGCCTTATGCCTCTGACGTTCCATGGGAGCGCGGATATCTATCACGTCGCAGGCGCGGATTGTTTTTTTGCGGCGCCTGCGCATGCGCGGTTGAAAAAAAAGACGCACGTTTCTTTCTTCAAGATATGACGCATACATGTTCATATTTACGGCTTTCCTTGACGGATCGCTGCTCCTTCGATTGTTTTTATTGCGGGGCGCAGAAGAAGGAGGCATTTCTTTCCGATCGGGAATATCTGGACGTCGGTGAACTTGAACGTCTGGCGCGGCTTTTTGTCGGTCTCGGTATCCGCCATGTCCGGCTGACCGGCGGCGAGCCCCTTTTGCGCGCCGGCATCCACGATATCGTCAGGCGGCTGGCGGCGATCAAAGGGCTTGAGTTGGTATCGATGACGACAAACGGTTTTGCGCTCGCAGATACTCTCGCCGCGCGCCCATTCGTGGGTCTGCGGAGGCTCAATGTCAGTCTTGATACGCTTCAAAGGGGCCGTTTCCGTTCATTGACCGGCGTCGACGGCCTGGAGCGGGTGCTGGAAGGCATCCGCGCCGCCCGCCAGAACGGCCTGACGGATGTGCGCATCAATGTCCTTCTGGTCCGGGGTTTTAACGACGACGAGATCGCTTCGTTCGTGCGTTTCGGCCTGGAGCGCGACCTGGTCATCCGTTTTATCGAATATTTTCCGACGCAGAAGCGCCGTCAGGCGTTCAGATCTCTCTATGTCGCTTCGGCCGACGTGATAAAAATCATCGAGACGACATTCGGGCCTTTGGCGCCGGAGGGGTCTGATCCCTTGTCCGGGCCGGCGCAATATTATCGGCTCTCCTGCGGCGGCCCGCGTCTGGGGTTTATCAGTTCCGTCACGCATTTTTTCTGTTCCGGGTGCAATCGTCTGCGCCTGACGGCCGACGGCAAGCTTTTCCCCTGTCTGCATACCGAGCATTATGCGGACGTGGGGACATTGCTGCGCGCCGGACGAATAGATGACGTCGCCAACCTTATCGCGCAGACAGCCGAAGCCAAGGGCCGCTATAACAAGATGACGTGCAGCAGGTTTTTTGAAATGTCGTCCATCGGAGGATGAGATGGGATCCGTAAGGGGCCGTATCAGGATGGTGGATATTTCACAGAAAAAATTTTCAGCGCGCCTCGCCTGCGCGCGTGTCCGTCTCTGCGCGTGTTCCCGCGTTCTCAAGATGATCAAAGAGAACGCACTGGGGAAGGGCGATTGTCTGGCCGCCGCCCAGGCGGCGGGGATCCTGGCGGCCAAGAATACGGCGGGGACGATCCCTCTCTGTCATCCTTTGCCGGTCAGCTTCGTCGATATCTCGTTTTCATTCCGTCCGGAGGCCCTGGAGATCACGTCTGTCGTCAAAACCGCCTATGCCACGGGCGTCGAGATGGAAGCGCTTTGCGCCTGCGCGGTCGCGGCCCTGACGGTTTATGATATGGCCAAGGCCTACGACAAGGGCATCGTGATCAAAGACCTGCGTCTTCTGGAGAAGAGGGGCGGCAAGAGCGGGGTCTGGAAGGCATCTCTGTGACAAGCGGACGCATCTTTTCGATCAACGTTTCCTCCCAGAAGAAAGGTCCTAAATCCATGCAGCGCCTAGGGCGTCTTGTCGCAGGCCAGGGCCTGGAGGGAGATGCCCATGCAGGGCCGGGTATACGCCAGGTCAGCCTTTTGAGCATTGAAGACATCGAGAAATTCGAGGATGTGGTCAAGGCGGACGGCGTTGATCTCCACCCCGGCGTTTTTGCCGAGAACCTGACCACGGAGGGCATGGATCTTTCAGATGTCAAGGTCGGCGACCGCCTCGCCGTGGGGCCTTCGGCCGTCTTGCGCGTGACCCAGATCGGCAAGGCCTGCCACGACGGCTGTGAGATAAAAAAGAAGACAGGAGTGTGTCTTATGCCGACAGCCGGCATCTTTGGCGTCGTCGAAGAAAGCGGGGAGATCCGCCTGCGCGACCCTATCCGTCTGTTGCGCGAGAAGAGATCGTTCTGGCCATGGTCGAAGACATAAGGAATCTGAGTCTCGTGGAACTGGAGAAAAATTTGACGGCCGGCGGGTTCCCCGCTTACCGCGCCCGCCAGGTTTTTGACTGGCTCTATAAAAAAGGTGTCGGCGATTTTGCCACCATGGCGAATCTGCCGCATGATCTTAAAGCCTTTTTAAAGAGTTATTATACGGTTCAGTCTCCTGCCATCGAGAAGATCCAGACGTCGGCTGACCTGACTCAAAAATTCCTCCTGCGTCTCAAAGATCGTTCCCTGATTGAGAGCGTATCCATCCCGGCCAAATCCCGCCTGACGGCTTGTTTGTCTACCCAGGTCGGCTGCCGCTATTCCTGCGCTTTTTGCGCGAGCGGGATCGCGGGTTTCAGGCGCAATCTTGATGCCGGCGAGATCATCGGACAGTTTCTGACCATCGCCGCCCATGTGCCCGGCGGCCATATTTCGAACGTCGTCTTTATGGGAATCGGCGAGCCTCTGGATAATTATGAAAACCTTTTGCGGGCGATCCGGATCCTCAATGACGAGCAGGGTGTCCGGTTGGGCGCCAGAAAAATGACGATCTCGACCTGCGGCCTGGCGCCGGCCATCGAACGCCTGAGCCGGGAAAAGCTGCAACTGGAGCTTTCTGTTTCCCTTCATGCGGCGACGGATGAAAAACGCAGCCGGCTTCTGCCCGTCAACAAGCGTTTCCCGCTTGAGACGCTGATGCGCGCCCTGCGTGTCTATGCCCAGGCGACGAAAAGAAAGATCACTTTCGAGTATGTGCTTTTGCGCGCCTTTAATACGACGGTGGAGGATGCACAGGCGCTGATCGGCCTCATTCGGGGCCTCAATGCCCGCGTCAACCTGATCCCCTTCAATCCAGCGGTTTCCCGCCTGGGATTCGAGCCGCCAGTGAAGCTTGAAGTCTTGTTTTTCAAGAGCTATTTGGAAAAGCACGGTGTGGATGTGACCCTGCGTCTGCCGCGCGGCAGCGATATCAGCGCCGCCTGCGGCCAGCTGCGTTATCAGACGCTTCAAGGAGACAAAGAACATGGCGCCTAAAATACACACGACGGAAATCAAGGTGCGATATGCCGAGACGGACAACATGGGGATTGTTTATTACGCCAATTATCTCGTTTGGTTCGAGGTAGGGCGTACGGAATATCTTTTGAGCCAGGGCATGGATTACAGGGATGTCGAGAAAGACGGGCTGTTCATGGCCGTGGTCGAGGCCCACTGTGTCTATAAGGCACCGGCGCGCTACGGCGAGACCATTGTTGTCTCCACCTGGCCTGCGGCCGTCAGGAATTCCAGCCTGACGTTCGAATACAAGGTCACACGCAAAGGCGAAGATAAAGTCCTGTGTGAAGGATATACCTCTCATGTCTTGATCGATAGGGATTTGAAGCCGAGAAAGATCCCCGAAAAGATCAAGGCGCTTTTGAGTTGACGAGAAATGTCTTCTTTTGTCCCAAAACTGCTTGTTTTTTTCTTGCCGGTGATATGCTGTGTTTGTATGGGCTGCGCCACGGCGCGTCCACCCGCCATCCCTTCGGGGCCGGAAACCGTTGTTGTCGATAGCGCCGAGGAAGTGCAGGTTGGCCGCAGCATGGCCCAATTGATCATCGCGCCGCGATATGCACCGTGGAATAATTCCGTCGAGCAACGCCGCCTCAATGCCATCGGCCGCAAGATCGCTGCGGCTTCGGACAGGCCTGATATCGTTTATCATTTGCAGACTTTTGATAGCCCAGATTATGATGCCTTTGCGCTTCCTGGAGGCTACGTCTATCTGTCCCGCGGGTTATATCAAGATCTGGATGATGACGGACGGGCAGCCATTGTCGCCCACGAGATTGCACATGTGGCGGCCTATCACACCGTCAAGCGCATGCAGTCTGTCTTAGGGGATGAGATGTTTGTCGGTCTGGTATTGGCGGGCGTCGGGCAGAAAGACCCTCAGATCATCCGGATGGTCGCCGGCGCTTCGGACGCGGTTTTTGATCTCTTGGGCCGCGGCTATGGCCGTCAAGATGAGCTTGAGGCGGATGCGCTCGCCGTGAAGTATCTGGCACGCGCAGGATACGACCCCTATGCCCTGGCAGACACTCTGGAATTTCTGATGAAGGAAAAAAAGAAGGCGGGCAAGGCATTCGAGATACTGAATGCGCCTGTGCGTATGAGCGAGCGTATCAGAAGGTCTAGAAAAGAGGCGGAGATCGCCGGCGCCGGTTTTGGGTTTTAGCCTCTTTTTAAAAAGTTTTATGCTATAATGATGCCTATGATGGATCAAGAAGAAGGCGGCGGATCAAAAATAAAATCCATCCTTATCATTGACGATGAAAAGGACATTCTTGATTCTCTTTCTGGGTATCTGGAGAGGAACGGTTATGACGTTGAGGCGGCTGATAACGGCGCAGAGGGGTTGAGGCTGGTTCGCGATCGTCGACCGGATCTCGTCATCCTGGATTTGATGCTGCCTGATATCGACGGCTCCGATATAGCGGCCCGCCTTCTGGAAGATCCTCTTACAAGCCGTATCCCCATTATTTTTTTGACCAGCATTGTAAGAAAATCAGAACAGCTGAAGCCGCGGCGCGTCACCAAGCGCTGCGTCGTGGCCAAGCCTTGTTCGCCTGCAGAGATCCTGGGGCGCGTCAGAAGCATCATCGGTCCGCCCAGGGTCTCCTAGAGAGAACCGTGTCACGTAAGCGCGTAGAAAATTTTTGAGACGCTGCCGATTCCCGGCGGCGTTTTTGCTAATCCCCCTTGCCAGAGTTTCCTGTCCGCTTGGGGCAGGCGAGGCTAGCCTGCGGGGGCAGAGAGAGGCAGCTTTATGCGTCTTCAGGTATTTTTGTCGCACGCCGGCATCTGTTCCCGGCGCAAGGCCCTTGAGCCGATCCTGGCCGGCCGCGTGACCGTCAACGGCAAACAGATCACAGAGCCGTCTTTCGATGTCCGTCCGTCGTCGGACAAAGTCTGTTTTGACAGCCGTCCTGTCCATCTCCCCCAGAAGATTTATCTCCTTCTCCACAAACCTCAGGCGACAATAAGCACTGTCAGCGACCCTCATGCGTCCAAGACCGTCCTGGAGCTCATCCCGCAGCACTTGAGATCCGGCTTGCATCCCGTCGGCCGCCTGGATAAGGACACGACCGGGCTTTTGTTGTTGACCAACGACGGGGAATTGACGCATAAAATGAGCCACCCGTCCTATGAAGTGGAGAAAGTGTACAGGGTTGTTTTGAACAAGGAGGCCGGGGATGGCGATATCCGCCGGATCAGCCAAGGAATTCTGCTGGAGGGTCAAAAGACATTGCCATGCCGCATCGTCAAGAGGGGGCCGATGGAACTGGAAATGGCGATTCACGAGGGCCGCAAACGCCAGATCCGCAAGGTCTTTGCCCTTTTCCATTATCATGTCGAGAGGCTTAAGCGTATCCGTCAAGGGGGTCTTGAGTTGGGCAGCCTGAAAGAAGGGGAGTGGCGTTTTTTGACGCCTCAGGAAGTAGCCAGGATCATGCAGGAGATCCGGAAAACGCCGAAAGGAAAAAAGAAAAAATGACCGGTTCCGCATTGTCTCGCGCGCCCCGCATGGTTTTTTGCGACGCGAAAGGAGATGTGTTCGTCCATCCGTCGTTGAAGGCATTGGGGTTTGACGGTCAAGGGTTTGTTTTACCCGCGCAGGAAGAGTGGATCTCTTTGCCCGCGGGGAGTAGTTTTTTCTACCTGCCGGGTCATCGTGCTTTCGGTTTTGATCCCCTTGCCGGAAAAGCGGCTGTTCTCGAGGAAATACAGGGGCGAGGGGTCTATCCCGCTGCCGGTTTCATGGTTCCCGGCTATACGCGTTTTTATCTGCCGGCAGCCCGAAAAACAGACCCAAGGCTTACCCTGCCTTTGTGGCCCTATACCGCCGTTGGATATGCCCAAGGGAAGTTTGTGGCTGCGGCTGTCCGTATCGACGCCGGCCGGAAACAGAGACCGTCCTGTTACGCAGACCGGCCGTCGATCGTCAACGGTATGCGCCGTTTGTCGCGCCAGTATCCGTCAAACAGGCTCCTGAAACATCTCAGGCATTGCGCCCTGCAATATAACTGTCGCAATGCACAGAATCTTTTTTTGGGCCGGTGGGAAGCGCCTTTGCCTGTTTCTCCCCTGTGCAATAGCCGTTGTCTGGGGTGCCTGTCTGCCCAGGACACGGACTGTTCTTCGTCCCACAGCCGGATCCGTTTTGTCCCTTCGGCCGGCGAAGTGGCCGAGATCGCCATCCATCATCTGAAGCATGCGCGCGCCCCCATCGTCAGTTTCGGCCAGGGATGTGAAGGCGAGCCGCTTCTGGAGGTCGATGTCCTCAAAGAAGCCATCATACGGATGCGGCGCGCCACGAAGAGAGGGACCATTCATCTCAACAGCAACGGATGCGATGCGGCCCGCATCAGGGCGTTGGCGGCCTGCGGCCTTGACAGCGTGCGCATCAGCATCAATAGTTTTCATCCGCGTCTCTATGGGGCTTATTACAGGCCTCGGGGCTATGCGTTCAGCGATGTGATCGCCAGCATCAAGGAAGCCAAAAGCAACGGATTGTTCGTTTCCCTGAATTATCTGACTTTTCCCGGTTTCACCGACGACGCGGATGATGTCGCGCGGCTCGTCTCTTTTTTGAAAAAAGGAAACGCGGATCTGCTCCAGCTAAGGAATCTATGCATCGATCCGGAGGTTTTCTCTGAAAAGATGGCGTTGGTAAACGGCCGGCCTGTCGGGATCCTGCGCATGATCCGCCGGATACGGCAGGAGGTTCCGCGGCTACGACTGGGCTATTTCAATCTTCCGAAAGAAAATTTCCGGCCTTCTCTTTAGACTGGAACGCGTTATAAGAATATGTTACACTTATATTTATGAACAATCTCTGCAGAATGAGCAGACGCCTCAAAGATTGCGCCGCACGGCTGCATTTTGCGGCGGGACTTGATAGAAGAAGGTTTTCTCTCAGGGCGGGGTTCACTCTTCTTGAGATTGTCATTATTGTCGTTGTCACTTCCGTCCTGGCTTCTCTTGCCGCCGTTTCTTATTTCCATGTTACTTCTAAAGCCCAAGATGCCGAAGCCCTCAATAATCTCGCCGCTGTCCGTAAGGCGCAGTTGTCGGAAGCGGCCGCGAAGGGGGCGTTCGTCAACGCGACGAATACCCAGGAGATCAACGAGCGTCTCACGGAAGTGCAGATTGAAGATAAGGATTTCACGTATAAGATCGTCAATGTCACGGCCGATGATTTTGCGGCTGTCGCCGAGCGTGTCGACGAAGAAAAGGCGCAGGAGAAACCGATTGTCATTGCCATGTATGCCGATGGTCATGTCGGCTATACCTACGCCTCAGGTTCTTCCTCCGGCGGAAGTTCTTCTTATGGCGGAGGCGGCGGTTCTTCAGGAGGCGGTTCGTCCGGCGGGTCTTCAGGCGGTTCCTTGGGCGGCTCCTCCGGCAGCAGCGGCTCTTCGGGCAGCGGTTCTTCGGGGGGCAGTTCATCCACAGGGTCTTCGGGAGACGGTTCCTCCGGGGGCAGCACAGGCGGCGGCACCGTCGCTGCCATGGGGTTCACTTATCCGCCCGTTGCAACAGGGAATGACGGTTTTGTCACTATCGGTTGGGCCGGGATCGGTATTTATCCGGATTCTTATGATATCTACAGGTCGACGTCGGCGGCGGGCGAGTTCGAGCTGCTTTATGAAAATTGGTATGGCACAACCGATTATTATACGGATTTGACCGTTACCAATGATACGACGTATTATTACCGCATCGATGCCCATTACGGCGAACAAGCCACCTATTCCTCCGAAATCTTTTCCGCAACGCCTTCGGCAACGTCGCAATACGCCTTGCAGGCCGCAGAGGCCTTGTTGGAATTGGCGACCAGCCCTACGGGGGCGACGATTGCAGAGATCATTTTATTGTATGACGTGAAGGTGGGGTTCGGCAATTGCGACAATTCGGTTGCGGCGTGGTACGAACCTCTTTTTAACACCATCAGGATCAATCTGGATGAATTTTCGAGTACGGCGGAAGTGCAGGCGGCCATCCTGGCCCACGAAGGGACCCATGCCTGGTGGACCAACGATATAAACCAAGGCCAGCCGGAACGCGGCGAGAATCTGGGGGACAGCATCGATCAGGAGTACAATGCCTTTTTGAACGGCGCTACCGTCTGGGGCGATATCAAGGGCGGTCAGACAGATTACAACCAGGACAGCTGGGCAAGCGTGATCGCCCAGGGAGAGGCCGACGCGAAAGAGGTCATTCGTCTTTATTATCCGGATTTGCCTGAATATTGATCCTGGGGCACAGGAGGAGGTCTTGAATGAAGCTGAAGAGTATAGCCGTTGTGTTATTTTTTTTAGTTTGCGGAGTTCTTCTTGTGATTTTGTTTTTGCCGCGGATGGAAGGCGTGTCCTACCAATCTTCCTTCTGCACCTTGCGTTATCCCAAGGGCTGGACCCTGCGGGAATCCAAAGGCAAGACTGAAGCCTATACCCAGGTCCATGTCTTCGGCGAACGCAACAAAGACCTTGGTTTCGGGCCTTCCATCACCTTGACGGTCTATCCCAAAAAGGACAAAGGGGGCGTCTATGCGAGCGCCCAGGCCCTGGCGGACCACGCCGTCCAAGCCGCCCATGGCCTGTCGTCCTTCAAGCTGGAGTCCCGCTCCACTGTCAAACTTCCTTTCGGGATCGACGCCTTGCGCTGTGTCATGACGTATGTCCTGCGGCTGCCCATCTACCAGGTCAACGCCAAAGATGTCCTCCTCAAGGAAGAGACCTATTATTTCGAAAAAGGCGACGATATCTATGTGCTGAGTTATAAGAATATCGCGAAGGATTTTACTCCCAACCTTGCCTCATTCCGCATGATCAAAAAATCCATAAGGATCAAGTGATGAATTCACCTGCCAGCAAGGCGAGAGAGGTCGAGAGGTTTTTGAGGGGGCGCCGGGGACAAGGGGTCCTTGAGTTCGTCCTCATGTTTACGGTCCTTGCGATAACGGTCGTTTTTTCAGCCTTCCACATCTTTAAGCCCTCCGTGACAAAAATGTATGCCGACGCCGGAACGAAAATGAACGATTCCGGCGGTCTGATTGCCGAAGATGTCGGTCAGCCCTTGAATATGTTTGACGATGAGACCGGCGCTGCATCCGGCGGCGGTTTTGCCGGCAATAGTGGAGGTTCTTCGGGGGGATTCAGCGGTCCCGGCGGTTTTGGCAGCGGCAGTAGCAGCGGCGGCGGGACAGGAGGAGGCGGGGGCGGCGGCGGTGCAGGGACAGGGGGAGGCATAGGGGCGACAGGCGGATCAGGGGGCGGCAGTGATGCTGGGGCGGGCGGAAGCTTTCCTGGAAGCGGCGGCGGCGCAGAAGGCGTGGGCCGCAGTTTTCCACAAACGCCTCTAGCGATCGGCAATGACAGCTTTTTGAGCCTGAGTTGGGAGGCGGCCACAGGGACCCCTGTCAGTTATAACATCTATCGCGCCACGGCACCCGGCGGGCCGTATGAGTTTTTCGTGGAAGGGTGGACAGCGACCTGGTTCACGGACGTCTGGACGACAAACGGCTCCACCTATTATTATCGTGTAGATGCCGTTTACGACGATGGGGCGGTCGTTTCTTCCGGCGTTTTTTCTGGCACACCATCGGCGGATTCGGTATATGCCGTCGCGGCGGCCGAAGCCCTGACGAAACTCGACGAATCCAGCAATGGTTCCGCGCTCGCCGATATCATAGATCTTTATGATGTCAAGATCGGTTTTGGAACAGGCGTCTCCGATGCCGTCGGATGGTACTCTTCTTATTTCAATACGATCATCGTGGATCTCTCGCAGTTCGGATTGTCCCAGGGCGTTCAGACTTCCATCCTGGCCCACGAAGGGACCCATGCCTGGTGGACCAACGATACAAGCCAGGGCCAGCCGGAACGCGGCACGAATCTGGGGGACAGCATCGATCAGGAGTACAATGCCTTTTTGAACGGCGCCGCCGTCTGGAATGAGATCAAGGACGGCGATACAGATGCCAATCAGGATGGGTGGGCCTCTGTGGTTGCTTTGGATGAAGCGAGCGCAAAAGAGATCATCCGGACGGCTTATCCGGATCTCCCGGAATATTAATCCCTGCGCCGGAATTCCCTGCCCGCTTGAGCGGGCGAGGCTATGCCCGTGGATTGGCTTTGTCTTGCAGACAAAACCATGGCGGGACAGGGACGTCACCCCACGGCCGCCCCTGACTGGAAGCCAGGGGCGGGCCCGAAGGGCTGGCCTTCTCGGCCCTCTGTCTATGGATCGAAAACATTTTGGCTTCATGATCTTTACCGTCGCCGTTGTTGCGGCGGCCGTTTTTCAAGGAGACACGATGGCGGATCAGGATTTCTCCTACCAATCTTCCTTCTGCACCTTGCGTTATCCCAAGGGCTGGACCCTGCGGGAATCCAAAGGCAAGACTGAAGCCTATACCCAGGTCCATGTCTTCGGCGAACGCAACAAAGACCTTGGTTTCGGGCCTTCCATCACCTTGACGGTCTATCCCAAAAAGGACAAAGGGGGCGTCTATGCGAGCGCCCAGGCCCTGGCGGACCACGCCGTCCAAGCCGCCCATGGCCTGTCGTCCTTCAAGCTGGAGTCCCGCTCCACTGTCAAACTTCCTTTCGGGATCGACGCCTTGCGCTGTGTCATGACGTATGTCCTGCGGCTGCCCATCTACCAGGTCAACGCCAAAGATGTCCTCCTCAAGGAAGAGACCTATTATTTCGAAAAAGGCGACGATATCTATGTGCTGAGTTATAAGAATACAGACGTTGATTTTGCTGCTCAGGAAAGCCTGTTCCTGGACACCCTGGAGTCCTTCAAGCTATCCTGAAATTCTTTTCCCAAATCCCTTTGACACAAACCTTCTTCGTGTTATGATTTTTATAATCAGTGGCACGCCAGGATATTTTTTGTCCTTTTGGGCCGGTTTTAGATGGCCGGCAGCTGGGCAGGAAGGGGGCAGTTTTGTCTAAATTGTCGCGTTTCGGCGTATCGATGGAAGAGGAATTCTTGGGCCGCTTCGACGCTTACATGCGCCGCAAGGGATACAAGAACCGTTCGGAGGCCATCCGTGATTTGATCCGCGGTGTTTTTGTGGCCCAGGAGTGGCAGGCGAATGAAAGAGTGGCCGGCGCGCTCCTGGTCGTTTATGACCATCACAGGCGGGACCTGGTGGAGAATCTTCTGGGGATCCAGCACGGTGCGCAGGAGCATATCGTTTCCACGCAGCATATCCATCTGGACCATCATAACTGTTTGGAGATCATCGTCGTCCGCGGCCGCGCCAGGCGTATCCAGGATCTTTATGACCGGATCCAGGCGCTCAAGGGTATCAAACATACGTCTTTAAGTATGGCGACGACAGGCAGCAAAATCCTCTAGAATCCTGCCGCTGGCGTACAAGGTGCGCGTGAGGAGCCGTCGGTTTTCCTGATCCCGGAAGGGCCTGTCCATGCATCATAATTTCATTGACGCATATTCCCACACGGATTCTTTTTTGTGCCGGCGCGATCCCCGCGTGAAACTTTTTGTTTTCGGTCTTTTTATCTTGCTTGTGCTTTTGCAGCCCTCCACCGGCATGCGGGGGCTTGTTTTCTACGGTGTCCTTTTGGCGGTTGTTTTTATTTTTTCGCACCTGCCGCTGAGGCCGATCGCCGGCCGCATCCTGACCCTGTTGCCCTTCGTGCTCTTGACGGGGTGGTCCATGCGTGCGGCATCCGGCGGGCTTGCCGTGACCGTCATCAAAGCGGTGGAGGCCATGGTGGCGGTTTTTCTGATGGTTTCGACGACGCCGTTCCCGCGGTTGCTCAAGGCGTTGGAAGCCATGCGGTGCCCTTCGATCGTGATCCGGATGTTGTCGTTCTTGTACCGCTATATCTATCTTATCCTCGATGAGTTCATGAAGATGCGCCAGGCCCAGTTGTCGCGGACAGTGGGCGGCCGTCTTTCGCCAGGCCGCCAGGCGAAGATTTTTTCAAGTATCCTCGGCCATTTGTTTGTCAGGTCCTACGAAAAAGGAGAAAGGGTGTATCTGGCCATGTGTGCGCGTGGCTATGACGGCACCGTCCGTGTTTTGGCCTATCCGGGGTTTGCGCGCACGGCCGCATGGGCGGATGGGGCCTTCCTTGTAATCTCCATTTTGATCATGGGCAGCCTGGAGGCATTATGTCTTATGCCGTGGAAATAGAGCATCTTTATTTTAGCTATCCTGACGGCACGCAAGTATTGAAAGACCTGTCGGTTGCTATTTCCGAAGACGATTCTGTCGGTCTGATTGGGCCTAACGGCGCCGGCAAGACGACTTTGCTGTTGCATCTTAACGGTATTCTGCGCGGCGAGGGAAAGATCAAGGTCTTTTCCCGCGAGATATGTGACGAGACCCTTGCCCGCGTGCGGCGGGATGTAGGGCTTGTCTTTCAAGATCCCGATACGCAGCTTTTTATGCCGACCGTCTTTGATGATGTTGCCTTTGGTCCGTTGAATATGGGCCTGCCGCAGGACGAGATCGGCCGGCGCGTGCACCGGACGCTCGGGGCCGTGGATATGGAGGCGAGCGCTGAACGGCCGTCGCATCATCTGAGCTTTGGCGAGAAGAAGAGGGTTTCGGTGGCGACGGTGCTGGCGATGGCCCCCCGGCTTTTGGTTCTCGATGAGCCCACCAGCAATCTTGACCCCGGCCACAGGCAGCAGCTGATGGAGATCCTCAGGGGGGTTTCAATGACCAAGCTGATCGCTTCCCACGACTTGGAGATGATCCGGGTCCTGACTCGGCAGGTCATCTTGCTGAGCGGAGGCCGCATCGTCGCCTACGGCCCTACCCGCGAGATTCTTTCCGACCACCAACTCCTCAAGAGCAACGGATTTTTTCTTCTCTCCTGACCTTTGCCAAATGCCTTATTTTGTGCTATATTCTTCCCGAAGGAAGAAAGGTGGCATATATGACGTTGTGTTATATGCCGTATCGTATTCTTGAGAAAAGGTCTCTGGGAAACCCGGAGGCCTTTTTTGTTTCATGAGCCCAGGGCCCCGGCAAGCAGGGAGTGCAGCCGGCCAGAATTGCCCGGCCGGGGAAAAGCGGCCAAAACATCTTCGCGGAGGGACTAGATTCCTTTAGGCCAAAGGAGAGATATGGATTACTTAGAAAAGATCCTTAATCCCGGAGATGAAGACCTGCCGTTGGTTTCGCGGCTTCTCTACCAGCTGATCGACGAAAAGTATCGCACGCTGTTGGACGAATCCAGCGATCTGATGGGTATCGTCGACCGCGAGGGGAAATTTATTTACGTCAACAGACAGTTGGCGGATTCGCTCGGGTATACCAAGAAAGAATGTTTGGACATGCATATGTACGATATCATCGCTCCGGAGAGCCGGGCGGCGTTCGCGGAGAGGGCAAAGGAGTTCCTGAAGTCGGGCCGCCTGCGGATGCAGGACTTTGTCCTGAAGACCAAGTGGGGCGGCAAGGTCACCGGCGAGATGAACTCTATAGCATTCTGCGATAATCAGGGGCGTTACTGCGGCGCCAAGGCCGTTTTCAAGGATAGGACCAAGCTCTTGGAAGTCCAGAGGCTTGAGAAAAAATACGAATCGATGCTTGAAGACGGTATCGATACGCTGGATTACATCATCATGATCCTCGATAGGAGTTTCCGGGTGCACTGGGTCTCTTCAAGCGTCGGCACGTATTTTGGCCTCGATAAGAGAGGGGCGGTCGGCGAGGACATACGCAGGATTTTCCGGGAGAACTTTAAAGACTTGATCCTGGATCATGACCTTTTTTTGCAGGGTATCCTTTCGGCCTACGAGGCCAACACCGCCGTGGAGAATGTCGAGTACCAGATGAAAAGGCCGGGCAGTCCGGACATCGACTATATGGAGCACTGGAGTTATCCCATCACCCACGGCGAACTTAATGGCGGCCGCGTGGAGATATTCCGCGACATCACCCGGAGGAAAAAGTCGGAGGAGATGCTCGAGTACTATTACAAAAAGATACACACCATCATGGAGCATGCGGTGGAAGGCATCGTGGAATTGCGCACGGACAATTCGATCCAGTTCGTCAACAGAAGCTTCTCGGATTTGATGGGGTATCTTGAATCGGAGATGGTGGATCGGAGCCTTTATGATTTTATTCTGCCCGAGGAACACAGACATCTTCCTTCCGTCAAGCTGATCCGCAGGGCCCAGGAGATTATTTTCGTCAAGAAAGACGGCCATTATCTTTATGCCCTGGCATCCAGCATTCCTCTTGTCTTCGGTACGCAGCCGCCTCACACCCTTGTGTTCATTTCGGATATCACGGAGGCCAAGACGGCATCCATCAAGTTGCGGGATGCCAACCTGACGCTGCGGGCGCTCAATGCCTCGCTGGTGGAAAATGCGCTCAAGGACGTGCAGACGGGTGTGTATAATTATCGCTATCTTCAAGAAAGGCTCCACGAGGAGGTTCATCGCGCCCGCCGTTATTGGCGGTCGTTCGCCGTCATCATGATCGATCTGGATTTCTTTAAGGCTGTCAACGACGCCTACGGTCACTTGTTCGGAGATACGGTCCTTAAAGGCTTCGCAGATCTTCTGAGGATCAGCGTACGCGCGACGGACATCGTGGTGCGTTCCGGGGGAGAAGAGTTTGTCGTCTTCTGTCCCGATACGGACAGCTTCGGGGCTCTCGCCACGGCCCGTAAGATCGCCGCGGCGCTGAAACAGAAACCTCTCGGCAACAAGGAGCGCCGTGTGACCATCACCATCAGCATGGGGATCGCCTCTTATCCGGAGGTGAATGTTTTAGATCCCGTGGCCCTTTTGAATGCCGCCGACCAGGCGATGTATCGAAGCAAGGCCGCCGGCCGCAATCGCATCACGATTTTCCATAAAGAAGAAGCAGGGATAGCAAAGACGCAGGATCCTGTCCATGCCCCCGAGGAAAACCTTTTCGTGAAGATGAAACAACGACTGCGGTATGTGAATTTGAGAAATGAAGAGGCCCTGCTGGAATCCTTCAGGCCTTTGATGCGCAAGACCGATGAAATCCTCGGCTATGAGCCTGGTTATACGGATCGTATCGTCAAGGATGTGGAAGGTCTGTGTCTGGAGATGGCGTTGCCGCAAGAGGATGCGTCTCGTGCGAGGCGCGCAGCGTTATTGTGCAACCTTGGTTTTTTGAGTCTCCCCAGGGATGTTCTGCGCAAATCCTTGCTGAGCGACCAGGAAAAAGCGCTGGTGCGGCGGCATCCTTTTTTCAGCATAGACCTCATCGGCGATGTCGCTTTCCTGGCGGCCCTTAGAGAGGATGTCCTAGATCACCATGAGCATTTTGACGGTTCGGGGTATCCGCGCGGCCTCAAAGGGGGGATGATCCCGATCGTCTCGCGGATGATCGCCGTTGCCGAGGCCTATGAGGCGATGATCTCTCCGCGCCCCTACCGTGTCAAGCCCTTGAGTTGCAAAGAAACAGCAAGCGCCCTTGCCAAGGAATCCAGCCGTCAGTTTGACCCTTCCATCGTCGCCTGTTTCCTTAAACAAATTAATTCGGCAAAAGAAGCGTGATCCTTAATTTTGTCAGGACTTCCATCGTCGCCTGTTTCCTTAAACAAATTAATCCCGTTTTCCAGAATTCCCTGCCCGCTTGGGCAGGCGAGGCCCAGCTCGTGGATTGGTTTTGTCTTGCAGACAAAACCATGGCGGAGCAGGACGTCGCCCCACGGGCTCGCCCTGGCTTTGCCTAGGGCAGGCCCGTGGGGCTCCAGGTGATTTCGTAGCAGGCTTCCAGGCAGGCATTTTTCTGTTTCGCGATCCACCGGGGCCCTGGGGGCCGGAATGCCGTGTTTTTGCAAAGATATTTGACGCATTCGCCGGCGGTCAATCCTCGCCTTTTAAGGCGAAAGTAATGTATCCGCCGTCTTGAGTGTCAACCCTGAGGCAAGCCCCGCTTTTTAGGGCAAGGACAACGAAGGGTTGACTTTTAGTCCTGTTGTGATATATTGGCTCAAATCTTTAAAAATACAAAGGTTTTCTGCTTAACCGCTTCTCAATGTCATAAGACGTGCGCCCGTGGCGGGTTGTGACATTGATGGCACAAAGCAAAGTAAAAGGAATGATTCCGCCAGAGGCGGAAGAATCAAGGAAATAAACGTTACTCCCCGTGTAAGCATCTCGACAATTTATGTCTGCGACCAGTCCTCACAGAGTTCGGACGGGCAGTCATAAATTCTCGAGATACACGTGGAGTTAATCCCGCCAGAGGCGGAATTAAGGAGGGTTCTTATGAACAGGATGTGGATGGGGGTTGGGGTGTTGGCGGCGGCATTGACCGTAGCCGGATGCGCTACGACCAAGTCGGGTTCCGCTTCGCTGGAAAACCGCGTGCAGGTTCTTGAAAGCAAAGTCCAGACGTTGGAAGGGCCAGTGATGACGTCCGAGGCGCCGGTTTCTTTCGAGAAAGAGTCTTCAGGGGCGACGGCGGCAACGATGACGAAGAAGCAGATTCAGCAGGCCCTGAAGAACGCCGGTTATTATGATGGCAAGATTGACGGCAAGATCGGGCCGAAGACCACCGCCGCGATCAAGCAATTCCAGAAAGATTTGGGTCTTAAAGCCGACGGCATCGCCGGTAAAAATACGAAAGAAAAACTTTTGAAATATCTTCCATAATAGGATGGCTTGATGGGCTATCCTTTTCAGAAAGGCAAGATCAGAAAGGCAAGATAAAAAAATGTTCTCTTTGCGTTTTGCGTGTGCCATCTTTGTGATTTTTGGCTTTGCCGTGTCAGGATGCGGCAAAGACAGCAATAAAAAACAGAAATTTGCCGTTGAAGAAGGCGTCCTGAATTTAAGCGAGGCGGATAATCTTCTTTCGGGATCGCGCGATGAGGCCGTAGAGATCGTGGATAACGGCCAGCAGGCACAGACACAGGTGGCTGTGGATGTTCCTGTTCCCGCGGATGCCCCCGTTTTGGAAGAAGCAAGACCTTCAGCCGTCGTTTTGGGGGAGACGCCGGACGAGAAGGGGATCCAGACGGCCCTGAAGGACCTCGGGTTTTACCAAGGTGAGATCGACGGCAAGATCGGTCCCAAGACGAAAGCGGCCATCCGGGAGTTTCAGCAGAAAAACGGTCTTGTGGCCGACGGCAAGGTCGGGCCAAAAACCTGGGCGGCGCTCAAGGCGGCCTTGACGGTTTCCCGGGATCCTCAATAAACCAACGAACATATGCCCGATAAAAATCAACCTCCTACTAAGCATGCGAGGCTCAAGACTTGGGTTTCAGAGATGGCATCTTTGTGCCGGCCCGACCGCATCGTCTGGATCGACGGCTCAGAAGAGGAGAAGAGGCGTCTTGAAGACGAGGCTGTGGCCACCGGTGAGATCATCCGGCTGAATCAGGAAAAGCTCCCCGGCTGTTTGTATCACCGCACGGCTGCGAACGATGTCGCCCGCACGGAACATCTCACCTTTATCTGCACAAAGAAAAAAGAAGACGCCGGTCCTACGAATAACTGGATGTCTCCCCGCGATGCTTACCGCAAGGCCTCGGATTATTTCAGGGGGGCCATGAAGGGACGCACGATGTATGTGGTCCCGTTCTCCATGGGGCCTGTGGGTTCCCCTTTCAGCAAGATTGGCGTTGAGTTGACGGATAGCATCTATGTCGTCCTGAATATGCGCATCATGACGCGTATTGGTCAGAAGGTGCTGGATTTCCTTGGCGCCGACGGCGAATTCACCAAATGTCTTCATTCCAAGGCAGACCTTGATATCGGCAAAAGATTGATCCTCCACTTTCCGGAAGATAACGCTATCTGGAGCGTCGGATCGGGATATGGCGGCAACGTTCTTTTGGGCAAGAAATGCCTCTCGCTGCGTATCGCCAGTTATATGGGGCTGCGGGAAGGCTGGATGGCTGAGCATATGCTGATCATGGGCATCGAGGAGCCCAATGGTCATGTGGAATATATCGCCGCCGCGTTTCCCAGCGCCTGCGGCAAGACGAACCTCGCCATGCTCATTCCTCCCGAAGGTTTGAAGAGCAAGGGGTATAAGATTTGGACCGTGGGCGACGACATCGCCTGGATGCGGATCGATTCCGACGGAGCCCTCTGGGCGGTTAACCCGGAGGCCGGATTCTTCGGCGTGGCGCCAGGGACAAACTCCAAGAGCAATCCGAACGCCATGGCGACGATCAGGAAGAATACGATCTTTACCAATGTCCTCCTGAAAAAAGATTTTACAGTGTGGTGGGAAGACGGCAATGAGCCGCCTCCGCCGGAAGGCATGGATTGGCGGGGCCAGCCGTGGCGGCCAGGCATGAAAGATGAGCATGGCAAGATCATCAAAGGCGCCCATCCGAACAGCCGCTTCACCGCGCCGGCATCCCAGTGCCCCTCGATATCTTTCCGCCTGGAACACCATCATGGCGTGCCTATTTCCGCTATTGTTTTCGGCGGCCGCCGTGCGCACTTGGCGCCTTTGGTGTATGAGGCGTTCAGCTGGCAACACGGCGTCTATGTCGGCTCCACCATGGCGTCCGAGCGCACTGCCGCCCAGATGGGCACGGTGGGCGAGGTTCGTCGTGATCCTATGGCTATGTTGCCTTTCTGCGGCTATCACATGGGTGATTATTTCAAGCATTGGCTTGCGATGGGCAAAAAAATGGAAAAACAGCCGAAAATCTTCCATGTCAATTGGTTTCGTCTTGATGAACACGGCAAGTTCTTATGGCCGGGCTATAGCGAAAATCTGCGCATCCTGGAATGGATCCTTGACCGTTGCAACAACAGGGTTGAGGCGGTCAAGACGCCTGCCGGATATGTCCCCAGGCTGCAAGACCTGGACCTGACGGGGCTGAATATTTCCAGGGATGCCCTGCAGAAGGTCCTGGAGATCGACCGTTTTGAATGGCTTCAGGAGATGGAAAGCCAGAGGGAATTCTTGAAAACTTTTGGGGATAGGCTTCCGCGGGAGCTCTGGGCCGAGTGGGAAGCGCAGAACAAGAGACTTCAGGAATAGATAGCATACATGTCCGAGAACGTTCTCCTCCAGACGAATTTTTCCGATTTAAAGCTCTTGCGCCGTGGCAAGGTGCGGGATGTCTACGATCTCGGCGACAGCCTGTTGATCGTCGCCACAGACCGTATTTCCTGTTTCGACGTTGTCTTAGGCTGCGGTATCCCTCATAAGGGAGAAGTCCTGACGAAGATCTCCCTTTTTTGGTTTGATTACCTTCGGGATATCTGCGAAAACCATCTATTGACGGCGGATGTCAACGCATACCCGCCGCAGGCCAAAAAATACCACGAGGCCTTGCGCGGCCGATCGATGCTTGTCAAAAAAGCCGAACCTCTCGCCATCGAGTGCATCGTGCGCGGCTACCTGTCCGGTTCCGGATGGAAAGAATACCTGAAGACGCAGTCTGTCTGCGGCATCAGGCTGCCGGCCGGATTGAAAGAGTCGCAGAAGCTGCCGCAAACCATTTTTACGCCTTCCACCAAGGCGGATATCGGCCATGACATCAACGTCGACGAGGCCGGCGCTGCCCGGATCGTCGGCAAAGAAGCTCTCGCCGATGTCCGCGCCAAGGCCGTCGCCCTCTACGAAAAAGCCGCCGCTTACGCCCAGACAAAGGGGATCATTATTGCCGACACCAAGTTTGAATTCGGCGGATATGGCGGCAAGCTCATCCTGATCGATGAGGTCTTGACGCCGGATTCTTCCCGTTTTTGGCCGCAAGAAGGCTATGCGCCGGGCCGCCCCCAGCCCAGCTTTGACAAGCAGTTTGTGAGGGATTACCTTGAGACGCTTTCCTGGGACAAGACGCCTCCGGCCCCGGATGTGTCCGCCGATGTCATTCAAAAGACATCCGAGAAATATCTCCATGCGTTGAAAGTCCTTGCCGGCCTCTGACCCCTGATGGAATTCGCTCTGCGCGGCGATTATATCGAACTGGACAATCTTTTGAAGGCTTCCGGCATCGCGGCCAGCGGCGCCGAGGCCAGAGACCTTATTCGTCAAGGCCTGATCCTCGTTAACGGCGAAAAAGAAAGCCGCCTGCGCCGCAAGATCAGGAAAGGCGACAAGGTCGCGGCCGGCCGGATTCTTTTGGAAATCATCTCGTCAGTGGTATAATAGATTTGAGGATGGGAGAGGAACAAACTGGAGGTGACGTATGTGTAAAGTCTGCGGTTGTACCCCATGCAAGTGCGGCAAGAAGATCGTCAACGGCAAGTGTGAAGGGTGCGGCAAGGAATTTGATAAGTGCACCTGTAAGAAAAAATGACCGCCCGGTCGATGGGCATAAGCGTTCCCAAAAAGCCTGATGTTTTATCAGGCTTTTTTGTTTGTCCGCTGCGCGCCTGAAAATCCCTGGAATAAAATCCGCTTCTCTTACGTCTAATATCCGGAGAATCGATGAAAGAAGACGCCTTTTACATAGAACAGTTTCTCGGCGGGGAAGAGAAGGCATTTGAAGCGATCGTCAGGAAATACCAGAACAGGGTCCTGAATATCGTTTTTTCCCTGATTGGAAAAGACAGGGAGAGTGAAGATATCGCCCAAGAGGCATTTTTGAAAGCCTACCGCGGCCTGAAGGGTTTTAGGCGACGCTGCTCTTTTTCGACATGGCTCTATCGCATTGTGTTGAATACGACGTACGATTTTCTGCGTAAAAGAAGGGACGTTGTTACGGAAGAAGAGGCTTTGGGGCAGAGTGTCGACGCTCGCGGCGGCCACAACGATGTGCTTTTTGTGCTTTTGATGAAAGAGAGAGATGTCTTGATTCAGAAGGCGCTGGGTAAAGTCCCGCTGGCATACAGGTCGGCGGTGGTCCTCAAAGATATCGAGGGATTAAGCTATGCCGAGATATCGAAGATTCTTTCTTGTCGCATAGGGACTGTGGAATCGAGGATCTATCGCGCCAGGCAATTATTGAAAAAAGAACTGATGAAATTTGGGGGAGATGTGATATGAATGCATGCGCACGAACCAGGAGATTGTTGTCCCGCTACATAGACAAGGAGGCCGCAAAGAGGGATGCGGCTTTCATTGAAACGCATGTGGCTGGTTGTTTCTCCTGTCGGAAAGAGTTACGGGAGCTCTCTTGTGTCAGGGAGGTTTTGTTGAAAAAAGAACGCAGGACTTTGCCTGAGGGAGAGCTGGCGAGGCGTCTGTTGAGGGAGGTTCTGCGTCGGAGGAGCGGGCAGGAAGATTCTTCTCCGGGCGGCATGGGATATTTTGCGCGCCGGCTTATCTTTCTTCCGGCCATCGGTATCGCGCTATCCGCAGCTTTTTTGATTTTGGTCCCCCAGCAGACGAACCGGTATTCATGGGAAGAGCATATTCTCAGCGGGGCTCCGACGACAACGGCGATGACGCTGGGGTTGCTTTTGGGGGCCAGAGTTAATTCCACTCCATAGAAAGAAAGGAGAGGCTTATGAACAGGAATGCGGTGTATCTGGCGGTTTTCGCAGTATTGTGCGTTTTGGCCGGCGTTTTGGCAGGTGCCGGCATCGTCAGGAAGGCGGTTTGTCCGGAGTTTGGGCCTCCGGGCCGGCCGGATTTCGCTGCGAGGGCCGAACATTTCATGAGACGCGGTCCCGGTGGCGGGGTTGGCCCCGGAAGTCCTGTTGAGATGCTGGCGGATCGGCTGGATCTTAGCAAGGAGCAGAAAGCCGATGTCGAGAAGATTTTAGAGGAATCGCGCCAGGAGGTTGAAAAATTGGGAGAAGATGTTCGCTACACGATTGATAAGATCAAGAACGAAGGCGACGAGCGGATCATGAAAATCCTTGATCCAGGCCAGCAGGAAAGGTTTATGGAGCTTCTCGAAGAAATACACGGATCCGGCCGTCCCGGGGAAGGACAGGGTCCCATGGGAGAATATGGTCCGCCGCCTTCTGAAGATTTACCGTCCAGGAGATGATGGGCATGTCGTCTTTGCTTCCGCAGCCTGGGTTTAGAGAGGAAGACTGTTTTTTCATCGAATTCAAAAAAAGAAAGGATGGCTTTGATGAGAATGCCGGCGTATGTCTTGGGCCAGAAGATAGCGATGTGTTTGATTTTATGTTTTTCGTTATGTTCGGCGGCGAGCGTCTTTGGTGAGGAATCCCAGACGGCATCTCGGGACGAAGAATCCTTATTTCCTCCGCCGCGGCATGGAGAGGATCCTTCAGGCGGAGGCGAAATGAAAGCCCCGCCCCAGGAAGCGATCGACGCCTGTTCAGGCAAGGCCGAAGGCGACACGTGTCAGTGCCGCGGGCCCAGAGGGGAGGAGGAAACCGGCATTTGCGTCTCGACGCCGGACAAGAAATACTTTGTCTGTAGGCCGGATCGCGCTTCCCGCGGCCCTCAGGACGAACAGGATTAGTCTCGACGATAGATCGAGATGTGATTATCTTGGAAAAAAGAACCCCCTGGCAGTTGCTGTCAGGGGGTTTTGATTTTGGGGCTGCGTTTTTTTAATTTTATGCCGAAGGAGGGAGTCGCCCGCCACAAAGATCGGCGGGTCCTTCGTGAAAATTTTATGCTGGAGGAGGGAGTCGAACCCTCACGGGCGTAAACCCAATGGTTTTTGAGACCACCGCGTATGCCATTCCGCCACTCCAGCAGAATCTTTATATCTATATCTTTGTGGCGGTGATTTTGTCCGCCAGCGCCTTGTGGCGGAAACCCTCACGGGCGTAAACCCAATGGTTTTTGAGACCACCGCTCGCCTGCCGTCAGGCAGGCATGCCATTCCGCCATCCGCCACTAAGGCTTCGGCGGATGGCGTGCGCCACGAGGACATCGGCGCACGGCCGCCGACGTATTGGTGGAGGCCGCCCGCCAACGTTCTGGTGGAGGGCGCCACTTCGGCAAAAAGTGGTTATCTTTCTCCCTCTGTTTTGAACCATTTGAGCATCTCAAGAGGCAGAGGAAAGACGATGATGGACGATTTTTCCGTCGAGATGTCCATAAGCGTCTGCAGATAGCGCATCTGAAGGCTCATCGGCTGTTTCTGGAGGATCTCGGCGGCCTGCGAGAGTTTCTGGGAGGCCTGGAATTCGCCCTCGGCCGAGATGACCTTGGCGCGGCGCTCTCTTTCGGCTTCCGCCTGTCTGGCCATGGCGCGCTGCATCTCCTGCGGCAGGTCCACGTGCTTGATCTCCACATGGGAGACCTTGACGCCCCACGGGTCTGTGGCCTTGTCGATGATCAGCTGAAGTTCCGAGTTGATTTTTTCCCTTTCCGAAAGGAGCTCGTCCAGACTGACCTGCCCGACGGTAGAACGCAGGGACGTCTGGGACATCTGCGATGTGGCGAAGTGGTAGTCTTCCACTTCCAGAACGGCATGCGAGGGGTCCATGACCCTGTAGTAGACAACGGCATTGACTTTGACGGATACGTTGTCTTTGGTGATGATGTCCTGCGGCGGCACGTCCAGTGTCACGGTGCGCAGGCTGATGCGTTCCATTCGGTCGATGGGGAAGAAGACGAAGATGACCCCGGGCCCTTTGGGCCTGGCCAGGATGCGGCCGAGGCGGAAGATGACGCCGCGCTCGTATTCGTTAAGGATCTTGATAGAGTTCAGGAGATACACAACGACGATGATGCCGATGATGAGAGGGAAGCTCATGATTCCTCCTTAATCCGCCTCTGGCGGATTAACTCCGAAGCCTGCGCAGGTTCATTTCACGAACACCCCTGGTGTTTGTGAGTGAAATGAACAAGCGTTCTGGCGAGGAGTCTTCTTTTTTTAAAACCCTCCGCCTCTGGCGGATTAAAAGCACGAAGTTCAGCGCTCTATTTTGTCACAAGCAGTTTGACCTTGTCAATTTTAATGAGGGCGTGACTTATGGGGCTGCATTCATAAGTCATTTGCCCGAATTAACCCGCCAACGCTTTGTGGCGGGCCGATCAGGGTTCTTATTTTGTCACAAGCAGTTTGACCTTGTCAATTCCTATCACTTTTATTTTTTCATCTTTGGCGATCGGCAATGGCCCTTTATTGATCGCGCTCCAGATCTCGCCATTCACAAAAACCTGGCCTTCTGCGTCAGGCGCCATATCTGTGCCGGCCTTGCCTTCTGTTCCTGGAAGACTTTCGGCCCCTGTCATGATCTTGCGGCGGTGGGCCCGCACGACGTTGGTGACCAAAAAGATCGCAATGGCCGCGACAGACAGGACCAAAGGCAGGATGATGTTCAGGGAGATGGTCAGGCCGCTGAAAGATGAATCAATCAGCATGAGGGACCCCAGAAGCATGGAGACAATCCCGGCCAGCGTCAAGAGGCCGAAAGTGGCCGGTGTCAGGGCTTCGGCGATGAACAGAATGATCGCCAGGCCGATAAGAAGGAAGCCGGCAAAATTGACCGGCAGGATCGCAAAGGCGTAGAAGGCCATGACGAGAGATATGACGCCGGCGACGCCGGGGAAGATGACGCCGGGATGTGTGATCTCGATAAAAAGCCCCAGGAAGCCTATCATCATAAGGATATAGGCGATGTTGGGGTTGATCAGCGTATTAAGAATATTTTGTCTGGTCGTCAGGTTTGTGCGGTGTAGGAGCGCATTTTTAGTATTTAAAATGACGGTTTTGTTATCGGCAATGACGATCTGGCGGCCGTCCAGTTTTTTCAGGAGATCGTTCGTATCTATGGCAATGAAGTCGATGATGCCTTTGTCCATGGCTTCTTTTTCCGTGGCGGAAACGCTTTTAAGGACCGTTTCTTTGGCCCATTCCACGTTGCGCTTCCTGTTTTTTGCGATCGTTTCAACCCAGGCGACGGTGTCGTTGAGGACCTTGTCCTCCATGACGTTTCCTGTCTGGGGGGCTGGTGCTTCTTCATTCTGCGGAGATTGTTTTTCTTTCGTCCGCGGCGATATTTTCTGTTTTTTCTGGGACCGCAGGGTTTCCGTCAACTCTTCGATGGCTTTTTTGAGCGGGCGGTCTTCTCCCTTTTCTCCGTTGACGCCCACGGGGTGGGCTGCGCCGATGTTCGTCGAAGGCGCCATGGCGGCCACGTGGGACGCTAGGGTGATGAAGACGCCTGCCGAGCCGGCGCGGGAGCCCGAGGGCGCGATATAGGTGATGATTGGAATCGAGGCGTTCATGATCTTTTTAACGATGGCGCGCGTCGATTCCAGGAGGCCGCCCGGCGTATCCAAGATGATGATCACACCCTGATAGCCGTCGTCCTCGGCCCTTGTGATGCCTTTATCGATATAGTCGGCGACGACGGGTCCGATGATTTTGTTGTCGATGGTGAGGATCAGAAACTGGTCCTGGGTTTGGGGTTGAGGTGTCGAAAAAGAAGGCGGCAGGACAGAGAAGAGGATACCTAAGAGCAGGACCAGGATAAAGGCCTGTCTGCGGCGGCTTTTAAAAAGAGGCGCAAAGGTTTTCATGGCTTAAACTCCGCTTTGATGGATCGGCTATGGAAATAGGCGATGACGGCGCTGTGATAGAGAATCGAGATGATATTTTTGACGTCGGCGGCGATGGTTGTTTCTAGCTCGCAGCAGAGCACGATGATGCCGGCGAAAATCAGGACCTTGCTGAGGATGACCCATCCCGCAAAAAAGATCAAAAGTTTTCTCGTATAAGGCCGTCTCAAAAGGATACCTGCGCCCAGGCAGATCGAGATCAGGCTGCTCGTGATGACAAACGTCAGAACGTTTGGAGGCTTGGGGAGGAATCCTGCGAGAATATTGCGGCCTATCGCGGCCAGGGTGACGGTGCCGATGCCGATTTCGATCAGACCGAAGAGAAGAATGCCTTGTTTTGGCTTCATGAGCCGGGGTTAGGCACGACCTTGTTGGTTTACATTGCGGTGGTGGCGCCGAAACTCGCTATGACCCTTGCCGGGTTATTGACGCTCGTTCCGGCATCCACCATCTTTTTTGCCTGTCGGGGACTACATTAAGGATGGGGCGTCGAAATAAGCTGCTTCGCTTGTCCTCTTCGAGGAGGCTCCTCTTCGCTACGCACTCGCTGTGCAACGCTTATTTCGACATCCACCACTTTTTCCCTTGTCGGGAAAACATTAAGGTGGGGGCGCCGAAACTCGCTATGACCCTTGTCGGGTCATTGACGCTCGTTTCGGCATCCACCATCTTTTTCCATTGTCGGAAAAAGATGGTGGAGCTGACGGGGATCGAACCCGTGACCTCCTGACTGCCAGTCAGGCACTCTCCCAGCTGAGCTACAGCCCCAATTGATCTCTAATATTAAAATGGCTTAATAATCATAGTATAGAGCATCGGGGTTGTCAACATTTAAAGGAGGGGTAGAAGAGGGGGCGGTTGGGGGTTTTGCGCCGTCAAATGTTGTTGAAGGCTTTGCGGTTTTGTGTTAATATCACCCTATTCGTTTCGAAAGGCCTCGAGAAAACCCTCATGTTCCTGGGTGTCCACGTCTCTATAAGCAGGAAAATCTACGAATCTGTCGACAGGGCGGCGGGCCTTGGCTGTAGCGCCATGCAGATCTTCTCCAGGAATCCCAGGCAATGGAGGCAGCTGGAGATTGGGGAAGAGGACGCCAGGGAATTCAGGAGAAGACGCAAAGAACATGGCATCGGGGTCGTGGCCGTCCATGCGCCATATCTTATAAATCTGGCAACGAGTTACGGCCCTCTTTATAAAAAATCCATCGCGGCCTATATTGAAGATATGCATGAGGCCGCTCTTCTGGGCGCCGAGTATCTCGTGACCCATATGGGCAGCTATAAGAACAGCACGCTTCCCCGCGGGCTTAAGGCGTTCATTGCGGCCGTCAATGAGATCCTTAAGGAAACCAAGGATTTGAGCGTCAAATTGCTTTTGGAGAACACGGCCGGTTCCGGATCGTGGCTTGGGGCGACGTTTGACCACCATCGCAGGATCTTCGGACATGTCAAAGACAGCCATCGGCTGGGAGTTTGCCTGGATACGGCGCACGCCTTCGAAGCGGGATTCGATATCCGCAAGCCCCGGGTCGTGGATATGCTCCTGGCCCATATCGAAGAGAGGACGCGCAAGGGCGCCATCCGCGTCGTCCATTTCAATGATTCGATGACGGCCCATGCGTCTCACCATGACAGGCATCAGCATATCGGAAAGGGCTTGATCGGCGCCGCCGCCCTGAAATACATCGTCAACCATCCCGTATTGCGCGAAGCGGCCTTTATCCTTGAGACGCCGAAGGAAACGCCGCGCGCAGACGCCATGAACATGAAACGGCTCAAGGCGATGGTCGCATGATGTCGTCTTAAAACTGAAACTGCAAGTCATAAAACCATGGATTATCATTTTAAAGATCTGGAAAGCAAGTGGCAGAAGATCTGGGCCGAGGATAAGCTTTACAGGGCCGTCCCGGACAAGGCCAGGCCGAAATATTACGTCCTGGAGATGTTTCCTTATCCGTCGGGCCGCATCCATATGGGGCACGTGCGCAACTATACCATCGGCGACGTCGTGGCCCGCTACAAGATCCTGCAGGGTTTCCAGGTGCTGCATCCCATGGGATTCGACGCCTTTGGCCAGCCCGCCGAGAATGCCGCCATCAAGCATAAGTCGGACCCCGAGACTTGGACGCTCAAGTGCATCGACTGGATGAAGCAGGAACTCCTGCGCATGGGGTTTTCCTATGACTGGGACAGGGAGATCTCCACCTGTCTTGCGGAATATTACCGGTGGAACCAGTGGATCTTTCTGAAGATGCTGGAGCGCGGCCTGGCGTATAAAAAGGCCTCCAGTGTGAACTGGTGCCCTAGTTGCGAGACGACTTTGGCCAACGAAGAGGTCGTCGACGGCGGCTGCTGGCGTTGTCACACGCCTGTTGTCGAGAAAGAGCTGGAGCAGTGGTATCTTAAGATCACCGCCTACAGCGATTGCCTCTTGGACGACCTGGGAGGGTTGGAGAATTGGCCGGAGCGCGTGATTGCGATGCAGAAGAACTGGATCGGCAAGAGCTTCGGCGTCGAGATATTCTTTAAGCTGGAGAAGGGCGACATATTGAGGGTTTTCACGACGCGGCCGGATACGATTTTCGGCGCGACCTACGTCGTTCTGGCGCCGGAACACCCTCTGGTGAAAAAGCTTATTTCGGGAAAGCCGCAGGAACAGGAGGTTTTGCGGTTTATCGACCGCGTTGCTAAAGAGACCAAGCTGGCGCGGGTCGCCGAAGACGTCAAAAAAGAGGGATGTTTTACGGGCGCTTATGCCGTCAATCCCGTCAACGGCGAGAAGATCCCTGTCTGGGTCGCGGATTATGTCCTGATGGAATACGGCACAGGCGCCATCATGGCTGTGCCGACGCACGACCAGAGGGATTTTCTGTTTGCCAAAGAGCATGGCCTGCCCATGCGTGTCGTGATCCAGCCCAAAGATCAGCCGCTGGTCGTGGAGACGATGCAGGAGGCCTTTGAGACCGAAGGCGTCATGGTCAATTCCGGAGTCTTCGACGGCCAGGACAGCAGCGGCGCCAAGAAGAAAATCTCCCTCTGGATGGAAGACAAGATGATGGGCAAGATCGCCGTCCACTGGCGGCTGCGCGACTGGCTCATTTCGCGCCAGCGTTACTGGGGGACGCCCATCCCCGTCGTCTATTGCGCTTCCTGCGGTGTTGTCGGCGTGCCGGAAAAAGACTTGCCTGTTGTCCTGCCCAAGAATGTGACATTCACCGGAGAGGGCGGAAGCCCGCTGGCAAAGGTCAAAGAGTTTGTCGAGACAAAATGCCCCAAATGCGGCAAGCCGGCCCGCCGGGAGACGGATACGATGGCGACGTTCATCGACTCGTCGTGGTATTTTTTAAGATTTTGTTCTCCGCAGTGCGCGACAGCGCCCTTTGACAAAGAGGAGGCCGCTTATTGGATGCCCGTCGACCAGTATATCGGCGGCATTGAGCACGCCGTTCTGCATCTTTTGTATTCCCGTTTTTATACGAAATTTTTGGCGGATCTGGGACTGGTCGCCGTGCGCGAGCCGTTCCAGCGCCTCCTGACACAGGGCATGGTGCTCAAGGAAGGCGAGGTCATGTCCAAGTCCAGGGGTAACATCGTCGATCCGGACGAGATCATCAAAAATTACGGCGCCGATACCTTGAGGCTTTTTATCCTTTTTGCGGCCCCGCCCGAGGCGGAGCTCGACTGGAATGACAAGGGTATGGACGGCGCCTGGCGGTTTTTGAACCGCGTCTGGCGCCTGGCCGACGGCCTCGGGACAGCTGCCGGCGGCAGCCGCATGTCGTCTCAAGGCCTCGACGCTGTCGTCAAGAAAATGCACCAGACGATCAAAAAAGTCACCTCCGACATGGAGGGCGGCTTTAAGTTTAATACCGCCATCTCCAGCATTATGGAACTGGTCAACGAGCTCTACAAACTTACGGAGGACGAGCAGCGCTCGAGCGTTGCGGCCCAGGCCGTCAGGGTCCTCGTGGTCCTTTTGGCGCCTTTTGTGCCGCATATCTGCGAGGAGATGTGGCGGATGCTGGGCAACAAGACAAGCGTTTTTAAGGCGTCATGGCCGTCTTTTGATCCGTCCCTTCTGGTCGAAGAAGAAGCGACCTACGTTGTCCAGGTCAACGGCAAGGTGCGTTCCAGGCTTTTATTGAGCGTTGACGCAGGAGAGGAAGAGGTCAAGCAGGCGGCCCTGGCTGATCCGAAGGTCAGGGAGTGGACGGCCGCCAAAGCTGTCCACAAGGTGATCGTGGTGCCTAAAAAACTTGTCAGTATCGTCGCGTCATGATTTCATTGACTTCCCAGGAACGGAAGATCCTTATTTTTCTATGCGTCCTTTTGAGCGTGGGTCTTTTTTGGGCGCACGGCCGCAAGGCCTTTGGCTGCAACAGGAGCGCTGTCGAGGTCTACGCAGATGCGCAGGTGCCCTGTGTCGTGGATCTCAACCGGGCCACCATGGCGGAGCTTGTGGCGGTGCCGGGGATCGGCGAGAAGACGGCGCAGGAGATTTTGCGGGTCCGTTCGCTTAAAGGCCGCTTCAACTCGGTCGAGGAACTCAAGCTTTTGAAGGGGATCGGCGACAAAAAGGTCGCCGGTTTTAAGAAATATTTGTTCGTCAGATAAGATCAGGCACTCGGCGGCCGCTGGTCTCTGATTTCAAGGCCGGCGGTCGGAAAGGGGTTTCGCATGTTATTTTTCATCGTTAAGGGCGGGATTGTGATGGTCCCGATCATCCTGGCCAGCATTGTCGGCGCCGGGATCATCGTGGACAGGTTTATTGTCATCCGGCGCGTCTATCGGCTGGACATGCAGAAATTCTCCAGGGACGTCCTGGATCTCGTCGACAAGGGCAAATACAGGGAGGCCCTTGTCCTCTGCGGCCAAAAGAAGGATTATCCCCTGGCGGCCATGTATGCGGCAGCCATTGAAAACCGGCTCCTGTCCCGCTTGGAACTTGAGAAGCTTCTGGAGCGCATGGGCAACCATGCGGTCAAGACACTGGAGAAGAGGCTGGGAGGCCTGGTGTCTGTCGTGGGAATATCGCCTCTTATGGGTTTTCTGGGGACAATCACGGGTCTTATCCGCGCCTTCATGGCCTGGGAGAAGGCCGGCAACGACGTGACGGTCAGCGCTCTCGCCGGAGGGATTTACGAGGCCATGATCACGACCGCCGCCGGGCTCATCGTCGCGATCCCGTATTACCTGTGTTACAATTATTTCATCAGCCGCATCAAATATTTTTCCCATGAACTCGACGACTATTGCTCGCAGCTCTTGGAGCTTTTGACAAGAGGGAAGGTCCTGTGAAGATCGCGCCGACCAGGAAATACATGTTCAACCTCGAGTCCGTCGCCATGACGGACATCGTCTTGAACATGTTTATCTTTTTCTTCATTTCGTTCAGCCTTCTTTATACCTTCAATCCGACGAAGGACAAGGTGATCAAGGTCAATTTGCCTTCGGCCAAACACGTCATGAATCCCGGTTCTCCCGGCGGATATGTCACGATCGTCCTTTCCGGCGAAGGCCCGTTGTATCTCGAAGGCGAGGTCGTGACGTATAAAGAGTTGGAAGACCGCCTCATGCAAAAGAAGGCGGCCGAACCCGGCATGACGGTCATTATTCAGGTCGATCGCCTGGCGCCGTTCAAGAATGTCGTACGCGTCCTGGATGTTTTGAACGGTCTGGGGATCGAACGGCTGCGCATCGCAGCCCAGCAGGAAAAGTAGCTCTCCCGCACGCACCTCTCGCTCGACAAGGTCCTTTCCCGCAAGCGCTTTCCCAAGGATGGTTATGGAAGGGCGCCGTCTCGTGTCTGTGCCTCCGGTCGTGGTTTTTACCCTATGTTACGTCTCGGGCATTCTTTTGGCCTCCGGTTTACATCCGGCGCCGGATTATTTCCCGGTGTTTCTTTTGTTCGCTTTGGCGGCTTGTTGTTTGACGGTCCGGCGGCCGAAAGGGTTCATTTGCTGCGCTGCCGGTTGCGTCGTTCTTTTCGGCATGTATGCTTTCAGCGTCAGGGCCATACCCTCAAAGGATATCGTTGCCGTCTGGACGGGGTCCTGCGAGGTCCGCGGCGTTATCGTGACGGATGACGATCTGTCGGGAAATTTCTCCCTGAAAGCCGAGGAGATTTGCCGGCAGGGCGAATGCCGCCGCGCCGGCGGCCGCGTGCGTGTCCGCGTCAAAAAGGCCTTGCAGTCGCAAGTCTTCGGCACCTCGGAGAAAGACCGGCCTCTTTTTTACGGCGACCGGGTGGCGTGCCGCGGCCGCCTGTCCCCGATGAGTTCTTTGAGCAAGGTTTTTCGGGCCCAAGGAAACGATGCGGTTCTTTGGCTGCAGGCGCCTGTGGCGCGCCGGGGATGGAGTAAGGCTGCGGCGCATACCCGCGGGGTATTTTTTGCCCGGCAGTATTTTTCCAGGCGCATCCGCCTTTTTCATTCGGGCGAGGCGGCACGAGTTTTGGAAGGCATCCTTTTGGGCAAAAGGGCGGAATTCCCGGAGGCGCTGCGCCAGGATGCCGTCAGGGCAGGGACATGGCATATTTTTGTCGTCAGCGGCTCGCATGTCGGGATCATTGCCTTCGGCGTGATGGTCCTTTTGAAAATATTTCGGTTCAAGGGGAGAATCAGGGCAGGGGCGACGGTTCTTCTTCTCTGGGCCTATTGCCTTCTCACTGGAGCTTCGGCCCCTGTTGTGCGCGCCACCGTCATGTCTTGCGCGTTCATCTTTTGTCTTGTCGTCGAGCGCAATCCATTATTTTTGAATGCGCTGTGCCTGAGCGGGTTAGCCATTCTTTTGTTTGATCCTCTTCAATTGTTTTCCAGAGGATTCCAGTTGTCTTTTTTAAGCGTGTTTTTTATTTTTTGGGTGTATCCCCTTGTAGACCCGGCCGCCCTATTTGAAAAATATCTGTCCCGTCTGCCGCTGTTGAGCCGCTGGAGCCGGCGGCTGGCCGCCGGAGGGGCGGTGTCCTTCTGCGCCTGGCTGGGGACAGCGCCCCTGATCGCCTATGCCTTCGGCAACCTGTCCTTGATCGGCCTGATCGCCAATATGGTCGTCATACCTCTCTCGGGGCTTGTGATGGCGGCCGGTTTTTCCTTCCTTTGCTTTTGTTGGTTTGCGCCTTTGGCGCGATACCTGGCCCTTGCCGATGATCTTTTGGTTTTTGTCTTTCTGTGGGCCAACAGGTTTTTCGCCGGCATGCGCGGGGCGTTCTTCTGCGGCTTCTGCTTGCCGTGGCCGGCCGCCCTGGGCATCTATCTGCTTATTTTCCTGATGGTTGCGGCCTTGAAAGGGAGAAAGCGAATCCTCTCTTGAGTTTAAAAAAAAGTTTTGCTATAATCAGACATTCCAAAGGACATCCCGTCGTTGAGCAAGTAGATTTCGTGCCGATGTAGCTTCCCGACGCTCACTTGCGTTCGGTCGGGATCCCGACTTCCGCCGACTGGCGGAACGTCGGGACAGTTGGTATAAGTAGATTTCATGCCGATGTAGCTCAGTTGGTAGAGCAGCGCTTTCGTAAAGCGCGGGTCGGAGGTTCAATCCCTCTCATCGGCTTATCTTTTCGAAGAGCCGGTAAAAGGCGTCACGCCAGGAGGTTTCCGCCAAAAAGATTGGCGGACCCGCCGAAGTTCTAGTGGCGGGCAATCCCTCTCATCGGCTTATTTTGTTGACCCCGTTAGAGAACAAGGTTCTCTAACGGGGTGAATCCTTTCTATGGCCCGATTCCGCAATATTCTTCGAAACCGTAATTTTTCTCTTCTCTGGCTGGCGCAGATCATTTCGCAATTCGGCGACAGGCTTGACCAGATGGCGTTGATCGCTCTTGTGCATCGTTATGCGCCAGGATCGACGACGCAGATGGCCAAGATCATGGCCTTTACCATCGTGCCCGTGTTCCTGATCGGTCCGGTTGCCGGCGTGTATGTGGATCGCTGGGACAGGCGCCGGACGATGGTCGTCTGCGATATTTTGCGCGGCATCTTGGTCCTTCTTATCCCCCTATGGCTGATGCGGCTGTCCTCTTTATGGCCCATCTATATCGTCGTTTTTATCGTGTTTTCCCTGGCGCGTTTTTACGTGCCGGCCAAGATGTCCATCATCCCGGACTTGGTCAAAGCCGACGACCTGCTTTTGGCGAATTCCCTGGTGAATACGACGGGGATGGTCGCCGCCATGTTCGGCTTCGGCCTCGGCGGCATCCTTGTCGGCATGGTGGGGGCCCAGGGCGGTTTTACGATCGACGGCGCCAGCTTTTTGATTTCGGGCATCATGATCTTTTTCTTGAGCACGAAGCTCATCCGGCAGGCCAAAAAGGAAAAGCTGATCGAGGTGGGCAAGGATATCGCGGATGTGATCCGTAAATCCGCCCTGGAAGAGATGAAGGACGCGGTCAACTTCCTGAAGAAGGACCCGCGCATAAGCTCTTGTTTCGGCATCCTTTTCTTCCTATGGGCTGCGCTGGGCGCAGTTTATGTGGTGGCGATCGTTTTCGTGCAGGAGGCCTTTGCTTCCGTCACCAAGGAACTCGGTCTCCTGGTGGTCGCGCTCGGCCTGGGCCTGTTTGTCGGCTCCCTGGGTTATGGCCGTCTGGGCCAGAAGACCTCGGGGATGAGGACGATTTTCGCTTGTATTCTGGCGGCTGGGGTGATATTATCTGGCTTTGTCGTGGCCGTTATCCGGTTGCCCCACCTATTGTTAGCGATGGGCCTGGCTTTTGTCCTTGGCCTTGCCGTATCTCCCATCATGACGGTCACCAACACCATGGTGCATCAGCTGACGGATAATTCCATGCGCGGCAAGGTCTTCAGTTCCCTTGAAGTCATCATGCACCTGGGTTTTCTGGCGAGCATGATGATCGCCGCGCCCCTGGCCGACCGCATCGGTTCGGTGAAGATCCTCCTGGGCGTCAGCGCTTTTCTGGTCATTGCAGGCATTGGAGGGTTATTGAAGTTCTATGGTCAGGATCGAAGAGCATAAACATCTCACCGAGAACAAACCTATCGAACAGGCGGCCCTGCCTCGCCGCGTGGTCATCCCCCTCGTACAACATTTAGGAAAAAGGCTCGACCGCGTGTTTGTCAAGGCGCAGGACCATGTCAGGCGCGGCGATTGCCTGGCGACGTCGGACAAGGGCGTCTTTGCTCCCGTGCATGCGTCCATCTCCGGGACGGTCAAACAGGTCGCCGATTTTCCGCATCCGGTTTTTGGTTTTTGCCGGGCCATCGAGATCGAGTCAGACGGCAAAGACGAGGCGGCGGAGTCGATGAAGCCACGGACGGCCGGGGAGATCGCCTCGCTGACGGCGGCCGATATCAGGACCATTGTTTTTGAATCCGGCATCGTCGGTCTCGGCGGCGCCACGTTTCCGACGCATATCAAGCTGGCGCCCGCCCGGCCGATAAAGGATTTTATCGTCAACGGCGCGGAGTGCGAACCGTATTTGACGGCGGACAGCCGGCTTATGATCGAGAGATCCCTTCAGATCATCGAGGGGGTCAAGCTTGTCGCCAGGACCATACAGCCGGAGAATGTTTTTATCGCCATCGAGGACAACAAGCCGCAGGCCATCCGTCGCATGAAGGAAGCAGCCGGGTCCCTGGGGTGGCACGTGGTCGTCCTTAAAACGGCCTATCCGCAGGGCGGCGAGAAGCAGGTGATCAAATCGTGTCTTCGCCGGGAGGTCCCGCCGGGAAAACTCCCTTTTGACATCGGCGTCCTCGTGCAGAACGTCGGCACGGTGTTTGCCGTTTACGAGGCCGTTTATTTCCGTAAACCCCTTTATGAGCGCGTGATGACGGTCTCCGGCGCATGCCTGGAGAATCCGAAGAATCTTCTGGCGCGTTTGGGAACGCCGGTGAAAGATCTTTTGGAGCAGTGCGGGCCGATGACAAGGGAGCCCAAGAGGATCATTATGGGCGGGCCGATGATGGGCATCGCCCAGTTCACGCCTGAGGCGCCGGTGATCAAGGGGACGAGCGGCATCCTGGCCTTGGACGAGGATGAGGAAAAGGAACAAGAAGAGTCTTTTTGCGTGCGTTGCGGGCAGTGCGTCGAGAATTGTCCCATAGGCCTGAATCCTGGCCTGATCGCGCTGGCCATCGCCAAAGGACGACTGGACTTGGCTCAAGAGTACGGGATCATGGATTGTATCGAATGCGGCTTGTGCGCCTATCTGTGTCCGGGCCGGCGCCATATCGTTCAGGCGATCAAGGCGGCGAAAATCAAAATCAGGAAAGGAAAAACAACCTAATCGTTTCCGCCATAGAGCGATGGCGGATTCAATTCGCACAGCGACTTATGTTTCCATAAGTCGTGTGCTCATTAAACATGCAAAATAATTTTGTCAGGTATGCGGCGACATTGGCTATCATCTGCTTGGCGGCTTCAGGGCTTTTGAGCGTTGTGTATAACGTGACGCAGCCGAAGATCGCGGCCCAGGCGAAAATGGAGGAAGAGTCGGCTCTCCAGGATGTCTATCCAGGGGCGGCGCGTTTTGAGCCGGTGGAAGACAAGGGAAGCGTTTTTTATTACAAGGCCTTGAATACATCGGGCGATCTTCTGGGATATGCCTTTAAGGCGGAAAAGAAGGGATATTCCAGCACGATCGTGACCATGGTGGGCATGGATACCAAGGGCATCATTCAACGCATCAAGATCCTGTCACAGAATGAGACGCCTGGACTCGGGTCGCGCATCGAAGAAGTCAGGCAAAAAGAGACGTTCTGGGATGTTGTCCTCAGGAAGGCCAATATCTCACAGAAGCCTCGGCCGTGGTTTCAGACCCAGTTCGAGTCCAAGAGCTATAAGGGCCTGGAGCGCAATGTGGAAACGATCACGGGCGCCACGATTTCTTCTTTGGCCGTCATCGTTTCCGTCGAAGAAAAAGCCGGAAAAATCATGGAGAGCGTACAAGATGGCCGATAAATTTTTTGTGGCACATGCCCCCCATATGCGTAAAAACGAGTCCATCGCCGGCATCATGTGGCGGGTCAATCTGGCGTTGATCCCGTCGGGCCTGGTCGCCCTGTTTATCTTCGGGCCGTCGGCGCTGTGGGTGGTCCTGTCGAGCGTCCTGGCGGCTGCCGGGACGGAGGCCTTGATCCAGAAGGCGCGGGGACAAAAAGTGACCGTTTGCGACGGCAGCGCCTTTATGACAGGGCTTTTGTTGGCCTATAACCTGCCGGCGCACTGCCCGCTTTGGGTGGCGGCGGTCGGCAGCATCTTTGCCATCGCCATTGCCAAGCAGGCCTTCGGCGGGTTAGGCCGCAATATCTTTAATCCGGCCCTGGCCGGCCGGGCGTTTCTTATGGCGGCATGGCCGAAATATATGACGACGTTCACTAAGCCGTTCGTCTATGACGCCGTGACGCAGGCGACGCCCCTGTCTCTGATCAAAGAAGGCAAGGCTTCTGGGGTTGTCGACCTCGGCCTTTCCTACTGGGACCTTTTGATCGGCAACCGCGGCGGCGCGCTCGGCGAGGTGTGCATCCTGGCCTTGCTTTTGGGGGGCGTTTATCTTTTGTACAAAGGCATCATCAGCTGGCATACGCCGGTCAGCTATGTGGCCACCGTCGCTGTTTTCATGTGGGCCTTCGGTTCCCCGGATGGTTTCGGCCGGGGCGATGCGCTTTTTCAGGTCCTCTCCGGCGGCCTGGTCCTGGGCGCGTTCTTCATGGCGACGGATTACGTGACGTCGCCGGTCACTAAAAAGGGCCAGGTGATTTTCGGCGTCTGCTGCGGCCTGTTGACGGGCGTCATCCGCCGCTGGGGCGGATACCCCGAAGGCGTATGCTATTCCATCCTGATCATGAATGCGGCCGCCCCGCTGATCGATCGTTTCGTGCAGAAGCGCAGATATGGAGCGAGTCGATGAAAAGACTCTGGCACGAATTTATCAAGGGCATTTTTTCGGAAAACCCCATCTTTTTCATCGTCCTCGGTCTTTGTCCGACGCTCGCCGTCTCGACATCCGTCAATAATGCCGTCGGGATGGGGTTGGCGGCGACGTTCGTTTTGGTCTGCTCCAATGTCATCATTTCGGCGATCCGCAGGCTTGTTCCGGACAAGATCCGCATCCCGTGTTATATCGTCGTGATCGCCGCCTTCGTCGTCATCGTCGAGATGGTCATGAAGGCCTATGCGCCGGCCTTAAACAGGGCGCTGGGCGTTTACGTGCCTCTGATCGTCGTCAACTGTATCATCCTGGGCCGGGCCGAGGCTTTTGCGTCGAAAAACCCGGTTTTGCCGTCGCTGGCCGACGGCCTGGGGATGGGTCTGGGGTTCACTCTGGCGCTCCTCATCATCTCGGCGATCCGCGAGACCCTCGGCAACGGCACCTTGGCGGGCTTAAGCATTTCTCATCGCTTTGAGCCGGCGCTTGTCCTGTCTCTGGCGCCGGGCGCGCTCCTCATCCTGGGGCTTCTTATGGGAGTCATTAAATGGGCAAGATCTTTGCGATCATAATCAGCAATCTCCTCATTAACAACTATATCCTCTTTAGGTTCATGGGGCTTTGTCCTTTTTTGGGCGTTTCCAAGCAGACAAAGCCCGCTTTCAGCATGGGCCTGGCCGTTATCTTCGTCCTGCTTTTGTCGGGCGCCATG
Organism: Candidatus Velamenicoccus archaeovorus; assembly: GCF_004102945.1. Lineage (GTDB taxonomy): Bacteria > Omnitrophota > Gorgyraeia > Velamenicoccales > Velamenicoccaceae > Velamenicoccus > Velamenicoccus archaeovorus. Next base: position 1,603,138 of record NZ_CP019384.1, on the reverse strand, counting down.
ACCTGGGCCGCCTACAATTATGTTTTACTTCCTTTCAGGATCGATTATATGCGCACGGTTGTTTTCATCCTGGTCATCGCCGCATCGGTCCAGTTCATCGAGATGGTCATCTTGAAGATGTCGCCGGCGCTCTACCGCGCGCTTGGCATCTATCTGCCCTTGATCACGACCAATTGCATCGTTCTGGGCGTGACGGTCATCAATACGGAGGATTTTTTTGCCGGAGGCAAGGCGATCACCGGAAGCTTCGGCTATTCCGTGCTTCAGGTATTTTGCGCCGGGGTCGGTTTCCTTTTTGTCCTGATGTTGATGTCGGGTATCCGCGAACGCCTTGAGCTGGCGGACATCCCCGAATCGATGGAGGGGCTCCCGATCGCCTTCATCATCGCTTCGATCATGAGCCTGGCTTTTATGGGGTTCGTAGGTATGAGGATATAACGGCAACATGGCGACCAGCATTATTGCTTCCATAGCGACACTGTGCGGCCTGGGGATCTTTTTCGGGTTTGTGCTGGCTTATGCGGCGAAGAAATTCCATGTTCCGGTGGATCCGACGATCGAGAGGATCCTGGCCAAGCTGCCGGGTGCCAATTGCGGCTCCTGCGGCAAGGCCGGCTGCATGGGTTTTGCGCAGGCGCTCTTGGCCGGAGAACTCGATCTTCATTCCTGTTCCGTCGCGGCGACGGAGAACAAGAAAGACATTGCCGCTATCCTGGGGTTGAGCCTGGAAGAAAAGGCCAAAAAGGTGTCCTGTCTGCATTGTTGCGGCGGCAACCACGCCAAAGACAAGTTTTTATACGACGGCATCAAGGACTGTCTGGCGGCCTCGCTGGTCCTGGGCGGCCAGAAAGAATGCGCCTATGGCTGCCTGACGTACGGGACATGCGTCAAGGCCTGCCCGTTCGACGCGATTGAAATGACGGGGGAAGGTTTCCCTCGTGTCATCGAATCCAAGTGCACGGCCTGCGGCATATGCGTGAACGTCTGTCCCAAAGGGCTCTACACGCTCATTCCTTTTGAACCAGAAAAAGCAAAAATTTATGTGGCGTGCACGTCGAACGATTCGGGGAAAGTCGTCATGTCCGTCTGCGGCGTCGGCTGCATCGCTTGCCGTCGCTGCGAAAAGGCCTGTCCCCACGGCGCGGTGGCCGTCATCGACAACCTGGCGCGCATCGATTATGATAAATGTACGGGTTGTCTTGAGTGCGCCAAGGTTTGTCCGACAAAAGTCATCAAGGTGAGGGGCGCACAGCCTTCACCGTCACGATGAGATGCCTATGAAGACTATCGCTGTTTTTGTTTCGGGGAACGGGACGAACTTGCAGGCGATCATGAACGCGGTCGTCCGCGGCGCGTTGAAGGCGCGGATAGCGCTCGTGGTCAGCGACAAAAAGGATGCCTTTGCATTGAAGAGGGCCCGTCGCGCAGGCATCAGCACCTTGTTTTTGGATCCGAAAGATTACAGGGACCGCCGGGCCTATGACGCAGCGGTCCTGCGTCACCTCAAGGCGCAAGAAGTCGACTTAATTGTTTTGGCGGGTTTCATGCGGATCCTTTCGCCGTCGTTCGTGCGGGCCTACAGGAACCGCATCCTGAATATCCATCCTGCGCTTCTGCCGGCTTTTCCCGGTGAGCGCGCCATCAAAGACGCCTTTCGCTACGGCGTCGGCGTCACCGGGGTCACCGTCCATTTTGTCGATGAGGAGGTTGACCACGGCCCTATCATTGTCCAGGAGCCTGTGCGGGTGCTTGCGACGGATACCATGGAGAGTTTGGAGAAGAAGATCCACAAGGTCGAACACCGGATTTATCCCGAAGCGATCAAGAAGGTTTTGTCCGGCGGGCTTATCCTGAAAGGCCGCCGCGTCCTGCCCGCATCCCATCCAGAGAAAACCTAGTCCCGGTATTCCGGGAGTTCCACCTTCATCTTTTTAAGCTCATCGAGGCTAAGCTTGACGGTTTCCTCCGAGAACGTATCCGTCAGCTCTACGCCCTGGATGTCCTTGTAGTTGTAATTCTGGATGACCTCGGCGGCGATCTGCTTGACGTAGTCCAGGGGTTTGATGTTTTCTTCCTCCGGGCTCAAGTCGTAACGTTTGCGCAGAAATTCGAACTCCAACTTCAGAATTCCGAATTTCTGTGTGTAGGAGGTTGTTTTGAGTTCAAAAAGATTATTGAGTTTCTTGTCTTTGGCGAAGAGGCTCTTGGCGCGGTGGATGATCTGCATGCAGATGAATTCGTCGAAGGTGATGTCGCGGTAACTCTGCGTTTCTCCCGTCGTATCTCCGATAAGGGTTGGGTCAAAGCGCACATCGCGCACGCTGCGCATGAAGTATTCGCCACGGGAGAATTTTTCAAGGACGGCCTGTTCGAGGTCGGGGATATATTCTACCGTCAGAAGGGCGACGCCGAATTTTTTGATGTCCGCGCCGACGACGGCCAGGAAATCAAGCTTGGCGTCCGTGCTCAAGATAACACGGTGCGCCGCGTTCATGACCTTATTGAGCTTTTCGAGACCCGCCTTGTCCCATCCCGCCGTTTTCTCTTCAATCAGGTCTGTCATCGGCACGTAGATCCACATGGTCTTTCCGGTGATGCGGATGTGGATGTCAATACCGACCTCATTCTTGACCATGCGGGCGAGCTGCTGCGGCATGGTTTTTACCGGATACGTCGGTTCACAGCCTAAAAGAAGGACTGTGGCTGCGACGACTGCAAGAAAGGCGGGTGGAATCTTAAACAGGTTTCTGATAGGGAGGGGTCGGCAGTGAGCCGAATTTGGTTTTGTTGTATTCCTTGAAGATGGCATCGATTTCATCGAATTCGAGCTCTTCTTTTTTCAGGAGTTCGTTGGCAAAGCGGTTCAACAACACGTTTTCATCCCGCAGGAGCGTTTCGGTCTTGGCGACGCATTCCTGGAAAATCCGCTGGGTCTCCTGGTTCAATTCACCCTTGACCTGTTCGGAGATCTGCTGTTCGGGAATAGCGGTGAAGTCTCCCAGGTGTTTGCCGTCCATCCCGAGGCGCCAGACCATGATATGGGCGACGCGCATGGCGTTGTTGAAATCGGATAAAACGCCGTCGGATGTCGTCCCGAATGTCAGTTTTTCCGCCAGGTATCCGGCGACCGACACCTGGATATTGGCCATGAGTCTTTCCCTGTTGGAGGTGAAGATCTCTTCGCGGGGCTGATGGTGGACGACCCCGAGGGCGCCGCGGCGCGCGATGATGGAGGCCTTGAAGACGTCGTCCGTCGGATGGAGCAAATAAAGTGCAATCAGGTGGCCGGCTTCGTGGTAGGCCACCAGGCGTTTTTCGTCGTGCGTCATGTGTTTGCGATGTTTGATCCCCAGATCGATGCGTTCCATGGCTTCGGAGATGTCCTTGTGGGTGATCACGTCGCGCTTGTTGCGCAGGCAGATGATGGAGGCCTCTTTGACGATGTTTTCCAGGTCTGCGGGCGACTTGTAGACCGCCTGGCGCGCCACCTTGCCGATATCGATGGACTTGTCATAAGGGACCTTGCTTAGATAGAACCTTAAGACCTCTTCGCGGCCCTGAAGGTTCGGTTTTTCGATATAGATCTTTCGGTCGAAGCGCCCCGGGCGCAGGATCGCCGGGTCGAGCACGTCTTCGGGAGAGTTGGTCGCGCCGATCACGACGACGTTTTCCTTTTCGTCCTGCAGGCCGTCCATTTCGACCAGAAGCTGGTTTAAGGTGGTGTTGCCTTCCTGGCCGCTCATGAAGCTGAAGGTGCGGGTGCGTCCGATGGCATCGATTTCGTCGATGAAGACGATGGCCCCGCCGTGCGCATAGGCCAGGCGCCGGGCCTGCTTGAAGAGCTTGCGGACGCGCCTGGCGCCGACCCCGACGAATATCTCTGTGAATTCACTGGCCGACAAAGACAAAAACGGCAGGCCGGCTTCTGTGGCGATGGCCTTGGCCAGATACGTCTTGCCGCATCCGGGAGGCCCGATCATGAGTAAGCCTTTGATGATCTTTCCGCCGACCTTTTGGACGGCGGAATGGTCTTTAAGGAGGTTGACGACTTCGATCGCCTCTTCTTTGGCCTCATCGATGCCCAGGACGTCTGCAAAGTTGACATTGACCTTGGAGCCCCGGACTTTTTTGGTGTCGATCTGGCCGAAGCGGCCGAACATGAGCGATACGTAGATGATCGCCGAGATGGCTGATGCCAGTATCCACATCATGATCTGGATGGGTAGCTGGGCCAGCTGCATCTTGCGGTAAAAAGACTCCAGGCCCATAAAGCCCCAGATGGAGAGGCCTGTGAGCACAATGGTGACCACGGTGCTCGTGACGGCGATCCAGTGGTCACGCAGGAATGTCTTGATCTGTTTATAGGTGAATTTATCGATTTTCATAATAGTCTGAAGATAACATAAATCGTTGTTCGTGTCAATGCGGCATTCTTTCGTTCGTGAACCCCGGGGCTCTTTGGGGATATATTAAATCCCTTGACGCGTCCATGTGGTTGTGATAATCTTTTCACCTAATATTTCCTATGACAACGTTTATGTGAGGTTTGGAGGCGATATGTCGGTAGTCAAGAAAGTGGTTGCAAGAGAGGTCCTGGATTCAAGGGGGAACCCTACGGTTGAAGCGGATGTTGTTCTGGAGTCCGGGGTTATGGGCAGGGCTATCGTTCCTTCAGGGGCGTCCACGGGTGAGCATGAAGCCCTGGAATTGCGCGATGGGGACAAGGCGCGCTATCTGGGCAAGGGGGTCCTGAAGGCCGTCGCCAACATCAACGGCCCCATTGCCGATAAGATCAAGGGGATGGAGCCCAGCTTCATGGCGCTCGACAAGGTCATGATCGAGCTGGACGGCACGGAGAACAAGGCCAAGCTCGGCGCCAATGCCATCCTCGCCGTCTCCATGGCCGCCGCCAAGGCCCAGGCCATTGAGGAACGCAAACCCCTCTATAAATATCTGGGCGGCAAGAATGCCCATATCCTTCCTGTCCCGATGATGAACATTTTGAACGGCGGGCTCCATGCGGACAACAACCTCGATTTTCAGGAGTTCATGATCATGCCTATCGGCCTGCCGTCATTCAGGGAAGCCCTGCGCGCCGCTGTCGAGACATTCCATAATCTTAAGAGCATCCTTAAATCCAAGAAGCTTTCTACCTCCGTGGGAGACGAGGGCGGTTTTGCGCCGAATCTTCAGTCTAATGAGGAGGCTTTGGGGCTGATCATTGACGCGATCACCAAGGCCGGCTACAAGCCGGGAAAAGATATCTCTTTGGCCTTGGACGTAGCGTCCAGCTCGTTTTACAAGGACGGCAAGTATGTCGTGGAGGGCAAACCAAAGACCGCCGAAGAGATGATCGCGATTTACTCGGAGATCATCGCCAAATATCCGGTTGTCTCTATCGAAGACGGCTTGGCAGAAGACGATTGGGACGGCTGGAAGAAATTGACGGACATCCTTGGCGCCAAGTTGCAGCTGGTGGGCGACGACCTGTTTGTGACGAACGTCAAGAGATTGCAGACGGGCATCGACAAGAAGATAGCCAACTCCATCCTGATCAAGGTCAATCAGATCGGCTCGCTCAGTGAGACTTTGGATTGTATCGAGCTGGCCGGAGAGAATAAATATTCGGCGGTCATCTCGCATCGTTCGGGAGAGACCGAGGACACGACGATCGCCCATATCGCCGTCGCCACGGGCGTCGGCCAGATCAAGACAGGTTCTCTTTCCAGGACTGACAGGATCGCCAAGTATAACGAGCTTTTGCGCATTGAGGAAGAATTGGGCAAGAGCGCGGTTTACGCGGGGACGCTCTGGCCGGATAAGATCTTCGGAAGGGTGTAAGCTTTAAGGCCTTCGGCCATAAGGCCGAAGGGACGGCTGCCGCCTGTGGGAAGAGACCTTGAAGAATTTGCGGCTTTTCATCATTTTTGTTATTTTGCTCATCATCTTCCTGCCGGGGTTTGCCAAGTTTCAGGAGTTGAAGGCCAAGCTGGCGGAGACCGAAGAAAAGATCAGGAAGGCGCAGCGCCAGAACGCCATCCTGGAGCAGAGGATCGCCCAGCTGCAGAACAATACGGCGTATCTGGAGATGGTGGCGCGCGACAAGATGGGTATCGTCAAGAAGGGCGAGACGGTGCTTAAGATCATACGCGAGGATGAAGTTGACGTCGTGAATCAGACGAATGCTTCAAAAGAATAGTTGCGTTTCATTGTTCTTTCTGTACAATGAATGATCGCGGGGTGGAGCAGCCTGGTAGCTCGCAAGGCTCAACAATGGGTCCCACGGCCGGTAACGGCCGATGGAAAACCTGTCAAATTCGGTGAAGCCCTCGGCTTTAAGCCAGGGTAATACCGAGCCAAGCTCCCATTGATTCGTTTTGCATTCGTAAAAGCGAATCAAAACGGTGGGAGAAGGTGTAGAGACTAGTTGGCAGGAATCCTCTTAAAATGAGGATTAAGGGATAGTCCGGACTACAAAGCCGGAATAGTGCCGGTGGCAGCGAAAGCTGTAGTAGTAAAGCATAACCTTGAGGCCGTCCGTTCAAATCGGACCCCCGCAACCACTATGATCTCTCGAAATCCACATAGAGAGATAGAAAAAGCCCTGACTGGGCGAACCGGTCAGGGCTTTTTCTTTGTCTTGCTGTGTCAAAGAGTTAGGGCATAATTTTTTTCATTGTTTTAGCGTTTACGATCTCAGCTTCAAATCCTCCTGCAGGTTCGCAAGATCTAGCCAAGTAAATCTCGCCAAACTATCTCTTTATCTCGGAATTGGCGATTAGTTTCTTGGAGTCAGTGTCGCGATTATTCGACGATATATCGCGTATTTTGATCGAATAATTGGCGAGAAACTGGAATTTTTCAGGCAGGTTTTGATTAGCGGTTACCGGCGATCAAGGTTTGCCACTTGGCTAATTGATCGGTCCAGATGGCTTCTTTGAGGAGAGGGCGAATTTTGAACTCTGTGAGCGCGTTGATGGCAGGCGTGTCGGTAGAGAGGATCTCACTTTGAATGGCAGGACATAGGAAAAGAGTATTCATGGTTTGATCCATGCGCGTCACACTTAGGTTAAGCCACTTACAAGCCTCGCGGGGATGCTTGATCTTTCCAGTATTGACGAGCTGTTGGACTTGATGAGCTAAGACAAGCATTGTTCGAACGGTGGGTTCTTTTTTGATTTCTTCTTCTTTGTGCCACTTGTTTAAAGGCCGCACCTGCTGTAAATCCGCATCAAACTCAAGCCTCAGGTCGTTATCGGCGAGCGTTATGCCGAGTTTTTTGCTACTGGCCGTATAGTCGACTTCCTTGAGCAATATCTTGAAGATGCGCCGCTTTTCTTGTGGATGCAGGGTGTCCCAAACAGGCGACAGAAGAGCGTCGGTTTCCTGTTTATAGGCGTGTTTTTCTCTTTTGCTTTTATCGGAGAAGATCTCTCGCAGACAGTTGACCACGGCGTCTTCGATTGCCTTGGAATTGACGGATCTGGTAGGGCAGGAGCTATGGCCAAGCTTCTGAGCATTGGTGCAGGTGTAATAGCGGTATTTGTGAGTGCCGTTTCTTATGGTATAGGTATGTGTCATATAGGTTCCGCAGATCTTGCAGTGTAGAATACGGCTCAATAAGCCTGTGCAGTCTACGTTCTTTGTTGCTTTTCGTTCCCTGTGGTTTTCATTGAGCAAGGCTTGGGTTTTCTTGAAGGTTTCCTCGTCGATAATAGCTTCATGCTCGCCATCATAAATCTGGCCATTGTATAGTGCTTTACCCATATAGATCGGATGCCGGAGCATCCATTGGATTCTTGCAACGCTATATTTGACCCCACCTAAGGTTTTGCCGTTCTTACAGGCTATCTTGTTCGTCTTATAGCCCTTCTCATTGAACATATGTACGATTTTGAGCGTAGAGTTGCCCTTGAGATAGAGGTCAAAGATCTCACGGACTACCTTTGCGCCTTCGGGGTCTACGATTAATTTCTTATTGTCATCCACGCAATAGCCTAAGGGAGCTATGCCGCCGGTCCATTGGCCGCGTTTCCTGGCAGCGGACATCTTGTCTTTGGTTCTTTCGCGGGCAATTTCACGTTCAAACTGCGCGAAAGAAAGGAGGATGTTCAGCGTCAGTCGGCCCATTGAGGTATTGGTGTTGAATGATTGCGTTACAGAAACAAATGTCACGTTGTTTTTGTCAAAGAATTCGAGCAACTGCGCAAAATCCGTCAGGGAGCGGGATAGCCTATCGACTTTGTAGACCACGACGCAGTTGATTTTCTGATTCTTGATCTCTGAAAGTAGTTTTTGTAGTCCAGGCCTATCCATATTTGCGCCTGTGAATCCTCCGTCATCATAGGGTTCTTGAAGCACAACCCAGCCTTCATGTTTTTGGCTGTTAATGTAGTTTTCGGCGGCTTCTCTTTGAGCATCAAGGGATGTGAAGTTCTGATCAAGTCCTTCAGAGGTTGATTTGCGCGTGTAAATGGCGCAGTAGATGCGTTTCTTGGATTGTTTTGTCTCTTCCATGATCATTCCCTATAGATTGAAGAACAGGTATCCGTTCCAGTGCGCGCCGGTAATTTCTTTGGCTATGGCCGTCAGGCTCTTATAGACCTTGCTACGGAATTCAAAGCCTGATTCGAGGATTTTGACCTCCAGCTTGATACCTTTGTATTCTTTGATGATCACTGTGCCGGGAATGGGCAGTCTCTTGTCGCGGCTCAGTTTTGTTTTCTTAGGACGTTCTTTAAGGGCATCATCGGGCCGCAGCGTCTTGTTATTTATGGGGTCAAATTGCTGGATTAGCTGCTGGATTTTATTCTGGGCCTCCACAGAAATTCCGCCGTATTCCAGCTCCTGCAGCCTGTATGCGATCTTGCGCCATAAATACACTTTATTGTTAGAGGGGGTCTGTTGACCTGGGAATAGCTCGGCGTATTTTCCCTGTAGTTCACCGATCGACTTTTCTCTAAGTTCCAATATTTGAGATAGTTTTGTTTCCGTCATAAATCGGCTCCTTTCATCTTCATGTACATATAGCCATACAGTTCGAGAGATATCAAGTAAATAGAGATATAATTCCTTGATATCTAAGGTGTTGTGATTTGTTCAGGGAAAATTTATAGAGTATCTCCTGATTCTTTTGGCAAGCATGGGCTTAATTAGTTAATATATTAACATTTAAGATATTGACAAATATGGCTTTTTGTGCTATAAATAATAGCAACCGTATAAAAAGGAGGCAGACATGCAAAGAATAGAAAAGACAAGCGAGGATAAGCGGCCAAGTTACTATTTGAGTAATCTGCGGGATTACGGCAAAAAATCCAAATGGTTCCATTGGCATTCAGCAGAGCTGTTTTTAAACCTGATTTATACGCACGATGCAATCTTTAACCATCTTGCGTCTAAGCTTGAAGCTAGCGGGCTTTCCCGCTCCACGCTCAATATTTTAAATATTATAAGTCGCAGTGAAAACAAGGGATGTACTCATAGAGAATTGAGCGACTTGTTATTGGTAAGCCGCGCTAATATAACGGAACTGGTTGATAATCTTGTGCGCAGGAATTTAGTTGAACGGCAGGGCTCAGAGAAAGACCGCAGGTTAAGTATTGTTAAAATTACCAGGAAAGGCGAAGAATTGCGTAATTCCGTTACTCCTTCTTATTATTTAGAAATGAAAAAGCTCGCTTCTTGTTTAAATAGTAATGAACGGCATAAATTGAATAAGATATTGGCCAAATTAAGATTAAAAACTCTTGCTTTACGCAGTGTTACTGGAAGAAAATAAAACCAAATGAATTTTACTTATAGCATAAAAAATAAAATTAACCTTAGGAAAGGCATTTTCATTAGATTCGTTTTTCTAATTTTATTCTTTTTTTCATCTACGGTTTTTGCTTCAACGGATGTTTCTGAACATACCGGTAATTTACCATCTGTTGAACAATATACTTACTTGAATTTGAGTGATGCCACAGGATTGGCCTTAAAAAATAATCTTACTACTCTTTTGGCCAATGCCAAAACTGAAGAGGCTAAAGGCAAAGTATTCCAGTCGGCTTCTTACCTCCTGCCGCATGTATTACTTGACTTGCAACAATCCCGTGTTTTTAAAGAAAATCTTGTCGAGATGGGGTTTTCTTCTTTCGGGATGATTGGCCCTTATAATTCTTTTGACGGCAGAATCCAATTGGTGCAACAAATATTCGATTTAAGCGCAATTGAGCGATTCCGGGCCGAAAAGGTTAATTCTAAAATAGCCCAACTTGATGAAGAGCTTGCGGCTAAGCAAGTGAGGGCAGCGGTTAGCCTTGCGTATTTGAATGCGTTAAGGGCAGAGGAGGACTCGGATGCCGCCAAGGCGGATTTGGATCTGGCAAGACAGCTTTTAAAATTGGGCCGCCACCAAAACGTGGCAGGATTAGCCACAAGCATTGATGTGGCGAGGTTTGAGACGCGCGAAGCCGAAGCAGAGGCTAGGAGTTTGCAGGCCACGATGGATTTACGCAGGTCCTATATAGAGCTTAACCGCGTAATCGGGTTGCCGTTGACTACCCGTTTAAAGTTGACAGATACGATGGATTTTGTGCTGGAACATGTTTTCTCCGCCGCCGAAGAGGTAGGCTTCGCCAATAAAAACAGGACAGAGCTGAAGATTTCCGGCGAACGCATTCAGCACGACGAATTCAAGCTTAAGGAGGCAAAATCGGGAAGATTGCCTACCGTTGGGCTAATGGGTGATTACGGCTTGGGCGGCGATAGTCCAAACGGCTCATTACGGAATGTAGGCGAGGTTGGCGTAGCTTTAAAAATGCCTATTTTTGACGGCGGAATGATTAAGGGAGAGATTCAAGAGGCAGAGAGCAATAAACGCCAATCCCAATTGATTTTTAACGACTTAGGCAAGCAGGTAGACGAAGACGTGCGCTTAGCCTTGCAATCGCTTGTTATCAGCGCTAAACAAGTGAGAGCAGCCAAGAAGGTTCTTGCTTTAGCCAATAGAGAATTAGAGATGAGCAAGGATTTGTTTTTGGCCGGTATAGGCGATAATATTGAGGTTATTGACGCCCAAACTGCCCTTGCCCGCGCCAGGCAGCAATATGTGGCCATGCTTTTTCAGTATAATTCGGCACGGGTCAATCTTTACTCCGCTTTAGGCAACATAGAAACATTTACTCTTTCCAAGAAAGGAAAATAAGATGAGCGATAAGTTAAATGTTCCGGTCAAAAAAATCAAATTGCTGCATAAGAAAAGATTCATCATCCCGGCAATTGTTTTGCTGATTTTAGGATGTTCCTTTGGCCTTTATTATTATTTTTACGCCTTGTCGCATACCTCCACAGACGACGCTTTTATCGAAGGACATGCCATTTCGATCAGCCCTAAGGTTTCCGGGCATATCTTAAAAGTCTATATCGATGATAATCAGGAAGTAAAAGAGGGAGAGCTTTTAGCCGAGATAGATCCGCGTGATTATGAGACGCGCTTAAAGATGGCAGAGGCAAATTTAGAAGCAGCCCAGGCAAAGGCAGCCCAGGCCGAGGAAGACGTCAGCCGCTATAAGAAGCTTATTTTAAACGATGAGATATCTAAACAGAACATGGAGCATGTTCTTGTCAGGGCGAGGGTGGCTAACGCAGAGGCAGATCAGTCAAAAGCCGCTCTAGAACAAGCAAAGCTTGAGCTTTCCTATACCAAGATTTATGCGCCATCCGCAGGCAGAGTGACTGAAAAGTCAGTGGAGGAGGGCGCATTTGTGCAGATTGGCCAGATGCTGTTAACTATCGTAACTCCTGAGCGCTGGGTTGTGGCTAATCTTAAGGAAACAGATCTTAAGAATATATTGCCTGGCCAGCCGGTAACGATAACCATAGACGCTTATCCCGGAAAAGTCTTCAAAGGGCATGTAGATAGTATTCAAAGAGGCACAGGCGCGCGTTTCAGCCTTTTGCCGCCTGAAAACGCATCGGGTAACTACATAAAGATTGTACAAAGGGTGCCGGTTAAAATAGTATTTGATGAAGAACCTGATCCGAAGCATCCGCTTGCATTAGGGATGTCGGTAATACCTGCTATCAAGATAAAGTAAACCAGGAGAATTGATGGTTGCTGAAAGCCCTGCCCATGGCAGTAATAAATGGATGGTTACGACAGCGGTAATGCTTGGGGCATTCCTGTCTGTTATGGATACGAGTATAGTCAATGTCGCTCTTCCCTATATGATGGGGAACTTTGCCGAAACCTTATCCGCAATTACCTGGATAGCTACCATCTACACTATTGCCGCTATTATAGTCATTACCATGACCGGCTGGCTGAGCGCATTGATGGGCAGGAAAAACCTTTATTTATTTTCTTTCATTTTGTTTACCATAGGGTCGGTTTTATGCGGGACAGCCAAGACATTCCCCCAAATGCTTATCTATAGGATTATCCAGGGGATAGGGGGTGGAGCTCTAATACCGATTTCCCAGGCAATTTTACGCGAGACTTTTCCCAGAAAACAGCATGGTATGGCCATGGCTATTTTCGGGATGGGCATCGTGTTGGCGCCCGCGTTAGGGCCGATCGTGGGCGGTTGGCTGATTGACCACTATGGCTGGCCATGGATTTTCTATATCAACATTCCTATCAGCTTGGTAGGAATATGGATGGTTTATCATTATGTGCATGATCCTGAATATCTAAAACGCGGCATAAAGAAAGTCGATTGGTTCGGTATATCATTTCTTATGGTCGGCCTTACGGCCTTGCAAATAGTTTTGGAGAGAGGCCAGGAAAAAAACTGGTTTGATTCCACATTTATCATAACCTGGTCAATCGTATCCGTAGTTGCGTTGCTCGCTTTGATCTTTTGGGAATTGTGGACTGATGAGCCGGTTGTTAATTTGCGCATATTGCGCAATGTTCCGTTTGCGATCGGGTTTACCGTAGTAGGGATATACGGAATCGCGCTTTACGGGACGACTTTTATTTTGCCGCAGTTGACGCAGAGTTTATTGGGGTATTCGGCGTATCAATCCGGCCTGACGCTTCTGCCCAGGGCCCTTACCTTATTTATATTTATGCCTCTTGCAGGAAGGCTTTATAACCATATAGATGCAAAAAAAATGATTATTTTAGGCATAGGCGTTAGTTGTTGGTCTTACGCATTGCTGGGGCATCTTTCGCTTAATATCGCCTTCGAGAGCCTGGTTCCCATATTGCTTTTGATGGGAGCGGGGATGGCTTTTGTGTTTGTCCCGCTTTCCACCGTATCCCTGATTACCATACCAAACAAAGATATGACGAATGCGACAAGCCTGTATACTCTCATGCAGCGCATCGGGGGCAATGTCGGTTACGCCGTAACCGTTACCATATTGCAGCGCAGGATGCAATTTCACCGTTCTCATCTGGTTGAGAATATTTCCGCCTCGCACGGGCGTTTCCTGGATATTTATCATATGTTTACCGGGTATTTGCATAAAAACGGCTATGGGCCTGTCAGCGACCGGCTCGGTACTTTTTCATTTATTGACCATCTTATAAACCGTCAGTCGACGATGCTTTCTTACAATGACTTATCTTGGATTTTTATGTTGATGTTCGCATTTGTTACGCTCTTTATTTTATTCCTGCCGCATAGCAGGACCGTTAAGAGCACCGATGAAGTGGCTCTTATAGATTAGAACACCTCCCCCCGCCTTACTTAAAAAACCAGCTATCCCAATAAACGATTTCTTATTACGCCCAAAAACGCTTGACAAAATAGAAATTGAATGATATATTTTTATAATGAATAATAATTCATTAATTGAGCAATACCTCTAAAGAGGTAAAAGGCCAAAATGGCAGCATTTAACAGAAAAGAAAGAGATAAGTTATTGCGCAAAAGCGATATCCTCAAAGCGGCAGAGCGTATTTTTGCCATAAAGGGGTATCATCAGGCGACAATTCAAGACATTGCGAAAGAAGCCCAGTATGCCGTAGGGACAATTTACCTGTACTTTAAGGACAAGGAAGTTTTGTATCTGGAGCTGATAGAAAGAAAGATAGGGGATTTAATATCCGGAGTAAAAAAAGAAGTAAATAATACAGAAGATGCGAAAGAAAAAATCAAGGTCTTGGTCCGTCAGCAATTAACGTATTTTGAGGAGAACCAGGATTTCTTCAGAATCTATTTTTCAGAAAGAGGGGGCTTGCGTTGGGCGATAAAAGATAAGATTTCAAAGAACACAGTGGATAAATTTGTGAAATACCTCGATTACATTACTGAACTGCTCAAGGATGCCCAAGGAAAGCACCTGATTAGGCAAGACTTAGAGGCAAAAAGATTAGCTTATGTGTTGGCTTCGATGTTAAATGCGGTTATCTTCCCCTGGCTTAAAGGAGCTTGCAAGAAAGAAAAAATAACCGATATGACAGATTTTATCCTGGATATTTTCTTTAACGGAGTGGAGCAGAAACAATGAAGAAACTCTTAAATCTCTTGCTTATAAACATTCTTATTTTTGCGCCTGCTCTTGAGGCAAATGCCTTAGATAAAAAAGCCGCTGATGAGGAAAAAGCAAGGGAAGTAGAAAAAGCCCTTTTTATGGCCGCAGGAGCGCAGAATAGAGTTTTGAGGATCGGCCTGGTAGATTGCATTGCTTACGCTTTAAAGAATAATTCAGAAATACTTATCAAGCGCATTGAGCCGAAGCTAAAACAGGATGACGTAAGAATAGCCGAGGCGGATTTTGAGCCGACTTTTAATGCCGAATATACAATACACGATAAGAATGAAGTTTCATCTAATGTTTTGCAGGGAGCAGGTGTTTATAATTCCCAGGACACGAGGCTTAACGCGGATGTTTCAGGCAAGCTTGTAACCGGCACAGAATATAAGATGGAGTTTCTTAACCAGAGATATAAAAGCGATTCTGTATATCAGGTTTACAACCCTTATTATACAGCAGAGCCTAAGATCACCATTACCCAGCCGCTTTTTAAAGGATTCGGCATCTTGGTTAATAAAGCGGATATTACAGTAGCCCAGAATAATAGGCTGCAATCCGACGCATCTTTTAAAGATACGGTTATGGATACCATCAGCAAGTCAAAGACCGCTTACTATAATTATATTTACTATCTTGAGGCTTATGCCATTGCGAGGTTATCTTTGGAACGCGCCCAAAATTTACTGGAGATTAACAAGGCCCGGTATCAGAAAGGGCTGATTAGTTCGGTTGATTTGCTGGAAACAGAAGCTGCCGCGGCCCAGAGAGAGAAAGCAGTAATTGCGGCTGAGACATTGATGAAAAAAGCAGAAGACGACCTTAAGCTTATTACTAATTTAGTTGATGACCCCGAGGTTTGGAATGCTAAGGTTGAATTGATAGACCAGCCGGAATTTAAGGTTGAAGAAGTGGATTTATTACGAAGCCTCCAGGACGCTTTTCAATACAGGCCGGATTATTACTCGGCGAAGATAGATTTAAAAAACCGGGATATAAAGATTGCCGCTGCCAAGAATGCCGCGCTTCCTACGGTTGACCTGACGGGCAGTTTTGGCCTGAATGGATTAGGAGAGGATTATCAGAATGCCCTTGAAAAAGTTAATTCCGACTATACCGATTGGAGCGTAGGAGTCAAGTTCAGCGTTCCCTGGGGCAGCGGCGACCGGGCAAAATATGACCAGAAAAAATTAGAAAAAGCCCAAGCCCTGCTGTCATTTAAAAGATTAGAGCAGAATATTATCCTGGAAGTCAGGGATAAGGTCAGATTAGTCAAAGCGCGCGAGCAGCACGTAGATGTGGCTAAGCTCTCTAAACAAAAAGAAACTGAAAATTACGAGGCGCAGAAGGAGCGTTATGCTGCAGGACAGGTTTCTACACATGATATGCTGGATTATCAGGATAAATTAGCGCAGTCCGAACTTGACTATGTTAACGCGTTGATTGAATACAACATAGCTCTCATTAATCTGGATAAATCTCAAGGCTTAACTTTAGTTAAGAATGATATAAAATTAGAGGAGTGAAGAAATGGCAAACAAAAATAATTTGCGCTTACCTTTATATTTAGTCTTTGGATTGGTATTTTCTTTTGCTGTCGCCGGATGCGGCCCGTCTTCCAAAGAAAAAGCAAAAGAGCAAAAAGAGGCTATCCCCGTCAAAGTTATGCGGGTTGAGCTCAAGGATATACAAAATACCCTGGATTATGTGGGAGATATCAAGGCGGAGGATGAGGCAGTCGTTTATCCCAAGGTAGGCGGAAAGATAATCGAGAAGCTTAAGAATGAAGGCGATTCTGTGGCTAAAGGGGATGTTATCGCTTACATTGACCGCGATGAGGTGGGATTTAAATTTGAGAAGGCGCCGGTAGAAAGCCCGATGAGCGGGATTATCGGCAGGGTTTACGTGGATATCGGGACACAGGTAACGCCCCAGACCCCGGTTGTTTTAGCAGTGCGAATGGATAACGTAAAAATAGACCTGGATATCCCGGAGCAATACCTGCCGAAAATCTCCGTCGGCCAGACCGCGCAGGTTTTTGTGCAGGCCTATCCTAAAGAAAATTTTACGGGTAAGGTTTCGCGGATAAGCCCGGTGCTGGATTTAGAGACGCGCACCGCCCCCATAGAGATAATTATTCCCAATCCGGAGCACGCATTAAAATCAGGTATGTTTGCAAATGTAAAATTAGTGATTGAGGAGCGTAAAAATGTGCCGGTGATTGTGAAAGAGGCGATTATGGGCAAAGAGCCCGGTCTTTACGTTTATGCCGTTAACGGCGATGCGGCGCATCAGAGGAATATCAAATTAGGGATACGCCAGGGCGCTGATTACGAGGTAATCGATGGGCTAAAGCAAGGGGATCAGGTCGTGGTAATGGGACAGCAGCAATTGTACGATCTTGCTCCTGTCAGCATTGAAGGAGAAAAAAGCGGCCAAAAAGAAGAATCCAAAAGAGAGGGGCAAAGATGAACCAGGCATATCTGAATGGGAGAGTCGCGGTGGTTACCGGAGCCAGCAGGGGCATTGGCAAGGCGTTGGCAGCGGCCGCTGCAAGCTTAGGGATTAATTTGGCGATTGCTGCGCGGGGAGAAGGTCCTTTAAAGGAAACCGCCGAGGAAATTGCCGAGAAATACAAAGTTGCCGTCCTGCCGGTGGTATGCGATGTCACAAAATTAGAGGACTTAGAAAACCTAGTTGATAAAACCAAAGAGAAATTCGGCCGCATTGATATATTAATCAATAACGCGGGAGTTTCCAGCCAGTATCCTTTCCAGAACCAGCCTTTGGAAGATCTCGAGAAATTAGCGCATACAAATTATCTCGGCTATGTGCGCCTGATACGTTTAGTGATCAACGATATGATAGAAAATAAGTCCGGAGCGATTATCAATATGGTTTCCGGCTCGACCCTAAATGATCCTCTCCCGAGAAATTTCATCGTTTATAGCTCATTAAAAGTAGGCTTGCGCGCTTTTTCAAAAGCTTTATTTTGGGAGTTACGCGACCATGGCATAAAGGTCACTTCGATTTTGCCCGGGGTAACCGATACGGAGTTAACCGGGAAGTTAAAAGATATAACCGCGGATACCTCGCGTTTGATGACGACGGAAGCAATAGAAAACGCATTAAAGTTTGCTTTAAGCGTACCGGCGAATGTTTGTCCTTTGGAAATTTCAGTGATAAATCAGCAGACACCTTGGACAAAGCCCGTAATTCCCTTTAAACAGCAGCATCCGGATAAATAAAATGGCCGTTTTAATGATAAGTCTTTAAATTTTTGAAGAAATGGGCTACTCGCAGTTGTATATAGGAGGAATTCGATGAACTTACCGGAATTTGGCGTAAAAAGGCCGGTTACGAATATAATGATTTTTTCGGCGATTATTATTTTGGCATTATACAGCCTGACCCGCTTAGGAATAGATTCTATGCCGGAGATTGAGCCGCCGTCGATTTCCGTCATCTCTACCTATGAAGGCGCCAGCCCTGAAGACGTAGAAATAAAGGTAAGCGAACCACTGGAAAACCAATTAGCCACTACTCCGGGAATTGAAAAAATCACTTCGCGCTCACTTGAGGGACTTTCAGTTGTGACGCTTAAGTTTGTCTGGGGTACTAATCTTGATGAGGCTTCAAATGATATCCGCGACCGCATTGAGCGCGCCAAGCGCTTTCTCCCCGATATTCCCGATGAAATGGATACCCCTTTTATCTTTAAATTTAATACTGCCATGTTCCCTATTCTTATGGTAGGGATTACCGCAGAGCAGAGTTATCCTGAGCTTTTTGATATGATTGACAAAAGAGTAGGAGACCCCCTAAGGCAGATTCCCGGAGTAGGCACAGTGCAGCTTAACGGAGGGTTAGAGCGCCAGATTAATATCTGGATAGACAGGCACAAGCTTGAGGGATACGGGTTTTCCATACTTGACGTCCAAGATGTTTTAGCTAAAGAAAACGTTACCCAGCCGGCAGGCAGCATAAAATCCGGTTTTACGGATTATCTTCTGCGCGTGCCCGGAGAGTTTGCCACTCCTGATGAGATAAACTCGGTTATCCTGGGCAAACGCAACGGCAATCTTGTTTACCTCAAAGACGTTGCCCGGGTAGAAGATAGCTTTAAAGAAGTAACCAACATTGTGCGCATCAACCGCCATCAGGGCCTTTTGATGATGATCCAAAAACAGACTGGAACCAATACCGTGGAAGTAGCAAACCGGGTGAAGAAAAAGATGGATGAGCTGCAAAAAACTCTTCCTAAAGACGTAAAAATGTACCCGGTTATGGATTCTTCTCATGACATTATCAATTCTCTTAATTCGCTTAAATCTACGGTTTGGGTAGGAGGAATCCTGGTAATTCTCGTAGTCTGGTTTTTCCTGCGTCAGTTTTTGCCCAGTTTGGTAATCGCCCTGACCATTCCTTTTTCGCTCCTGATTGCCTTTATCTATCTTTTCTTAAGCGGCAAGACCATCAATACCATCAGCCTTTCTTCTTTGACTATTGCTATAGGAATGGTGGTAGATAATGCGATTGTTGTGGTGGATAATATCCATCGCCATCTGGAAAGAGGACAACGTCTGCAGGAGGCTTCGATCTTTGGTACGTCTGAGATGTTTCTCGCCATTGCCGCATCCACCCTCACTACCGTGGTAGTGTTCTTGCCCTTGATTTTCATTACCGGAGTGGTGGGAATAATGTTCGGAGAATTGGCGATCATTGTAATAGTCACGCTTTTAGCCTCGCTTTTTACTGCGGTAACATTTACCCCGATGCTTGCCTCTAAGTGGATGGGAGTTAATAATGGCCAGGCAAAAGCTAAATTTAAATGGTTTAGTAAATTCTACCAGATTTCCGAACATTGGTTTAAATCCTGGGAAGAATTCTACAGAAAATGCTTAGCCTGGTGCCTGGGGCATAAAAAAATAGTCATCTTTGGATTTTTGGGGGCTTTTATTTTCAGTTTATTTTTAACCCGCTTTGTGGGAAACGAGTTCATACCCGAACAGGATTCAGGAGATTTGCGCACTACAGTAAATCTTCCCATAGGCACACGCCTAGAGGAGACTGATAAAGTTGCTACGAAAATAGAAGATATTTTTAAAGAAGAAGCGCCGGAAGAGAAATTTATGTATGTAAGAAGTGGGCTAACCACAGGCGTGGGCGCGGTATTTGGAGGGCAGTCAGGGACTCATATTACTTCCGGAGGAGCTAAGCTTGTGCCTAAAACCGAAAGAAAGCGCTCGGTTAAAGAAATCGCCCAAGTCATCAGAAATAGAATCAGGCAAATCCCCGGCGTCTTAAAGACCGATATCACAACAGGAAGCCCCATCGGCAGAATAATTACCGGCACAGCAGGCAAACAGGTTCAGGTTGAAATTATCGGCCATTCTTTTGAAGACACGAATACAGTGGCGCAAAAAATAAAAGAAATTATGGAAAAAATACCGGGGGCAATTGATATAAGTATTTCCCGCGAATTGAACCGGCCGGAGCTAAGAATAGAGGTGTACCGGGAAAAGGCAGCGGCCTTGGGTCTGAATATGCGCACTATTGCCGACAGCATCAAGACTTTTGTGGAGGGCGCAACCGCCACTAAATACCGCGAAAAGGGAGAAACCTACGACATATATGTGCGCCTGGAAGAGCAGTTCCGCGCCAAACCCGAAGACGTGGAGAATCTTTCCATAGTCTCACCTTTTACGGGAAAACAGATTAAATTAAGCACGGTTGCCAGGGTTTATGAAACCGCAGGCCCTATTGAGATTGAGCGTAAGAACCGCGAAAGAGTGCTGAGAGTAGAATGTAATACCTATAAGCGCTCAATGGGTAAGGTTATTGAGGATATTAAAAAGAGCCTCAAGAAGATAACCATACCCTCGGATATTGTGATAAATTTTGGCGGCGAGGCAGAAGAGCAGGGAAAGGCATTCAAGGATTTGATTCTTCTCTTACTGTTAGGCATTGCCTTGGTATATATGGTTATGGCCGCGCAATTTGAGTCTTTATTGGACCCGTTTATTATTATGTTTGCTATACCCTTTACTTTTACCGGAGTAATCCTGGGGTTTATTTTGACAGGAACTACTTTGAGTGTAATAACCTTCTTGGGTATGGTTATGCTTATGGGAATAGTGGTCAACAATGCCATAGTACTTGTAAGTTATATAAATATCCTGCGTGCCCGCGGATTATCTATGTTGGATGCGGTAACCATCGGAGGTAAAGAAAGGTTAAGACCGGTGTTGATGACTACGATTACCACCGTAGCTGGGCTCCTGCCTTTAGCTCTTTCAACAGGAGAGGGCTCAGAGGTTTGGCAGCCGCTAGGTATTACTATGCTAGGAGGACTTAGTTTATCTACGTTAGTTACTATGTTTTTTGTGCCTACGCTTTACGCTGTGTTTGAGGCAAAGATTAGAAAAGAACGCCTGCCTGCCGGCAGGCAGGGAGGCAAAAAGAAATGATGACGATGATGATGACAATGATTACCTATAATGAAGCGATTGACGATGAAGTAATGGAGATTTTGGAGAGTTGCGGGGTGAAGAATTACACTAAGATAAAAGGAGTCTTTGGTAAGGGCGAAACCAGCGGCACGCATTTAGGCGATGACATCTGGCCCGGCAGGAACAATATTTTATACGCGGCCTGTCAAGACAATGAAGCAAGGCAGCTCATTTTGTATGTTAAAGAATTGCGCAAGAAATTGGGCAAAGAAGGCGTAAAGGCATTTGTTTTACCGCTTGAGGAGATGACTTAAAAGGAGGCGCGAGAATGGATTTAAGAGAGGTATTTAAACAAAGGCGATCAGTAAATTTTTTTGATGCAAAACGCAAAGTAAGCGAAGAAGAAGTCAAGAAAATTTATGCGATGGCAAGTCTTTGCCCTTCCTCATTTAACCTTCAGCCTTGGAAGATACTTTTGATCTCTAACCCTGAGGAGAAAAAGAAACTGCGCCAGGCAGCCTTAAACCAACCCAAAGTAGAAGAGGCTTCAGTTATAGTTGTTTTACTAGCGGATATCAAAGGATATGAAGAAATAAATAAAGTCTTTGATGATATGGTAGAGAAAGGCTATCAAAAAGAAGAAGCAAGAGATACCTACGCAGGGCTTGCCAAAAGCCTTTATGGGAATGATATTTCCGCCAGAGGATTTGCCTTAAGAAATGCGGGGCTTTTTGCAATGAGTTTTATATTGGCTGCTAAATACCTTGGCATTGATACTCATCCCATGGATGGTTTTGAGCAGGATAAAGTCAAAGAGGCATTCAATATCCCTGATAGATATGAGGTAGCGATGCTTATTGCTGTAGGTTATCACGACAAAGAAAAACCTTTGCTCACACGCTTAAGGAGAAAAAATTTTGATGAGGTTGTAATAAAGATGTAAAGGAGTTTGTCTGGAGTTTGGATGGGATAACCTAAGGGGAGCCGGATGAAAATCGGCAGGGTGCGCAAATACGCATTATTGATCGGTGCCATTCTTGCCTTGCTATTTTCAGGGCTTAGGGAAGAATGGCATTCGCTTTCTTGGTTTGGGATACATATAGGCTACGATTATCATTTTATCGTTAAAGAAAAAATGCGGATTATCGCAGCCATAATTGTTATAGCTTATGTTGTAATCGTAATGGCAAAGGATGATTGATGCGTTTTAAAAGCAAAATTCATGGCGCTGTAAAAGTAGGAAAGAGAGGGCAGGTAGTTATCCCGGCCAAATTAAGAAAATCTTTCGCTATTAAGCCGCGGGACCGCCTGTTGGTTTTTGCTCAAGCCGATAAAAAGATAATCAGCCTCATGCCGGAAAAATATTTCAGCAAGCTTTTGGGAAAAGCGGGGGATAAAATTTATAGAGGACTTTAAGGGTAGAATGAAATTTTTTAAGAAAAAGCTGGAAATCCCGGAATATCAGAAGCAGGAATATATTCAGAGAATAAAGCAGGTGCTAGCTAAAAAATTAAACATACTGAACTTGAGTTGGAGCCAAATACTCATTGTAAAGAAGACCTGAATTTTGATTCCTTGGATTATATAGAAGCGGCGGTGATCCTGGAGGATGAGTTTAACGTGGAAATTTCCGATGATGACGCCGATAAGTTTCTGATAATCGGAGATGCCGTAGAATATTTATATATAAGATCTGGAGAATGACCTCTCGGACAAACAGGGATTTTTAAAACAAAACAGATAATGGATGTCTTGGACTCGTTGTTTTTGATCATAAGGCTTTTAAACAAAGATAAGCGGATTTTTATGCATGGAAAACGGGTTGCGGACATTGCCTGCGCCATTGCCAAGAAAATGCAATATTGCGCGGAGGGTATCAGGCAGGTCCGCTTAGCGGCATTTTTCCATGATATCGGAAAAATCGAGGCGCCGGAACAGATTCTTAATAAGCCGAGCGCTCTCAATAAAAAAGAGATTGCGATACTCAGGAGGCACCCGGAGTCAGGATATCGTTTGTTGGAATTTCTAAAACCGGATTCTATCATTGCGGAAGTCGCGCTTCAGCACCACGAAAGACTGGATGGCTCAGGGTATCCTTTCAGTTTGCGCGTCAAGGATATTAATCCTGTAGCAAGAATAATTGCGGTTGCCGATGTGGTAGATACGATGACCTCCCCGCAGGTGTATAGGCCTGCATCCACAGTGGATCAGGCCTTGCAGGAGATCAAACAAAATAGCGGTCTGCTATATGATGTTAAGGTCGTTGACGCTGCCTTGGCAGTAATCGCAGGAGGCGGTAAGCTGAAGAAATTTAATGAGGCGTTAAAAGAAGGGGTTAGAGAGAATGAAAATATTGGGTATTCTGGCCAGTCCGCGCAAAAATAAAAGCAACACCTTGGATCTGCTTAAAGAAGCACTTTCTGCTGCGCAAGGACATGGTTTTTGCGAAGAAATCATCCATCTCTGCGACTATAAAATAGAATTCTGCCGGCATTGCGAGGCCTGCCATAAAAACATCTTATCCTGCCCCATAAAAGACGATGTCCGTCTTTTGCAACAGAAAATATTGGAGGCCGATGCGATTATTTTTGCCAGTCCCGTATACATCCACCATATTACAGGTCACTTAAAAAATCTCTTGGATCGCTCAAGCCATTTTATCCACTGCCAGAGATTATTGGAGAAATATGCGGCGGCAGTGGCAACATCGGGAGGCGGGCCGCATGATATGGTTCCGGAATACATAAAACAATATACGACTGCCTGCGGAGCCCGCTATGTGGGTGGAGTTTCTACCGCGGTACCTCTTGACAAAGAGATAAAAAGGAAGGCGTATAATTTAGGCGTGGATTTAAGCGAGGCTATAAAAAGAAAGAAGATATTTCCTGTTGAAGAAGCGGTTATCCAGACCCAGAGGGAGTATTTTAAGCAAGTGATTATGGCAAAGAAAGAAGACTGGCCTGGTGAATATCGCTACTGGAAGGAACAGGGCTGGATATAGGAATCAGACACAGGGGAAGCCCCAAGGAAAATTGATCATGGAAAATTTGTCCCGTCGCTTAGTTTACGAAAATTTGGCAGATGCGTCTCTGAAACTTTATCTCGTCCTTAGGAAACGCCTGGAGGCCGCGGCAAAAGAAATAGACCTAAGTTATCAACAAGCGCAGGCGCTTACTTTTTTGAAAGATAAATCTTCCGTAAGCATGACTGCGCTGGCAAATGAATTTGGTTTGACTCGGGCGGCAATGACCGGCTTGATTGGTAGGTTGGTTGAGAAAAAGATGGCAGCGCGCGAGTACGATCCGAAAGACAGAAGGACCGTGCTTATCAGGATCAGCAAAAACGGTAAAGCAAAAAGCGACAGCTATCGGAAGAAATTAACGGCTTTTTTTAAAAAGATAGCCTGCGATTTGGGTTCTGAAGAAAGAAAAATCTTTATTGAATTATCCAAGAAGCTCAAGATCTTGGATTTGTGAGGATCGCGCATGAAATTCGCCCGCAATATCCAAATAGATCTCGAAATAGAAAAAGAGAGAGGCAGGATTCTGTCTTCGGGCAGTTTTTCCGATGATTATCACGATTTTAAATGTAGGATGATTTTTAAACTGCCCAATTTAGAAGTGGTGGATGTTAAAGTCGAAATTAATAAACTGCCGAAAGAAGTCTGCCGAGTCCCTTTTGACAGATTGGTTGGTTTAAGGGGGGTAGCGGTCGGAAGAGGATTCCGCCAGAAGGTCAAAAAGGCGATAGGGGGCGATCAGGGCTGCATCCACCTGGTCGATCTGATCCACGAGATAGCCCAGGGCATTGTTGCCTTGTTGAGGAAAGCCCAGATGACGCCCGACGGCAAAGAAATGAAAGATTTTCCAGACGGTACATTTTATGGTGTTTGTATGGGGTTGAATAAAGGAAAATTAAAAGTCGATAATAATGAGGATTAGCCGATGAAGATATTATTTTTGACCCCGCCTATGGGTATGTGGGTTTATTTTGGAAGAATGAAATCTATCTATCCTGGATATGCCCAATTGGCCGCTTATTTACTTGAGAAGTCGGATGTCGAGGTCGCTGTTTTGGACTGTCCAGCTTATGAATATACTCATCAGCAGATGTTGGATGAGATCAATACGATTAAGCCCGATATTATCGGCATGGGGTGCGGTACGACTTGGGTTCATTGCGTATATGAGGCAGCCCAGCAGATTAAAAAGAGATTTCCAGATATAAAAATTCTCTGCGGGGGAATGCATTTTAATGCTATGCCTATTGAATCCCTAAAGGAACATCCGGAGATTGATTTTGTTGTTGTCGGAGAAGGTGAAAATACCCTCTTGGAATTTTTAGAAGAATCTAAAAAAAGAAGCCCTGATTACGACAAAATAAACGGTTTAGGCTATAGAAAAAATGGCAAGGTTGTCTTAACCCAGCCACGCTGTCTCATCAAAGATTTAGATTCTTTGCCGCTTCCTGCTTACCATTTATTTCCGATAGAAAAGTATGTTCATTATTCTTACTGGCCAAGGGCCGTGCGGATAGTAACCAGTAGAGGTTGTTCTGGCAGGTGCAGCTTCTGCGTTCAATGGCAACAGTACGATAAGAGAATGAAAGAAAATGTTGGCATTTGGAGAGGTCTTTCCGGCAAACGCATAGCCGATCAGGCCGAACTTTTGGTCACGAAATACGGCGTCCAAATGTTTGATATCCAGGATGATGAATTTAATAATCAGGCTGAACGTATCGAAGAATTCTGCGATGAAGTCATAAAAAGAGATTTGCATTTTTCTTGGATGTTTTTAGGCAGGGCCGATGCATTCGCTAAACAGATTGGGTTATTTCCCAAGATGAGAAAAGCCGGTTGTATTTTGACCCTAGTCGGCGTAGAGGCCGAGACTGACGAAAAGCTAAAGTCTATGGGTAAGAATATCACCATATCCGAAATTAAACATGGTATTGATGAGTTGCGCAGAAATGATATAGCTACTTGTGGAACTATAATGATCGGTTTTTGGGATGATGATGAGGCGATAATCAAGCGTCGTGCCCAACTATTGGACGAGTTGGACCCCGATTTAATGACTGTCGATATCCTTGTTCCTTATCCGGGGACAGACCTGTGGGATGAATTAAAGGATAGCCCGAGACTGGAAATAAAAGATTTCCGTTTTTTTGATATGGCCCATGCTTTAATGCCTACAAAATATCTTTCAAGAGAAGAAATTAATCGTTTGGCTGCATGGATGAATAGAGAGTTTTATTCCAAGCAAAAACGGATTCAAAGAATGCTTCATGGATACTCCAGTCCTTTAGTGGCTGCTTGTTGCCGTAATTATATGGAAGTTGCATCCAAGGCAGAGGAATGTTTCTTGAAGGGCGAGGCGTTTATTTAATTTTTGTTTATCACTATGTTGAAGAGAATAGCCGTGAAGACAAGATTAAAACAAACATTTCTAAGAAGCAAAGAAGATGGCAATATAAGCAGATTGATAGAGGTGTTGTCGATAATTGCAATAATTTTACTTGTTTTGGCGGTTTTAGCATGTTTAAAAACAGCCGACCTGATTATGCGATGGGTTGTAAGATTATTTTTTAAGGTTACGTAGGGCGAGAAACAATTTTTTTAATAGATGTCCACCTCTTAAGAGTGGACATATCTCTACCATTTACAGTGCAAAAAGTTAGAGATAAATGAGCTTCAAAAAGGCGGACATTTTGGACAAAATAACTATCTCTAAAGCGCAAAAACAGCCCAAAAACAGCCAATTTGCTATATAATTAGGCGATCCAAGCAGGGAGAGGAAGTTCTATAGACCCCGGACCCCCGCAACCAAATAAAAAGACACCCGAAAGGGTGTCTTTTTATTTGGGTAGCCAGGGGCCCTCGTGGCGCCGTTCCTCCGAAAGCCATTCGCTGCGAAAATTTTTTCCAAATTTTCTTGCGGCCTTCGGAGTTAATTCGGGCAGATGACTTACGTTTATTCGCTACGCTCATTCCGTAAGTCATGCCCTTATTAAAAATCGGACCACCGCAACCATATTAAAAAAACACCACTCGGAAGGGTGGTGTTTTTTTAATATGACATAGAATAGGGTCCTGAACGGTTCCCGTTTCTCAATGTACGTTCCTCTTATACGGGCGGCCAACCAATCCAGTCAAGACATAATGTCTTGGCTTTCTTATTTTTGTCGGAGTATAATGGGGACAGTTCGGTTGAAATTCAATAACTGTTTGCAGTTATGTTATAACAATAACATGAAAAATAGAAAAATAAGTGTTGCAATAATTGTTTTGTTTGTTTTTTTCTTATTCGACTCTGTTATCACGGCAGCCGAAGAACTGGACTTGAAGAGGGCCATGAATGAGGCCTTAGAGGCGAATCCTGAGATTTTGTCCGCCAAAAGGTCGTATGAGGCTGCGAACGCACGTATTTGGCAGGCGGCAAGCCTTACTGATCCCATGTTTTCGGTCGGCTATGATAAGATGACCGCTGACAGGATGCTGACAGGCGAGCCCATGAAGACCTACGAGATATCACAGGATATCCCTTTTCCGACTAAGCTTTTTTTGCGCGCTAAGGTTGCCTCAAAGCTCGCCAAAATGGCCTATGAGAACTATCAGGCCAAAGAAAAAGAAATCATCTCCCAAGTCAAGAGCGCCTATGCAGAACTTTTTGTGATTTATCGAGAGATTGAAGTTAACAAAGAAGACAAAAGTATTTTAGAGCAACTTTCACAATCAGCCGTCTCGCGGTATAAAACAGGAGAAGGTCCCCAGGCGGATGTTTTGAAAGCGCAGGTGGAGCTGGCAAGCGTTGACACAGAGCTTGTTATGCTTGAGCAAAGACGCCTGACAGCCCAAGGCAGATTAAATGTTCTTCTGAATAGAGACCCTCAAGATGAGCTCGGCGCACCTTCTGCCGGCGAGACGATAAAATTCAGTCAGACACTGCAAGATTGCTATGCTCTCGCTAAACAAAATAATCCTGAGCTGAAAGCCTATCGCTATGCCATAGATAAGGGCCAGGCAGCTTATCATCTCGCCCAAAATGAATTTTTGCCTGATTTCAGAGTGACGTATAAACAGATGATGAATGATGAAAAGTCTTGGGCGGGAATGGTGGGTGTTACCGTCCCGTTATGGTTTTTCCAAAAACAGGCTTTTGGCGTTAAAGAGATGAAGTCAGAGCTCGAGATGGTAAAGGCCGAGTATGCTGCCAAAGAGAAGGCCGTGCTTTTTGATGTCAGGGATGCTTATGCGCGCGTGGAAGCGAATAAAAAATTAATAGAACTTTACGAGACGTCGTTTTTGCCTCAAGCAGAAGAGACGTTGGAGGCATCGCTCAAAGGTTACGAATCCAATCAGTCTGATTTTCTCACGCTCTTGGACAGCCGAAGAATGCTCATCGATTTCAAACTCAAACACTATAATGCCATTCTTGAGCTTAAAGTCGCTCTGGCGGACTTAGAGCGCGCCATCGGAACAGATCTTGACGGTTCACAAGTAAAAGAGGTTGCTTATGAAAAGAAATAATCCTTTATTGATCATTGTTATTTTAGTTGCCTTGAGTATAGCTTTATTGGCATATCATTCTATGGCGGCTGGGGAACAGATGCGTCATGATTCGATGACTGCCATGCAAGATGTTTCTTCCTCTCAAGGCAAGACTCCGCAGGAAGTTTGCCTGGAACATAAATGTCCTATGCATCAATGCGGGATGCAGGTAAGAGTACATCTGAAGCCCGGCGAGAGAATAAAGTGTCCTATTTGCGGTGAATATATCACGACGGAAAATAGCAAAATCGTCCCGGTTGCTGAAGAAAAAAATGCAGCAGCCAAAGAAGAGCGCAAAATTATCGCTTATCGTAATCCGATGAATCCGCAAGTCACGTCACCCGTGCCTATGAAAGATTCTATGGGCATGGAGTATGTTCCTGTTTATGAGGAGGAAGGAGCTGCGCATCCCGAAGGCGTTTCTATCAGCCCTGAAAAGCAGAAACTGATGGGGATTAGCGTTTCGCCTGTTACGAAAAGAGACCTTGTAAAGATCGTTCACGCCTCTGGCAAGATCGCCTATGATCCCGAGCTTGTTGTGACCCAGGAAGAATTCATCCAGGCGCTTAAAGTGCAGGACGAGACAAAAGATTCTCCTCTGCAGGACGTTATTGACCGCGCTAAATCCGTCACAGATGCAGCCCGCCAGAAGCTGAAATTGAAGGGTATGAGCGACGACCAGATTGCCGAACTTGAAAAGACGCGGAAAGCGCAGACGAACCTGTATCTGCCAGCCAAAGGCGAAAATGTGTGGGCGTATGTTTCTGTTTATGAATATGAGATAGGGCTTATCAAAGTTGGCATGCCTGTGGATATTGAGGCCGTTGCTTATCCGGGCGAGGTATTCCAGGGCCAGGTTGCTTCCGTCAATCCTGTTTTGGATGCCGCAACCCGCACTAATCAGGTGCGCGTAGAAATAAAGAATCCCGATGATAAGTTGAAACCAGAAATGTTTGTTTCCGCGATGATAAAGATAGACATCGGCGAAAAATTAGCTGTGCCTGAGGATGCGGTGATCGATACAGGAGAGCGCAAAATCGTCTTTGTTGCGACTCCGGAAGGATATTTCGACTCCCGTGATGTCACGCTAGGAACAAAAGCTGAAAAGTATTACGAAGTGCTTTCCGGCTTGACGGAAGGAGAGAACGTTGTCTCCTCCGGCAATTTCTTTGTGGATTCAGAGAGCCAATTGAAAGCACCCGCAGCCACGCAAACTCACCAGCATCAGCAATAACACCTTTCTTTAAAGAAAGCGGTGTTTGATGGGTAGCTTGATAGACAGGATCATAGAGTTTTGCGCCAAAAATAAGCTCATTGTTTTTATTATGGTGGGCGTGGCTGTCGTTGGCGGCATCGTCGCCATAAGAAATATCCCCCTCGACGCTATCCCAGACCCTTCTGATACGCAGGTCATCGTTTACGCAAAATGGGACAGGCCTCCGCAGGTCATTGAGGACCAGGTCACTTACCCAATTGTTTCATCGCTTCTCGGCGCTCCCAAGATAAAAGATATCCGCGGTTTTTCAGATTACGGATTTTCTTACGTCTATTGCATCTTTGACGAGGGGACTGATATCTACTGGGCGCGTTCAAGAGTCCTGGAATATCTTTCTAAAGTCACGCCACAACTGCCAAAGGATGTGCAGGTCGAGCTCGGCCCCGATGCCACGGGCATCGGCTGGGTTTTTGAGTACGCGCTTGTTGATGAATCCGGCAAACATTCCCTCCAGGATTTGACGACTTTTCAGAACTGGCACCTTAAATATGCGCTCCAGTCCGTCAAAGGCGTCAGCGAGGTCGCCAGCGTCGGCGGCTTTGTCAAACAGTATCAGGTTCTCGTTAATCCCGATGCCCTGGTTGCCACAGGTATTTCCATCAATGATGTGATGATGGCGCTTAAAAAATCCAACCAGGAAGTCGGCGCCAGGCTCCTGGAATTTTCCGGCAAGGAATACATGGTGACCGTGCGAGGATATATTTCTTCGCTGGATGATATTAAGGAAGTCGTGCTTAAAGTCGGTAAGGACGGAGTGCCGGTCAAGATTAAAGACGTCGCGTTGGTGCAATTCGGGCCTGATATCCGCCGGGGCGTTGCCGAGCTGGACGGCAAAGGCGAGGTGGTCGGCGGCATAGTTGTTATGAGATATAAAGAAAATGCACTTAAAGTCATTGAGCGCGTCAAAAAGAAACTTCATGATGTCAAGCTTCCTGACGGAGTCAGGCTGGTGACCACCTACGACAGGTCAGATCTCATATTAAGATCAGTCGATACCTTGAAACGGAAGCTCATTGAAGAAATGATCGTTGTCAGCCTTGTTATTCTAGTCTTTTTAATGCACATCCCATCGGCCATTATCCCTATTGTGACATTGCCCATTGCCGTTATTATTGCATTTATCCCGATGTATCTTATGGGGCTGACTTCAAATATCATGAGCTTGGGCGGTATCGCTATTGCCATAGGCGCCATGGTGGACGGCGCCATTGTTGTCGTTGAGAATGCCCACAAAAAACTTTCACACTGGCAAGAGGAAGGAAGAAAAGGGGATTATAAAGAAGTCATCATCAATGCTGTCAAAGAAGTGGGGAGGCCATCTTTCTTTTCACTTCTCGTCATCGCGGTTTCTTTTATACCCATATTCACCCTGGAAGGATTTGAAGGAAGGCTTTTTAAGCCGCTCGCCTTTACCAAGACATTTGCCATATTTTTTGCAGCACTTCTTGCCATAACATTAGACCCGGCCATACGATTGCTTTTTACGCGTCTTGATTTCTATAGTTTTAGGCCAAAATGGCTCTGTGTTATCGTCAACCATGTTCTTGTGGGAAGGATCCATTCTGAAGAGAAGCACCCTATCAGTAAAAGGCTGTTTAAATTCTACGAACCTGTTGTCCAATTCGTTTTGAAGAAGCCGCGAGCCATTATTGGTTCGGCTGTCTTGGTTTTCCTGCTGACGGTACCGGTCTTTTTTAGCCTCGGTAAAGAATTTATGCCGCCTTTGAATGAAGGCACCATCCTTTATATGCCGACGACCCCCCCTGGGATCTCCGTCACAGAGGCGACAAAACTTCTTATGATTCAGGATAAGATTTTAAAAACTTTTCCAGAAGTTGTGACGGTTTTCGGAAAAGCAGGCCGCGCCGCTACCTCAACGGACCCGGCGCCGTATTCCATGATGGAAACAGTCGTTGTCTTAAAGCCCCAGAATGAATGGCGGCCTAAGCACCGGTGGTATTCAAGTATTCTGCCTGAATTCTTAAAATCGCCTTTACGGATAATCTGGCCTGACAGGATTTCCTGGGATGACCTTATTAAAGAGATGAATGAAAAGCTTGAGTTGCCAGGCCAGGTTAACGCATGGACTATGCCTATCAAGGCAAGAGTCGATATGTTGACCACAGGTGTGCGTACTCCTGTTGGGATAAAGATTTACGGGGATGATCTCGGAAAGATTGAAAAAATCGGGACTGAAGTTGAAGGCCATCTGCGGCAGGTCAAAGGTACGCGAAGCATCTATGCGGAAAGGACTTCTGGAGGTTATTTTGTCAACTTCAAATTAAGAAGAGATGATATTGCCCGTTATGGATTGACTGTCGAAGATGTAGAGACAGCTCTGATGACTGCTGTTGGCGGCGAGAATATCACCCAAACCATAGAGGGGAGGGAGCGGTTCCCTGTCAATGTGCGCTACCCGCGTGAATTGAGGGACGATATTGAAAAACTTAAAAATGTCTATATTCCCACGTCTTTGGGCGCCAATATTCCTCTTGCGCAGCTTGCCGATATAGAAGTAACGACAGGTCCAGCGATGATCAGGGATGAAAACGGCTCGTTGGCAGGCTATGTCTATATCGACGTGGCTGACAGGGATATTGGCAGTT
This sequence comes from Candidatus Velamenicoccus archaeovorus, assembly GCF_004102945.1. Lineage (GTDB taxonomy): Bacteria > Omnitrophota > Gorgyraeia > Velamenicoccales > Velamenicoccaceae > Velamenicoccus > Velamenicoccus archaeovorus. Next base: position 1,570,783 of record NZ_CP019384.1, on the reverse strand, counting down.
ACGTGAACGAAGCTAAAGAGATCTTAAAGAAAAATTTGACATTACCGGCAGGTTATTCCCTTGTTTTCAGCGGTCAGTATGAGTTTATGGAACGGGTCAAAGAGAGAATGAAGATCGTTGTGCCGCTGACGCTCCTTATTATTTTCTTCCTGTTGCATTTGAATACCGGCAGCTTTGCCAAGACGTTCATCATTTTACTGGCAGTTCCTTTTTCCCTCATAGGCGTTGCCTGGATTTTGGTTTTCCTGCACTATAATTTGAGCATAGGCGTATGGGCCGGTATCATCGCGCTATTGGGTGTTGATGCGGAAACTGGGATATTCATGCTTCTTTATCTTGATCTTGCCTATGAGGATATGAAAAAAAGAGGCATGATGAAGACCGTCGGTCATCTCAAAGAAGCTATTCTTCATGGTGCAGTGAAAAGAGTGAGGCCCAAGATGATGACGGCCTGTGTTTTATTTATCGGCCTTTTGCCCATTATGTGGGCGCAAACCTATGAAGCTGGCGCTGATGTCATGAAACGCATTGCCGCTCCCATGGTTGGGGGGATATTCACTTCGTTCATCATGGAACTCGTCGTCTATCCCGCCATCTATTTGTTGTGGAAGAAGAGAGACTTAGAGGCCTGACGCCTAGCTTCCAAATTTAATAATAAAAATTGTGAAAAAAGAAAATATCGCTCAATTAGCATAAGGGAGAAGAAATCCTATAGACCTCAGTTCCCCGCAACCACTTTAATGAGGTAAAAAAGCCGACCTTTTCTGGTCGGCTTTTTTACATTCAGGGCAGTGCCGCCGCAGGGTGAAACCCGCAGGCGGCCAACCACCGTCAAATTTCAAAAAAAGACCGCCTTGAAAGAGGCGGTCTTTTTTTGAAACTGTCCTTTGGTATTTCGTATCAAGGTGGTATAATAATGCCAACCGCAGAATATAAAGATTAGCAAATCTAAAGCCGAAAAGGGCAGGTCTACTAACCTTTACGGCTTTTTTATTTGCGGAACGTTACCCCCATGTGCATGTCGCAAAAGAATAAGCAGGCACCAGCATGAAGATAGTCCTCATAGAGCCAGGTTCAACGATCGCCAATGTCTATAGCAAGATTTCCATGCCGTTGCTGGGTCCGGTGTATTTGGGAACGATCCTAAAGAACCAGGGGCATGAGGTCGAGATCTACAAGGAAGACATTTATACCCCTGACTATGCCGGCATCAAAGCCGATATCATCGGAATCTCTATTTTGACCGCCACCGCTAACCGCGGCTATGAGATTGCCAGAAAATTCCCCAAAGAGAAAGTCATTATAGGCGGGGTGCATGCAAGTCTTGTGCCGCAGGAGGCCAGGAGATTTGCCCGGCAGGTGGTCGTCGGTGAGGCCGAGGGGGTCATCGGAGACATCGTCAACGGCGAGGTTCGGGATGAAATTGTATACGGCAAACCAGTTGAAAATTTAGATCTATTGCCTTACCCGGATTTTTCTTTGATTAAAGGTTACCGTCTGCCCGCTTTTATCACTCCTGTTTTGACATCGCGCGGCTGCCCTTTTGACTGCAGTTTTTGTTCCGTGACCAAGATGTTTGGCAGGACGTATCGTTTCCGCAGCGCCGAAAATATCAGAAAGGAACTGCTGGCCGTACGGTCCAAGAATATCTTTTTCTGCGATGACAACTTTACCGCGAACCCAAAGCGCACACGCCAGCTCTTGGAGTTTCTTGTCCGGATGAAGAAGCGCCATTGGGCTTGTCAGGTGCGCTGCGATGCCGCAAAAGATGAAAGTTTGCTTGCACTCATGGCCCGCGCCGGATGTAATACCGCATGCATAGGTTTTGAGTCCGTTAATCATAAAACCCTCGAGGCGTATGATAAGAAACAGACGATTGAAGAGATCATCCATGCCATAGGGTCTTTCCACAAAAAAAAGATTAAAATCCACGGGATGTTTGTTTTAGGCGGCGATGATGATGACAAGAAAACAGTGTGGGACACGCTGCGCTTCGCGGTCAGGCACAAAATCGATACCATCCAAATGATGATCCTGACTCCTTTGCCCGGGACCAAGGTGTACGAGGAGCTAGAAAAACAGAAACGTATTTTCAGCAGAGATTGGTCGCTCTACGACGGGCAGCACATTGTTTTCGCTCCTAAATTATTATCCGCCCGGGAGCTTCAGATGAATGTGCTCAAGGCTTATGCCAGGTTTTATTCCGTTTACAACACCCTGGTTTTATTTGTCAGATTGCATTTCAGGAATGCATTCCTTCGCCTTATGGGCCATAAGATCGTCAAAGACTGGTTGCGGCATAACCGCAGCATGCGTTGGCTGGCGCAAGAGGGTATCTTTAGCTGATGAAAAAAATAATGACTTCGCATAAGGGCAGGAGATGCAAGTTTCCTGGTTGCAAAAATATTTTAAGCATTTATAATCACGAAGCCTATTGCCATATTCATCTCAAGTCGCTAGATAGGGCATATAAGCAGAAGGTTTCCAAGTAAGGAGCACATCGTGAGCAGAGATAATTATTCGTATAAGAAGTATCAGAAAGAATTGGCCAGGAAAAAGAAGGCAGAGGAAAAGAAACGGAGAAAACTGGAGAAAAAAGCGGCAGAGGGTGCGCCTGAGATCGAGCAGGTCCCTTTAAGCCAGGATCTTCAGAGTGAACAATAGGAGGGAATAATGGGGTATCAAGATGGCGGATTCAGCCGTCCGCGGGAGATGCACAAGGCGATTTGCTCAGATTGCAAGAAAGAGTGCGAAGTCCCTTTTAAGCCAAGGGATGGTCGACCGATATACTGCAAAGATTGTTATTCGAAGCATAAAAACGAAGGACGTTAGCTCCTAAAGAGGCGAAATGTCCGTCTCTTGAGAGCGGATATATTTCTGCTTATTGCGGCGCAAGAAGCCGGAGATAATTCAGCTTAAAAATAGCGGATAAATCGGACGTGGTTCGGTTGTGCGCGCCATTGTCCTGAGCAAGCGAAGCGCGACGAAGGACAATCCTTGAAAGGACCGCCTTGAAAAAGGCGGTCCTTTTTTTGAGGCCGTCCTTTTGCGTACATACTTGTCGTTTTTCAGAATTCATTGACACAAGAGGATCCCGCGATAAAATAATTATGAACATTGGTTCATAAATACCGGGGGGTCCATGAGGCCGAAAAAGACAAGATGGGTCAAGTGTTTGCCGGGGGAGAGGTGCTTTCGTCCGAAATGCAGACCGCCACGCAGGCTCGATGGTGTTATTTTAAGCATTGATGAGTTTGAGGCCATGCGGCTTGCCTATCTTGAAGAAATGAAGCAAGTCGATGCGGCCAAGCTGATGAAGATCTCCCGGCCGACATTCTCCAGGATTATTGCCTCAGCGCATAAAAAAATAGCCGATGCCTTGGTCAACATCAAAGCGATAAAGATCGAGGGCGGATGTTGCAAGATTAAAACAAAGAGTAAAAGATGAGCGATGGCATTGTTGGAAAACTTTCATTTTTGGACAGGTTGTTGACCCTTTGGATCTTTCTGGCCATGGTTGTAGGCGTCGGGTCAGGATACCTTTTTCCTCAAATCGTGAATTTCTGGGATAAGTTTCAGGTTGGGACGACCAATGTTCCGATCGCCATCGGTTTGATTCTCATGATGTATCCGCCGCTGGCCAAGGTCAGGTATGAAGAATTGAAAGATGTCTTTCGCGACTACAAGGTTTTAGGGCTTTCGCTGGTCCAGAACTGGATCATCGGCCCGGTTTTGATGTTTGTGCTGGCGATCGCGTTCCTGCGGAATTATCCGCAATATATGGTCGGCTTGATCATGATCGGGCTGGCGCGTTGCATCGCGATGGTCATCGTGTGGAACGAGCTGGCCCGCGGCGATACCGAGTATTGCGCCGGCCTGGTTGCGCTGAATTCCGTATTTCAGGTGCTGTTTTACTCCGTGTACGCATGGGTGTTTATTACAATTCTTCCGACCTGGTTCGGTCTTCGCGGTATGGCGGTGCATGTCACGATATCCCAGATCGCCAAGAGCGTTTTCATCTACCTGGGGATCCCTTTTATCGCAGGGCTTATGACCCGTTTTGTCCTTATCAGGCTTCAAGGTAAAGAGTGGTATGAAAAGAAATTCATTCCCAGGGTTAGTCCCGTCACCCTCATCGCGTTGCTTTTTACCATCGTCGTCATGTTTTCCTTGAAGGGAGAATATATCGTCAAGATCCCCCTTGATGTCGTGCGCATAGCCGTACCACTTCTTATATATTTCGTTGTGATGTTTTTGGTATCTTTCTATTTGGGTGTCAAAATCCATGCCGGTTACGCCAGAACATCGACACTTGCCTTTACCGCTGCCAGCAACAATTTTGAGCTGGCCATCGCGGTGGCCGTGGCTGTCTTTGGGATCAATTCGGGCGAGGCGTTTGCGGCTGTGATCGGGCCTCTCGTAGAGGTTCCGGTGCTCATCAGCCTTGTCAGCGTCGCCCTCAGATTCAAAAACAGGTATTTTCATGACTAAACAGAAAGTCTTGTTTGTCTGCGTCCACAACTCCGCCCGGTCTCAGATGGCTGAGGCCTTCCTCAAGCAGATGGCGCCGGATAGGTTTGATGTTGAGAGCGCAGGTCTTGAGCCAGGCAAGCTGAATCCTATTGTTGTCGAGGTCATGAAGGAAGCCGGGGTCGACATTTCGCAAAACAAGACCAAGAGTGTGTTTGATTTTTACAAGCAGGGCAAGCAATATGATTATGTGATCACAGTTTGCGATGAATCGCAGTCAGGCAGATGTCCGGCATTTCCGGGGAGCGGCAGGAGACTTCATTGGGGCTTTGACGATCCGGCGGCTTTTGAGGGCGCCTACGATGAAAAGCTGGAAAAAACAAGAACGATCAGGGATCAAATTAAGCAAAAAATAAAAGACTGGCTGAAATAATTCTAATCGGATTTGGAGAAGCTGGTCAAAGAGAAGAGTTCCCGAGGCAGCCTCATCGAAGTTTGGGATCGAAGGGCCATGAGGGAAGTCCGTCGACCAAGGCTTGAGCACCCGATAGATATATACTAAACTTGCTTTATGCATAAACGCCATAAAATCCTGATCATTTTGATGGTTGCCGTCATTTTTTTTGGCGGCATCCCTGTTGTTTTCTCTGCCCCTGACCATGCGTGTTGCTGCGCGTCATGCCATTGCAAGATCCTTGCCTGTCTTCATGTGTGTGTCAGCCCGGCAAAGATAGAAAGGGATGTCTTTTCCCCGCGCCTCGTTTCGGCCGGCGCACTCCCGCTGGCGCCGGAGTTTGCGTATCAACACAAGGCTGTCCGTACCGTTTTTCATCCCCCGAATCCGGCCCTCGCTGATCCGTCATAAGTTGTTTTTCAAACATTCATAACAAAGGAGTATCTATGAATAAGTCACTTTTGTTTGTGCTGTTCATGGCCTTGTTTCTGTTGACGGGACAGGCCTATGCGGAAGGGAAGTGTTGTGGGGCTAAGGGCGGCGGCTGTGCCATCGAAGCATGCTGTCAGAAGGGCGCCTGCGCCTGTGCATGCGCTTGCTGCAAGGATGGTGCATGCGCCTGTGCTGCGTCCAAGTGTTGTCAGGGCGGCGCTTGCTGCAAGAAATAAGCAGCTGGCGGCGAGCCTGGTCAAACGGGGCGGGATTTTCCCGCCCCGTTTTTTGTGCCCTCCGTCGATGTTGTCCGGCGTCCCACAGCGGGGCAAAATGCGGCGTTGGCCCGGAAGGCTTAAATCCTGGCTTTTTATTTTTTATCGGCATATAATAAAAAGAAATGCGAAGAAGGGCGGAAAAGCGGCCGCAAATGAAAAGGAGCACTATGGGCAGGGGGGAATATTTCGGACAAAAAGTAGTCATGCTGGCCGTATTATTTCTTATGGCGGCCTGGCCGGCGCGCGTCTGCGCGCAAGCGCCTGACGTCAACAAGAACCCCGTCATTATTTCGGATAGGCAGGCCATTGCTATCGATCGCAGATTACTGGCAGCGGCCAAGAAAGCCAATAACCCCCAGGCGGTCAAGCTTGCCAAAGAGAGACTGAGCCAGGATACCGCCCGGTTGAAGAGAGACCTGGCGTCCATCAAAAGGGAATATCGCGCCATCCGGACCAAAAAGACTGAAACGAAGAAGGAGAGCGCAGGCGGCGAAGCGACGCAGGAGGATAAGGATCTTGAGGATTCTTCGGAAAAGTAGGCGTGGTGAGCCGGTTTTTTAAAAGCCGCCAAAGGGAATAGCTTTAACCGAAATTATGGTGTTGCAGGAGGAGATGGTATGAAAGTAAAAATAGCGATAGGTATGGTTTTTTTGGGGTTTCTTCTGGTGTTGTCTTTCCAGGATTTGATGGCGGCCGCAGGCGAAGGGAAGCTGGCGCAGGATTTTACGTTGGTATCGACAGCAGGACGGACGGTTTCGCTTTCCGATTACAAGGACAAAAAGAACGTCATCATCATGTTCTGGAAGACGAACGGCCTTTATTGTCCGTTCGAGCTCAATAATCTCAAGGAGAGATATCAGAAATTGGAGAAGGAGGGTTTTGAGGTCCTGGCCGTGAACAAGAAGGAAGCGGCCGCCAAGGTCGCAAGTTTCGCCGGCAAGCAAGGCCTTCCTTTCCCTGTCCTCTTGGATGAGGATGGGAAAATCTGCGACATTTACGATATCGGCGGTGTCCCCGTCTTTTTGATCATCAACAAAGAGGGCGTCATCACGTGGCGCGGTTACAGATTTCCCGAAAGATACGCGGAGCTGACGAGTTTATGAGGAGGGTTTTTGGAGAGGCTTTTCGACAAAAAATAAAACGGTTGTTTTTCGTAAAAATATTTTTCCGGCATTCCTCTCCTTGTAAAATAATTATTTTTTCTTTTTTATCACCCCTTGAAAATCCTGCGTTTCTTGTGTTAAATTTGCAGTAGATAGCGAAACAAGATATTAGACAGGGGGAGAAACTACTAGAGGGCAGGCTATGCCCGGTAATCTATAACAGATTTCTCCCCTTGTCCTTTTTTTGCCAGGTCAAATCCTCTGGAATTTCGTAACTACTTCCATTACAAAGAGTTAAATACATATTCATTGGCGCTGTCGCGCATGGCGGAGCCATCAGTTTGCCGCCAAAAGGCCCGCCGTTTTGTCCCTTTTGGAATTCCCCCTTATTTTTCCCAGGTGTCGTGATATAATAGCGCTGTGGAAATCCTGTCTTTCGTCAGGAAGAACCTTTTTTGGATACTTTTGGGGTTGCTGGTCGTTTCTTTTTTCGGCCGCAACAACTATAAGGGTGTCGTTGGCATTGCCGCCGAGGCCCTCCAGGACCCCATCCAGACACCCCTCCCGGTATCCCCGCCTATTACCTTCAGGGCCAACGGTTATGCCTATGAGCTTGAGCCGCTGTATCATTACGAGATCAACGCCATGCTCGTGCACAAGCTTAATTACCGGACGTTCAGTATTTATAATTTCGATAAGGTGTTTCCTTTTGACCTTTGTCTGATCTGGGGAGACAACCTTTCGAAAAAGTCATATCGGGCCAACACTTTGTCTTTTTCTCAGGACTGTCGGTTCTGCTGGGCGCAGTGGAGAGAGTCTCTGCCGTTCAATCTGAACCAGCTTTCCAACAATCATCTCTTGATGAACAGCAGGAAATTTGAGAGGATCATCGGTTTTCTGGTTTATGGGGACCAGATCAAGATCACGGGAAAGCTGGTGAACGTCAAGGCCCGCAAGCTTGGTGCCGGCGGCGATTGGGATTCACCGGCCGAAGTCAGCTGGCATACGAGCACCAGCCGCACAGACAGCGGCGCCGGGGCCTGTGAGGTTATTTTCGTCGAAGACATCAGGATCCTCAAGGCCGCCAATGTGTTCTGGCGGTCGGTTTTCCTTGTCAGCCTTGCCGGTGTCCTTGGGCTGATTGCCTTGAATCTTGTCCGGTTTTTTTCAAGGGCCGGCCGCACGCCGAAATTCGAAGAGTGATCTTGCGGGGTATCGGGCACAAGGAGGTCGTTCCGCCGGAGGCGGAGGGAAATCGAGGCAAGACTCCTCGCGTAAACATCTCGAAAATATCTGTCTGCGACCAGTCCTCACAGAGTTCGGACGGGTTCCGCAGAAAGCGGAATACTGGCCTTTCTGATAAGGCCAGGTGCATCCAGATATTTTCAAGATACGCCGCCGCAGAAAGCGGCGCACCGGCCCATCCGATGGGGCCGGGTGATCGGAGTCATCCCGCCAGAGGCGGAGGGAAACGAGAGAGAGGACCCCTTGCCTAATCGGCTTGTTCATTTTGTTCATATGCGCCAGAGGCACTCACAAAATGAACGGCGCAGGCTGCGGGGTTATCCCACCGGAGGTGGGATAAGGAGGTGGGTATGTGGCGATTGCTTTATTGTTTTCCCGCATTGTATCTTTTTTCAGCGTTGAGTCTTATCGTCGGCCTTTTCATTTACCTTAAACCGGACAAGGCCATCCAGTTCCAGATCGCTTTCTATCGGCGGATCAACTGGAATATGCAGCCTGTTTCCATGCAGAAAGAGGTGCGTAACACGAAGGCGATGGGATTGTTTCTTGTGGTTGCCGCCATGGCTGCGATCATCGCTATACTGCTGAAAAGCCGCTTATAACGGTTCAGCCGCGGATGCATGCTGTTTTAAGGCTTTAGATAAGATCCTGCATGGTATGAGCTGCGCACGTAAGGCGCGCTTTCGACATGGAGGAAGCCCAGAGAGAGGGCGATCCGGCAGTACTCTTCAAACATTCCGGGGGGGAGATATTCCTTGACCTCGGTATTTTTTTTGTCCGGTCTCAGATATTGCCCCAGCGCCAGAAAGTCGCAATCCACGCTTTTTAAGTCACGGAATGCCTCCGTGACTTCACTCTGCGTTTCTCCCAACCCCAGCATGAGGGCTGTTTTTGTTTTGAGGCGTGCGTTTTTCTTTTTAGCCGAGGCGAGGACGTCGAGGGAACGCCTGTAATCCGCCCCTGGCCTCAGGTGATAAAGGCGGCGGACAGTCTCCAGATTATGCCCGAAGATGTCGGGCGTGTTGGCGGCAACGGCGGCGACGGCATCCCTGTTTCCCTGGAAGTCCGGCACGAGGACTTCAATGGTGGGTTGCGATGAGATTTGTCGCAGCATCTTTATGGTCTGCGCAAAGTGGCCGGCGCCGCCATCGGCAAGATCGTCGCGCGTGACGCTGGTGACAACGACGTGGCGCAATCCCATCTCTCGGGCGCATGCGGCGACACGTTGAGGTTCCGTTGGGTCAAGGGGTTCCGGGGCGGTACCTTTGGCGACATGGCAAAAGGCGCAGGAACGGGTGCATACTTTTCCCAAGATGAGGAATGTCGTATGCCGGTTCTTGTAGCATTCGGAGATGTTGGGGCAGCGCGCTTCGCGGCAGACGGTATTGAGACCGCGGCGGGCCAGCAGTTCGGCCGTCTCTTTGCTGCCCGAGAATTCTATCTTTTTTTTAAGCCATGGCGGCCTGCGTTCGATAGGCATGGATGGTTTCTGTCATTGGGTCGATTCTTTTGAGATTCCAGCCGGCCCCGGCGTACTTGTTGTCTTTCAGGAGAGCGGCTATTTTTTCTTCCTTCCGGTCCAGCCTTGAATCCAGGAAATCGGCACAGAAGTGGGATTTAAAAGCCGATACGACGGCTTCCGATGTTTCATGTCCGCCGATACGCCGTTTCAGAAGGGTGCTTAAATCTGCGACATCCGGCAAGGGGTGCCGCAGGCAGGGTTCCGGCCGGCGGCGATCGAAGCTTAGAGGGATCGAACCGTGTTGGAGGATGATGTTTTTGGAGCGTTTTTGCGCGCTGCCCCCGAGTTTCCTGCCGTCGATGAGGATATCGTATTCTTCGTTACGGCTCGAACATAAGTCTGCGATTTTGTGATCCATGCCGTGAACGCCGCTGTCTCCGGCAAAGCAGGCTTCTAGGCCGAGGATCCGGTAGGCTTCTATCAGAAAGGACGTAATTCTTCCGTAGGATGCCTTGACGCCGCGCGTCTCCAATCCCAGGTCTTCGGTCGAGGCTACAATGCAGTAAGTCAGTTCATCGTTATGAAAAAGGGCGCCGCCCCCCGTGGGCCGGCGTACCATGGCCGTGCCGCAGGCCTCAAGGGCCTTGAAGTTGAAAAGTGCTGCGGGGTCCTGAGAAACGCCAAAGGAGAATGCGGCGGGTCTCCAACCATAGAGGCGCAGGATCGGCAGGCTGCCGTTTTGCCTGTAGGAGAAAAAAAGCGCTTCGTCGACGGCCATGTTCGTGGCTGCGTCGGCATATCCGGACGTGATCAGGCGGAAGGTTTTCATGGGTTTAGAGCTTTGCGGGGTAGCGAGCGCATGGGTTTGCCGGGGATCGAGTTAAGAGATGTTTTTTCGTTGGTCCGTCAACCTAAGCCGGTTGCCTCTTTTAGATAGAGGCGCAATTCATTTCGCGTGCGGCCTTGGTTTCATCGAGCCTGGCGACAGGCGTGGTGAGAGGCGCTTTTTTAAGGGCTTCCGGATTTTCTTTGGCCAGGCAGGCGGCGCGGACCATGCAGTCGATAAAATGATCCAGGGTTTCTTTGGATTCCGTCTCCGTCGGTTCGATCATAAGGGCTTCTTTGACGATGAGGGGAAAGTAGATCGTCGGCGGATGGAAGCCGCAGTCGATGAGATATTTGGCGATATCAAGCGCATGGACGCCGTGCGCGGTCTGGGGGGCGGCAGACAAGACACATTCGTGCATGCAACGCGAGGCCGCCGTGTCATAGTGGTCTTTAAGCCTGGCCAGGACATAGTTGGCGTTGAGGACCGCATGCCGGGCCGTGCGGATGAGCCCTTCGCGTCCCAAGTAGAGGATATAGGCATAGGCCTTCAGGATCACCAGGAAATTGCCGTAAAAATGGGCCAGATAGCCGATGGAGTCCGGATGGTTATAGTCTAGGGCAAACGTGCCGTCATGGTTCTTTTTTACCCGCGAGACAGGGAGGAATTTCTCCAGTTTGTTCTTGACGCCTACCGGACCTGCCCCAGGCCCCCCGCCGCCGTGCGGCGTTGAGAATGTCTTGTGAAGGTTGAGATGGATGACGTCAAATCCCAGGTCGCCCGGCCGGCAATGCCCCAGGATTGCATTGAGGTTGGCGCCGTCGTAATACATGAGGGCGTCGACCTTATGGGCAAGGCGCGCGATTTCATCGATCTGGTTTTCAAAGAGTCCCAGCGTGTTGGGGCAGGTCATCATGATCGCTGCCACATCGTCGTTGAGCTTTTCTTCGAGGGCCGCCAGGTCCATCGTGCCGTCGGCATTGGATGGAGTGTTGATGATCTCGTAGCCGGCGATCGCTGCGCTGGCCGGATTGGTGCCGTGCGCGGAATCCGGGATGATGACATATCTACGTTTTCTCTTTTTGGCACGGTGGTAGGCGGCGATGAGCATGACGCCCGTCAGCTCCCCGTGGGCGCCGGCCGCCGGCTGCAGGGTGAAGTGGTCCATGCCGGTGATTTCGCAGAGCAAGCATTCCGTTTCATAAAGGACTTCGAGCGCGCCCTGGACGCGGGCGGCGCCTCCTTTAAGCTGCGGCAGGATGGGGTGGAGCCTGCAGAATCCTTCTAGGCGGCTTAAATCTTCGGTGAACTTCGGGTTGTATTTCATGGTGCAGGAGCCGAGAGGATAAAAATTAGTATCGACCGAGAAATTCAACCGCGAAAGGTTTGTGAAGTGGCGCACGACATCGAGTTCCGAGACTTCCGGCAGCTCGCAGGCGGACCTGCGCAGAAATTTTGCATCCGGCGCCTTGGCCTGAGGCACGTCGGCGCAAGAGAAGCGCGTGCAACGTCTTCCGGGCCGGCTTTTGTCGAAGATCATTTCCATAGGACCGACTCCAGTGTTTTGGCGTAATGCGCGAGATCTTTCTTTCTGTATTTCTCTGTGACGGCAACGGTCATATAGCTTTCCATGCCTTTGTAATAGCGGCCCAGCGGAAATCCTGCGGCGATGCCGCGTTCCAGCATGGCGGCGATAACGGCATGTGGGTCTTTAGGCAAGACCACTGTGAATTCATTGAACGTCGGCGAGCTGCGCTTGACCTCGACGCCCTTGATTTTCGAAAGCAGGTTCTTGAGGTGCTCGGCATTGTGGTAATTCAGGGCTGCCAGCTCCGCCAACCCCTCTTTGCCGATGCAGGAAAGATAGATACAGGCGCGCAGGGCGCAGAGTGCTTCGTTGGAACAAATGTTGGATGTCGCCTTTTCCCTGCGGATATGCTGTTCTCTGGCCTGGAGCGTCAGGACAAAGCCTGTTTTGCCGTTCGTATCGACGGCGCGGCCGACGATGCGGCCCGGCATCTTGCGCGCCAGCTCTTTTTTGACCGCCATGAAGCCCAGATAAGGCCCTCCGAACGCCAGGGGGAGTCCCAGGCTTTGGCCTTCGCCGGTCGCGATGTCAAAGCCGCATTCCGCCGGCGTCTTGAGCATTCCCAGACTGATGGGATAGACGGAGGCGATGGCCAGTGCGCCGCAGGCATGGGCATCGGCAACGATATCTCCATGGTCGTCGATGGCGCCGAAGAAGTTCGGGTTTTGCAGGATGACACAGGCGATCTTGTCGTTCAAGTGTTCTTTGATTTTGGAGCGGTCTGTCTGGCCGTGGACGACGGGGATCTCGACGAATTCGATCTCCAGGTTTTTGGTGTAGCAGGTGAGCATGGTGCGGTAGATGGGCGAGACCGCGTTGTCGACGAGGACGCGGTTGCGTCCCGTGGCCCGCCGCGCCATCATCATGGCCTCGTAGAGGGCGGTGCCCCCATCATAGAGAGAGGCGTTGGCGATCTCCATACCGGTGAGGCGACAGATCGCGCTTTGGTATTCGTAGATCGCCTGCAGGGTTCCTTGAGAACATTCAGGCTGGTAGGGGGTGTAGGCCGTATAGAATTCACTCCGGGAGCTGAGATGGTCGACGACGGCGGGGATCTCGTGGTCATAGAATCCGGCGCCGATAAAGCAGAGGAGGTCCTTGGCGTTTTTGTCCGCGAGGTTCTTTATCCTGGATGCGACCTCGAACTCGGAAAGCCCCTCCGGGAGATTGAACGAACGCGGCCGCTGTTCTTTCTTGATGACGTCAAAGAGGGCCTCGATGTTCGGCGCGCCGATGGCATCGAGCATCTCTCGGCTATCGCGTTCCGTGTTGGCGATATAATCGGGCATAGGGGCTATAATCCTTCGACATAGGCCTTGTAGGCGGCCGGGTCCAGCAAATTCTTGGTTTCCTGGGGATCTGCAAGGTTGATCTTGGCGATCCATCCTTTGGCGTAGCAGTCTTGGTTGACGAGGCCGGGATCGGCATTGAGCGTGTCGTTCGCTTCGGCGATCATCCCCGAGACGGGCGCGTAGATGTCCGAGGCCGCCTTAACGGATTCAATGGTCGCCATCAGCTGAAATTGTTTGACGCCCTGGCCTTTTTTGGGCAACTCGACGAACGTGACGTCGCCCAAGGCATGCTGGGCATAATCCGTAATGCCGGCTGTGGCTGTTGCTCCTTCGATCTTGACCCATTCATGTTCTTTCGTAAAATAAAGTCCGTCCGGGATGTTCATGGCGTGCTCCTTATCGTTTAAGGGATGTGTGCTTCACGAACGGTTTGTCCGTGATCACGGCCTCGATTTTTATTTTGTCGTCTCCGACGCAAATATCCAGTCCGCGCGCCGCAGGGGCATTATCAAGGAATCCCATGCCGATGCCGCAGTTCAAATGCGGAGAGAAGGTGCCGCTGGTCACAAGTCCTTTTTTCTCGCCGTCGATGAAGATATGATGTTCATGCCGGGGAGAGCGGCGTGAGAGCGCGCGCAGATAGACGCGCCGGCGCGACACGCCCGTTTTCTTTTTGAATGTCAGCGCGTCCCTGCCGATGAAATCTTTTTTGAAGTCGACGAATTTTTCGAGGCCCGCCTCAAGGGGGGTTGTTTCTTCGTCGATGTCCTGGCCGTAGAGGCTGTAGCCCATTTCCAGACGCAGGACGTCGCGGGCACCGAGGCCCGCAGGCTTGACGCGCGGGTCGTCCAGAAGCTTTTTCCAGAGCGCCGGGATCTCTTGTGAGGGGAGATAAAGCTCATAGCCCAGCTCTCCGGTGTATCCTGTGCGGCTGACGAGGCCCGGCCTGCCCAAAACTTCGGTTTCCAAAAACGTGTAATAGCCGAGATTTGCCGCCTTTGGCGCGATCGTTTTGATGATATCGCGCGAGAGGGGGCCCTGCAGGTCTATCTTGCCGGTTTCGGCAGAGACGTCGCGGAATTCCGTACCGGGCTTCAGGTGTGCCTGGAAATGCTTTTTGTCTTTTTCAATGGTAGCGGCATTGACGACGATCATCCAGTCCGCCGGCCCCTTGCGGTAGACGATCAGGTCGTCCAAGACTCCGCCTTTTTCGTTGAGGATGGAGCCGTAGCGGCAGCTTCCCGTCGGCATATCGCACAGCCGCGCCGTGACGAGGCGTTCCAGGCCGCAGGTCTGCGGGTCTCCTTTGAGGAGAAATTCGCCCATGTGGCAGATGTCGAAACAGCTCACCGCAGACCGCGTATGCAGGGTCTCGGCGATGATGCCTTCATATTGGATAGGCATGTTCCAGCCGGCAAAGGGGGCCATGCGTGCGCCGCGGACGATATGGTCGGCTGTGAGGGGGGTTGAGAGGATTGAATTCATGGTTATTTACACCTGGCCCAATTGGATGGGCCAGTGCGCCGCTTTCTGCGGCAATAAAAAAGCCTGGTTACGAAAACCCAGGCTCACGATTTTCTTTCAAATACGCTTCCTCATGGTTGATTCCATGTCGCCAGAAGCTTTTGTTACCAAGTTGTATCTGTATTATATCAAAGACCGGGGGGTTGGCAAATAAAAAATCTTTTCACAGGCTTGGCATTGTTTGCTATGATAGGACAACGAAACGCAGAATTTCTTTTCAGAAAAGGAGTCTTGATCTATGCCTCAGGTCCAATTGAATGTCCGCCTGTTGGAAATGTCGCAGCATCCCGTGGCCCTGATCTACGCCGCCTGCCGTCAGTGTTATTCTCCTCGTTTTGCCGGCGAGCTGTTCGACGAGAAGGAGGAGGACCCGAAGAAGCAGGCGGCGTTCATCCGCAAGGTCGTCGCCTCGGGACACGAAAGTCCGCTGGAGCACGTGAAATTCACCTTCGCGATCGAAGGCGTGTCGCGCGCGCTGACGCACCAGCTGGTACGCCACAGGATCGCTTCTTTTTCCCAGCAGAGCCAGCGTTATGTGAAAGAGACAAATTTCGATTATGTCATCCCGCCCTCCATCGAGCAGGATGCGTCTCTGAAAGCGGAATTTCTCAAGACCATGGAGATGATCCAGTCGAGCTATAACAGGCTGCTGGAGGCCTTCAATAAAAAAGGCAAGGTGGGGCAGAACGCCAACCAGGACGTGCGCTTTGTCCTGCCCCAGGCGGCGGAGACCAAGATCGTCGTTACCATGAATTGCCGCGAGCTGATCCATTTTTTCCATCAGCGCTGTTGTCAACGCGCGCAGTGGGAGATCAAGCGGCTGGGCGACGAGATGCTCAAGATCTGCCGCCAGAAGCTGCCGGAGGTCTTTGTCGACGCGGGGGCCAAGTGCGACGCCTTGGGATATTGCCCAGAAGGGGAGGCCTTTTCCTGCGGTAAATATCCGCTGAAGGAAAAAGTGATCGGGAAACGCAAATAAATCTTTAGAGGAAGGACCCGCGTTTTTCCTGTTTCTTAAAAAACGAGGTTACGTATGGATTGGAAGATATTTCTGGCGACATTCAGCGCTATCTTTTTTGCCGAGATGGCGGACAAGACCCAGATGGTCGGCCTGACCATGGCTGCAAAATCCCAGAGGCCCTGGGTGGTCTGGCTGGGTTCTGTCAGCGCCTACATCGTGGTGACGGCGATCTCCGTCTTTTTGGGGGCTATTTTGTCGCGGTTCCTTAAACCCGAATGGCTGAAGATGGCGGGCGGCTTTATTTTTGTGGTCATGGGTATTCTTTTGTTCTTCGATAAGATATGATGCGCATACGGACCCGTTTTTCTTCTTTATATTCCCTCTTCTATGGATGTGTCTGTGCCGGCCTGGCGCTGATTTTGTCCTCCTGCGCGACTGTTCCTCCGTCGACAGAGATGGTCTACAAGCCCGTTTTCGAGGCCGGCCCGCGTCAGGACCTGTATCATGTCATCGGCCCTGCGGAGACGGTTTACCGTATCGGCCGGATGTATGATGTTCCTGCGGACGCCATCTTGAGAGCCAATCACATCACCGACCCGCGCAGCCTCAAGATCGGCCAGAAGATTCTGATCCCCGGCGCCGCGCCTCTGCGGCCTGTTATTCCTCTGTTTAAGTCGTCGAAGTGGAAATATATCGTGATCCATCACAGCGTGACCGATGACGGCGATGCGACGTCCCTCGACAGAATCCACCGCCGCCGCGGGTTCGACAGAGGTTTGGGATACGATTTTGTGATCGATAACGGCACCAGGACGCGGCGGGACGGACAGATCGAGGCTTCGCCACGCTGGATCAAACAGATGGACGGCGCGCACTGCAAGGCCGGGGGCATGAACCAATGCGGCATCGGCATCTGTCTTGTCGGCGACTTCACACACGAGCAGCCCACAAAGGCGCAGATGGATTCCCTCGTTCTGCTCGTCGAGACCCTGAGGAATTATTATCGCATACCGTTGTCGCGCGTCATCCGGCACAAGGACGCTTCCGGCGCCAGGACCGAGTGTCCCGGCAACAGCTTCCCGTGGCATGAATTCAAAGAGCGGCTCAGGAAAGGCGAGTAACGAAGGGCGCTGGTCGGACGAATAAGTCCGACCGTTTAGCGCGGCCGCCGAGAATTTCCAAGATGTTTTATTTAGGTCGGTGAGGCGGCCCGGTGGCGCGCGCCTGTCTTGGACTGTCTCGCCTTCGGCAGGGCAAGGCCAGACAGGCAGGCGCCTAAACCAAGCTAAAGATGTCGAGAGAAAAGCCATGAAGTCTCCCAGGATCGCTTTTTTCGATACCAAGCCTTACGACAGGAAATTCTTCGACGCGGCCGGAAAAAAATTCGGTTTTCCTGTCACCTATTTTGAAGAGCATCTCGGTCCCGGGACGACGGCTTTGACGCGGGGCTTCGATACGGTCTGTATCTTTGTCAACGACGTCGTCAATGCCGACGTCATCAAGGCGCTCCATCGGAACGGCGTCCGTCTCATCGCCCTGCGGGCCTCGGGATATAACAACGTGGATTTCAGGGCGGCATTCGGCAAAATCCATGTCGTGCGCGTGCCGGCTTATTCGCCGCATGCCGTCGCAGAGCATGCCGTGGCGTTGATGCTGGCCTTGAACCGCAAGACACATCGGGCGTATCACAGGACCCGCGACAACAATTTTTCCATTCAGGGGCTTTTGGGATTCGACATGTTCGGCAAGACCGCGGGCGTCATCGGCACGGGCGCGATCGGCCGGGAGCTCATCCGGATCCTTAAAGGCTTCGGGATGCATGTCTTGGCTTATGACCCCGGTCCGGACGAGGCTTTTGCTGCGGAAGCGGGATTTTCCTATACGGATCTCAAGACCCTCTATAAAAAATCCGACGTCATCTCACTGCATTGTCCCCTGACCCGGCAGACATACCGTATGATCAACGCCAAAACTATCCAGACGATGAAGACAGGCGTCATGATCGTCAATACGGGCCGCGGCAAGCTGATCGATACCCGGGCCTTGATCGAGGCGCTCAAAAACAAAAAAGTCGGCTACGCGGGCCTCGATGTTTATGAAGAAGAGAACGAATATTTCTTCGAGGATTTCTCTTCGGATGTGATTTCGGACGACGTCCTGGCGAGACTGCTGACGTTTCCCAATGTCCTGGTGACGGCGCACCAGGGGTTTTTTACGCAGGAGGCCCTGACGAATATCGCCCGCACCACCTTACAGAATATCGATGATTTCGTGCGTGGTCGCCTTCTGACGCATGAGATCTGTTATCGTTGTTCCAGGAAGGTCTGCGTTAAAAAAACAAAAGGGAAGTGCTTCTAGGAGAAGACGGAATGCTTAGACATGTGATTGAATTGAAAGAAGACGTCGCCTACGCGTCTCAGGCCGTCGTCAGCAAGACCCTCGTCGATAAAGCGGCGGGGACCATGACGCTTTTTGCTTTTGATGCCGGGCAGAATCTAAGCGAGCATACGGCGCCTTTCGATGCCGTTGTCCAGGTCCTGGAGGGGCAGGCCAGGCTTTTGATCGGCGACGACGAAGTCGTGGCGTCGGCCGGAGGTCTCGTCATCATGCCGGCAGGCGTGCCTCACGCGGTATTTGCCAAAGAGCGCTTCAAGATGCTCTTGACGATGATCAGGGAATAGGATTACGCGGTTAAATTTCTAATAACCGATGCTGAAGGAATTTCTAATCCTTCACAGGCATCCCCGGCTTTAACCTGTGGGATGCCCGTCCCTAAAGATCGGCGGGTCCGCCTAAGCAGTGGTGGCGGGCGCTTGAAAATTTTTGCCAGGACTCGGCCAGCGAAGCTGGCCAGTCCGCAAAAACTTTTTTCGCAGGCCCGGAGTTGATTTTGCGCCGCAGAAAGCGGCGCACCGCCACAGAAGGTGGCGCACTTGCCAGTCCAATGAGGCAAGGTGCGGCCCTTTCCGATAGGGCCAGGTGCAAGGAATAGAAACCTTGTTATAGGCAAAATCAAGGAGACGCATGAAATCTTATTATTTTGCTTTGTTGACGGCTCTCGTCTGGGGTTTGGTGCCGGTTTTTGAAAAGATGGGGTTGTCGCGGCTGACGCCTGCGGCGGGCATCTTTGTCCGGTGCCTGGCGGTTTCTTCGGGAGCGATCGTTCTTCTCGTCGCGCGGCCTCAAATCCTGTCCGAGCTGGCGCATACGCCTTTGCGCAACATCGGCCTGATCGTCTTTGGCGGTTTTACCGCTAATTTTATCGGCCAGTTGTTGTTTTACAACGCGCTTAAAGGCGGCGATGTGTCCCGGGTCACTCCTATTGCAGGGGCCTATCCTTTGATCGCTTTTCTTATGGGGATCCTTGTCTTGGGAGAGGCATTGACGACGGCGAAGATGTTCGGGATCGGCTTCGTCCTTTTGGGGGTATTTTTGTTGCGATGAAAAATGATGCGAAAGCCCTGATTTACCGCGGCCGCGTCTTTGACCTCGTTCGGTGCCTGAGGAGGCTGCCGGATGGCCGTATGACAGACGTAGAGGTGATCGAGCATCCGGGGGCGGCCCTGATCGTTCCGTTCCTGGACAGGGATCGCGTGATCTTGCTCAGGCAGTTCAGGCCTGCCGTCGACACCTGGCTTTATGAGTTCCCTGCCGGCACGCGGGAAGGCCGCGAATCGCTCCTGGATTGCGCGCGCCGGGAGATCCAGGAAGAGACGGGATATGCCGCGTCCAGGATTTCTCTTTTGGGAAGGATTTATCCGGTTCCCGGTTACGCAACGGAAAGGATATCCATTTATAAAGCCGAGGGGCTCAAGGTCTCCCCCAGGGCCAAAGACCGGGATGAAGTCTTCGACTCAAAGATTTTTACGAGGCGCCAGATGCGGGAGCTTTGGCGGCGCGGCAAGATCCTGGATGCCAAGACGATCTGCGCGCTGGCCTTTTGCGGCTGGTTTTAAAAAGGACCGGCGGCATCCATAACATTTATTGAAAACCATGAAGATTTATTTCCATTCGGAGCGTTTTCAGCTTGGCGGTTGGCCGCAGAGGGTGGCGGCTTTTTTTATCATGCTGGGGGGCCTGGCGTTTTTGGCCGGCGGCCTTCTTCTGGTGGCCCTTTTGGTGCGATGGGCATTTGCGCAAGGGATCTTCTTCGGCTTTGTGTTCCTTTTCCTTGTTTTCCCCCTGATCGGTCGTTTTCTCTTTTTCCTCTTTTTGATCGGTCTGCCTGCTTTCTTGTCCTGGTTTTTTTCCTTGGGGAGCCCCAAGCGGGAGCCAAAAGATGACGATGTGATTGACGTTCCACACAAAATAGTAAAATGATGTAAATTATTATTTTACATATACTTAAGTTTGTTTATAGACAGATGCCCCCAGCGGCATCTTTTTTTATAGTTTTTTGCAACGAAGGTCCCTAATGGGATTGACTCTTGTCCTGAACTCTGCTATAGTAAGCCCCGTTAAGAGAATTGATTTTGAGAGAAATAAATGCCTGGTTATAGGCAAAAGAAGGAATAAACGTTACTCCTCGCCTAAGCGCTCGGAAATTTTCCACCAGGGGGGCTTCGCCACCCGGTGTAAAATTTCTCTCGCAGGCTCGGAGTTAATTTTGCAAGGGATAGAAACCCTGTTATAGACAAAATTAAGGAATAAGCGTTTACCCCTTGCCTAAACGCTTGAAAATTTTTGCCAGGATGGGTCGGCAAAAATTTTCTTCGCAGACTCGGGGTTGATTTTGCGCCGCAGAAAGCGGCGTACTGGCCCTTTCCGATAGGGCCAGGTGTAAGGAAAAGTTACCCTGTTATAGGCAAAATCAAGGAATAGACGTTACTCCTCGCCTAAGCGCTCGGAAATTTTCCACCAGGGTGGGCCGGTGTAAAATTTCTCTCGCAGGCTTGGAGTTAATTTTGCAAGGGATAGAAACTCTGTTATAGACAAAATTAAGAGGTGACGCATGATCGAACGCTATTGTCTGCCGAAGATGGCCAAGGTGTGGAGCGAAGAACACAAGTTCGATATCATGCTGGCTGTCGAGCTCTGTGTGTGCGAAGCTTGGCAAAAGCTGGGGCGCATTCCCAAAAAGTCCATCGCTGCCATCAAGGCCAAGGCCAAGATCGACATCCAGAAGATCAAGGAGATCGAAGAGAAGACCAAGCATGATGTCGTCGCCTTTGTCAATAACCTTTCCGAGAGTCTCGGGACGGACGCCAAATATATCCACATGGGGCTGACATCCAACGATGTGTTGGATACGACCCTGGCCCTGCAGATGCGGGATGCTTTTAATATCCTTATCGAAGACGTGGAGAGATTGCTGCCGATCCTGGCGAAAACAGCCAAAAAATATAAAGAGACCCCCTGCATCGGCCGGACGCACGGCGTGCACGCCGAACCGACGACCTTCGGTCTTAAAGTAGCCCTCTGGCACGACGAGATGAAGAGGAATCTCGAACGGCTACGGGCCACGCAGCACGGCATTGCCGTCGGCAAGCTTTCGGGGACCATCGGTACGTATTCCAACATCGAACCCGAGGTCGAAGAATATGTCTGTTCCAAACTGGGCCTCGGGGTTTCTTACGGCTCCACGCAGGTTGTCCCGCGCGACCGTCATGCCGCCTGCCTCATGAGCGTGGCGATGACAGGATCTTCTCTGGAGAAGTTTGCCATCGAGATCCGGCATCTGAGCCGCACCGAGGTCCAGGAAGCCGAGGAGCCGTTCGGTAAACACCAGAAAGGGTCTTCGGCCATGCCGCACAAGCGTAACCCCGTCATCTGCGAGCGGATTTGCGGTTTGAGCCGCCTCCTGCGCGCCAATGCCATGGCCGGCCTTGAGAATATCGCCCTGTGGCATGAGCGCGACATCAGCCATTCGTCGGTGGAGCGCGTGGTCCTGCCGGATTCGACGATCGCCTTGGACTATGTCCTCAATCTTTTTATCGAGGTGGCTGAGGGGCTCGATGTGTATCCTAAGAACATGCTCGTCAATCTGGGGCGGACCAACGGTCTGATCTATTCCCAGTGCGTGCTTCTGGCGTTGATGAAAAAAGGCCTGAGCCGGCCGGTGGCTTACGATATCGTCCAGAAGAATGCGTTTACGTCGCGTTCGCTCAACAGGGATTTTAAGGGCGTCCTATTGAGCGATCCGAAGGTCAAGCGTCACCTGAGCACCGGTGAGATCGAAGCGTGCTTCGACATCAGGTATTATCTGCGGCACATCAACAGGATCTTCAAGAACCTGGGTTTGTGACAGGCCGGATGGTCTACCGTTTTTGTCTCTGTTTGAGAGTACATTCTTGTGTGCGCCGGTTGTTTTGACCGGTATTCCACACGAAAAGTTCGGATGGAAACAGGGGATGGCCTTCGGAGGACCGTTGCGCCTGCGTTGGCCCCGTTAGAGACAGGCCTCGCCAAGAAATTCAATTTTTTTCAGATTGTTCGGAACCCGCTTATAGCGTTGGCCATATGTTAGGGCGAAACGGCGTCTCTGACAGGATTGATTTTTGTCGTTTTTTCTGCTATAGTAAATCTTCCGTTTTTCTCGAAAAAAAGGTCCTTCCACAATGTACTGGCGCGTAGAAATCAAGGAAAAAGAGGGGGTTTTCAGCGGTTTCTGTGAAGGCCTTCTGGCGGATATCGCCCACCTCGGGTATCAAGGCGTCACAGACGTCCGTCTCCACCACATCTATTTTCTCGTCGGGTCGCCGACAGAGACGGAAGCCCGGCGCATCGCCGCAGAGCTCCTGACCGACCAGGTCATTGAGGATTTCGAGGTCTATGCGCAGGACCAGACCCCTTTGACCCCCGCAGGATATACCCCTTTGCAGATTATTTATAATCCCGGCGTCATGGAGCCCGTGGAAGAATCCACGTTGAGGGGTATCCGTGATCTGGGGATCTCAAGCGTGAATGCCGTCCGCACGGCCAAGAGGTATTTTTTCAAAGGGACGGTGGGCCGCCGGGACCTCATGTCCATAGCCGAGAAGCTCCTCTACAATAAATTGATCCAATCCGTTCTGCCGGAAGACCAGCACAGCCTGCGCGATTTTTCGAATATCCCCGATTATGCGTTTTCCCTTAAGATCGTCGATATCGTGGATCTTTGCGATAAGGAACTGGAGCGCTTGAGCCGCACGGGCCAGCTTTATCTTAATATCGAGGAGATGCGCGCGATCCAGCGCCATTTCCGTTTGCTCAAGCGCAATCCCACGGACTGCGAGCTCGAGACCCTGGCGCAGACTTGGTCGGAGCATTGCGTCCACAAGACGTTCCGCGGCCGGATCGATTACCGCGAGAAGGCGAGCGGTTCCTGCCATGTCAGGAAGATCGGCAGCCGTGTCATCCCGAACCTTCTCAAAGAGACGATCGTGAAGGCGACGCAGCAGCTCAAAAAGCCCTATTGTGTTTCTGTTTTTAAGGACAACTCCGGTGTCATCCGTTTTGACGACCGCTTCAATCTTTGTTTCAAGGTCGAGACCCACAATCATCCCTCGGCCTTGGAGCCATATGGAGGCGCTAACACCGGTATCGGCGGCGTCATCCGCGATCCCCTCGGGACGGGTCTGGGGGCCAAGCCCATTTTGAACACTGACGTTTTCTGTTTCGGGCCCCTGGATTATCCGGCACAAAAGCTTCCTCAGGGGGCTTTGGCTCCCCGCCGCGTCATGAAAGGCGTGGTCAGCGGTGTCCGGGATTACGGCAACAGGATGGGGATTCCGACGGCCAACGGCGCGGTCCTTTTTGACGAGCGTTTTGTCGGCAATCCTCTGGTGTATTGCGGGACAGTCGGCATCCTGCCTAAAGACAGATCTTTCAAGAAGGTCTCTGCCGGCGAGGTGATCGTTGTCGTCGGCGGCAGGACCGGCCGTGACGGCATCCACGGCGCAACATTCTCCTCGGGCGAGCTGACGCACGAGTCCGAAAGCCTGTCTTCCGGGGCTGTCCAGATCGGCAATGCGATCACCGAAAAGAAGGTGCTCGATGTTCTCCTTCTGGCGCGTGATGAAGGGCTTTATGAGGCGATTACGGATTGCGGCGCCGGCGGCTTGTCCAGCGCCATTGGGGAGATGGGCGCGGAGTGCGGGGCGCGCGTCATGCTGGAGAAAGTGCCTTTGAAGTATCACGGGTTGAGTTATACCGAGATATGGATCTCCGAGGCCCAGGAGCGGATGGTTTTGGCTGTCGCCAAAGACAAGGTCGAGAGGCTCGTCGATCTCTTCCGCCGGCAGGATGTGGAGGCGACCGTTATCGGGGAATTCACGGATTCAGGCCGGCTTGAGCTTTTCTATGACGGACACAAGGTATGCGATCTGGACATGGCCTTCGTGCACGATGGCCTGCCGCGCACGACCAAACGCGCCTCCTGGCAGGCGCCGCGCATCAAAGAGAAAGCGCGCCGTCCCAAAAAAGACCTTACACAGGATTTGCTGGGGCTTTTGTCCATGCCCAATATCGCCTCCAAGGAATGGGTCATCCGTCAGTATGACCACGAGGTGCAGGGCGGTACGGTGGTCAAACCCCTCGTCGGCGCCGCCAATGACGGGCCGTCGGATGCCTGTGTCATTAAACCGCGTTTCGATTCTCTGCGCGGATTTGCAGTTTCCAACGGCATTAATTTTAAATATGGCGACCTGGATCCTTACTGGATGGCGGCCGGATGCATCGATGAGGCCTTGCGGCAGTTAGTGGCCGTCGGATGCCCCCTCGATGAAGTGGCGATCCTGGATAATTTCTGCTGGGGGAATCCCGATAAGCCGGACCGGCTGGGCGCCCTTGTGCGCGCCGCCTACGGATGTTATGACGCGGCCAAGGCCTTCGGCGTTCCATTCATCTCCGGCAAGGACAGTTTTTACAATGAATTCACGCATGGCAAAAGGACCATCGCGATCCCCGGGACGCTCTTGATTTCGGCGATAGGCGTCATGGCCGATGTCGGCCGCTGTGTCACGATGGATCTCAAGACGCCAGGAAACCTGATTTATGTCGTCGGAGAGACGCGGCCGGAGCTCGGCGGTTCGCATTATTACGAGCGGATCAAGGCCAGGGGCGGCCAGGTGCCCGTGGTCGATTTTGCCGGGGCGCGCAGGCTCATGCACCGTCTGGCGGCGGCCTCGGCCAAGGGGTTCGTGTGTTCCATCCATGACTGCTCCGAAGGCGGCCTGGGCGTTGCGTTGGCGGAGATGTGCCTGGCCGGCGGCCTGGGCGCAAATCTTTTCTTGAGCGACGTTGTTTGGAGCGGCCGTCAGAAGCGCAACGATTCCATTCTTTTTTCCGAGTCCCACTCGCGTTTTATCGTTGAAGTCGAGCGTCAGCACGGCAAGGTCTTTGAGCGCGCCCTCAAGGGTTCTATCTTTCGTCTGGCCGGCTGTGTCACCGAACATCCGGTCTTGAAGATTTTCGGGCTCAAGGGTGAAGGGTGCGTAGAAACTCCCGTGGTTTCTCTGAAAGCGGCCTGGCAGGAGCCTTTGAAATCCGTTTGATCCCATGAACAAGACAGGAAAACATAGATCAAAAACAGAGGCCATCAATTTCCATATGCGGATCGATGAATTCGAGGAAGGCGATCGCGCGCGGGTGCAGCGCATTGCTAAAGAGTTTGACAGGGGTTTTCGCGCCCTTTCAAAATTCAGGAATGCGGTTTCGATCTTTGGGTCTTCGCGATTGACGCCGAAGGATGAATACTATAAGCTTGCGGAGAAGACGGCGTATCTGTTGGGCAGGGCGGGCTATGAGATTATTTCCGGCGGGGGCCCCAGCATCATGGAGGCTGCCAATAAGGGCGCCTCGCGCGCCGGCAGCGCCTCCATCGGCCTCAATATCTATATTCCGACGGAACAAAAGGCCAATCCTTATATCAATACGCTTTTGGAGTTCCATTATTTCTTTGTGCGCAAGGTGATGTTCGTGCGTTACGCCAAGGCATTCGTCATCTTTCCGGGAGGATACGGGACCATGGACGAGTTGTTTGAGTCCGTGAACCTCATCCAGACGGGGCGCATCCCGCAGTTTCCCGTCATTTTGGTCGGCGGGCGCTACTGGCGGGGATTACTGCATTGGATCATGTCCGTGATGCTGCGCCGCGGCTGCATTGGCGAGAGCGACCTGAGCCTTTTTTCCCTGGTCGACAAACCCGAAGATGTGGTCCATATCATCAACAAGTTTTATCACAGACTGTAACATAATAACCAACTTCCAAGCTACAATAATCAAACAATGACCAATAACCAAATTTCAATAATCAAAGAGATGGCTTTTGGAAGATTGGTTATTGGTGTTTGGAATTTTTTTGATGATTGTATCCTGGTTATTGGTGATTGGCTCCTATTATGGTTAAACCTAAAGTTTTGATCCTCAAGACAGCCGGCACGAACTGCGATCTGGAGACGGCCTTTGCCTTTGAGACCGCCGGCGCGGCGCCGGAAGCGGTGCACATCAACGAACTGGCCCGCGGCGAACGCCGCCTGGCCGATTTTCAGATCCTGGCGATCTCAGGCGGTTTTTCCTACGGCGACGACATATCTGCTGGCAAGATCCTGGCAAACGAGTTAAAATATAAACTGTTTGATGACCTGCGCGCTTTCATCCAAAGGGAGCGCCTGATCATCGGTATCTGCAACGGCTTTCAGGTCCTGGTCAAGGCCGGACTGCTGCCGGGTCATGCGGCATGCGCCCAGGAAGCGACCCTCGCCCCCAATGATTGCGGTGTTTTTCAGGATAAGTGGGTGCATTTGAAGGTTGAGGAGAGCCGGTGTGTCTGGACACGGGGGTGTCCAGAGGTCATCTATCTGCCGATCGCGCACGGTGAAGGAAAGTTCATCCCCAAGAGCGAAGAGATTTTGACGCGCCTGCGGGAGAATCGTCAGGTCGTCTTTCGCTATGGCGACGATAAGGGGAAGACAGGAGATTATCCCGTCAATCCCAACGGTTCCATCGATGCCATCGCCGGCATCTGCGACGAAACAGGCCGTGTCTTCGGTCTCATGCCCCATCCGGAAAGGCACCTTATCAGTCTGCAGCATCCACGATGGACGCGTCTGGGCACCAAGAGGCACGGCGACGGGTTCCAGATATTTTTGAACGCAGTTAATTATTTCAAATGACGGCCTGCCATGAACGATCATCCTAAGCATTACTGCGGTCTTTTCGGTGTCTTTGGCGTTCCTAATGCCAGCTACCTGATTTATCTGGGACTCTACGCCCTTCAGCACCGGGGAGAAGAGTCCTGCGGGATCGTGACCAGCGACGGTGAGGAGCTCAGCATCCATAAGGACATGGGGTTGGTATCCGACGTCTTCAACGACGAGAATCTGCGTTTATTGAAAGGCGACAGGGGGATCGGCCATGTGCGTTATTCCACGACCGGTTCCAGTCTCGTTAAGAATGCCCAGCCGTTGTTCGTGGATTATCTGGGTAATTCGCTGGCCGTGGCGCATAACGGCAATCTTGTCAATAGCTCTTCTTTGCGCAAGGAATTGGAGCGGACCGGGTCGATCTTTCAGACGACATGTGACAGCGAGGTCATCGTTCATCTCATGGCCCGTTCCTCTTCGCGTAACGTCGTCACCAAGCTCAAGAGCGCCCTGAAGAAGATCAAGGGCGCCTATTCCCTGGTGCTCCTGACGGAAAAAGAGCTGATCGGCGTGCGGGACCCCGAAGGTTTTCGGCCGCTGTGTCTGGGCAAAAAGGGCGAGAGCTGGTGTTTGGCCTCCGAGACGTGCGCCTTCGACCTGATCGAGGCGAAGTTCGTGCGGGAGGTGGAACCCGGTGAGATCGTCGTCATCACCGACAAGGGCTTGACATCGGCGAGATTTGCCGCCCGGGCGAAGAGGAATTCCTGCTGTATCTTTGAACATATCTATTTTGCCAGGCCCGATTCCATTATTTTCGGAGAGACCGTGCATCTGGTGCGTCAGAAATTGGGTGAGACCCTCGCCAAAGAGCATCCGGTCGACGCTGATTACGTCATTCCCATCCCTGATTCCGGCACGTCCGCCGCTCTCGGTTTCAGCCATGCCTCGGGGATCCCTCTGGAATGGGGGGCGATCAGGAACCATTATGTCGGGCGCACGTTCATTCAGCCGCACCAGAAGATCCGCGACCTCGGCGTCAAAGTCAAGATCAACATCCTGCGCGAGGTGGTCGCCGGAAAAAAAGTCGTCATTGTCGACGATTCCATCGTGCGCGGCACGACTTCGCGCATCCGCGTCAAGAATTTCCGGGCCGCAGGCGCGCGAGAAGTGCACATGCGCATTTCCTGTCCGCCGCACCGTTTTCCATGCTTCTACGGTATCGACTTTCCTTCGCCGGACGAGTTGATCGCCAACCGCTATTCGGTGAATGAGATTCGCGACTACCTCGGGGTTGACAGCCTGGGTTATCTGAGCCTGGAAGGGATGCTTTCCGCCGTCAAGATGCCGGCGCACAAATACTGTGTCTCTTGCTGGGTTGGAAAATATCCTTTCAAGGGGGCCGGCACCCTCAAGAATGTCTTGGAAAAAAAATGCGTATGCCAGCGTATCGAAATAAAAGAAGGATGAGACATGAGCCTGAATTATAAACGAGCGGGTGTGGATATCGATAAGGCCAACCTTTTTGTGGATGGCATCAAGGGGTTGGTCCAAAAAAGCCAGCGGCGGGAGGTCATGGGGGGGATCGGCGGGTTCGGGGCGTTTTTTGATTTGGCGAAGACCAAATACAAGGATCCCGTGCTTGTCTCTTCCTGCGACGGCGTCGGCACGAAGCTTAAGATCGCCATCGCCGCCCGGATCCATCATACCGTCGGTATCGACCTGGTAGCCATGAGTGTCAATGACGTTTTGTGCAGCGGGGCGGAACCCTTGTTTTTTCTGGATTATATTGCGACGGGCAAGATCGAGCCCGGTGTCCTGAAAGACGTCGTGCGCGGTATCGCCGAGGGGT
This sequence comes from Candidatus Velamenicoccus archaeovorus, assembly GCF_004102945.1. Lineage (GTDB taxonomy): Bacteria > Omnitrophota > Gorgyraeia > Velamenicoccales > Velamenicoccaceae > Velamenicoccus > Velamenicoccus archaeovorus. The sequence continues at coordinate 1,542,236 of NZ_CP019384.1, read as the reverse complement.
GCCGTCAGGCCCATTGCGCCCTTGTGGGCGGCGAGACTGCGGAGATGCCGGGGATGTATAAGTCGGGAGATTATGACCTCGCTGGATTTTGTGTCGGTATCGTCGAGAGGAAGAATATTCTCGGCAGCCCGCGCGTCGTCCTGGGGGATGCCGTGATCGGCCTGGAGTCTTCCGGGTTGCATTCCAACGGTTTTTCGCTCGTGCGCAAAGCCTTCACGCCCCTGGAATTGCGCGCGCGCGCGCAGGAATTCCTCAAGCCCACGCGTATCTATGTCAAGCCGGTTTTGTCCGTCTTGAAAGCTTTTAATTCTTCGTCCTGCAACATCAAGGCCCTGGCCCATATCACCGGCGGCGCGTTTTATGACAAGGCCGGCCGGGCCGTGCCTTCCAAGATGACGATGATCATTTACAAGAACGCCTGGGTGCGTTCTCCGATCTTTGAAGAATTGCAGCATTTGGGTAAGATCGACGAGAAAGAGATGTTCCGGACGTTCAATATGGGTATCGGCATGATCGCTGTTGTGCGGGACGCGGTCAAAATGGATATCGTGCGGGCATTTTCCAGGCATGGCGTCAAAGCCGCCATCATCGGCGAGATCGTCAGCGGCGTCGGCGGCGTCGCCGTTGTGTGATGGTCGTGCCATTTTCGCCGCGGGGGAAGGCTGGGCACGGGCAGGAGGTCGTGTGAAGGTTCTTGTGGTTGGATCCGGCGGCAGGGAACACGCCCTGGTATGGAAGATCACGCAGTCGCGTCACGTCAGCAAGATCTATTGCGCGCCGGGCAACGGCGGCATCGCCGGCCTTGCCGAGTGCGTGGCGATCAAGGCCGACGATATTGCCGGGCTTCTGGATTTTGCGCAGAGCCGCCTTGTCGACCTCGTCGTGGTCGGTCCTGAAGCGCCCCTTGTGGATGGCATTGTGGATGTGTTCCAGGATGCGGGGCTGAAGGTTTTCGGGCCGCGCCGCCGCCCGGCGCGTCTTGAGGCGAGCAAGCTCTTTGCCAAGGAGATCATGGCGAAGTATCGCGTCCCGACGGCCGCGTTCGCCGTCTGCCGCACGGCCGCGGAGGTCGTCTCGGCTGCAGGCCGTTTCGGATTCCCCGTCGTCCTGAAGGCCGACGGCCTGGCGGCAGGCAAGGGGGTTGTGATCTGCCGGTCTGGGGAAGAGGCGGCTGCAACCGCAGACGAGATGCTGGTCAAGAAGATTTTCGGCGCCTCGGGCGAGACCATCGTCGTCGAAGAATTCCTACAGGGTGAAGAAGTTTCCATCCTGGTGTTGACGGACGGCGAAGACGCGGTGCCCCTGGCGTCGTCGCAAGACCATAAAAGGGTTTTTGACCACGACCAGGGTCCTAATACCGGAGGCATGGGGGCTTATTCGCCGGCGCCGATCGTGACCCCGGGCGTGATGGATGAGATCATGAAAACTGTGGTCAAGCCGGTGATCTATGGCATGGCCAAGGAAGGCATGCCTTATACGGGCATTCTTTACGCCGGCCTCATGATGACGGCGAAGGGTCTGAAGGTCCTGGAGTTCAACGTGCGGTTCGGAGACCCTGAGACACAGGCCGTCCTGGCGCGGTTGCAGTCGGATATTATCGAAGCGGTCCTCTGGTCCGTCGACGGCGGGCAAGAAATCCCCTTGTTGCGCTGGGAGAGGCGTCCGTCTGTTTGCGTGGTCATGGCCTCCAAGGGATATCCAGGGTCTTATGAGACGGGCAAGGCGATCAGCGGTTTAGGCGAGGCGGCCCGCATGCAGGATATCGTTGTTTTTCATGCCGGGACCAAAGAAGACGGCGGCCGGATCGTCACCAGCGGCGGCCGCGTCCTGGGCGTGACCGGCCTCGGGAGTACGCTCAAGGAAGCCATCGCGCATACCTATGAAGCCGTCGGCAAGATCCGCTTCGAAGGCGCACATTACCGCACGGATATCGGCTGGCGGGCGCTGGAGAAAAAGCAGACAGGCTGATTTTACCGACTACCGACTACTGTCTACTGATTACTTAAATAAGGGGTATATATGAAGAAGCCTGAAGTTGCGATCGTCATGGGCAGCGTTTCTGATCTGGAAACAATGCAGGGCGCTATCGATATCCTGAAAGAATTTCGTGTTCCCATCATGGCCAAGGTGCTTTCGGCGCACCGTACCCCCAAGGAACTGGAAGCCTTTGTTGTGGCGATGGACCACTTGGGCGTCAAGGCGTTTATCGCGGGTGCGGGCGGCGCGGCCGCGCTTCCGGGCGTTATCGCGTCCTTGACGGCGGTGCCTGTTTTGGGCGTTCCCATCGAGACAAAAAGTTTGAAAGGGCTGGATTCGCTTCTGTCCATCGTGCAGATGCCGGCGGGGATCCCCGTCGCGACATTCGCCATAGGAAAGTCCGGCGCCAAAAATGCCGCTCTTTTTGCCGTGGCGCTCTTGAGCCAGGCATCCAAGACGGCATCGGGACGGCTGAAACGTTTCCGCAAGAAACAGGCGCAGGCCGTCAAGGCAACGAGGTTGAGCGTTTGACGAACACTAAAGTTTGCAAAATCGATCCGCTTCACATCGAGCCCCTCGTGATCCAGGAGGCGGCTGCCGTCCTCGAGAGGGGCGGTCTTGTCGTTTTCCCGACAGAGACGGTTTACGGCATCGGGGCCAACCTTCTGCATAAAGGGGCGATGGGAAGGCTTAAAAAAATCAAGGAGCGGCCTCAGGATAAACCATTCACCATCCATATATCCGACAGGAACGATGTTGAGAAGTATGCTGTCGATGTTTCACCGCGGGCCTGCAAGCTGATGGTGCGTTTTTGGCCTGGGCCGCTGACCCTTGTTTTGTGCGCCCCGCATGATAAGACCGTGGGTCTGAGGATGCCGAAGAATGCCATTGCGCTGGCTTTGTTGGGCAGCGTGGATTTTCCTGTTGTTGCTCCGTCGGCAAACAGGGCGGGCCAGCCGGCCCCCCGTGATGCCGCAGGTGTTTTGGCCGGCCTGGAGGGCCTGGTCGATCTTGTCCTGGACGGCGGCACGACCGAACTAGGCCGTGAATCGACGGTTGCAGATCTTTGCAGGCTTCCTGCCGCGATCTTGCGGGAGGGGATCCTGCCGGCAGACGCTGTCCTGCAGGAGGCTTCCAAGAAAACGGTGCTTTTTGTCTGCACGGGGAATTCCTGCCGGTCGGTGATGGCCGAATATCTTTTGAAGAAGTATCTTGTTGACCACGGCCGCAAGGACGTGGATGTCATCTCTGCGGGGACGTTTGCGTTCTTGGGGATGTTGCCGACGCACGAGACGGCCAAACTGATCCACGGCATCGGCCTCGATGCCTCCGAACACAGGGCTCGGCGCGTTACCGACGAGCTGGTGCGTCAGTCCGATATCATCCTGACCATGGAGCGCCGGCACCAGGAGGAGCTCATGAGGCAGTTTCCTTCCGAGGCCGGAAGGATCCATCTTTTGGGCGAGTATATCGGTCTGGAACCTTTCGAGGCGGAGATAGAGGATCCTATCGGCAAGTCCGAAGGGTTTTATGCGGATTGTTTTTCAACGATCAAGAATGCCGTCCAAAAATTAGGAGCTTTGCTATGAACTGCGTATCCAGGATTGCCGTCGGCTGCGATCACGGCGGCTATCGGCTCAAAGAAGCTATCGTCAGGCATCTCAGGAGAAAAGGTCTTTGTGTCCTGGATATGGGCGCGTTTTCCGAGGAGTCCATGGATTATCCCGATACGGCCTACAAGGTGGCCCGTGCGGTCGCCGGCAAGCGCGCGTACCGCGGGATCCTGATCTGCAAAAGCGGCATCGGCAATTGCATCGTGGCTAACAAGGTGGCAGGAGTGCGCGCCGCGCTCTGCCATCAGCTCCGGGCTGTCAGGCTTTCGCGGCAGCACAATGACGCCAACATCCTGGTTTTGGGTTCTTTTTTTGTCAAGGGGCCCATGGCCAAAAAGATGGTCGACGTGTGGCTCGCCACGCCTTTCGAAGGCGGCCGCCACGCCCGGCGCCTTAAAAAAATAGAAAAAATCGAACGGATGAATAGAAGCAGATGACAGGCGATCCGTGTAATCATTTCTAAAAATCTGTGTCATCGGACTCGCGGAGTTTTTTCGCGAGCCAAGGAAAGGATTGAAAAGTTATGCGTCCGACCATAGCCAGTTCTTTGAAAGACGTCGATCCGGAAGTCTACAAGATGATTGCGCGAGAACTCTATCGCCAGCATCGCAATATCGAGCTCATCGCCAGCGAGAATTTTACCTCCATGGCCGTCCTGGAGGCCCAGGGGTCTGTCTTGACCAACAAGTATGCCGAAGGATATCCCAAGGCCCGCTGGTACGGCGGTTGCGAGCATGTCGACGGCGTCGAAGACCTGGCGCGCGAACGCGCCAAACAACTGTTCGGCGCCGACCACGCCAATGTCCAGCCGCATTCGGGGACACAGGCGAACATGGCCGTTTATATGGCGGCGATCAATCCCGGCGATACGGTTTTGGCGATGGATTTGGCCTGCGGCGGCCACTTGTCGCACGGTTTGAGCCATAATTTTTCCGGCATGTTTTATAAGATCGTTTCTTACGGCGTCAGCCCCAAGACAGAGACGATCGATTACGACGAGGTGGCGGACCTCGCCTTGCGCCATAAGCCGCGCATGATCCTGGCGGGGGCTTCGGCATATCCCCGCATCATCGATTTCAAGAGGTTCCGCGAGATCGCGGATTCCGTCGGCGCTTATCTTTTTGTGGACATGGCCCATATCGCCGGCCTCGTCGCCGCCGGCCTGCATCCGTCGCCCGTTTCTTATGCGGAATTCGTGACGACCACGACGCATAAAACTTTACGCGGCCCGCGGGGCGGCATGATCCTCTGCCGCAAGGATTTTGCCAAAAAGATCGACAGCATCGTTTTTCCCGGCACCCAGGGCGGGCCGTTGATGCATGTGATCGCAGGAAAGGCCGTTGCCTTGAAAGAGGCCCTGGGCCCGGAGTTCAAGAAATACCAGCAGAAGATCGTCGTGAATGCCAAAGGCCTGGCGGATGAGCTGGCCCAGAAGGGCCTCAGGATCGTCTCCGGCGGAACGGACAACCATCTTCTCTTGGTCGATCTGACCAGCAAGGACCTTTCCGGAAAAGAAGCGGCGGCCATGCTGGATGCCGCGCGCATCACCGTCAACAAGAACCTGATTCCTTTTGATAAAAGAAGCCCGTTTCAGACGAGCGGCCTGCGGCTGGGGACGCCGGCTGTCACGACCAGGGGCATGGGCCTGCGTGAAATGCGCCAGATCGCCGCCATGATTTTTGAGGTGATCTCGGCCCGAGGCCAGGAAGAGGCGGTCGCCGCCGCAGCCAAAAAGGTAGAGGCCCTGATCAGGAAATTTCCGTTGTATCAACCATTATTGAAGAAATTCAAGGGAGCATTGTGATGAAAAAAAAGGACCGCAGGCCGGGGTGGGATGAGTATTTCATGGGGATCGCCGATCTGGTGGCCCAGCGCTCGACGTGCCTGCGCCGCAAGGTCGGGGCCCTTGTCGTCAAAGACAGGCGCATCCTGGCTACGGGCTACAACGGCACACCCTCGGGGATCAAGCATTGTTCGCAGGTGGGATGTTTGCGCGCTAAACTCAAGATCCCCTCAGGGGAAAGGCATGAACTCTGCCGCGGGCTGCACGCCGAGCAGAATGTCCTTCTTCAGGCCTCTTTGCATGGAGTTTCTCTGAAAGACAGCGCGATCTACGTGACGAACCAGCCTTGCATCATCTGCGCCAAGATGATCATCAATGCCGGCATCAAGGAAGTGGTGATGGCGGGTCATTATCCTGACCCGATGGCGCTGAGTTTCCTGAAAGAAGCCAGGATCAAGGTGAGAAAAGTAAAATAGTAAGCGGGTGCATGCGTAAACGGGTGCACGGGTTAAAAGAGAAAAGCTTGTTTTAGTTCTCGATTCGCTAACCCGCTTACCCGTCAACCCGCCAACCCGTTCATTTTTGTTTTTTGGAGCGAAGCGATTTCTCGCTACAGGCAAAATTAAGGAATAAGCGTTACTCCTCGCCTCGACGCTCGTAAATTTCACGCCAGGGTAGACCGGCGTGAAATTTCTTTCGCAGGCTCGGAGTTAACTTTGCAGGGAAAAATACCTCATTATAGGCAAAGTTAAGGAATAAACGTTGACTCCGCACTTGGGCGCTTGAAAATTTCCGCCAGGGTAGGCCGTCGGCCTGGGCGCAGCCGGCCAGGACGGCCATCCGGCGTAAATTTTCCTGGTCTGCTGTTTCAGCAGATCGAGTAAGTGCGGAGTTAACCCAGAAAGGGTAGGCCTCCGCATGCCGCAGAAAGCTGCACCCCGCTTTAATAGGATAAGCGGGTGCGTCCCGCTGGACGGCATACTGGCTCATCCGATTGAGCCAGGTAATACCAAGTAAGCGGAGGGCCTAATTTTGTAAGGAATTAATACCCGGTTATAGGCAAAATTAATGAAATGTCCCTACTGCGGTTGTGTTGACGATAAAGTGATTGATTCGCGCGCGAGCTCCGAAGGCAATGCCGTGCGCCGCAGGCGGGAATGCACCAAATGCGGCCGTCGCTTCACCACCTATGAGGTTGTTGAGGAGACGGCCCTGATGGTCGTCAAGAAGGATGGCCGCCGGGAGGCCTTCGACCGCAAAAAGATCCTCTCGGGGATATTGAAGGCCTGCGAGAAAAGACCTGTTTCCCTGGAGAAGATGGAAGAGGTGGTGACCGGTATCGAACGCGAGATCTCCAGGAAGTTCGACCGGGAGGTCCGCTCCAGGGATGTGGGCGAACTCGTTATGGACAGGCTGGCGTCTCTGGATGAAGTCGCTTACGTGCGCTTCGCCTCTGTCTATCGCCAGTTCAAGGACGTCAACCAGTTCATGTCGGAATTGCGCGATCTTTTGAAAAAGGCGGGGAAATAGGCGGCGCGCCTATGGAAGGGATGGCCATGATCGAGATGGAACTGAACAAGATCATTATCGACGAAAAGAGACCGGATCAGATCATCGTCTTGAAAGAGAAGAACGGCTCGCGGCTGATGCCTATCATCATCGGATATCTCGAGGCCAACGCGATCAAATTGAAAGTGAGCGGTGTTACGCCGCCAAGGCCCTTGACGCACGACCTTCTGTTTTCCGTCATAGAGGGGCTGGGGGCTTCTGTCGCCAAAATCTTGATCGACGCGCTCGAGAACAATACTTTCTATGCCAAACTCGTGCTGCGGCTTTCAGGCGAAGCGTCCGAGAAGATCATCGACGCCAGGCCCTCGGATGCTGTCGCCATGGCCGTGCGCGCCCATGCGCCTATTTTTGTCGAGGAGGAAGTCATCAAGCGTTCCGAGGTTTTTCATCAGCAACCCTGATTTCCCTCTCGGCATTTCCCATGAAAACCAGACCCAAGATTATCCCCGACCATCCGGTGTTTCGTTCCCGGGCCTTCCGGACCACGGCGGCACTGGCCGTTTCCCAAAAAAAAGAGGTCTATCTGGTCGGCGGCTTTCTGCGTGATCTTTTTGCCGGATACAAAAAGCCGTCTTTGGACCTCGATTTTTCCGTAGAAAGCGGCGCTATTGATTTCGGCAGGATGCTGGCCCGTCGCCTCAGGGCGGGTTTTGTCGTTTTGGACCGTGAGCATGGATGCTGCCGCCTCGTTTTCAAGGGGGGCGTAGCCGGGCCGGCCGCGACGTTTGATTTCGTTGATTTTCGGGGCCGCGATTTTGAGGCAGACCTGAAAAAAAGGGATTTTACGGTCAACACGCTGGCCGTGCGGCTGCCATTCAAGAGGACGGGGCTTCTGGACGTCTGCGGCGGCCTCAAAGATTTGCATGCCAAGACGGTCCGTATGGTCGGTCCGTCTTCTTTCGACGAAGACCCGCTGCGCATCCTGCGGGCCTTTTCTTTAAGCGCGACATTGGGTTTTGCCATCGAGCCTGCGACATTGAGGCTGGCACAACTCAAGAGGGAACAACTAAGGGGGGTCGCGGGCGAGAGATTACGCGATGAATTTTTCAAGGTCCTGGCTGCCGGCGATGCCTGGCGGCATATCCGCAAGATGGACCGCCGGCGCGTGCTGGAGAATGTTATCCCTCAGATCCGTGTGATGCATAACGTCAAACAGGGAGGGTACCATCATCTGGATGTTTGGGGCCATTCCTTGGAGACGGTGCGAAAGCTCGAGGAGCAATTAGGGCGTTTCAGGGGCGACCGGGACGTGGCACGCTACCTGGATGAACCGATGACGACGGGCCGCAGCCGCAGGCAGTTGATCAAACTGGCGGCGATGCTGCATGATATCGGCAAGCCCAAGGCCCATGAGGTAAAGGCAGGCAAGACGATGTTTCACGGTCATGAACGCATCGGCCGTATCATCTCGGACGCCGTTTCGGAGAGGCTCAGGCTTTCGACGCGCGAACGCTTCGCCCTGGATACGATCATTTTTTGGCATCTGCGGCCCGGCTACCTGGCCGACAATAAGGTCTTGACCAGGCGCGCGGTCCACCGGTTCTTCCGCGACACCAAAGAGGAGGCGGTGAGCGTCCTTTTGGTCTCCATTGCCGATCAGCGGGCGACGCGCGGGCCGTTGGCTACGCCGGAGAGCCGCAAGAGGCACGAAAAAGTGTCGTTTGCGCTCATCGGCGAGTATTTTGATTCTTTGAAGCAGAAGCCTTTCGTCAGGCTCATCAACGGGACGGACCTTATCCGGAGACTCAGGTTGGAACCGGGTCCGGTTTTTTCAACTATCCTTGATGCTGTCGAGGACGCCCAGGTGGAGGGCCGCGTGCGCACGAAGCCGCAAGCGATTGCCCTGGCCAAGATGATCGCGGAAAAAGAAGCCGGCCGTCCCGGGAGAAAGGAACGATGAACATCAGAGATATCGAAGTTGAAGTTGCCGTCCGCCTGCCGCACGGCCTGAAGGTCGATCGGATGGTCATTTCCGGCCAGGCGCCTTTGCATCGGAGCAAAACGGGTAACGTCGTCGTGTGGCCCCTGGATGAGGATCGGCCGGCAGGCCCTTTCGAGTTGAGGGTGGCTTATGCCTCTGTCCTTAAGAGATGTTCCACAGGGCGGGGCAGGACGGTTGTCCTGCCGTTTTATGCCGCCGGCCTTGAGCTTCCTGCCGCATCCAGGATCGCGGCGCAGGAGATTTTCCGTTTCATCCGCGCGACGGGGCAATCGCATCTGCCGGGGGCGATTATCTTATGGGTCAAGAGCCCCCGCGATGCCGCACGCGTGAAGGCGATCGTCGAGGGATATCTGGGGCATATCCGCAATGTCCTGGCATGGGGTCCTTTTGTGACGGTGGATACGATCATCGAGATTGGCCACGGCATCGTCCTGATCCGGCGCAAGAACCCGCCGTTCGGCTGGGCCCTGCCTGGAGGATTCGTTGATTACGGAGAGAGCCTTGAGGAGGCAGCGGCGCGTGAAGCCGCCGAAGAGACCAGGCTTCGTGTTTACGATTTACGGCAGATGCATACCTATTCGGCGCCGGGACGCGATCCGCGTTTCCAGACGGTGACCACTGTCTTTGTGGCAAAAGCCAAGGGCAGGCCGAAGGCCGCCTCCGATGCGGGGGCTGCTGGCGTTTTTTCCTCCAAGGAATGGAAAAAACTCGACCTTGCTTTTGACCACCGGCAAGTGTTGGAGGATTATTTGAGATTCAAGAAGGGCTAGAGGGATGCGAGGTTTTTTCTCTTGCTTCGACACTTTGATACTTTGACACCATGACACTTTTTTAAAACTCATCCTGCCAGATGTCTTTCTTTTCTCCCTGCTCTTTTTGCTCCAGTCGTTCCTGTCCGGCCACAATTTTTTGTTCCGTTTCTTTTTCTTTGTAGATCGTGTAGATCAAGACAAAGGCGATCAATCCCAGCATAAGCCAGATGCCGTAATTGGCGACTTCTTCCAGGATCCTGTCGATGAGCTTCAGGTGTTTCTTTCGTTCGGAGATGGCTTTGGCCTTGGCGTTGAGCATGGCTTTATATCTGGCTTCGTAATTTGGGACGGTGATGTCAGGAGGCTTGATGTCGACCAGGTTTTTCATCTCCGGCATGGCGGCCGGCCCTACGGGAGCGCCGAGGCCCGACGTCGGGAGGGCGGCGGGCACGACGACGGCCGGTGTCAATTCGGTGGACGCGGGTATCTTGGGCGCCTGCCACGGGTTTGACGAAGATGCCGGGGCCGGGACGGGAACGGATGTTGCTGCCGACGGGGCCTTGATCGGTGTTTTGGAAATTTCGTCCTGTGTGACGTAATCCGTAGATGCGTCGCCGAATTTAGCCGCCCCGGCGGACAGCATCATCGCATTCCATGCGAGGAACATCACAGCTATGGATGTGGCGTATCTCTTCATGTCACTCCAATTTTAGCATATCTTGTTCATGATGCCAACTGGCGCGCATGGGCGATCATGTCCAGGAATTCTTCGCGTGTTTTGATATTGTTGATCCGTTGGCGGACGGATCGCACGAATCTCCGGCCTTTCAGGTACCATCCGACGAATTTGCGCATCAGGGCGATGCCGTTCTTTTCTCCGTGTTCGGTGACCATCATCTCCATGTGCTGCTGCATGACGCTTAAAATTTCTTCGGTCTCCGGCGCCGGCAGGAGGCGTCCTTGTGAGAGATATTCTTCTATCTGGCGGAAGATCCACGGGTTGCCGAGGCCTCCGCGGGCCACGAGGATGCCGTCGCAGCCCGTTTCATCGAACATCTTTTTGGCATGGGCGGCAGACCAGATGTCGCCGCTGGCGATGACGGGGATCCGTACGTTTTTTTTGACAGCGGCGATGACGGCATAGTCCACAGTCCCTTTGTAAAACTGTTGACGATCGCGTCCGTGGATAAAGATGGCGGAAACGCCTGCGTCTTCGGCAGCGCAGGCGGCATCGGTCGCGTTGCGGCTGTTTATGTCCCAGCCGCTGCGGATTTTGACCGTTACGGGTTTTTTCCATGCCTTGACCATGGCCATGAGAATGTTTTTGAGCTTCGGGATGTTCTTGAGGAGGGCGGCGCCTTCCTGACGGCGGCATACCTTGCGGACGGGGCAGGCCGCGTTGAAATCCAAGAGGTCGAAATCGTAGGGAGCGATGACATCCATGGCCCGCAGAAGATAGGGGATCTCTGCGCCCAGAAGTTGGATGCCGATGGGTCTGTCCATGGGGTCTGTTTCGAGCATCTTTTTTGTTTTTTTGTTTTTATAGGAGATCGCGCGCGCGTTGATCATTTCGATGAAGGTGAAAGAGGCCCCAAACTGCCTGCAAAGCAGGCGAAAGGAAGAGTCGCTGATGCCGGCCAGGGGTGCCAATAGGACATTGGAGTGCAGGCGAAGGTCGCCGATTTTGAACATGGGGGTATTGTAACAGGCCTCCAGGGATAGTCAATAGCGGCTCCGGCGCCTGGGATGTCTGCCGCGCCGGCCGGGCTTCATGCGTTGACAAAGCCGATGGGCTATGATAAATTATAGCTTCTTGCGTGGTCTGGCGCCGGTCCCCGGACGGGTACCGGACGCAAGAATGGGTAGGCTGATCATGCCGGCGCGTCGCCGGCGGTAAATATAATAATAAACAGAATGGAGCTTTTAGGTAAGATGGCTATGATGAAAAAGGCGTGTGTGACGCTTATCCTTTTTTTTCTCTTTTCTCAAACTTCTTTTGGCTATTGGATTTGGACGCCTGAATCAAAGAAATGGACCAATCCCAAATACGCCCCGAAGGAGAGTCCCCAGGAGCAGTTGAAGTTTGCCCTCGGCTATCTTGAGATCAAGGATTACGAGACGGCCTATAATGAGTTTAAAAAGCTCGTGAAGTATTATCCGGACGCCCTGGAGGCCCCCGAGGCGCAGTTTTATATGGGGCGATGCCTCGAAGAAACGGGGAAATTTTACGAAGCTTTTCAGGCCTACCAGAAGGTCATCGACAAATATCCTTTTACGGAAAGGACCGACGATGTTCTCCAGCAGGAGTATATCCTTGCCCAGAGGCTGTTGGACTACCGCAAGAACGTCGCCGGGATCAGTTTCACGGGTGAAAATGCGGCCCTGGAGATATTCCACAAGGTCATTGAAAACGCCCCTTACGGTAAGTATGCCGCCGCCAGCCAGTACAAGATCGGCCTGACGTTGAAGGCCAAGGGGGATTTTACCGAGGCGACGGATGAATTTCAAAAGGTGCTGGATAATTATCCCACGAGTGAGTGGGCAGAGCCGGCCAAGTTCCAGATCGCCGTCTGCGCGGCCCGTTCGTCCTTGGACGCTTCTTATGACCAGAGCATGACCCAGGAAGCTGTGGATAAGTTCAAGGTTTTTTTGACGACGCACCCGGACGCCGAGCTTTCGGACCAGGCGGAACAGCGCATCGATGAGCTCCGGGATAAAGAGGCCCAGTCCAATTACGAGGTGGGCTTGTTTTATGAAAAACAGAAGGCTCCCGACAGCGCCAAGATTTATTATCAGTATGTCGTCGACAATTATCCCAGTTCCGCCTGGGCGAAAAAATCCGTGGAACGGCTGCAGGCCTTGGAGGAGAAGAAAAAATGAGACATCTATCTTTGATGGTCTGTGCCGCGGTCCTTGCTTTGACCAGCTGCGGATGCGGCTATACCACCCGCGGCTATATCACCGAGGCGGGTTATAAGACGGTTTATGTCGAACCTTTTATCAACAAGATCAACACGACCTCTGAATATGCCGAGGGTTCACGGTTCCGCACCTATTTTCCTTTGTTGGAAAATAAGATCACCAATGCCGTCGTGGACCGCTTTAATTTCGAGGGGTCCCTCAGGACCGCCCAGCGGGAGGAGGCGGATCTCGTGCTTTCCGGTTCCCTTGTCAATTACCGCCGGGAGACCCTGCGCACGGCCTCGGGCGACGACAATCCCGAAGAATACCGCGTGACGCTTTTCGTCAATATCAAGCTTGTCGAGAACAGGACCGGCAAGGTGCTCTGGGAGAAGAACGATTTCGCCGGCGATGCGACGTATTTCGTGAGCGGCACCATGGCTACCTCGGAATCCCAGGCTGTCCAGGATGCTTCGATCGACCTTGCCCGCAGGATCGTGGAGACCACCGTTGAAGCATGGTAGCGCCAGCCGCCTATCTATTTGTAGGCTCTGATGAGCTGCACAAACACGAGAAGCTTGAGCTCATCGCCAAAGAATTATTCCCGCCCGAACTTCGCGACCTGAACGCGACGCTTCTTTACGGCGACGACCATCAGATCTCCCCGCAAGACTTTAAGGAATGCCTCTCTCTTTTGCCGACGGAAGGTGCTCGCGCGCGTCTCCTGGTTTTGCGCATGGCGCACAAATTGGGGAAGTCTTTGCGCGAGGCCCTTGTCAGGAATATCGCCGCCAAACCGCAGAAGACCATTGTCGTCATCGATATTCCCGAGGCGCGCGGCGATATGTCTTCTGAGACGCAGGATTTCATCGAGGCGCTCGAAGGCGCCGGCGCGCGCCTCGTGCGTTTCAAGGAGGATGTGCCGCTGAACGTCTTTGATTTGGGCCGTTGCATCACGGAACAGCAGGCCGGCCGGGCCCTGCAGGTCCTGGAGGAATTGCTGCGTCATCGGGAGCGGGCAGAGAAGATCCTTGGAGGGCTTTCTTGGCAGTGGGAAAGATTTTTTTCTCAAAAAAAAATCGGGCCTAAGGGGTATGCACGGGGGGTCAAGCTCATGCTCGATGCGGACCGGAAGCTCAAGTCTTCCGTATCCGCATACGCGCGTAATCACGCGATCCTGGAGATTATGGTGGTTAAGCTTTCTTGTTTAGAACGCGGCTAAGATAGGATTTGCGACGGGAAGCCGTGTTCTTGTGCAGGATGCCCTTGCTGACAGCCCGGTCGAGCTTCGCGAAGACCGCTTTCAGCTGGGCCTTGGCTTCATCGATCTTTCCCTGCGTTACGAGGGAGCGGAAATTCTTGATCTCTTTCTTGATCTGCGACCTTTTCTCCGCGTTCGCCAGGGATCTTGTTTTATCGACTCTCAAGCGTTTTGATGCGCATTTTCTTTGTGGCATAGCTTTTCTCAGCTCCTTTGAATGACGGCAGGGCTTACGAAGCGTTTTTACGACGTAAGTCGTTTGCCGGAATTAATCCTGGGTTTCTTGCTTTGGAATTCCTGGATGGAGGACCTTTTTGGTCAAGTTTATCCAGGAATATCGGACGCCCCATTCGACGATCTGTTTTTGCGGCCGACGATAAGTAAGGGGTTTTATATCATAGAAGGCCGCCATTGTCAATAGTAGAAAACGCCGTTGGGCGCTGTCAAGGCCATGAGTGAACACAAGACGATATTCAAATCAGCCGCCGCCATCAGTGCGATGACGATTATCTCCCGTATCACGGGATTTGTGCGTGATGTCTTGATCGCGGGTGTTTTCGGGACAGGGCCGGCGGCCCAGGCTTTTTTCGTCGCCTTCCGCATCCCGAATATGTTCCGGGACATCCTGGGGGAGGGGGCGGGGAATGCCGCTTTTGTGCCTGTTTTTTGCGAATACCTGGCCGTCAGGAGCCGGCAGCACTTCCAGAGGCTTGTCAACAGCCTTTTTACGCTCGTTTTGTCCATTTCTTTGATCATTGCGGTCTCGGGGATCATTTTGGCCGATCCCTTGATACATGTGGTCGCGCCTGGCTTTGCAACAGACCCCGCCAAGCTCCATCTGACCATCCGTCTGACGCAGATCCTTTTTCCCTACCTTGTCCTTGTGGTTGTTTCGGCGTATTTGATGTCTGTCGCCAACGCCATGAAATCGTTTGCCGTCCCGGCGGCCTCTCCCGTTGTCTTTAATTGCGTCTTGATCGCCTGCCTGGCGCTTTTTATCAGACAGGATAGTTTTTTCCAGATTTACCTCTTGGCCTTGGCTACGCTTTTAGGAGGGACCGCTCAGGTCGCCATGCAGATGCCGTCTCTCATGCGCCGCGGCGTATCCCTGCGATGGCAGCCGGAGACGACGCGTTTCTGGAAAGAGGAAGGCGTTGTCAAGGTGGGCCGCCTGATCGTTCCGCGCCTCGTCGGCACGAGTATCTATCAGATGAATATTTTCATAGATACGATTTTTGCTTCGTTGTCCACCTATGCCGGCGAGGGGGCGATCGCGGCCATCTATTACGCCAACAGGATCATCCAGTTCCCTTTTGCCATTTTCGGCGTCGCCGTCTCGAATGCCGCGCTCCCTCAAATGTCCGCCCACGCAGCGCGTAAGGATGCCGCCGCCATGAACCAGACCCTGGATGTCTGTCTCAAGAGTCTCCTATTGGCGATGTTGCCTGTGGCGGTTGGGATCCTGGTTTTTGCCGGTCCGGTGGTGACGGCGGTCTTTGAGCGCGGCAGTTTCGGGGCCTATTCCGCCTCGATCACGACGACGGCGCTTTTCTTTTACGGTCTGGGTCTTGTGTCGTATGTGGGGGTGCGGTTTCTGTCACATTTTTTCTATGCGCTCCAGGATACGCTGACGCCGGTGAAGACGTCCGCGGCCGCACTGGTTTCCAATGTTGTCCTGAATGCACTTTTCATTTTCGTCTTCGGCATGAAGATCGCGGGGCTCGCTCTGGCCAGCAGCATCTCTGCATTTTTAAATTTTTATCTTTTGTATCGGCATGTCAGGCGGCGCACGGGGTACAGGATCCGTCCTCTCCTGGAAGGACTGTTCGTGCGCGTTCTGGCGGCTTCTGCGGGATGCGCGGCCGCCGCATTCTTTATCTGGCAGAATGTTTTTGCTTCCCGCGCCACCCTCGTTTCTCTGTGCGCGTCAGTCCTTGTGGCCTGTGTGGTCTACGCGGGATTGTTGTGGCTGCTCGGCGTCGGCGAACTTAAAAGGCTTGCGATATGGTTGATAAGGAAAAAATAAGAAGTTTTCCGGATTCCCCGGGCGTCTATTTCATGAAAGACCGCGCCGGCGAGATCATTTATGTCGGCAAGGCGGTTTCGCTCAAAAAAAGAGTGGCGTCCTATTTTAACCGCTGTCCCCCCGCCGCCGGTGCCGGCCTGAAGACGGACGTCATGATGTCCTATGTGGAAGACATTTCGTATCGGCAGGTGCCGACGGAACGAGAGGCGCTGCTTCTCGAAGCCGAGCTCATCAAGAAATACCAGCCTCGGTTCAATATCAGCTTAAAAGACGACAAGAGCTATCCGTATATCGTCGTGACGCGCGAAACTTTCCCTCGTGTTTTTATCGGCCGCAGGCGCGGCCGCCTGATGGACGAGGCGGATCTTTTCGGCCCTTATACGAGCGCGTCTCTTTTGCGTCGGGCGCTCAAGATCCTGCGCAGGAGTTTTCCGTTCTGCAGCTGCCGCAGGTTTCCCAAAAAACCCTGCCTGAATTTTGATCTGGGGTTGTGCCCCGGTCCCTGCCAGGGCAGGATCGGCCGCAGGCGTTATCGGACGATCATCCGGTCGCTGGAGGATTTTCTGACCCAGAAAGACACGGAACTGATTGAGGGGCTTTCGCGGCGCATGCAGGCGCTTGTGGCCCGCGAGCGTTTCGAGGAGGCGGCGAAACTGCGCGACCAGCTGGAGGCGTTAAGCATCCTTGTTTCCCTGAGAAAAAGTCCGCTCCGGGGGCCGCAGAAGGAGGACGACTGGATACGGCTGGGATTGAAGAGAGAGCCCCGCCGGATCGAAGCCTTCGATGTTTCCAATACCGCAGGGGGAGAGGCCGTGGGGTCCATGGTGTCTTTTTTTGAAGGCCGGCCGGACAAGGACAATTACCGCCGTTTCCGCATCAGGGCTGTCGTCGGGATCGACGATTATGCCATGATTCGCGAGGTCGTCGGCCGCAGGTATCGGCGGCTCCTGGAGGAACACCTGAGCCTGCCTGATCTTGTTGTTATCGACGGCGGCGCCGGCCACCTGGCGGCCGCCAGGGGGGCCTTACGGGAATGGGGGCCTGCGCTTCCCATCATTGCTATCGCCAAAGAGGAGGAATTGATTTATACTGGTATGCGTCCGAAGCCGCTGGCGTTGGAACGCTCCAGTCCTGTCCTGCGGCTGATCCAGGCGGTCCGCGACGAGGCGCACCGCTTCGCCAGAAAATATCACATTCTGCTGAGAAAGAAGAAGATGATGGAAGAATAACAGGCGAATGACCAGTGGCAAAATCCGAATGACGAATAAATGACCAAAGAACCGACGACAAAGTTCAGGCCTTGAAGCATTAGAGATTGATTGGTCGTTGGAAATTCGATATTGGAGTTTTAAAAATGCGCCAGAAACTGACTCCTTTTCAAAAAGCAGTTTATGCGGCGACCATGGAGATCCCGCTGGGTGAAACCAGGTCTTATGCCTGGATCGCGCGGCGCATCGGCTCACCCAAGAGCAGCCGCGCCGTGGGAAATGCGCTGAATAAAAATCCCTATGCGCCCTTTGTGCCGTGCCACCGCGTGATTTCTTCCGATGGGTCGCTCGGAGGGTTCAGGGGCGGCCTTGTCAAAAAATTGAGGCTTCTTAAGCAAGAAAGAAAATTCAGCAGGGCCAAGAAGTCAATGGTAGTGAGTAGATAGTCGTCAGTAAAAGAAGAAGACAAAAAAAGAAATGGGAAGAATAAAATATTTCTACACAACCTCAAGAATCACCCTCTCATTTTAAATACAAGATTTTAAAGACTTTTTTGGTTTTTTACCGGCTACTGAATACTTTTTCAAGGGGGGACCATGAAGATCAGGGATGTCTTAAGGGTGATGTGCGATCGGGATGCCTCGGATGTTTTTCTCAAGGTCGACAACGTTCCCTACCTGCGTATCTATGGAGAGTTGGTCCCTTTGACGGATATACCGGTCCTGGGGGCCGCAGATCTTCAGCACATTGTTGCCGAAATTGCGGATGAGACCCACAAAAAGATGCTCCAGAATGTCTTCGATACGGATTTTGCCATGGATGCCGAAGGTCTGGGTCCTTCCCTAAGCGGAACAGGGAGGCCCGCCCCTTGCGGATTGGACCGTTTTCGCGTCAGCATCTTCATGCAGCGCGGTGTACCGTCGATCGTCATGCGCCGCATTAAAAAAGCCGTCCCGGATTTCGACGCTCTCAATCTTCCCAAAGACGTCTTGGAGCGTCTCTCCCAAGAGAGGCGTGGGTTGATCCTTTTGACGGGCCCGGCGGGCCACGGCAAATCCACGACGATCGCCAGCATGATCGAATACATGAATACGACCCAGGCGAGACACGTCTTGACCGTCGAAGACCCTATTGAATTTACCTTTACGGACAACAAGAGCGTCATCAACCAGAGGGAACTTGGCCTGGATGTTTCGTCTTATCCCGTTGCTTTAAGGCAGGTGACGCTGCAGAGCCCTGACGTCATTTTTATCGGTACGATCCGCGACCTCGACACGATGTCCGCCGCCCTCAACGCCGCGGAAATGGGCATCCTTGTCTTGAGCACCGTGCACACGGTTAACGCCGCCCAGACCGCTCAGCGCATCCTGAATTTCTTCCCGCCGCACCAGCATGCGGAGATCCGCATGCAACTGTCGTTTTTGCTTAAAGGTGTTGTCTCTCTGCGCCTGGTGCCGCGCGCCGATGGTTCCGGCCGCATCCCCGCCTGCGAGACGATGCTCTTGACGCCGACCATCAGCCGTCTCCTGCGCGAAGGCGCTTTTGCCGACATTACCCGTTTTCTGGAAGAGGGCGCCTTGTTCGGTATGCAGAGCTTCAAGCAGTCTTTGGCCAAGCTCGTCAAAGAAGGCAAAATCGGAGTCGAGGAGGCCTATAAGTATGCCGACAGCCGCGAAGACCTGGATCTGGAAATAAAAGGCATTAAGAGGTTGATGTGAAGCGGGCTATGCGTTAAAATAAGTCTTCGTTTATAACTAAATGTAAGGACAGAGGTGAGTTTGACAGATGCGTGAAGATATTGCACAAAAGATAACGCTTGTCCAGGAAACCCTCGAAAGACTCCGGGGGTATCTTTGACATCGATGACAAAGACCGTCAGATCGCCGAGCTGCAGGCGAAGATGACGGATGAGGCTTTCTGGCAGAATCCCTCGGCAGCGAATCATGTCGTCCGGAACCTCAAGGCCCTCAAGAATATCTCGGAGTCCTGGCATAAGCTCGAGCGCCGCCTCAAGGAAACATCAGAGCTGTTCCATATTTCCGGAGATGAGGGAGAGGATTTCCTGGTCCATCTTGATGTTGATCTCAATGCCCTGAAAGAAGAGCTGGATCGTCTCGAATTTCTTACGCTTTTCAGCGGCGAATACGACGCCAACAACGCGATCGTCAGCATCAATGCCGGGGCCGGCGGCACGGAGTCCTGCGACTGGGTGTCGATGCTTTTGCGCATGTACACGCGCTGGGCCCAGGGGCACGGCTTTGAGGTGACGGTGACGGACATCCTGCCCGGGGAAGAGGCGGGAACCAAGAACGTGACTGTGATCGTGCGCGGCGCATACGCCTACGGATATTTGCGGCCGGAGGTGGGCGTCCACCGCCTGGTGAGGATCTCGCCTTTCGACGCCAACAAGCGGCGCCATACGTCGTTTGCGTCCGTCGATGTGATCCCGGAATTTGAAGGCGATGTCGAAGTGGACATCAGGCCCGAGGACCTGCGGATCGACGTCTACCGCGCCGGAGGCAAGGGCGGCCAGCACGTCAACACGACGGATTCGGCCGTTCGGATCACGCATCTGCCGACCGGTACCGTTGCGCAGTGCCAGAACGAACGTTCCCAGCACCAGAACAAACAGGTGGCCCTGGGGATCCTTAAGTCCCGGCTCTACGCACTCAAGCGCAGGGAACAAGACGAAAAGATGTCCCGGGAACACCAGGAGAAGAGGAAGATCGAATGGGGTTCGCAGATCCGTTCGTATGTCCTGCACCCCTATAACTTGGTCAAGGACCATCGCACGGACTACGAGACGGGTGACGCCAACGGCGTCCTCGACGGGAAGCTCGACCCGTTCATCGAGATTTACCTGCGGGACATGAAGACAAGACGTGATTAATTTTATCCTTTCAAAGATCATTGGCACCCAGAATGAGCGCATGCTGCGTACGCTCTCTTTGGTCGTCGAGGAGATCAATGTCCTTGAGCCGCAGATGAAGGCGCTGCCGGATGCCGGACTGAAGGCCAAAACTGCGGCTTTCAAAAAGAGGATCACCGACCAGATGCGCGCCGCCGGCTACGCAGAGGCGGAAGGCGAGCCGAAGAAAAAGATCCTCCGGGATATCCTGGATGAGATCCTGCCCGAGGCGTTCGCCGTCGTGCGCGAAGCGTCCGTGCGCACCATCGGCCTGCGCCATTTCGATGTGCAGCTGATCGGCGGCATCGTTCTGCACCGCGGCGGCATCGCCGAGATGGCGACGGGCGAAGGCAAAACCCTCGTCGCAACCCTGCCGGTGTATCTCAATGCCCTTGCCGGTCTCGGCGTCCACGTCGTGACCGTCAATGACTACCTGGCCCGGCGCGACCGCGAGTGGATGGGGCCGATCTATGAATTCCTGGGTCTTTCCGTCGGGGTCATCCAGCACGATCAGCCTTTCGAGGAAAAGATTTCCGCCTACAACTGCGATATCACCTACGGCACGAACAACGAATTCGGGTTTGATTATCTGCGCGACAACATGGTGACGCACCCCCGGCAGATGGTCCAGAGGCCGCTTCATTACGCCATTGTCGACGAGGTGGATTCCATCCTGATCGATGAGGCGAGGACCCCCCTCATCATTTCCGGCCCCACCGACGACTCGGTCGACAAATATTACACCATCAACCGCATCATCCCCGGGCTGAAGCGGCGCCTGATCCTTGAAAAAGACGAGATAGACGCCAAATACAAAGGGGAGGACCTTTCGGCGGGTTATGATGCCGTCGTCGATGAAAAGAACCATACCGTCAACCTGACGGAAAGCGGCATGGCCAAATGCGAGGAGCTTCTGGGGGTCAAGAGCCTCTATGACGATCTTTCCGGCGAATGGGCCCATCATATCATCCAGGCGATCAAGGCGCACGACCTTTTCAAGCGGGACGTGGATTACGTCGTCAAAGACGGCAAGGTCATCATCGTCGACGAATTCACGGGGCGCCTCATGCCGGGCCGCCGGTGGTCCGACGGCATGCACCAGGCCGTGGAGGCCAAGGAGAACCTGCGTATCGAGCGCGAGAACCAGACGTTGGCCACGATCACGCTGCAGAATTATTTCAGGATCTATGATAAGCTCGCCGGCATGACCGGCACCGCTTTCACCGAGGCCAACGAGTTCAAGCAGATCTACAAGCTCGATGTCGTCGTGATCCCGACGAACCGGCCGCTGTCGCGCACCAACTATTCCGACGCGGTCTTTAAGTCCGCCCGCGAGAAGTTTAACGCCGTCGTCGAAGATATCAAGACCTGCTATGCCAAGGGGCAGCCTGTCCTTGTCGGCACCATTTCCATCGAAAAATCCGAGACGCTTTCCAGCATGCTCAAAAAAATCGGCATCCCGCACAATGTCCTGAATGCCAAATACCACGAGATGGAGGCGCAGATCGTCGCCCAGGCGGGCCGCCACAAGGCTGTGACCATCGCGACCAACATGGCCGGCCGCGGCACGGACATTCTTTTGGGCGGCAATCCGCAGAACATGACCAGAAACATCCTCGCGGCCCAGAAGATAGAGCCGCATACGGACGCCTACAGGGAAGAATACGAAAAGATTTACGCGAAACTCAGGGAAGAGGCCCAGAAGGAGCATGACCGCGTCGTTGAAGCTGGCGGCCTGCATGTCATCGGCACCGAGCGTCATGAGGCCAGGCGTATCGACAACCAGCTGCGCGGCCGCTCGGGCCGCCAGGGCGACCCGGGGTCGTCGCGGTTTTATGTTTCTTTCGAAGACGACCTCATGCGGCTCTTCGGTTCAGACCGTCTCATCGGCATCATGGACAAGATGGGCGTCGAAGACGGGATGGTCATCGAGAACATCTTCATCACGCGGCGCATTGAGGACGCCCAACGCCGCGTCGAGGCCTACAACTTCGAGATTCGCAAGCACCTGTTGGAATACGACGACGTCATGAACAAACAGAGAGAGGTCGTCTATAGCGAACGTCGCTTGATCCTGGAAGGCGGCGCCGCGGCCCTCAAGGATTTCCTTTATGAAATGATAGGGGATTGTATTGGACGGAATATTCCCGCCTACTGCCCGGAAGGACAGATGCCTCAGGATTGGAACTGGGCCGGCCTGGATGCGTGGCTGAAACAGAAATTCGGTCCCGGCATCGCCGTCAATCCCGAGGAGCTCGCCGCCCTGGATCCCGCCGGCGTCAGAGAAGAACTGGCGGCCAAGGTCCAGGAGGTTTGGGAGAAGAAGGAACAGGAAGTTGGCGCAGACAAGCTTGAACCGATGCAGCGCATGGTCATGCTTCACGTGATCGACAGCCGCTGGAAGGACCATCTTTATGGCATGGACTGCCTCAAGGAGGGTATCGGCCTGAGGGCCTACGGCGCGCGCGATCCCCTGATCGAATATCAGAAAGAAGCCTACAACATGTTCATCGAGATGATGGAACGTATCAAAGATGAGGTTGTGGAACTCGTCTTCCGCATGCAGATCCTTGAGCAAAAAGAAGAACTCAGGGGGGTCTTTACCTCCTTACCCCAGAAGACGGAACACAGGGAGTTCGGCGGTTTATCAGCGACAAGCGCGCAGGTGCGCATGTCGCAGGAGGATGAGGGCGGGGCAGTCGGTGAGGAGGCGCCCGCCCCTTCCAGGACAGTCCGGCATGAAGGTCCCAAGGTCGGCCGCAACGACCCGTGTCCTTGCGGCAGCGGGAAGAAATACAAGAAGTGCTGCGGCGCCAACGGTTGAAGTTGACGGATTTGTTTCTGGCGTGATGGGAGGGACATGTTTTTTTCGCGCTGGCAAGAGGATTTCATGAAATCGAAATGGACGCCGTGGCTGTTGGCGTTGTTGAGCGCCGCCCTTCTGCGGCTATCGTTTCCCAGGCCGGGGATCTGGCTGTTGGCCTGGGTCGCCTTCGTGCCGCTCTTTTTTTCTCTCGAGCGCAGGGATACGGCGCAGGTTTTTTTCATGGGTCTTGGTGCCGGTTATGTCTATAATGTCGCGCTCCTTTTTTGGCTGATCCATGTGACGGTCACCGGTATGCTTGTCTTGTGCGCCTACCTGGCTTTGTATCCGGCCGTCTTCTGCCTGGCATGGGCCTATAGCCGCCGCTATTTTTCCTTCGGCATGCGTCTGGTGTTTGCGCCGGCCGTCTGGGTCGCCCTGGAATACGTGAGGGCGCACCTGTTTACGGGTTTCCCCTGGGCGCTTTTGAGCTATACGCAGACACCTGTCGTCATCGCCCTCCAGGTCGCCGACCTCTTCGGCAGCTGGGGCCTTTCGTTCCTCCTCGTCTTTGTGAATGTTTTCATTTTTGAAGGACTGGCGGCGCCGGGAGCCTTGCCCCTGCGTTCGAAACGGTTCCTTGTTCCTGCCGCCGTGATCGTCATGTGGTTTTCTTATGGTCTCTGGAGGATATCCCAGTCTCCCGTCGAGGCATGCCCGCTCCGCGTGGCCGTCATCCAGGGGAATATTCCCCAGGAGATCAAATGGGTGGAGCGTTTCAGCGACGGGATTTTCCGCAAGCATGCCCTTCTGAGCGAGTTGGCGGTCTTGAAGGAAGAACCGGGGCTGGTCGTCTGGCCGGAAACATCTTTTGCGGATTATCTTGATCCCGGCGTGAATGATCGTGAATTGAGCGATTTGGCCGCTGAGTTGCATGTGCCGCTTGTGATCGGCGCGGTCCGGCTTGAGAACATGCGTTATTACAACAGCGCCCTCCTTTATGATGCGCAGGGGCGCCTGGAGATGGTCCATGACAAATTGCACCTGGTCCCGTTCGGCGAATATCTCCCGACCCGCCGCTATCTGCATTTTCTGGAAGATGTCGTGCCGATCGAGGATTTTACGCCCGGCGATGATTTTCACCTGTTTTCCGTGCCCGCCGCCGGCTGTCAAGGATTACGGTTCGGCGTTCTCGTCTGTTTTGAAGATATCTTCCCTGAATTGAGCCGGGCGTTCGTTGTCCGGGGCGCCGATTTTCTTGTGAACATGACGAATGATGCCTGGTTCGGGGACACATCGAGTCCCTATCAGCATATGCAGGCGTCGGTGCTGAGGGCTGTCGAGAACAGGGTGTATGTCGTGCGGGCGGCCAATACGGGCGTCTCCTGCGTCATCGACGATGCCGGCCGCCCTGTCGCCGACGTCAGAGATGCCGGCGGCAAAGAGACATTTGTCTGCGGCGAGGCCGCGGCGGTCATCGGCGCGACCCGTCGAACGAGCCTGTATACGCACGTCGGCGATGCGTTGATTATCGTTGTCAGCTTCATAATTTTTGGTATGATAGTGTGGCGGAGGTCGAAATGACGGCATGACTTAGGCCCTTCCTTTATATGGTATAAGGAAGGCCTACCCTTTCTGGGTTAGCGAGCGGAGCGCTGCTAAGTTATCTGCCGGAATTCGACCCAGCACCAATTTTACCTACGAGCCAGAAGCATGGGAATATACGCCTGTTTCTTGGTATACGCCTATGGTTGTAAAAGGTTGTCAGTAAAATTAGTGCTGGGTTCAATTCGCGCATACCATTTACGTTCACATGGTTCCGTAAATGGTACGCTCATTGAAGGAGGCGGAGTTGAGAGACACCTTCAAAATAGCCGTCTTGCTGATGACCGGACTCTTTCTGGCGTTTTCAGGCATAGTTCGGGCGGCAAAGCCGGATGATGCGGATGTCCGCCGGGAGTTGGCTGTGCATTACTTCCGCGGCGTCGTGAATTACGAGGCCGGCCGCTTTGAAGACGCCCTGAATGAATTCAGGACGGTATCTTCCATAGACCCTTATTATAAGAACACGCAGAGATACATCACGGATTCCATGACCCATCTGGAGCAGTACCGTGAAGACCTGCTTTTGCCCAAGGATAATTCGTCCTACGAGGCCAAGGGCGTCGATCTGTATTTTCTGGGAAAGATGTATTACGAAAAACACGATTACGACCGGGCCCTGGAGGCATTCAAGGCCATTCTGGACCAGAACCCAAGCGATAAATTCGCCCTTTATTATGCCGAGCTTTGCGAGCAGGCGCTGGGCCCCAAGGCCAAGAAGGATTCTTCTATCTACGGACCCAGGAAGCGCGCCGAAGAAGTGATGGGGATGGAGAAGGAGGTCGCCTACATGAAGGAAGATATCTCCGCCCAGGAGGACATGGATACATTCCTGGAGGAGAAGGCCCAGAGTCGCGCGGACCTCGACGAGATGATCAGAAAAAAAGAGCGGCAGTTGAGCCGGCAGGAGGCGATCCTGGAAGAGGAGAAGCAGGGGTATCTCGCCGAGGCGAAGCTTGCCAAGAAAGCCAGGAAGCTCGATGCGGAGACGGAGAAGTGGCGGCGCAAGAAAGAAGAGGTTTCTGCAGGCAAGCCCGGGGTGCCGGCAGAGCTTATCGAATTCCCTATTTATTTGAACAAAGCGGCTGCCTATTACGAGAATATGAAAGATGCCTTGCGGACCAGTCGCTGGAATTCTGCGGGATTGAATGCCATCCAGGCATCTTTGTATTATTGTGACGCGCTCTTGATTTATTTTTACGGGATCAAAAGCGCTTATCCGGAACATGAGAATATTGTGTGGCTGATGGTGGACCATGTCAATCGTACGGATGCCGAAGAGAACATCCTGCGGTTGAGGGCGATCCTGAATATGAGAGATCTCATGGAAAATGAAGACAGGCCCCTGACGCGGTCGGAAGCCATCTTTCTTGCCGAGAAGGCGGAGCGGCTGATCGAATGGTGCCGCTCGATTTTGCCGTAAAAGAAGAAAACCTCGATATAGGCGAAATGAAGGAAAATAACGTTACTCTGCGCCTAGGCGCTCGTAAATTTCACGCCAGGGCAAGCCGGCGTGAAATTTCCTTCGCAGGCACAGAGTTAACCCCACAAGGGGGTAGGCCTACGCAATTCCGAATAAGCGGAGGGCCTAATTTTGTAAGGAAAGTTTACCCTGTTATAGGCAAAATTAAGGAAATAAACGTTGACTCCGCACTTGGGCACTTGAAAATTTCCGCCAAGGCGGGCCGGCGGAAATTTTCTGCGTAAGTGCGGAGTTCATTTTGTAAGGAAAGCTTACCCTGTTATAGGCAAAATTAAGGAGTTCGGAATGAAATCATTTTCTCGGTTCACGGTCTTGGTTGGATTGCTAGCGGTTTTCCTTTTTTCGGCGATGCGTCTGGAGGCGGCGGATCCGGTTGTCGTCGAGCTCCACTTCCAGAACGGCGTTAAATACTATAAACGCGGCCTCTATGACCGCGCCGCCGAAGAATTTGAAAAGACGCTGAGCATGGAACCCGGCCACGAGGAGGCCAAGATCTATCTGGAGAAGGTTCATTTGATCCAGAAGAACCAGACGAAGGTGGAGGCGAAGGCGAGCAAGAATGCCGAGCTCAAACAGCTCTATCAGGACAGCCGCCGGCTTTACGCGGCGCATAAATACCAGGAAGCGATCGAAGTATGCAACAAGATCCTTCAGATCAAGCCGATCGATGACTACGCGTCTTATTATCGGGAAGAGTGTGAGATCAAGATATCGCAGCAATTGAAGCGCGAGAAGAAGATCCAGGACAAAGAAAAGCTGAAGGCGGCTAGGAGACAGGCCAAGATCGACAGGGCAAACGAGAAGAAGGAGAAGGCGGCCGCACGCAAGGCTGCCCGCGAGGCCGCTCGCCGGCCGGTAGACAAGACGGACCATGAGGCGGTCGTTCAGCAGGATTTGGCGGCTTACGAGGTGGAAGCGACGCCGCGGGCCAAACCCGAAGGTGAGATAGAAAAGCCCATTGACAGGAAGATGCGTCTGCGCCAGGAGAAGCTGGCCGAGAAAGAGCGGCGGCGCCAGGAAAAACTTGAGGCCATAGCGGAGAAGAAGAAAGAAAAAGAGGAGCGTCTCGCCGCCAAGAAAGCGGCCGCCGAAGAACGCCGCGCCGCCAAGGAAGCGGCTGTTAAGGAGCGGCGCGCCGCCAAGGAAGCGGCCGTTGAAGAACGGCGTCAGGCCAAGATAGATGCCAGGGTGCGCAAGGCCCTGGAGAAGAACCAGGGGGTTTCCGGAAAAGAAACTGCTGAAGAGCGCCGGCAGGCCAAGATGGAAGCCGCTCAGCAGAAGCGGGCCAGAAAGCAGGCGGAGGCCGCTCAGCGCCGGCAAAACGCCATAGACCATAAACAGGATGTCCGCGTGGAAAAGGCGCTCAAGAAGGAATCGGCCAAGCAGTTGGACCAGGCGCGCAAAGACAATAAAGAGCTCTTTTTGAAGGGTGTTGATCAATACGGCAAGAGGAAGTACGGGGAGGCGATCGCCACCTTTGAGTCTCTGATCGCGGCCGAAAGCAGCACGACCGGATCCATCTACTCCGGTACGGCGAGACGCCTGATGGAAAAGGCGCAACAAAGGCTTAAAGGCGAAGGTAAGGACAAGCAGATTGAAAACAACGAGAATTAGCGGTTTGCGGGTTAGTGGGTAAACCCCGTTAAAGAACGAGTTCTCTAACGGGGTAAACGGGTTAATCCCGTTTGCCAGAATTCCCTGCCCGCTTGGGCGGGCGAGGCTGGGCCCGTGGATTGGTTTTGTCTTGCAGACAAAACCATGGCGGAGCGGGATGTCGCCCCACGGGCGAATCAAAAAGGACCACGGGCCTGCCCTTGGCCTTGAGGCCAGGCTGAGCCCGTGGGGCTCCAGAAAAGAAGGCCTATGGAACCTAAGATAGAGATTGTCAAGATCGAGAAGCCCGAGCAGGTCAATGTGATCCTGGGACAGTCCCATTTCATCAAGACCGTCGAGGATCTCTACGAGGCGTTGATCGGATCGGTGCCGGGCATCAAGTGCGGCATTGCGTTTTGCGAGGCGTCGGGCGCCTGCAAGGTGCGCGCCGAGGGTTCGGACGAAGCCATGAAGCGGCTGGCCGTGGATAACGCGCTGAAGCTGGGGTGCGGTCATTCCTTTATCATCTTTTTGGACGGTTCTTTTCCTATCAATGTCCTGAACGCCATCAAGTCTGTGCCGGAGGTCTGTGGTATTTTTGCCGCGACGGCCAATCCTCTTGAGGCGGTCGTCATGGAGACCGCCGCCGGCCGCGGCATCATGGGTGTCATCGATGGGGTGTGTCCGAAAGGCGTTGAAGATGAGGCGGACATCCGCTGGCGCAAGGATTTCCTAAGAAAGATCGGATATAAAATCCAATGAGGTCTCCAACGGCTCCATGATGCCGGTTGCCGGACTCGTTGTCAGAAGGAATTTTTATGACTCGTAAAGAATTCTGCCGTTGGATGGCTTATTCCTCCGGCCGCGTCGTCATCGGCTTCTGTGATTTTGTCGGCGGCATCGTGCCGCTTGGGCTTTTGTATGCCTTCGGCCGTTTTTTCGGTTGGGCGGGTTATGCGTTTGCCGTCAAACATAGGCGGATCGCCATCGAGAGCTTGACAATGGCCTTCGGCAAGACCAAGACGCCGCAGGAGATACGCCGCATCTGCCGGGAATGCTTCAATTCAATGGCCTGCCTGGCTGTTGAATTTTTCATGTTCATGAAACACCCCGAACGCATCAAAAAATTTGTGGATATCGAGGGCATTGACAATCTCAAAAAAGCCCTCGCTGAAGGCAAGGGGGTTGTCGCGATCAGCGCACATTTCGGCAGTTTTCCCCTGCTCTTGTCGCGGCTGGCCCAGGAGGAGTGCAAAGTCAACGCCGTCATGAGACATATGCGCGACCAGAAGCTCGACGAGCTTTTCGAGGACAAGAGGCGCCTGATGCGCGTCGGTTCTATTTACACCCAGCCCCGCCAGACGTGTGTCAGCCAGAGTCTTAAGGTCCTGCGGGACAATGAGGTTCTTTTCGTCCAGCTCGACCAGAATTTCGGCACCGGCGGCGTCTTTGTGGATTTCTTCGGCGTCAAGGCCGCGACAGCGACGGGGCCCATCGTCTTTTCCATGCGCACGGGCGCGCCGATCGTTCCCATGTTCATTTACCGTCTTGGCGGCCCGCGGCATCGTATCGTGATCGAGCCGCCGATCCATGTAGATGAGAGCGGCACCAAGAGTGAACGGCTCTTGCACGCAGTTGAGCGGCTGACGGCCTTGATCGAAAAATATATCCGTCAGCATCCCCATGAATGGGGATGGATCCATAAACGCTGGAAAGCCAGGCCCAAGGAGGAGAAACAAGGGGCCATGGCTGCCGCAGCGGGCGATGTTGATATAGATATAGCATAAACACCGATAAGGAGAATCAAAAATGACGACGTTCGATATGATGCTTTCAAAAAAGAGCGCCTTGGCTGTTTCCGCCCTGAAGATCGGCGGCCTGACGGTTCTTTTGTGTTTTTCGTCTTTCATCAAACTGCCCCTGTTTTTTACGCCTGTCCCGGTGACGCTCCAGACGTTTGTTATTTTTCTGGCCGGCGGCCTCTTGGGTCCTGTCGAGGCCTTTATTTCCGTTGCCGCCTACATCGCCATCGGCATTTTCGGCGCGCCCTTCTTTGCCAATGCCGGATGGGGAGTCCCGTATCTGTTGGGTCCGACGGGCGGTTATCTTTTGGGCTTCCTGGCTGCCGCCTGGATGATCAGCAAGGTCCGCAACTTATTCTCATTAAGGACGGTAGTTGCGAATTTCATTTGTATGGCATTCGGCATGGTCGTGATCCATGCCTGCGGCGCATTGTGGCTGATGGCAGGTTTGCGTATGATGACTTTGCAGGCTTTCTTTTTGGGAAGCATGCCTTTTATTTTGCCTGATCTGATGAAGGCGTGGATCGCGGCATGGATCTGCGTGAGGCTCTATAAACGATAAATCGTTTGGAATAGAGTCACCCCGCCAGAGGCGGAGTGAAGTTGGTAGAGTACTCCTTGCTTAATCGCGCATCAATTTTGTTCACATGCGCCTCGGCCTCGCCGGTGGCAGGCCAAGGCGTTCACAAAATTGATTGCGCAAGCATCGGAGTCATTCTGCCAGAGGCAGAATGAGGAGGTCGTATGAAGATCAGCGAGATCATGACCAGGGAAGTCAGGACGCTCTCATCCGATACGCCCGCCGTTGAAGCGCTCAAACATCTTTTTGAAAATAAGATCAGCGGCCTGCCGGTCGTGGACGGTGAAGGCAGGCTCATCGGGATGTTTACGGAAAAAGACATCCTGCGGGCTATCCTGCCTAGCTATGTTTCGCAGGTCGGCCGTTTCGTCTACGAAAACAGCCCCAAGACCATCAAATGCAAGGTGGCCAAGCTCGCCGGAGCCAAGGTCGGCGAGCTGATGCGCAAAGAGGTCGTGAAGGTTTCCGAAGAGGCCCCCGTGTGCGAGGTGGCCCATATCATGCTGACGCAGAACGTCCGCAGGGTTCCTGTTGTCGATGCCGAAGACAGGATCAAGGGGATTGTGGCGCGTTCCGACGTCCTGGACCAGCTGCTTAAAGGATGAAAAAAATCGTCCTCAAATTCGGCGGTCTTCTTTTTGTCTCCGTGGCCTCGGGCCTCATGAGCCACGCCTGTGGCCTGAATGCGCACCAGGCTCTTTCGCTCGCCATCTTCGTCGCGTCCATCATGGGGACGCTTTTTTTCTGGGAGTTCCGGCTCAGTTTCGCATTTTTGGGGTCCGGCCTGCTTCTGGTCGCCAAGGCGATCGACCTCGACAGTTTTCTGAAATTGACGTCCCTGGACGTGATCCTGTTTTTGGCGGGGATGATGATCGTCGTCAGCCTGCTCAAGGACGCCGGGTTTTTCGCGTGGCTGGTCGCGTTGATCCTCAGGGCCAAAAATCTTTCCGGTAAGAAGTTCACGTTTTTGGTCATGGTTATCTCGGGCCTGCTCGCCTGCGCCGTGGACGAAGTGACGTCCATCATCTTCATGGTCGCGGCGATCCTGGAGATCTGTGATTATTACGAGGTAACCCCGACGCCGTTCATTATCATTTCGGTCTTGGCGACCAATATCGGTTCGGCCGCGACGGTCATGGGCAACCCCATCGGTATCCTGATCGCGACCAAGGCGAACATGAGCTTCGAGGATTTTCTCCTGACGCCATTCCCTATTGCGCTCGTCGCTCTTCTGGTGACGATCCTGATCGTTTTTCGCTGGTACAACCGCGCCATCACGGAATTCGACCGGCATATCGACGAGATGAGGGCCGATGATATCCTTTTGAGGCTGATCTCCGTGCCCATGGACCGGCACCTGAAGTCGTCGTTGACCATCTTCGGCGTCATGATGGTCACGATCGTCCTCCATCGGCGCTTGGAGGTGCTCTTGGGCCTGACCGAGAACACGATCCTTCTGATCGCGCCGATGCTCACCGCCGGCGTCATCATGGTCTGGAAGCGGCACAAGGCGCGCGAATACGTCGAGCGCGGCATCGAATGGTGGACGCTTTTGTTCTTCATGCTCCTTTTTGCGCAGGCCGGGACCCTACGGCATACCGGCACGACCGACGTCTTTGCGCGGCTGTTCGCCGATTTTGCCAAAAACAACCCTGGAGGGCTCCTGGCGTTCGTCCTGTGGAGCTCCAGCATCGGTTCCAGCGTTCTGGACAATGTCATCATCGTCGTCACCTACGTGCCGATCATTAAGAGCTTTTTTACTTTGGGTTACGGCGCGCCGCCGCTCTGGTGGGCGCTTTTGTTGGGCGGATGCTTCGGCGGCAACATCACCCTGATCGGCTCGACGGCCAACATCGTGGCCATCGGCCTGTTGGAAAAGGAAAAAAACATCCGCATCAGGTTCAGGGACTGGTTCGGTATCGGCTTGACCGTCGGTCTGGTGACGACGATGGTCGCCTGGGCCATGTTGTTGCTGAAGAATTATTGCTGCACGTTTAAGATTTGACGTCGGAGTTCTTGCATGCGCACGGCATTCATTAAATTTCTTACGCTTATCGCCGCATCCATCCTGGTCAGTACGGTGAGCAGCCGGGCGGGCATGAGTCATGCGCAGGCGCTGTCTTTGGGGATTTTTACGGCGTCCATCTGCGGCACGCTTTTTTTCTGGGAGTTCCGCCTTAGTTTCGCCTTTCTGGGGACGTCCATCCTGATCTTGACCCGGACCATCGATATCGAGCACCTGGTCAGGTTCAGCTCGCTGGAAGTGATTCTTTTTCTGGTCGGCATGATGATCATCGTCGGATTGATGAAAGACGCCGGCTTCTTCGCCTGGGTCGTCGAGTTGATCTTAAAGATGCGCAACTTGACGGCCAGGAAGTTCGTGATCGCCATATCGCTTTTTTCGGCGGTGCTGTCGGCGACGACGGGTGAGGTGGTCTCCATTATCTTCATGGTCGCGGCCATCCTGGAGATATGCGATTATTTCGAGGTCGACCCTCTGCCGTACGTCATCATCTCGATCTTCACGACCAACATCGGCTCGGCCGCGACCGTCCTGGGTAATCCCATCGGTATCCTGATCGCGACCAAGTCCAGCCTGACCGCCGAGGATTTCCTGGTGAAGGCCCTGCCTTTGTCCGTCGTCTGCCTGGCTGTGACCATCATCGTTTTCGACTTCTGGTACAGGAAAAAACTCAATGAGTTCGACAAAAAGATCAAGGAGCTCGGCGCCAACGAGATCCTGATCCGTCTGATCTCCGTGCCCCTGGCGCGTGAGCTTAAGATCAGCCTCTTTATCTTGGGACTAACGGTCTTTCTGATCACCGTTAGCCACCGTATTGAGCTGTTCTTCCATCTGGAAAACAATGCGGTTTTGTTGACGATCCCGTTGATCATATCGGCTTTCATCATGATCTGGAAGTGGCACAAGGCGCGGGAATTCGTCGAAAAAGACGTCGAGTGGTGGTCGCTGTTGTTCTTTATGTTCCTTTTCGCCCAGGCCGGCACCCTTCAACACACCGGCGCTACCGATGTCTTTGCGCAGGGGATGATCCATCTGGCGCGCGGCAGCCATGATGTCCTCCTGGGCCTGATCCTTTGGTTTTCGTCCATCGGCTCCAGCATCATGGACAACGTCGTCATCGTTGTCGCCTTTATCCCCATCATCAACAGTTTTCATGCGCTGGGCAAGGGGATGGAGGCGTTTTGGTGGGCGCTTTTGTTCGGGGGGTGTCTGGGCGGCAACATCACCTTGATCGGTTCGACGGCCAACATCGTCGCCATCGGCATCCTGGAAAAAGAGAAACATATCAAGATCGGATTTTTGGATTGGCTCAAAATCGGCCTTGTGATCGGCCTACTCACGACAGGGTTGGTGTGGGCGATTCTCTTGTTTTTTCCGGTCTTCGGCTAAGACTTCGTGAGGTGCATATGAAACCACTTGGGAAGAGATATTTTTTGACGGGCCTTTTGATCGTCCTTCCGGTTTTGGCCACCGTCTATCTTTTTGTTTCGCTTTTTTTGTTTTTCGACAATATCCTCGGCCGTTATATCTCCAAGCTGACGGAGGCGTATCTTGGGTTTTCTATTCCCGGCCTCGGGCTGCTCGTCTTTATCATCCTGATCTTTTTGACGGGGCTCCTGGCGACCAATCTCATCGGCCGGCGTCTGATTACCTATTTCGAAGGCCTGTGGCTCAAATTTCCCCTCATCAAAAACATCTATCCGGCGTTCAAACAGATCTCGAAGTTCTTGTTTTCCCATAAGTTCGGCGAAGGCGTCCAGCGCGTGGCTCTCACAGAGTGGCCCCGCAAAGGCATGTATGTCCTGTGTTTCGTCACAAACCAGTCTATCCCTTATTTTGACGCGAAGCTGGGGAGGGAAGAGTATTGCAACGTCCTTATTCCGACGGTGCCGAACCCTGTTACGGGATTCTATGTGATCGTCGCCAAAAAAGAGCTGATCTTTCTTGATTTGACGGTCGAGGAGGCGGTGAGGCTGGTCATTTCCGGAGGCGTCTTGAATCCCAGGGATCTGTTGCGGCATGAAGCGTCTTCAGAAGGCGAACTGTGACCGGGCGCCGGTAGAGGCATCATCCCATCCGTTCCGCAGAGAGCACGATCCAGCCGTTTATCACCTTGATTACCCATAACAACAGAAGTGTCAGGTCGATGCCGCAGGCGGGAATAAGAAAAAGCGGCGTGGCAAGGGCGCCTATACTGGCGCCGGCGAGGTCCATGCCATAGATCCATCCGGCAGCGCGGCCGGGGCTTTGGTCTGATTCGTGCCGGAGACGGCAGAGGAGCTCATGGATCATGGGTAGTTCGATGCCGACCAGGAGGCCTGCGCAGGCGCTGAGGAGGCCAAAGAGTCCAGCGCCGCCGGGGGGCCCGACCCGGTATTCGACGGCCCGGATGATGAAAAAGGCGAGCAATGCAACGAGCGTTGCCGTCGCGCACTCGACGAGGGCCAGGCGCTTGAATGACAAGAGTTTTTCCTTGTTGCGCAGGGCGTAGAGCGCGCCGAGGGACGCGCCTGCCATGAAAGAGGCGGTCAGGACCGCCAGCCACTGGAAGATATACCCCAGGAAGCTCTGGAAAAGGAAGATGACGCTCACCTGGACGCCCATCGCAAAAAATCCGCTGGAGAAGACTGTGAATCCTAATAGAGAGCCGCGCCTGCGCGGCTTTTTTGATCCTACGGACCAGGCGAACAAGAAGAGCATGACAGTAAGGAATATCGTTTCAGGCGCGATGTGTCTAAAGCCGCTGAAGACCCGCGGCAGTTTTTTGCTGAATTGCGCATAATAGAGCGCCAGGCCGTCGTAGAGGCCGCAAGGCCGCAGGTCGGTGTTGATGCAGGCATTTTTGCGGGCGGCGGCAATGGTTTTTTCGAACCATGCCCGATAGGCTGGATCAAGCCGCAACGCCAGGTAGGCGGGTTCCAGGAGGCTGGCGGCGATGCCGAGTTGCCGCATCCGTTCGGCCATCTGGCCGGGGTTGAAGAGAATAGGTTTTTTTGAGGCGATAAAGATATTGTAGCCGTCGCCGGGAATGACAAAGACGTGTCCGAAGACATCCGCGGCCGTAGCCAGAAGCGAGGCGTTGATCGCGGCCAGTTCCCGGCTCAAGGCGGACAACGAACCCCAGGTTTTGAATACAGCCATGCCGTTGTCGTCAAGATGGTCTTTGAGCTCTTTGAAAAATTCTTTCGTGGCGTAGCGGTTGATGGACAAGGAGGTGGGGAGGCTTGTGTTGACAAAGATGGCGTCGAAGACGCCCTGCTTCTTTCTCAAATAGCTGCGGCCGTCAAGCAGCTCGATGAGGAGGCGTTTGTCGGAGAGTTCGCTGGCGACGGGTTCGATGCCAAGCGAGCGAAGAATGCCGATGAGGAGAGGGTCTATTTCGGCATAGACGATCTGCCTGAACGGATATTTTTCGGCTTCTTTGAGCAGCCCGCCCGCGGCATTGCCTAAAAAGAGGACGGAAGCCGTGCGGCCTGCGGCAAGCAAGGGAAGGTGGATGAAATCCTGCGTGAAATAGTCCTCGGGCGCAGGGACGTTGATCAACGGCAGGCCGTCGTAGTAAACCGTGCGCTGCTCCTCGTTCTGCACGACGGCGATATTGCCATAGACGGAATTTTCATAAGCGGTGAGGCGTTGCCCCTGCCATTGGAGTTCGAGCGTTTTTTTCTGCAATCCTGAAGCATGGATCAGCGCGGTCGTGCCGTAGCACAATATGAGAAATGAGAGGATCGCCGGTCCTTTCCTGCGTTTCTCCAAAAACAGCCCGAAGGCGACGGCCGCGGCAGCCACCCACACAAAGAGGGCGATCTGGATGCTGGTGAATATCCTGATGAGGACAAAACTGAACAGCCCGCCGGCCGCGAGCGCTCCCGCGCACTCCAGCGCATAGACGCGGCCGACGGACCTGACGCTGCGGAACGCCACGCTGAACATGGCGCCATCGCAGAAAGACGATACGGACAGCGCGGCAAAGGCGATGAGGACGATCTGCCCGAGACTGAGCACTTCGCCGAACGGCACAGACAAGAGGATTTTCGAGGAGCGCACAAGAATGACGGCGGCGGCGAGCCAGACGCCCGAGAGAAGCTGGAGCGTGGCGAAAAGCGGCTCCGGTTTGCTGATGCGCTGCAGATAGGCCGCAACAATACTGCCCAAGGCGCCGCAGAGGAGCCACGCGCTCAAGATGATGCCGAAGGTCAATTCGTTGCCGTAGAAGACGACAAGGAGCTCGCGCACCAAAAGCGCCTGGGCGATGACGGCGATGGCGCCGCGAAGAAGAATGGCGAAAGAAAAAAGGCGGTTCATGTTTGTATGATAACAAGGGGAATGATTTTTGACAATAGAGGGAATCATGGCCGGTCTTTTTCTCGCTCAACTG
This sequence comes from Candidatus Velamenicoccus archaeovorus, assembly GCF_004102945.1. Classification (GTDB taxonomy): domain Bacteria; phylum Omnitrophota; class Gorgyraeia; order Velamenicoccales; family Velamenicoccaceae; genus Velamenicoccus; species Velamenicoccus archaeovorus. The sequence continues at coordinate 1,506,032 of NZ_CP019384.1, read as the reverse complement.
GTCCTCGCTTGCGCTGTGGTCCAATTCGCTCCAAAAAGACCGGCCATGATTTGGTGAAACATATTCTTTCGCTGTGCTTCGTTTCGCTCAAACCTGAATATGATGAGGTGCCCTAGTCGGCTCATTAAAAAAACAGGTTTGTCTGGTTGACAAAACAGTTTTTAGTTGTAGAATGAGGGACACATTGAAAAAATAAAGACAAAAAAGGGGATCATCCCTTGTTCCAGATAAACAGGAAGACAGGGACTCGGGATGGTTCGCCGGCAAAACAAATTTCGAGGGCGAACCATGGGCAAAGGCAGACGTAAAAGACTGGGCAAGTTGAACTGGCGTTCAAAAAAAGCTAACCACGGCCGCAAGCCGAATTTAGGTTAATGAGCGCCGTCGAATTTCCGCCGTAGGATTAGCGGCGGAATATAAAAAATCTCCTTCCAAAACAACCGCATTCATCGTCGAGAGCTCTAAAAACGAGGGGAGGGCATCCTCCAAAACATCAAAATGTTGGGGTATTTGAATAAAAAATACCAATATATGGTATTTTTCTATTGACAAAGCTCCCGACCAGCGGTAATCTGGAAAAGCGCTTTTCGAAAGAATAAAATAAACCGGCTCAAGAGATTTAAAAGATAGATTTCCACAAATTTCATCCCACCATCTGCAGCGAAAGGAGAGGCGACTCATGGCGCTAAAGCTTTCCGAAAACTCCCTCAAAGTCCTCGAAAAACGCTACCTTAAAAAAGACGAAAACGGCAAGGTGGTTGAGACCCCTCAGGAGATGTTCACCCGCGTGGCCAAGGCGATTGCGGCCGCCGACCGCCTCTATCGCAAGACCGAGGACGATATCGCCGCTCTGGAACACAAATTTTTCACGATGATGGAGAACCTGGAGTTTATGCCGAACTCCCCGACCCTGATGAACGCGGGCCGCGACCTCTCCCAGCTCTCCGCCTGTTTTGTCCTGCCCATTGAAGATTCGATGGACAGCATTTTCGATTCCATCAAGTTCACCGCGCTCATCCACAAGTCGGGCGGCGGCACGGGATTTTCCTTTTCGCGCCTGCGGGCGCGTTCTTCGACCGTGCGTTCCACGGGCGGCATCGCTTCCGGCCCGGTCTCCTTCATGAAAGTCTTTGACGCCGCCACCCAGGCGGTCAAGCAGGGCGGCACCAGGCGCGGCGCCAATATGGGCATCCTGCGCGTGGACCATCCGGATATCATGGACTTCATCGTCTGCAAGGAAAACGACAAGGAGATCAATAATTTCAACATTTCCGTCGCCGTGACGGAAGATTTCATGCGCAAGGTCACCAAAGACGAAGAATACGACTTGATCGACCCCAACACGCACAAGGCCGTCCACCGGCTCAAGGCCAAAGAGGTCTTCGAGCTCATGGTCAAAATGGCCCACAAGAACGGCGAACCCGGCATCATCTTTATCGACCGCATCAACAACAACAATCCCACCCCATTATTAGGTAAGATAGAATCCACCAATCCTTGCGGCGAACAGCCGCTGTTGCCTTTTGAGAGCTGTAACCTCGGCTCCATCAACCTTTACGCGCTCCTCAAAAAGGCTGACGGCAAGTTTGAGTTCGACTGGGACAGGTTGAAAGAGATCATCCATCTTTCCGTCCACTTCTTGGACAACGTCATCGACGTCAACAAGTATCCCCTTTCCCAGATCGACAAGATGACCAAGCAGACCCGCAAGATCGGCTTGGGCATCATGGGCTGGTCGAGCGCCCTGGCCAAGATGATGATCCCGTATGATTCCGACGAGGCCATTGCCCTGGCGGAAAAGGTCATGTCCTTCATCCAGGCCGAGGCCCGCAAGGAGTCTCTGGACTTGGCGCGCGCCAGGGGCACGTTCCCGGCGTATAAGGGCAGCATTTTTGAGGCCAGCAACCTGCGCCTGCGCAACGCGACGCTCACCACCATCGCGCCCACAGGCACGATCTCCATCATCGCCGGGCCGTGTTCTTCCGGCATTGAGCCGATGTTCGCGCTCTGTTATCAGCGCGCCAACGTCCTAGATAACGCCAGGATGATCGAGGTCGAGCCCGCGTTCAAGGACGTGATGGAGGAGAAGGGGCTTTACACGCGCAAGCTCATGGAAAAGATCGCCGAAAAAGGCTCTGTCCAGGAGATGAAGGAAGTTCCGGAGGATATCCGCCGCGCGTTCGTGACATCCCACGATATCACGCCCGAATGGCACATCAAGATGCAGGCCGTCTTCCAGAAATTCACGGATAATGCGGTCTCCAAGACCATCAATTTCCACGAAGACGCGTCGATCGACGACGTGCGCAAGGCCTACATGCTCGCCTACGAGATGGGCTGCAAGGGTTTGACCATCTACCGCGACAAGAGCCGTTCCGAGCAGGTCTTGAGCGTCGGCACAAAAGATACAAAGAAAGACAAACAGGTCGCCGAAGGCAAGATCGGCCCCAGGCCCAGGCCCGAGGTCGTCATGGGCACGACGACCAAGGTCTCGACCGGCTGCGGCAACCTGTATGTCACGATCAATACGGACGAGAACAGCCGTCCGTTCGAAGTCTTTATGTCGATGGGTAAGGCAGGCGGATGCGCGGCCTCCCAGCTGGAAGCCATCGGTCGCTTGGTGTCTTTGGCGCTGCGTTCCAGCGTTGACGTCAAGGTCATCATCGAACAGCTCCGTTCCATCCGCTGCCCGTCCCCATCGTGGGAAAAGGGCTGTCGCATCTTCTCCTGCGCGGACGCCATCGCCCGCGTCATCGAGCGCCGCCTGGTCAACGACAAGATAGAGACCAAGGCCGAAGCCAAGGTCGCTGCCGCCATCGACCAGATGAGCGAAGAGCTCTACAGTCAGGTCTCCAAGAGCGAAGAACAGCTTGAAAAGCACATCACGGGAAATATCGTCGGCGTCTGCCCCGATTGCGGCGGCGTGGTGAGGCACGAAGAAGGCTGCGTCAAGTGTTCGGCTTGCGGATATACGAAATGCTAATGAGCGCATCATTTACGGCAGCGCAACGCGCGACGTAAATGATTTGCGCAAATTAATCCCGAGCCCCCAGCAAATATTCTGATAAGGGGCGAGGGACTAATGAGAAATAAACCGATTTGGCCGAATTAATCCCGACCTTGCCGAAGGCAAGCGTCGGGATAATGACCTGACAATCTAACCCGGATTTTTTATGAAATCCGAATCTGACTAACGAATCCAAAAAACGCCCTGATAAATTCAGGGCGTTTTCTTTTACAGTATAGAATTATTCGGCTCGGATTGATTCACGCAGGAACGCTTGATTTGCCCCAGCGTGGCAAATCTGCGCTCGAGTTTCGGCCTCGCTCGTCCTCATCTTGCGCTTCGGACAACCACGCCCGCTCGGCCTGCAAACGTCCTGCTTTGAATCAATCCTCGCCTCATCCGTGATTTTCTTCGTGCCTCTGGGGAGAGGGAGGTAAATAAGGAATCGCTTCACTTCGTTTCGCTTAAACCTGTATAGGCGACAAAATTTGTTGAAAATAATTAGACACTATTTTTAAAAGCAAGATAGCTGGAGGTATATTTATGAAAGTTCGTATGAGATTGCCTAGGGTATTTGTAGGGCATCCATTTCGTCAAAGATTTCCAGTGAATAAGGTCAGGAAGCTATTTAAAGATTTGCCTTTTAATGTTGTCTATGCAAATACAGATATTGAAACCAAGCATTTATTGCAAATCCTCAAGAAGCATATTAATGAAGCAGACTATTCAATTTTTGATTTATCTAGTTGGAACCCAAATGTAACGCTTGAATTAGGGTTGAGCGAGGGGATAAGGAAAATCAGCAATAAAAAATATTACATTCTTCTGAATACAAAACGTGCCTTAGAAGTTCCAGCGGACATAAGAGGAATTCAGAGGTTAGAATATAGTCGTTACGATTATAGTATAGATAAGGGATTAGGGGATTGCTTGATAACTATTTTAAAATCTGAAGCTTGGGTAAAAAATATTCATCTTGGCCTAAAGAGAAAGTTGGGGGATGAAAGTAAAATTGAAAAAGCATTATATTTGAGTCTAAGAATTATTGCACATATGAGAGATTTTGAAAAGCTCACCCCGGATAATCTTAAATCTTTGTCTCGAGGCACAAGGCTGCGAGAAGAAGTTCGCAAAAAAAATACTAGAGTGTCTCCAGGATCTAGGTTTTATACGAAAGGAACTAAGATCAAATGTGTACTATAAACGGAAAACCTTTTTTAGTTAAGCCATAAATTGAAATTCAACTGATGCGAGACCTCGAGCTGTTAGCATAGATTTTGGAGGTTAAACAATGAAAGAAAGACTGCTTGTTTTTTTAGGGAATTGGAGCGCAGAGGTAGTTAAATATTTAATTCCTGCATTTTTTGCGTATTTGTTTTGGCGGAGACAGTATTTGGTTCAGAGAGAAAATGAGCAGATTGTTAAGCGATATTTGGAACATGGAATTGATATTCTGATTGAAAGAATTGAACATGCGCTTGGTATTTTTAGAGAAAACTTCGCTCATTCTTTGCGTATTTTAAAAATATTCAAAGAAAAACAGGCTACTGGGATAAAGTTATCATCAGACGATTATTCTCCCTTAAGATTTCTGAGAATGAAACAAGAGTCTTTATATTCTCTTCCTTTTTATAAGCTTTTTTCTTTAACAGGCGAAGATGGTAGGATATTTTACGAACAGGCACAGCATCTTTTTATTCTCGTGGAAGAATCAACTAATTTTTACGAGTATGATCTTTGTATAGCTATTAAAGAATTTGTAGAAGGTGATAAGATTAGAGCAGCGGCGACTGAAATATTCGATGAATATTTAAAACGAATTGAAAATTTCAATTCTAGATCTGAAAAATTTTACGCATTAATAGGCGAACTCCAAAAAATTGCTTATATTCTGGAGACAAATGCTATGAGCTATAAATTACTCATTGATTTCCATGATCGAAAGGAGATAAAAGAGTCGATAGGAAGAATTAAAGCACATTTTGATCAACGAGATAACGATGGACCGGGCACCAATAACCCTTTGACATAAATATTTATGAGAAATAAATGGTATTCAGATAATCACGATTTGGTTAAGTGGTCTGTGAGATTTGATTGAAGCCGAGCTTCGATCAAGAGATATAGCTCTGACTCAGGGGAGGCATGGCATGCTTCAATTTATAAAGAAGAAGATTGAAGAATGGAAACAGATTGCCGAGCAAAGAAAACAGGAAAAAGAAGCCCAACTGAAGAAGGAAGTAAATATTCAGTTATTGAAAGATGAGATGATACAGCTGGCATCGGACGGTAAATTAACAGCGGAAGAGATAAAACAAATTGAAAGCAGAAAATCAGAGCTATGCCTTAATGACGAAGATATAAAGGTTGCAAAGATTGATGCTTATATGGCCGCCTTTAATAAGGCAGTGGACGATTCAACTCTTACAGAAGAGGAAGAAAAAGAGCTGAACAATATTCAGAAAGAATTAAATCTGAGTGATGATTTAATCGAAGCTAAAAAGAAGATACTTGCTAGATATCGCCTGGTGAGAGAGATCCAGAACGGCAATATGCCAACCCTACAAATCGCAAATATCGTTCTAAAGAAGGGGGAACAGGTATATTGGTCAGAGCCCGCTTCTTTGTTGGAAGAAAAAGTTTTGAGCAGGCACTACGAAGGCGGGTACAGTGGGCTTAGCTTCAGAGTGATGAAAGGGGTTAGTTATCGCGTAGGCGGCTTCAGAGGATATCCTGTTGTGGAAAAAGGAAATGTTTCTACGAGTGACGGGGAATTAATATTTTCCAGCAAAAGACTTATATTTCGGGGTGATAGAAAATCTTTTGCGACTAACTTGGATAAAATTTTGGATATTCAGTTTTATGCCGACGGAATGCAGTTTTCAGAAAACAATCGATCAAAACCGAGGCTAATCCAGTTTAATGATAGAAATAATATGGATATTATTGGTTCCATCCTTTCCTATACTGTAAATCATTACAGTTCTAAATAATTGGTAAATGACTGGGTACCGCTAACCCTTTGACATAATTAGATTTCCGGTGGAGGTGTTCTCGTTTGGACAAAAATGGATTAAGGATTTCTCAGAGCTGTAAAAAGGAGGTATAAGGCAATGATTCCAATAATCGGGTTGATGATTGGGTTGTATATTTTGGCAAGATACAGTGAGATGTCGAAGAATGTCGGCATTGGAACAAAAATTATGCTGGCGATCTTTGGCTTAGTCACAATAGTCTGCTTATTCGGATTGCTTATTTCTTCTGCAAGTGTGCCAGCAATGTTTTAGCTATTTAATTCTCGACACTTTGCAAATAACCCTTTGATATAGAGGTTTCTATGAAAAAATGTCCTTTCTGTGCTGAAGAGATACAAGATGAAGCGATTAAATGTAAGCATTGTGGTGAAATACTGCCCAAAAAAGAAGCTAAGACCTCTGCTGCAACTTGTCCCAAATGCGGTTCCACATCAATTACAACGACCAAGAAAGGATATGATGCAGGAGGTGCATGTTGCGGAGCGATTCTTTTGGGTCCCCTTGGTCTTCTCTGCGGTGCTTCTGACGCAAATAAGTTATTTAATGTTTGTCAGAAATGTGGGTTTAGCTGGGAATTGAAAGCTTCCTAATGAATATTGCTTTAACGCTCTTGATTGCAAAGATGGGATGTCATAAGTTGCCGGAGAGGAGTTTTACATTTCGAGGCAAGCCTATGCCATTTTGTGCTCGTTGTTTCGGAGCGAGTCTCGGACATGTGTTTTCATTTTTTTTGTTTTTGATAGGATCATTACCATCTTTTCCCGTGTGTTTATTTTTTATGTTTTTGATCTTCCTGGATTGGTTTGCTCAAGAATGGTTTAGGATTATGTCGACGAACCCCCGGAGGTTTATAACTGGAATTATTGGCGGTATTGGCGTAGGCGCTGCGGGGTGGAGAATTATTATTAATTTAATTGGACGATTTATTTGAGATTTGATTGAAGCCGAGCTTCGATCAAGAGATAACGCGTTTCAAAAGAGAGACTATGTGGTTAATGATAGTCATCGTAATAATATGGGCAATCATTCTATTGTTCAATACATTTTATAGTTTGAGCTTTGATCGAAGCTCGGCTTCAATCAAGAGAGCTTCGATCAAGAGACAAGAGCTCCTCTCGTAAAATTCAATAATATGCCACCTAAAGCCGTTAAAACAATCCGTGATTTGATTTTTTGGGAATATGCGAAGCTAATTTCGGGGTCGGCGCTTGGCGACCGTAAGAATTATGGCTTTGTCATGAGCTCGTTCAAGAAGCTGCAGACAGGCGAGATGAAGTGGTCGCAGATCTTGCGTGAAGACCTGCATATGGACCAGACGAAGTGCATCTATTGCGGCGCGACGGTCGACTTGAGCAACGATCATATCGTCGCCAAGCGCGAATGTCACTTTGCGGAAATCCACAATATCGTCAAGTCGTGTAAGAAATGCAATTCTTCCAAGGGTGATAAAGACCTTCTGGAGTGGTGGGGTCTTGAAAATCGTTACGAAATTCCTCGCAATGTCATGGGCAAGTATCTTAAAATGCTCTATGTGTGCCATGAATGCCGCGGGACATTGGAGCGTTCTGATTTGAACATGGATGATGAGTTTAATCTGTTGGATTTAGGCGCGATCCTTCGTCAGCCCTGTGATCCCGAGAAAGTGAAGCAAAAAGCCGGACGATAATGAGACAAACAGGTCTGGCCTTAAAGTCTCATTAAGATGGTTGAGGCGGAGGTTGGAGGGGGTGGCCCATGTGCTATAAAACGTACGCTTTGGTTTTGGCGGCGGTTTTCTTGTGGGGCGCGGAGGTTGGCGCAGGAGAAGAAAAGACTGCTCCGGCGCCGCAAGAGAAACCCGTCGGTGCGCCGGCCAATACCGTGGTGTTCCGTGTGCCGAGCCCGACGCTGGTGGCGCCCGTGGGCGAGACCCTGGATATCAGCGGGCAGAAGACCGTGAAGTTCAGCTGGAAACCGGCCCATACGCCCTACGATGTTTATTGTTATCTTTTCCGTATTTACCTGGAGAACGAGACGTCCCAGAATGGCGCCATCTACCATGAGCAGGTTTCCGGTCTGCATACGGAGATTGAGGTGCCGGCCGATCTTTTCAGGGACGGCAAGACCTACACATGGTGCCTCAAGCAGGTCAACAGCGCGCAGCAGCTTCTGTTCAGCGACGCCGTGCATCACACCTTCCGGGTGATAAAAAAATAGGAATGAGCCTTGATCGAAGCTCGGCTTCGATCAAGGCTTCGATTTGATCGAGAAAGCGGAGAAAAAGATGTTGGCAAGAAGAGTTACGTTGCTGGAACCCCCTACGATGCGGGCCGCGTATAGCGACAGGATGGCCTGGCTTCTGGCAGAGATGTCCAGTCTTGCTTATCTTGAATTTGAGAATTCGGAAAAGATCCGAAAGAAGTTGGAAATGCATCTCGGCGAACTTGGATTTAAGCTAATCCGTCCTTTCAGCGAAAGCGAAACTCAAGGGTTTTTGGCAAGAAGGGAACAGGATAAGATCGCCGTATTGGCATTCAGGGGGACCGAGGTAAAGAAATGGTGGGATATTCTTACTGATTTGGATTTCAGGTTTTATAGGGCCGGGAAGGGGGCCAAGATCCATAATGGTTTTCAACGGGCCTTTGCATGCGCCCAGAAAATGTTAGAAGAGGAGGTGCGCAATCTGGAGAAAGAAAATTTTGCTATCTACATTACTGGCCATTCTTTAGGCGGGGCCTTGGCTCTCGTGGCGGCGAAATATCTAAGTTCGGACAATATCGCCGCCTGCTATACTTTCGGAAGTCCGCGGGTGGGAAATAGCGAGCTTGGAGACACGATAAAGCCTCCCATATATCGCATTGTGAACGCCAATGATTTGGTCCCTCGGGTGCCGTTTCCTTTCATCGTCGAGTTAATATACTGGATCAGTTTTTTTAAATCCTACAATATTTTGGAGCATTTTTTCAGTGAGCGGGGGTTTTACGCTCATCATGGCGACCAGCGCTACCTGACGCCTTGCCGCGATGATTTCATGGATTTAAGGCTGGTTCCTAACCCAGGTTTTATCGACGCCAGATGTCGTTATTTTAATCTTTGGAGGATCGGGCTTGGGATACAACATCATGCCTGTGATTTGTATTGCTGCAAACTTGCTAATTATGCCGTCTCGAGATTAGATAAAGAATAGATTTCAAAAATCCACGGGGGAGGGAACAATGAAAAGAGGTCTTTGGTCGGTGGTCGCAGGGTTCCTTTTGATGATGGCGGGCTGCGCCGGTATCGAGATTGCGAAGGTGACGGACAAGAACGCCGGGACGGGTGGCATTTATTTCTACCGGCCGTGGCCCTATTTGTTGGTTGTCAGCAACGCGGATGGCAAAGTGGATAGCAAGGTCGTCTATCTGCCCCGGATAAACGAAGAATACGTCATCAAGGTACACGGCGGGCTAGGGACGGTCAATGCGACGTTTGACCTGACCGATGGCTGGCAGCTTACCAAGATGGGCGATACCAGGGATTCCAAGATCCCGGAGACGATGAATGCCATTTCAGGTCTGGCGACGTCTGTCAGCGGGGTTCTGATGAAAGCCCAGGGAGTATCGCTGCAAGCTGAGCCGTTGCCGCCGGGTTTGTATCGTTTCGAGTTCGATGAAAAGACCGGCTTTGTCAAAGGATTGGCGCCGGTGTCTTTGTCGCAAGATTAATCCCGTTTGAGATTTGATCGAAGCTCGGCTTCGATCAAGAGATAGGGGCCTTATGGAAGACAAATACTACGAGGTGATGAGGAGCTACGCATGGAATTATTTTTCAATGCATGCCGACCAAAGACTCAAAACCTTTAATTTGTATGTAACGCTTGCGACTTTTATCATCGGCGCCTTTATTGCTTTTTCAAAAGACCCGGCGATGTCGTGTTCAAAATGGTCGTGTCTTCTTCCTTTTTTATTGGCATTTCTTTCTTTTGTTTTTTGGAAATTCGAAGCCAGAAATATGCGTCTCGTCAGGAACGGAGAAGCGGCATTAAAGTATCTCGATGAACAAATCGATCTGGGGGCGTATAAGGAAGGGCCGCATGTCCTGCGGATTTTTGCCAGGGATGATTATTTTTCAGGACAGTCGCAGAGCTCTCCCTACAAAAAGGGATGGACCTACTCCACGTGCTTTAAGGCCGTTTTTATTGTCTTTGGTTACGGGAGTTTTATCCTTGGGTTTCTTTGCCTGTTGACAAAGTGAAGCTTCGCCGGCACGTCTGCCTGCTTATCTTCGACAAGCAGGCAGACGGAGCGGCGGCTTCTTTTGTTTTTAGTGCATAGCGAAATCCTGCGCCGGACCTTCATTCCCAGACAGCCAGCCTGCCGGCAAGGCAGGGAATCCGGGGTTTTCTGATGCAGGGGTCAATCGGGCGTGCGACGATGGACCGTCAGGCAACATGCCGACCGGCTGATGGCATGAGCGAAGCCGGGATCCGTATAAGGAATATTTCCCGTCTCTCTTGTAAAAAGGACAAGCATTCCATGTCATCATATATAAGTTTGATCGAAAAAGGCATCCATGTTTCTGAAAAAAATGTTTGCGATCAGGACAAGATATGGTCGCGCTACAGCCATGACAAGGTGGATATAGGGGAGGAGCTTGCCCGGGTGATACGCACCCTCGACAAAGGCATGCCCCTGCATGCAGAGTTGCGCGCGCTCTCCATCGGTTCAAGCGACGAGCCGCAGTTCAGGATCCTGGAGACGGCTTTCCGCGGCGGGTTGTATCTCTTGGATATCAACGATTGCGCCCTCGGCATTGTTCAGGAGCGTATCAAGCGCCAGCGCACGGACCATGTGACGACCATCAAGTGCGATTTTAACAGGATATTTTTGGATCCGCAGAAAGCAAGGGATTTTTTCAGGGACAGGCTGGGGAAGAGGTGGGTCCACCTGGCCACCCTCCACCATTCGCTCTATTATTGCCGGCAATGTTGCTGGCTCGAGCTTTTTAAGAATTTGTACCGCGGTTTTCTGGCGCCTCGCGCAGCCATCCATGCGGTGCTCATGAGCTCAAAAAGCAAAGATCCCTCCACCACGACCTGGCTCTATAATCATTTCGCCGGGAAATTCTTCGGCGCCTATAACGACCAGGACCTGCGCCAGCTCAAAAAAGACCTGCAGAGGGAGACGGTTTTTAAAAAAGCGCAGGTATTGCTGCGGACAAACCGCGTCAATTTTTATGTCGATGATTTCGAGAAGTTCATGGCCGTGGTGTGGATGATCCTTCTCTATCCGCAGGTGCATCGCTACAGCCTCAAACAGAGAGAAGAGATCACGCAACATGTCTATCATCATTTTTGGCGCAAGAAAAAGCCCCTGACGCAGGAGCAGGACCATCTGGTGGTCTACAAGGGATTGGGGCGCAGAGGGTTGATTTGAAACGGATTGAAGCCAGGCGGAAGCCTTCCATGCCTGATAAAATTTTTACCATAGGCCACGGGACGCGCTCCGTGGAAGAGTTCGCGCGCATCCTTCAGGTCTTCGGTGTCCGCAAGCTCGTGGATGTCAGGACGATCCCCCGCTCCAGGCATAATCCTCAGTTCAACAAAGAGACCTTGCCTCAGGCCCTGAAAGCATTTAAGATAAGTTATCTCCATATGCCGACGCTGGGAGGGTTGCGCCGTCCCAAAAAAGATTCCATCAACGGCGCCTGGCAGAATGCGTCGTTTCGGGGGTTTGCCGATTACATGCAGACAAAAGGTTTTGACCGGGCGCTGGGGCGGTTGATGAGATTGGCAAAAGGCAGGACCGTTGCTTTCATGTGCGCCGAGAGCGTCCCGTGGCGCTGTCACCGGTCTTTGATCGGTGATGCGCTCGTCGCCCGCGGCTGGGATGTGGAGCATATTTATTCGGCGACAAATGCCAGGGTTCACCGGATGACGCCGTGGGCGAAAAAAAAGGGCGGGCGTATTTTTTATCCCGGCGCAAAGGCATCGGGAGCCGGGCTTCCGCGGGAGATGTGATGATGAAATTAGGCAGGGACGTCGTGCATTTTTTGCAGAACCAGGGTTTTGTGGTCGTTTCGACGATCGATGCCGCCGGTTATCCCCATAATTCCTGCAAGGGCATCGTTGAGATCGACGAGTCCGGCCGTGTGTATCTGCTGGACCTCTTCCGGGCCAGGACACGCAGGAACCTGGAAGCCAACCCTCTCATCAGCATCACGGCGGTTGACGAGCATAAATTCAGCGGTTATTGCCTGAAAGGCAGGGCCCGTATCGTTTCGCAGGAGGAGATCAAGCCGCACCTGACGCGCGCATGGGAGGAACGGATCACAAGCCGCTTGACCAAGCGCCTGATCAAAAATATCCACGGAGAGAAAGGGCACGCTTTGCATCCCGAGGCCCTTTTGCCCAAGCCGGAATATGTGATTGCCATGGATGTGGAAGAGGTTGTTGACCTCGCGCCGTATCCGGGAAGTAGGTGATTTAAGCACGTCAAGGAAAATTGGCATCCCATGGTTGATATTAAGTTAATGGGGGAGTTTTATGGCGCAAGCTAAAGAAAATAAATATATTATCTCGCGGAATGTTCTGCGGTGCCTGCAGAGTGGGATCATCAGCCGTAAACAAAAGGATTTGATCGACCGCGCCGTCAAAAAGACGGCTAAGGAATACGGCGAGACACTTGGACTTTTAGGCAGGGAGTGAGCCTGAGGAAAGGATTTAAATACAGGTGAGCGAGTTAACGGGTAAGCGGGTTGACGGGTTATTTGGGGGTGCAGTTTGATCGAGGTTCCGGCAGACATCGAAAAATATATCCCGGCTGCCGCCGGGGTCCTTGTTTTTTTGCTTCTGGCGCGGCTCCTGGCAGGGCGTAAGAGAGGAAACCCTTTGGCGGCCCTGGCGAAAAAGCTGGGGCTTTTGCTCCAGGAAGGCCATGACGATACCCTTGAGCATGAATTGAGGGTTTTTTCTTTCTCCGGCATGGGAAAGGTTTTCCCGCGGCTCTATTACGTCATGAGCTGCTCGTGGGACGGCGTGAGGATGAAGATATTCGATTATAACGGCAGCCGTTTTATTTTCGGCATGCCGCGTTTTCTTTTTCAGACGATGGGTTTCGGGGATGCGGCAGGCACGGCCCTGTCGCAATTTTTTATTTCGCCCAGGACATTCTACTGGCGCCTGGCGCCGTTGTTTTCAAAAGACGTCTTTGTGAGAGAGGGCATACCCGGGGAATTCCTGAAAAGGTATGTGATCGTTGTGAAAAAGGACACGCCCGTGCCGAAGTTCCGCCGGGAGCTTTTTGACAGGTTTCTTTCTTTGGGGAAGGCCTATTCTCTGGAGACGCGCGGCAGCTGCTTCGTTTTTTACCGCCGCGGCCTTGTCATTCCCCTGCGGCGCATGGAGATATTCTACAAGGATTTCCAGGGGGTCACCGGCGTTCTTCGCCAGGGTATTGGTTGAGCCGCCATGAATACGAACCGGCAGGTCCTTTTTGCGCAGGCCATGGCTAGGCCCTTTTTGGGGTGGGGCGAGCTTGCGGCATTGATGCGGGCGGACGCCACGGCCAGGAGCCTCGCCTTTTCAAACCTGGTGACGCTGGTCCTGGCCCTCGCCCAGCATTGGCCGCTCAAGACGATCATGTTCATCTATTGCGGCCAGAACGTCATCATCGGATTTTTCAACGTGATCCGCATCCTGGGGATCCGCAGGATGGACACCCCGCGCCAGCCCGATGCCGAGGTCCCGCGGGCCGTCACCTATTTTCTGGCCGGCTTTTTTACCTTTCACTACGGTTTTTTCAATTTCGGTTACTTTGAGTTCATCGGCAGGCCCGCTGTATCGGAGTGGGGGTGGATTTGGTTAAGCCTGGGGGCATTCTTTGTCCACCATCTTTTCTCTTTCCGGCAGCATTCACGCAAAAAGATCGATGGTGTGGGCATCGGCCGCCTGATGTTTTTCCCTTATCTGCGGATCGTCCCGATGCACCTGACTATTATCTTCGGCGGGTTTTTTATGCTCTTGTTCCATAACGGTCTCGCCGAAAAAGCCGTCCTGATTTTCTTTTTATTGTTGAAAACCAATGCCGACCTCAATATGCACAAGGTCGAGCACGCCGCAGAAGACCGGCCGCAGTCCGGGTCCGCCGACCCCTTACCGGAGAAATGACATATATGCGTAAAACTTTCGGGCAGGAGACGAGTGGCTTGAAGACGAAGGGGATCGCCCTGGCGGCCTGCCTGTTTTTTTTCTTCGGGGGCGCTGCCGGTGCCGCCTTTGACGTCGAGGTGACGGGTGTTGTCCTTGAGAAGAACGGCGAGCCCGTCGCCATCGTCAACGGCGAAATGGTCAAGGTCGGCGACAGGGTCGGTTCCGTCGAGGTCGTGGCCATTGACGGTGAATCGGTGACCGTGAGAGAGGATGGCAAGACCCGTGTCATGAAGATCGGCGAGGGCGCCCCCGATGTTAAAACCCCCGGGGCGGACGCCGCGGGGGCCCATGCGTCGGCAGACGCGGCAGGGGGCGTTTACGGGACCCAGGGCGCCATCGCTCCAGATGAGGTCGCATCATTGACGATGTCGCTGTTTTATGACGCCGGCGCCGTTGCCGGTTATATCGTATTCCGCGACATCAAAGGCGAAATGCGCGCCGTCAATTTCATCGAGCCGGCCTACATGGATATCCATAAATTGTCATATGTGGATCGGTCCGGGGCGCATTATGCCGGGCAGAGAGAGCGGCGTATTTCTATCGGCAGGATCGATACCTCTGATTTCAAATATTTCAGGACAAAGGACGGCGAAGTCCTCCTGGCGTATGTCCTTAAACCGTTTCATTACCAGCTTGGCACCGATAAAAGGGCCCTTGTTGTTTTTAATTGGGGCAAGTTGCGTGTCCAGTGCGAGATGGGTGATTTGACAAAGCAGTCCCGTTAGAGAATTTCGCTCTCTGGCGGGATAAAGAGGTGTCTCGTGAAAATATGGATTTATATAGCTGTTGGCTTGATGTTGTTGCGGCCTTCCGGTGTTGAGGCGGGCAGGGTGAGCGGCGATGTGGAGGTCGGCATAGGGACACGCAGCATCTTTGGAGCGGAGGATGTTCCGGTGCCGACGCTGTTGTCGCCCGTAGGGGAGACTGTGGATTTGACGGGTAAAGATACCCTGGAATTCAAGTGGAGCCCGTTCGAAGGCCGGATGTATAAAAGGCAGGGGTATGACTTCCGGCTGTATAAAGGACGCCAGACATACGCCGACAGTCAGATCTATAAAGAACAGGTGGGGCCGGGTGACTATCATGTGGTCCTGAAGGCGGACATGTTCGAGGACGGCCAGGTCTATACCTGGACCCTGCGCCAGCTTTATTTTGACAACAAGAGCGATGCGGCATACAATTCATTTAAGGTGGTGAAGAAGGGAGAAAAAGGAGAAAATTCTTCGTCAGGAGGGAGAAAATAGGGATGTTAACTTGACTCCTTGCCTAATCGCTTGTCAATTTTACTCGCGTACGCCAGAGGCGCTCGTAAAATTGATCTGCGCAGGCTGCGGAGTCATCCCGCCAGAGGCGGGATGAGGAGGGTCATATGTTAGCCAAGAAGTTTGCGTTGGGGTTCGGGATCGCGGTCATCTTTCCCATGATGATCCATTACGGCGTGGCGACGTTTGTGCCGGAACCGAAGTGGCAGGATTACCACCACATGGACGAAACGATGCAGATGAATCGTCAGAACATGACAGAGGCAGAGAGGCAGCAGGCCGCGGCCAAAAGGCAAAAACAGCAGGATGCCTGGAAGTATGACCAAAAGAGATTCCAGCGGGCGCTTTTTTCCGTCGCCGCTCCCCTTGGGATCGTGGCGATCATCATCGGTTCGCTGGTGACGATCCAGGCGATAGGCACCGGCTTGATGTTCGGCGGCATCTTCAGCGTCCTGGACGGTTATTGCAATTACTGGTCGGAATTGCCGGACGGCGCGCGCTTCGTGTCTCTCTTGATCGCGTTTGTCGTCTTGATCTATATCGGCTGGCGCAAGCTGGCGAAGTGAGATTGCGAGGAAAATCGCGATGAAGAAAATCCTTGTTCTTTCCGCCAGCCCTGTGAAGGACGGCAATACGACCACCCTCGTGAACTGGTTTGCCGAAGGGGCAAGGTCAGAAGGCGCAAGGGTGGATATCGTTGCCACCGCTTTCCTTAAATATAAAACCACAGGCTGTACGTCGTGCCGCAGGTGCCAGGCGATCAAGGAATATGCGTGCGTCGTCAAAGATGAGGCTTCGCCTGTGCTGGCGAAGATGGCCGAGGTGGATGTGATCGTCATGGCCTCGCCCCTGTATTTTTTCGGCGCCAGCGCCCAGCTCAAGCTCGTCATGGACCGGATGTTTTGTCTTTATAAGTGGGACAATGCAGCCGGGACCATGACGACACCTCTTAAAGGAAAAAGGCTCATCTTGATCGCCAGCGCCTATGAAGACGTGGGCCTGGATGCCTTGGAGAAGCCGTTCGTTCTGACGGCGGATTATTCAGGCATGAGCTTCGAATCCCTGCTTGTGCCCCATGCAGGAGAATCGGGCGACGTCAAAACACGGGCAGCTATCCGCGAGAGAGCTGTGGAGCTGGGCCGCCGGGCGGCGCAAGATGAGTGAAGTTTTTGTCGGACACCGGCTTTCGGCATTCCGCCCGGAAAACAGAAAAGCTGTTTTATCCGCTTTCGCGCAGCCGCCTTGGACGATCCAGAGCCTCTGGCGGGAAAACACGGGTGCATGAACTCGTGGATGCCCGCCGGCTGTCAGCCGGCGGGTTATCAAGGAACCACGGCTCGCCTCTCGGCGAAGCCGAGGGCTGTAAAGCCGCGGGGCTCCATGTTTTCCAGCCCCCACACCGAAATGATAAAAACGATCCGTTGGTTTTTGTTTTTTTGTTGTCTCGTTGCGCCGTTTTCTGCTGGGCCGGTTCCCTGCGGCGCCGGAGAAACGCAAGAGTTGGCGCCGGCTGTTGCCCGCAAGACAGGCAATCCTTCTGTTTCGCCTGTCCGCGTGCCGGAACCGACTTTACTTGAGCCGGCGGCCCGCGTCGTCGATATCAGCGACAAGCTTTTCGTTGCTTTTCGCTGGGAACCCAAGGGCAGTCCTTATCAGGTATGGTATTATATGTTCCGTCTCTACCGGGGACATGAAACGGCCGCGGTGAGGCAGATCTATGCGAAACAGGTGTCGGCGTTGACGCCGGCGGTCGCCATCTCCATCGATTATTTCAGGGATGGGGAGAGCTATACGTGGTCTGTCGTGCAGGTGGATGCGGGGCCGTTGTTCAGCGAACCGGCCTTCGCTACATTCAGGGTCGTCAAAAAATAAGATGCGTTCATCACAGGCAAAGCGAATGGGACAAAAGCGAAGATCCAGAGGCGTATCGTTGTCGGCGTGGCTCATGATCGTCATCAACGCATCCTCGCTTTTATCCGCGCTCGATACTAAGTATTATTCTGCGTGCTATGCTTCTTTTCCCGCCGTTCTTGTTTCTTTTCTTGCCGGTTATTCGTTTCTTTTCTCCGTCGTCGGCATCACGGCCGGCGCCGGGTTGCTGGCATTAAAAGAGGCTGCAAGAAAGGCCGCCATCTTCATCAACGCCGCCGATATTCTCGTGGGTCTGCCGGTGTTCATCCTGTCTTTCAGCAGCGTCCGTTCGCATATTTATGTCCTGACGGCCTCCCAGCTGGCGCAGGGGCCGCCTTCGCTTGACGCCGGGATGGTCGCGACGGCCGCCTTTGATTTTGTCGTTTTCATGAACCTGGCGGTTTTTGCCTTGAACGGCGCGTTCATTTTCTTTTTCACCCGTCGTAAGATCAAAGAACAGTTTGCGGCGGCGTCTTGATCGGCGGCCCAGAGGAGGCGTTATGAGGATTCTCGTCCTGATGATCGGCGTGCTGATGCTGTTTTCTTTTGTGCCGCCGGCGCCGGCGCTCAATGACGGCAGGATAGAGCTGCCGCCGCCGCAGACGGACGGCGGAATGCCTCTCATGCAGGCTTTAAAGGAAAGGCAGAGCAGGAGGGCGTTCAGCGACAGGGAGCTTTCTCTACAGACCCTCTCGGATCTTCTCTGGGCGGCGGCCGGCGTCAACCGTCCGGACACGGGCGGCCGCACAGCGCCTACCGCCATGAACAAGCAGGAGATCGATATTTACGTGGCTCTCAAGGATGGCCTGTTTTTGTATGACGCCAAAAACAACCTGCTTGTCTCTGTTCTCTCCCAGGATGTCAGGGCGATGACAGGCGAGCAGTCTTTTGTCAAGGATGCGCCGGTGGACCTTATCTTTGTCGCAGACCATCAGAAGATGGAGGGCATGACAGGCGAGCAGAAAGATTTTTACGGGGCGACGGATACGGGGTTTATCAGTGAGAACGTGTATCTTTTTTGCGCGTCAGCCGGTCTCGCCACGGTCGTGCGCGGCTGGTTCAACAAACTGACGTTGACCAAGACGATGAAATTGCGTCCTTCACAGACGATTGTCTTAGCGCAGACCGTTGGGTATCCGCGCAACGAATGAAGCGTCCGCCGATGAGTAAGACAAAAAGGATGCGTTGAGGCCGGCTGTGCATTGGACGGCGTCGGCGGACAGGTCGAGAACAGCAGGATCCGCGGGCGTTGCCATAAAAAGGGAGCCTTCAAATGAAAAAAGCCGTCCTGGCAGTGTTTCTTGTATTTTTTGCGTATCTGCCGGCGCAGAGTTTTTCGCAAGGGGTCGATCCACTGGCGAAACTGGAAGCATTGAAAAGCCGCCTCGAGGCGGTGGCCGGGATGCTCGGCGAAGAAACACGGACGGCGTCGGACAGGCTCTCCGAAGGCGATGTCCGCGAAGATGAGGTGCGCAGCGTCCTTTCGGACCTTTGCGGGGCCTTGGCTTACAGCGTGGATTGCACTTACGTCAATGAAAATGGCGTGATGACCTATGTTGAGCCTGAGGCCTACCGTATTTATGAAGGCAAGGATATCAGCAGCCAGCCCCAGTTTGTCAAGGCCAACGCATCGGGCCGCGCTGTTTTTAGCGGGGTCTTTCGCGCCGTGGAAGGTTTCGATGCCCTGGATTATGAATATCCTCTCGAAGACGGGTCCGGCCGCAAGAAGGGCACCTTGAGCGTCCTGATGAAGCCGGCGGATTTCATAAAGCTGGCCCTGGGGCCGGAGATGGACGGCCTGCCGTATGAAGCGATGGTCCTGCAGACGGACGGGCTGATTCTTTTTTCGGACGAATCGGAGATCGGCCGCAACGTGTTCACAGACCCGATGTATCGGGATTTCCCGTCGCTCCTGGAGCTTTGCCGCCGTGTCGTCAAGGACGCAACGGGCGAGGGCACCTATACGTTTGTCGGCAGGCGGTCGCAGGAGCCCGTGGAGAAAAAGGCTTACTGGACGACGGTTGATGTCGGCGGGAATGTGTGGCGGTTGCTCTTGATCGTTGAAGACTAGCTGGTTAAGATGGGGGAGAGACGCTTGAGAGAAAACAGAAAGAAGGCCTCCGCGATATTGAAGGTGCGCGCAGCGGTGATTGTCCTGTTTTTGACGGCGGGCGTCATGGCGGCGGCCGCCCCGCAGGAAATCCTTGAGAAACCGGCGATCTATCTTTATCCGGGCATCGAATCGGACGTGCAGGTGACCCTGGAAGTGAAAGGCGCGATTTTCCGTTCCGAGCCGGCTTATGACAACGGCTGGTTTGTCCATGTTACGCGCAAAGGCACCATCAATAACGAGCGCGACTATCTTTATTATGAAGCGGTGCTGGAGAAACCTCTCGTGTTTTTGCCGGGCAGCTGGGTCGTCAAGAGAGAAGACCTTCAGGGGTGGCTTGACGATCACCTGGCGGACCTGGGCCTCAATGTCCTGGAGATCCAGGATTTCAAGGAGTATTGGCTTAACAGGCTGACGCAGGGCGCCTATTACGAGATCGCCCTGGTTTCCCCGGATTTTCTTAATGAGAACGCCAAAATGGTGATCACGCCGATCCCGGATACCGTCATCCGGCGTATCTTGTATTTTATTCCGTTGAAAGAAGCCAAAAGGTACGCGCCGCCAGAGATCCAGACACCCCGCCGCAAGGGGTTTGCTGTCGTGGAATGGGGCGGGGTCCTGGCGGAGGAGAATGCCGAAAGGGTGAGGTAGGGCAACAATTATAAATGAACAATGAAAAATGAAAAATTTAATCGGAGTGCAGAAATCCCCGGTCCTGGCCTTGCCCTCGGCCTGCCCTTCGGGCAAGGCCAGGGGCAGGCCGAAACAGGGGCTGCCCGCCATCAAAGATCGGCGGGTCCGCCTAAGTTGTGGTGGCGGAAATGCACAACGATTATCCCGCCGGGAGTTTGCGTAGCAAACTGGCGGGATCATCTAGGAAAGAAACCCCGGGCCTGTCCTCGCTCGGGCGAGGGCGAAGCCCGGGGAGATTCATGAGGACACAAAGGAAGGCAGGGTATCGTTTCCGCGCGGGTCTTTGTTTTTTTTATTTGTTCATTTTTAATTTTTCATTGTTAATTGTTTCTTTTTCCGCGCAGGGAAATCCCCTCCGGGAAAAAGAAACAAAGGAGCCGGAGTTCATCGTGAAGAACGGCTATCATTTCGGCGTATGCGTGGGGTATTCCGATGCCGAACTTGTCATCGAGGGGCGGAAGGCCGCTTTCAAGAAGTCCAGCCAGCCGCCCGATTCCCGCTATCCGCCCGTCGAGGTCACGCGTTATTTATCGCCTTCCGAGTATAACATCCTCAAAAACCTCATCGAGGCGACGGAATTTGTGTCCGCGCAGGACAGATATGGATGCCCGGATTGCTATGATCAGGGTGCCGAATGGCTGGAGGTCACGACGCCCCGGTTGGAGAAGCGTATCGAGATGGAATATAATGCCCTGCCGCCTTCGATAGAGAGCCTTCTGATTTTTATGCGCAAGGTGCGCGCCAGGCTTGATGAAAACAGGCGTTAGCCGACGGTTGTGCTCCGGAGCCCGTGGTTGCAAAATGTGGATAAATGTCTTGATGTACTCTTTAGACATTGGTAAAGTGAAGCTCTATCGGTACGTCTGTCTGCGTGTCTGGCCTCGGCCTGCTCTTCGGGCAAGGCCAGGTGCAAGGCCAGGGCCGAGACAAGCGAGCAGGCCGGCGGTTTCTTTTCTGACGGTGTGCAGCGAAACCCTGCACCGCCATGAACCGATTGTGAAATATTTTCATGGAGCGTTCAGCCGGGTTCGGGGCTGGCGCAGGGCAAGAAAAACAAACATCCTCCTGTGCCCATGAACATTTCTTTGCCGTTAATCCTGGTTGCGGGCATCATCATTTTTCTTGGGCTTGTCTTCGGGGAGCTTGCGGTTCGCCTGAGGCTTCCCAAGATCACCGGCTATATCTTCGCCGGCATTCTCCTCAATCCCGGTTTTACGAATATCGTCCCCCAGAGCTTTGTCCGGCATGCCGAGATCATCACAGATGTAGCGCTGAGTTTCATCACGTTTTCCATCGGCGGCACGCTCTTCTATCCTCGTGTCAAAAGCCTCGGCAGGAGCATTCTTTTCATTACGCTTTTTGAGGCGGAGTGCGCTTTTTTTGTGGTCATCGCGGGGATGGCCGCCGTGGCGCCGTTCTTTTTGCCGTCGGCGCCGGGCCACAGCAGTTTTTGGGTCTACCTGCCGTTTGCCTTGCTGATGGGGGCGCTGGCTTCGCCGACGGACCCTTCGGCGACCCTCGCCGTCACCCATGAATATAAGGCTTCCGGAGAGGTGACGTCCACCATCATGGGCGTCGCCGCCCTCGATGACGTGACGGGGATCATGAATTACAGCATCGCGATGGTCGTAGCGCAGGCCATGGTTTTGCATGAGCATGTCAGCGCCCTCGCGACGTTTTTCGGTCCCGTGGGGGTTATTTTTGGTGCCGTCGGGCTTGGGATCTTGTTCGGCGTCATTTTTCTCTTCGTGATGCGACTTATTTATCGCGAAGGCGAGGGATTCATGATCGTCGCCGTCTTTGCCCTGACCATCCTTTGTTACGGTATGGCGCGTTTCCTTCATGTGGAAGAACTCCTGTCTACGATGACCATGGGGATGGTGGTCGTCAACTTCAGTCCTGTCAGGGAAGAGATCTTTTCTGTCCTGGAACGCTATACCGAAGAGCTGGTCTTCGTTATATTTTTTACCCTCAGCGGCATGTACTTGAATTTTTCGGTCCTCGGCGCGAGCCTCGTTTTGGTCCTTTTTTTCATTGTTTTCCGTTTTGCCGGAAAAGCAATGGGGGTCTATGCGGGCGCGCGCCTGGCGCGTTCGTCGGACAAGGTGCGCAAATACACCGCCGGCGGCCTCATCCCGCAAGGCGGCATCGTGATCGGCCTGGCGCTTCTCGTCAAGGCCAATACAGCCTTCAGTCACATATCCGATATGATTGTCAGCATCATCATCGGGGCCTGCGTGATCCACGAGCTGGTGGGGCCCATCCTGGCCCGTTTTTCGCTTTCCAGGGCGCAGGAGTTGCATAAGGACGCATGACGCACAAACAGGCAGGAGGTTGATGATGACGGAGACGATGTTTTCTTTTTTCTGGATGATCTTTCTTGTCCTGGGCGTGGCCCTCGGGATCGCCTGGCTTTTTCTGCCATGGTTCCTTATGTCCAAGATGGACAGGATGATCGAGCTATTGGAAAAGATGGCCCAGGAGAAACGTTAAGGCGTTAATCCCGCGGCCAGCCGATAAGATCATTTGGGGGATTGTTCCCAAGAAAAAAGGAGCTCTGGACTATAAAGTCCAGCGGGGGATTCTACTGGAGGCTGGGGACGGGGATCGAGATGAAGACGCTTGTTGTTTACTATTCGTTTGACGGCAATACGCGCCTGATCGCTCAAGCCATCGCTGAAACAGCGGGGGCGGATGTTCTGGAGCTGCGGACGCAGGACCAGCCGCAGAGCAAGGGGTTCTCCAAGTATTTCTGGGGAGGCCGTCAGGTATTCATGAAGGTCCGGCCGGCCTTGCTGCCCCTGGACAAGGACCCGGCCGTTTACGACCTTTTGTTCATAGGTACGCCGGTCTGGGCTTTTGCGCCTGCGCCGGCCATGAGTTCTTTTTTGGAAAAGACGGCGATCCGCGGCAAGAGGGTCGCCGTCTTTTGCTGTTCGGGAGGCGGGCCGGGCAGGACGCTGGGGCGTATGGCAGAAATTCTCGCGGCGGACAACGTGATTGCCGGCCGTATGCATTTCGTCGAACCCCGGCGTTCGCCGCAGGTATCGGCGGATAAAGCCCGTCAATGGGCGAAAGAGGTTTTGGTTTTATAGGTTGTCAAGCCGTGAGGCTCTACGAACGGCCTGGAAAGAAATTCCCGTCTTGGGAGGAAAATGGTCTCGAGACGGCTTGCAAGAAAAGGAGAGGATATGCGCAAGGCCCTTGTGTTTTTGTCGTGCTTGTTTTTGTGCGGCTGTCTGCAATCGAAAGAGCACCTTTCGTTCGCAAAGGACGGATCCGGGACCCTGGAGGTCCATCTGATGGTTCCGGAAGGAACGCTGGAGATGATCGATGCGACGATGGGGGCCATGGCCAAGGGCATGACGCAGGCCGTAGGAGGCAATCAAAAAGAGATGCCGCCGTCGCTTGCCGAAGAAATGTTTTCCAGCCAGGATGAAATGTTCAAGAAGGCCAAAGAAGCCGGTTTGAACATCCGTTTCCAGTCTTACGCCAAGGAGATCAGGGACAAGGATCTCTATGTAGATTATATGATCGCCTTCGATGACATCAATAAGCTGCTCCAGAGCGGTCTTGTGATGACGCATCTTGTGTTGGCCAAAGACGACCAGGGGCGGATGGTGGCATTTTTGAAGAAAGACAAACAAAAGGCCGAAGAGTCCAAGGGGCAGGTAACGGCAGGGGCGCAGCCGCAGCAAGGAGAGCAGGCCGAGACGCCGCAGCAGAAAGAGATGAGGGAAAAATTCATGAAGGCCCTGAGCCGGTTCGAGGTGGAATTCCGCCTGACGATGCCGACGCCCATCGAGGATGTTTCCGGCATGTTTGTCAAAGATGATGCGAATACTGTTTCCTTGTCTTTAAAGGGAGACCTCTTCAAGGACAAGACATTGATCGATAAGTTCTACGGCGACGGGGACGAAAAGACGCAGGCAGTGGCCTCGAGCGAAGGGATCGCCTTCGTCCTGCCGGCGCTTGCGGAGGCCATGGGCGAGGCGCCTGCGGCAGGGACTTCTTCCGCCGCTGCCGCACAGGATGACGGTAAGAATCTTTCTCTTGATCAAATCCTGGAGAAAACCGGACAGCCGGCCCCGGAAAGCAAGGGCCGGATAAAACAGCTGCCTGCGGGAACACAGGTAAAGATCACCATGAAAGACGGAGAGGTCATTGAGGGCAAGCTGGTGGAGCAGACCAAGGAGTGCGTGAGAGTGGACAGCGTCGGGCTTCCGATGACGTATTTTACGGAATTGATCTGGACGATGGACGAGACGGGGGGCGGCGATGCCAAGAACCGGTGACACCGCATGGATGCGCCTGGCGATCGCCAAGGCTGAAGAAGGTGTGCGGCATGGGCAGACGCCGTTTGGCGCCTGCATCGTCCGAAGGGGCCGCGTGGTCGCCGTGAGCCATAATCGGGTATGGAAAAACACGGACATTACGGCCCACGCCGAGATCTGCGCCATCCGGCAGGCCTGTCAAAAGCTGAAGACCATCGATCTCTCAGGCTGTATTTTGTATTCAACCTGTGAACCGTGCCCCATGTGTTTTTCCGCCTGCCATTGGGCGAATATTTCGCGGATCGTCTATGGCGCACATATCGCCGACGCCAAAAGGTTCGGTTTCCACGAATTGACGGTGTCCAATGCCGCCATGAAGACCATGGGCGGCTCCCGTGTCCGGATCCGCAAAGATTTTCTGCGTCAGGCCTGTCTTGGGCTTTTTTCTCTCTGGGCGGATCGGCCCGGCCACAAAACTTATTGAAGATGTTATTCTTTTTGCGCACTTTCCTGTTGTTCTGTCTCGTGGTTTTCCTCGGCGGTCCTGCTTGCGCTGAGGAAAAGACCGCCGGCAATCACGAGGGTTCCCTTGTTGTCGACGGCAGGACGCGGACGTATCTCTTGCATGTGCCGGCGGCCTATGACGGTTCGCATCCATGGGCGCTGGTCGTCGTCCTCCATGGCGGCGGAGGCAATGCCAAGAATGCCCAGCGCATGACGGGTTTTTCGGGCGAGGCGGACAAAAAAGGCTTTCTCGTTGTTTATCCCAACGGGACCGGACGGCTTCCGGACCGTTTCCTCACCTGGAACGCAGGGAATTGCTGTGGTTATGCCCTGGAGCACAACGTCGACGATGCGGCTTTCATCCGCGCCCTGATCGGCAAGCTCCGCAAGGAATATAATATCGACGCCAGGGCGGTATACGTGACCGGTATCTCCAACGGGGGCATGCTGGCGTATAAGCTGGGTTGCGAGCTTTCCGATCTGGTTGCCGCCATTGCGCCGGTCGCCGGCGCCATGAACGTCGACGTGTGCATGCCGATGGAACCTGTTTCCGTCATCGCTTTTCACGGAACGGAAGACAGGCATGTCCTGTACGAAGGGGGCTGGCCGCTTGTTTATTACGACCGCCATGAACGCAAGGATAATTCCGTGGTCCATGCCATGGATTATTGGGTGGAGAGGGACGCCTGCGACACCCGGCCCCAGGAGATGGAAAAGGGACTGGTGAAGATCAAAAGCTGGTCTTTCTGTCTGCAAGGGACATCGGTCTCTTTGTATTCCATCATTGGCGGCGGGCACGCCTGGCCCGGGGGGACGGCAGAACGGATGTGGGGCGATCCTCCGGAGATCGGGGGAATATCCGCAACAGAGATTATCTGGGATTTTTTTGACCGTCACCCGAAAGAGAAAAGAAAATAGAGACACGGTGCCGCAGCTCCTTGGATGAGGGAGGCGGTGTTGATTGTTGCGGCAGCTTCCAGGATAAGTCTTAAAGGCATGCCTCGCAGGATGGGGCGTGCTTTTTTTTGGTCTTATATGGCCTCGACCAGAAAATCCCTTGTCAGCCATCAGCAGGGGTGGTAAAATTCATCTTTTGGAAGCAAGGGGAGAGGTCTAAAAGAGTCCCATTTGACCTTAGGGTAAGTATCCTGATGGTTGATGGGCTGGAGTTCGTGAGGGATGAAACTCCTTGTTTTTGAATGACAAAGGGAGGTCTGACAGGATGAAAAAGATTCTTTACGTGGTATTAGATGGTTTGGGAGACACGCCGATCAAGGAACTTGGGGACAAGACCCCCTTGGAGGCGGCCCTGACGCCGCATATGGACAAACTCGCTCAGAAAGGCAAAAGCGGCGTCGTCCATACGGTGGCCAAAGGGGTGGCTCCGGAATCGGATATCGCGGTCATCAGCCTTTTGGGGTATGATGCCCATGAGTTCTATACGGGCAGGGGGCCTTTGGAGTCTTTTGCCGAAGGCCTGAAGGTGGCTGACGGTAATGTCGCCTTCCGCGTCAACTTTGCGACCGTACAGGATGACGGCCGCACTATCAAGGACCGCAGGGTCGGCCGGAATCTCACGACCGAAGAAGCCACGGTTTTGGCCAGGGAGATCAACAGCAAGGTCACCCTCACCAACGCCACGTTTGAATTCAAGAACACCATCGGCCACCGCGGCATCCTCGTCATCCGGTCGATGCACTCCCAGCTTTCCGCATGGATCACCAATACAGACCCCGCTTATGACCGCGAGGGCGTCTTTGGTCTCGCCAAGGAAACCTTTGAGCCTTATGTGGCGGAATCTCAGCCCATGCCGGGATACGAAAAGTCGCCGCAGGCGATCGAAGCAGCTGCACTATTGAACGAATTCACACAGAAATCGCACAAGGTCCTGCAGGAAGCGGCCATCAACAAGAAGCGCATTGCCGACGGCAAAGTGCCGGCCAATGCCATCCTTTCGCGCGACGCCGGCGACCATCTGCCGAAGTTTCCGCCGATGGCCGATTACTATCACTTGAAATTCGGGTCGTTCGTGGAGATGCCCGTGGAGAAGGGCATCGCGCTTTTGACGGGTTTGAGCATTGTGGATGTCCCTTCCCGCACCGGCCACGTCGACGTGGATTATTCCGTCTGGGCGAAGATCGCCCTCCAGAAGATCGCGGATTTCGACGGCCTCTATATCCACATCAAGGGCCCGGATGAGCCCGGCCACGACGGGGATTTTAAGGCCAAGAAGGCCTCCATCGAGGCGATTGACAAGCACTTCTTCGGCAATCTTCTGCCTCACCTCAATATGAAAGAAACCATCGTCGTCGTCACCGCGGACCATTCGACACCCTGCAAGCTTAAAGCGCACTCGCCGGACCCTGTTCCGCTCATCGTTACGGGCGGCGACATCAAATCCGACGGCACGGTGAGTTTCTCGGAGAAGGCGGCTGCTCACGGGTCGTTGGGAGAGCTTCTCGGCAAAGACCTCATGGGATTGTTCATCAAGCTGGCGAAGGAATAATCAAGGGATAATATAGTTAAATCCCAAATCCCAATTTCCAAATCCCAAACAAATTCCAATAACCAAAATTTCCAAACAAAAAGTTTGGCCATTGGCCGGTTGGAATTTGAATATTGTCTGGAGTTTGGTATTTGGTGTTTGGGATTTTTTCTGAGATTTAATTCCCCGGCCATGAAGGACGGTTGCCTCTGGGAGGGAGCCTTCCCGGCCAGCCGATAAGATCATTTGGGGAATTGTTCCCAAGAAAAAAGGAGCCCTGGGCTTTAAGTCCGGGGGGATTCCACCGATGAAGCATTATGATGTCATTATCGTCGGAGCGGGCCACGCGGGAGCAGAGGCGGCGCATGCCGCATCCCGCATGGGATGCCGCGTCCTGCTGGTGACGATGAACCTTGAGGCGATCGGCGCCATGTCGTGCAACCCGGCGATCGGCGGCATCGGCAAGTCCCAGCTGGTTCGCGAAGTCGATGCCCTGGGCGGCCTGATGGGGAAGGCTGCCGATGCCTGCGGTATGCAATTCCGCATGCTCAACGCCTCCAAGGGGCCTGCGGTACGCTCCTTGCGGGTCCAGGAAGATATGTTCCGTTACAAGGCTTATGTCAAGACGGAGCTTGAAAGACAAGGGCGTTTGGAGGTGCGGCAGGCCGAAGTCACCGGTTTTCTGACGGACGGCCCTGTTGTCGTCGGGGTCAAGACATCTTCAGGGGAATCGTTCGAGGCCAAGACTGTTGTCGTGACGCCGGGGACGTTTTTGAACGGTTTGATCCATATCGGCCTGACCCATTTTCCCGGCGGCCGCCTGGGCGAGGCGCCGTCGAGCGGCCTGTCGGACGATCTCAAACGCCTCGGTTTCCGGGTGAGCCGTTTCAAGACCGGTACCTGCCCGCGCCTGGACGCCCGCAGCATTGATTATGAAGCCCTCCAGCGCCAGGACGGCGACGAGCCCCCATCGCCTTTCTCTTTCCGGACGCCGTCGCTTGAGGTGATGCAGAAACCGTGCTATGTGACCTTTACGAATTCGCGGACGCATGAGATCATCCGTTGCGGGCTGGACCGTTCTCCACTTTATACGGGAAAAATCACGTCGACGGGCGTGCGCTATTGCCCCTCCATCGAAGACAAGGTCGTGCGGTTTGCCGACCGCGACAGGCACCAGATATTCCTGGAGCCCGAAGGGTTCGATACCGTTGAGGTCTATCCGAACGGCATCTCGACCAGCCTGCCCGTGGACGTCCAGATGGAGATGGTCCATTCGATCAAGGGGCTTGAGCGGGCGCGGATGATGAGGCCCGGCTACGGCATTGAATATGATTATGTCGACCCCACCCAATTGTTCCCGACGCTCGAGACAAAACTCTACCGCAATCTTTTTCTGGCTGGGCAGATCAATGGCACGACAGGATATGAAGAGGCGGCGGCCCAGGGGCTCGTCGCTGGCATCAACGCCGCCCTGCGGGTTCAGGGAAAGGGGGCTTTCATCCTTTCGAGGGATGAGGCCTATATCGGCGTTCTCATCGACGATCTGACGACCAAAGGCACCCAGGAGCCCTACCGGATGTTTACTTCACGTGTGGAGTATCGTCTCATTTTGCGCCAGGACAATGCCGACCTGCGCCTGTCGGCGCGCGGCCGCCGCATCGGCCTATTGGACGAGGCGGCCTATCAGGCCGTCGAGGACAAGAAGCGCCGGATCGGGGAGGCGATCGCCTACCTGCGTGCCACAAAGCTTGGGGCCGCCGAAGCCAATCCGTATCTTGAAACGCTGGGGACGTCGCCTTTGGAGGGCACGGTGAGCCTGGAAGAGCTGCTGCGGCGGCCGCAGATCACTTTTGCGCACGTCAGGAAGATGAACCATATCGACGACAACCTTCCGTTCCTGACGCCGCAGCTGGACGCGCAGGTCGAGACGGAAGTCAAATATGAAGGGTTCATCCGGCGCCAGGCGGATGAGGTGGAGCGTTTCAAGAAAACCGAGAACATACGTATCCCGCAGGATATGGATTATGCCGCGGTGAGGGGGCTTTCTACGGAGATCGTCGAGAAACTGAAGAAATTCAGGCCGGTCTCCCTTGGACAGGCTTCCCGTATCTCCGGTGTGACGCCGGCGGCTGTCTCGCTGTTGATGGTCATGATCGCCAAACTACAAAAAGAAAAGGACGCCCATGCAGAAGATCCGTTTTAAAAAATTGCGGCTGTGGCTGGTGTATCCCCTGTTCCTTGTGTATCCTTTTTTGGCCCGTATCACCGATGTGTCCCTGTGGGTAGGCATCGCCGTCGAGCTTGTGGGGCTCGGTGTGCGGTTCTGGGCGAGCGGCTACATTTCTAAATCCAGGGTTTTGACGACGGCCGGGCCTTATGCGTATGTGCGCAATCCGCTCTATCTGGGCAATTTTATCGTAGGATTGGGCGTTGTGATCGTTGCCAACAACATGTGGCTCTTGTTGTATTATTTCCTGGGTTTTTTGATTCTCTATGCCGGGACCATCCGGGAGGAACAACAAGTCCTGGAGGAGAAATTCGGCGCCGCCTATCGCGAGTATTTAAGGAGTGTGCCGATGATGTTCCCAGCCCCGCGCAGGTACAGCAAGGCCGACATCCGGCCTTTTGATATAAGGCAGTCTTTCAAGAACGGAGAGTTTATCCGTGTCTGCGGATTTTTGCTTTTGGCTGTTTTTCTCTTTTTGTGGTTTTCTTTATTTGTTAAAAGGGAAGGGGTTACGGCCGCAACTCTTTGGGGGATAATTCTTTTTGTGGTTTTTTCAGGCCTCTTGTGTTTTAATATTATCATTAGACGCAACAGCGAAAGAGAGGGTCGGACGGCATGATGGAGGTTTCGGGAATTCGGCACTTCGGAGGCCTTGTTCTGTCAGAGAGACAACGGCAAGTTTTGTGTATAATGCCGGAGTTTTTGGGGAGGCGTAAGAGCTTCATTCCCGGAGCGCCGCCGCAGCGTTCTCGGGTGGGGTTTACTCTCGTTGAGATCATGGTTGTTATCGCCGTGATCATCGTCATCGCCTCCATCGGTGTTCCAGGCATTCTGCGTCAACGCGTCAATGCCAACGAGGCGGCGGCGGTCGCGGCGCTCAAGACGTTGTCCGCGGCTTCGGTGACATACCGGGCGATACACACCTCTTACCCATCGAACCTCTCGGATCTTTACGATCCCGCGGGGGCCCAGTATATCGACAGCACGCTGGCGTCGGGCACAAAGCAGGGCTATAACTTCACGCTTTCGGGCGACGCAGACGGTTTTAATGCCACGGCGATACCCGCCAAGCCGAATATCACGGGCACCAGATATTTCCTGATTGATCTTGACGGCGTGATACGGTCTTCGGCCTCCGGTCCGGCCGATGAAAGCAGCCCGGCCATATAAAGATATTAACGTGTTTTCTGAAATCTGGAATTACCGTACTTTAAAAAAGTTCTGCCGCCTGCAGGGGGCGGATCTTTTTGGAGTGGCGGATGTCTCAAACATCAAAGACGAGTTTGAGCTCGTTGAGGATGTTAAAAAGGGACTAAACAAGGCCGTTTGTCTCGGGGTCGCGTTATCCGGCCCCATCCTCTCAGAAATCGAAGCGCAGCCAACCAAGTTGTATTTCCATCACTACCGGACAGCCAACATGTTTTTGGATCAGACGGCCTTTTCGGTATGCCGGTGGCTCCAGAACAAAGGGGCGGCGGCGCTTCCCATTCCGGCATCGCAGATCCTCGATTGGCAGAAACAGAGCGCGCACCTTTCGCACAAGAAAATCGGGCAATTGGCGGGGTTGGGGTGGATCGGAAGGAACAATCTTCTTGTTTCAGAGCGCTATGGTGCGCAGTTCAGATTAGTGACGATCCTGACGGATTTCCGGCTGAAGGCGGACCGTCCGCTGCGGCGCGGATGCGGGCCCTGCCGGGCCTGTGTCGCGGCCTGCCCGGTCGGAGCCATCCGGGACAATTGCGAAAATTTCGGCCATTTGGAATGTTTTGAGAAACTCAAGGGCTTCCAGCGCGAGAATGTCGTCGGACAATATATCTGCGGCATCTGCGTGAAAGCCTGTGGAGGAAAGCATGGCAAGAAAAACACTGCACTTAACGGCCCTGTCGAAGATCAGCAAGGCCATCACATCCGACCTTTATCTTGAAGACATCCTGAAATTGATCGTTTCCGTGACGGCGCAGAGCATGGGATCCAAGCTTTGTTCGCTCATGTTGTTGAACGACAAGGGAGAGCTGGTGATCCGCGCCACGCAGACGGTTTCCGAAGGCTACACAAAGAAACAACCCGTGAAGCTGGGCGAAGGCATCAGCGGCCGCGTGGCCAAGGAAAACAAGGCGGTTGCCGTCTACGACGTCCAGGCTGAGCCCCAGTACAAATACAAGGAGATCGCCAAGCAGGAGAATATTTGTTCCTATTTGTGCGTTCCTATGAATGTTAAGGGCAAGGTCATCGGCGTCCTGAACCTTTATACCTCCGAGCCCCATAAGTTCACCAAGGGCGAGATCGATCTTCTTTCGTCGGTCGCTGCCCAGGCGGCATTGGTCATCGAGAACACCGAACTCATGGTCAAGACCAAGGTCATCCAGGAAGAGCTCGAATCCCGCAAGATCGTTGAGAGGGCCAAGGGCATCCTGATGAAGGAACGGTCGCTGGGGGAGGCCGACGCTTACCGTCTGCTTCAAAAGTACAGCATGGATAACCGCAAGTCCATGCGTCAGGTCGCCGAGGCGATCGTCCTGAGCCACGACATGAAGAGCAAGATATAGCACTATTGATCTTGCGGGGCGTATCATGCCTGAAAAAACCCAGAAAATCCGGATAGCGCTGGCACAGGTCAATCCTGTCGTAGGCGATCTTGCGGGTAATGCCGCAAAAATAGCCGCCTGGATCCAAAAGGCCCTCAGGGCCGGGGCGGACATAGTTTCGTTTCCCGAGCTTTGCATCACCGGCTATCCGCCCGAAGATCTTCTTTTCAAATCCCAGTTTATCGACGACAACCTCGCGGCCCTCAAAGCCGCCGCCCGCGCGACGGGAGACATCACGGCAATCGTCGGATTTGTCGACCGGAAGAAAAACAGGATCTATAACGCAGCGGCCGTCCTTTCCCGCGGGCGGATCGTGGATGTCTATCACAAGGTTTTTCTGCCGAACTACGGCGTTTTCGATGAGATGCGTTATTTCGCCGCCGGCGACACATTCCCCGTCTTCGGGCTGGGCCGGACATCTTTCGGGGTCAATATCTGCGAAGACATCTGGCACTTGGACGGCCCGGCGGGGATCCAGGCCTATCGCGGGGCCAGGTTGATCGTCAACATCAACGCCTCGCCGTATCATATGGGCAAGGGCGAGATGCGCCGCCGGATCCTTAAAAAACAGGCCAGGCGCAACGGCGTTTTTATCGCCTACACCAACCTGGTCGGCGGCCAGGATGAGTTGGTTTTCGACGGCCAGAGCCTGATCGTCGACGATAAGGGGCGCGTGGTTGCGCAGGGCCGGGCGTTCGAAGAGGAGCTTCTTGTTCGCGACATTGAATTGCCTGTCGTTTCCAGAAAACCCGCCATCATGATCGCAGGAGCCGGGGAAGACAAGCCGCCGCTGGGACCGCATGTCGCTGTGCCGCCGAACACCATCGAAGAAGAAGTCTATGGGGCCCTTGTCCTGGGCTTGAAGGATTATGTGCTCAAGAACGGTTTTAAGAAAATCGTTTTGGGGTTAAGCGGCGGTATCGATTCGTCCCTTGTGGCGGCGATGGCCGCAGACGCCATCGGCAGCGAGAATGTTTTGGGTGTTTTGATGCCGTCGGCCTACACGTCACAGGAGTCCGGCGAAGATGCGCGGCTCCTGGCGCAGAATCTGAATATCAAGACCGCAGAGATTCCCATCCAGAAGATCCTCGAGGCCTATCTTGCGGAACTCGGCGGTGTTTTTGCCGGCAAGGCGCCGGACATCACAGAGGAGAACCTCCAGGCGCGCATCCGCGGCAACATCATTATGGCCATATCCAATAAATTCGGATATCTCGCCGTCAATACGGGGAATAAGTCGGAGGTCTCTTGCGGCTACTGCACGCTCTACGGCGATATGGCGGGCGGATTCGGCGCCATCAAAGACGTGCCCAAGACGCTCGTTTACCGTCTGGCGGAATACAAGAACAAAGCGGCCGGCCGGGGGGTGATCCCCGGGCGCGTTCTGACGAAAGCGCCGACAGCTGAACTCAGGCTTAACCAGAAAGATGCGGATACCTTGCCGCCGTACGACGTTCTGGATCCTGTCTTGAAGCTATATGTCGAGGAGGACAAGGGGATCCAGGAGATCGTCGCGGCAGGCATCGACGGGAAGCTGGCGGCAGGCGTCGTGCGTATGGTGGATTTCAACGAGTATAAGCGCAGGCAGTCGGCGCCCGGCATCAAGATCAGTCCCAAGGCGTTCGGCAAAGACCGGCGGATGCCTATAACAAATAAATACCGTTAAAAAATGGTATTGGTCATTGGTAATTAAAAATTAGAAATTCCCGAAGGGTAAAGATGCCCTCTTGTTGATTAAGGCAGTGATGCCTTGATGAATGAGAGGGTTTTTTGTAACAGGTTTTTTGGTGTTTCGCAGGGGAGGTTTTATGAAAAAAATTCTCATCATCAAGCACATCGACAACGAAGGCCCGGGCACGCTGGGGACTTACCTTTCCGAGAACAAAATCGGATATGATGTGGTGGATGTCTGGAAAGACAACGGAGCCGGCTTGTGCCCGCTGGATCTTTCGGATATAGGGGGCGTCGTCATCATGGGGGGCCTCATGAATGTCTACGAGGAAGAGAAATATCCTTTCCTGACCGTGGAGAGATATCTTATCCGGGAGCTCGTGATGCAAAAAATCCCGGTGTTAGGGATTTGTCTCGGCGCACAGCTTGTCGCCGTCAGTCTTGGAGGCCGCGTCAAAAAATCTCCGGCCAGGGAAATAGGTTGGTATGGCTTGGATTTGACCGGCGCTGCCAAAGACGACCCATTGATGAAAAACTTCGATGTCAGGACGAAAGTCTTTCAGTGGCATGAAGATACATTTGAATTGCCTGCGGGTGGCGTCTTACTGGCTCAAGGTAACGGTATTCATCAGGCATTTTCATTTCAGGATGCGGCATGGGGGTTCCAGTTTCATGTGGAAGTGGACGGGTCCATGCTTTCTTCGTGGTTCCGGGATGATCGGCCGGAGAGCCGACCGGGGATAAGGGAGACTTACGAACATTTAAAGGTTGCTTTTGACGCCCAGGCGAAGGATATCTACGAGGGGTTTGTCCGCTGCATGAGAAGCCTTTGATGCCCGAAAAAGGTGGGGAGCTATGCCGTATTTTCGTCTTCCAAAAATCGCTTGTAAGGCTTAAGAGCAGGTGTTAAAATTTGGAAGCCCCGTCAGAGAACGTGTTCTCTGATGGGTGCGCCCGCAAGGAAGGATTAACGCGCTTTTGAGGCTTAATCCCATTTATCATAGTTGTGTCTGCTGGTTTTAGCCGCAGACACAACTATGGTGGAGGGGGACGTTGCCCCTGCCCACCGTAAGCGGCGGGCGAGGGCTCCAGATAATGTATTTGTTGCATGTTGATGAGCCAAGGGGGATCGTATGGATGTAATCCTTGAATTGTTGCAGAAAGACGCCAGGATCACGCCTCAAGAAATATCAAAATTGGCCAGGATCAAGGTTGATGAGGTCAGAAAGCGCATCAAGAGATACGAGAAGGAGGGCATCCTTCTGGGATATCGCGCCGTCGTCAATAAAGAGCTGGTCAAGGACAAAGAGAGCGAGGTCCGCGCGCTCATCGAGGTCAAGGTGGCGCCGCAGAAAGACCTGGGATTCGATAAGGTTGCCGAGCGCATCTACAGTTTCCCGGAGGTCAAGAGCTGTTATCTTCTCTCGGGCAGTTACGATCTTCTTTTGGTGGTGGAAGGAAGGGACTTAAAGACCGTCTCGAGGTTCGTCTCCGAAAAGCTTTCGCCTATGGAGAACGTGCGGGGCACGGTGACTCATTTTCTGCTGAAAAAATACAAAGAAGACGGGATCATTTTGAAATGCGCCGAAGAAGACAGACGCTTGGCCATCTCGTATTAAGCGCCAAGATGTCTGTCTTTGTCCTCGGCCTGCCCCTGGCCTTGCCCGAAGGGCACAGGCCGAGGACAAGGCCAGGGAAGGTACTGGCTTTTGTTCAAGAAATAACCAAACACCAAGATACAATAACCAGGCAATGACCAATCACCAAAAGCCAATAACCAAACAATGTTTTTTGTTTGATGATTGGATATTGGGTATTGGTGATTGAACTATGATGAATTTAAAACTTCTCAAAAAAGCATGAAAAAAACAATGGTTTCCCATAAAGTGCAGGTGATGCCTCCGTCGGGGATCCGGGTCTTTTTTGACCTGGTTCTCGGCATGAAGGATGTTATTTCCCTGGGGGTGGGCGAGCCGGATTTTGTCACGCCTTGGCATATCCGCGAGAGCGCTATTTATTCCATAGAAGAAGGATATACGTCTTATACGTCCAATAAGGGATTGGTCAAGTTGCGGACGTATGTCTCCCAGGATTTGAAAAGGCGGTTCGGCCTTCATTACGGCGTGGAAGACGAGATTTTGATTACGGTCGGTGTCAGCGAGGCCGTTGATTTGGTCTTGCGAGCCCTGATCAATCCCGGCGATAAGGTCATCGTCTGCTCGCCCAGCTACGTCTCTTATGCCCCGGTTGCCGAGCTGGCGGGGGCAGAGGTCACCCGGATCGTCCTGAGGTCCGGCAACGGATTCAAGCTGACGCCCGACGACCTTAAAAAAGCGATCGAGCCGGGCACAAAAGCGATCATTTTCAATTACCCGTGTAATCCGACGGGTGTTTCCTATACGAAGACAGAGTTGTCTGCCATCAATCGTGTTTTGGAGAGGCATGGGGTCCTGGTCGTCTCCGACGAGGTTTATGACGAGCTGACTTATGATTTTACCCATACGCCTTTTGCCGCATTGCCGGGCGCAAAGGAGCGCACGGTGTATCTCAACGGCTTTTCCAAGGCCTACGCCATGACCGGCTGGCGCGTCGGCTATGCCTGCGGCCCGAAAGACATCATCGCCGCCATGACCAAGATCCACCAGTACACGATCATGTGCGTGCCGATCATGTCTCAGATGGCCGCCTGCGAGGCGGTTGTGGGTACACGCAAGCCTGTTGAAGACATGAGGCAGGAATACATGAGACGGCGCGAGTTTGTCGTGGGCCGCCTCAACGACATGGGACTTTCCTGCCACAAGCCCCAGGGGACTTTTTATGTGTTCCCTTCGGTCAAGAAGTCGAAAATGAACGGCATGGATTTCGCTTCGAAGCTCCTGAAAGAGAAGAAGGTCGCTGTTGTCCCGGGTACGGCCTTTGGTCCTGAATACGACGGCCATATCCGCATTTCTTTCGCGACGGGCTTTGATAAATTGAGAGAAGCCATGGACCGCATGGAAGAGTATATGAAGGGGTTGTGAGGAAGTAAAGAAAGACCCCGCCAGAGGCGGAAGGATTAAGGAAAGAAACGTTACTCCTCGTGTAAACAGCTAACCCACAAGGGGTAGGCCTCCGCAATACCGAATAAGCGGAGGGCCTGAAAATTTCTGTCTGCACCCAGCCTTCGCAGAGCTCAGACGGGCAACCAGAAATTTTTCAGCTGCACTCGGAGTTAACCCAGAAAGGGTAGGCCTCCGCATTCCACATAGCGGAGGGCCTAATTCCGCCAGAGGCGGAATTAAGGAGAATCAGTCATGAATATCAGACAAGAAATACTTAAGTCGATCGAGACGAAGCCTTTTCCCGAGGTCAAGAAATTCAAGAAGGTCTCCAGCTACTTCGGCGAAAACACCTTTAGCGTCCCGACGATGAAAAAGCATATATCCAAGAAGACCTTCGAGGCCTTCGAGGCGTGGATGGAAGAGGGTAAGCAGATATCGCTCGTCCAGGCCAATGAGATCGCCGATGCCATGAAGAGATGGGCGGTCGAGCGGGGGGCCACCTATTACACGCACTGGTTTCAGCCCATGACGGGCATGACGGCCGAGAAGCACGACAGTTTCATCTCTTTTGCTTCTTCGCCGGGCAAGGTGATTGAGACGTTTTCCGGAAGCAAGCTCATCAAGGGCGAGCCCGACGCCTCGAGTTTCCCTTCGGGCGGCATCCGCACGACTTTTGAGGCGCGCGGTTATACCGCGTGGGACCCGACGAGCCCGGCGTTCATCATCGAAAGCAAGCTGGGCAAGACATTGTGTATCCCGACGATTTTCGTCGCCTATCACGGCTATGCGTTGGATAAGAAACTGCCTCATCTGCGTTCCATCGAGGCCCTGAGCGCATCCGCCGTTCGCTTCCTCAAGCTCTTCGGCAGCAAGAATGTCAGGAAGGTTTTTTCCACGTGCGGCCCCGAGCAGGAATACTTCCTGATCGACAAGAACTTCTACAGGCTGCGTCAGGACCTGTTGTTGACCGGACGGACTCTTGTCGGCGCCCCTTCGCCCAAAGACCAGCAGATGGAAGATCAGTACTTCGGCTCGATCAAGGAGAGGGTCGTGAATTACATGTACGAGGTCGGCGAGGAGGCCTATAAGCTGGGCATCCCGGTCATGACGCGCCATAACGAAGTCGCGCCTCACCAGTATGAGTTTGCGCCGATCTTCGAGGAATCGAACTTGGCGGCGGACCACAACCAGCTCCTGATGGAGATCATGAAAAAGATGGCCCTGCGCCATGATATGGTCTGCCTGCTTCATGAGAAGCCCTTTGCCGGCATCAACGGCTCGGGGAAACATCTCAACTGGTCCATGTCCGACGATAAGGGCAATAACCTGTTGAATCCCGGCAAGACGCCCGAGGACAGCCTTCAGTTTTTGGCGATCCTGGTCGCCGTCCTGCGCGCCGTCGATACGCACGCGGACCTCCTGCGCGCCAGCGTGGCCTCCGCAGGCAACGAACACCGTCTGGGCGCCAATGAAGCGCCGCCGGCGATCATCTCCGTCTTTCTGGGCGACCAGTTGACACAGATCCTCGACACCGTTGAGAAGGGCAAGAAGACCCAGATCAGCCGCCAGGACATCATGGACCTGGGTGTCGCCCGTCTGCCCTTGGTCAATAAGGACATGACCGACAGGAACCGCACGTCGCCTTTTGCCTTCACCGGCAATAAGTTCGAGTTCCGCGCCGTGGGTTCGTCGCAGAATATCTCGACCGCCATTACGGTCATCAATACGATCGTTGCGGATTCCATGGATTATGTGCGTACCAAGATCGAAGCGGCGCAGAAATCCAAGGATTTCAATACGGCCGTGCTTGCCGTTTTGGCCGAGGTGATCCGCGAGACCAAAAAGATCCGTTTTGAAGGGAATAATTATTCCGAGGAGTGGAAGAAAGAGGCGGCCAAGAGAGGGTTGCCGAACGAGCCGTCGACCTCCGAGGCCCTCAAGGCGCTTGTAAAGGAAGAAAATGTCGCCCTTTTTGAGAAGTACAAGGTCTTTAACCGCGAGGAACTGAAGGCGCGTTACAAGATATGGCTGGAGATGTATATCAAGCTCCTGGAGATCGAGGCCAAGACCTTGAATGAGATGGTTAATTCCTGCATCGTGCCCAATGCCTTCGATTATCAGGGTCTGCTTTCGCAAAACCTGGAACATATCGTCCATCTGGAGAGTACGGCCGGCCTGAAATTCCTCGAGGAGTCCGTGGTCGACATGAAAGTGCATCTTTCCGAAGTGACGGAGATGATCTATTATGTCCGCAAGAACGCCAAGGCCATGATGCAGTTTTTGGAAGAGACCAAGGGTCTTGAGGAAGACGAGAAGGCCCACAGGTATTTTACGGATCTCAAGCCCATCATGGAGCATATCCGTAAGCATGCCGATCTTCTTGAAGGTGTTATTTCCGACGAGCATTGGGACCTGCCGAAGTACAGGGACATGCTTTTCGTCAAATGAGGCCCAAACTTGCAGAATGCAAGTTTGATGGCCGAATTTGATCCGCCGACGCTTTAGTGGCGGATGAAGATGAGGGATCTTTGCGTTTCACGTCGTGCGCACGATGTTAATTCAAGTGAGAAAACATGCGAACGAGGCAAAGGAATGAACGACATTAAGTTTGATTTCAACAACATGATGAGTTTCAACGTCGGTGGCCGCGACGGCGTAACGGAATACGATTTGAGGCGTTTGATGCCGCGTGTGAACAAGTGCCATAGGCATTTCCGCCGCCTTTCGGAAAATCCGGCCAGTCGCGTGCGCCTGAGCCTGGAGTGGCTGATGCTGCCGTTTCAGGACAAAAAGACAGTCGAAGAGATCCAAAGGCTTGGGGATGAGATCGGCCGCCAGTATGAGAATGTCCTGTCTCTGGGGATTGGCGGTTCCTATCTGGGCCTCAAGTCGGCCCAGGAAGCGTTGTGCGCCCCGTATTATAATGAGTTCCTTCAGCTGCGCCAGAAGCGCAGCCGCATCTATTTCGAAGGCAACAACCTCGACCCGACGCCGTTGGCCGTCCTTTTGCGCCAGCTCGATCCCAAAAAAACATTCGTGACGGTGATCTCCAAGTCCGGCGAGACGACGGAGACCAAGGCGGTTTTCGATGTCGTCGAGGAGTGGTTGAAGGCCGGCGTCGGCGCGCACTACGGCCGCCAGATCATCGCGATCACAGACCCCAAGTCGGGCACGCTGCGCAAGAAAGTCCTGGAGGAGCAAGCTAAGGACCCGTCGAACTTCCGCAGCCTGCCTTTATTGCCGGGTGTGGGAGGGCGATTCTCCGAATTCAATATGGGGCTCCTGCATTTGGCGATCGTGGGCGTTGATATCGCAGAGGTCTTTAGCGGCGCACAGGCCATGGCGCGACGATGTTCCTTGGAGGATATTTTTAAGAACCCGGCCTATATGTATGCAAGCCTTCATCATTTGGCGCATCTCAGGAAAGGCAAATCGATCGCCATCATGATGCCTTTTTCGGAAGGCCTGAAGTCTACGGCTGACTGGTATTGCCAGCTTTTGGCCGAGAGCATCGGAAAGAAATATCCGCGGCGGATCAAGGCGCTTGGAGACTCAGGCGAGGCCTGGGAGGCGGATACCCGCCGGCCGGTGCATGCCGGACGGACGCCCGTGGCCACCCGGGGAACGACGGACCTTCATTCCATCCAACAGAACAATGTGGAAGGTCCGAATGACAAGGCGGTCACGATGATCCGTATCGCTTCTTTTGCCGACGACGTGACCGTTCCGGCCGACAAGGGCTTTCTTTCGCAGAAAAGATTTTCGGAACTCCTGGCGCTGGCACAGGAAGCGACGGCATGGGCCCTGACATCGGCCAAGCGGCCGAATTGCACGATCACGCTTTCGCAATTGTCCCCCTGGACATGGGGTGGGCTTCTCTATTTTTTTGAGATGGCGACTGCCTTTGAAGGCGAACTTTTAAACGTCAATGCCTTCGATCAGCCCGGCGTAGAAAGTTACAAGAATTACATGTATTATAAGCTTCGCAAGCCCGATATCCCGGAAAAGATCGCGCAGGAAATCGAGAAGCATCCTGTGAAGAGCGACGTCAGGTTTATTTTGTAACCGAGACGGCAGGGAGGCTCAGTATGGTCAATGATGTCCTGTGTGTCATCCTCGGCGGAGGCAGGGGCACACGCCTCTACCCTTTGACCAAAGACAGGGCCAAGCCCGCCGTTCCCCTCTTCGGCAAATACCGCCTCATCGATATCCCCATCAGCAATTGTCTTAATTCAGGCCTCAACAAGATCAAGATCCTGACGCAGTTCAATTCCGAATCACTGAACAAGCATATCTCGCGCACCTACAAGTTCGAGGCTTTTTCTCATGGTTTTATCGAAGTCATCGCCGCCGATCAGACCATGGACCGGACGGACTGGTTTGAAGGGCCGGCGGATGCCGTGCGCAAGACGTTGAAGCATTTCAATAATCCCAAGATCAAGTATGTCTGCATCCTTTCCGGCGACCAGCTCTATAAGATGGACCTGCGCGCCTTCTATGATTTTCACGTCCAAAGGGAGGCGCAGGTGTCCGTCGCCTGCAACCTGATCGACCCCGGAGAAATTTCTTCTTATGGGATCATGGGTACGGATGAGGCATCAAAGGTCGGAGAGTTTGTGGAAAAGCCATCCCAGGAGGACCTTGTCAGGCATCTGCGCGTGATGCGCGGCGGCCGGCCGAAATACCTTTGTTCGATGGGGATCTATTTTTTCGACAAAGAGGCATTGCATGAGCTTTTGTCGCGCAGCAACAAGGCCGATTTCGGCAAAGAGATCATCCCCGAGGCGATCACCGATAAGGCCGTCTATGCCTATGAGTTCGACGGATATTGGAGGGATATCGGGACGATCAAATCTTTCTACACCGAGAACCTGCTGTTGACCCGGGAGGATGCGCCGTTGGATTTGTTTGATGAGGAATGGCAGCTTTATACGCGTTCGCGGTCCCTGCCGCCGGCCAAATACGCGGCCGCGCAGATCGAGAACAGCATCGTTGCCGACGGTTCGATCGTGGGCGAGGCGGCGGTCAGGAATTCCATCATCGGCCTGCGTTCCAGGATCGGCAAAAACGCCGTCATCGAAGATTCCATCATTATGGGCGCGGATTACTATGAGACTGCCGAGGAGATCCGTCAGCAAAGAAGGGGGACGATCCCGATCGGCATCGGGGAAGACAGCGTCGTGCGCCATGCGATCCTGGATAAGAATGCCCGTGTCGGCCGCCATGTCCGGATCGCCAATGAAGCCGGCGTCCAGGAGCACGCCACTCCGCAGTATATGATCCGCGACGGCATTGTCATTGTGTATAAGAACGCGACGATCCCGGACGGGACGGTGATTTGAGTGAGGGCATAAGTTATGGAGCCTTGCCGTTCTGCGGCAAACGAAACGACAAGGCGAACATAACTTATAGGCCCGAACTCACCCAGCACAAATTTTAAGATAATGGGTCTGTGTTTAAACGCAAGCTGCCTTGAATTAAGAGGAGATGTCAGTAAAATTTGTGCTGGGTTTAATTCGCAGACGTCCCGTAGAACGGGACTACAATTTACGCTCGCCCATGCATTCGTTCGCGTAAATTGTCTGCTCATTAAAGGAGGAAAGCATGGTTGTGATGCTGTTGGTATTGTTGGCCCTCATTATTCTGTTGTTGGGGTGGTTCTTCTTCGCCTATAATTCGCTCGTCCGCCTCAAGATTCGCGTGGACAACGCCTGGTCGCAAATCGACGTTCAGCTCAAGCGCCGGCATGACCTGATCCCCAATCTCGTGGAGTCGGTCAAGGGGTATATGGCATATGAAAAAGACACCTTGGAACGCGTCATCAAGGCCAGGACACAGGCAATCGATGCCGCCGGCATCAAGGATAAGGCCCAGGCGGAGAATCTCCTGACTCAGACCTTGCGCTCCCTGTTCGCCGTCGTCGAACGCTATCCGGACTTAAAAGCCAATCAGAACGTGCTGTCCCTTCAGGGAGAATTGACCTCGACGGAGAACAAGATTTCGTTTGCCCGCCAGTATTATAACGATGAGGTCGGCCGGTATAACACCCTGATCGAGGTTGTTCCGACAAACATCGTGGCAAGCGCCGCAGGGTTTGCCAAGCGCGACTTCTTCGAGATCGAAGATAAGACGGAGAGAGAAGCGCCGAAGGTCAAGCTTTAGGACAAGTCATCGGGTTGCCGGCCAAGCCCTGTTAGAGAGCTCGTTCTCTAACAGGGTAAGCGTGGGTTGGCGGCTGAGAAATTTTAGATCATGCAAGCGCCGGGCCGCGTGCGTTAACTTAAAACGATGCCTTTTTCATTCATCGATATCGAAGAAAAAAAGACGCGCCTGCTGGGTTTTCTTTTCTTTTTCGTCATCCTTTTTTATTTCCTCACCGCGTATCTCCTGCTTGTGATCCTGCGCAATGCCTTTGCGTCGAGAGAGGGCTTTTTCTGGCCGAGCGGCTCATCCGTCCTGGCAGCGTTCGGGGTCGCCTTGCTGGTAGCGCTTCTGCACTGGGCTACGTCGACGTCGCATCTGATTGAAAAATTATCTTTGTCCATCGGGGCCGCGGAGCTCGATACAAAGGATTTTTATCACAAGGGCCTCCAGAATATCATTGACGAGGTGAGCGTGGCCATCGGCGGCCGGCGCATCACGGGCATGGTCATTCCTTCGGTGAGCCTGAATGCATTTGCCCTCGAGGATTTTCAGGGTCAGGCGGTGATCGGCGTGACGGAAGGTCTTCTGACGCGTCTCAACAGGGCGCAGCTGGAGGCTGTCGTCGGCCACGAAGCGGGCCATATCGTCAGCGGCGATTGCCTGGCTACGACCGTGACGTGCGCCCTGGCTGAATTATACGATGAGCTGTTCTCTCGGCTGAAGGCCGGCATGCAGAGGTCTCGGGGGCGCGGTGCCCTCTTGGTCCTTGTGTTGCTTCTTATTATATTTTTCATGCGTTTTTTGAGCACGCTCCTGCGTTATTTCATTTCCCGCCAGAAGGAATACAGGGCTGATGCCGTGAGCGTACGCCTGACACGCAACCCTTTGAGCCTGGCGGAAGCGCTTTCTTTGATATCGACGAACTGGCGTGGAGGAGGCGCCATGGGCGAGCGGCTGGAATCCATTTTTATCGTCAATCCCAATTTTAGCCGCCTCGACGAAAAACAGGGGTTTTTCTCGGATGCTTTTTCTACGCATCCGCCCATTGCCGAGCGTATCCGGATATTGACGGACATGGCCCATGCGGACGCAAAAACCCTGGAGGAACATTTAAAAAAAGATGTGTGGGTTTCTCCGGTGGCGAAAGCGGAGTTTACGGAGACGAAGAGCGAAGCGCCGGTTGCATGGCGGGTTTTCGTAGATCAGGAGTGGAAGGGGCCGTTCGGCTTAGAGGAGCTTCAGAAATCCGGCTTGCTGACGCCGGAGACATGGGTGAAACCGGAGGATTCCGGGAAGATCGCGCACGCCTACGAGGATGAGGCGCTCATGCCGGTGCTCTCTCCACATCCGGCAGAAAAAAAG
Organism: Candidatus Velamenicoccus archaeovorus; assembly: GCF_004102945.1. Classification (GTDB taxonomy): domain Bacteria; phylum Omnitrophota; class Gorgyraeia; order Velamenicoccales; family Velamenicoccaceae; genus Velamenicoccus; species Velamenicoccus archaeovorus. Next base: position 1,461,554 of record NZ_CP019384.1, on the reverse strand, counting down.
ACGAAAGAAGAATTTGCGTGTCCTCATTGCCGCACGGCCCTCGGAGAGTTGTATTACGAAGGGGTCCCGGTCCAAAAGTGCCCCCATTGCGAAGGGGTCTTTGCCCCCAGCCGCAAGATTTCCCGCGTCCTGATCCGCAGAGACAAGACCTTTGATGCCGAAGTCGTCCGGCTGGCGGAGGTGGCCATCCGAGAGAGAGATAAGCGCATCGATGGTTTCTACAAACAGAAGCCGGTCAATGCCTGGGTCCTGGATTGTCCTCAATGCGGCCGCAAGATGCGGCGGCAGTTCTTTGTCTATTCCTATCCTGTCGAGATCGACCGCTGCGTTTATTGCGAAGGCATCTGGTTTGACAGCCACGAACTCGAGATCCTGCAGTACATCTACGAAAATAAAGAGCATTTTTTCGACGATGCTTCCTTTTAGGCATATCGGCGTGTCAGAAGGGATACGATGTTTGCCGATCGCAAAGACGCGGGGTTGAAGCTGGCCGCTGCCCTCCAGAGATTCAGGGGCGAGAAAGCCCTTGTTTTGGCTATCCCGAAGGGAGGGGTGGAGGTTGGTTTTTATGTGGCACAGGAACTGGAGCTGCCTTTGTCCGTCGTCGTGGCGCGCAAGCTTCCCTACCCCGACAATCCCGAGGCAGGATTCGGGGCTGTTGCCGAGGACGGCAGCACGTTCATTTTTGAGGACGCTGTGAGGTGGCTGACGCAAGAGGATATCGGCAAGATCAAACGGCAGCAGATTGCGGAGGCTAGGCGCAGGGTCGAGGTTTTTCGCGCAGGCAGACCCTTGCCTTCTTTGAATGGTAAGACCGTTATCCTGGTCGATGACGGCATTGCCATGGGCTCGACCATGCGGGTTTCGATCAAGCTGTGCCGTCACAAGCAGGCCGCCAGGGTCATCGTAGCCGTCCCTGTCAGCGGCAGGGAGATGGTCCGTGAAATGTCCCGCCTTGCCGATGAGGCCGTTATTCTGGAGACGCCTCCTTTTTTCAAGGCTGTGGCCCAAGTCTATGGCCGTTGGTATGACGTTTCGGACGAAGAGGCCGCCACATTCCTTAAAAAAGCCGGGCTTTAATTTTTTTTGGGGCATACTGTTTTTCGGGCTTTATATTGACACGGCCGCTTGCTTGTGGTATATTTTTTGTTAGCAAAAAAGAAAGTCCCTCATCGTTGAGGGCAAGAATAGCGCGCTGATCTTGTAGTGAAAAATAGTTAGAAGCAGCGCTCTCAAAAAAGAGAACCTAGGGATAAAGACGTCCAGTAGTGTGATGGACGTCTTTTTGTTTTATATAGGCCCGATAGGCCGATGGAGAACAGTAAGATAGAAACCTAAGCTGTTGGGGTACAAGGACAAATGAAAAAACCAGGATATCCGGACAAACAAGGTCTTTACGATCCGGCTTTCGAACACGATAGCTGCGGGGTGGGTTTTGTCGTCCATGTCAAGGGCAAGAAATCCCACGATATCGTTGTGCAGGGGTTGACGGTCCTCGACCACCTCAGCCATCGCGGCGCCCAGGGGGCCGATCCGAAAACCGGGGACGGCGCCGGCATCCTTATCCAGATGCCTCATGCATTTTTCGAGGCGGTGCTAGGAGAGAAAAAAGTGATGCTGCCGGCAAGCGGTTCTTATGCTGCGGCCATGCTGTTTATCCCGCGCAGAGAAGAGTCCTGTCTTTTTTGCGTATCTGTTTTTGAAAGGATCGCCAGGGAATGCGGCTTGCCGATCCTGGCGTGGCGGGATGTCCCTGTCAACGACGCGCATATCGGCGGGTCCGCCAGAGAGGTTGAGCCGTTGGTGAAACAGGTGTTCGTCGGGCGCCCTGAAGGGGTCTCAGATCACTTTGCCTTCGAGAGAAAACTTTATGTCGCGCGCCGCCTCATGGAAAAGGCGGTCGCGGATTCGGACCTTCCCGACAAGAAGTCGTTTTACTTCCTGAGTTTTTCGTCCCGCACCATCGTCTACAAGGGCTTGCTCATGTCCGGACAGCTCAGGGATTTTTATTCCGACCTCAATGACGGCAGGTTTGTCTCGGCCCTTGCGCTTGTCCATTCCCGCTATTCGACGAATACGTTCCCGACGTGGGATTTGAGCCAGCCGTTCAGGTATCTGGCCCATAACGGCGAGATCAACACTTTGCGCGGCAACATCAATTGGATGACGGCGCGGCGGACATCGCTGGCGTCGGAGTTATTCGGCGAGGATATGAAGAAGATTTTTCCCGTTATCGTCCCCGGCGGTTCGGATTCCGCGGCCCTGGATAATGTCGTTGAATTTCTGCTCTTGAGCGGCCGCAGCCTCGAACACGTCATGATGATGTTGATCCCGGAGGCATGGGAAAACAATAAGTTCCTGGAAGGCGACAGGAGGAAATTCTACGAGTATCATGCGGCATTGATGGAACCCTGGGACGGTCCGGCAGCCGTCGCTTTCACCGACGGGACGGCCATCGGCGCGATCTTGGACAGAAACGGGCTGCGTCCGGCGCGTTATTGGGTGACAGCCGATGATCTGGTCGTCATGGCGTCGGAGGTCGGCGTCCTGGATATCCCCCAGGATGAAATTGTCTCCAAGGGTCGCCTGCAGCCGGGCAAGATGTTTCTGGTCGATACGGCCAAGGGCCGCATCCTCGACGACGACGAGATCAAGCGGAAGGTCTGCTCGGCCCGTCCTTACGGCGCATGGGTCGATGAGAACCTTGTGCATCTTTCGGATCTGCCCGAGGCGCCGGAGCACAGGGCCGTGCCTGTTGACGATCTTCTTCGTCAGGAGCTGGCATTCGGCTATACAAAAGAAGACATAAAGGTCCTTCTGGTGCCTATGGCGGAGACCGGTCAGGAACCGACGGGGTCCATGGGGTCGGATATGCCGCTGGCGGTCCTGTCCAACCGGCCGCAGCCGCTCTATACCTATTTCAAACAGCTTTTTGCCCAGGTCACCAATCCTCCGATCGATTCTATCCGGGAAAAGATCGTCATGAGCCTGGAGGGTTTCCTCGGCCGCCAGCGCAATCTGTTGACTGAGACGCCGGAGCACTGCAGTCTCATTAAGTATTATCAGCCCGTGTTGAGCAACGGCGAGCTTGAAAGATTGCGCTATATCCGCAAAGAAGGTTTTCGCGCCAAAACGCTGTCTCTTTTGTTCGAGGTTTCCTCGGGGTCTCTTGCCGGGGCGTTGGAACGTCTCTGCCGGGAGGCCTCGGCGTGCATCGAAGAGGGCGTGAACCTGATCATCTTGAGCGATAAGGGGACGAATGAGCATATGGCGGCCATTCCGTCGCTGTTGGCCGTCGCGGCCGTCCATCATCACCTGGTCCGCCAGACGACGCGCATGCAGGCAAGCCTGATCGTCGAGACGGCAGATGCGCGGGAAATCATGCATTTTGCGCTCCTGTTGGGATACGGCGCCAATGCCGTCAATCCCTATCTGGCGTATGAGGTCCTTTTGGACTGCAAGCGTCAGGGGGAGTCGGCGCTGATCGGTTTAGAAGACGGGGAGGTCCTCAAGCATTACGTCAAGGCTGTCGATAAGGGGCTGTTGAAGATATTTTCCAAGATGGGCATTTCGACCTTGCAAAGTTATTGCGGCGCGCAGATCTTTGAAGCCCTCGGTTTGTCCCATTCGGTCATCGATAAATTTTTCACCGGAACGGTGTCGCGCATCGGCGGTGTCGACTTAGAGATCCTGCAGAAAGAAGTGCTTTTGGTGCACCAGCGGGCATATCCCAAGCGCGAGACCCAACCGCCCCTTTTGCCTGCCGGCGGATGGTATCAGTATCGCAAGGATGGAGAGTATCATCTCTGGAATCCGGATACGATTTCCGCGCTTCAGCAAGCCGTGCGTAACAGGGATTACAAAAAATTCAAGGAGTTTACGGGGATGATCAATGATCAGGCAGGCCACCTGACGACTCTGCGCAGTCTTTTGAAATTCAGGAAGTCCGGGACGCCCGTCCCTCTGGATGAGGTCGAGCCGGTCAGCGCCATCGTCAAGCGTTTTGCGACGGGCGCCATGTCGTTCGGTTCCATCTCCAAAGAGGCGCACGAGGCCATGGCCATCGCCATGAACAGGCTGGGGGCGATGTCCAACTCCGGCGAGGGCGGGGAAGACCCGGAACGTTACGTGCCGCTGTCGAACGGGGATTCCCGGCGCAGCCGGGTCAAACAGGTTGCTTCCGGACGTTTCGGCGTGACGAACCATTATCTGTTGAATGCCGATGAGCTTCAGATCAAAATGGCGCAAGGGGCCAAGCCCGGTGAAGGGGGCCAGCTGCCTGGCCATAAGGTGGACGTGATCGTCGCCAAGATCCGTCATTCGACGCCGGGCGTGACGCTCATTTCACCGCCTCCGCATCACGATATCTATTCGATCGAAGACCTGGCACAGCTTATTTTTGATTTGAAAAACGCCAATCCGCGTGCGCGTATCAGCGTCAAGCTCGTCTCCGAGGTCGGTGTAGGAACGATCGCTGCCGGCGTGGCCAAGGGGCACGCCGAGATGATCCTGATCTCCGGTTATGACGGCGGCACCGGCGCTTCTCCCTTGTCGTCTATCAAGCATGCAGGGCTTCCTTGGGAATTGGGATTATCGGAGACGCACCAGGTCCTGGTCATGAATAATTTACGCGGCCGCGTGCGCCTCCAGACCGACGGCCAGATGCGCACGGGAAAAGACGTCGTGGTGGCCGCGATGCTGGGCGCCGAGGAGTTCGGTTTTGCGACGTGCGCCCTGGTCGTGCTCGGCTGTGTCATGCTGAGACATTGTCACATGAACACTTGTTCTGTGGGTGTGGCCACACAGGACCCGGCCTTGCGCTGCCGCTTCCGCGGGACGCCGGAGCATCTGATCGCGTATTTTACGTTTCTGGCCCAGGAAGTGCGGGAGATCCTTGCCGAACTCGGTTTCAGGAAGATGGATGATCTGATCGGCCGGGTGGACCTGCTTGAGACCAACGACGCCATCCGCCACTGGAAATCCCGGGGAGTTGATTTTTCTAATATTCTTTTTAAACCGCCGGTGGATGGGGGAAGGGCGGTGCGTTGCGTGCAGCCGCAGGATTACGGTTTGGACAAAGCTATGGATTTGAAATTGATCGATCTCGCCCGGCCGGCGCTCGAAGAACGGAAACACGTCCGCATCGAGACGGAGATCAGGAATACGAACCGCACCGTAGGCGCGATGCTTTCCGGCGAGATCTCCAGGCGCTATGGCGAAAAAGGGCTTCCGGCCGATACGATCCAGGTTTTTTTCAAGGGTTCGGCTGGACAAAGTTTCGGCGCGTTCGGCGCCCCCGGCGTGAGCTTTCATCTCGAAGGCGACGCCAACGATTATCTCGGCAAAGGCTTGTCGGGGGCCAGGATTGTGGTCGTGCCGCCGCGCAATGCGACTTTTAAACCGGAAGAGAATATTATTGTGGGCAATACGCTTTTGTATGGCGCGACGGGAGGCGAAGTGTTCATCCGTGGCGTTGCCGGCGAACGTTTCGGTGTCCGCAATTCCGGGGCGCATGCTGTTGTCGAAGGTGTCGGCGACCACGGATGCGAATATATGACCGGCGGCCGCGTTGTCGTCATCGGCCGCGCAGGGCGGAACTTTGCCGCCGGCATGAGCGGAGGCATCGCTTATGTGTACGACAAGGACGGCGATTTCAAAAAACACTGCAACCTCGGCATGGTGGATTTAGAGCCTATCGTCCGCAAGGAGGATGTGGCGACGATCCGGGGTCTTCTCGAGAAACATGTCCAGTACACGGAGAGCGCCGCCGCCCTCGGGATCCTCGATAACTGGGCCCAGGAGCTTAAGAAATTCGTCAGGGTCATGCCGCTGGAGTATAAGCTTGTGATGGAGAAGGTCGAAGCAGAGCGTCTCAAGGCAGAGGAGGCGGAAGTCTCGGACGGATAAAGACGCGAATGGCCGCAAATCCTGTTATTCAAGACAAGGATACAAACGCGAATTTTCGCGAATATATCGGAAAAGATCAATCAAGAAAGACCCCTCGCTTCAGCAAACACAAGAGGGAAGCTCGGGGTGAAATTTTAAGATAGTGCGTAGAGGGAAAATTTCATGGGCGATGCAAAAGGATTCTTAAAAGTTAAGCGCAGGATGGCCGGCTACAGACCTGTAGCGGAGCGGCTGCGCGATTTCAAGGAAGTGGAACAGAGGCTGTCCCAGGAAGCGGTCCAGGAGCAGGGATCGCGTTGCATGGATTGCGGGGTGCCGTTCTGCCATCATGCCTGTCCGATGGGCAACGTCATCCCGGATTGGAACGATATGGTCTTCCGCGGACGCTGGAAGGAGGCCCTGGACGTCCTGCATTCTACGAATAACTTCCCCGAATTCACGGGCCGCGTCTGTCCGGCGTTGTGCGAATATGCCTGCACGCTGGGTATTAACGACGATCCCGTGACCATCCGGCAGAATGAGATTTCTCTCGTCGAGTGGGGGTTTGAGACGGGCGCCATCAGGCCTTTCATCCCGAAGCATGAGACTGGCAGGCGTGTGGCCGTGGTCGGGTCGGGTCCGGCGGGCATGGCCTGTGCCCAGCAGTTGACGCGCGCAGGGCACGAGGTGACGCTCTTTGAGGCCGACGAAAAATGCGGAGGCATCCTGCGTTATGGCATTCCTGACTTTAAACTGGAAAAATCGGTCATCGACCGAAGGCTCGGGCAGATGGCGGCCGAAGGATTAAAAATCAAAACCGGTGTCTGCGTGGGGAGGGATTTGCCGGCCAGCCGGTTGTCGAAAGATTTTGATGCCGCATGCCTGGCCCTGGGGGCGCGGCAGGCCAGGGATTTGACGGCAGAGGGCCGGGAGCTGACCGGTATCCATCAAGCCATGGATTATCTGGCCCAGATGAACAGAATCAATGCCGGGGTTAAGGTCTCGGCGGATGTGATGATCACAGCCAAGGGCAAGGATGTTATCGTGATCGGCGGCGGCGATACGGGCGCGGATTGCGTGGGGACGGCCAACAGACAGGGTGCTTTGTCGGTGACACAGCTCGAGCTTTTGCCTCAACCGCCGGAGTGCCGTACCCAGGACATGCCGTGGCCGGTCTATCCGAAGATCCTCAAGACGTCCACCTCTCACGAAGAGGGCGCCAGGAGGTTTTGGAGCGTCGCGACAAAGAAGTTTATCGGGGAGGCCGGTCGTATCAAGGAGATTTTGTGTGTGAAAGTCGATGGGGCGCTTAAAGAGATCCCGGGTTCGGAATTCGAGTTGAAGGCGGATCTTGTGATCTTGGCCATGGGCTTTGTGCATCCCGTGCACGAGGGCCTGGTCAAGGGCTTGGGGCTCCAGCTCAGTCCCAGAGGCAATGTTTCCGTCGACAAGAATTATGCGACGTCCCTTCCGGGAATCTATGCCGCCGGCGATGTCGGCCGCGGCGCTTCGCTTGTTGTCTGGGCAATTTATGAAGGCCGGGCCGCGGCCCGGGAGATCGACCGTTTCCTCATGGGCGAAACGAATCTTCCATAAAAACAGTTGACGAGTTTATCCCGTTAGAGAATTTTATTCTCTAACGGGATAAACGGGTTGGTGAGTCAATAAAGAGAAATCCAAAAACGCCGAAGATTTCTGTTTTTAACTCATGCACGCGTTTACCCGTGAACCGCTATGAACTGTAGCAGGGGAGTTTGTTTTCCTGGATAAATGAGGAGATGTCCGGCCTCAGGATGCTTCCGGTCTCTACGAATTCCAATCCTACCTTGTATTTTTCCGAATAAGGTTCCTGGGCTGACCACTGAACCCGCGCAATTCCGTAGAGTTCCTGAGGTTTGTTTTTGAGCCTTGCGTGGAAGTAGATGTGGCTGCCGATATCGATAGGGCCGTCCACAAGGAAGCTGACACCCCCTTCGCTGATATCGCAGGTGATGCTTTGGCTGTAGCGATTGCCGTTAAAAAACCTATATTCGACAGGGCAGTTGACCTTCAGCCTGCGGAATCTGCGCCGTTCCTCCCAGGCATTTTCCATGTCTGCGACTCTGTTAAATAAATCAGCCACGATAACCTCCTTTTTTGCGCCTTGCATGTGTCAGAGGCCCGTGGCTACCCAAAATTTAACATAAAAAGAAAGCGTTTTCAAGGGGAGGGGTTTCGTGTATAATATCACTACGCATGAAGCTTAACTTATTTATTTGCAAGATGTAAGGATGATGCCTATGGGAATCGTCACAAAAAAAGGCGACAAAGGAAAAACATCCCTGTATTTCGGAGGCATGGTCTCCAAAGACCACCCGCGTGTTGAGCTCTGCGGGGCCCTCGATGAGCTCTCTTCGTTTCTGGGCTTCGCCAAAAGCTTGTTAAGGGACAAGCAGGGCCGTGCCTGGATCGAGGGCGTGCAGAAAGACCTCGTGACGATAGCCGCAGAGGCGGCGACAGCCCCGGGTTTCCTTGTCAGACTCAAAAAACGCGTGCAGAAGGAAGATGTCGGCCGGCTTGAGCGTCAGATCGCGACCCTGGAGTCGCGCTCCAAAAGGAAAAATTTCTGTTTTTCCATTCCGGGCTCCTGCCTTGTCTCCAGCTGTCTGGATGTGGCGCGCACGATCGCGCGCCGCGCGGAACGCCGGGCCGTCAGTCTTTTGAGAAAGAGACAGATCGCCAACAAGGACGTCCTGGCTTATCTCAACAGGCTTTCAGATTTTCTGTATCTCTTGGCAAGGAAGAGTGAGAATGTTAAAGCTTAAAAAGGCCCTTTTGATCGCGGATCCGCAGATCGACTTTTGCCCCGGCGGGGCCCTGGGGATCAAGGACGGAGACAAGATCATCCCTGCCGTCAATGCCTATGTCAGGCGTTTTGCGCAGCGTCAGCTGCCCGTCTTTATCACGCGCGACTGGCATCCGCGAAGAACAAAACATTTCAAGGCATACGGCGGCGTCTGGCCCCGGCACTGTGTCCATGATACAAAAGGCGCCGCTTTTCATCCCAAGTTGAGACTGCCGAAGGAGGCGATCGTCCTCTCGAAGGGGATGGGTCCGGAGGAAGACAGCTACTCCGCATTCCATGCTTACGACAATAACCATAAGGGATTGCATCATCTCTTGCAGATATTCGGCGTGACAGAGCTTTATATCGGCGGCCTGGCAACGGATTATTGCGTCAAGTATTCCGTGCTGGATGCCTTGAAATACGGTTATAAGGTTTATGTCCTTCTGGATGCGACGAAAGGAGTGAATCTGAAGCCTCGGGATTCGGTGGAGGCGGTCCGCCAGATGCTGGCCGCCGGCGCCGGAACGATGACCCTTGCCGATATCGCACCGGTTCCCAAGAAACCGCAAAGGCAGGAAAAAAGCAAGCGCCCCAGGCATTAAGCGTCCCGGGCCCTCGCCGGAAAAACGCGCATCAGCCGTCTCGCCCCATGAAAACGATTAAAGTTAAAACAGTCATCTTCGATATGGATGGCGTTATTACGGATACCATGCTTTATCACTTCCGCGCCTGGCGCAGGATCTATGCGGCGCAGGGGTTTAAGGTGAGCCGGGAAGAGATATACCGGCGGGAAGGGCAGCCTGGATACAGGACGATCAAGGAAATCCTCGGTGAGCGCGGGATCCCTTTTGATGAGGCCAAGGCGAGGCGGATCCTTTCCGAGAAAGAGAGGCTTTTCAAAAAGATCGTCCATAAACGTTTTATCCGCGGCGTGAAAGATTTCCTGCGCCATCTGCATCACCGGGGTGTCGCCGCCGCCCTCGTGACAGGGACGGCGCGGCACGAAGCCGAAGAGATCCTCCCGAAGAATTTTTTGAAAAGGTTTGCCGTTTCCGTGACGGGGGATGAAGTGAGGCATGGCAAGCCGCACCCAGAACCCTATTTGCGGGCCCTCAAGAAATTGAACATCCGGCCTCAAGATGCGATCGTCATCGAGAACGCACCGTTCGGCATCCGTTCCGCAAAGAAAGCCCGCCTGGCGTGCATTGCACTCGAGACTTCCCTTTCCCGCGCCTATCTCAAGGACGCGGATTTCATCTTTTCGTCCTATCGCGATTTACGCAGGCACCTTGATTTCGAGGCCGACGGAGAGGATTGATCCCGTTAGGGCCGGGAGATACTCGCGAGCGCTCTCAATAAAAAGCGTTTCCGTCAATCACGGCACAAAACGATATCGTATCTTTTGGCTGCGGCTTTGAAGATAAATTCCCCGCGTTTTGTCTCTAACGGGATTGACGCCTCTTTGTTTTATTGATAAGATGAAACCGTCGCTTTTGTGACAGTCTCCGATAGCACAGATTAAAAATCGAGAGATCACATAGATTCATGCAAGAGTAGATACTGCAATGCCTTCGAAAAAGAAGTTTAAGGTTTTTATCATTGATTAAGTTTTGTTTTTTGTCTGTGTAATCTTGTTTCAAATCTGTGCGATCGCATTCCTATGAAAAGATATGAATTTTTAAAGCATACGGCAGATGTTGCCGTACGTCTTTTCGGCCGGTCTTTGAAAGACCTTTTTGAATCGGCGGCCTGGGCGATGTTTGCGGTTCTTCTGGAGAAGACCAAAAACAGGCCGGGGGCGGCATTGACGGAAAAAGAGATCTCCGTCTGCGGGGAGGCGCCCGAGGACCTGCTGAAGGCCTGGATGGACGAGCTCCTTTTCTGCTATAGCGTCGAGCATCTGGTCCTGGTCCGTATCAAGTCTATTGAGCTGGGCGACAGGGAGATGAAGGCCTTTGTCTTGTTCGACGCTTTTGACAGGGAACATTATACCGTCAAAGACGAGATCAAGGCCGTCACCTACCATGAGCTGGAAATCAAGAAGGTGCGGAACCGCTGGCAGGCCCATGTGATCTTCGACGTGTAACGGAGCCCTGTTTTATGTCTCAAATCTGGGACGGCCCTTTAGAGAAGATTGACGATTACCGCTGGCGGATCCCCAGGACCTATAAAGCCGGCATGCGCGTCGACGGCATCATCTATGCGGATGAGAAACTGTTGAAGGACATCCGCCACGACAAGGCCGCCGAGCAGGTGGCGAATGTTTCCTTTTTGCCCGGGATCGTCAAGGCGTCTTTCGGGATGCCGGACATCCATTGGGGTTACGGGTTTGCCATCGGCGGCGTCGCGGCCATGGATATCGAAAAAGGGGGCGTGGTGTCCCCGGGCGGCGTCGGCTATGATATCAACTGCGGGGTGCGGTTGGTAAGGACTGATCTTTTTGAGAAAGACGTCAGGCCGCATCTCAAGGAATTGGTCGCCGGTCTGTTCCATGCGGTGCCTTCAGGCGTCGGGTCCGAAGGAGATATCCGCGTGACCGCCAGGGAAGAAAAAGAGATCCTTGTCAAGGGCGCAGGATGGGCTGTCGCCAAGGGTTACGGCACCGAAGACGACTTGGAGGCCACCGAAGAGCGCGGAGCGATGGCCGGCGCGGACCCCGAGAAGGTCTCCGACCGGGCGTATGCGCGCGGCAAGCAGCAATCAGGCACCCTGGGTTCGGGCAACCATTTTTTGGAAGTCCAGGCCATCGACCAGCTTTACGACAGGGATGCAGCGGATGCCTTGGGCCTGGTTGAAGGCCAGGTCATGGTGATGATCCACTCCGGTTCCCGGGGGTTGGGATATCAGGTCTGCGATGATTCTTTGAAAACGATGAACACCTGTCTGGAGAAGTACCATATTCATGTGCCCGACAGGCAGTTGGCGTGCGCGCCCGTGGAGTCGCCCGAGGGGAAGGATTACCTGGCGGCGATGCGCGCGGCGGCGAATTATGCCTGGAACAACCGCCAATGCCTGATGCATCTGGCGCGTCAGGTTTTTGAGAAGGTTTTTGTTTCATCGTGGCAGAAGCTTGGGATGCGCCTCGTCTATGACGTGGCGCACAACATCGCCAAGATCGAGACGCACCGCGTCAAGGGCGAGGAACGCACGCTGTGCGTGCACCGTAAAGGAGCGACCCGCGCCTTCGGGCCAGGACATCCGGCTGTCCCCGAGAGATACAAGCGAATCGGCCAGCCGGTGATCATCCCCGGCGACATGGGGCGCAATTCTTATTTGCTCGTCGGGACACAGGCCGCGATGGACGAGACGTTCGGCTCGACCTGCCATGGTGCCGGCCGCCTCAGGTCCAGACACGAGGCCAAGAGGGTTGTGGATTTTCACGCATTGATGAAGGAACTTGAGGCCAAGGGTATCGTGGTCATGGCGTCGGGGCACGGGACGGTCGTGGAAGAGGCCCCTAGTGCGTACAAAGATGTCAATGACGTCGTCGGCGTTGTGCACAACGCCGGCATTGCCAGGCGCGTCTGCCGGATGCGACCATTGGGAGTTGTTAAAGGTTAGGGGAGTCCTGAGCGTAGCGAAGGGCGGCCTTTGGGGGTTGTTAAGGGGTAAGGAGGAGACATGGCTTTTGCGCTGCAGGAAGGCGAACAAGTTTTATGGGAAGGGAGGCCCGAGAAAAGGATCTATGTGATGTGGCTCCTGACGCGGGTGATCCTTATGTCTTTGGTTATCTGCGGCATCTTGGCTTATCTGTCCGTCATCGCCTGCGTGATCTATGCCGCTGCGCACCACATGAAAGAGCCGGTCTTTATCCTTGTTCCGTCTCTCCTCATTTTCTCGGCGCCGGTCGTTTTGGCCTGTGCTTTGTTTTATTACCGTCATCTTCTTGAGACGTTCCATTACACCGTGACGAATCAGCGGTGCGTTTTTGAGGGCGGGATCTTTGTGCGCCGGCGCCGCAGCGTGCCGTTTCATAAGATCACGGATGTTGAGGTCAATCAGAACATCATCGAACAGGGGCTGGGGATCTGGAGCCTGAAGGTTTTTACGCCGGGCACCGGGAGTGTGGGTGTCCCGGGCTTCGAGAAAGCCGAAATCGTCTTCTGCGGTCTCCTCGATGCCGACAAGCCGGCCTCCATCATCCAGGACGCCTTGAAGAAGTTCAAAGCCACAGGAGAATAAATGTTAGATATCCGTTTTATCCGGGATAACGCGGACCTTGTCAGGGCATCGCTGGAAAAGCGCGGCTCGAAATTGAGCTTGGACGAACTTTTGAAGCTCGATGAAGAGCGTCGCCGCATCCTGACCGAGCTCGACGACCTGCGTCGCCAGAAGAATGAAGCCAACGACGCCATCACCAGGCTCCTCAAGGAAAGGAAGGACCCTAAACCGACGATCGCCACGATGAAAGACGTTGCCGGCCGTATCGATGCCTGCGAGGCGGGCCTGCGTCAGACGGAAGAGTCCCTGGAGAAACTGCTTTTGGTCATCCCCAATATCGTCCATACATCGGTCCCTGCAGGTGATCCTTCGCACAACCAGATCGTCCGGCAATGGGGTCAGCCGAAGACCTTTGATTTTAAACCGCGCTCTCATACGGAGCTCTGCGAGTATCTGGATATTGTGGATTTTGCCCGGGGAGCCAAACTTTCGGGGTCGAACTTCGTCCTTTTTAAGGGGTTGGGGGCGAAGCTGGAGAGGGCGCTGATCAATTTTATGCTTGACCTGCATACGTCGAAACACGGCTACAGGGAGATGTGGCCGCCGGCGCTGGTCAACCGCGCCAGCATGACGGGGACGGGGCAGCTGCCCAAGCTTGAGGAGGACATGTACCGCCTTAAGGATGACGATCTTTTTCTTATCCCGACGGCTGAAGTCCCCGTCACCAACATTCACCGTGACGAGGTCCTCGAGGAGAGTGCTCTGCCCGTGTATTACACCGCCTATACGCCATGTTTCCGCAGGGAGGCGGGTTCCTACGGCAAGGATACAAAAGGCCTCGTGCGCGTGCACCAGTTCGACAAGGTCGAACTGGTGAAATTCGTCAGGCCGCAGGATTCTTTCGACGAGCTGGAAAAGCTCGTCGGCAATGCCGAGACCGTCCTGCAGGCGCTGGGGCTGCCGTATCGCGTCGTTTTGCTGGCGTCGGGCGACATCAGCTTTGCCGCGACCAAGTGCTATGACCTGGAGGCCTATGCCCCCGGCCTGGACAAGTGGCTGGAGGTGTCGAGCTGTTCGAATTTCTGCGACTTTCAGGCCCGGCGCGCCAATATCCGTTTCAGGAACAAAGAGACCAAGAAGCTTGAGTATCTCCATACGCTTAATGGTTCCGGCGTGGCCATGGCCAGGACCGTCATCGCGATCATTGAAAACCACCAGCAGAAGGACGGCAGCATCGTGATTCCCGACGCGTTGCGTCCGTATATGGGAGGCCTGGAGAGGATTGAACGATAGCCGGCTTTAGCAGCCGTGATTTCGGCAACGGCTACGGCAAGGTTGCCCGTTAAGGCAAGGTCGTTCGGTTATGGTTTAAAACGGAAGACGTCGCCGAACAATGGAATCTGCCTGGCGGTAAGCAAGCGGGCTACGTGACCGTTACCCAGAAACGTTGCCACAGCATGATAAAGGAAAGAAAATGAAAGAAAAAATATTAGCTGTCTTAAAATTGCTCTTGGCGATTTTGTTGCTGCCTTTCGTGATCGGCATCACGGCCGCTTTCTGGAACGCCTTGAGCCTGACGCCGGCGCCCATCCCGTCGACATTTGGATGGGGCGTCGTCATGTATCTCGTCTTGCACATTCTTCTCTATCAGCCGGCCCAGGTTTTCGATACGGGAAAGAAAATGGCGGAGACGGCCATCGGCTTTGTGGCGCCTTTTTTCAAAGTGGCGGGTTTCTGTATCCCGATCTTCACCATCCTGACTTTCGTCATCTATATGACGGCGCGCAAGGTTTGGCCGCAGCTCGAAGAATATTTCGGGTGCTTCGTCTTTGTCGCCGCTTTTGCGCTGACGATGCACTTGGTCATGACGGCCAATGCCCTCAAAGGCAAACAGGCCGGCTGGCTCAAGGAGAATTATTTTTTTGCGATATTCGCCATTTACATCATCAACATCATGATCGTCGGCGCCGCCTTCAATCTGTTGACGGCCGATTTTTATTTCACGGATTTCATGAAGTCTGCGGGACAGAAGGCCGGGGCGATCTATACGGCGTCGTTCAAGCAGCTGTTTGAGGTGCGGGCCGTCCGATAGCCGCAGTTTCTTTGTCGGAAAATTTTTCTAAAAGTCGCCTTGATGTGCGTCGGGACGCTATAAAATAGCAAAAAAGACACTACGCTCGTTACGACCCTTGTCAGGTCGTGGCGCTTATGCGCCTACACTCGCTTTAGTGTCCTCGAAATTTTCTTTGTCAGAAAATTTCTCGGAGGCGTGGCAGAGCGTCCGCCACCGGAGCTTCGGCGGACGCACGCCGACTTAGTGGTGGCGGGTGGTTGCCCCGTAAAGAAACGGGCTTTCACTGGATGATGACATCAAGGTGCTCAAAATGCACCGAGTTGGAATTTTGGAGGCGTGGCAGAGCGGTTGAATGCGGCGGTCTTGAAAACCGTTGTGGGCGCAAGTCCACCGAGGGTTCGAATCCTTCCGCCTCCGCCAAATTTTTCGGATAACGAAAAATTTGGCGGACACTTGAGCGAGCGACCGTGGCGCGGCAGAGCGCCACAGCGAGAACAGGTGTCCGCACCTTAATTTACGCTTTTCTTTATAGGGAAAAATTTTTAGCATCGGTTAAGTCAACGCATGATAAAAGATCCCTCGCCGTTTTAATGAGTTGCGGGCGGCTCGGGATCCATTCGCGCAAACGACTTATGTCGTCTCGCTGTTTTGTGACGGCTCCATAAGTTGTGCGCTCATGGAAAGGTGAGGCTTATGGAAAAGCGCAAGGTCGATATCGAAGCCAAGATTTTGGACAAGATCCTTGGCCGCATCAATCTTTTGCAGAATGATTCGGAAAAGAAGAATATCGTCAGCGACGTCATTTCCGAGCTCTACGGCGCGACAAAGGAAGATACTTTCCTGCAGAGCCAGACGTTGAGCGAGCTCTCCAACGACGCAGAAAGAGAAAATTTTATCGATAAGTTTTTCAGTTACGGGATCATTGAGGATTTGTTGAGAGATCCCGACGTGGAAGACATTGTCATTAATTCTTTGAGGCCTATTTACATCCATCACACCTATAAAGGGCTGACGCAGACGGACAAACGTTTCACGACTCCCAAGGAACTGGACGTTTTTATCAAGAAACTGGTTGTTTTTTCCGGCAGGACGTCGTTAAAGAAACTGAATAATCTGGAGCTGGCCAATGTCCAGGGCCGGGTGAATATCGCCATGTCCCCGTTCGGGCCGCAGATCACGATCACCAAGATCAAAGAAAATCCATTGAGCGTCATCGATCTGATCCGAAAGGGGGCCCTGAACTATGATATCGCGGCGCTGTTCTGGCTTTATATGGAAGGGATGTCCATCCGTCCCGCAAATATCCTTATTTTGGGTGCGCCGGGGGCGGGTAAGACGACGCTTTTGAACGCCCTGCTGAGTTTTGTGCCGAGTAAGGAGCGCTTGGTCATTATCGAAGACACGCTTGAGTTGAATACGCTGCGCGAAGACAGCTGGTCGCGCATGGAAAGCGATGAAGAAGTGACGCTGGCGGATCTCGTGAAGAATTCCCTACGTATGCGGCCGGAGCGTATCGTGGTCGGCGAGGTGAGAGGTGAGGAAGCCCAGGATCTGATGACGGCCATGAACATCGGCAAGTATTGCATGGGGACGATCCATGCGGCCGCTGCGCGCGAAGCCATCATCCGTCTCCAGAACGAACCCATGAATATCCCGGAGACCCTGGTGAATCTGGTGGATGTTTTCATCACCTTGGTCAAGTTCCATGTCAAGGACGAGGTGTTTCGCGTTGTCTCCGAGATCGCCGAGACGGCCGGGATGGAACAGAAGAAGGTGCTTTTGTCTGCGGTCTGGAGGTATGACTACGAGTCGCGCACTTTTATCGAAGATTCTCCGTCGTCCGTCTTCCGGGATAAGGTGGCGCGCGCCAGCGGCATGAATGCCCTGGACGTCATCAAGGAATTGAAAGTGCGCAGCGAGGTCCTCAAGATCCTCGACAATAAGGACGTTTCGGATATGGAGGATGCCTGTCGTTTCTTCCGGCTTTACAATAAGGATGCCGACGAGGCCTTGAAATCCATCGATCTCACGAAGGCCGAGATCATGAAGAATATCCATGTTTAGGTTTGTCGGGGTATCCGAAGGATAAGTTTGCTCAATAGACACTATGTTCGTTACGACCCTTGTCGGGTCGTGGCGCTTATGCGCCTACACTCGCTTTAGTGTCCTCGAAATTTTCTTTGTCAGAAAATTTCTCGGAGAGTTGCCGGAGCGTCCGCCACTGGAACGTCGGCGGACATGCTCCACTGAAGCATCGGAGCACGGCCGCCGACGTATTACTGGAGGCCGCCCGCCGAAGCAGTGGTGGCGGGCGGTTGTCCCGCTTTGCGGGATTTCGCTAAAATAGTAAATTTAGGTATTCAAAAAGCGCGTCTCGCGAAGCGAATGAAATGAGCGGAGTCCCGCGTAGTGGGAAAAGCGCGTCATTTATTTGGAGAGTTGCCGGAGCGGTTGTCCCGTAAAGAAACGGGATTTCACTGGATAAAACATCTAGGTGTTCAAAATAGGGCGGTCTCGCCCGCCGAAGGCGGGTCCGCCTCCGGCGGAAAAACAAATTTGGAGAGTTGGCTGAGTGGTTGAAAGCGCGCGCCTCGAAAGCGCGTTACTCCGCAAGGGGTACGAAGGTTCGAATCCTTCACTCTCCGCCATTTTTGCCCCAAGCAAAACTCTGGCAAAAATGGCAGAGAATCGAAAATCGAAATTTGAGATTTGATTGTGGAAGATTTTCATTCGGTCTATTTTCGATTATCGATTTTCAAAAGCTATGGCATTCTTATTCGAAAAACTAGATGTTTACAAGAAAGCAGTTGATTTTGCAGATAAGATTTGCGGATTAACGGAAGGTTTTACGAAGGGCAACTATTATCTGGCAGATCAACTTAATCGAGCTTCTTTATCGATATCGGCAAACATAGCCGAAGGCAACGGCAGATATCACAAGCCAGATCGTATAAATTTTTTTCGAATAGCAAGAGGCTCGGCGTTTTAATGTGTTCCTATTTTGGAGATATGTAAGCGAAAGAAGCTGATCACCGAAGAGTTGAATGAGTCACTCAAGAAGGGCATCGAAGATATTTCAAAAATGCTATCCGGGTTGATAAATATGTAGCCGGCTTGAATAGTGCGGAATGAAGAGGGTATTACCGGAGTCTCTGGCTCAGACGCCGCTCCTTGGTGTATTTTCCTGATAAAGGAAAATTTTACGGACACTTGAGCGAGCGACCGTGGCGCAGCAGAGCGCCACAGCGAGAACAGGTGTCCGCACCAAAGCGTTAGAGGATATCGGACCCACTGGCTTCGGCACAGCGGGTATTTAAATCCGCACGTTTCTAATTCCTATGCGATCATTTCTCGAAAAATTCTTCCATCTTCGGGAATCGAATACCACCGTCCGCACAGAGGTCATCGGGGGCCTGACGACCTTTATGACTATGGCGTACATCATTTTTGTCAATCCCGCCATGATCTCCCAAACGGGAATAGACTTCGGCTCGGCCATGATGGCGACGTGCATTGCGGCGGCGGTGGCGACGCTGATCATGGGGCTCTATGCCAATTATCCGATCGCCCAGGCGCCCGGCATGGGGGAGAATGCTTTTTTCACGTATACCGTCTGCCTGACCATGGGGATCTCCTGGCCCGTCGCTTTGGGCTGCGTCTTTATCGAAGGGCTTATCTTCATGATATTGACCGTGACGCGTCTGCGCCAGCGGCTCATCGATGCGATTCCGGTCTCTCTCAGGTATGGCACAGCCTGCGGCATCGGGTTCCTGATCGCTTTCATAGGCCTGATCGATGCCGGTATCGTCGTCGCGCATCCCTCGACGATCGTTTCCCTCGGCGATGTTGTGAATCCTGCGACGGTTCTCTCGGTTTTTGGTCTCATCGTGACAGGTGTCATGCTGGTCAAGGAAATCCGCGGGGCGATGTTGTGGGGAATTCTGCTCACGACGGCGCTCGGCGTCCTCATGGGGCTTGTCAAATACCAAGGGCTTGTTTCCTGGCCGCCTTCGATGGCGCCGACATTCATGAAGATGGACGTTGCAGGCGCTTTGCGGCTCGGCTTGTTTTCCATTGTTTTTATTTTTTTGTTCATGGATATCTTCGATACGGTCGGCACATTGGCAGGCGTCAGCGAGATCGGCGGATTCATGAAAGGGGGCAAGCTCCCGCGCGCAGGCCGCGCCATGATGAGCGATGCCGTCGGGACGTGCGTGGGCGCCATGTGCGGGACCCCCACGGTGACAAGCTATATCGAAAGCGCATCGGGGATCGCTTCCGGCGCGCGCACGGGCCTGGCCAGCGTCGTGACGGCCGCTGCGTTCCTGGCTGCCCTGTTTTTTTCTCCCTTGATCAAGATGATCGGAGGCGGGTACACGACGGCCGCAGGCGCTGTCCTGCATCCCGTAACGGCTCCGGCCCTGATCATCGTCGGCAGCATGATGCTGCGTTCTGTATCGCGGATCGAATGGAAGGATTATACCGAGAGCATTGCCGCCTTTCTCGTCATTGTGATCATGCCCTTTACGTTCAGCATCGCGACGGGGATCGCGTTCGGTTTCATCGCCTACGCGGCGTTGAAGCTCTTGACGGGGCGCGGCAGAGAAGTCTCCTGGCTGGTTTATTTCCTGGCCGTGCTTTTTATCCTGAGGTTCATTTATCTGAAGGCCATGTAAGGTGTTTCGGCACAAGGACATGATCGGACGCAAGGATATGCCGCAAAGTGTTTTTCTTGAAGCGTCAAGCAGGTGTCAGCTTCGCTGTCCTTTATGCGATACGCCCGGCCGGAAAAGAAGGCCGGGGATCATCGGATGGGGGCATTTGACATTGGCCCATTTTCGCCGTTTTCTCGACGGGCATCCGCAGATCGGACATATCGGGTTTTCTACCCACGGTGAACTATTTTTGAATCCGGAGCTGAGGAAGATCGTGGCGTACGCCTCGGATAAAGGAGTAGAACTGAGCGGCATCTCCAACCTCAATACGCTCAGTCCGTCGATGGCCGAATGCCTGGTGCGTTCGGGGTTCAGCCGGCTTACGGTGGCCATTGACGGAGCGGACCAGCGCACATATGAGAGATATCGGCGCGGGGGCAATCTTCTGCGTGTTATTAAGAATATCCGCCTCATCAATCATTTTAAGGAATCTTGCCGCTCAGACACTCCGGCCCTGACGTGGCAGTTTGTGATCTTCGGTCATAACGAGCACCAGATCGCCCGCGCCAGGGTCATGGCCTTTGGGCTAAAGATGGGTTTTTTGACGCGTTTGTCCTGGGGCGCCGATTATTCTCCTGTCAGGAACCGTCAGGATGTTGTCAGGGAATCCGGCCTGGGCGTTGCCTCGAGAAAGGAATTCCTCGAGACTTACGGGAAGTCGTATTTTGCGCCTTGTCTTCAGGTCTGGAATTCGCCCCAAATCAATTGGGATGGGAAGCTTCTTGGTTGTTGCATGAATCAGCGGACGGCTTTTGGAAACGTTTTCCATTCGGGTTTGCGCGATTGCATGGCTGATCCGTCTTACCGGGCATGGCAGGATGTTATCGTCGGGAAGAGGCGCCTTTCGCCGGCCGTGCCTTGTTTTGGTTGCGAAGCTTACGGCAGCCTGGCCGGAAAGATACGCAAAAGGAGGAAAGGTGTTCCAACGCATCTGTGAAAAATTTACGCGGCTTTTGGCGGTTTGGGTGGTGTTGGCGGGTGTCATCGCTTATTTTTTTCCGTGCGCCTTTATCGTCTGCCGTTTCGGGATGGAGTGGTTTTTCACGTTGACGATGCTGGGTATCGGTATGATCCTGGATGCCAGGGATTTCAAGCCCATCTTCATCCAGCCGCATCTTGTGCTTTTGGGGACGCTGGCGCAGTTCGCCATCATGCCCGCGGCCGGATTTGCGGTGGCGCGTCTGTTGCATTTGCCTCCGGCGCTGGCGCTCGGCGTCATCCTCACCGGGGCCGTTCCAGGGGCCATGGCCTCAAACGTCATATCGTATCTGGCGCGCGCAGATGTGGCGTATTCCATCGCCCTGACGTCGATGTCCACCTTTCTGGCTCCGGTCCTGACGCCGCTTTTGACGTATCTTTATGCGGGGACGTATTTCCATGTCCCATTCTGGCCGATGTTTTTGAGTATTTTCAAGATGGTCATCGTGCCTTTGGCGGCGGGGATGGGGTTGAAGCATATGCTGCGCGATAAGATCGGCAATTTCATCGCCGTTTTTCCTGCGCTCTCGACGTTGTTTATTGCATTTATCTGCGGCTTGGTCGTCGCCCTCAACAAGGATTATCTGGCCGGCGTCAGCGCAATCATTTTTGCCGCTGTTTTCCTGCATAACGCCCTGGGGTTGTCGTTGGGATACGGGGCGGCTGTTCTTTATCGGTTCGACACCAAGAGACGCCGTACCTTGTCTTTGGAGGTCGGCATGCAAAATGCGGGGCTGGGAGCTGTCTTGGCCCTTAAACATTTTTCCGACCAGGCCGCTTTGCCCAATGCGTTGTTTGCGACGTGGTGCATTGTGACGGCCGCCATCCTGGCTGAAATCTGGAGCCGGAGGAGCGCAGATTAAATGGATAAGGGCCGTTTGAGGGATTTGTTCGTTTTGGTTTCGTTGTTTTCATTTTTTGCGGCGTGCGGGCCGTGCCCTGCCGAGACGGTCATTTTGAAAAGCGGCAAGGTCCTTGAAGGGCGCATTGACGCCAAAACGGACAATATGGTCTGCATCGATCTCGACGGCCGCCCGCTTTATTACGAGACCCGCCTCATCGAGACCATCGACGGCAAGCCCCCGGCGGAATTCCAACTCCGGGCCATTTCGATCACTAAAGACGAGGTGAGCGGTGATTTTGAAGAAGGGCTTTTTCTGGCTTCCCAGGGGAAATTCCAGGATGCCGTCCGGGCCTTCGAGGCAAACCTCAAAAAGAATCCCGAAGACGGCAACACAGCGGAATCCCTCCATATCCTTGAAGACCTTCGGCAGGGGAGGATCAGCCCGGAATTCGCCCAGGCGTTGTTCGAGGGGACGCTTTTATTCCTGAAGATGCGCTATGAGGCCGCCACAAAGGCTTTCCAGCGCGCGCTCGACATCAAGCCCGATGCGATGGAGCTGTATTACAACCTCGGTACCCTTTATAATGCCAGGAAACTTTACCGTGAGGCCATTCCTTTTTTTGAGAAACTATTGAAAGCCAATCCCATGGACACAGAGGTCCTTTTCAGCCTCGGCTATTCTTATTTTTCTGCCCAGGAATTCCAGAAGGCCGCCGGCCTTTTCGAGAGATATTTGGCTCTTGATCCCTCTGATCCTGACGCCCACGGCTTTTTGGGCGCTTGTTATTATGCCCTCGGCCGCGAGAACGATGGCGTCGCGGAATTTCAGAAAGCCCAGCTTTATGCGGACGAAGCGGCAGAGGCTCGCGGCGAGAGGAGGCCGGCAGGCGGGTCGTCTTTCATGGAAGAGGGTATCCGGCAGGTCATTAATAAATTTTGATCGAGCCGCAGGATGCGGCGAAGATCAGATCCTTCCTTTGTGTGGAAGAAAAAAAGGGGGGCAATCCTCCGAGCCTCCCCGAGGGCAGACCGCAGGTTTCAAGAGGAGTATTGATGATGAAGATGAGAAAATGGCGCGGCATCGGCCTGCTGGTTATTTTTTATATCCTGTTTCTGTGCAGCGCGGCCATGGGCGAGGCACAATCCCAGGCCTCGCTTCACCTCGTCCGGGGGATGGAGCTGGCTTCACAGGGGGCATTCGATGAGGCCCGCAAGGAATTTGAGGAGAGCCTTAAAGAAGATCCTTCGAATGCGACGCTGTTGAGTTCGCTCAAGGTCATCGACGATCTTGATCGCAGGAGGATCGGTTCGACGTATGCGGCGCTTCTCTTCAAGGGGTTGAATTATCTGCGGCAGGGCATGCTGGAGCACGCCGCAGAAGAGCTCCGCAAGGCCATCATCATGGAGCCTTCTTATCCCCGAACGTATAATCTCCTGGGGATCGTTCACTCGCTGGGCGGCGATACACTTCAGGCCAGGACTGATTTCCAGAAGGCGCTGGACCTCGATCCGAACCTGAGCGAGGCCAGTTATAACCTTGCTTCGTTGTATTATGGTACGGGGGATTTTCAGAACGCAGCGACATATTTTGAAATGGCTGTCAAGAACGGCGCTTGCGGCGTCGATACTTATATGAACCTGGGGGCTTCGTATTCGTCTTTAAAAAAATATCCCGAGTCCATCAACGCTTATCTGAAAGCGACAAAGCTTGCGCCGCAGGATCCGAAGGCCTTTTATAGCCTGGGCGTGGCTTATTTCATGGACGAAGAATATTCCAAGTCCCGTTCCTGCCTTGTCGAAGCCAGGGATCTTTTTGAAAAGCGGGGCGACGACAAGAGCGTCAAGGAGATTAATATTTTTCTGGACAAGCTGAGCAATACGCAGAAGAACATGAAGACTTTCGAGATTCAGGACTGATGAGAAGCCTCAAGAAGACCTCCGGCTGGACGAGTAAGCTCACCCGTTGGTATCAAAAAAATCACCGCAGACTTCCCTGGCGCCGGACCTGTGATCCTTATAAGATATGGGTCTCCGAAGTGATGCTTCAGCAGACGACTGTCGGGACGGTCATTCCGTATTATGAACGGTGGTTGCATCGTTTTCCGTCCCTGCGCCACGTGGCCCGCGCCTCGCTGGAAGATGTGCTGGCATCATGGCAAGGGTTGGGATATTACAGCCGCGCCAGGAATTTGCATCAGGCGGCCGGGGTCATCGTGCGGGAATACGATGGTCGCCTACCGGCCGATCGGGAATCATTGAAGAAGCTTCCCGGTTTTGGGCCTTATACGACAGGCGCCGTTTTGAGCATCGCCTTTGGGCAGCGCCAGCCGGTTGTCGATGCCAACGTCCGCCGGGTGATTTGCCGCCTGCTGATGCTGAGAGGAAAAACCTCCGCCCTTGATCAGCGCATCTATTCATTTCTTCAGGAGGTCATGCCGGCCCGGCAGCCGGGAATTTTCAATCAGGCCTTGATGGAATTGGGCGCGCTGGTCTGCAAGCCCGAGGGCCCTGCCTGCCCCGCGTGTCCGATAAAAAGCGATTGCCGGGCTTGCGCAGAGGGTATCCCGGAAGAGTTTCCTCCAAAGACAAGAAAGACCACCCAAAGGATCGAAGCTGTCGTTGGCATCATCCGCCGCAAAAATGCGATTTTTTTGCAGAGACGTCCGTCGACGGGATTGCTTGCAGGTCTCTGGGAATTGCCCGGCGGAAAAGTAAGGAAAGGAGAGACGCCGCGCAAGGCCTTGGCGCGGGAGCTCAAAGAGGAATTGGGCGTCCGTGTCCTGGCCGCCCGTCCAGCGGCAACAGTCCGTCATGCCTACACGCGGTTCCAGGTTAGGCTCTTTGCCTGGGAGTGTGATGTGGCGCCTGTCCCGAGGCAGGACGCAAACCACCGGTGGGTGCAGCGAAAGAAACTGGACAAATATCCCATGCCTGCAGGAACGGTCAAGGTGCTGCGGCGGACCCCGGGGTTTTCTTGATGTATCAGTTTTTGAAGGGCGGTTTGTTGTTTTGGGATATAATATTCTTAAAGGTACGGAGCTGATTTATGACAAAAGCGCACATCTTGATCGTCGAAGACGATAAGAACATTTCCAAGCTTGTCAGATACAATCTGGAGAAAGCCGGCTACGATTGCCTTACGGCTTTTTCCGGCGAGGAGGCGTTGTCGGTTTTGCGCCAGTCGGCCGTAGACCTGATTGTTCTGGACGTCATGCTGCCCCGCATGGACGGATTTGAGGTTTGTCGCGCCCTCAAACAGGATGACCGCCTGAAGGGCATTGCCGTCATCATGTTGACAGCCAAGGGAGAAGAGGTCGACCGGATCGTCGGACTGGAACTTGGCGCGGATGATTATATCGTCAAGCCGTTCTCCCCGAGGGAATTGACGCTGAGGATCAGGGCGATCCTGAAGCGCGGCACGGTGCAGGAAACCCCCGGCGACATCTACACGGTCAAGAGTCTGGCCGTGGATGTGACGCGCCACAAGGTGACCGTCGGCAATAAAGAGGCCGCGTTGACGCCGATGGAGTTCAAGCTCCTTTTGACCCTCATCCAGCGCCAGGGCCGTGTCCAGACGCGCGAGCGTTTGCTTTCGGACGTTTGGGACATCGCGGCCGACGTGACGACGCGCACGATCGATACGCATATCAAGCGCCTGCGTAAAAAGATCGGCCCGATGGGCAGACACATCGAGACCGTCCGCGGCATCGGTTATCGATTCAGGGAGAATATCGGATGACGACTGTTTTTTTATGGATACTTTCCATCGCCGTTGCGGGGCTCCTCGCATACCTGTCCTGGATAAGCCGCCAGCATCGTCGTTTGCGCGTTCTCCTGCAGGAAGCCAAGACGAGTCTCGTCCAGGTCGAGGAAGCCGGAGGCGCCGGAGAGGCCAAATTGGGGGCGATCCTTTCGAGCATGGTCGAGGGGGTCTTGGTTGTGGATCGCCGGGGAGGGATCCTTCTCTTGAACCCTTCTTTACGCAAGAACTTCATGATCGAGGGGGCGGCTGACGGCAAGAAACCGCTTGAAGTTATCAGGAACGTCGCTGTCCAGGATATTGTTGACAGGACGCTGCAAGGCGCCGGCCAGGTCTTGATCTCTGAAGAGATCTCTCTGGTCGTGCCTCAGGAAAAGACTTTCCGGGTCAACGGCGTTCCCGTCGTGAGGAGCGGGGCCGTTGAAGGCGCGGTCCTTGTTTTTCATGATATTACGGAACTCCGGCGCCTGGAGAGGGTCAGGCAGGACCTTGTGGCGAATGTGTCCCACGAATTACGTACGCCATTGTCGAGCATCAAAGGTTATGCCGAAACGCTCCTGGAGGGGGCCCTGGAAGACGAGGCCCATGCCAGGGATTTCATCCAGATCATCTTGCGGGACAGCGAGCGTCTTAGTAAGCTTATCGACGATCTTTTGGATCTTTCCAAGATCGAGTCGGGCAAGATGAAGATGTCTTTTCTGCCGGTAAAGCTCTCCGCCGTCGTCCAGCGGTGCATGGCGGTACTCGATAATCCCGCCCGCGCCAAGTCCATCGTTGTCACATGTGTTGTCCCGCCGGATCTCCCGTTGGTTATGGCCGACGAGGCGCGTCTTTCCCAGGTCCTCTTGAATCTCATGGATAACGCCATCAAATATTCAGGCGAGAAAGCTTCCGTGGAGGTCTCGGCGTCTGTCTCGGATCGCTTTGTTCGCGTGGATGTCAAGGACACCGGCATAGGAATACCCGAAGAAGATCTGCCCCGCATTTTCGAAAGGTTTTACCGCGTCGACAAGGCCCGTTCCAGGGAATTGGGAGGGACAGGGCTGGGGTTATCCATCGTCAAACACATCATCCAGGCGCACGGCGGCCGCGTCTGGGTCCAGTCGGTCCATGGCCGCGGCTCGACGTTCAGCTTCACGCTTCCGATCGCCTCTCCCCAATAATGAAGTTCGCCGGCACGTCTGCCTGTTTGTTTGGCCTGACCTTGGCCTGGCCGTAGGCCAAGGTCAGGGCCGAATCAGGCCGAAACAGGCAGGTTGACCCGGCTGGCGGCTTCTTTTTTGTCTCTGCCCAGCGAAATCCCGCATCAAACCTTCATCTTTCTGTGCAATTGCCTGCCGGCAGGCAAGCCGGGGCTTTCTGGCGCGGGGTAACGCGCCGGCAGCCTCCCTGCAGGGCGGCTGTGGCCGTTTTTCCCACAAGACCTCACAGGTTTAGAGTTCACCCAAAGTTCACATTCCCTCCACACAATTGTCATCCGCATATTTTATATTTTGGGCGTGATGACGCCAGCAGATAACATCCAGAGATTCGCGAAACGCTTTTTATCCGTCGCAAAAATGAGCTATCCGCATGTCCTTCGGGCCTGGCGGCATATCAGCAGGATCTTGAGACTGCTGGTTGCCGAGGAAACGCGGATCCTGGATCTTTATTGCGGCCGGGCGTGAACGCAAGCAGCAGGGAGGACCTCATGTTTCAGAAGATGTCGAACATCCGCTCCGATTTCATTGCAAGCCATTTGAGGGCGCAGATCCGTGTCTTGGGAAGCCTTCTTGATCAGGTGGAACAGGATCACATGATCAGCGATAGTTGGGCGGAAGATAATTTAAAGAAGGTAGAGGCGAGCCTTCGGCAGGTCCGCAAGATATGGAAAGAAAATTGATCCCCTTTGCCAGACTTTTCCGCCCGCCCACGGCGGGCAGGAGCGAACAAAAAAAAGACCAACGGGATCCATTCAACAACGCCTGCCTGAGCGGGACAGGGCCCGCACGGCGGGGAAAAGGAGGAAAGATGAGGAAAACGGTATTTGTATTTTTAGCGAGCATGCTGCTGGGGTTGTCGTCTTTCCGCGCGGCATGGGCCGGCGAGGTGGATGTCTTGCTCCAGAAATTGGTGGAGAAAGGCGTTTTAAACGCCTCGGAGGCGCAGGAGATAAGGACGGAGACGAACGAAGAGATAGCCAAAACGGAAAAACAGAAACAGGAGGATTATAAGGAAATAGCCAAAGGCAGCATGCCCGATTGGGTCAAGAACATAAAATTGAAAGGTGATTTCCGGCTCAGGTACCAGTATAAGCATGAAAAAGCGACGAATGATGCGGCAAAAGACACCCACATCGGACGCATCCGTCTGCGCCTGGGATTGGACGCCAAGGTCAATGATAAGCTGATGGCAGGCGTGGGGATCGCAAGCGGTTCGGGGGATCCCCGCTCTACGAATATCACGCTGGGCGGCTACAATGAGAAAAAGACCGTCGTCCTTGATTACGCCTATGGCAAATACAGCCCGTCGGACTGGTTTACTGCCGTCGGCGGCAAGATGCTCTTGGGCGATGCGCTCTGGGAGCCGACCGACCTGATCTGGGATACGGACATAACGCCCGAGGGAGGGGTTTTTAGCCTTAACAAGAAGTTGGGATCCCGCGCTTCGGCATTCTTGAACACAGGGGTGTTGATCGTGGATGCCGACACCAGCTCGGACGCCGACTCGCCCATGGCCTATCTCGCCCAGGCAGGGGCTACCTATAAATTTAACAAAGACATGTCATTGAAGGGGAGCGTATCTTATCA
The DNA here is from genome assembly GCF_004102945.1 of Candidatus Velamenicoccus archaeovorus. GTDB lineage: Bacteria > Omnitrophota > Gorgyraeia > Velamenicoccales > Velamenicoccaceae > Velamenicoccus > Velamenicoccus archaeovorus. The sequence goes on along the minus strand of NZ_CP019384.1, from coordinate 1,433,520 downwards.
ATCTTTTGATAATGTCAAAGGGCATACCTCCAGCAAGTATTCTTCGGCCAGCAACACGGGCAATACGACAAAAGGGGCCTCGAGTTACATCTATGACTATCAGATGTTCAGTCCGGCCGTGGAGTTGACGATCAAAGAACCGTTCAGCGCCGTCGGTTCCAAGATCGAGATGGTGAAATTCTTCGGCGAATACGTCAATAATCTCGACGTATCCAAGGGGTCGAGCGGTTTTGCCGTGGGTTTCAAGCTGGGCCACGACAAGGTCTCCAAATGGGGCGATTGGCAGATCAAGTATATCTATGCCATGCTGGGCAAGGATGCGGTGCTCGACGTGTTGCCGGATTCGGACCGTTACGGCGGGGCGACAAACATGAGAAGCCATGAATGCGAATTCACCTACGGGTTGGGCAAGAATACGTTCCTCGGCGTCGATATCTATCGTTCGTGGAGCATATCGGATCCCAAGAATCCCGAGACCCTTGTCCAGGTCGATTGGAACATGAAATTCTAAGGATATGTGTTTAACAAGCAAAGGAGAGCTGTTGATATGAAAAGGATACTTTTAGGATGCATGACGGGGATCCTGGCCCTGAGCCTTGCGGCAGGGGCGGCCCTCGCAGGAAAACTGCTTTTGATCAACGGGGCGGGGGCGACTTTTCCTTATCCGCTCTATTCAAAGTGGTTCTATGAATACACCAAGGTCGACCCGACCGTGAATTTTAACTATCAGTCCATCGGTTCCGGCGGCGGCATAAAACAGATCACGGCCCAGACGGTGGATTTCGGCGCCTCCGACGGGGCCTTGACCGACGAACAGTTAAAGACGGCTCCGGGAGAACTGTTGCATATCCCGATGACGGCGGGGGCCGTTGTTATCACCTACAATCTGCCGCAGGTCAGCCAAAACTTAAAATTCAGCCCGGATGTGATCGCCGATATTTTCCTCGGCAAGATCTCCCGGTGGAATGATCCCCGGATCGCCCAGGACAACCCGGGGGTTGACCTGCCCGCTGAAAATATCATTGTGGCGCATCGTTCGGATGGCAGCGGGACGACAAATATCTTCACGGATTATCTTTCTTCTGTATCTGCTGTCTGGAAGTCCGAGGTCGGTAAGGGCACTTCCGTGAATTGGCCGGTGGGTTTAGGCGGTAAGGGCAATGAGGGAGTGGCGGGCCTGGTGAAGCAGACAGAGGGGGCGATCGGCTATGTGGAACTTGCCTATGCGGTCAAAAACGGCCTGCCGTATGCGGATGTCAGGAACAAATCGGGGAATTTTGTGACGCCGAGCATCGAAAGCACGACTGCAGCCGTCAACGGCAAGATCGATTCCATGCCGTCCGATTTCAGGGTTTCGTTGGTGAATCCCGACGGGGCGGATGCCTATCCGATCGCCGGCGTGACCTGGATCCTGGTTTATAAGCATCAGCCTGACAAGGTCAGGGGCGAAAAGATCGTGAAATTCCTGTACTGGGCCGTTTCGGACGGCCAAAGGTATGCGGCAGACCTTCTGTACGCCCCTTTGCCTCAGAGCATGGTCAAGAAGATCGAGAAGAGGCTCGGCGAGATAACTTATTAGCCGAGACGCATCGCCCATGAAGTTGACGTTAGCCGATAGGGGGTTTAGAAGGGCGGCCACGGTGCTAGCCTTGTCCGTGGTCGCCTTGACCTTCCTTTTGGCTTGCAGCATGGTGGTAAACGCCATGCCGTCCATCCAGAAATTCGGCTGGCGTTTTTTGTCGACAAGCACCTGGGATCCGGTCAAAGAGGTCTTTGGGGCGCTGCCGTTCATCTACGGGACGATCGTCTCGTCGATCCTGGCCCTCGCGATTGCTGTTCCTGTCTCACTGGGCATCGCGATCTATCTGGCGGAACTGGCGCCTTTCTGGATCCGGCAGCCGTTGAGTTTTCTTATCGAATTGCTGGCCGCCATTCCCAGCGTCGTCTATGGATTGTGGGGTATCTTTGTTCTGGCGCCGTTCTTGAGATATGCCATCCAGCCGTTTTTGTCTCGCCATTTAGGGTTTTTGCCGCTTTTCCAGGGGGCCTTTTACGGCGTCGGCATGCTGACGGCGGGCATCATCTTGAGCATCATGATTATTCCTACGATTTCTTCCGTGTCACGGGAGGTATTTTTGGCCGTGCCATTCGCCCAGCGGGAGGCGGCTTTAGGATTAGGGGCGACGCCGTGGGAGACCATCCGTTTGGGCGTCTTGGGGTCTGCCCGTTCAGGGGTGTTGGGCGCCATCATGCTCGGGCTGGGACGGGCGCTGGGTGAGACCATGGCCGTTACGATGGTCATCGGTAACAGGCCCCAGATCGCCGCTTCCCTGTTTGCGCCCGCCTACACCATGGCGTCGGTGATCGCCAATGAGTTCACCGAGGCCACCAGCGACCTCTATCTTTCGGCCCTCATCGAAATCGGGCTTATCCTGTTTTTTGTCACGCTGATCCTCAATATCGCGGCGCAGGCCTTGATATGGAAGGTATCAGGCAAGGCTGGAAGAGGGAGGGGGGCATGAAGGCTGTTTATAGAAGAAGGAAGGTCGTCAATGCGCTCATGTGTGCCGTCGTTTTTCTCTGCGCTTTTTTGACGCTCGCGCCCCTCATCAGCATCTTCGGCTATGTCGTCTCCAAAGGGATCGCGAGCGTCAATTTCGATTTCTTTACGCATTTGCCGAAACCCGTCGGAGAACCCGGCGGCGGCATGGGGAACGCGATCGTCGGCAGCCTTATTCTGGTCGGACTTTCCTGTCTTTGGGCCATCCCGCTGGGGATCGCGGGCGGGGTCTATCTGTCCGAGTTCGGCAATTCAAAGCTGGGGGCTGCGGTCCGGTTCACGACGGATGTTTTGAACGGTGTACCGTCTATCGTTATCGGGATCTTTGCTTATACGCTGTTCGTCGTTCCCATGAAGAGTTTTTCGGCGGTCAGCGGCGGTTTTGCCCTTGGGATCATCATGATCCCCACGGTCATGCGTACGACTGAAGAGATGCTGCGGCTTGTGCCGGCGACGCTGCGCGAGGCCGCGTTCGCCCTCGGGATCAACCAGTTCCGCACGACCATGAATATCGTTCTCAAGACCGCCCTGCCCGGGGTCCTGACGGGGATTTTATTGGCCATCGCGCGCATCGCCGGAGAGACGGCGCCGCTGTTGTTCACGGCCTTCGGCAATAGGTTCTGGCATCAGGGCCTTGATCAGCCTATGGCGGCCCTGCCGTTGCAAATATTCGTCTACGCCATCTCTCCGTTTGACGATTGGCACAGGCAGGCCTGGGCCGGCGCCCTCGTGTTGATCGCCATGGTATTCTTGATCAGCATCGTCAGCAGGATCGTGATTTATCTGCGCTACAGATCCTTCAAATAAGGATAGCCCATGAACGAACAAGTCAATGTCATTGATCTGAACGCCTATTTCGGGCACATCCACGTCTTAAAAGGTATAAATATAGCCATAGAACAGAAGCAAGTGACGGCTATCATCGGTCCCTCGGGCTGCGGGAAGTCGACATTCATTCGCTGCATCAACAGGCTGCATGAGGTCGTGCCGAGCGCACGGCTGTCGGGAGAGGTCTTTCTGGACGGTAAAAACATCTATGCACCCGATGTCGATCCCATCGAGATCAGACACAGGGTCGGTATGGTATTCCAGCGGCCCAATCCATTCCCCGTGCTTTCCATCTATGACAATGTCGCTGCAGGCCTGAAGCTTAACGGGGTCAGAAAGAGGGGTCAGCTTGACGGGATTGTCGAAGAATCCCTGAAGATGGCCGCTTTGTGGGATGAGGTCAAGGATAAGCTTGGCGCTTCGGGGGTCAGCCTTTCCGGGGGCCAGCAGCAGCGCCTTTGTATTGCCAGGGCCCTGGCCGTTAAGCCGGAGATCATCCTTTTCGACGAGCCTTGTTCCGCCTTGGACCCTATTTCGACAGGGAAGATCGAGGAGCTGATATTCAGGCTTAAGCAGGATTATACGATCATCATCGTGACGCATAACATGCAGCAGGCGGCCCGGGTGTCGGATCGCGCGGCATTTTTCCTCCTGGGGGAACTGATAGAATTCGACAGGACGGAGATGATGTTTGAAGCGCCGGCAGATAAAAGGACCGAGGATTACATTACGGGGAGATTTGGTTGATGACCAGCTTGATTTATTATCATCAATCCCAGAGGGAGAGACACATGGAGAGGCATTTTGACGAAGAATTGGCGGAGCTGAAACAGGAAATCCTGATCATGGGGACGATGGTGGAACAGGCCGTCGACAGGGCGCAAGAGGCGTTAAAAAACCTTGATGCGGAGGAGGCGCACCAAATCATACTCGAGGACAGGCGGATCGATGAGATGGAGCTGACCCTCGACGAGAAGACCCTGCGGCTCCTGGCCCTCATGCAGCCGTTGGCCGTCGACCTGCGGTTTGTCGCCATGGTCATGAAGATCACGACAGACTTGGAGCGGATGGCGGACCTGGCCGTTGATATTGCCCAGCGGGTCATCGAACTGGCGGGTCGGCCTTTGTTGAAACCTTTGCACGATATCCCCAGGCTGTCTTTGCTCGCCCAGCAGATGATCAGGGATGCCCTTGAGGCTTTTCTCAAGGAAGATACGGAGCAGGCGAAAAAAGTGATCCTGAAAGACAGCGAGGCCGATCAGCTGCGTAACCTTGTCCAGACAGAGTTGATCCGTGATTTTATGGAGAAAGACGTTTCCTGCGTCAGCCGCGCCTTGCCGTTATTGTTGGTCGCACGCCACCTGGAACGTATCTGTGATCATGCCACCAACATCGCCGAAGATGTCATCTATATGGTTTCTGCCAAGGTCGTCAAACACCGTCCCCGAACATTTTAATCCCGTTTGCCAGAATTCCCTGCCCGCTTGGGCAGGCGAGGCTGAGCCCGCGGGGCTCAGATTTTAGCGATTTTCCTCATCAACAGGCTCCGGACATCCGGACTGGCCCCTGTCTTTGCTTTCTTCCAGAATCCTTCTTGAAAACGAAAGAATATCTGATACACTAAGGGTTGTTTAAAATGGAGGAATCATGTTCAAAAAGATCATTTTTTCTTTTGTCCTGATATTGTCAACCGGCTTTCTGTGTTTGGCTGCGCATGGGGAAGAGCTCTCCGGTTCGATCCAGATCAAAGGGTCGGATACCATGGTGAACCTCGGCCAGGCTTGGGCTGAGACGTTCAGTAAGGAACATCCGGCGGTCAGCGTGGCTGTGACAGGCGGTGGGTCGGGAACAGGTTTTGCGGCATTGATTGGCGGGACCTGCGATATTGCCGAGGCCTCCCGGAACATCGAGGATAAGGAAAAGGCGCTCCTGGAAGAGAAGGGCGTGGAGCCCGTTGAGCTGACAGTGGCCTTGGACGGCGTGGCGATCGTGGTCAATCCCGAAAACCCCGTCTCCAAGCTGACTTTAGACCAACTGGCCGACATCTTTACCGGCAAGATCACCAACTGGAAAGACGTGGGCGGCCCCAACATGCCTATCGTCATTCTGTCGCGCGAGGTCAATTCCGGCACGCACATATATATTAAGGAACACGTCCTGAGCCGCGAGAAGGATTTCAACGAGTTTTCGCCGTCGGCGCTCCTTTTGCCTTCGTCCCAGGCGATCGCCGACGAGGTGGCCCAGAACGTCAACGCCATCGGCTATTACGGCATCGGTTATGTGACCGCTCAGCAAAAAGCGCTGGCTATTTCCAAGGACGCGTCTTCTGCGTACGTCGAGCCCACGATGGCAACCGTCAAGTCCGGGTCCTATCCGATCTCGCGGCCGCTCCTGATGTACACCTGCGGGGAACCGAAGGGGATTATCAAGGCTTTCCTTGATTTTGTCCTTTCTCCCGAAGGTCAGGCGATCGTGGTGAAGCTCGATTTTATCCCTGTAAAATGAAGCTCCGCGGGTTGAAACCCGCGGTTTCTTTGGAGTGAAATACTGAGCGGCTATCCTCTATTCATATCCTGAAGGGTGCGGTTTTGCGGCCGCGAACGTATCATCGGTCAGGAAGGCATGAGACGATTCAAGGAATTCATCATAGAGAAGCTTGTCTTTTTGAGCGGCATTCTCGTCATTCTCTTTGTTTGTCTGATCTTCGTTTTTCTGCTGAAGGAGGGCTTGTCCTTTTTTAAGGACGTCAAGCTTTCGGCCTTCCTTTTGGGAAAATACTGGTATCCTATCTCTGAGCCTCCGCGCTTCGGCATCCTGCCATTGATCCTTGGTTCCCTCTTCGTTACCTTGGGGGCTGTTCTTTTCGCCGTTCCGTTGAGTATCGGCGCGGCCTTTTATGTTGCGGAGATCGCGCCGGCGCGCATACGGGATTTCTTGAAGACCGGCATCGAGATCCTTGCTTCTATTCCCAGCGTCGTCCTCGGTTTCGTCGGCATGATCACGCTGGTGCCGTGGATCAAGGCCATCTTTCATGTCCCGACGGGGCTGACGGCCCTGGCGGGTTCCATCATGCTGGGGTTCATGGCTATGCCGACCATTATCAGTATCTCCGAGGATGCGATCACCGCCGTTCCCCGGCAATACAAGGAAGGGTCCATCGCCCTGGGCGCGACGCGATGGCAGACGATGTACCGCGTCACGATCCACGCGGCCAAGCCCGGCATCATCGCGGCCTGCATGCTGGGCGTGGGTCGGGTGATTGGCGAGACGATGGCGGTCATGATGATCACGGGCAATGCCGCCGTCATCCCGCGGACGTTCCTGCAGCCGGTCCGGACGCTGACGGCGACGATCGCCGCCGAAATGGGGGAGGTCGTTCACGGCAGCGCCCATTACCACGCCCTGTTTTCCATCGGCATTATCCTGTTCCTCATTACCTTTATGATCAATATCACGGCCGATTTCTTCCTGCACCGCGTGAGGACGAAATGAGATGGAATAACCTGATCAGTGTTGCAGCGAAGGAAAAGATTGCCTTTGGCGCCCTGTTCTTCATTACGCTTTTCATCCTGGCGCCTGTTGTCGTCGTCCTGTGGATTATTTTCAAGAACGGGATCTCAGCGATCAACTGGGAATTCCTGACGGCCATGCCTAAAGAGGGGATGCGCGCAGGGGGTATTTTTCCGGCGATCGTCGGCACGCTTTATCTCGTGGTGGGCGCCACGGTCTGTTCTCTGCCCCTGGGGATCCTGGCGGCGATTTACTTGAGCGAATACGCAAAGGAAAACGCCCTGACGAGGTTGATCAATCTCGCCATCGTCAACCTTTCGGGCGTGCCGTCCGTCGTCTATGGGCTTTTCGGCTTCAGTCTGTTCGTCGTCTTTTTGAAGTTCGGCGCCTCCATCGTGGCAGGCTCTCTGACATTGGCCATCATGAACCTGCCGGTCATTATCACTTCGACGCGGGAATCCCTCAAGGCCGTGCCGGATTATTTCCGCGAGGTCGGCCTGTCTCTGGGCGCCAGCCGCTGGCAGACCGTGCGTCATGCTGTTTTACCGTTCGCCCTGCCGGGCATCCTGACGGGGACCATTTTAAGCATTGCCCGGGCCGCAGGAGAGACTGCACCTATTCTTTTTACGGTCGCGGCGTTCTATATTCCCCATTTGCCGCATTCCGTTTTCGACCAGGCCATGGCCTTGCCGTATCACCTCTATATTATCGCGACGCAGATCCCGAATATCCCCAACAGCTACCGCTACGGCACGGCGCTTGTCCTGATCCTCATGGTGTTGTTGATGAATCTTGTGGCCATCATTATCCGCTCCAAATTCAGGAGAAAATATAAATGGTGAAATCGGGGATAATGCGGATGAGAAAAACAATGACTCGGAATGCGATGGCGGCGGTGGGGGCGGTTTATGGAACATAACGTTTGTTTTTCCGTCAGGGATCTGGATATCCGCTTTGGGGCGGTCCACGCCCTGCATCGCGTGAGTTGTGATATCGCCAGAAACGGGATCCTTGGCGCCATCGGCCCCGCCAATAGCGGCAAGACGACATTTTTGCGTGCCCTCAACAGGCTCAATGAGACGCAGGATAATTATAGGATGAGCGGGTCTATCCTCCTGGAAGGCAGGGATATCAATAAGGATTTTAAACCCGAAGGACTCAGGCGCCGGGTGGGAATGATCTTCGCGCTGCCCATGCCTCTGCCGCTTTCGATCTATGAGAATATCGCTTTTGGGCCCCGCAGGCAGGGGATCAACGACAAGAGGCGGCTGGACGCGGCCGTCGAAGAGAGCTTGAGGAGCGCCTTTTTGTGGGAGGAGGTCAAAGATCGTCTCAAGTCTGCAGCCACGAAGCTGTCCGGCGGCCAGCAGCAGCGCCTTTGCATCGCGCGCACCCTGGCTGTCAAGCCGGACGTCATCCTTTTCGACGAACCCTGCTCAGGCCTGGACCCGATCTCAACCGCCAAAGTCGAGGAATCCATGGTGGTCCTTAAAAAGAAGTATACGATTGTCCTCGTGACGAACAACACAAAACAGGCGGCGCGCGTTTCGGACCGCGTCGCGTTCTTCCTGATGGGCGACCTGATCGAAGAGGATGTGACCGACAGGATTTTCACGTCGCCGAAGGACAAGAGGACGGAAGATTATATCGTCGGAAAATTCGGATAATATGCCGATCATCGAAACGAAGAACCTCAACCTGTTTTACGACAAGTTCCACGCCTTGATCGATGTCAACATCGCGATCAAGGAAAAAGGGATCACGGCTATCATCGGTCCCTCGGGCTGCGGAAAGTCGACGCTCCTGCGCACCTTCAACCGGATGAACGACCTCATCGAAGGGGTTGCGATGACCGGCGAGATCCTCGTCGGCAGCGAGAACATCCTCGGGCCCGGCATAGACCTTGTGGGTCTGCGTAAAAAAGTCGGCATGGTCTTTCAGCGGCCGAACCCGTTTCCCCTGACGATATACGAGAATCTTGTCTATGGCCTGAAGGTCCATCATATGATCACAAGCAGGGATGAGCTTGGCGGCCTTGTGGAAGAGTCGCTCAAGGCCGTCCTCTTGTGGGATAAGCTCAAGGACAGGCTTTATGCCAGTGCCCTTTCTTTGTCATTGGAAGAGAAGCAGCGCCTCTGCATCGCGCGTACCCTGGCCGTCAAGCCGGACATCATCCTCATGGATGAGCCGTGCTCGGCTCTGGACCCGATCGCGACCCTCAAGATCGAGGAGACGGCGCGCGAGTTGAAGAAGGATTATACGATCGTCATCGTGACGCATAACATGCAGCAGGCGGCCCGCATTTCCGATGACGTGGGTTTCATGCTTTTGGGCAGGCTGGTCGAATTCGGCAAGACAGGAGACGTCTTTAACCGTCCGCAGGACAAGAAGACTGAAGAATACATTACGGGCAGATACGGATAAAAAGCTCAAGAAGGGCCCCTCGCCTTTTCTCTATACGCTGAAGAAGGCTCGGGGTCAATTTTTGACAAAAAATTCAGCGGGAAATTGAGAGGCATAAAATGCAGAGATTCTTTGATGAAGAGCTCAAGGCCTTGAACCAGAAGATCCTGAAGATGGCGCTTTTGACGCAAGAGTCGATCCATAAATCCATCGACGCCTTAAAAGAGCGTAACGCTGAGCTGGCCGGGAAGGTGATCACGGACGATGCCCAGATTGATTTTCTTGAGAACAGCATCGATGACGATGTTTTTAACATGATCGCCCTGCACCAGCCTGTTGCTTCAGATCTGCGTTTTCTGATGACGGCCCTCAAGGTCAATGCCGACCTGGAGCGTATCGCCGACCTGGCCGTGGATATCGCGCAGAGGGTGGTGGAGCTGGTTGGCCAGCCCTTGCTTAAACCCCTTATCGATATCCCCAAGCTTTCCGCTGTCGCCCAGAAGATGATCAAGGATGTCATCGACGCCTACATCAACAAGGACGTCGCCTTGGCCCGCCAGGTTTGTTTATCGGACACCGAAGCGGACAAGCTTAGGGATTTGATCCAGAACAAGCTGATCAACGATTATATGGCTAAAGACCCGAAGAGCGCCACGCGGGCCGTTCCGCTCCTCTTGATCGCCCGCTATCTTGAACGCATTTGCGATCACGCCACCAATATCGCAGAGGATGTCATCTATATGGTTGAGGCCAAGGTCGTCAAGCATCATCACGAGAAACTCAAGGGAGAAGAAGGAGCGCGGGAGTAGTAGCCATAATTTTTTAAAAAATAACTTGACAATTTTTTGTTGTGATATAAACTCTACTATGTTGATAGAGATTATATAAATTAGTTTTCCAGCAGAAAAAAGTCATGAAGATTACGTATCGAGGAGACTATGCGCTTAAAGCTGTTTTAGATCTGGCTATTCATTATGGAGAAGAGCTGGTGACGATCCATGAGATGGCCGGACGCATTGACGCCCCTGTCAAATTTTTAGAACAGGTCTTGATGGATTTAAAAAAAGGCGGTTTTGTGGAAAGCCGGCGAGGTAAGGTGGGAGGGTTTTTATTGGCGAAGGCCCCGGACAAGATCACGGTCGGGGATGTCGTCCGATTCATAGAAGGCCCTGTAGAACCTATTGCCTGCGTTCGGCATGAATACACGGCGTGCCTGGATGTGTATCGGTGTGTTTTTAGAAATATTTGGCAGGATGTCGCACAAGCCACGTCCGGCATTATCGATCATGTGACTTTTGAAGATCTGGCGTCAAGGGTTGACGTCCGCCGCCGGGCGCTTGAGTATGCGATTTAGGAGAGATGAAATGGCCATGTATCCGCAGGATATGATGTGTAGGATGATGCGTTGTCTCCGGGGTAGAGGGGGCCCGTTCGCGTAACCTGTTGTTACAATCCGGTGCGTAGGACGGGACAGCCCACTACCAAAAGAGACACAGGTGAGTGGGTTTTGTCTTTATATAGAGGTATGGGGGATGGAGGAGGAAGGGATGAGCGTAAAACAACAGCCGAATATCGTTAACGATGCGATTATTAAGGAAATCCATGACGCGGTGCGGTCTTTGACATACGGTACGGTGACGATCAAGATCCATGATGCCAGGATCATCCAGATTGAAGTGACAGAAAGAACGCGCTTTGATGATGCCTGGAAAATCGAGGAAGGAGGTGGGATATAAACAGTCCACAAAAATATGATTTTTCTTGCCGGATAGCCGGGAGACATTATTTAAAATATGAACGTGCCCCACAACCAGTCAGCTGGAAAAGCGCACAAAGAAAGATGGGGGTTTTAACGTGAGAAAGTTGATGATATTTGCAGTATTCTTTGCGCTGACTGTTGTGTTTTCCGTCCAAGACGTATCCGCGGGTCCGCCTTTCGTTAATCTGGAAGGTGTCGGCGGTGTTGCTTTTAACCCATTGGCTTATGTGGCCGATTCGGGCGAAGAGGGGGCCCATTACAAGGTTGGTAACGTTGAGGTCAGCGCACCGAGATTCGGCGGGTGGTATGTGAATCTGGGGGATGCCAAGATCGACTGGACCGCCTTCGGCGTGGCGACGACGGTGGCTAGGAGGCTGGAGATATCCTATGGATATGAAACGGTCGCCTGGGAGGACCACCCTACATTTCACAAGAACAACGTCGGGGTCAAGTTTTTGATACTTCCGGAGAATTCCTTTGATTCGAAGTTCGTTCCTGCTGTTTCTGTGGGAACGATATACAAGACCACGAGCGACAAGAGCGTCCATGAGCTGGGGTTCCCCTTAAGGACGAGCGGCCAGGATTGGTATCTTGTCGCGACGAAGACGATTGCCGGGGTTTTCCCGGTACCCGTTATTTTGTCCGGAGGCCTTCTTTCTTCTCAGGAATTTGTGACCGGGGTGCTCGGTTTTCATGACGACAGAAAACTGACGGGGTTTGCCAACATTGACCTTGTCCTTCCCCATGGTTTTGTGCTGGGGTATGAATTCAAGCAGGGAGAACAGTTTTCCAGCTATAAAAACGCCAATTATTGGAACGTGCATGCGGCGTGGATGCCGAATAAGAACCTGACCCTTATCGCGGCCTATGTGGATACAGCCAGCTATACCAAGTCCGGTAACACAAGACAGGGGTTGGGGGACGGTTTTGTGTTAAGCGCCCAGTACGCGTTCTAAGGACAAAAAGGGAGGTCGCCAAATGAAAATATATATTGTGGGGAATGTTTGTTTTAGGGATAATAGGAAAATCAGCAGAACGCGGGAGGTTTGCGATGGCGAAACATGAGGAAAGATTAAAAATCGAGACCCTGGCGCTCCATGGCGGGCAGGAATCCGACCCCACCACGGGCTCTAGGGCTGTCCCGATCTATCAGACGACGTCTTATCAATTCAAGAGCACGGAACACGCCGCTAATCTCTTTGCCTTAAAAGAGTTCGGCAATATCTACACGCGCCTCATGAATCCGACGACCGATGTCTTTGAAAAGCGCATTGCGCTCTTGGACGGCGGCGCCGGGGCCCTGGCTGTTGCCAGCGGCCAGTCAGCCATAACGCTGGCGCTCTTGAATATCGCCCAGACAGGGGATGAGATCGTTTCAGCCGATAACCTCTATGGCGGCACATACACGCTTTTCCACTACACCTTCAAGCGTCTCGGCATTATGGTTAAATTCGTCAAATCCAACGACCTGAAGGCGTTCGAGAAGGCGATCACGCCTAAGACCAAGGCCGTCTATGCGGAATCTGTCGGCAATCCGAAGCTGGATGTTACAGATCTTGAGGGTATTGCGGCCGTCGCGCACAAAAACGGCGTGCCTTTTGTCCTGGACAATACGGCGACGCCGTATCTGTTGCGTCCGATCGATTTCGGGGTGGATATCGTCGTCTATTCTGCGACCAAGTTTATCGGCGGACATGGGACTTCCCTCGGCGGCCTCATCGTTGATTCCGGAAAATTCGACTGGACCCGAGGCGGCAAATTCCCGCTGATCGCAGGTCCTGATCCGAGTTATCACGGGATCGATTTTGTTGAAGCGCTCAAACCCTTGGGGAATATTGCCTATATTATCAAGGCGCGCGTCACCTTGCTGCGGGACCTGGGACCGGCGATTTCGCCGTTCAACTCGTTTTTGCACCTGCAGGGCTTGGAGACCCTGCCCTTGCGGATGATCCGGCATTCGGAGAATGCGCTGGCCGTGGCGAAATTTTTGGAAAAACATCCCAGGGTTTCGTGGGTCAACTATCCGGGCCTCGACTCGAGCCCTGAAAAGGCACGCGCCAAAAAGTATCTGCCCAAGGGCGCGGGCGCGATCATCGGTTTCGGCATCAAGGGCGGGCTTGAGGCCGGAAAAAAGTTCATCAACAGTCTGGAGCTGATTTCACATCTGGCCAATATCGGGGACGCCAAGACCCTGGCGATCCATCCGGCAACGACGACGCACCAGCAGCTCAGCTCAGAAGAGCAGCTGGCGACGGGCGTGACCCCGGATTTCATCCGTCTTTCCATCGGCATCGAGCACATCGATGACATCTTGGCGGATATTGAACAAGCGCTGGAAAAAACCAGATAAAAAATAAATTGAAGAGCACAGAAAACGGAGGACAGAGTACAGATTTTTTTGTCTGTTCCCTGTGTTCTGTCCTCTGTTCTCTGAAGCAGGGGGCATTTATGTCTAGAATATACGATGATATCACCAAGACTATCGGCCACACGCCGCTGGTCCGCATCAATAAACTGGGCGCCGGCCTTGAAGCCGCGATCCTGGCGAAAGTAGAATCTTTTAATCCCCTTTCCAGCGTCAAGGACAGGATCGGCTGCGCCATGATCGAGGCCGCAGAGAAAGCAGGCAAGCTGAAGAAAGGTTCTGTTATCGTCGAGCCGACGAGCGGCAACACAGGGATCGCCCTGGCTTTTGTAGCGGCAGCCAAAGGATACCGGCTTATCTTGACCATGCCGGATACGATGAGTATCGAACGCCGGCAGATGCTCAAGATCCTTGGCGCAGAACTCGTATTGACTGACGGCGCAAAGGGCATGAAGGGCGCCATAGAAAAGGCCGAAGAGTTGGCCCGCACGCTAACCGACAGTTTTATGCCGCAGCAGTTCAATAATCCGGCGAACCCCGAGATCCATCGCCGCACGACGGCAGAAGAGATATGGAACGATACGGACGGGCAAGTCGATGTGTTCATTGCCGGCATCGGCACGGGGGGTACGGTCACGGGCGTCGGCGAGGTCTTGAAAAAAAGAAAACCATCTGTTAAAGTCATAGGATTGGAGCCTAAGGATTCGCCTGTCCTTTCCGGCGGAAAACCAGGGGCGCACAAGATCCAGGGGATCGGCGCCGGGTTTGTCCCGCAGGTGTTGGACAAGGAGATTATTGATGAGGTCATGACAGTCTCCCATGAGGAGGCCGGCGTTGTGGCCCGCCGCCTGGCAAAAGAAGAGGGGATTTTTGTCGGGATATCCAGCGGTGCCGCCATGTGGGCGGCATTGGAGGTTGCCAGGAGAAAAGAATCGAGAGGCAAGACGATCGTCGTGATCCTGCCTGATACGGGCGAAAGATATTTGTCGACGTGGTTGTTCCATGAATAAGAGCAGAAAGACAAAGGATGGATAAGAAGAAGAGCTTAGGGAACGTTGAGACTCGATATGCGACTTTTGCCGAATCGCCGCACGAGCTTTTGCTCGAAGGCGGTCAGAAGCTTGGGCCCATCACGTTGGCCTATGAGACTTACGGCAGGCTCGATGCCGACAAAAGCAACGCGGTCCTGATCTGCCATGCATTGTCGGGCGACGCCCATGCGGCCGGGTTCCATCCCGGAGACGAGGATCCGGGATGGTGGGATGCCATGATCGGTCCCGGCAAGGCCTTTGACACGGACAAATATTTCGTGATCTGTTCCAATGTCATCGGCGGCTGCAAAGGGTCCACGGGGCCGTCCTCGATCAACCCGGCCGCAGGCAAGCCTTACGGTCTTGATTTTCCCGTTATTACCATCGGCGACATGGTGAATGCCCAGCGGTATTTGATTGATCACCTTGGCATTGGCAGGCTTCTTTGTGTCTGCGGCGGTTCCATGGGAGGTATGCAGGTGCTTCAATGGGTCGCTTCCTACCCTGAACGCGTGCGATGTGCCATTCCGATAGCGACGGCCCTGAAGCATTCGCCGCAACAGATCGCCTTCGACGAGGTCGGCCGGCAGGCCGTCATGGCAGACCCTGAATGGCGGGAGGGCGACTATTACGGCCACGGACAGCCGGAGAGAGGGCTGGCTGTGGCCCGTATGATCGGTCACATCACGTATATGAGCGATAAGTCCATGGAGGAAAAATTTTCCCGTCGTCTCAAAGAGAAGGATTACAGCTTCCAGTTCAAGACGGATTTTGAGGTGGAAGGATATCTGCGGTATCGCGGGGATAACTTTGTCAAACGTTTTGATGCCAACTCGTATTTGTACATCACGAAGGCCATGGATTATTTCGATGTCGCGGGGGACTCGCTGATCCCGGCCGAGCGCCGGGCCGAGACGCGTTTCCTCGTGATTGCCTTTCGTTCGGACTGGCTCTATCCTTTATACCAGTCCCAGGAGATCGTTCGTCAGCTGAAGCGAAGGCATGCCGACGCCACGTATTGTGAGATCAATTCCACCTACGGCCACGATGCGTTCCTGCTTGAAATTGAGGAAGAGACGCATCTGATCAAGCACTTCCTGGACAAGACCTATAAGGGGTACAACGTCAGATGACATTCAATACCGTCCGTCTGGATCATAAGATCATTTATCAGATCGTGGAGCCCGGCTCGAGGGTCCTGGATTTGGGGTGCGGCGAGGGAGACCTTATTTATTTCCTGGCCAAGGAGAAGGGGGCGCATGTCCAGGGAATAGAGCTTTCGGAAGAGGCGATTTACAGGTGCGTCGAGAAGGGGCTGAGTGTCTTTCACAGCGATATCGACTCGGGTCTTATCGAATATCCCGACAAATCTTTCGACTACGTGATCCTGAACCAGAGCATGCAGGAGACCAGGAAAGTCGATTTTGTCCTCAAGGAGGCCCTGCGCGTCGGCAAGAACGTCATCGTCGGGTTTCCTAACTTCGCGTATGTCGGCGCGCGGCTGCGGCTTTTCTTCCTGGGGGAGACGCCGGTGACGCCCTCGTTGCCATATCGTTGGTATAACACGCCGAATCTTCATTTCTTGAGTATCAGCGATTTCAGGAATTTCTGCGACGAAAAGAACATCCGCATCCTCCACACCTACTATCTGGGCCGCCGTCGCCTGGTTCGGATCTGGCCGAACCTCTTTGCCCTGAGCGCTATTTTTGTTATCCACTCTTCGTCATAGGAGCGGTTCGATATCGGCGGGGTCCGGTTTTTCCTCCGCCATCGCGTTTGAGATATGCTATAAAGCAAGCAGGGACCGGGGCAGGCGCGCCTTTTTTGTCCACCCCCTGTGTTCTTGCAAATAAAGAGAGGACGCAATGCCGTACATCAACTTGAAGGTCGTCGGGAAGCTGTCCCGCGAACAGAAAGAAAAGATCGCCAAGGAGTTTTCGGATACACTCTTGCGCGTCGCCAACAAACCCAAGGAAGCCACATATCTTGTCATTGATGAGGTGGATGGTGCCAACTGGGCGCAAGGGGAAAAGTTCTTTTAATGAGGCCATAACTTACGGAGTCTGTCCGCAGGACGAGCGACGTAAGTTATCCGGCCGAATTAACCCCGTTCGCCAACGAAGTGAATTTTGAAAAAATTCACGAAGCGTCTTTGGCGAATCGGGGTAGAAAGAGGTAATTTTCAGGGAGGCCATAACTTACGGAGTCTGTCCGCTTGTGCGGGCGAGGTTATGTCCGTGGGGCTTCAGGGTTCATTTATGTCTAACGTCGACCTGACGATCAAGATTGCCGGCGAGGCGGGCCAGGGGCTCCAGGCCATCGGCGGCCTTCTGTCTCGTCTTTTCGCGCGTAAAGGTTATCATGTTTTTGCCAACCAGGTCGTCCAGTCCCGCGTCAGGGGCGGGCACAACTGGTTTGCGATCCGCATTGCGGATCATCCTGTCCATAGTCCTTCTCTCAAAACCGACATCCTCGTCGCCCTCGATACGGAAAGTTCCTGCCATTTAAAAGAGCTCGGCAAAGACTCTATCGTGATTTTTGATTCAAGACAGGCCGCGTTTCCCGCCGGGGCGGGCCGCATGCTGGATGTGCCCATGGCCGAGTTGGCATCGAAGGCCGGCGGCAATAAGCTCATGGTCAATACCGTTGCCGCGTCGCTGGTCCTGGGGCTCTTGAATTTTGACTCCGGGGAGTTTTTTGCGTTCTTGGTGCAGAGCTTCGGTAAAAAAGACAAAGAGACCGGAGAGACAAACGTCAAGGTTGCCCGCGCGGGGTATGATTTCGCGCGCAAGCTGACCCCTGCCGTAAAAACGACGGATGTCAGCCGGCCTGCCGGAAAGCCGAAGATGCTTGTCGGCGGAAGCGAGGCTGTTGCCCTTGGCGCCCTGACCGCGGGATGCCAGTTTATTTCTGCTTATCCCATGAGTCCATCGACGGGGATCATGACGTATCTGGCGTCCAAGGCGGAGTTGTGCCATATTGTCGTGGAGCAGTCTGAAGACGAGGTCGCATCGATCAATATGGCCGTCGGGGCCTCTTTTGCCGGCGTACGCGCCATGACCGCTTCCAGCGGCGGCGGTTTTGCCCTGATGATCGAGGGCCTGAGCCTGGCGGGCATGGTCGAGACGCCTATCGTCGTCGTTCTCGCCCAACGTCCGGCGCCTGCCACGGGTTTGCCGACAAGAACCGCGCAGGAAGACCTGCTTTTTGCCATCCACGCGGGCCACGGCGAGTTCCCGCGTGTGGTGATGGCGCCGGCGGACATTGAAGGATGTTTCTACGCGACGGCACGTGCTTTCAATCTCGCGGATAAATACCGCATTCCTGTCATCATACTCACAGATCAGCTTTTGGCGGATTCTTTTGCAGCGATCGACGCCTTGCATCCTGAGAAAATACGTATTCAGCGTTATCTTATGGCCGAAGGAGAGTTGGGGCAGGCCAAAGACTATAAGAGTTTTCTTCTGACGCCGTCCGGCGTCTCTCCACGCGCCCTGCCGGGGAATCCTTATTGTTTTGTTGCTGCCGACAGCGATGAACACGACGAGTACGGCCGGATCACGGAAGACTTAGACGAGATGCGGCCCCGTATGGTCGAGAAGAGAAATCGCAAGATGAAAGGTTTGTTGCGGGAGCTCAAGGGGCCTTCTTGGTACGGCCCCAGGAATGCCAAAGAAGTCCTGGTGGGATGGGGCTCGACATACGGCGCATTGAAGGAGGCTGTCGACGCCCTTCAGGCAGACGGCGTCAGCGTCGCCTTGGCGCATTTTGAGGATCTCTGGCCGATGGACAAGAGACATTTTGACTTTTTGAAAAAGGTGCGGCTGGCCGTTGTCGCGGAGAATAATTTTACAGGCCAGTTGGCGAACCTCATCACGCGCACAACCGGTGTCGTCATGGATCGGCGTATCTCCAAGTACAATGGGCTGCCGTTTACCGCGCGGGAGGTCGTTGACGCCTACAAGGATCTTCGCAAGAAAGGAGGGCGACGCTGATGCGCCCTGAAGACCTCGGAAATTTTGAAACAGCATGGTGTCCCGGATGCGGGAACTTTGGCATTCTCGACGCCTTAAAAGACGCCCTGGTCAAGCTGGATATCGATATGCATAAGACGGTTTTTGTCTCCGGTATCGGTCAGGCCGCCAAGGAGCCGCAATATCTGAATTGCAATTTTTTCAACGGACTGCACGGCCGCGCCATCCCCGCCGCTACAGGGATCAAGCTGGCGAACAAAGACCTCCATGTCATCGTGACCTCCGGAGACGGCGACATCTATGGCGAAGGCGGGAACCATTTCATCCACGCCATCAGGCGCAATATCGATATCACGGTGATCGTTCATGATAACCAGATCTATGGTTTGACAAAAGGGCAGGCTTCGCCGACCAGCGATCTTGGTTTTGTTACAAAGGTCCAGCCTCATGGCGTGATCAACGAACCCGTGCATCCTTTGGCGATGGCGATCGCCTTGGGCGCCGGGTTTGTGGCGCGCAGTTTTTCTGGGGACAAGGCTCATCTGTCTTCCATGATCCAGCAAGCTGTTGCCTTTAAAGGGTTTTCGCTCGTCGATGTGCTCCAGCCGTGCGTGACTTTCAATAAAAAGAATAACTTCGCCTGGTATAAACACAGGATCCAGCCGTTACCCCAGGATTACGATGCTCACAATAAGGCCCTGGCTTTTGAAAAGGCCCTCCAGTGGGGAGATGCCATTCCGGTGGGTGTCATCTACCGCGATGGCCGCCCGGCTTATGAGGACGCCTGCGGCCTGATGGCTGAAAAATCCATTCTTTCCCAGGGGCCCGATCCCTCCAAGCTCACTCAGATTCTCCAGGAATTTTTCTAAGTCTTTTTTGAAAAAAAACTTCAAAAAAACGCACCTCAGCAGTAAAATGGGATAGCTTTTAAGCCTATCCGCTTTGTCCTGCTTTCAGAATGCCTCTTGTGCGAAGGAAGGTATTCCGGCGGCTACGTCCTGCAGCCCCTATTTCGACCATGGAATATAAAAACGGCAAGTTGAGAAAACTTTACCAGATGGGCCAAAGCCCTTGGTATGACAACATCGACCGTCGTCTTATCGACGGCGGTGAGCTCAAAAGCCTCATTGACAGGGGGATCGTGGGTGTGACTTCTAATCCCACGATTTTTGAAAAGGCCGTCGGGTCGAGCGACATCTATGACGACAAGATCCGGCGCCTCAAAGACGCCGGCAAAGACCTTTATGCCATCTATGATGAGTTGACGACGGATGATGTCCGTGACGCCGCCGCCCTTTTGGCGGGCGTCTATGAGACGACGCAGGGCGTGGACGGCTATGTCAGCATCGAAGTCCTGCCGGAATACGCCCACGATGCCTACAAGACCATCGAATACGCCAGGCATATTTTTAAAAAGATCGGCCGGCAAAACATCATGATCAAGGTCCCCGGGACGGCATCGAGCCCCGATGCGATCCGTGCGCTTATTGCCGAGGGCATTAACGTCAATGTGACCCTTCTTTTTTCTCAGGAGCAATATGAACTCATAGCCCAGGCTTACCAGGACGGCCTGCGCGACAGGATACGGATGGGCGAAGATGTTTCGCGCGTCGCTTCCGTCGCCAGTGTTTTTGTGAGTCGGATCGACTCGAAGGTGGATAGTCTCTTGGACGTGATCATGGCCAGAGAGATGGATCTCGGCAGGAAAGACGCCATCAGGGATCTTAAAGGCAAGATTGCGATCGCAAACTGCAAACTGATCTACCAGCGGTTCAAGCAATTGTTTTCCGACGACAGATTTGGAGATATCAAGACCAGGGGGGGGCGGGTCCAAAGGCCTTTGTGGGCCTCCACAAGCACGAAGAACCCGGCTTATAGCGATTGTCTTTATGTGGATAACCTGATTGGTCCCCAGACGGTCAACACGATGCCGCACCAGACAGTCTTGGCTTATGAGGATCACGGCCGCCTGGGGCTTTCTTTGGAAAGCGAGCTGGAAGAGGTGGTTGTTTGGCTGGCCAAGGTGGCGCAATTCGGTGCGAATCTTGATGCGGTTTGTCGTGATACGCAGGTGGAAGGCCTCAAGGCTTTTGAGAATTCGTTCCGGTCGCTTTTGGACACGTTGAAAAAGAAGATGGGTTGAGTGTTCGCACCGTTAGCTCTTTGCGGCTTTGATATAATAAAAAGACGCTATCGCTCGCTGCGGCCCTTGCCGGGTCGCGGCGCTTATGCGTCGTGTTCGCTTTAGTGTCCTCGAAATTTTCCTTGTCGGAAAATTTCTCGGAGAGATGCCGGAGTGGTTGAACGGAGCTGCCTGCTAAGCAGTTGGCCTGGGCAACTGGGCCCCAGGGTTCGAATCCCTGTCTCTCCGCCATTGATACCAATTCGAACCCTTGGGGTTCGATTCGTGGTCCCTTGAGTTCTGTTGCAAATGGGTCCGCCAAAATTTGCTCTGCAAATTTTGGCGGAGCAATCGAGAATCGAAATTTGATCGTGGAAAATTCTCGACCGCGGTCAATTCTCGATTATCGATTTTCAAAAACTATGGCATTCATATTCGAAAAACTCGATGTCAGTCGTCCGCTAATTTTTTCAGCAAGGTAAACAAGCATGTCGTATGCGATTTTTAAAACCCTCTTGGTTGTTTTTTCGGCCTTAGCAACGGTCTTGAGCTTGATTTTCATGCTTTCGCCTCATCTCTTCCGCTCGATCGAAGAATTTCTTGGGTTGGAATTCAACTCGAGGATCTATGTGACCGTCCTGGAAGGCAAGGTCGATTTTATCAATGATTGGATCCACAGGAACCATTCCATTTTTGGTCCTCTCTTTGCGGTCTTGGCGGCCCTCAACACGCGGAACGCCTTTTTCTTTTGATTCTGAAAAGAACCGGTTGATTATTTGATGACGGGTCCATCTCTTCAGGTTGTCTCTCCGATACTTCTGCATATGAGATTTTTTTTGATTAAGGGCGTTGTCTTTATTGCCGGAGGCGTTCTCATGAGTCTGGAGATCGCCGCCAGCAGGGCTCTGGCGCCGTATTACGGCAGCACGATCTTTGTTTGGTCCAGCCTCATCAGTGTTTTATTGACGGCGTTGGCCTGCGGTTATTACGTGGGAGGCGTCTGGCGGACAGGAAACCTTCTTATGCCCTCTGGGCGGCCTTGCTGCTGGGGGCCGGGCTTTTGACCATTGCCGTCCCTTTTGTTTCCGGCCCCGTCAACAAGATGCTTCTTTTTCAGATCGGAGACAGGCTGGGGTCTTTGGTCTCTTCTTGCCTGATCTTCTTTTTGCCGAGTTTCATCTTGGGCATCATATCTCCCTTTGCCGTCAAATTCAGCGTCAAAAATATCGCCAACGTCGGTAACGTGACGGGGGAGCTTTACGCCTGGTCGACGGCCGGCAATGTCTTGGGCACGCTCTTTACGGCTTTTTTCCTGATCGGACACCTGGGAGTATTTTCTATTTTTATTGTATTGGGCTCTGTTCTGCTTTTGGTTTCCGCGGTCGTTTTTTTGACGATGCCGGCCCGCCCCGTGCGCCTGGCGTCTCTTTCCGTTTTTGCCCTGCCCTGGCTGTTTGTGACAGTCCCCTTGCCTCAGCTCGTCGAAACCTCCCCGGGCGAAGTGATTGTTTTCCAGAAAGGGTCCTTCTATAACCATCTTGTTGTTACCGATGAGCCGGCCGCGGGCATACGAAAGCTGCGTTTCGACAATCGGATTGAACAGTCGGGCATCACGTTGTCTGTTCCATACGGCTCCATCCACAACACGACAAGCCTGTTGCATCTTCCGGTGGCCTTCTCTCCGAAAATGAAAAGGGTGTTGTTTATCGGCTGCGGCGGGGGGATCGCGCCGAGGAATTATTTGTGCGATTATGCGGATGCCGAGATCGATGTCGTGGAGATCGATCCTTCGGTCATCAAGGCCAGCCGTGATTACTTTTTCTTTTTTCCCGCGCCCCGGCTTCGGACTTATGTCGATGACGGCAGGAGGTTCGTCCAGAAGACGAGAGAAAAATACGATGTCGTGGTCATCGACGTATTCAACGCGGGCGGCCACGTGCCTTTTCACCTTTTGACGAGGGAGTTTTTTTCGGAGGTAAATGAAAAGCTTGAAGAAGACGGCGCGGTTGCTTTTAATCTGATCAGCCCCCTGGAGGGGGCCGGTGGCGCGCTGTTCCGTTCCGTTTATAAAACCATGGCATCGGTGTTCGCGCAGGTGTATGTTTTTCCGGGCGTTCTTTCTGATCTTCCGCAGGACAAGGCCAGGCCTATGAACATCATTATGGTGGCGAGCCGCCAAAGGGAGAGATTGGAATTCCAGGAATTATACGATCTTCTCGACGGCCAAGCGCGCTCGGGACGCATCAAGGTGCCCCGCCTGGCGGAGTGCGCACGGTTTTCCCGTGATGTCTCAGAGGCCGAAAGGGAGGATGCCTGCCTTCTGACGGACGATTTTGCTCCCGTCGAACACCTGTATGCGAAATTTGTTTATTGATTGGCCGTGCATCAGCCGCCGCTTGCATGGGCTGACAGGATTCGATTTTTTCGCCGAGACAGAAGGAAAGAAGTTTAAGAGGCGGAGGCTTGCCTGTCCACTTCCTCATAGACAAGGCGCGAGATTTCCTGGATGATCTTGTCGAGGCTTTTCATGCTGCCCCCCTTTGTCATGATGCAGAGAAGATAGGGGTGGCGGGGATAATAAATAATGCCGCAGTCGTGCAGGTATAAGACCAGGCCTTCGCCGCGTTCGCCGAACTTGTGGGCGACCTTGATTTCTGCCGGGACCCCAGCCCTCAAGCCAAACGGAAACTGGGTTTCGCTCAAGAGCTCCAAGGCCTTCTCCGACAGGGCGGCATTGAGATATGAAGCGTTAAAGAGGACCCTGAAGAGAGAGGCGTAGGATCTGTCGCGCATCGTTCCTGGCGGCTGGTCGTATTCCCAGTATTCGATACCCAGGTTTTTTTGGACAGAGCTGAAGGTGGTCTTGTCGTTTTCAACCAGCAGGCTTGCTGCTTCATTGTCAGAATAAATGATCATTCTTCGGATCAATTCTTCTATGGTATACGACTCGCCCGACTTCAGTTTTTGGGCAGGCTCAAAGAATACCACGTTGTCTGTCGGCTTCGCTTGATACGTCAGCGTCTTTTTCAGGATATCCGGGTCGGTTTCCGCTTTTTTGAAGTAAGCCATCATGACCGGGATTTTCAACAGGCTTCCGGGAGAAAATCCTTTGTTTTCGTTGATGGAAAACGAGGGGCCGTTATTCAGGTCGCGAAAATAAATGCTGATATCGAGCGCTTCCTTGTTGTCCAGCAGCCTGCGCACGGCATCCGCTATCTTCTTCCTGAAATTGATAAGCTCCGGCATGACCTCCTGGGTTTCGCAGTCGATCAGCGGACTGATGAAGGCGTAGCCCCCTTTGCGGATTTCCTGGAAGGTTGGCCCTTTGTTCCGCAGGTATTTGTTGAGAAGGATTTGACCGGATATCCCGGACAATATCCCGACGATAAAAGAAAGGAGGAGGGCAAGATATTTGCCCCTCCTGTTATGGATGGGGTATTGAAGGCGCTGTTTCATAGATAGAAAGGTACCTTATTTCTGCGCTAAATGCAAGATAATAATTACTCCGACGCCAGAAGGTTCTCGGCTTCTGTCAGGGCCTTCTGGATCGGAGTGCCGGCATCCGAAGGATCGTCGGAGTTCCGCAGGCAAAAAAGTCGTCAGCCTCTGCCGTAGGAGCGTCACTTAAATTACGCTTGTCAGAAAAGCTTGTGGATATTAAAATAGTAACCCTGCGCCCATAGCTCAACTGGATAGAGCACTAGCCTACGGAGCTAGGTGTTAGAGGTTCAAATCCTCTTGGGCGCACTTTTTTCAAGAGGATTTGAACCGGAGGCCGCTGGTCGGACGAGTAAGTCCGACCGTTTAGCGGGGCCGCGAGAAGGTGAGCGGCCCGGTGTCGAGACCGGCCGAAGGCCGAAGCGAGACTCAAATCCTCTTGGGCGCACTTTTTTCAAGAGGATTTGAACCGGAGGCCGCTGGTCGGACGAGTAAGTCCGACCGTTTAGCGGGGCCGCGAGAAGGTGAGCGGCCCGGTGTCGAGACCGGCCGAAGGCCGAAGCGAGACTCAAATCCTCTTGGGCGCACTAAATTTTTGCGCAGCAAAGATTTGTCTTGAGCAAACCGAGGTTTGTTTTCCATAATTTTGCGAAGGATCAATATCGCGGTTGAAGCAGGGGCGGTTTCGGCTTCTTAACCTTCCTTTTTATTCCATGTTCTCCGATGAATATTTCATGAGGTATGCCTTGAAGGAAGCGGACAAAGCGGCCGATTCAGAGGATGTCCCTGTCGGGGCCATCGTCGTTCACAAAAATCATATCATCGGCCGGGGGTGGAACCAGGTGGAGCTTTTGAAGGATCCGACAGCCCATGCAGAGATGATCGCCGTGACGCAGGCCACCAATCATCTGGGTGCTAAATGGTTGAAAGATTGCGCCCTTTATGTGACGATAGAGCCATGCAGCATGTGTGCCGGGGCCCTTGTCCTTTCACGTATCGACCGCGTTGTTTTCGGCGCATCGGACCCAAAGACCGGCGCCGGCGGCTCGGTCCTTAATATCCTCCATCACGCAAAATTGAACCACCGGATCAGAGTGAAGAGAGGGGTCCTGGAGCAGGAATGCGCCGGTTTGCTGCAGGATTTTTTTAGGAAGCAGAGAGCGAAGAATAATTAATATCGTAAAATGGGGGGATGAATATTAAGCGTAAGTTCAGCAAAAGAGAGTTGTCTATTATCGGAGCCATATTATATTGTTGCGAGGGAACCCAATTACGCAAGGATAAGAGAAGAAAAAATGTTTACTATTGGGCTATTGAATTTACAAACAGTAATTTTAAAATTATCAGTCTGTTCGCAGAATTTTTAAACAAAATTATCAAGATTGACAGGGTCCGATTAAAGGGACAGCTTTTTATATACAACGATATTCATAAAATAAAGCTAGAGAAAAAGTGGTCGCGAATAAGCGGCATTCCTTTGGGAAATTTTAATAAAACGATTGTATTTCAAGCAAAGAATAGTAAATACAGGCCGAATCCAAACGGCACTTTTAAGTTGCGTTACCATAGCAAGGAAGCTTTTCAGAAGCTTGATGCTTTGATTAGAAGTTTTTTATATTGACTTGGAAAACTTTCGGGATGTGCAATTAAACGGAGAGGTCGCGTAGCCCGGTTTAGCGCGCGCGCCTGGAGAGCGCGTAACCCAAAAGGTTCGAGGGTTCGAATCCCTCCCTCTCCGCCATTTTGTCGCCCTTCGCGACAAAAGGCGGATGCCAGAGCCTCTGGCTCCGGCGCCGTACCTTAGTGTATGTTTTTTCCCGCCCTGGCCTACGGCCAAGGTCGAGGCCGAGGCGGCGAAAAGCTCGCCTGCCGTCCCTTTCAGTCAAGGCAGACAGGGATGCCGGAGCCAGGGGCTCCGGCGTTGCTTTTCATGGATGTTCCGATGTTCTTCTTCCGGCGAACGTCGGAAAGCCGCTGCTTGAATCCTGCCGTTCCTCATTTATAGGAGTTTCCTTGGACTTTGCCAGGATCATAGCGATCATTGCGCTCATCGTTATTTTTCTCGTCGTCTTGAAGTACGCCGTGCGCGTGGGGTGTTTGTTTTTTCTGATCGCCCTGGTCGCGCTCATCACGTATTTATGGACAACGGGAATCATCAGGCGCTTTGATTTTTTTAGAAAAAAGGATGGTCATAAGACGGTGGTATCTCTGGCGGTCTCAGGCGAAGTCAATGGTGGATGCCGCTGCGGCTGTTGAGGGTGTCCTGAACGATCTTCAAGAGCGCCATCGCATCAACCGGTTTGTTCACATAGCGATCGGCGCCTATCACGCGGCCGATGACGCGGTCTACATCCGAACATTTCGCCGTTACCATGATGATGGGGATGTTCTTGAATTTTTCGTTTTTTCTGATGATCTTGCAGACTATTTCGCCGGGAACCTCGGGAAGCCAGAGGTCGAGGATGATCAGATCGGGTTTCCTCTCGTCGATCCTTTCCAGCGCTTCTTTGCCGTCCATGGCAATGCAGGTCCGGCAGCCGTGCCGTTCCAGGATGGCTCTGAGCGCCTGGACAATGCCCGGATCGTCATCGACAATGAGGACCACCTTGCCGCCGGAAAACATACCCCTCCCTTGTTTCGTTTATACGCATAATAAAAAAACCTATTCTTCACCGTAGAATAGGTTATTGCGAAAAACGATCAACAATTTCTTTTACGACCCATCCTCACGAATGGCCCAGCTGCCTCCCGTTTTTCCTTTAATAAAAATATACCTTATAAATGTAACTGTTTCAAGGTTATGGCCTTATGGTTGTTTTCAGGGAAGGGCATGCATCATCGAGGCAGGTAGCGCAAGCTTCAAGGGGTTGTTTGTTGATTTTTCTGCGTTACGGCTGTTTTTTCTGCTGATTTTTCCTGAGAATCGCCTGGCAGGAGAGAAGCGTTTCTTGAAAAATCTTCGGAATCCTGTATAATGAACACTGGAAATACTTTTGACGCGGATCTCTTCCTCTTTTAGGATGCACATAAAAGATGTCTTACCTCGTTTTTGCCAGGAAGTGGCGGCCGAAAAATTTTGACGAAGTCATCGGCCAGGACCATATCACCAAAACCCTCAAGAGCGCCATCCAATCCAACAAACTGGCGCACGCGTATCTCTTCTCCGGGCCGCAGGGCGTCGGAAAGACCTCGTGCGCGCGCATTTTAGCCAAGGCTTTAAATTGCCAGCAAGGGCCGACCCAGCATCCTTGCGGGGTTTGCCCGGCCTGCCAAGAGATCGCCGAGGGCCGCAGCCTGGACGTCATCGAGATCGACGGCGCGTCCAACCGCGGCATCGACGAGATCCGGTCCCTGCGCGAGAACGTCAAATTTGCGCCCTTGAACGGCAAGTTCAAGGTCTATATCATCGATGAAGTCCACATGCTGACCCCGGAGGCCTTCAACGCGCTCTTGAAGACGCTTGAAGAGCCGCCGTCTTTCGTCACGTTCATTTTTGCCACGACCCAGCCCCAGAAAGTATTGCCGACGATCCTGTCGCGCTGCCAGCGGTTCGATTTCGTCCGCATCCCGAACCTCAAGGTCATCGAAAAACTCAAGGAGATCGCCGCCGATGAAAAGCTTCCCATCGGCGAAGACGTCTTTTTGGCCATCGCCAAGGCGGCCAACGGCTGCATGCGCGATGCCGAATCCATCCTCGATCAGTTGATCGCCTTTTCGCAGAAGGACATCAAGCTTGAGGATGTTATTTCGATCTTGGGCATCATCGAAGAGGACGTCTTTTTGAAATTTGTGGATGCCTGCCGCGCCGGCGACGCGCCGACGGCGCTACGCCTGATCGCGGAGATCAGCGCCAAAGGCAAAGACATGAATTATTTTCTTGATGGCCTCCTGGAGCATTACAGGAACCTGATGGTCGCCAAGATCATGAAGGAAGGCCGCGAGGAGCTCGTGGATCTGCCCGCGGAGCTGATCGCGCAGATCTCTTCCCAGGCGCAGCGCATGGAGTTGGCAGACATCATGGTGGCCATCAACCAGATCTTTGCGGCGCAGGAGATGTCGAGAAAGCTAAGCACCACGCGCATCCCGCTGGAAATACTGGCCGTCAAGCTGGCCGGCGGCAGCGCCAAAAAAGAGCAGCCTTTGCCGCGGCCGGTCAAAGAGAATGCCGGCCCGTCTGTCGTCAAGGCCGCAGCCCCGCCCGTCAAAAAGCCTCTTTCTGTTTTGAGGGAAGAGAGGGGTTCGGCGGATAACCGTTTGAGTTCATTCGTCCCGCCAGAGAAATCCGTCGGTCTTCACCTGCAGTCATCTTCCATGGAAGCCGGCGAAGTCTCCTCCGAAAAATCCTGCTCCCTGCAGGACGTGCAGAACAGCTGGGATAGGTTGATCCGCCACTTGGCGGGAGTCAAGATGTCGGTTTCGACATATCTGCGCGAAGCCTCGCCTGTGCGGTGCGAGGACGGCTTGTTGACGATAGGCTTTCCCAGGACCGCCGTATTTTTCAAGGAGACCCTGGAGCATAAAGATAATCTGAAGGTCCTCGAAGAAGCGATTGCGAGCGTCTGCGGCGCGCGCCTGCGTTTGAAGCTGGATATCGTGCAGGGGTTGGCGCCTGCGGCCAAAGAGGAAGCGCATTTTGAAGAGACGCCGTTTTTCAAATCGGCGATGGACCTTTTTAAAGGGAAGGTGGTCGGAAAATAGCCATGGCCGGATACAGTCTTGCGACGATAGAGAAGCTGATCGAAGAGTTGATGAAACTACCGGGTATCGGCCGCCGCAGCGCCCAGAGGATTGTCTATCACATGCTGGACACCTCCAAAGAAGATGTGACGCTCCTGACTGAGGCGATCACGAAGGTCAAGGAGAGCGTGCGGTTTTGCAGCGTCTGCAATAATTTCAGCGAGACGGACGTCTGCAGTATCTGCGGCGACTTGAGGCGCGACCAGACGATCGTCTGCGTCGTCGAAAGCCCCAAGGACGTCGAGAACATCGAGCGCAGCGCGAATTTCCATGGCACGTATCACGTGCTCTTGGGCGCGATTTCTCCTTTGGAAGGCCGGGGGCCGCACGACCTTAAAGTGGACGGCCTGATCGCGCGCGTCAAAAAAGGAGAGGTGCGTGAAGTCGTTATCGCCACGGATTCCGACACGGAAGGCGAGGCCACCGCTATCTTTCTGACGAAACTCCTGCGGCCCCTGGGCGTCAAGGTGATGCGCATCGGCATCGGCCTGCCCGTGGGTTCCAACCTGGAATACGCGGATCCCGCGACCCTGGCGCGGGCCATGGAAGGGCGCCGGGAGATATAAAGCCGGCTTTTTAGCTCCGACAGGACTTACTTTAAGATGCCCGTCTTATAAACCTCGGCGAGTTTTTTTGCGCTTTCCCTGACAGTTCTTTTGGATGAATTGTAGTCTATCTCGACCAATCCGAAGCGGGGCGCAAAACCTTTATCCCATTCAAAATTATCCATAAGCGACCAGTAAAGATAGCCGATGACAGGCGCACCTTTTTTCATGGCTTGGTGCACGCTTTCCAGATGAGAATGTATGAATTCCCAGCGCAGCCCATCGTCCTGCGTGCATATGCCGTTTTCCGTGATCATCACAGGGAGGCGGTATCTTTTCAGCTTTAGCAAAATGTCCGCCAATCCCTTCGGGTAAATATCCCAGCCGAGGGAATTTTTTTTGACTGGATAATGGTTGTTCTCGCAGGTGTCCATAAAAAGGTTATGGACACCCGGTCTTTTAATCTCCACTAATTGGCGTAAATAATAATTGACCCCTATAAAATCCATGGCTCTATGCTTTGCCAGCCTGTCAAGAAAGTTAAAATTGAATATTCTGTCTCTCAGGTATGCCGCAAACCTGTTTTTTAAGTCCAGCTTACACGGTACAAATGCCTGCGTATATTGCGAGATGCCCACGGCCGGATCTGCGTGCCCAGATTTTTTATATATTTTATGTATAAGCTGGTAGGCCTTGATATGCGCAAGCGAGAGGTTGTCGTAAACTCTTTTGGCCCTCAAGGTTGACTTTACCTGCGGCGGCCATGCGCCAAAAATATAGGCGTGGGATGCATATATCGTAGGTTCATTGATGGTGATCCAATAATGCACGCTATCGGCCAAGGCGCGCACGACGACTTCGCAATATCGCAGGAAGAGCTCGACAGACCGCTTGTCTTCCCATCCTCCTAAATCAGCAAACCATATGGGGTTGGTAAAATGGTGAAGTGTCGCAATCGGCTCGATATTGCGCGCCCTTAAAGAAAGCGCGACGTCGATATAATGCTGCAATGCTTCTTCCGAGAATTCCGAGCGCCTGGGTTCGATGCGGCCCCATTCTATAGAGAAGCGGTGGGCATTGTGTCCGAGGCTTTTTGCTAGGTCGAAATCCCTTTCATAAAATTCATAGTGGCGGCAGGCATGTCCGGAATTTTCTTTGCCGGCATCTTTTTCCCATTGCCACCAGTCGGAATGTATATTGTCGCCCTCGACCTGATAGGCCGATGCCGCAGCGCCCCATAAGAAGTTCTCGGGAAATTTGATCATGGCAAGATTATATCACAATATGTTGACCACCGCTGGTCAAGGGTGGTAGGTTAGACCTATGCTTTTCATAATAAGGATGATCAAGAAGGCGGCTAAATTGGTGGATCCGGAAGAATTCATGCTGGTCATGAGAAATTTTACTTCCTTATCCGTCCTCCAGGCCGTGACATATCTTTTGCCCGTCATTATTTTTCCCTACCTTTTTAGGGCCATAGGGCCGGCAAAGTTCGGCTTGATTTCTTTTGCGCAGGCCTTTGTCCAGTACTTCATGATCTTGACGGATTACGGGTTCAGCATCTCGGCCACGAAAGAGATCTCGCTCTGCCACGACGAGCACGCAAAGATATGTTCGGTTTTCTCGTCTGTGATGACGGCGAAGATAGCCCTGGCCTTTTTAAGCTTGTTGTTGATGACAGGCATCGTATTCGCCGTTCCCAAGTTCAGAAGCGACTGGATGGTCTACGTGTTCAGTTTCGGCACCGTAGCCGGCAGCACGCTTTTCCCCCTATGGTTCTTCCAGGGCACGGAAAGAATGAAGCACATCGCTGATTTGAATATACTCGGCGGCATATTATACACCGCTCTCATATTCTCGTTCGTAGCCGAACCGCAGGACTATCTTATGGTCCCGCTTATTAATTCCGCAGTATTTCTGGCGACAGGCATACTTGGACAATATAGGGTTTTCAGGCATTTCGGCGTGTCGTTCCATTTTCCGAAATATGCAAATTTTCGGCAACAGATGAAGGCAGGGTGGGACATCTTTATTTCCAACGTAGCGATAAATGCCTACACGACGACGCGTATTTTTTGTATCGGTCTTCTCACAAATAACACGATCACAGGGTTCTATTCCATCGCCGAGAAGATGGCCAATTTTGTTCAGACATTTCCGCTGTCTTCCTTTTCTCAGGCGCTTTTTCCACGTTTAAGCAAGATATTCAACCGGAACAAAAGAAAGGCGTATGAGATAATGTGGCACGTGCAGCAGATAACCATCAATATCTCTTTGATAACGTTGCCTTTGATATTTATATTCGCGCATTTTTTCGTGAGGATAGTCTGCGGCGGAGATTATCATGCGTCGGTATTCTCATTCAGGATGCTGCTTATTGCCGTATTTTTTATAAGCGCAAATGCCTTCCGCGTCCAGTTTCTTTTGGTGTGCGGCAAGACGCATATCTATTCAAGGATACACGTGGTCATGGCCATGATAGGCCTGCCGCTCATGTTCCTTTTGATATATTCCTTTTCTTATATCGGCGCCGCCTTATCGACGATCCTGATAGAGGCGGGGATTTTTACCGTCACGTATGTTACGGTAAAAAGGTTTAAATTTTAATCGGAGCGCAGAAATCCCCGGCCCTGGCCTCGGCCCGCCTGTGGGTTTCAACCTGGAATACACAGACCCCGCGACCCTGGCGCGGGCCATGGAAGGGGCACAGGGAGATATAAAGCGCTCCTTGACGCTCGTCTTTTTTTCGCATATAATCTTTCCACCCCTTCAGGGTGGATTTTCCGTTCTTTATAGCTTTATTCCCCCGTAGCTCAGTCGGTACCTGCCTGCCGGCAGGCAGGGAGCGAGTGGCATGGCTCTCTGACTTCCGGAAACAATGCCGACGTTAAATTCCGTCTGATTGACTTGGAGGCCCAGGAGTGGGTGACAAGGCGCAAGTCCTGTAAAAAAGGACAGCGTGAGAGACTAAGCGACGGAATGCCGTATTAAACGGCAAAGCGATAGTCCGAACTCCCGGCATGACTCGATAGAAAAGAAACGGGAGAGGTTGATCCCAATATCAACCCACCTGCGTACAGCAGGGAGCAACAAACTTAAGAGCGAGTGGCTGTTAACCACCAGGTCCGAGGTTCGAGTCCTCGCGGGGGAGCCAAATAAAAAGGCCCACTGAAGTTTAGTGGGCCTTTTTATTTGGCTTTCTGGGAGACGAATCGAGGACCTAAAAAGGGGATTATTAAGGGGAAAAGACCGTTTTCCCCTTAAGCATATCGTTTGGATGCTAGGGAGGGGGTGACAGGAGCCTGCCTTGGCTGAAGGCCGAGGCGGGCGACGCCAAAGGGGGAACCATTGGGTTCCCCTATGGGGAGCGACCGAGCTGCCGACATCCTTAATGAATAAATTTAGTAGGCAGGCGAGGAGCGACAGGTCCGAGGTTCGAGTTTTTGAGCGAGGCAGGCAACCGAGCGACGACCCGAGCGGGGGAGCCAAAAAAAACATCAGTAGCCGAGTCCTCGCGGGGGAGCCATCTTTAGCATAGCCCTATTCAAATGAGTAGGGCTATTTTTTTAGAAATTTTCTTGACTTATTTATTTTTTATAATACAATTTGTATATACAAAAGGTATTTATGAAAGAGCTTAAATGGAATGCGCTTAAAAGTGAACGACTGAAACGGACGAGAGGTATTTCATTTGAAGAAATTGTAGCTTCGAAACTCATTGATATTATTAAGCATCCTCGCAGACAAGATCAGAAAATCTTTGTATATGAGCATAAAGGCTATTTATGGGCTGTGCCGTATATTATAGAGGGAGATGCAATATTTTTAAAAACGATATATCCAAGCAGAAAACTAATGAAACTTTATAAAAAGGGGAAACGCCATGAGAAAGATTAAATTAACCAGAGAAGAGCAGGCTATTGAAGATAGTCTTGAAGAATTCGTTCCTGTGGACCGCAATGAGTATGAGCAGATTGTTCAAGCTATAGCTGCAAGAAAAAAAGATACTGTTTTAAATATCCGAGTGAATAGTCACGACCTTGCAAACATCAAACATAAGGCCCAGCGCTTAGGTATTAAGTATCAGACTTTTCTATCCGAATTGATTCATAGAATAGCACAGGCACAGTAGTTAATATTTTTTCCGCTTCCTTTGTTTTTAGCCAGTTGCGAAATCGTCATGCAGGGGGAGTTTTTATGAGAAGGCCCGCCAAAATAGGCGGGCCTTTTTGTTGAGCTAACGAGAGGCTGTTCCTAAAGAGTGAAATCTCCTACAAGTTCCGTGAAATACGCCGGGACGGGCGTCTTTAATATCATTCTCCTGCCGTTCCAGGGATGAAGGAAAGAGATCGAATAGGCGTGGAGCGCCATGCGCTTGTGCATGGCGTCTCTTCCACCATATTTGCGGTCACCCACGATGGGGTGGCCCTTTTCGGCGAAATGGACGCGGATCTGGTTTTTTCTCCCTGTTGCCAGATCGACCTCCAGAAGGCTGAATCCTTTTGTCTCTTTGAGGGTTTTATAAATGGTCGTGGAAAGCTTTCCGATAGACCGGTCACGGGTGGAAAAGACAATGTGCGCGGCATTTTCGGCCAGATAGGACGTGATCTCTCCGGATTTTTGCGGGAAGCTGCCGTAAACGACGGCCAGATACTTTTTTTCGGTCTGGTCCCATTGTTGCTGAAGGGAGTTTTTCGCTCTTTCGTTTTTGGCGAAGATGACGATTCCCGACGTGTCCCGGTCCAGGCGATGGACGATAAAGATGCGGTTGCGCGATGCGGCGCAGCCTTTGCGCACATAATCGGTCAGGATGTGGTAGGCGGTTCTTTCTTTTTCCGTGTTCGAGGCCATCGTCAGGAGTTTGGGCGGCTTATCGACAACGAGGATATCGCGGTCTTCGTAAACGATCTTTATTCCTTTCAGATGGTCTTTTTGCATGGCGCTTTCGTTGATATTGCGGGAACGTTTTCTCCGCAAGGACGCTCCGTCCGGATTTGACTCTGCGCGGCCTAAAGCTCCACCCTTCAGGGCGCAAGAGTGTTGTGGCCGCTTAGAGGTACCCGAAACAAGCCCCGGCCTGCCCGGGGAATATGGGTTGACTATAGCATAAAGAGGCGATAAGGGATATATTGAAAACAGGCTGTCGCGGCCCGGCAAAAAACGGACTTTAGTCCGCGAGGCCCCATCTTTGTGATACAATATTTCAGAGGTTTTAATCAAGCCGCAGAATGCGGCGAAGATCAGACCCTTCCTTTATGTGGAATGAGGAAGGTCTACCCTTTCTGGGTCACCCCGCGAGTATCGGAAAAATTTGGCGCCCGGCAGCCCTGGGCAAGAAATTTTTACGATATCTTACGATGCGGGGTCATCGAGGTAAGAAACCCCGTGCCTGCCCTGCTTTGGGCAGGGTGAGCAGGGGGAGATTCATAAGTAGCTGCCATCCGCGAAGAAGCCGGAAAGGTCTGATGCGAAAAATTTCAGCTGTAATTTTTTTGTTGCTGGCCGGGTGTTCGACCGTCCCTGTCAAGGATGATTCTGCCGATTGGCAGGAAAAACTTTATCACCGGCTTCCATACGAGATGCAGGGCGACTACAGGATCATCGAGTTGTTTTATGCGACGGACCGCCGGGCCGTGCAGGAGGGCGATGAACTGCGTTTTACGTCAAAGATGGAAGACCGCCTGACAACC
The DNA here is from genome assembly GCF_004102945.1 of Candidatus Velamenicoccus archaeovorus. Classification (GTDB taxonomy): domain Bacteria; phylum Omnitrophota; class Gorgyraeia; order Velamenicoccales; family Velamenicoccaceae; genus Velamenicoccus; species Velamenicoccus archaeovorus. The sequence continues at coordinate 1,398,558 of NZ_CP019384.1, read as the reverse complement.
GGGACGCTGAAGGCGAGTATCCGGCCCGGATTGGAAATAAGCAGGGTCGTCCCCAAGAGGCTCAAAAAACGCGGCGACGTCGGCGTGGAGGAAGTCGTGAAGTTCGGCGAAGAGGATTTTATGAAACGCCTTGCTTCTGCTGTCGAAAATTCTCCCCACCAGTCGCTGCTTGTGCTGGTGTTCGGCTATCAGGATAGCTTTGAGCTGACGGCCATCAAGGCCGCTTATTTTGCGTATTTTCTCGATGTGAATACGCCGATCTTGCTTTTTGATTGGCCCGGTGACTACCGGGGCGCCTTCAGGGGTTATGAGAGGGCCTGGGGATCCGCAACAGCTTCAGGACAGTATCTGGGGGAACTTTTGACAAGGATCATCCGGGAGGTCAAGCCGAAGAGGCTGTGGCTTGAATCTTCAAGCCTCGGCTGCCAGGTCGTCTCCAAGGCTTTTGAGAAAATGACCCAATACGGCGATCTCGCGGATGCCGAGGCGGAGCTGGCCCACGTTGTCATGGCAGCGCCGGATGTATCCAAAAATGAGTTTAACGAAAAGTTCAAGGAAGAGATCGCCTCTCTCGCCAGGCAGCTGACGGTCTATGTGGCTTCCAATGACAAGGCCTTATTGATGGCGCAGATCATCGACCGGGAGAAAAAGCTCGGCCGCCAGAGGGTCCAGACAGAGTCTTACGGTCAGTTTGAAGAGGCCCAGGACCTGCTTTATCTCAAGTCTTTGGACCCCGACAGGATCTCAATCGTCGATGTGACGCTGGTCAATAAGGCCGGAGGCGGCCATACCTATTACATCGAGACCCCGGAATTTTACGACGATTTTTACATGCGCCTCTTTGGGGATTCCGTGTCCCGCAACAGGCGCCTTTATCTGGTGAATGTCAAAGAGGGCGTTGATTACTGGGTGATACGCCCCAACAGGAAATAGATAAGGCATTCGATCCCGCCATGCCTGACGACATTATTCCGGCTAAATTCTCACAATGGACGGCGCATCTGGACTCGAAAGAGGCCCGGATATCCGTCTATGATCATATCCGCGACATACCCTATGCCATTGTCCCGGAATTGAGAGACCCGGCTTTGGGCCCGGCAGGGATGCTGGAGCTCGGCAAGGGGTCGTGCATCCCCAAGCATTTTCTTTTAGGCATGTTTTTTCAAAAGTTCGGTATCCCGGTCAGGTATTGCACGTATCTTTACAGCTGGGACGACCCGCGCATCAAATACCCGCCGGACCTGCGCAGCATCGTCAAAGAGTTGCCGATGGGGACACATCTGGCCTGCCGGGCCCATGTCGAAGGTCAATGGGTCCTGATAGACGCGACATGGGACAGCGGTCTTAAAAAAGCGGGTTTCCCTGTCAATGAGGATTGGGACGGTCTGCGTCCGACCAAGAATGCCGTCAAGCCGGTTCGAGAGATCATCCACGAGACGGTTGAGGACCGCGTGAAATATACGGCCGAGGCCAAAAAATCGTGGACAGAAGCTCAAATGCGGGCCTATGAGAAATTCCCGGCTGTTTTTAACGCATGGCTTGAGGCGTGCAGAAAAACGGGTTAACGCGATGAATATCATAGACAAAGCCTTGGAGTTTTTGAAAGCAAGGGAATTTGTTGCCGTGGCAACGGCTGATAAGGCGGGCAAACCTAACGCCGCTCCGAAATTATTATTGAAGATAGACGGCCGGACGGTTTATTTCATCGATTACAGCATCGGCAGGACTTTTGAAAACCTGAAAGTCCGTCCGGAAGCCTCCTTGACGTTAATGGATGTCAGGTCTTTGGCAGGATATATCCTGGATGGAACGGCGGAGATCATCGAAAAGGGCAGGATTTACGATGAGTGCGTCGAAGAATTGCGCAAAAGGGAAATCGAGCTTTCCGTGGAGCGCGTTGTGGCCGGGGTGCATATCGGCAAGCCCCATAAGGAATTTGAAGTAGATATTCCCGAGCGTTTTCTGGTGTATAAAATCAAGGTGGGGGAATGTTTCGAGATAAGCCCCCGGGGCGTCATCAGGCAGGAAGGCAGCTGACGCCGCGGCCCTGAGGATTCCGGAGTTTCGTGATGAAACCCGCCGCAAGAGGCGGTTTTTTATTTGCAGGAAAGTCCGGCTACCAGGCGATGCGGCGCCTGTGCTGGAAGAATTGTCCGGTGGGGCCGTTATCGGGCCGTGTGGCGAGCCAGACGATGTCTTTGGCGGCTTCTTCGGGTGATTGAGGGGCTTCGGGGCCGCCGAGGTCTGTGCGGGTCCAGCCGGGGCAGACGGAATTGACGGCGACGTTTGTGCCGCGGCAGGCGTCGGCAACCATCTTTGTGACGGCATTCAGAGCGGTTTTGGAGAGTTGGTAGGCCGGGACCTTTTCCTCGTCTGTCATGTCCTTCAATTGGCCCAGCGTCGAAGAGATGTTGATCACCCGTCCATAGCGGGCTTTCATCATCTGGGGGATGAACGCCTGGCACATTTTCAAAGCGCCCAGTGTATTGACTTCAAGGGTTGCGCGCATGACGTTCATGCCGGCCTCAAGAATGCCCGGTCCTTCGCCGTAGTCCATTTTTCTGGGCGTCTTTTTGATCCTGCGCCGCAGAAGGCCTTCAACTTTGCTCATTCCTGCGTCCAAAGAAATGCCGGCATTGTTGACGAGGACGTCCACGCGGCCGAATTTTTTCATCACGAAGGAGCGAAGGGCGACTGTCTGTCTGTCGTTCAGAAGGTCGAGGACGCGATAGACGACGGCGAGGCCCATGTTTTTGAGTTTTTCAGCCGCGGCTTTGCCTTGTCCGGGGTCGGGCGAGGTGAGCACGACCTGAAATCCAAGCTCGCCCAGCTGCCGGCATATCTGGAACCCGATCCCCCGGTCGGCGCCGGTCACAATAGCGACCCTTCTGGTTCTCATATTCTTTTTCATACGACAATTGTAGCTCGCAGCGGCTTTATTGACAAACGGAATATGCCGAAGAAGCGCAAGAAGGCTGCATTCAAAATTTTGTTGCCAAAATTTTAGCGGTTTTATAAAATTAGAGAAAGGAAATTAACGTTACTCCTCGTGTAAGCATCTTGACAATTTATGTCTGCAACCAGTCCTCACAGAGCTCGGACGGGCCCCGTTACAAATTCCATTTGTAACGGGGCGGGTTCCGCAGGAAGCGGAACACCGCCACAGGAAGTGGCGCACTTGCCGGTCAGATAAGGCAAGGTGTGGCCCTTCAGATGGGGCCAGGTGCAGCCATAAATTCTCAAGATACGCTGCCGCAGAAAGCGGCACACCGGCCTATCCGATTAGGCCGGGTGGAGGAGTTAACCCAGAAAGGGTAGGCCTCCGCATGCCGCAGAAAGCGGCATACTGGCTCATCCGATTGAGCCAGGTAATACCACATAGCGGAGGGCCTAATCCCACCAGAGGTGGAAGGTTAAAGGAAATAAACGTTACTCCTTGCGTAAACAGCTAAAAATTTCTGTCTGCACCCAGTCCTCGCAGGGCTCGGACGGGCAGCCAGAAATTGTTTAGCTACGCTGCGGAGTTAACCCAGAAAGGGTAGGCCTCCGCAATACCACATAGCGGAGGGCCTAATTCCGCCAGAGGCGGAATTAAGGAGGTTCGCATGAAAAACAAAATCATTTTAGGGGCGGTTATTGTGCTGGCGGCGGCTTTTCTCCTTGAGAACGCTTATTTGATGGGCAGGCACAGCGGAGAAAAAGCCCAGCAAAAGAACGTCGTCGTGCAATATCAACCGTTTCCCATGCCGAGCTCTCTTGAGAACAATCCCGCTTTCATGATGGACATGCGGGCCCGGGAGCCGTTTGATGAGATGAACAGGATGCAGGAGATAATGCGGGAACGGATGCAGCGCATGCAGGACACCGGTTTTTATTCGGGGCCGGAACAGAAAGATTTTCTGAACCTTCCTGCGCCGGCCGCTTCAGGCCAGAGTTTTCGCGATAAGAACAAGGCGTACATCATCAATATCAGCATGCCTGGTTTTGAGAAGAAAGACATCCATGTCCGCACAGAAGGCAGGCAGCTGATCGTGTCCGGAGAGACCGCAAAGGGCGGAACAGAGAAGGGCCGCAATTTCTATGCCCAGGAATCGCGGTCCGGCAATTTTACGAGCACGTTTCTATTGCCGCAGGACGCCAGGATCAACCAGATGACGACGGAATACAAAGACGGCATCTTGACGATCACGATCCCGAAAAACAAGGCCTCAAGTCCGCGCAGATAAAAGATAGGCGCGATCCCTGTCTTCGACCCCCTATGGCATCATGCTGTAGGGGGTTTTGAATCCTTGTGGTATAATAACCCCCAACTAAAAAGGAGGGAGTATGCATATTGTCAGCGGGATCAATGCACTTCTTTGCGGCATCATCTGGGTCGTCGGCCTTATTGTTTACCGCAAGAGCAAGATCAAGGCGTCTTTTTATATCGGTATTGCTTTCGGGCTTTTCGGCATCTCGCATCTTTTGAGTGCCGTCGTATTCCCGGGCAGCTTGGTTGTCATCTTAACCGCCAGGCTTGTGGCTTATGCCATGGTCGGAGTTTCTCTCTGCAAGTTGGCATGTACATGTAAATGACGGCGGACATTTCTTGAGGTTGCCCCCATGAAAAAAATAATAATGACGACAAACGCCCGCAAAGACCTGCTTTTTCTTTTTTTCTTCGCCTTTTTGGTCTTTATCCTTTCGTATTATTTCGATATCTTCATCTTTATCGTGAGATTCCTGGAAAGACACCCCCGGCATATCATCTATGTGGACGAGGTCGTCATGACCCTCTTGTCCATCAGCATCGGGTTCGCCGTCTATTCCTGGCGCCGGTGGATCGAGTTAAAGAAAGAAACGGGCGAGAGAATCAGATTACAGGAAGAGCTTCTTAAGGTGGCCGAGACGAGGGCAGAAGCAGAGAGTATCATCTGCAAACAGCTACATGTCGAGATCGAACAGCGCAAACAGGGAGAGAGGAACATTCTGCCACGGGGCACAAAGACAAAGGGGCCGTTCAGACGACACCCTTCGTGATCAGCAGGAGTTTGTGACAGGCAGGGTCCGGGGCGTTACAGGTAGGCCTCCAATGAGACAAAAATTTTTGTTATTTACTTTCTGTGTCTTTTTTCTTTGCCCGTCTTTTGCGGCCGGCGAAGATGCCTTTCAGCGCTGTCTTTTTGTCACTGTCTTGCAAGACCCGCCTGTTCTTTCCAGCCGCCAGGAGATAACCCGTCTCATCGATTTTGCCAAAGAGGCACGCACGGATATCCTCTTTGTGCAGATTTACCGCGCCAACCAAGCCTGGTTTCCCTCGACCATAGCAGATCCTGCTCCTTATGACGATGCCAGACGCCGCCTTTCCGAAGATCCTCTTAAACTCTTGATGAAACAGGCCCATCGAGCCGGTATCCGTGTGTATGCGTGGCTTAATATGCTGAGCCTCAGCAATAATAAGAACGCCAGGCTCCTCAACAAGTATGGGCCCGAGATCCTCACGAGGAACCTCAATGCCAAGAAGAAGCTGCAGGATTACAGGATCGACAGCCAGTATTTCCTGGAGCCGGGAGACCTGAGGGTCCGCCGGGAGCTTGCGGGAATCGTCGGGGAGATCTTGACCGCCTACCCCGAGCTGGATGGCATCCTTTTTGATTATGTGCGCTATCCCGATCCCAGCCCTGATTATGGCTATACGCCTATGAATATGGAGCGTTTTCGCAAGGCGACCGGGCGCGAAATCGCGGGAAAAAACGATCCGGCCTGGCAGGCGTGGAAGCGGACTCAGGTGACGGAGCTGTTGCGGGAGCTCGTTGAAAAAACGCGCGCGATGCGGCCGGGCATCGGCGTGGCTGCCACGGGTTGCGCCCCCTATATCCGGGCATACGCCGAGGCTTTCCAGGATTGGCCGTCGTGGGTGAAGACAGGGCTTGTGGATTTCGTGACATTCATGAGTTATTCTCCGGATGCGGAGGAGTTCGAAAAATCCGTCCGCAACGCCAAAAGCAAGGTTGCTGATTTCACGAAGGTCATGGTGGGGGTGCCGGCATATAAATTAGCGGCCTCGCCCTGGATCCTTGTCCGCCAGATGCGGTTTTGCGCGGAGTCGGGCAGCGGCGGCTTTTGTGTTTTTCACTACGGCAGCGTGGAGGAACATCCAGCCCTTGGCCGCGCCGTTATCGGCAGTAAAAATCCATAGGGTCATGGGGCTATGATTTTTATCCGTTTTTCCGAAGAGCAGAAGATTGTTTTTGTGACGACGGCTGTTGTCCTCTTTGTCTACGGCCTCATGGAGTTCCACGATCTTTACAGCATGACCGGCATCGCCTCATGGTATGGGAAGCGTTTTATGGGCAAGAAGACGGCCGACGGCGAGGTTTTTGATCCGGAGAAGATGACGGCAGCCCACAGACGCTTGGCCATGGGCACCCTTGTCAGGGTCACAAACCTGAGAAACGGCCGCCAAGTGACCGTGAGGATCAACGATCGTGGGCCCTATATCCCCGGCCGCGTCATAGATTTGTCCCGGGCTGCGGCCCGGCAGATGGGCATGCTTGAGAAGGGGTTGGCCCCCGTCAAAATGGAGATCGTCGCAAAAGAATAGCCTGTTTTTCGATAAGGATTTCCGCAGGCGACAGGACCCCGTCAGAAAATAATGTTTCTGACGGGGTAAACTTTTTTTGGGGTCCGACGTCTAAGGGGATGAGGAGGATTTATGAGATATGTTATGGTCGTTATGCTGGTTTTTGCCTGCATCCTGGAATTGTCCTTGCCGGCGCCAGGTTATTGCATCCGGGAGGGGGAGCGGAATTCTCGAGAGTTGCGTGAAGATATCCAGATCCTTAACCTTTTGAATGGTCTGGAGCTGTCCAGGGACCAGGCGGCATTTATTATCTCAAAGGCCAGGGAAGCCCAACAGCTTCGCGACAGCGCGCAACAGAAAATGGCATCGGCCGAGGCAGGCCTGACGGATTCTTATGCCGCCATCAAGGAACAGGTCCAGGAGGGCCGTGTCGTCATAGAAAAGGAAGACGCCAGGCATTTTCATAAGATCAAGACGGAAGCAGAGGGCGCGCTTCGTCAGGCGCAGGCCCGGGTTGAGGAGATTGCCGCGGAAGTGGAAGGGCGGCTGGAACCCTATCAGCTTGCGGCCCTGGATGCTTACCGTCCTTGCGTCATCCCTATTGTTTCGCAGGGCCGTATCGGCCAGGCGAGTTCTTCGGACGGCGTCTGCCGTTTGCTGGAACGTGCGCAACGCATGTCTTCCGAGACTTTCCAGCGCAGGAAAAATGAATTGGCCGCGCGCGCCATCGGACAGTTGAAAAACAGGAGGGCTGTCACCGGTGAAGAAGAGGCGGTTTTGCGGTTTAAGGTTTTAGAGGCATTCGAAGAAGCCCGGCGGATGGATGCCGCCGATTTCGCCCTTCAGAAAGATCTGCTTGCCGACAGACTTTCCCAAGAACTCTTGCCAAAAAGGCACGAGCTTTCCCGCAGCGACAAGATCAAGACATTCCTGCTTTCCGGCAACGTCATACCCCTTCTCGAGGAAAGATTAAGCCGTCAGGCGTGAATGTCCTGTTTTCCGCCGTTTTGTCCCAGCGTCCTTGCCTGGATGTCATGTGTTGACATGCGTCTTTTTCTGCGTTAAATAGAAAGAGAGGCGCAGGCCGTTTTTACCCCTATCCCCGTGGGGACAGAAAATTTGCAGCATGACGGCAAAGGAAGGCGGTACGAAAAGATGTTGACTGCGGTTTTACAGGCGAAGGTAAAGAAGGCTCAGTCCAACGAGATGACGGAGCACGTCATCTACAGCCGGCTGGCTTCGGCCGCGGCCCCGGCCCACAGGGCGGTGTTGGAGAAGATCGCAGCCGAAGAATTGAGGCACCACGATTTTTTCAAGGGTCTGACAGGGGAAGGCGTCGAGCCGAACCGGACGAAGGCCCTCTTTTTTGTTTTCCTGGCCCGTACCCTCGGTTTAAATTTCGCCCTGAGGTTGTTGGAATCGGGAGAGGATGCCGCCCAGGATTATTACGGGGAATTGCGGAGCGTCTCTTGCGAGATCGACGGGATCATCCGGGACGAGAAAGACCACGAAGAACGGCTCCTGGGCATGATCGACGAGGAACGGCTGCAGTATGTCAGCTCGATGGTCCTGGGTCTCAATGATGCCCTCGTGGAATTGACGGGCGCCCTGGTAGGCTTTACGCTGGCGCTGCAAAAGACCCGGCTCGTCGCCATTGTCGGGTTGATCACGGGTATTGCAGCGTCTTTGTCCATGGCCTCTGCGGAATATCTTTCCACCAAGCATGAAAAGACGTCGAAGAGTCCGCTGAAGGCCAGCATCTACACGGGCCTGACCTATGTCGCGACGGTCACCATCCTCGTCTTGCCCTATTTCATCTTTTCCAATATTTATGCCTGCCTGAGCTGGGTTGTGTTGGGCGCCCTCTTGATCGTCTTTTTGTTCACCTTTTATATCTCCGTCGCCAAAAACCTCGATTTTAAAAAGAGGTTCCTGGAGATGGCGGGCTTGAGCCTGACTATCGCTGCGCTTAATTTCGCCATCGGCCTGGTCATCAGAAAAGTCTTCGGCATCGATGTCTAGCGTTTTCAAACAATAAGGAGGTTTTTTGTGAATATTCCCCTGGCGCTGACCCACAGGCGGACCATTATTTTTTTGAACGGCCTTCTGTTTTTCATCACCCTCGGGGTGGTCTATGATGCGTTTATCCTTTTTTTCCGGGCCGGTAATGATGCGCTCTCTATTGAAAATCTCCTCGACGGGATCGCGACGATTTTTGTGGCTTACGGCGTGGCCCTGGAAGAGAGGGATACGTTGATGAAGTTCTTCAAGCTTTATCCGCAATATCTGGATGACGGGCAGAAGAGGACCGATGCCGTCTGCCATTTTTACGGCTTGAACTACTTGCTGATCGGGCTTTTCATGGAGGTGGCGATCGAAACGATCAAGCTGCCGCACAAGGTGTTCAATACCCTCGTGGCCGAAGAGGTTGTTTTTGGCATCGGACTCGTTTTCTGCCTGACGGGGTGCGTCCTTCTTTTGAAGAACATGTATCTTTTGTTAAGGCTTCCCAAAGCGGCCTGATGCCTTCCGTAGGCTTGGAGAACGGATAAAAGAAAAAATCCGGGTCAAAGGCCCGGATTTTTTCTTTGTTCGGGATAGATCATTGTTCGGTTTCTTGCCCTATCATGCCGGCGTCTTCCTTGGGGGCGCCGCCGCCCATCTTCATCATGCCCATGGTTTTCATCCCGCCCATCATGGAGGCAGGTTTTATTTTTTTCATTTTGTCCCGTTGGTCTTTCGTCAAGATGTCCCGAAGGTCGATGTATCCTTGAATGATCTCTTTTGTCCTTTGCTTCTTCAGGTCGTATTTTTTGTCCACAAGGCCGTCGATCTTCTTGGCGTCCAGCTGGTCTTGCCTGAGGGCGTCGGCGATATCGAGCGCCAGCGTTTCGATTTGCGCGTCTTCCATGATCAGGCTCTTCTTGATCTTCAGCTTGAGGGCCCCGATCTTTTCGAGCTGGTCGTCGCTAAGTCCGATCTCATCGGCATGGGACAAAAGGAAAAAGGCCCTGAGATAGAATTCCTCTTCCGGTCCCATCTTGTCCATTTTCTGCATCATGGGACATCCGCCCATCTTGTTGCCGGCGGCAAATGCAAGGGGCGCGACAAGAAAACCGACACAACACAGCAGGATGACCAAGGCATGCTTTTTCATGTTTCCTCCTTTATGACCGTCTTTTGCCATGTACCCGAAAGCCCCGGATTCTAGGCTGTCCGGGGACGAAGGTTTGGCGCAGGTTTTCGCTATCCAACGAGAAAAAAGAAGCCGCCGACCGGATCTGCCTGCTTGTCTTGAGACGAACAGGCAGGCGTGCCGCAGGAGCTTCGCAAATATCATATCGCTTGGCTGCCGTCTGCGCCAGAGGAGATTCCCATTTTTTTGACTCTGCGCGGCCTAAAGCTCCGTCCTTTAGTCCGGGGAATATGGGTTTACTGTTTTTCCGTCCAGGGGAGGAAGCCGGATGCGCCGTGTCTTTTTTTATCCTTGACGGCCGGCGCGGGCGTGTTATAATTATATAACAAAATGGTTATGCAATTTATGGGGACCCCATGAAAGACCTGGAGAAGATGTTCAAGGCCCTGGCCGACAAAAACCGCATCCGGATCATCAAGCTGTTGCAGAGGCGCCCCATGTGCGTCTGCGAGCTGGCCTATATCCTCGGCGTGACCCAGCCGGCCGTTTCCAGGCATTTGAAGAAACTCGGCGCGGCGGGCTTGGTGGCGAGCGCGCAGGATGGTTTTTGGACGAACTATCATTTGAGGAAGGCGGACGGGTATGCCGGGAGACTGTTGAAGGATCTCCAGGGCAGGCTGGATGACGATACCGACATTGTCCGGGACGCCGGGAAAATAAAACATGTCAACCGTACGGAGTTGTGCCGTTGCAAGAGGAAGGAGAGGCGTTATGGAAGAAAAAAATAAACAGCCCGAGGCAAAAAAGAAAGGATTCTGGTCGCGATGGTTCGAGGCCATGGACAATAAACTCCAGCAAAAGGCCCGGGCCGGCTGCTGCTGCCGCAAGGGCGACGCTAAGAAAGGCCCATCGTGCTGCTGAAGCTGGTGGATGTCGTGGTTTACGGGATCCTGGGGTTGGATCCGGCGACGCGCCTGGGAGGCGCGGCGCACTTCTTTGTGTATGATGCCGCAAAGATCCTGATCCTTCTTTTTTTCCTGATTTTTGTCGTCGGCGTCCTGAGGACATATCTGCCGCAGAAAAAGATCCGCCGCTGGATGGACAGAGAGGGCATAGGGGGGCATTTTTTTGCCGCGCTCTTCGGTGCGGTGACGCCGTTTTGCTCGTGTTCTTCCATCCCGTTGTTTTTGGGTTTTATGGAGGCGGGCCTGCCTCTCGGAGTCGCCCTTTCATTTTTGATCACCTCGCCTCTGGTCAACGAATATCTGGTCGTGTTGATGCTGGGCTTTTTCGGTTGGAAGATAACGCTGCTCTATGTGGCCAGTGGGTTGGCCATCGGCACAGTCACGGGTTTCATTCTTGGGAGGATGGGCCTTGAAAAATACCTCGTCAGCGACCTGGCCAGGCGCCGCGCCGAATGCGCCGAAGATCCTCCCTGTATTGTCTTCAGGGATAGGCTGGCCTACGGCTGGCGGGAATCGTCGACCATTGTCCACAAGATCTGGTTGTGGGTGTTGGCGGGAGTGGCGCTGGGGGCCTTGATCCATAATTATGTGCCCCAGGAGGCGGTCCATTCGATCATGGCCCGGACGGGATTTTTTTCCGTCCCCGTCGCGACCCTCCTGGGCGTGCCCATGTACGGCAGTTGTGCGGCGATCGTGCCGGTTGCCATCGTCCTTTTCCAGAAAGGCATTCCCCTGGGGACGGCATTGGCTTTTATGATGGCCATCGCGGCTTTAAGTCTGCCGGAGGCCGTCATGCTCAGACGGGCCATGCGGCTTCATCTCATCCTTGTCTTTTTCGGCCTGACCACCATCGCGATCATCGTTACGGGTTATCTGTTTAATTTCCTCCAGGGCGTTGTGTTATAAAGATGAAAGACGGGCTTGTCTTTGTGTAACGGCGCACAGCAGTTTCTCGCGCACAAATTTTTTCCATCGTTCCGTGATATCGCTTGACTCCCATTATCTTTGAGATTAGACTAAAAAAGAATCACAACCCCCGCGAGAGGTCGATATGTTCGAAGTCTTTGCTTATCATCCGGACAAAGGGCTGCAGACGGACTTGACGGCTGAAGGAGTGGCAGAAGTTATCAAGGACAGCCGGACGCTTTTGTGGCTGGATCTGATGGACCTCGACGACGCGGACGTGGACCTGTTGACTTCCGTTTTTAATCTGCACCCTTTGACCGTCGAAGACCTGATTATGCCGAGCGCGCGGACCAAGGTCGAGAAATTCGCAGACTATATGTTTCTCGTCATGTTCGCCCTTGAGTCCCATGATGCGGGCTTGCACGGCAAGGTCAAGACTCTGGAGCTGGATTGCTGTCTCGGCAAGAACTATCTCATCACCTGCCATATGCAGCCCGTTCCGTCTTTGTCCGTCTGCAAAGACCGTATCAGGAAACAATCCCCGATCCTTCTGCAGGGCGCGGACATGCTGTTGTATTCGATCCTTGATTCTTGCGTGGATAGCTATTTTCCTGTGATCAATGATTTCGACAACTTGGTGGATGAGATGAGCGACGAGCTTTTCCGCGACCCGACCCAGGAGACGCTCAAGAAGATTTATCATCTCAAGAACGACGTCATATCGTTGCGCCGCACGATCGGCCCGCAAGCCGATGTCATCAGCCTGCTCCAGCGGGGCGATTTCGAATGGATATCGCCGTCCAATTCCGTTTATTTCCGCAACATCTACGACAACCTTATCCGTCTCAATGATATCGTGGGCACGTCGCGCGAGGTCATTGCGGGCGCGATGGAAGCCTATGTGTCGGTCGTCTCCAACCGTCTCAACGAGATCATGAAGACGCTGACGGTGATCGCGACCATCATGATGCCTCTGACCTTGATCGCCAGCATCTACGGCATGAATTTCAAGCATATGCCGGAGCTGAACCATCCTCTGGGGTATTACAGCGTTTTGGGCTTCATGGCCCTCGTCGGTATCTCGATGGTGGCGTATTTCAAACGCAAAAACTGGTTTTAGGCCGTTTTCTCTTTGTGCCGTCTTAAGAAAGGAGTTTTTATGTTTAAGAGGATATGGGGGATGTTGATCGTCGGCGTGGTTTCGGCACATCTGGCCGGATGCGTGGCTGTCGTTGCCGGAGCCGCAGGAGGGGCCGGGACAGCCACATGGCTCGGCGGCAAGCTTACCCAGCAGGTCAATGCTTCGTTCGCGAAGACTCAGAAGGCGACCAAGTCCGCCCTGGCCGCGATGAGACTGTTGGTCACCAAGGAAACCGTCAAGGAGGATGTCGTCCAGTTCGTGGGAGATTATACGGACGGAAGATCCTTCTGGATCGACATCCGTCCTGTGTCGACGACGGAGTCGCGCCTGGACATCCGTGTCGGCGTGCCCGGCGACAAAGATGCTTCGCGCAAGGTGCTCGACAAGATCCTGACGTATTTGTAAGGAGGAGCGCTTCGGTATAGGGCTTAACCCAGAAAGGGTAGGTCTCCGCATTCCACATAGAGGAGGACCTAACCCAGAAAGGGTAGGTCTCCGCATTCCACATAGAGGAGGACCTAACCCAGAAAGGGTAGGTCTCCGCATGCCGCAGAAAGCGGCATACCGACTCATCCGATAGAGTCGGGTAACCACATAGCGGAGGGTCTAACCCAGAAAGGGTAGGCCTTCGCAATACCAAATAAGCGAAGGGCCTAATTTTGCCGGAGGCGGAAGGATTTTTAAAAGAAAGACCCCTGGCCAAAACGTCCGCCACTAGTTCTTCGGCGGACGCCCGCCGACGCAGTGGTGGCGGGCGCTTGTCCATTTCACTCACAAACGCCAGAGGCGTTCATGAAATGGACTGGCGCAGGCTCGCCTGCCCGGCGGGCAGGCAGGGGTTAATCCGCCAGAGGCGGAATTAAGGAGGTTTTATGGAAATGGTCAAGAAACAGGCCCATTGGTTTTTGCGGTTGGCCATTGCCGCTGTTTTTCTGTTTCACGGTTTGACCAAATTCCCGACTATCTCCATATTTGCTTCTATGATGAAGCTCCCATGGCTTATCGCCCTGGCTGTTCCCGTATGCGAAACCATGGGATCGGTTTTGATCCTTATCGGCGGTTGCGTCAACGACCGGGGGTGGACGACGCGCGTGGGGAGTCTCCTCATTATTCCCGTGATGGCGGCCGCTATCTACATGATCCATTGGGGACAATGGAGTTTTTTGCCTTCATCATCCCATCCGATGGGCGGCATTGAATTTCAGACGGTGCTTCTGGCGGTGTTGTTCTATCTGTTGATCAAGGGGAAAGACGCATAACCTGGGCCGGTTGCATAGACCAAAAGGAGAAATGCCATGAAGCTTAATGTGAAAGCTTTCGGGTTAGCGGCGGGCATCGTCTGGGCCGTTGGGGTTTTTCTGATAGCGATCCTTTGTATGCTGACCGGCTGGGCCGTGGGGTTTGTGGCCCTTCTTTCCGGGGCCTATGTCGGTTATAATCCGACGATCCTGGGGAGTTTGGTGGGCGCCCTATGGGCATTTTTTGACGCCTTGATCGGCGGTCTGCTGTTTGCCTGGCTTTACAATAAACTCATAAAATGAAGGCTGTGGCCGCGGCTTTTTGTTTTGAAGCGACAGATGCCGTAAGCGGCAGAAGGGCCGTCCTCTTCCAAGGGCGGCCTTTTCTGTTTTGAAAATCCATGTCCAGGAGAGATTTTTCCCCTTCGCAGGAGGAGAGGCGCATAGCCGAAGATTTCCGCCGCATCGCCGCAACGGTCCCGTTGCCGGACAGCCACAAGCTTTTTATTTTGCAAGTCTACGGCGGATTGAAACCTTCGGGGACTTTTGACGGTTTGCCGCAGACGGATATGACGGCGATCAGGAACCTGGCGGTTCTTTTGAAGCGCCTATTTTTGTATTATCGGGTGCTCCGGCTTGGGAAGAATGTTAAGATCATTTTTTCCCGCAGGCGTCAAGACGTCGAAAGGTTGTTCGATATTCACGACGGAGTGTTTCGGCGGCGCCGGCATGTCCGTGAGTACGGCCGCCTCCTGGGATACCCGTCGTGTTGTGTCGCGAGGTTCAGGGCCCAGGGTAATCCCTGGTCTTTCATTTGCGATGTCGAAGACTATCTTGGGCGGTTCCCGTCTTCTTCTTATGCAAGCCGGCTTTATTGGCAGCCGGACGCACGCCTGAACCGTTACGCCGGCCACCCCTTGATATTTCACTGGCCCTGTCGTTTAGACTGTCCTTCTTCCATAGAGCTGGCAGATAAGGTTCTTTCCTTCTATGAGTCTTATCGGCCAGGCCTTGCGCAAAAACTCATGTCCGGTCTGGCAGCGCCTGTTCTTGTTTTCCGGTCAGGGAATTACGTCAGGTTTTCTGTCTCCATGCGCCGCGGCACGATCCGATACGCGGCCGTAAATTGTGTTACTCCGCTCTTGCTGGAAACAGGGGCCCTGGGGCCGGAAGATGAAAAAGTCCTCAGGATCATGCGGACCATCGAGGCAGGGAACAGGATTTCCTTCAACGGGCGCAGTTTTACGGTTTGTCTCAACGGCCGCTCCATCCTCGAAGTGAATTTTTCCGACAGGTTTTTCTGCTTTTTAGATTTTAATCCCCCGGCCGGAATTCCCCGGTCTCGGCGGCCTGCCCCGCCTTCGGCAGGGCAAGGCCAGGGCCGGAGATGCCCGCCGCTAAAGATCGGCGGGTCCGCCTAAGTTGTAGTGGCGGAAATGCGGTTGTCTTTGGGAGGGAATCCTCCGTGGGGTTCCAGGAGACTGGCAGGGGGGATGAGGCTTGTATGAGAATGCGCAGTTTTTTGCGGAGGCCCGCCGGGATCCCGGGTCTTCTTATGGAGATTATTCGAGAAGCGGGGCCTGCGGGCGATTGGCATTGTAACACAACGGCAAAAATTATATAATTTATATATGGAGAGAAAAGATTTTTTCGATAGGGCGGACTCTCCGGGATCGGGACTGGAGGGGCGCGGCGGCGATGAGCGCGGGGGAGCAGCCGCGGTCTCTTGCGTCGGTGCAGGACGGGAGAAAAGGCTTTCTTCCCCGGAGAAGAAGCTTCGGGTTCCGGGTTCTGTTTCAAGTTTTTTGTGCTTTTTGCCGATGTCTCGGAAGAAAACAGAGGCGTCGCGCCGTTATCCGGCAGGGTTCACTCTGATAGAGGTCGTCTTGGCGTTGGCGATCCTTGCCGTGACGTTGTCGGGTCTGCTGTTGACGTATGTCAGCATGTTCGTCCTGACGGACATGCAGCGGGACCATGCCTTGGCCAGCAACAGCCTCCTGGCCAGGCTTGAAGAGATCAGGGCGATGGATTTTGACAGCATTCCTGCGGCCGCAGGCCCTTTTAATTTGACCGATTACGGGTTTCCAGCCAATCGGTCCAGCCGCGGGCGCGTGGAGGTGACCACCAGTTTTTCCGGGTATCCGGCAACGCTGACAAAGGTGCGTCTTGTCGCGTCTTATGCGACGCGGCTCAACAGGACTGTCGGGGAAGATAGGAATTTCAACGGGGCTCTGGATGTCGGTGAGGACGTCAACAACAACAGCCGTCTCGATTCGTCCGCAGAGGTGGTGAGTCTTGTTGCGAAGTAAAGTCTTTTTTCAGATTTTAAAGCACCGTCGCGGCCATACGCTGATCGAGCTGGTCGTGGTTTTTTGTATTTTTCTTATCATGTTTTCCATGTTCGCTCTCATTTTGAGGAATGCCGACAGGGATTGGGAGATCGGCAGGGGCAAGATCATCGAGAGCCGGGAGGCCCGGCGGGCAGGCGACAAGTTGTCGGGGCTGGTCAGGGAGGCGAACCCCGACTGGGTGATCAACGGCACGCATTATCCGGTGTCGATCACCAATAACACGCGCATTGATTTTTACCGTCCCATCTTTAACGCCTCCGGCATCGTGACGTCTTTGCAGAAGGTCACCTTTAAGCTCGATCCTGCCAATGCGTCGCGCCTCTTGATGAAGGAAGGGACGGCCGCCGAAACCGTGGCGGCAACGTCCGTAGAAAACTTTTTTGTCGATTGCGGCTGTTCGGGGTGCGCCGCGGTGACCGATGCCTGCCCGCGCGTCTTGATGGAAATAGAAACCAGGCGAGAGGCCGGTTTTGATTGGGAATCCCGAATAACGCTGCGCAATTTGAACATGACGGTTTCAGCCGGCACAAC
This sequence comes from Candidatus Velamenicoccus archaeovorus, assembly GCF_004102945.1. GTDB lineage: Bacteria > Omnitrophota > Gorgyraeia > Velamenicoccales > Velamenicoccaceae > Velamenicoccus > Velamenicoccus archaeovorus. The sequence continues at coordinate 1,381,728 of NZ_CP019384.1, read as the reverse complement.
GGTTGAGGAGCCGGCCGAAGGCGAGTTTTAGAAGGAAAGATGAAAGAGGGAAAGATTATGGGAAAATACAAGAATGAAAAAGGAGTTGCGCTGGCCGCTGTCCTGATGGGGGTGGCCGTGCTTTTGGTCCTGGCGAGCATATTTTTTTCAAGCGCGCTGACCCAGAAGACGTCGGTGGATATCCAGAAATATGCGATGCAATCCCTGGCCTTGGCTGAGGGAGGGGCTGCGCAGGCACGGGCAGAGCTTAAAAAGCGTATCCGCGTGGATTTGAAAGGGAGGGTGGAAGACGATACCCAGCATTGGACGTCCTCCACCTTTTCGACATATGTGACAGGGAATAATTCCTTGGGTTTCTTGCAGGATTTTGCCTACGCGACGGGGCAGCCGCAATTCTCCGTATCCGGCGATACCGCGACATTGACGTTGACCGCGCCTGATCTTAACACGGGGATCAGCGGTAACTATACCTCGACGCTCATGGTGTCGTCCAACGGCGCGCCTACGAATCCTGCCCAGGATATATTTATTTTCCCTTATCTTTATACGATCAGCTCCCAAGGGTCCGTTTCGGCCGTGAATCCCCCTGTGCTAAAAACCATCCGCTTATGGCAGGGACAGTTTACCTTGACGGTCCTTCGGGCCAACTTTGCCAAATTTGCATTATTCACAAGCCACCACACCACGCCTTCGGGCACGACCGTCTGGTTTACGGAGAACACCAATTTTACAGGGCCTGTCTCGACGAACGAACGTTTCAGTTTTGCCAATAATCCGTCGGGGCATTTCTCGGATGAAGTCACTCAGCATGAAACCAAGGCCAGGTTTTACAACGAAGGGGCGTCCATCCTGCTGGATGCGGATGCCAATGGCACGAAGGACGTGCCTATCTTTGATGTGGGGTTTACGCGCGGCTACAGTTTGATCAATCTTCCTTCTACCGTGACGCAGAACGATCTCAAAACCCAGGCCCTGGGAACGATGTCCAATCCAGGTTCCGACGGGATCTATGTGCCGGAAAGCGACGGCGCCCTCACCGGGGGCATCCTGATCAAGGGGGATGCCGGAGTGACGATGAGCGTCGACGCAAGCGATAACGCCGTCTATACCATCACGCAGGGGTCGACGACGAAAAATATCACGGTCAACCGCACGGCTAACCAGACCACGGTGCAGACCGTCGGCGGCAGCACGTCGACGTATACGGGCCTGCCGGACGGCGTCGGCAACGAAGGGACATTGATTTATTCCTTGGACGATATCACGTCATTTTCAGGGACCGTGCAAAAAGATTCTTCCGTGACGGTGTCGGCCGAACGGGATATTGTTGTTTCCAACAATGTACGCTATGAGAAATATACGGCCAGTCCTTTGAGCGGGATCAATCCGGACACGGGCACGGCTGCCGACAACATGCTGGGCATCATTGCCTGGGGAGGCGATGTGCGCATCGGGACGAGCGCGCCGAACAACGTCGAGATCCACGGCATCATCATGGCGCCTCACGGGGAATTTACGGTGGATAGTTACGACTCGGGCGCGCCGCGCGGCACGGCCACGCTTTTGGGCGGCGTCATCACGGATTTTTACGGCGCGTTCGGCCAGTTCTCCGGGACGACGCCCATCCACGGGTACGGCCGCAATTTTGTTTATGATCCGCGCGTCCTGAACGGCAAGACGCCGCCGTATTTTCCTTATCTGTCTGGTTTTACGGCCCAGGACGATCAGCATATGGATGACAGATTGATCTGGGAAGGAGAAGGGGTCTGACATGAAAAGAACGTCTTTCAATTTATTGTTGATAGCAGGATGTGTTTTGGCGGTGGTCGTCCTGGCCTTGGCGCTTATCGCCTTCTGGATGGAAAAAAAGACGGGATATTCCCCGGTTGTAGCGTCGCCGGCCGATGCCCCTGCAAACATTCCGGCACATGAGGTTCCGGCTGTTGGTTCGGCGCCGGCCCAAGGGCAGGAAGTTCCAGAGGCCGCGCAAAGTCCAGAACAAGAGGAGGAACAACAGAAGACTGTTGAATATGACGGTATTGTCCGCGGTCCGATGACGATGTGAGAAGAGAGGTTTTGGAAGAGGAGGGCTGCGGCGCCCCGCCGGATGAAAAGGATATCCGGCGGGGCGTTTTCGTTTCTAGAGTTTCTTGAGGAGTTCTTCTGCAGCTTTTTTTCCCGACAGAAGCATGCCTCCGAAGATGGGGCCCATGCGGGGTCCGCCGAAAGCGGCGTTGGCGCACATGCCGCAGACATAGAGGCCCGGAGCCACTTCGCCGGTATTTTTGACGGTTGTCGCCTCGGCGATCTCGGCCCACATGGAGCCTTCGCCGGCGGCCCTTCCGGTTTTTGTCTTGAGGCGTATCCCGGATTTATTTTCGACGATATGGACGATTTGCGCGTCGTGGCCTGTGCCGTCGACGACATAGGAGGCGCGCATCGTGATGGGGTCTACGTGGAGCCGCGCCATTTCGACGGCCGTCCAGTTGAGGACAAGTCCGCAGACGCGGTTTTTCCTGATCATGACATCTTCGGCGCTCATGCAATTGAAGATGGCCGCGCCGGCTTTGAGGGCCTGCGCGCACAGCGTCGCCGTGGCTTCGATGGAATCCGCCAGATAGTAGCCGTTCTCCCAGAGGCGGCTGCGGATGCCGAATTCATCGAGGATCTTTTTGGCCTGTGCCTGGACGACGATCTCGTTGAACATGATGCCGCCGCCCCACATGCCTCCACCGACGGATAGCTTACGTTCGAAGATGGCGACTTTTTTGCCTTTTTTGGCGAGATAGTAAGCGCAGACCATGCCGGAGGGGCCGGCGCCGGCAATCGCCACATCTACGGAAAGGTGGTCGATCAGTTTTTTGCTGTAAGTGTCGATGATGGCCCTGGAAATCTTGATTTCGTCGATCATGCTTTTTCCTTTCTTCAGACGGATGATGATGTCATGGGGCGCCAGGTCTCCAGAAAGCCCGCGGCGCATGTTTGCATTTTAGCAAATCGGGGCCGAATGTAAAGAAGGGGCCGGAAAAATTTGGTTGTACGGCAGGACGGCTTTTGGTAAAGTATCTTCAATCCCTCGGCAGGGAATGCGTGCTGTCTTGGGAGAGAACCTCTGGATTCGTCCTGTTCATGGCAGGCCCGGAGGATTCCACTGAATTTTAACCGGATGGACGCGGAGAAGCGACTATGAGACGCATCATCAGGATAGGGATTGTTCTTATATTTCTGGCCGCTTTGGCGACGGCGGTTTTTGTTGTTTTCTTTGACCAGGCCGTCCTTGTGCGCAAGGGGACGATCTATCATGAGCGGGTCAAAGAAAAGGTCGTCGCCCTGACGTTTGACGATGGTCCGTCTCCCCTGTGGACCCCCCGGATCCTTGACGTGCTCAAGGATGCCGGCGTCAAGGCGACGTTTTTCATGCTGGGTGAGCACGTCAAAAAGTATCCCGATGTCGCCAGGCGCGTGGCCCGTGAGGGGCACACGATCGGCAACCATACCTACGATCACCATGTCCTTCTGTATTATCACCCTCAAGAGCTGGAGAGCGAGATCCGCCGCACAGAAGATATCATTAAGGAGGTGACGGGCGTGCGGACGCAGTATTTCCGGCCGCCGAAAGCATGGATGACGCCGTCTGAAAAGCGCCTCGTGAGATCCATGGGCTATGAGATCATCCTTTGGTCCTTGAATTCCAAGGATTGGGTGACGTTTGACGATAAATATATGATCAAGTATTTGATGCATCACGTGCGGCCGGGAGATATCATCCTGTTTCACGACAGCGGCGGGGTTTTTAGCATCGAGGGGGGAGACAGGGACGAGACGGTCCTGGCGGTCATGAGGCTGATCGAACGTCTCAAGGAGAAGGGGTGGAGGTTCGTCACGGTCGATGAGCTGGTGAAGATGAGGTTAAACGATGCCCAAAATTCCGGTAAACATTAAATTTGTCTCGATTCTTTTGGTTTTAGGGTTTGTTTTTTTGATGGCAGGCAACGGGCTATTGAGCCTTACCAATCCCGACGAAGTTTTTTATGCCCAGACCGCCAGGGAAATGCAGCAGCAGCACAGCTGGATGACGCCGTATCTTTTCGGCTCGCCCCAGTTTGAAAAACCCATCATGACCTTCTGGCTCCTGCGTCTGAGCTTTGACGTTGCCGGAGCGACCCCTTTTGCTGCGAGGTTTTTCCCCGCGTTTTTCGGCATCGCCGGCGTCGTCGCACTTTATTATCTTGGATGGTTAGGTTTCCGTGATGGGCGCAAGGCCTTCGTGTCGGCCGTCGTCCTTATGTCCTGCGGCCTCTACGTCGGGCTTTCCCGCACGGTTTTTACGGATTTGATTTTTACGGTCTTTATTCTCTTGTCTCTTTTGGCGTTTTGGTGGGGATATGCGGTCGAAAAGAGGCGGCAGATAGGGTGGGTCCTGTTTTTTGCGTTTTCCGCTTTGGCGGTCCTTACCAAGGGCCCGCTGGGTCTTATCATTCCTTTGTCGGCCGTCTTGCTGTTCCTGATTTTGCGCAGGGAATTCCGCCTGGTTGCCGGCGGTGGATTCCCGCTGGGGTTGGCGCTCTTTTGCCTGTTGGCGCTGCCATGGTATGTCTTTATGCTCAAGACCTATGGCAATGTCTTTGTCCATGAATTTTTTTACAACGATCACTGGCGGCGCCTGGTCGAAGCCGAACATCCGGCGGCCGACAGATGGTATTATTATCCTCTTTCGACTGTCGGCAGCATGTTTCCCTGGAGCCTTTTTTTTGTCGCAGCGTTTGCCGGATTTGTCAAAAAGCTGCGCCAGGCGCCGCCGTTCTTCTGGTTCCTTTTGAGCTGGGTCGCTGTGGTCTTCGTTATCTTCCAGGTTGCGCATTCCAAACTGACGAGCTATGTCTTTCCTTATTTTCCGGCCCTGGCTTTGATGACGGGATGTTTCCTTGAGGAGACGCACTGCGTGCGTCTCCTCAAGGAGGTGCCGGCGCGCGGCCCGAAAGCCCTGTATCTTGCGACTGGCATTTTCTGTCTTGCATTTCCCGTGGGCATGGTTGTGGCATCGTCCAGGTTTCCGCAATATGTCACCGACCGTACGCCCGTCCTTATTTTCGCCGGCATCCTGGCGGCTTACCTGGTTGTCTACATAATCTCAAGCGCCCGTCGGCGTTTTTCGTGGAGTTTCTGGATGACCGCGGCCTTCCTGCCTCTTTTATTGGTTTTTGCCCTTTCCATGAGTCCGCATTTTGAGTCTTATGTCTCTTCGAGGGAGGCAGGCCGCTATCTGAGAGAGAAGGCCGATCCGGGCGCGCCTGTCCTTTGCTCGAAGTTCTTTGCGCGCGGCATACGGTTCTATACGGACAGGCAGATCGCCGTCATCGATATCAACGGCGATGGATATTTCAGCCCCCATCCGGTGGAATATCTCAACACCATCGAGGCCTTGCGGGATTATCTCAAAAAAAGGCCTGAGACTTACGCGGTTTTGCGCAAGGACTATGTGAACGGCCTTGGCCGCCTCATGGGCGATGAATACCGTCATGACGTTCTCTACGTGGCCGGCGACGAACATATCGTCCGGATTCAGCCGAAGGGACAAGGGGCAGGGAAGATATGATTCTTTTTCGCAAGGCATTCCTGGTTTTTTTCGTTTACCTGTGGACGTGTCTTCCGGCGGCGCCCATGGCCGCCGGCGCCTCATCCGAGGAAGCCCTCCCCCCATTTTTGCCCGTAGACAGGGTTTTGATCCTGGCGCCCCATCCGGACGATGAGGCCATCGCAACAAGCGGCGTTATTCAACGCTGCCTCCAGAACCATGTCCCCCTCAAGATCGTTTATTTCACCAACGGCGATAACAATGAGTTGTCCTTTGTTGTTTATGAGAAGCGCCTGGTGTTTCGCAAGAAGGCCTTTGTGTACATGGGCGAGGTGCGGCGCAAGGAGGCCGTCCGGGCCATGAAATATCTCGGCCTCGGCGAAGAGAACCTGACGTTTTTGGGATATCCCGATTTCGGGACGATGGAGATCTTTATGCGGTATTGGAATCCCGCCAAGCCGATGCGCAGCATGCTGACACGGGTGACGGCGGTGCCGTATAAAGACAGTTTTTCTTTCGGCGCGCCTTATGCGGGTCCCAGCGTGATCAAAGACCTTAAGAAAGTCATTATGGATTTCCGGCCGACAAAGATATTTGTCTCTCACCCTGCTGATACGAACAGGGACCATCGGGCCCTGAACCTATTTTTGCGCGTAGTTCTTTGGGACCTGGAGGGTACGATCGATCCGCCGCAGGTGGATACTTATCTGGTGCACGTCGTGCGCTGGCCGATGCCGAGAGGATTCCGTCCGTCGCTGGAACTCTCGCCGCCGGCAAACCTCGCAGACGTCGGCATCAAGTGGCAGAAATTGGCATTGACCGATAAGGAGGTTTGGAACAAGAGGCAGGCTATTTCTTGTTACAGGAGCCAGTTGGCCTACGCCCCGTCTTATCTCTATACATTTGCCAGGAAAAATGAACTTTTTGATGATCTTCCGGATATCCACGTTTCCTGCATAGATGCCTCGTCGATCCAATGGCAGGATGTGCGTATCTATCCGGAAATGGACGAGGCAGTTGAAGAAGAGAGAGAGATCTCAAGCCTGAGTTACGGCGTCAAGGGGCGGGATCTCATGGTCCGCCTGACGCTCCGGCACAGATTCAACAAGAACCGCGGCATCTTTCTGTATCTTTTCGGTTACCGCAAAAATGAGGATTTTGCCGAGATGCCGAAGATCCGGATCAGCGTGGGTATGCGGGGGGTCCAGGTCTGGGACAAGCTGAGGAGGCTGCGCACTAAAGATGTGACGCTGGCCTACGAAGGCAAGTCGCTGATCGTCAAGATCCCCTTGACCCTTTTGGGCGGCCCCGACCGTATTTTGGCTTGCGCCAAAACAAGTTCCAAGGATCTGCCGCTCGACAATACGGCCTGGCGGGTCGTCTTTTTGGATAACGGCGTCCCCGATCGCCGGTTTTAAAAAAGCGACCGGATCCCCAAGGGCATGCGAGACAAGATTTTCTTGACAGAGGGGATGTTCCGTCGTAATATTTTTCTGTTTACCCCGTTAGAGAAAGCCGCCGTCGGCAAGAGACCGCCAGAGAACAAAGTTCTTTAACGGGGTTTAGTAGTAAATAAAGGAGTGGAAGGTGTTGGAAAGCAGTTTTGCACGACCGTGTTCCCTGCCGTTATTTACTATCTATGAGCCGTAATGATCCAGGAAAAAATTTGTAAGAAAGGAGGGTAGTAGATAATGGCAAAAGGAAAAGTAAAATGGTTCAGCAACCAGAAGGGCTACGGATTCATCACTCCTGAATCTGGCAAGGATGTCTTCGTGCATTACAGCGCCATTCAAGGCGAAGGATATAAGACCCTCGAAGAAGGCCAGGAGGTTGAGTTCGAGATCGAGCAAGGTCCTAAGGGCGAGCAGGCCACAAACGTTCGCAAGGCTTAGCGTCGGTTCGGTAAATCCAGAGGGCCCGGTAGAAATACCGGGCCCTTTTTTTAATGAGGTCGTTGTTGCGGCGGATAAGCCGCAACACGTCTTGCGACGCCCGCCGAGATGGTGAGGCTCGCCGAGGTCGAAGCGCTTCCTTTGTTTTTTTATTTAGGTTAAGCGAGACGGGACATGCAGAAGGCGTAAGCTGAGTGAATATAAGTCGTCGGCCGTCCGCCGAAGAAGTGGTGGCGGACGCAGTAGTGGCGGGTGGATCAATCGGATCATATCCTTTATCTGTGTGCTTGCAGGTCGGCCCACAAGTGTCTATAATAAATCAAATGCCCATCCAAAATCCTCCCAAAGAACGTTTTCCAGAGGTTCGTATTGTCGAAGCTTCCGCAGGTTCCGGAAAGACGTATGCGCTGGCCGCCAGATATGTTGAGCTTCTTTTTTTGTCCGGCGGACGGCAAGAGATATTCCCCCTCAAGCACATCCTAGCGGTCACCTTTAGCAATAAGGCCGCCATCGAGATGAAGGAGAGGATCCTCCTTCTCCTGAAAAAGATCGCCCTCGGCCGGTTTGACAGCGAAGACGAGAAGAAGGCGCTTTTGTCTGGACTCGGCGTCGCCGAAGACGAGGCTTGCGTCCGTGCTTTTGCCGTCATGGATCAGATCATCAAAAATTATAATTTTTTCCAGATCCAGACCATCGATAGTTTCATTAATGCCATCCTTTGCGGATGCGCGTTCAGATTAGGGCTGTCGGCGCGCTTCAAGATCAAGACGGAGTTTGAAGACTACCTGGCTTACGGCGTCGACGCGCTCGTGGACCGCGCGTCCCACGACAAAAGGGTGGAGAAGGCCCTTCTGGATTTTCTTCATCAGTATCTTTATCTGGAGAACCGCAGCGGCTGGTTTCCCAAGAAGGACATCCTGGGTGTTGCCAGCGACCTCTATGCGAGGACCAACCGCACCGGCGGCACCTTTGCGCCCCTGAAAGGGGGTCTGGCGGATGTCGCCAGGCTTAAACAGGATATTCTGGCGGATATGCGCAAGCTGCACCGCAGCCTCCCGGAAGGCGTGCATGCGTTGTTTTCCAGGAAGTTAGAAGAATTTCTCGCCCGTCCCCGCTCGGGCTTTGCCATCCAGGAGTTGTCGGATTTCTTTGCGCGTGAAGATTTCCCGGCCAAGAAAGAGAGCCGTGTCCCGGCAACCGTCCAAAGATTATGGCAGAAAATACGGCAGGATATCCGGCGGGCGGCAGAAGCGGAGGCGATCCTTGTTTTCGGCCCCTATATTTCTATTTTTCATATGGTTTCGGAGGATGTCCGCGTCCTGGCCGCCAAGGAAGACATTCTTTTTTTGGAAGAGCTCAATCGGCAGGCCCATGTGCTTCTCGATGAAAGGAAGATCGATGTCCCGGAACTCTACTACCGGCTGGCCACGCGCCTGAAACATTATCTTGTCGATGAATTCCAGGACACGAGTCCCTTGCAGTGGGTCAACATCCGCGGGATGGTCCGCGAGTCTTTGTCGGTCGGCGGATCGCTCTTTTATGTTGGAGACAAAAAGCAGGCGATCTACCGTTTCCGCGGTGGCGATGTGTCGCTTTTCGACGCCGTGGCCCGCGAACTGGATGCTTTCGGTTCCCGCAAGGAATTTCTGCGGCACAATTTCCGGAGCCGGCGCCAGATCGTCCTTTTTGCCAACAGGATTTTTTCGGCGCAGAACCTCAAGCGTTTCTTGCAAGACCTCAGAAGCGGCAGGACGAAATTCCCCATGACGCAAGAGGGCGAAGAGGCGGTCTACCGGGTATTTGAAGAGGTTGAGCAATTCCCGGTTTCTTCCAGGGAGGGGGGGTGTGTGCGCGTATGGCATCTTGAGGTGTCTTCCCAAGATGAGAAAAACGAGCGCACGGCCGAAAAACTTATCGCGCTTCTTGTTGATCTTGAGAAACGCTTTGCCCGCTCCGATATCGCGATCCTGGTGCGTGAAAATGAAGATGTCGAGACGATCTCCGAATGGTTGATCGCCGCGGACATCCCCGTCGAGTCGGAGAAGACCCTGGATATCCGCAACAACGCCCTGATCAAGGAGCTCGTTTCGTTCCTGAAATTCCTCCAGTCTCCGATCGACAATCTTTCCTTCGCGTCTTTTATTCTCGGCCGGATATTTCAGGCGGTAAGCGGGATAGGGGAAGTGGCCCTTCACGATTTCTTTTTCCGTCTCCGCGAGGCACGTGAAAAAAGGGCCGGGATCTATTTTTACAGGGAGTTCCGGGAGCGTTTCCCGGAGGCGTGGGAGGATTTTATCGAGGAATTCTTCCGCAATGTCGGTTATGTGCCTTTGTACGAGCTTGTCATCAGCATCCTGCGCAGGTTCCGTTGCTTGGAGATTTTTGGCGACGAACAGGCGTTTTTTATGAGATTTTTGGAATTGATCAAAGAGGCGGAAGAAGACCACGGTCCATTGGCTTCTTTTCTGGAATTCTTCGAAACGGGCCGGGCAGAGGTTTTCTACGTGCGTCCGCCCAAGACGGATGCGGTCAAGGTGCTCACCATCCACAAGGCCAAGGGGTTGGGGTTCCGGGTGTGCATTTTGCCATTCCTGGAGATGGCGGTCAAGGTACCAGGCGTCTTGGCATCCGCTGGCGATGACAAGATGAGCTTGATCCGCCTTACGGAGAAGTCGCGGATGTTTTCGCCTCTTCTGGAGGAGGCGTTTTGCGGGGAATACGGCCGTTGTTTTATCGACGAATTGGACAGTGTTTATGTGGCGTTGACGCGGGCGAAGGATGAGCTCTATATTTTTGTCCCCCGCGTCGGCCGCCGTCCCAATTTTGCGGCGGGTCTCCTGGGAAACGCCGATGTTGAAGAAGGGGAGCCTTTGCCGGAGACAAGGGTTGAGGCCGCGACGAAGGCTGGGTTTCCCGAAGACATTCCGCCGACTCCCTACCAGGATTGGATCCATTACTTGAAAGACGAATTTGTGGATAGTGCCATGATCCGGCGCCGCCGCGTGCTGTTGAAAGGCGAGGTCGTCCATAAAATTCTTTCTTATATCGGGGATTTGAGCGGTAAGGATCCCAAGAAGATCCTGGATTTGGCCGTGCGCAAGGCGAGCCTGGAGTTTCCTGATTTCGATGAGATGGAGGCATGCGGTTCGCTTGCGGCCCGCCTGGTCGAGGCCGCCGCGTGCCGGCCTGTTTTTTATCCTCAAGGGCGCGAAGTCCTGGTTGAAAAAGAAGTGATCGACCGCCTGGGGCGCACCAGGCGCATTGATCGCCTCTTGGCCGGGCCGGACGAGTGCTGGGTCGTCGATTACAAGATGTCTGACGAAGAGGTGGAAAAAGGGCGCCAGCAGGTTAGCGAGTATATGGGGCTTGTTTCTGAGATTTTCAGCGGCCGGCGCATCAGGGGGTTTTTGGTTTTTTGCGACACCGCGAGCATAGAAGAGGTTTTATGAAGAATGTGATCACCTATGATTTGGGCGATCGTTTCATCGACAAGCTGGCCGATGATATCGTCGCCGCCTATGCGCCGGCCGCCTGGCCCCGCCTGGCCTTTGTCTTCGGCGGGCGCCGGCCGCAGCTTTTCTTCCAAAAGGCGTTGGCTGAACGCGTCGGCCAGGCGAGCTTTTCGCCGCGGTTCTTCACCATCGATGAATTTATGGAACATCTCGTATCCCGGGATGAAGGGTTCAGCCGTTTGAACGATCTGGAGGCGTGTTTTGAGATCTATAGGACTGCTCAAAAAGAATCCCCGTTCCTTTTGGAGGGGCGCAACGAATTCTGGCGTTTTCTGCCGTGGGCCGGCGAGGTCCTCGGCTTCTTCGAGCAACTTGATCTGGAGGACATTCAGAATCCTTCTTTGAAGGATGTGGCCGCCCATGCAGATATCGGTTACGACGTCCCCGAGAGCATCAATAAGCTTTTGGGACAGCTTTATCTCCTGCGGGAAGATTTTCACCGGAAGATGAAAGAGGCCCGGGCCTACAGCCGCGGGTTTGTTTATCTTCTGGCGGCGCGCAAGGCGGCAGGGGCGCGGCTGGATGATTTCGAGAGGATCTTTTTCTGCAATTTCTTTTATCTCCACCGGACCGAAGAAATAGTGATGCGCGCCCTCCATGAGCAAGGACGTTCGACAATGGTCTTTCAGGGCCGGGCCGGCGAATGGAGTGTTCTGGAAAGGCTTTCATCGGTTTTCGGCGTCCCCATTGAACCTCCAGTGGCCCCGGCCCGCAGGCCTCAGGTCAGGATCAGCTGCGGTTTTGACCTGCATTCGCAGATCGGCATGGCGCGTCAGGCATTAAAAGAATGCGGCGACTACCGCCATGCCCTTGTCGTGCTTCCCGAGCCAGCGACCCTTGTGCCGTTCCTTTCCGAGATCGCTTCTTTTGTCGGCGATTTCAATGTGTCCATGGGGTATCCGGTCTCCCGCAGTTCCCTTTATTTCCTTCTTGACCTGATTTTCCGCGCCCAGGAGACCCGTAAGGGCGAGGGCTATTACGTTAAGGATTATCTTGGCGTGTTAGGCCATCCTTTGGTCAAGAACCTCCAATGGGGCATTGAAGCGGCTGCAACGCGCGTCCTGGTCCATAAAGCCGAAGAGATACTGGCAGGCACGATCCAGACGTCTCTGGGCGGAAGCCTGTTTATCGATCCTAAAGACCTCTTTGATGAAGAGGGGCTTTATGCGGGCGCCGCGGCGATGCTCGAAAGGATGGATTCCGGCACCAAGAAAGCCGATCTCAAAAAGGCCTTCGCCGGCCTGCACAAGCTCCTTTTCGGCAACTGGGAACATGTAGCGACGTTTGCGGATTTCGCAGCCGTCCTTGAGGATTTTCTCGACGCCCTCCTGGAAAAGAGCCCCCTGGAAAAATATCCCCTTAATCTCAAGATCGTCGAGCAGCTGCACGCCATGTGCCGCCAGATGGCCGGGGCTGCATTCTGTCGCGAGCATTTCCCCCGGGAGGAGATCCTCCGTATTTTTAAAGCGCGTCTGCAAGAGCAGATGGTTTCTTTTTCCGGATCTCCTTTGAAAGGTCTGCAGATCCTGGGGCTCTTTGAAACGCGCTCCCTGGGTTTTGACGATGTCTTTATCCTGGACGCCAATGAGTCCGTCCTGCCCAAACTCAAAGTATACGAACCTTTGATCCCCAGGGATGTCATGATCCAGTTGGGATTGAACCGGCTGGAGAAGGAAGAGGAGATCCAGCGTTACCAGTTCATGCGCCTGGTGGCTTCGGCAAGACGGGCCCACATTTTTTATCAGGAGCGGGACACCTGCGAAAAAAGCCGTTTTGTGGAGGCCCTGGTCTGGGAAAAGGAGAAGGAGGAAAAGGACATCGGCGTCCTTCGGCCTTCGGCCGGGGCATTCCGCATCAGGGTGACGCCGCTTGAGGCGCATGCCAAGAAACAGAAGGCCCATACAGCTTTTCTTAAAGAAATGTGCTTTTCCGCCTCAAGCATCAACACCTACATGAACTGTCCTTTGCGGTTTTATTACCAGTATGTGCTGGGGCTGCAGGAAAAGGAAGGGGTTTCAGAGGAGCTGGAGGCCTCCGATATCGGCACCTTCCTGCATTCTTTTCTGGAGAGGGTCTTTGCACCCTTTGTCGGCCGCAAGCCTGTGGTGAACAGTGCGTTCCGCAAGATTTTTTTTGAAGAGCTTGACAGGAGTTTTGAGGCCGAATTGCGCAAAAGAATGCGCTCGGACGCTTTTCTCGTCCAGGAGGTCATCCGTTTCCGTATGGAGCGGTTCCTTGAAAATGAGGCCAAGAGAGGGATAAAAGAAATCGTCGCCTTGGAGAAAGAAGTGGCCGGCGATGTCCGGCTGGATGGCGAGGGTTTTCGTTTCAAAGCCCGGATCGACCGGGTGGATCGACTCGATGACTCAAGCCTTCTCGTCGTCGATTATAAGACGGGTTCCGTAGACCGGATGCCGGCCAATCCCGGAAAACTTGAGAATTTTCCTTTTGAGCGCAGGGCCATTCGCAAGGCCGTCAAATCGTTCCAACTGCCGATTTATTTTTATCTCATCCAAAACGCAGCCGGCGCCGAAGCGCTGAATGCCGGTCTCTACCATTTGAGGGATGCGTCGAAAGACGGCGGGATCAGGACCCTTTTTGACGAAACGGAAACCATGGAAGATCGGGCGCGCGGGATGTCTTTCTACCTAAAGGCCCTGGAGGCCGTCATGCGGGAATTGTTGGATCCCGTCGTCAATTTTGAAGCAGATCCGTCCGATGCTCCTTATTGCCGGATGTGCCCGTTTTCCTATTTGTGCCGCTAGGCTTAATGTGCAACGAGCGCAGTCTTGGGGTAACGGCTGCCAAATGATCAAACACGGTTTTTATTTTTTGTTGGGTGATTGGATTTTGGTGCTTGGTTATTGCTTGGTGATTGTTTCTTGGAGTTTGCTTATTCCGTTTGGAGTTCTATGAGAAAGAAAATATTTACGATATTGGGGATTTTTACATCCGTGCTTGTCGTTTTTTCTGTTGTATGCCTTTGGTGGCTCTTGTTGACGCGCTGGGGCGCTTCTTTTGTTGTCCGGAGAGTCGTCCGGGACATCATGGGCGCCGCCGACTATAAGATCGCCGGAATCGACGGTTCGCTCGGCAGACACCTGGTGATCAAAGATCTGGAAATCAGCCGTTTCAAAGGGCGCCTGCCGCAGGATCTCATCGTGAGGATTTCCAAGATCGATGTGTTTTTCAGCGTTCCGTTTCCGAAAGGGCTCAATGTCGAGATCCATAACGGCCGCCTGATCCTTCCTGATTCCGGGAATGTCGTCCTCGATGGCGCGTTGCAGGATGGCGTTTTTGAGGGGGATGTTTTTGGTAAGGACATCCATCTGGGAGATGTGCGCCGTTTTGCGCCCGCCGTCAAGGAGCTGGCGGATCTGCGGGGTCTTGTGGACCGCCTGGAATGCCGCCTGAAGGTTTCAGCGCAACGGTTCGCCGTCGAAGGAAAAGCCCATGTGGCGGAAATCCAGGGGAGCCGTTTTGTCCTTCAGAATTGTCCTTTGGGATTTCTGTGGGAATATGCGAAATCGAACGGATCTTGGGCTTCTGTCGGTATTTATGGCGGGCAACTCGAGCTGCCTCATGCCGCTATTGTCCTGAAACCCGGCCGCATCATCCTGGCCGACGGCCCGCGGGATGTGCGGTTGGATCTTAGAGGTTTTTCGCAGGTGGAAAATGTTTCCATCTCGATTCGTCTTCAGGGGACCCTCAAAGAACCGAAGCTCAGGTTTGATTCAGATCCTTCCATGCCCCAGGAGCGGCTTCTGGTGATGCTTTTGACAGGCAAAAGCTGGCAAAGCGCCGAGAAGTCTTTGTCCGAGGGAGGGGTGTCTGCAGATTTGATCAAAGATACGCTGGATTTCTTGTTTTTCGGCGGGAAGGTGACTGATTTGGCCCATGCCTTGGGGGTAAGCGATATCCATCTGGAGATCGACCAGAACAAGAAAGGGGTCGGCCTGGGGACGCAAATAACGACGCGAGCCAGGTTGAATTATACCGTTTCACAGGAAGACGGCAGCAGCGGCAATGTTTCCATGACCCAAAAGGCGGCATTGGTCTATAAGGTGGCCGATCATCTGTCCGTTGAGGGTGAAAAGGAGATGCGTTCCCAGGAGAGTGTCACGAATACGACGCAGCTGCCAGAAACTAACGACGCCGTCTTTTTGAAGTACAAGCAGAATTTTTGAGAAGAAGACCGCAAGGGCCTAGTTCAGGCAGAGAGGGCGCGGAGGCGCGTGATCACTTGTTGAGTCGTTGAGTCCGGTGTCGATGCCCCTGTCGTGATCCCGATGGATGAAATACCTTTCAGCCAGCGGGGACGGATGTCTCCGGCGGACCTGACCCAATAGGTGCGCGGGTTGAGTTTCCTGGCGATCTCAAAAAGACGCCGCGTGTTGGCGCTCGCGCCGGAACCAATGATGATCGCGACATCGTTCTTCAAGGGGATGGCCTTGATTTCTGCTTGTTTGACCCTGGTCGGCGCGCAGATGGTGTTGAAGAATTTCAAATCCCGCACTTTCGAGGCGATCAGCTGCAATATGCCGAGCGCGTTTTCTTCGTCTTGCGTGGATTGAATGACCACCGCGGCTTTTTTGATCTTTGGAAAAGGCAGGCGGGCCGCGGCCCCGACAGAAGAGACGACAAAGGCCTTTGTCTTGAGCTGGCCCTTGATGCCGCGGACTTCGTCATGTTTTTTATCTCCAATGATGATGATCCTGCGCTTTTCCTGCTCCATCCTGCGCGCAATCCTGTGAATCTCCTTGACCATGGGGCATGTCGCATCCACGACGATGTAGCCGAGTTTTTGAGCGCGCTTAAAGACGGATGCCGACAGCCCGTGGGCGCGGATCACGAGCGTCTGTCCGCGGTTTTTGCGCAGCGTCCTGATCTTTTTTACTCCGGTTCTCTCCATCATGGCGATGACGTCTTCGTTATGGACGATATCGCCGAGCATCCGCACGTCCTTGTGTTTTGCCGTGGTCTTGAGGGCGATGGTGATGGCCCGGCGTACGCCGAAACAGAAGCCGGCTGATTTGGCAAGATTGATCTTTATGGCCATAGCTGGCTCTCCATATGCCTTGTTGCAGGTCGCATGAACAATAAACCTATCATATCATCTCACAGTGCTGGAAACAACACATGTCCGAAGGAAGACGTGTGAGGCATGCGACGATTTATCTATTGTCCATCGCCTGGTATTTGTTACAATGGGTTCAATCCCTCGGCAGGAAATGCAGCACTGTCTCGGGAGGGAACCCCCGGGAAGGCGCTGTGAGGATCATTCAGGAGACTGTTTGAAACAAGAAGGGAGAGTCCGGCTCGCCTTGGCTAAGGCAGGCCCGGAGGATTCCACAAAGAGAGGATGGAATGACGAAGCGTATCCTATCGGTTGTGTCTGCGGCTGTTTTTATATCGCTATGCGGATCTGCCGCGGCGACGGACTGGAAGGATATTCATGAAAAGGCCGACAAGACTTCTCTCCCCGAAGCCGTCGCTTATCAACAGAAGAATCCGCAATCCCAGGAGGCCCTGTATCTTTTGGGTATCGTTCTTCTGAATGAATACAAGGTCGATGAGGCCGAAAGCGTCTTTAAGCGGATGCTTCAGGCCGATCCCCAGAGTATCGAGGCCCGCTGGGGACAGGCCGAGGTGTTGCGCCGGCGCCATGAGGTGGATAAGGCCGAAAAGATCCTTGAAGAGATCATCCAAAAGGATCCTGAATTTTCTCCGGCCTACATCACGCTGGCCTATATGATTTTCGACAAGCGGGAATATGGCCGCTCGATTTCTTTGGCCTCGAAGGTCATCAGACAGGGGCGACAGAAAGTAGACCTGACGAATTATGCGCGGGCCTACCTGACGATCGGAGGCGCCAAGGCGATGCTGGCCGACGAAGGAGGGATCTTCTCCAAGCTTTTCCAGGGCACGCAGATATTGGGGTATCTCAAGAAGGCGCAGGAGCTTACGCCCCATTCCGCCGGCGTCCTCTTCGGATTGGGGAGCTTTTATGCGCTGGCGCCCGGCATTGCCGGCGGCGACGCCGAGAAGGGGCTGGCGCTCCTCAAAGAGACGATCGAGGTCGATCCGCGTTTCGCCGATGCCTATGCGCGCCTGGCGCAGATCTATTTCCGCCGTAACGAGGAAGACCTGGCCAAAAAATATCTGGCGGATGCCCAGCGGCTCGATCCTTTGAACCCATTGACCCAGCGCGTAGCGCGCGAACATAAATGAAGAGGTTATTTGTTGGCGCTTTCCTTGACAAAGGCGTCGTCCTTTGATAAGGTAAAGACACAATTCGGACGAGGGAGGTCGTGTATCGGCCTGAGAGTTCCGCAGGCTGTCGAAGCGTGCTTCGACGGCGCAGCGGATGACCTCATGAACCTGATTCCTGTTGCGCCCCGCTTCTAAAGGGGCCACGCAGGAATCCTGCGAAGCTAAAACGAAAGTGTTTTAGCGAAGCAGGACTGGGTAATGCCAGCGAAGGGAGGTAGACATGGACCATGTCTTTTGAGGACCCTGTTGCGCTTGGCAGCAGGGTTTTTTGTTTGTGAAGAGTGTTCGATGATGAGAAGGACAACTTAAGGAATAGGCGCTTATCCCTCGTCTCAACGTCCGCCACTAGTTCTTCGGCGGACGCCCGCCGACGCAGTGGTGGCGGGCGCTTGAAAATTTTTGCCAGGGTAGGCCGTCGGACGGCCATCCGGCAAAAATTTCCTTCGCAGACTCGGGATTAACCCTACAAGGGGGTAGGCCTTCGCAATACCAAATAAGCGAAGGGCCTAATTTTGTAACCCACAAGGGGTAGGCCTTCCCCATACCCCTAAGGGGAGGGCCTAAGGAAAGGGCCTGGTTATAGGCAAAATTAAGGAGACTCGTATGACATTTTATCCTGTGAATGAAGCGCGTATCACGCGTGCCATATCGTCGGAATTCCTGCAGGAATTCGACGGACATATCGAAAGCGATGTTGTGATCGTCGGAGCCGGCCCCAGCGGTCTTGTGGCGGCGCGGGACCTGGCGCGGAGCGGCTTGAAGACCCTGGTGGTCGAGAGCAACAATTATCTCGGCGGCGGTTTCTGGATCGGCGGGTATTTTATGAATACCCTGACATTCCGCAGTCCCGGAGAAGAGATGCTGGATGAGTTAGGTGTCGGATACAAAAAAATCGAAGAGGGGTTGTATGCGGCCAAAGGTCCTGAGGCGTGTTCCAAGCTGATTGCCGCGGCATGCGACGCAGGGGTGAAATTCCTCCAAATGACGAAGTGCGACGATGTGGTTTGTCGTCAGGGACGCGTGGAGGGCGTGGTCGTCAACTGGGCGGCCGTATCGGCCCTGCCGCGGGCGATCACCTGTGTCGATCCTGTCGCCTTGGAGGCGAGGGTTGTCGTAGATGCGACCGGGCACGATGCGCGTGTCTGTCAGGCTTTGCAGAAGAGAGGGATTCTGTCCTACGGCGAGTGCGGGGCCATGGATATCGTCGCTTCCGAAGATGCGCTCGTGGAAAAGACAGGAGAGGTCTATCCGGGTCTTTATGTCTGCGGTATGAGCGTGGCCACAGTTTTTGCCATTCCCCGTATGGGACCGACGTTCTCCGGGATGCTGTATTCAGGAAGGAAGGTTGCCGGGCTCATTAAGGATAAGATTGCGGCCGGGGCGGCAGACGTTTGTACCGTTAAGGCCTGATCCGCAGGTTTGTATCGGTTATCAATGAAAACCAGGCGCCGATGTCCAGGCGCCTGGTTTTCTTATTGGTTGACAAAGCGCGCTTCTTAGACTAATCTTTAAGAAAGAAAATCTACCATAACCTGTGGAAAACATGGATATTATGAAGACCTGGCTTTACACCTTGGTGAGCGTTTTTCTGGTCAGCCTCATCTCTTTGGTTGGCATCGTGACTTTGGCCATGGACGAGAACCGTCTGAAAAGGGCCCTGCTTTTTCTGGTCAGCTTTGCTGTCGGCGGGTTGTTCGGGGACGTTTTTATCCATATCCTTCCAGAGGCTTTTGAAAAGGCCGCCTCGCCTTTGCGCGTCTCCTTCGGCGTCATGGCCGGCATCCTCGTGTTCTTCATCCTTGAAAAATTCATCTATTGGCGGCACTGCCATTCGGGCATCTGCGACATGCACAGCAAGCCCGTTGTCTGGCTCAATCTGATCGGCGACGGCTTCCATAATTTTATCGACGGCATTATTATCGGCGCCAGCTATTCGGTCAGTTTTCCTATCGGCTTGACGACGACGCTGGCCGTCATTTTGCATGAGATTCCCCAAGAGATTGGCGATTACGGGATCCTTGTCAACGGCGGTTTGGGCCGTTTCCGGGCGCTGTTTATGAATTTTTTGTGTGCGCTGGTGGCGGTCATAGGATCGGTGACAGCGCTCCTCGTCGGCCCGCATATTAAAGATTTTGCGGATTATGCGCTGCCTCTGACGGCGGGAGGTTTTATCTATTTGGCCGGATCGGATCTGATCCCCGAACTTCATCGCGAAGTACGTTTTTCGCGTTCTGTTTTTCAGTTGTTGTCCATCATCCTGGGCGTCGCAGTCATGGCGCTCCTTCTACTGGTGGGATAATCCATGTCTCTGCACCATCATGAACATGCCTTTCATGCCCCGGCGGGAGAAAAGGGCTACGTGCGCGCCGTCCGGCGGATCCTTGTTGTTATCCTGGGATTGAACTGGCTGGTGGCGATCCTGAAATTGGTCTTCGGCTACCTGATCAACAGCACCAGCATGGTGGCCGACGGGTATCATTCCTTTGCGGACGGCGCTTCCAATATCGTCGGTCTCCTGGGCATGAGGATCGCCGGGCAACCCATGGACGAAGACCATCCTTACGGCCACAAGAAATACGAGACCCTCGCTTCGCTTGTCATCGCTTTCCTGTTGTTTTTGGTCTGTTTGAATCTTATCCACAGCGGCTGGGAGAGACTGCGGACGAAGAGCGCGCCGGAAGTCAATATCTGGGGTTTTGTCGTTCTCGGCTTGACGATGCTGATAAATACGGCCGTCATGTTCTATGAGAGCCGCCGCGGCCGCGCCCTCGGCAGCGATATCCTTGTCGCGGATGCCATGCATACGCGGGCGGATCTTCTGACATCCTGTTCCGTCGCCGTTGCCCTGATCGGCGTCAAGATCGGATTTCCCATCCTGGACCCTCTTGTGGCCATGGTCATCGCCGTTTTTATCGCCATTTCGGGCTTGGAGATCCTTAAAGGGTCTTCGGCCATTCTGTGCGATACGGCGGCCATCGATCGCCGCGCCATCGAACGCCTCGTGATGGCGATTCCCGAGGTCAAAAAATGCCACAAGATCAGGACGCGCGGCCGTCACGACGATATCTTTATCGACCTGCATCTCCTGGTAGATGACAACATGAAGGTGGTCCGGGCCCATGATCTGACCGTCAAGATCGAGGATCTTATTAAAAAGGAATTTTGCGGGGTCAGCGATATCGTCGTTCATGTCGAGCCTTTGAGCAGCGAAGCGCATCACGATGATTAACGGTGGATAGAGTCTCTTTCGCCATAGCGTTCGGCGCCGGTTTATTGTCTTTTTTGAATCCCTGCGTTTTGCCTCTTATTCCCGGTTTCCTGGGATATCTTTCCGGCGTTTCTTTGGCACAAGCCTCTGCGGGGCGCCGCAGGATTTTTTTATGCTCCTGTTTTTTTGTGCTGGGATTCGCCTCGGTCTTTGCCCTCCTCGGCGTCTTGCTCAATACCATCCTTCAGCAGGTCTCTTTCGCGGCCAAAGAATGGCTGGGGCGTATCGGCGGCATCGTCATTATTGTTTTCGGCCTGAATCTTCTGGGGCTTCTGGAGATTCCTTGGCTCCAGAGAGAGCATAAGGTCCGGCTGAGGACAGGGGCCCGGCTGCCTCCTTATGTTTTTTCCTTCGTCTTCGGAGCGGCTTTTGCGGTCGGCTGGACCCCCTGCGTCGGAGCCATCCTGGGCAGCATCTTGGCCCTGGCCGCCAGCCGGCCGGCGGCAAGCTTCTGGCTTTTGCTCGGCTATGCCCTCGGTCTTGGCGTTCCGTTCCTTTTGACGGGGTTATTTGCGTCTTTTGCCGTGAAATGGACCGGCCGGCTGGCCCGTTATTTGTGGATCATCAACCGCTTGATGGGTATTTTTCTGATTCTTCTGGGCATCCTTGTTTTTACAGATGATCTGGCGGCGGTTGTGAACGGCACCTTTTTGAATAAAGCATTGTTGAAACGGATATGACAAAGAGACCTTTTTTATTGTTTGTTGCCGTTGCGGCGATCGTCGCGGCTATATATGTCCTGGAGCCCCGTAAAGAGAAAGAATTGTCCGGCGTTCCTGCGTCTGTCGCCGCCAGCCAGGAGATCGCGGCGCCTGTCGCGCAAGGGGTGGCGAATACAAAACGGATCGCGGAGAAAAAAATGAAATACGAACGCGCCAAAGAATTCATTTCACCCGACGGCTACATCAATACGAAACCTTTCCGTCTTTCCGATGCGATCGGCAAGAAGGTCATCCTCATCGACTTCTGGACCTATAGCTGTATCAACTGTCAAAGGACGCTGCCCTATTTGACCGCATGGGACGCCCAATACGGATCCGAAGGACTTCTGATCATCGGCGTGCACGCCCCGGAATTCGGTTTTGAGAAGGTCTATGACAATGTCGCCGTGGCCGTCAAGAAAGCGGGGATCCATTATCCGGTGATCCTGGACAATGCCCATGCCAACATGCGTCTCTACGATACCCTTTACTGGCCTACGAAATACCTGATCGATATCGACGGCTTCATCGTTTACAAACATGTGGGCGAAGGCGGCTACGGCCAGACCGAACAGGTGATCCGTCGTCTCCTGGAAGAACGCCGGCGTGTCCTGCATATCGCAGAGGGCGCGTCTTCTCTTGGCGCCGTCCGGCCCGGAAAGATTGATGAGGTTGATTTTGGTTCGATCGGCACGCCGGAGATTTATCTCGGGGCCGAGACGACGCGCGGTAACTTCGGCAGCCCCGAAGGATTTGAAGAGGGCAGGGTCATCCGCTATGTCCTGCCGGATACGCTGGCGCCTAACCAGGTCTATTTGGAAGGGGAGTGGTTCAATGATGCCGATCATCTCCGTCTGCAGTCGGCTACAGGGAAGATCGTCCTCATCTATAAGGCCAAGTCCGTCAATCTCGTCGCCGGTGCCCCTGGAGCCGGTGCGAGGCTCATGATTAAGGTAGATGGCAGATATATCGGTCAGTCGTATAGCTGCGAAGACGCGGGGGATGGGGGCATGGTCAAGGTCTCCGGCCATGATATGTACCACATTATCTGCGGTCCGGGATATGGCCAGCACAAGCTCGAGATCGAGGTGGACGGGCCCGGTTTGTCGATCTACGCCCTTACCTTCGGATAGGTCAGGAGCTCGCCGGAAAAGCCGGGGCGATCCTGCGGGTTTAAGCGCCACATTCACCTTGCCATTTGCCGTAAAGCACGTTATGATAGAAATGTTTCCTATCGATTGTCCCTATGTCTGAAAAATCAGCGTTATACAGAGAAGTCTTTAAGTCCTTCTTCCTCGCCTTCAAAAGGCTTTCGCTCTATGTCTCCCAGCATTCCCTGTCCCGTGAGACTTTGCACAGCCTTTTTTCCATCTTCGATACGATTCTTAAAGAAAAAACAGAGATAATTTTTGCCGCAGGCCTCCCGGGCGGCCGGATGCTTCTGAATGAGGAGCCGATGGACGCAGATGTCACGGGGGTCCGGGAGATTTACGACCGGTTCGTGAACTTTGGGCTTGAAGCTGTTGTTTTCTTGCGGGGAGTGGAACCCGGCGAGTTAATTGATTTTATCAAGGCATTGGCGTCTTCCAGGGATACGGATACCGGTGAGGGCCGTTCGACGCCGGCAATTCTGTTGAGCGGCTCCAGGCATATCCAGGTCCGCAGGCTGTCTCCTGAGAGATTGCGTGAGGCAGGCGCGGTGCTTTCCGATGTGCGGCCCGAAGGCCAGGCGGAGTCTGAGGGGATGGCCGGGCATATCCAGGATTTCTTGAGCGGCAGGAGGGGGGATTTGTCGCAGCCCCCTGAAGGCATTTTTGAGAAGCTTGAGCGGGATCCGGGGTCTATCGTCGACGTGATCATCCGGAGCGCCAAAGAGACCGGGAATTTTGAGGCCGTCATCAAGAAATTCATCGCCTGGATGGCCGAACATATCGCGCCCATTATCCTGAAACGCAAGCCGGATCCGTCGGGTTTTATGGAGCGCGTCTTCGATTCATTCCGCAAGAAAAATACGGTTTTTATTTTTTTGACTGCCGAAGATGCAATCCGGTCCTGTACAGACGATATCAAGATGGCCATGGCATTTTATGCGTTTTCGTCTTTTGAAAACGCACCCGGGGAATCTGTCAGCCTGGGGGCCCGCATCTTCAACGAAGAGAGGGATGGGGAGAGGCTGGTGCCCAGGCTCCAGGATTATTTCGTGGGGCGCGGGGCGGCCCGCGACAAGGCCGCCTTGTTTGTCGAAAAGCTTAAAGCGGAGCTTGCCCAGGACAAGGAAGTGGCCGTTTCCAAGAAGAGACTCGACAGGCTTATGCGGATAGCCGAAAGGTTCGACGAGGAACTTGAGAAAGAGGTTCGCCGGGAGACGGAAGATCTGACCTCTCTCAATAAGAGGCTGGCCGATGAGAAAGAGAGGACGGATGCCATTATGCGCCATGTGGCCGAGGGCGTTGTCGTCGTCGACCGGGAAGGCCGCATCGTGATGATGAACCCGGCGGCCGAGAAGCTCCTCGACAGCCGGGCCAAGGAGTCTCTCGGCAGGTATCTCGTCGAGAGCTTGAAAAATGAGCATCTCTTGGCCGTCGCCAAAGATCTGGACGCCGAAATGGGGACCCAGGTGACGAAGGAGATTGAACTCGACAGTAAAGACGAGACGACCAAGAAAGTCCTGAGGGCGTCTACGGCTGTCGTCGAGAACGAGGATGGCGATACCGTCGGGATGGTGTCGGTTTTGAGCGATATCACGCACGAGAAACAGATCGAAGAGATCAAGTCGCAATTTGTCTCTCTGGTGACGCACGAACTGCGCACGCCTGTGGTGGCGATCCAGAAGTCCCTGGAACTCATCGACAGCGGCGTCACCGGCGCCATCAATGACGACCAGAAGCGGTTTCTGGCCATTTCCAAGCTCAACCTGGCGCGTCTCAACAGCCTCATCAACGATCTTCTGGATATGTCCAAGCTCGAGGCCGGCAAATTTGTCCTCCTGCCGTCTTCTTTCGATATCCGGGGCGTCATCCAGGAGGTCAAGGTGTCTCTTTCAAGCTGGGTGAGCGACAAGGAGATCGTGCTGAAGATCGACCTGCCGGAGGCGCCCGTGACGGTCAATGCGGATAGGGACCGCATGGTGCAGGTCATGGTGAACCTTGTCGGCAACGCTTTGAAGTTCACGCCGAAAAAAGGAGAAGTCCATATCAAGCTCAAGCCATTGGATCTGAAAGAAAAGATATGCCAGGAGCCGTGCGTGGAGATCGCGGTCCATGATTCGGGCATCGGCATCGACCCGAAAGATTTCAAGAGGATATTCAACAAATTCGAACAGGTCAGCCTCGTTTCGCCTGTCGGCACAGGCGGAACGGGATTGGGTTTGTCCATTGCCAAAGAGATCATCAATCTTCACGGGGGAGATATCTGGGTGGAGAGCCAGATCGGTCACGGCAGCACGTTCACCTTTGTCGTCCCCAGGGCGTTCCGCGGAGGGAAAATAGATGTCCAATAAGCCGATGAATCAGCCCCAGGATTCCAAGAGCGACTTTTACATCATGATCGTCGACGATGAGAAGGATTTTCTCGATTCGATCAGGTACTGGTTTACCTCTCAGGGGTACCGTATCGAGGCCCTTATGTCCGGCGCCGAGGCCATTGAAATGATCAAGAGCAAGAAACCGGGGATCGTTTTCCTCAATCTGCAGATGCCCCGTCAGGAGGGTATCGAGACGCTGAGGGCGATCAGGGAAGTGGATGACCGGCTTCCTGTGGTCATGCTTTCGGCGTTCGGCGAGGAAGAGATGAGCGTGGACGCCTACAAGCTCGGCGTCAACGGGTTTTTTGACAAATCGAGTAATTTTTACAAGGCCGAGCATCTGATCAATACCCTTGTGCGGGTGATCGCTCGCCGGCACGGGACGTCGCCCCATCCTGTTACCCCCCGGATGTCCATGAAGCGCCGCCTTCTCTGGGCGTTGATAGGTTTTCTGGCGGTTTGCAGTCTTGTGTTGTTCGCGGCCCAAAGACAAGCTTCACCGCAGGTGTGTTTTGGGCCCAGCGTTTGTCTGCGCGTGGAGGTGGCTGACACCGATGCCGCAAGGCAAAAAGGCCTGATGTACCGGCGTTTTCTGCCGCAGGACCGCGGGATGCTTTTTGTTTTTTCTCAGGAAGGCATATGGGGGTTCTGGATGAAGAACACGAGGATCCCGCTGGATGTTATCTGGATGGATTCTTCAGGCAGGATCGTCGATATGGCACGCAATGTCGAGCCTTCCGGCCCAGGCCAGCCGCCCGTTTTTAGCAACAGTCGCCCCGCCAGATATGTTCTTGAAGCCAACGCCGGGTTTGCCGATCGCAACAAGATTGCTGTCGGGGATCAGGCGGAGATTCGTTAAGGCTTCATGGCCGGATCCAGACTTTGACTGTGCCGTTTATCCTTCCCGTAATCGAGCCGCAGAATGCGGGGTCATCCAGGAAAGAAACCTCAGGTCTGCCCTGTCTCGGGCGGGGCGAGCACGGGGAGATTTATTTGTTTTTCCGCGTCCACTTCGTTGCGGTTGATGAGACGGATGGCCTTTTCGATCTTTTCTTTCATCTCTGTCGGCAGGTTTTTGATCTCGCGCATCTCGTTCAAGATCTGCAGGGCCATGCGGAAATACCTGACAATCTCTCCTTCGTCCGTATCCGTCAGCGTCGCCACCCGTCCGAAGTCTTCGCCTTTCATCCATGCTTCCATCGCCGGCGAAAGGTGCCACCAGAGTTTTTTTGAGACGGGATAAATCCTGCATCTTTGTTCTTTGGCCCGCAGGGCTTCGTAGAGTTTGTCGCTTGCCTGTTTGATCTGACGGCATCCTTGGGGCAGGCGGGCGGGAGGTTGCTGGTATTTTCTCGGCTCGAAGACGGCCGCGGCCGCAAGCATCCCCAGGCTTGCGACGTCCAGAGACTGCAGGATACGTTTGTCGTAGAGCTCGGAAATGATCAACTCGTAGCCGTAGATCGCCTTGGCGAAATCCCCTTTGTCCGTCAGGGCGCTGTCTTTGATGAAGCCGAGCTCCTTGAGCAGGCTCATTTTTGCCGCCAGGAGCCGCGCGGCTTCTTTTTGTTCATTCTTGCGCGAGCCATAGAAGTGGAACGAGAGCGGGTAGATGTCCAGGAGCCTGTCTTTGAGCTGCCCGAAAAGATTCAGGAGCGTCGCGTAGGAGGTATTGAACTGGCTTTTGACTTCCTCCGGCCGTCCGAAGACGATGCGCCGGACCTCTTCAGGCCTGATCTTGGCAGGATGGACGCGGCAGTAGACGAAACCCTCTTTATCCATGCCGCGCCGGCCGGCGCGGCCGGCCATCTGGTAGAAATCCCTGGTTTTGAGGTTGCGGGCATAGCGGCCGTAGATTTTTCTTAAATCGTCGAAGATCACCGAACGGCTCGGCATGTTGATGCCGAGGGCGAACGTCTCTGTGGTGAAGATGAGTTTCAAAAGGTGGCTGGTGAAAAGCTGTTCGATGATTTCCTTGAGCGTCGGCAGCATCCCGGCGTGATGGAAGGCGATGCCGCGCCGCACGAGAGGGAAGATATCTTTGGCGGATGCATTATCCTGGAGACCGTATTTCCGGCAGAGGGAGTCAAAGAGTTCTGAGATCCGCATTTCTTCCCCGGGCGCCAGAAAGCGGTGGCCGCGCGATTCATACGCCAACTCTTCCGTTTTTCTCCTGCTGAAGGCAAAATAGATGGCCGGCAGTCCTCCCTGGGATTCCAGGCGTTCGATCAGGGTGTCGAGCCGGTTGGGTCTGCCGGGATGATAGGCAGAGGCGTCAATTTTGTCCGTGACGCGGTCGTGGCACTGGAAGAAGATATGAAGAGGGACAGGCCGGTTGTTTTCGATGACGACCCTGACGTCTTTGTGATGGATGGTTTTGAGCCAGGAGGCAAACGCGTCGATATTGGGGATCGTCGCGGAAAGTCCGAGAAAATTCATGTGTTCCGGCAGGAGGATCAAGGATTCTTCCCAGACGGTGCCGCGTTCGGGGTTGTCGATATAATGGATCTCGTCGTAAATGACCCAGGAGTATTGTTTGAGCGATCCGGGGTCGTCGAGGATCCTGTTGCGGAATATCTCCGTCGTCATGATGAGGACGGGCGCGTGCGGATTGATGGAGATGTCGCCGGTCACGATGCCGATGGCACTTCCATAGAGCCGGCGAAAGTCCCTGAATTTCTGGTTGGAGAGGGCCTTGATGGGCGCCGTGTAGATGACGCCTTTCTGTTGGGCGATGGAGGCGGTGATGACATGCTCGGCAATAGCTGTTTTTCCTGCGCCCGTCGGCGCCGAGACGACGACAGAGCAACCTTGATTGATAAAATCGATGGCTTCTTGTTGGAAGCGGTCGTAAATCATAAAGCTATTATAGACAATATCGCCATAAAATCAAAGGGCGGGATGCCTGCGTCCGTGTCATCGGCGAAAAGATTTTTAAAGTAGATTTTTTTATCAGATTAGATATAATAAAGGCATATTATTCAGGAAATGGTGCGGACGGTCTTATAGCGGGACGATATGAATACGCGTCGGACACGGGTGCAGGACAAATCGCAAGGGCTTGGGGCCCTTGTCCTGCACCAAAAAGCCCCGGACTCTCGTCTGGAGATGAAGGTTTGGTGCAGGATTTCGCCATGCACCGAGAGAAAAGAAGCTGCTGCCTCGTCTCTTCTGCGGACGTGCTGGCGGGGCTTCGCTTTTTTTTGCCTGAGCGCCGTTGTTCTGTGCAGCGGATGCGCCCATCTCAAGGAATTCGGGAAAGAGGTATGGGGAACGTCCATGACCCATCTGGAACGGGCGCGCGCGGACGCTAAGATCGTTATTGTCAAGAAGCCCAAGCATGATGCTTTTATGCGCGCCGATGAAATTCTCAAGGCCAAGGGCGCGAATATTTATCTGAGGGGCGAGAATGACGCTTATCTGGCCGCAATGAAATTTGCCGGGTTTGTGGATACGACGCAGGTGGGATTGTTCTTTACCCCGGTGGACGAAGGGTCCACGAAGATCGAGGTGGCGTCCCTAAGCCCGTGGTTGGCGCAGACCGTGGCGGACATGCTGACGGAGGGTTTCCAGGAAAAGCCGAAAGAGACGGTGTCCGCCTAAGGGAGTTTCGCGCGTTTGTGCGGTGGATATAGATCTTTTTAAACACGCCCCATTAACAAAGGAGCAGGGCATGAAAAAATCAGCACGTGGCTTTGCGGTAGCGGGTCTGATCGTTCTTTTAGCCTTATCTTGCCTTGTGACTCCGGCCTTTGCCGAGAGACCGCAGGAGGGCATCGGCAAGTGGCTGCAGGAGATCGGTTTCTTCACCGGCTATATCCAGGCAGACTTGAAGAACCAAGACGACGAACAGGCCATTCCTTTGGGTGTGCGCTTCGGTTTTGACCTCAAGCCGTTCACCAAAAAATTCGGCTTCGAACCCAAGGGGATGCTGGAGCTGATCTATGAGATATTTGCAGGCAACATCTTTCAACCAGAGAACAACGCGGAAATGGGCGCGGGTTTCTATTTGCGCTATTCCTATCCTCTGACAAAGAAACTCTATCCTTATATAGAGGGAGGAACGGGGTTGTACTATATGACGTTGCACACCTATGAACAGTCGACGCAGTTCAATTTCGCCTCGGCCGGCGGCGCAGGCCTGACATATTTCATAAAGGATAATGTAGCTGTCAATGTCGGCTACAGGATGCGTCATGTGTCCAATGCGTCCATCAAGGAACCGAACGGCGGCATCAACGCCAATATGTATCTTGTCGGCATGTCGTGGTATTTTTAATGAGGACATTATTTGCGGAACCGCCGCGGCGCGGCAGGTGAACGTAAATGATCCGTCCGAATTAGATCCCTGACGTTTTCCTGTGAATATTGTTCAGGTAGGCGTCAAGGATCTGGTTTTAGATAGAGAAGGTCAGGAGGCGGGATATGACACTTGAAGATAAGATCATGGCCGATTTCAAGGACGCCATGAAAACCAAAGACCAACTGCGCACGCAGACGATCAGCTTTTTGCGTTCGCAGATGAAATACTGCGCTATCGAGAAGAGAACCGAGAAGCTCGATGACGCCGATGTTATAGGTGTCATCAAAAAGCTCGTCAAGCAGCGTCAGGAATCCATCGCCCAGTTTGAGAAGGGCGGACGCCAGGACCTAGTCGATAAAGAGAAGAAAGAGCTGGAGATCCTCAAGGGCTATTTGCCTCAAGAGATGTCCGCGCAGGAACTGGAGAAGATCGTTCGCGCCGTGATGGCCGAGACCCAGGCTTCATCGCTTAAAGACATGGGCCGCGTGATGAAGGAGGTCCTGATCAGGACCGGAGGCCGCTGCGATAACAAGACGGTGAGCGACTTGGTCAAAAGCAGCCTGGCCGGCCCGGCGTAAATTTTTTTGACAGCTCCGTCTCCGAATGTTACCGTAAGAGGGCTCGGAATCGCCTTCTTGTGACCCCGCTGCAAATCACGTGTCGGATTTTAAAGTTTATCGCATGGCCGTATCTCATAGCCTTTCTCTCCACAGATGTTTTTTATTTTGCCGCATCGACCCCCGTTATCTGGGCGCCATCAGGAATTTTTCCATTCGGCGCAAGTTTGCCGCCGGCGAGACGGTCTTCCGTGAAGGGGAGCCTGCCGCCGGATTCTTCGTCGTCCTCAACGGCAGGGTCAAGGTCTATAAACTTTCCGTCTCCGGTGAAGAGAGGATCCTTCATGTCATCTCCGAAGGCGGCTCCGTCGCCGAAGCGGTCCTTGTCGGCGGGATTGAAAGATATCCGGCCTTTGCCGAAACGTTGACGGACAGCGAGTTATTGTATGTTCCCAAGAGACAGTTTTTGGATTTGATGAGAAGGCATTTTGATCTTTCCCTGTCTGTCTTGGCTTCCTTGAGCGAGAAGCTCCGTTTTTTCAACAGTCTCATCGAGGAGTTGTCCCTTAAAAGCGCTTCGTCCCGGATGGCTAAATATTTTCTGGATACGGCTGTCCAGCGTAACAGTGACCAGTTTGAACTGGATATCAGGAAGAATGAGCTGGCCGCCAGGCTTGGGATCGTTCCCGAGACCTTTTCCCGCATTGCCCGCAAGATGTCCCTCCGCCGCATCCTCCAACTCCGCAAAAAAC
The DNA here is from genome assembly GCF_004102945.1 of Candidatus Velamenicoccus archaeovorus. GTDB lineage: Bacteria > Omnitrophota > Gorgyraeia > Velamenicoccales > Velamenicoccaceae > Velamenicoccus > Velamenicoccus archaeovorus. The sequence continues at coordinate 1,351,375 of NZ_CP019384.1, read as the reverse complement.
ATGTCCGCCTCCTGGACCGATCCAAACTCGAACGCTTGAGCAGCGGCGAACCGCTTTGAGCATCCCCTATTTTCATATTTTGAAAACTTGACTTGAGTCAAGGACGTTTTTTTCTTCCTGCGTTATGCTTGTTTCCTGGAAAGGAGAAGAGGCCATGAGATCAGCGATACGGACAATCAGGAAGATCATCGAGATCGACGAAGAGAAGTGCAACGGCTGCGGCCGATGCATTCCGAATTGCCGCGAAGGGGCGTTAAGGCTTGTCAACGGCAAGGTAAAACTGGTAAATGATCGTTATTGCGACGGCCTCGGCGCGTGTCTCGGCCATTGTCCTCAAGGGGCCATCCGCTTGGTTGAACGTCCACCAGAAGCCCTTGAGGAACAGCCGGCAGCGGCGCAGGAAGCAGGCTGTGCTTGTGGTGCGGATGCCTCCCAAAAGGCTGTTGACGGTTGTCCGGCCAGCCGGGCTATCGATTTGAAAGGCCGCCTGCGGCAGAAAGAGGCCCCGGCGGCAGGCGGTGGGGCAAAAGAAAAGGCTGCTTCGGCGCTGGCAAATTGGCCGGTGCAGCTGGCGCTTGTCCCCGTCAATGCGCCTTATCTGCGGGGCGCCGATATCCTGCTTGCGGCCGATTGCGCGGGGTTCAGCTGTCCGGATTTCCACGGCAGCCTGCTTTTTGGAAAAATCCTTCTGGTCGCCTGTCCCAAACTGGACGATGCGCAGGCTTATGTCGAGAAACTGGCGCTCATATTCCGGAAGAACGAGATACGGTCTTTAACGATCGTCCACATGGAGGTTCCGTGCTGCTCGGGTCTCAAGATGGTCGTGGCTGAGGCCATGGACCGCGCAGGGGCCCATATACCGGTTGAGGATGTTGTTGTGGGCATTGAAGGAGAGATGAAAGACAATATCGATAGCCGCCGCATTTTCTAAAAAATCATCGGTGTCCGGCGGAGGTGCGGTTAAACAGGAGGGGTGAGGCCATGAGTATGTTTTGTTATCAGTGTGAACAAACAGCCGGCGGGACGGGGTGCACGGTTAAAGGTGTCTGCGGCAAGAATGAGGACATTGCATCTTTGCAGGATACCTTGATTTTCGGTTTAAAGGGCATCGGCGCCTACGCCTACCATGCCCGCGAGCTGGGAGCCAAAGACGACGAGATAGACGCTTTTATGCACGAGGCCATGTTCGCGACGTTGACCAATGTCGATTTCGATGTCGAGCGATTCCTGTCTTTGGTTTTGACCTGCGGCCGGATGAATCTGCGCGTGATGGAGTTATTGAATCAGGCGCACGTCAAGCGTTTCGGCGAACCCCGTCCTGCCGAGGTTGAAACGGGAACGAAGGCAGGCAAGGGGATCCTTGTGACGGGGCACGACCTCCTGGACCTTTACGAGCTTTTGAAACAGACGGAAGGCCAGGGCATTTATATCTATACGCACGGCGAAATGCTGCCGGCCCACGGTTATCCGGAACTGCGCAAGTTCAAACACCTCGTCGGCAATTACGGCAACGCCTGGCAGGAGCAGAGGAAGGATTTTGACGCATTTCCAGGGGCGATCCTCGTGACGACCAACTGTGTCATGATTCCCAAGGATTCTTACCGCCGTCGGCTCTTTACGACCGGCATCGCAGGCGTGGAAGGGGTGAGGCATATCCAGGGACGTGATTTTTCGGCGGTCATCGCCGCAGCGCGGGAACTTCCTTCGTTGCCGGAGGCGCCGGGCAAAAAAATCGCGACAGGATTTCACTACACGGCGGTGCTCGGTCTTTTGGATAAGATCGCGGCGGCGGTCAAGGCCGGCAGGATCCGTCGTTTCTTTGTGATCGGCGGCTGCGACGGCGCCAAGCCAGGGAGGAATTATTATACGCGCCTGGCGGAGCTCGTTCCCAAAGACTGCGGGATCCTGACCGTGGCCTGCGGCAAATACCGTTTTAACAAGATGGAATTCGGCGCGATCGACGGCATCCCGCGTCTCATCGACGTCGGCCAGTGTAATGATGCCTATTCCGTCATCCAGATCGCCCTCGCTTTAAGCAAGGCTTTCGGGCTTCCTGTCAACGAGCTGCCGTTGTCGATCGTTTTGTCCTGGTTTGAACAAAAGGCGGTGGCCATCCTTTTGACTTTATTGTCTCTCGGCATCCAAGGCATGCGCATCGGGCCGACGCCACCCGCTTTTCTTACGCCGGGAGTTTTTAAAATCCTTCAGGAAAAATTCGACCTGAAGCTGATCACGACACCCGAGGATGATATGAAGGCCATGTTGGGTTCATAGCCGCCCTGCCGGGCGCCCTGTCGGGCTGAAAAATCAGGGAAATTCAAAGAATTTTCTTGATTCGTAAAATAATTTCATATAAGATAACACCCATAAGGCCGAACCCCGTCAGAAAGAGCTGTTTCTGGCGGGGTTCAGGTTTTTCCGACGAAAGTGGTCGAAGGAGGCTTTGATAGAGGAAATGGAAAACAGCAAGAGAGACATTCGGTATATTCAGGGGCTTGACCGCGGCAAGGGAGGATGTCATGGGCCGGGTCAGGCTTATTTTTTTGCGGTCTTTTTAAAATGATTTTGAAAACACCCTATTACTTGATCGATGAGAAGAAGCTGCTGGGGAATTTGAGGATTATCCGGCATATCCGGGAGACGTCCGGGGCCAAGTCCGTCTTGGCGTTGAAATGCTTTGCCGCATGGTCCGTCTTCGACCTCATGAAGCGCTATATGGACGGAACGACCTCCAGCTCGGTCTACGAAGCGCGCCTCGGCCATGAAAAATTCGGCAAGGAGGTCCACGCCTATTGCGTCGGTTTCTCCAGGGAGGATGTCCGCCAGGTCGCCGCTTTTTCGGACAAGATTATTTTTAATTCTCTTTCCCAGCTTGAGGCGTTCAGCGGCCTGGCGGGAAGTTGTGCGGTCGGCGTCAGAGTGAACCCCGGCATCAGTTTTTCCCATTTCGACCTTGCGAATCCGGCGAGGAAATATTCGCGGCTCGGCGTGACGGACAGGGCGGCCTTGAAAAAAGCTCTGCCGCGTCTCAGCGGCGTCATGTTCCATTACAATTGCGAGAACGATGATTTCGGTCATTTTGCGCGGCACCTCGAGCATATCGGCCGCGCTTACGGAGATGTGCTGGGGCGGCTGAAGTGGGTCAGTCTCGGCGGAGGACTTTATTTTACCAAGAAGGGGTATCCGGTCGCAAAGTTTTGCAGAACATTGGAGGCCTTCAGCCGCGCCTTCGGCATCCAGGTTTATCTGGAGCCCGGGGAATCCGCCGTCACGCAGGCGGCGCAGCTGGTGACGCGGGTCGTCGATATCGTCCGCAACGGGATGGACATTGCGATCGTGGATGCATCCACCGAGGCCCATATGCTGGACCTGCTCATTTACCGCCAGAACGCCAAGCTCCAGGAAAAGCGGAGAGGGCGTTTTACCTATATGATCGCCGGCCGCTCATGTCTGGCGGGAGACATCTTCGGGACCTATCGCCTGGGCCGGCGGCTCAAGGTCGGCAGCGAGATCAGGTTTCTGGACGCCGCCGGCTATACGATGGTCAAGAAGAACTGGTTCAACGGCCTTCAGATGCCGTCGATCGTCGTCAGAAGGCTTGGCGGGTCGCTGGATGTGGTGCGCCGTTTTTCCTACGGGGATTTTGTCAGCAGCCTGTCGTAGGGAGCTTATCCAAGAGAGAGAAGGAGGCCGCTCATATGAAGAAAAATGTTTTGATCGTCGGGGCCGGCGGCGTGGCTCATGTGGCGGCGCATAAGTGCGCCGAGCACAATGACGTTCTGGGCGACATCTGCATCGCGTCGAGGACCCAGGGCAAGTGCGAGGCCATCATCGAGAGCGTCAATAGAAAAAGTCACCTCAAGGATAAGTCGAAGAAGATTTATTCCCGCAGGATCGACGCCTTGGATGTCCCCTCGACAGTCAAGTTGATCAGGGAGACGGATTCACAGATCGTCATCAACCTGGCCCAGGCTTACGTCAACATGTCTCTTCTGGAGGCTTGTATCCAGGCCGGAGTCGCTTACATGGATACGGCGATCCATGAAGATCCGAACAAGGTCTGCGAAGACCCGCCGTGGTACGCCAACTATGAATGGAAACGCAAAGACCGCTGCAAGGAACACGGCATCACGGCCATCCTCGGCGCAGGGTTCGATCCCGGCGTGGTCAACGCCTATTGCGCCCTGGCCGCGAAGCATTATTTCGATAAGATCGATACGATCGACATCCTTGACGTGAATGCCGGCAGCCACGGCAAGTATTTTGCGACGAACTTCGATCCGGAGATCAACTTCAGGGAGTTCAAAAAGGTCTGGACGTGGATCGACCGCAAGTGGGTCTGTGAAAAGGTCCATGCCGTCAAGATGGTCTATGATTTTCCCGTGGTCGGCAAGATGCCGGTCTATCTGAACGGCCACGATGAATTGCATTCCTTGTCGAAGAACATCGATGCCGATTCCATCCGTTTCTGGATGGGGTTCGGCGACCACTATATCAATGTCTTTACGGTGTTGACCAACCTGGGGTTGACGTCCGAGAAGCCCGTCAGGACCGCCGAGGGCGTTGAGGTCGTGCCGTTAAAGGTCCTCAAGGCCATTTTGCCGGATCCGTCGTCTCTGGCCCCGAACTATACGGGGAAGACCTGTATCGGGAATTACGTCAAAGGCACCAAAAACGGCAAGCGCAGGGAAATATTTATTTATAACATCTGCGATCATGCCGTCTGCTACAAGGAAGTCGAATCTCAGGCGATTTCTTATACGGCGGGTGTGCCTCCGGTGGCCGCCGCGATCCTGATCGCCCGGGGCATCTGGGATCCGAAGACGATGGTGAATGTCGAAGAGCTGGATCCGGACCCGTTCATCGAATTATTGGGCCCGATGGGCCTGCCGACCGTAGTCGAGGAGCATCCGGCGCTCTTGCCGTCGAGCGAAAGGGTGAAATAGGGGGAATATTTTTTTAAAGATATCTTGTGTTGACAGACGCGTGTAGTATAATATCACCCAAGAGCGATGTCCCTGGGTTGTGTCGTCGTCAAAAAAACAATTCCAGGGACAATACATTGAGGGCGCTGAAACAACCGGCGCCCTCTGATGACGCAGATTCATAAACCGATTACACAGATTAAAACTCGAACTTAATCTGTGTAATCTTTTTTAGAAATCTGTGTTATCAAACAACGGGAGGTAAGTAAGGGGATGCCTAAGAACGTCACGATGCCTGCGGGTAGTTTTGGTCTGGAAGTTGTTCTGGATCTTTACGGTTGCGATCCTCAAACGATCCGTTCGGCCAAAAAGCTTTCTGAGTTCACCACCAAGCTCTGCAAGCTGTTGAAGATGAAAAAATACGGCAAGACGCTCCTGCCGCATTTCGGTTACGATAAGGCGCATACCGCGGGTTATTCGATGCTGCAGTTCATTGAGACCAGCTCGATCACGGGGCATTTTTCCGAGCTCTGGAATTCCGCTTACATCAATATCTTTTCCTGCAGGGAATTCGACGCGCACAAGGCTGCGGATTTCACGGTCAAGTTCTTTGGGGCCAGGAAGGCCACCAGGAGGGTGCTTTTAAGGAAGTAAGGCAAGCTATCAGCATCACGATGGCCCTTGGTTGGAATGAGACCAGGGGCCATTTTATTTTTGGGCGGCCCGGTCGTTTTGCAGCACGCTGACCCCGAATAGGCGTTGACAGGGCTTTTTGCGTCGGTTATAATAAAGCACAGATTTTTCTTAAGTTATTTGTTTTTTAGGAGTTAAAGTTAAAAGGATAATGTTTACTCCTTGCCTGAACGCTCGTAAATTTCACGCCAGGGGGGCTCTGGCTATCTTCGCTAGCCGAGCCATCCGGCGTGAAATTTCCTTCGCAGGCTCGGAGTTAATTTTGCAAGGAATAGAAACCCTGTTATAGGCAAAATTAAGGAGCATCATGGAACTCAATGAAATCATACAACAGCGTATCGACAAGCTTTCTGCCTTTAAGGAAGCGGGCATGCGGCCTTACGGTCAGAAATTCGATAAGACGTGTGCCGTCAAGGACTTATTGTCTTCGTTCGAGGACGGCAAAGACATCGTCATCGCCGGCCGGCTGATGGCGAAACGAAAGCACGGCAAGGTCTGTTTTGCCGATTTGCGGGATGAGGGCGCCAGGATTCAGCTCTACGTCCGCAAAGACGATCCTTTGGCGGAAAAAGATTTCGAGCTTTTTAACAAGCTGGATATCGGCGATATCGTCGGGATCGAAGGGGAGACTTTTAAGACGCACACAGGCGAGCCGACCGTCAAGGTCAAGGCCTTCCGGCTTCTGGCGAAGTCGCTGCGCCCCTTGCCGGAGAAGTGGCACGGCCTCAAGGACGTTCAGATCCGCTACCGGCAGCGCTATGTCGATCTCATCGCCAGCCCTGAAGTCCGGGACATCTTTGCCATGCGTTCGAAGATCATGAGTTCTATGAGGTCTTTTTTGAACTCCCGGGGGTTTTTGGAAGTCGAGACGCCCATGATGCACCTGATCCCTGGCGGCGCGGCCGGCAGGCCTTTTGAGACGCACCACAACGAATACGACATGGACCTTTTTCTGCGTATCGCGCCCGAGCTTTACCTCAAGCGTCTGATTGTCGGCGGTTTTGAGAAGATCTATGAGATCAACAGGTCTTTCCGTAACGAGGGGGTTTCGACGCGCCACAATCCTGAATTCACGATGCTGGAGCTTTATGCGGCCTATTGTAATTACGAAGACATGATGAAGATCACCGAGGAGATCTTCGCGCATGTCGCCCAGGAGGTCCTCGGGAAGCTGGAGATCGAGTATCAGGGGCAGAAGATCAATCTGACGCCGCCGTGGCCGCGGCGCTCTTTCGCCCAGGCGGTCAAAGAGCATTTCGATATCAACCCCGAAGATGAGACGGCAGTCATGGTGCAAAAGCTCAGGGCCAAAGGCCGGCCCGTAGAAGACCGGCTTTCCAGGTCCCAGGTCGTGCGCCTTGTCGAGGAGATCCTGACGGCTGATGCCCCGACACAACCTGTTTTTTTTACCGACTATTTCAGCATCCTTTGTCCTTTGGCGAAAAACAAACCGGAGAACCCTTTGATCTCGGAGCGTTTTGAGCTTTATATGGCCGGCATGGAAGTCGCGAACGCCTATTCCGAGCTTAATGATCCTATCGAGCAGAAACAGCGCCTTCAGGAGGAACTCAAGGAAGAGGCCGGATCGGGCCAACGCTGTCTGGATGAGGATTTTGTCGAGGCCCTGGAATACGGCATGCCGCCGACGGGCGGGCTAGGGATCGGCATCGACAGGCTGTGCATGCTGTTTTTGAATCAGCCTTCGATCCGCGACGTCATCCTGTTCCCTTTGCTGCGTCCGGAAAAGGGGACGGAAGGCGCGGAAGGTTAAGCGATGAATCTTGCTTTTTTTATCAGCCGGCGTTATTTCTTGACTCTGCAGAAAGAACGGTTCATTTCCGTCATCAGCCTGATCTCGTGTCTTGGGATCGCCATCGGCGTGATGGCCCTTATCATTGTCATCGCCGTCATGACGGGTTTTGATAACGATCTCAAGGATAAGATCATCGGCGCCAATCCCCATATCATCATCCAGAGCGAAGACGGGATCGCCGATTTTCAACAAGTTAAGTCTTTGATCGAAGGCCTCAGGGGTGTGCGGGATGTTGCGCCGTATGTCAGCGGCCAGGCCTTTCTCTATTACAAAGACAAGGTGTTGAGCCTGAATCTCAAGGGGGTGGATCAGGCGTCCGAGAGCCGCGTGACGCGTATTCTCGGTTATATGGAGGGCGGCCGGCTGAACCTGCCTCCGGGAGGCATCGTCCTCGGCAAGGAGCTGGCGGCTGTGCTGGGTCTTTCCGTCGGCGACGAGGTGGTCTTGTCGTCGCCGGTCGTGGGATTGAATACGCCGTTCAAGGTGAGCGGGATCTTCCATACCGGCATGTACGATTATGACCTTAATTTGGCGTTCTTGAACATTAAAGACGCCCAGCAATTTTTCGGCGTCGGGACATTGGTGACCCAGGTGGGTGTCCGTCTGGATAATCCTTATTTGGCGCCGCAGGTCAAGAAAGAATTGAACCGTGTCCTGCCCGCCGGTCTTCATAGCCGCACATGGATGGATATCAACAAGAATTTTTTCTCCGCTCTGGCGCTGGAAAAGCTGGCGATGTTCATTATCCTGACATTGATCGTGCTCGTGGCCTGTTTTAACATCGTCAGCACGCTCATCGTCATGGTTGTCGAAAAGACAAAGGATATCGGTATTTTAAAGGCCGTGGGCGTATCTCAAGGGCAGGTGAGAAGGATCTTTACATGGGGCGGCCTAATTATTGGCACAGGAGGTATCCTTTTTGGTATAATAGGAGGGATTATTTTGTGTCTTTTGCTTAAAAAATATCAGTTCATCCAGCTCCCCCAGGATATTTATTATATCGACCATTTGCCTGTGGCGCTGCGCGGGCTCGATGTGGCCATGATCGCAGGCTCAGCTCTTTTAATTTGTTTTCTGGCAACGATTTACCCGGCGTCCAAGGCGGCGCGCCTCGTGCCGGCAGATGCCCTGAGGTATGAATAGTGCTTAAAGCGCTCCATCTTCAAAAAACATATCGTCAGGGCCCGAAGGCGCTGACCGTGCTTAAAGACGTAAGCTTAGAGGTCAAGCGGTCTGAAATGTTGAGCATCGTGGGTCCTTCGGGGGCGGGAAAGTCGACCCTGTTGCATATTCTCGGAGGATTGGATACGCCGACGCATGGTGAGGTTTTTGTCGACGGCGCGCGCCTGACGACGATGGATGAGCGGCGGCAGGCCGCGATCCGCAACAAGATGTTCGGTTTTGTTTTTCAGTTTTACCATCTTTTGAGGGAGTTCACGGCGCTGGAAAATGTGATGCTGCCGGGTTGCGTCGGGCGGGGATCGCAGGGCGTATCCGACGTCAGGAAAAAGGCCGAAGGGCTCCTGGATTTTCTGGGTTTGTCGCAACGGCTGAAACACAGGCCTTCGGAGCTGTCCGGCGGCGAACAGCAGCGCGTGGCCGTGGCGCGGGCGCTCATCAACGACCCGGAAATCCTTTTTTGCGATGAGCCGACGGGGAACCTGGATTTCGAGTCCGGCAGGCACATCCAGGAATTGTTGATGCGCCTCAATAAAGAAAAGGGGACGACGGTCGTCCTGGTGACGCACAGCCCCGAGCTGGCGCACGGCAGCCACAGGACATTGAAAATTTTCGATGGAAGGCTTGTTACAGGATAGCAGGCAGGTTGACAAGGTCCCTCGTTTCTAGGAGAAACGCTGACGGAGACTCGGGATCAATTTCAGACAAAACGATTCAGCGGGAGATTGAGAGGCACGATGTTGATTTATTTTAACGGAAAGCTGGTCAAAAAAGAAGACGCGAAGGTGTCGGTGTTCGATCACGGTCTGCTTTACGGCGATGGAGTGTTCGAGGGGATCCGTTCCTATGATTGCCTTGTTTTTAAACTGCGCGAGCATATCGACCGTCTTTATGCCTCGGCCCAGGGCATCTCTTTGAAGATCCCGATGCAGAAAAGAGAGATGGAGAAGGCGATCGTCGGCACCCTGAAGGCCAATAAGCTTAAAGATGCCTATATCCGCGTGGTGGTGACGAGAGGCGAGGGCGACCTCGGCCTGGATCCGCGCAACTGCCGTCATGCCACGGTCTTCATCATCACGGACAAGATCGCTCTCTATGCGGCGGAATTGTATCACAAGGGGCTCAAGATCGTGACGGTGCCGACCCGGCGCAATATCCCGGAGGCCCTGAATCCCCAGATCAAATCCCTGAATTATCTCAATAACATCCTGGGAAAGATCGAGGCGATCAACGCCGGCGTGCCCGAGGCATTGATGCTGGACCAGAACGGATTCGTGACGGAGTGCACGGGCGATAATATCTTCATGATCAAGGACGATGTCCTGGTGACGCCGCCTGTTTCCGTGGGCGTCTTGAACGGTATCACGCGCGGGGCCGTGCTGGAGGTGGCCGCGAAGGCGGGCCTCAAGACTTGTGAACGCATGGTGACGCGTTTCGAATTGTATGTCGCCGACGAGATGTTCTTGACGGGGACGGCTGCGGAGCTTATCCCGGTCGTCATGATCGACGGCCGTCTGATCGGGGCGGGGAACGTCGGCAAGCACACGTCGGCTTTGATCGGCGTTTTTAAGAAGATCACGAAAAAGGACGGCGTCCGCTATGCTCTGTAATATCTGCAATAAAAATCAGGCGACGGTGCATCTGACCGAGATCGTCGATAACCAGATGACCGAGTTGCATCTTTGTGATGACTGCGCCAAGAAAAAAAGCATCCAGATGGAGCAGCAGTTCGGTCTCTCGGATCTTCTGGCGGGCCTTGTGGATTATTCGAAGCAGCTGGGCGGCTCGGAGAAATCGGCTGTCGGGACGCAATGTCCTTTTTGCGGCCTGACCTACGAGGATTTCCGCAAGATCGGCCGCCTGGGTTGCAGCGAATGTTACACGGCCTTCGGGCGCTATTTGGGGCCTCTCTTGAAGCGCATCCACGGCGCCAGCCAGCATGTCGGCAAAACGCCGCTGTCTTTGTCCCAGGAGGAGGCGAAATCTGCCGTCAGGTCCCGCGGGTCTTCGGTGGCGGAGCTGAAGGCGAAGCTGCAGGAGGCCGTCGACCGCGAGGAATTTGAGGAGGCCGCGCGCCTGCGCGACGCGATCAAGGAAGCCGAGAAGACGGAGAAGAAGAAAAAATCCAAGACGGAAGAAACGGGGCAATAGCACAGCTCCCTCAATACCAAATTTTTAATGACGAATGCCGAATTAATTTCTAATTTTTCAAGACGGAAAATATTTGTTATTGGGCATTAGAATTTTATTCGGCATTGGAACGTAGAAATTAGGAATTTGATTACGATGAATCTTAATGATCTGATCAATCAGGTTTCCAGCTGGCTGAAAGGCACGGGACCTCATTCCGATATCGTGATCTCTTCGAGGATCCGGTTGGCGAGGAACCTGGATAAGACGCCTTTCCCGCATTGGGCCAAGAAAAATGACGCCGAGCAGGTCCTGGTCACGACCAAGGCTGCGTTCGAGCGGACGGCCGAATTGAAGAGCGCGGTTTTCCTGCGGTTAGAGGAACTCGACAATATCGACAAGCAGTTTTTGGTGGAACGTCATCTGATGTCGAACGAACACGCGGTCCGCAGCAACCAGAAAGCGCTATGCGTGACACCGCGGGAAGATGTCGCCATCATGGTCAACGAAGAAGACCACCTGCGTATCCAGGTGATGGAATCCGGGTTCGACCTGGACAAGACCTGGGACGTCATCAACTCCATCGACGACCAGCTTTCCGGTTTTCTGTCTTATGCCTTTAGCCGGGAATGGGGTTATCTGACAGCCTGCCCCACGAATACAGGCACGGGCATGCGGGGGTCCGTGATGCTTCATTTGCCGGCACTCGTCATGTCGCGTCAGATCAATAAGGTGCTGGAGGCTATCGCTAAGTTAAGCTTTACGACGCGCGGTCTCTATGGGGAAGGCACGCAGGCATCGGGAAATTTTTTCCAGATCTCCAACCAGGTTTCTTTGGGATTGAGAGAGGAGGAGATCCTCGGCAACATCAAGGGCGTCATCGGTCAGATCATCGAGCAGGAACAGAAGGCGCGGGAAGTCCTTTTGGCCGAGCACCGGGAGATGCTCGAAGACAGGATCTGGCGTTCGTACGGCACACTCAAGAACGCCCACATCATTTCAAGCGGCGAGACCGTTGAACTTTTGTCCATGCTGCGGCTGGGCAACGACCTTGGGCTCGTCGAGAACATGGAGCGCGGCCTGATCAATGAGCTTTTCATCCTGACGCAGCCCGCGCACCTGCAGAAGCTCGAGAACAAAAAGTTATCCGCCAATGAGCGCGATATCAAACGGGCGCAAATTATCCGTGAGCGCCTGAAAGTGTAGTCCATAGACAAGTCGGAGGTGAATGTGTTCAATCGTTTTACGGAAAGAGCCAGAAAGGTCATTGTCTTGGCCAAGGAAGAGGCCAGGCGTTTTAATCACGATTATATCGGCACCGAACATCTGCTGTTGGGGCTGATCCGGGAAGGCGAAGGGGTCGCGGCTGCCGTTTTGCAGAAACTGGGTTTGAGCCTGGAGAGCATCCGCTTGGAAGTGGAAAAACTCGTCCAGCCGGGTCCGACGACGCAGATCCAGGGGGACGTGCCATTTACGCCGCGTTCCAAAAAAGCGCTGGAATTGGCGGCAGAGGAGGCGCGCGCCCTCGGGCATAACTATATCGGCACCGAACATCTGCTGTTGGGGCTGATCCGGGAAGGTGAAGGCGTTGCTTCCCAGGTTCTTTTGAATCTTGGGCTTGATCTGAACCGGGTGCGCAGCGAGATCATGGAGCTTCTGGGGTCCGCAACGCCGGGCTTTGGCACGCAGGCCCAGAGCAAATCCAAGACGCCGGCCCTAGATGCCTTTGGCCGCGACTTGACGGCCTTGGCGCGTGAAGGCAAACTCGACCCCGTCATCGGCAGGAAAAACGAGATCGAGCGTGTGATCCAGATCTTGGCCAGGCGGACAAAGAATAACCCGGTTCTTCTCGGTGAAGCGGGCGTCGGCAAGACCGCGATCGTCGAGGGCCTCGCCCAGCAGATCGTCATGTCGAACGTTCCCGAAGTTCTGATCGGCAAGCGTATCGTGGCGCTGGATTTGGCGCTCATGATCGCCGGGACAAAATACCGCGGCCAGTTTGAAGAGAGGATCAAGGCCGTCATGGACGAGATCAAGCGCTCGCGCGACGTCATGATCTTTATCGACGAGCTGCATATGCTCGTCGGGGCAGGCGCCGCGGAAGGGGCGATCGACGCCTCCAACATCCTCAAGCCCGCCTTGTCGCGCGGGGAAATTCAGTGCATCGGCGCCACGACGCCGGATGAATACCGTAAATACATCGAAAAGGACGCCGCACTGGAGCGCCGGTTCCAGACCATCATGGTGGACCCGCCTTCCGTCGATGAGACGGTGGAGATCCTTAAAGGGCTGCGTGATAAATACGAACGTCACCATAATGTCGAATATCTCGATGAGGCCATTGCGGCGGCTGCAAAGTTCTCCGATCGTTACATCAGCGGCCGTTTTCTTCCCGACAAGGCGATCGATCTTCTGGATGAGTCCGGATCCCGCGCCCGTCTCGCTACGCTGATCGTCCCTCCGGGCATCAAACAGCTGGAGATGAACGTCGAAGAGCTCAAGAAGGAAAAAGAGATTTTCATCAAGAATCAGGATTTTGAAAAGGCGGCTTCTTTGCGGGACCAGGAGCGCCAGGCCCGCCAGAATCTTGAGGATGAAAGGAAGAAGTGGCAGGAGGAGCGCGCCAAGTCCAGGCCCAAGATCACGGAAGAAGATATCGCGACCATCGTTTCCAAGATCACGGGTATCCCGGTCGTGAGGCTCGAGCAGAAAGAGAGCGAAAAGCTTCTCAAGATCGAAGAAGAACTGCGCCAGAGGGTCGTCGGACAGGATGAGGCTTTGGCGGCGATCGGCCGTTCGGTCAGGAGATCCCGCGCGGGGATCAAGGATCCGCGCCGGCCCATCGGCTCTTTCGTCTTTTTGGGGCCCACCGGCGTCGGAAAGACGTTGCTGGCCCGTGCGCTCGCAGAATTCATGTTCGGGGATGAAAATGCCCTCGTGCAGCTGGACATGTCGGAATATATGGAGAAGTTCAATGTCTCGCGCCTCGTGGGCGCGCCGCCGGGATATGTGGGGTACGAAGAGGGCGGTCAGCTGACGGAGAAAATCCGGCGCCGCCCGTACGCGGTCATCCTTTTGGATGAGATCGAAAAGGCGCACCCGGATGTCTTCAATATCCTCCTGCAAGTCCTGGAGGACGGGCGTCTTACCGATAGTTTCGGCCGCAAGGTCGATTTCCGCAATTGCATCATCATCATGACCTCCAACGTCGGGGCGGAGCTTCTGCGCAAGCAGGGCGCTTTGGGGTTTAAGGCGCAGAGCGGGGACATGTCGTATCAGCAGATGAAGGAGCGGCTCCTGGAGGAGGTCAAGAGGACCTTCAAGCCGGAATTTCTCAACAGGATCGACGACGTCATCGTCTTCCGTCCTTTGGAGAAGAACGACCTTTATAAGATCGTTGAGATCGAGATCGGCGAGGTCCAGGGGCGCCTGAACGAACGGCACGTGACGCTGGCCCTGGACCAGGAGGCGAAGGATTTCCTGATCGAAAAAGGCTTCGATCCTGTTTTCGGCGCGCGTCCTTTAAAGCGCACGATCCAGCGTTATATCGAAGATCCCCTGGCTGAAGAGATCATCGGCGGCAGGATCAAAGAGGGGAGCATGGTCAAGATCGGCAAGAAAAAAGACAGGGAAGAATTGTCTTTTGAGCAGAAGTGAACCCTGCCGGGAACCAAGGATTTCGCCGGAGAAAAACAACGCTGATATTTTTACGCGGCGGCCGGGAGGTTGAAGTCATTTGGTCGGGTGTGCAGAGGATGAGTGTTATTGTAACATGAGGAGCATATGTTTCTTTTCAAGAGGGCGTTTTATATAGCCCTGGGCGCCAAGGTCCTGTCTTTCATCCATTTTTTCGGGGGCGTAGTGAGCCTGGGTGCCCAGGCGGCCGTTCTTATTCCCGCCAGACCTCTGGGAGGAGGCCGGATCCTTGAGCAGGCCAAGAAGGTAGGCGTCGACAGCCTGCCGATAGTCGCCCTCGTCTCGTTCTTTATCGGCGTCATCCTGGCGTTGCAGATTGCCTACATCATGCTGAAGATGTCGAGCGAGATCTACATCGCCAGCATCGTCGCCGTGGCTTTGACGCGCGAGCTGGGGCCTGTGATCACGGCCTTGATCGTCGCCGGCCGCAGCGGCGCCGGCATCACCGCGGAGCTCGGGACGATGGCCGTGACCGAGCAGGTCGACGCCCTGGTGACGCTCGGCTCCAATCCCATCAAATACCTCGTTGTTCCCAGGCTTCTAAGCATGAGCATCATGCTGCCGGTCTTGACCATCTTTGCCGACGCCATCGGTATTTTCGGCGGTTACCTCATCGGTGTTTATAATTTGAGCATCCGTTCCAGCCTTTATATGAACATGACTTTTCAAACCCTTGTGTACAAGGACCTTTTCACGGGACTGATAAAAACCATTGTGTTCGGTATGATCATAGCGCTGGTCGCCTGTTACGAAGGCCTGAATGTGCGCGGCGGGGCGGAAGGCGTCGGCAAGGCAACGACCATGTCGGTCGTCAACACCTTCATCATGATCATTGCAGCAGACTGTTTCTTTACGGCTTTGTTTTATTTCTTTGTGAAATAAGCTTCGTTAGGGATCAAGATTTCTAGCGGGACCATCTCTGACGTTTAAGATTATGGCTGAACAATCGGTTCTATCGGCAAGGAAGGCCCTTGTTTTTAAGATGGTGCGCCAGGCAGGTTACTATGGCAATGATTGAGTTGATAGACGTTTCAAAAAACCTCGGCGGAAAGCAGGTCTTGGACCATATGAGCCTGAGCGTCGAAGAAGGAGAGACTAAGGTCATCATCGGCCGTTCGGGTGTGGGCAAGAGCGTCACGCTTAAGCACATCGTCCGTCTCATGGAGCCGGACGAGGGGGGCGTGCGTGTGGAAGGCAAGGATGTCCTTGCCCTGCAGGGTAAGGAGCTCAATGAGCTCCATATGGAGATTGGCCTGGTCTTTCAGGGCGGCGCCCTTTTTGATTCGCTGACAGTGGGGGAGAACGTCGGATTCATCTTGCGCGAACACATGAGCATGGCCCAGTCCGAGATCGACAAACGCGTCAGGGAATCCCTGGCGCTTGTCGGGCTTTATGATGTGGAGCATTATATGCCGGCGGACCTGAGCGGCGGCATGAAGAAACGCGTGGCTTTGGCGCGGGCGATCTGTACGCGCCCCAAGATCATCCTGTATGACGAGCCGACGACGGGCGTGGACCCCATCACGGCAGATGCCATCAACCAGCTGATCGACGAGCTGCATGACAAGCTGAAGGTGACCTCTATCGTCGTGACGCATGATATGAGGAGCGCCTATAAGGTGGCGGACCGCATCGCGATGCTTTATGAGGGCAAGATCATCGCCGAGGGCACGCCGGACGAAATCCGTTATTCCCATGATCCTTACGTTCACCAGTTCATTACAGGTGCGGCCCATGGGCCGATCACGGACGGCCAGAATTCGAACGGGAGGAACGGGGGATAGGGAGATTTTAATTTTTAGGCCTCCGTATTCCTGAATAAGCGGAGGGTTTCATTTTGCAGGGAAGAATGCCTGGTTATAGGCAAAATTAAGGAAGTTAATATCATCCCTTGCGTTTACATTTTGAAAGTATCTATCTGCAGCCAGCCTCCACAGAGTGTCGAGGGGCAGACAGATATTTTCAAGATACGCTTCGGGATTAACCCGGAAAGGGTAGACCTCCGCATTCCATATAGCGGAGGGTCTAATCCGCCGGAGGCGGATTAAGGAGACTTGCATGGCGCAAAATACGAAATCCCTGGAGTTTAAAGTCGGTATTTTTGTCTTTCTCGGCATCCTGATCCTGTCCTGGTTTATTTTCAGGATCGGCGATGTCAAACTGACCGCCAGCGGCTATAATCTGCGCGTCATGTTTGGTTTTGCCAACGGCATTAAGATCGGCGCGCCCGTGCGCGTGGCCGGCGTCGACAAGGGTGAGGTTAAGGAGATTAAGCTGACGCACAGCACCGACGGCAAGCCGGCGGTTTTTATCCGCATATGGCTGGAGGGTGATACGCAGGTCCCGGTCGATTCCCGGGCGTGGGTCAATACGCTGGGGCTCCTGGGGGAAAAATATCTGGAGATCATCCCCGGCAGGGATTACAACAAGGTCCTTGTGGCCGATGGCCTTTTGGTCGGCGAAGACCCGACGAGCGTCCAGGAGGTGACGGACCTGGCCAAGGATATCGCCTTGAAGACGAAAGATACCCTTGACGCGTTGAACAGTATCCTGACCGACATGCATGAAGGCCGCGGCACGATCGGGAAGCTTTTTACGGACGACAGGCTTTATGCGGACATCGAAGAGATGTTCGCTGATTTGAAGAAGCACCCCTGGAAACTGCTCTATCGTCCCAAGGGTGCGGAGTAATTTTAATAACCAAATTCCAAGAAACGATCATCAAACAATAATCAATAACCAGATCTGAATAACCAAATAATGCTTTTTTAGTCATTGGTGATTGGATATTGGGATGTGCTTGATTTTTGTGTCTTGGTTATTGGTCATCTATCTTTTCTATGCCTAAGATTTCAAAAACAAAGGCGGCTTTTGTCTGCCAGAATTGCGGTTTCAGTTCGCCGAAATGGCTCGGCCGTTGCCCGGATTGCTCAAGCTGGAATTCGTTTGTCGAGGAAGAAACGGTTGTCCGGCCGGCCTCCCGCGGCGTTTCCTACCGTGAGCCTGTCCTTCTGCATACGGTTGAATCCCTGGAACAGGAACGCATGAAGGTCGGCATGCAGGAACTTGATCGCGTCCTGGGCGGCGGCGTGGTGCGCGGGTCCGTGGTCTTGGTAGGCGGGGACCCCGGTATCGGCAAGTCGACGATATCGCTCCAGCTGTGTCAAAAGCTGGCGCACTCGGGCAAGAAGATCCTTTATGTCAGCGGTGAAGAGTCCATCCAGCAGACCAAGATGCGCGCCGATCGGCTGGGGGCCGGTCCTCAGGATTCCTTTTTCATCGTCAATGTGACGGATCTGGACGCCGTCATAGATGCCGTCAAAAAATTTCTGCCGGACCTTGTGGTCGTCGATTCGATCCAAGTCGTCTATTCCCCCGGTCTGTCGTCTAGCGCCGGAAGCGTCAGTCAGGTGCGCGAGTGCGCCGGTATCCTGACGCAGCTGGCCAAGCAGACGGGGATTTCGATCGTCCTGATCGGCCATGTCACCAAAGAGGGAATGATCGCCGGCCCGCGCGTGTTGGAACACATCGTGGATACGGTCTTGTATTTTGAAGGAGAGCGTTTTTCGAGCTACCGCATCTTGAGGGCCATCAAGAATAGGTTCGGCTCCACCAATGAGATCGGCGTCTTCGAGATGGGCGCCAGGGGGCTGGAGGAAGTCGGCAATCCGTCGCAGATCTTTCTGGCGGAACGGCCCAAAGAAGTCTCGGGCAGCGCCGTCGTACCCGTTCTGGAGGGGACGCGTCCGATCCTGATCGAGGTCCAGGCCCTGGTCTCCAAGGCGAATTTCGGGGTGACGCGCCGCAAGACCCAGGGCATTGATTACAACCGGCTGAGCCTGCTGGCCGCGGTTTTAGAGAAGCGGCTGTCGCTTAAATTGTTCGATAAGGATATTTTCGTGAACGTCGTCGGCGGCATGAAGATCGATGATCCGGCGATCGACCTGGCCGTCTGCCTGGCGGTCGCCTCAAGCATCGAAGACAAGGTCATCGGTTTCGACACGGTCCTCCTTGGCGAGGTCGGGTTGGGCTCGGAAGTGCGCAGCGTCGCCAACATCGCTTTGAGGGTCAATGAGGCGCAGAAGCTCGGATTTAAGAAATGTATCCTCCCCCGGAGCAATGCGCAGGCATTGAAGGAGTGGAAGGATGCGGGCATGAAGCTCATAGCCGTATCCGATCTCTCGGAAGCCATGAAGGCGCTCTGGAAAGGGTGATCCGGATTCATTTTTTATCTCATAGATGCGACACCGACCGGTGTCCGTGAAGAGGGGAGTTTTTTATGAATATGACCATGTTGTTCATCAGGATCCTGTTTTTGATCTGTTCGACGCTCGTCGGCTACCAGATCGGGGAGGTCAATGATTTCAATATCTACTGGACATCTCTGAGCGGTTTCGGCTTCGGTCTTCTCATCATCATACTGGAGGCCGGCATGCGCGGTATTTCAGTCAGGGGGCTGTCCAGCGCCGTCTTCGGCTTGATCCTGGGCCTGATCATTTCGCGCCTGATGACCTCGGCGCTCTTTACGCTTTTTCCCCTGGATAAATCCATGAAGGACATTTCCGCTTATCTCTTGACGTTGTCTTTCGCCTATCTGGGCATGGCGATCGCCCTCAGGGGGCGGGATGAGTTCAACCTCATCATTCCTTATGTCAAGTTCAGGCGGCAGGACGAGAAGGCCGACACCGTCGTCCTGGACACAAGCGCCATCATCGACGGGCGTGTTGTCGATATCCTCAAAACTTCTTTTGTCGAAGCTCGTCTCGTCGTGCCGCGTTTTGTCTTGAAAGAATTGCAGACGATCGCCGATTCGGCGGATGCGGTCAAACGCCAGCGGGGACGCAGGGGGCTGGAGATCCTGCACATGATCCGCAGCGATGCACGCTTCAATCTTGTCGTTCACGAGGAGGATTTTCCCGACACGCGCGACGTGGATGGAAAACTGGTCAAACTGGCCAAACTGCTTGAGGCCAAGATTTTTACGGTGGATTTCAATCTCAACCGTATTTCAGAACTCCAGGGCGTCAAGGTCCTGAATATCAATGAGTTGGCCAATGCCCTCAAAAGCGTCGTTCTGCCGGGAGAGGCCTTGGAGGTGAAACCCATCAAGGAAGGCAAAGAACATAACCAGGCGATCGCTTATCTCGACGACGGCACGATGGTCGTCGTGGAGGACGCCCGCCGGTTTATCGGCCAGTCTGTCCGCGTGTCCATCACGTCGGTTTTGCAGACACAGGCCGGCCGTATGGTCTTCGCCAAGCCTGAAGGTCCGTCCCGTCAGGCATCGTGATGGTTGGCGGGACCTGTTTTTTGGCATGACGGCCCACCGGAAAACCCGGGATTTCCATCTAGCCCTAAAGGCTTTAGGTGCGGAGTTTCACCGAGCGCCGAGAAAGTGGAAGCCAGCGGTTTGCCTCTCGGACAGATGCGCCGTTGAGCTTTGCCCGGCCCCCAAATGTCCTAGCTGTCAAGAGGGATTGGCGGTGTCTTTAGGCACCGCCACGGGTATTCGGGCAGGCAAGCGACCATGAGAACCCGGGAATACAAAGAGGTCGCGGTACGCCTGACGGCTCGTCCGTCTGCTTGTCGAAGACAAGCGGGCGGGCAGGCCGTGGGCCCCACGCTAAGTTATGTCTGAAGGATGCAAGATCACAGCCCTGATTCCCGCCGCCGGACTCGGCTCCAGGATGCACCTTAATCTGGCCAAGCCGCTGATCGAGATCAAGGATAAGCCGATCATCGTCTATACGCTGGAGGTTTTTCAGGCCCATCCCTTGGTCGATGAGATCGTATTGATCTTTCATCCCGATGGTCTGGAGGAGGCGCGTTCTTTTGTCAGGAAGTTCAAATTGACCAAAGTCGCCCGCGTGATCGCCGGCGGCGCCTCGCGTAAAGAATCGGTCAGGAACGGCCTGGAGGTTGTGGACATGAGAACGAAGTTTGTTTTGGTCCATGACGGCGTGAGGCCCTTTGTGGATGAAGGGGGCATCACGCGTGTGATCGAAGAAGCCAAGGTGTGCGGGGCGGCCGTGCTGGGCGTTCCCGTTAAGCCGACCATCAAGAGGCTGAACCACCGCATGGAAGTTGATGAGACGCTCAAGCGGGATTATCTCTGGGAGATACAGACGCCCCAGGTCTTTGAGAGAGAATTGATCCAGAAGGCTTACTTGCGTTCAAGCAAGCTTGGCGTTCCCGACGACGCTTCACTGGTCGAAAAGATGGGAAAAAGGGTCAAGGTTGTCATGGGGTCTTATTTCAATATCAAGATCACGACGCAGGAAGATCTTGTTTTTGCCGATGCTATTGCGGGCATCAGGGCGTTGGAATAGTTTTTTTGAGTCTTTTGAGTTCATAGAGTTTGTTGAGTTAAGCTCTATGGAGACAACAAATCTTTTTGATATGAATTATAGAGTCGGCATCGGTTACGATATCCATCGGTTCGCGCCGAAAAGAAAACTTGTTCTCGGGGGCGTGGTGGTTCCTTTTGGGAAGGGGCTTCTGGGGCATTCCGATGCGGATGTCGTCCTGCATGCCCTTTGCGATGCCTTCTTGGGTGCCATGGGGGCGGGCGATATCGGGCACCACTTTCCGCCGGGAGATCCCGCTTGCCGCAACGTTTCCAGCCTTGACTTTCTTGAGCAGGTTGTCCGGCTTCTGAGACGCAGGCATTTTGCCGTTTCGAATGCCGATGTGATGGTGATCCTGGAGAGGCCGAAAATCGCGCCTTTTGTTCCGGAGATGAAGGCAAAGATCGGTGCCGTGCTCGGCGTGGGGATAGAAAACATTTCCATCAAGGCGACGACCCACGAGGGCGTCGGCGAGATCGGGCGCGGGCGCGCTGCTGCGGCCTATGCCGTCGCCCTGATCAAAAAGACCAGATGATTTTTTTCCATATTCGGCCCCTCGTGCATAAAGGCGGGAGCCGGTAAAACTTTTCGGGGCAGACGAGGGAGGGGAGAAGACATCATGACCATCTTTTTGCATATCGTCGGAACGCTTGTGATCCTGTTGTTGGCATGGATTGTTTTTGTTTTGATCATTTTCAAGAAGGAGGTCGATGCCGTCTTCGACAGGGATCCGGCCGCGCGCAGTTACCTTGAGGTGGTCCTTTTGTATGCCGGGCTCCAGGCGTTGGTGATGCACCGGATCGCCCACGCCCTCTACCGGATGAGGGTCCCGTTTTTGCCGCGGTTGTTGTCGCAGGTTTCCCGGTTTTTTACCGGTGTCGAGATACATCCGGCCGCGCAGATCGGCGATGGGCTTTTTATCGATCACGGGATGGGCGTGGTGATCGGGGAGACCTCTGTAGTCGGCAAGAATGTGACGCTCTATCAGGGCGTGACTCTCGGGGGGACCGGCAAGGAGAAGGGCAAGCGGCATCCGAATATCGGCGACAATGTTGTCATCGGCACAGGCGCCAAGGTCCTGGGGAACATCACGGTGGGCGACAATTCCTATATCGGCGCCAACGCCGTTGTCCTGAAGGATGTCCCGCCGAATGCGACGGTGGTGGGTGTCCCCGGGCGCATCACAAGGCAGGATGGCAAAAAGATCGACAGGCTCCTCGACCACATCCATGTCCTCGACCCTTTGATGCAGTCTCTGGAAGATCTGGAAGAACGCGTCAAAGACCTGGAAAAAAAACTCAAATAAGATAATGGTCTCTGTTTATAATTCGCTTTCAAGAAAAAAGGAAGATCTGGTCCCTTGCGTCCCCGGCAAGATCAAGATGTATACCTGCGGAGTGACGGTGTACGACGACTGCCATGTCGGCCACGCGCGCAGCCTTTATATCTTCGACGTCATCAAGAAATACCTTGAGTATCGCGGTTTCCGTGTCACCCTGGTCAGGAACATCACTGATGTCGACGATAAGATCATCAATCGCGCCCGCCAGGACGGCGTTGCGTTTGACGAGATCCGCGTCCGTTATATCGGGAATTATGAAAGGGATCTGGCGGCCCTGGGGATCGCCAGAGCCGATGTGGAACCTTTGGCCACTGAGAATATCCCCGGGATGATCGCGCATATCGGCAAGTTGATCGCCAAAGGGGCCGCCTACGTCATTGACGGCGATGTGTATTTCTCCGTCAGGCTCTTCAAGGATTACGGCAAGCTTTCGGGTCAGACCCTTGATGAGA
Organism: Candidatus Velamenicoccus archaeovorus; assembly: GCF_004102945.1. Lineage (GTDB taxonomy): Bacteria > Omnitrophota > Gorgyraeia > Velamenicoccales > Velamenicoccaceae > Velamenicoccus > Velamenicoccus archaeovorus. Next base: position 1,328,798 of record NZ_CP019384.1, on the reverse strand, counting down.
TGATGACGGCCGTCAGGATCGAGAAGGACGAAAAGAAGAAAGACCCCCTGGATTTCGCTCTCTGGAAGAAGTCCAAAGAAGGGGAGCCTAGTTGGCCGAGCCCCTGGGGGCCGGGCCGTCCCGGATGGCACATCGAGTGTTCCACGATGAGCATGCATTATCTCAAGACCGAGAGCTTGGACATTCATGCGGGAGGGCTGGATCTTATTTTTCCTCACCACGAGAACGAGATCGCGCAGGCCGAGGCTTTGACAGGCAAGCCTTTTGCCAAATACTGGATCCACCACGGACTTTTGACCATCGACGGCCGCAAGATGTCGAAATCCCTTGGGAATTTCTATACGATCCAGGATGTCCTCAAGCAATTTTCGCCGGATATCCTCAAGCTCTTTTTTCTTTCGGCCCACTACCGCTCCCCGATCGATTTCACTTTTGACGGGCTGAAGAACAGCCGCAAGGCTCTGGATAAGATGGCGGAATTCGTGGACAAGGCGCATGCGGCGCGCCGCGGCATCGCTAAGATCAGGCCTTTGGTGAGATACCCTGTTGAACTCCAGGAGTTCCGCCGGCGTTTCGAAGAGGCCATGGACGATGATTTCAATACGGCGCAGGGTCTGGCCGTTCTTTTTGATATCGTCAACAGCGGCAACAAGCTTTTGTCGTCTTCCCGCTCCAGGGGTGTCGCCCTTCAGGCCTGCCGTCTCCTTTTGGAGCTGGCGGAAGTCTTTGGTCTCAAGATCGAATCCGCTTCGCACGCGCAGGTGATCGACGCCTCCGTCAGGCTTAAAACGGCGCCGCAGGCAGGGCCGGAGGCGGCGGCGCTTTTGCCGGAAGATGTCAAGAGGCTGGTCCAGGAACGCCAGGTGGCGCGGCAGAAGAAAGATTTCAAGCGGGCAGATGAGATCCGTGATTATCTTAAGGTCCACGGCGTGACCATCGAAGATACGAGGAAGGCGGGGTAAGGATGTATTCTCGAGGGATGTTTATCACATTCGAAGGCTGCGAAAAGAGCGGCAAGAGCACGCAGGCAAGGCTTCTCAGCCGTTACCTGAAGGCATGCGGTTTCAAAACTCTCTTTATCCGCGAGCCGGGTTCGACGGTCTTGGGCGAAAAGATACGCAGGATCCTTTTGGACAAAAGAAACGACCGGATGTCATTGGCGACGGAGATGCTTTTGTATATGGCGGCGCGCGCCCAGCTTATCGAAGAGGTGATCCGGCCCGCCCTGGCGCGCGGCGCGGTCGTTCTTTGCGACAGGTTCCAGGATTCGACGCTCGCCTATCAGGGTTACGGCTGCGGGCTGGAGATCGCGGTTTTAGAGAAGGTGGGGCGTTGGGCAACGGCAGGATTGACCCCTGATCTGACATTGCTCCTTGATTCATGGCAGAGCAGGGACAAGCTCAGAAACACATCTTTACCCGACAGGATCGAATCGAGACCGGATGCCTTTCATAACCGCGTCAAAAAAGGTTATCGGGCCCTGGCCAGAAAATATCCGGCAAGGATCAAGACGATCCGTGTCCAGCCGTCTATCCTCCAGACCCAGGCGAAGATAAGGGAGATCGTAGAGTCGTGTCTTTTAAAGAAATCCTCGGACAAGAAAAGGCCGTCGCGCTCCTGAAGGGCGCCTTTTTGCGGGGCCGTGTGAGCCACGCGTATATCTTTGTCGGCCCTGCGGGCGTCGGCAGGTCAAAAGCCGCGATAAACTTCGCCAAGCTTCTGCTGTGCGAGGCTCCATGTCAGGCCGAGCCTTGCGATGTTTGTCCGTCTTGCCGGAAGGCGGACGCCGCCAATCACCCCGATATTCGGGTCCTTTCAGCCGACGGCCAATTTATCAAGATCGACGCCGTCCGTGAGGCCTGCCGCAGGCTCGCCCTTAAAGGTTTTGAATCTTCAAAGAAAGTCCTTATCATCTCGGACGGCGCCGCCTTGAACGACGAGTCTTCCAACGCGCTTTTAAAGACGCTGGAAGAGCCGTCGCCGGATACGGTCATCGTTATTCTGGCGACGAGCCTTAAGGCGATGGTGCCGACGATCGTCTCGCGTTGCCAGCGGATTGTCTTCAGTAGTCTGGAGGGGTCCGTGGTTTTTGAGATCCTTCGCAGGGATCACGGGGTCGGCGAAGACGAGGCCTTTTATCTTTCGCGTATTTCCGATGGTTGCATGGAAGCGGCGCTTCAGTTTCACGAGGGAAAGGTTTTCGCGCAGAGGAACCGTCTTGTCGCCGGATGGTTGAGGGGGGGGGCGGGGCTGTTCGGAGACGAGGCCGGCGGGGCCTCGGAAAAAAAAGAGCCGAGACAGGCGACGGAGATGGCGCTCTATCTGCTGGCGGGCTGGCTGCGCGATATCCTCGTCGGTAAAATTGTGGCCGATAAAAAATATTTCATAAATGCAGATAGGATTGATGATATAATACACCTCTCCCGGAAGCTGGATGCCGAGGTATTGGAGGGTGCATTGAAGCTTGTGGCCCAGACGGCAGCCGATCTGAAGGCCAACGTTAACACGAGGCTGGCCTTGGCCCGCTTGAATACGGAGCTGCAAAAGATCGCCTGACCCGGTTTCCCATGCTCGCCGCGGGAAAATCCATGACGAATGCGTCCTGGGCGATTTGTGTTTTTGGCTGTTTTGCGGCGGTTTGCGTAAGAGGTTTTATCTATGGAAGTCATTGCACAAGTAAGATTAAGAGAAATGGGGTCCGTCTCCTGCTATCACGCCGAGGGGGTGCAGATCAAGAACGGCGATCTGGTGATCGCGGAGGTGGAACGGGGCATTGATTACGGCCAAGTCGTTACCGACCCTGTATTGACGGAAAAGGTCGATGAATCCGTCAAGAAGGTCCTGAGGATCGCGACGGATGCCGATCTTAAACAGATCCAGGACAATAGGAAAAAGGCCCAGGAAGCGTCGGTCACCTGTTCCAAAAAGATCGAAGAGCATAAGCTTGACATGAAGCTGGTCGGCGCCGAGTACGCCTTTGACCGTTCCAAGATCCTTTTTTATTTCACGGCCGAAGGACGGGTGGATTTCCGCGAACTGGTGAAGGAGCTGGCCAAGATCTTCAAGGCGCGTATCGAGCTGCGTCAGATCGGCGTCAGGGACGAGGCCAAGATCCTTGGAGGCTTCGGGCCGTGCGGCAAGGAACTGTGTTGCTGCAGATTTTTAAAAGATTTCGAGCCTGTGACGATCCGGATGGCCAAAGACCAGAATCTGCCGCTTAACCCTCCGAAGATCTCCGGTCTCTGCGGCCGTCTTATGTGTTGTCTTTCCTTCGAGCACAAGCACTATAAGGAGATGTGCAAGGGGCTTCCCCGGGAAGGAGAACGCGTCGAGACGCCGGAAGGCAAGGGGAAAGTGATCTCTGTCAATATCCTGAAACGAAAAGCCAGCATTCTCCTGGAAGACGGCAAGCTGGTTGAAATGACCTACAAGATAAAATGAACAAAACGTTCTACGTCACGACACCCATATACTACGTCAACGGCGTGCCGCATATCGGTCATTCCTATACGACGATCGCCGCCGACGTCCTCTCCCGCCACAAGCGACAGCGCGGATGGGATGTGTATTTTCTGACGGGAACCGACGAACACGGCCAGAAGGTGCTGCGCGCCGCCGAGAAAGAGGGCAAGACGCCGCAGGCGTTCGTGGACGGCATCATTCCCCGTTTTAAAGAGGTCTGGAAAAAGCTGGACATCAGCTATGACGACTTCATCCGTACGACCGAACCCCGTCATGGCCGGGCCGTCGGGCATTTCTTGCAGCTCCTGTATGACAAAGGAGAGCTGGTGCTTGGCGATTACGAGGGTCTTTACTGCGTGCCTTGCGAGGTTTTCTGGACGGAAAAGCAGGCCGAAGGGGGCTTGTGTCCTGATTGCAGGAGGCCGGTCGAACGCCTCAAGGAATCGAATTATTTTTTTAAGCTCTCGGCCCATCAGGCGTGGCTTATCCAGCATATCAAGGACAATCCTGATTTTATCCGGCCGGAATCGCGCCGCAACGAGGTCTTGAGTTTTCTGGAAGAGAATGTCCTCACCGACCTGTGCGTTTCCCGTCCCAAGAGCCGCCTGAGCTGGGGGATTCCCTTGCCTTTTTCGCCGGACCATGTGACGTATGTATGGTTTGACGCCTTGATCAACTATATCAGTGCGCTGGGATATCCGGAAGACTTTACGAAATTCGACGCCTTCTGGCCGTCAGCCCTCCACTTGATCGGCAAGGACATCCTGCGTCAGCATGCGGTCATCTGGCCGATCATGCTTCATGCGGCCGGGCTGCCGGCCCCGCACAGGATCTTTGCGCACGGATGGTGGCAGGTCGGCGTCGAGAAGATGTCCAAGAGCCTGGGCAACGTCGTCAACCCCCTCGACGTCATCGATGAGTTTGGCATCGATGTTTACCGCTATTTTCTGTTGCGCGACGTCCCCTTTGGGCTGGACGGCGTTTTTTCGCGGGAGGCGCTCATCAAGCGTTTCAACGGGGATCTGGCCAATGACCTGGGCAATCTCGTCTACAGGACGCTGACAATGTCGGAGAAGTATGTCGACGGCCGCATTCCCGCCGTGCGCGAGAACAGAGTTTTGCCGGCATCGGGTGCATCGATCCTGTCCAAGCTTGAAAGGCTTGCTGAGTCCATCGACACGGCTTTGGACAAATTGGATTTTATCGCAGCCCTCCAGTCCATCTGGGAGGTGATCGGCGACGCCAATAGGTTCGTGGAGGAGACAAAGCCGTGGAACTTGAAGAAAGAAGGCAAGACAGAAGAACTGGAGGATTTTCTTTCCGTCATGTTCCGGGTGCTGCGTCAGACGGCCGCTGAATTGGCGCCTTTCATGCCGCAGACATCCGCCAAGATCTTGTCCCAGCTCAAGGAGGACCGCGTCGCCAAAGGCGATCCGCTGTTCCCGAGGATCATCGAGGAAAAGAAATGAGCGAACCCCGTTAGAAAACATGGTTTTCTGGCGGGGTCAATGAGTTGACGAGTAAACGAGTCGGCGAGTTGATACGGCAGGAGGCACTCGTTTACTCATACGCTCGTCAATTTTTTTATGTTGATCGATACGCATTGCCATCTGGATTTTTCCGAGTTCGATGTCGACCGGCCGCAGGTGCTGGCGGCGGCAAAGGCCGCCGGCGTCGAGGCCCTGATCGATGTCGGCTCAAGCCTGGAAGGGAGCCGCCGCGCCGTGGCCTTGAGCCGGGCATGCCCCGAGGTGTTCGCGACCGTCGGCATCCATCCCCATGATGCCAAGGCGTGCGATGAGGCGGCCTTTGCCGAAATCGAAAAGCTCGCCCGGGAGCCGAAGGTCGTCGCTATCGGCGAAGTGGGCCTGGATTATTACCGCAATCTTTCGGAGCCGGCGGCCCAGCGCGAGGTGTTCGGCCGTTTTCTGGCCCTTGCCGGCCGGGCCGCCAAACCCCTTGTGGTCCACTGCCGCAACGCCGAATCCGATATGCTCCAGATACTGACGTCCGCCGGGACAAAAGACATCCCCGGCGTCGTCGTCCATTGTTTTTCAGGAAGCGCGGAATTTTTGTCGGCGTGCCTGGAGAGGGGTTTCTGCGTGTCTTTTACGGCGAACATCACTTATAAGAAAGCCGAAGGCCTGCGTGATCTCGTCCGTTCTGTTCCCCTGGAGAGGATGTTTTTGGAGACGGACGCACCGTATCTTTCGCCCGAAGGCAAGAGGGGCAGGCGTAATGAGCCGGCCAATGTCGTCGAGGTCGCCCGTGAGATCAGCCGGATCAAAGGCGTGGATATCGCCGCGGTCTGCGCCGAGACGACGAAGAATGCCCGGCGGTTCTTTAAAATAACGTGACGATGGATCATAAGGTTTCGCTGGTGAGATGTAGGAATTACGATACGGCGCAGGTGCAGACGGCAGTGGCAGAAGCTGTCCGTCTTCTGGGCGGTATCGAGCGTTTCGTGAAACCGAAAGAAAAAGTGTTGCTCAAGCCTAACCTCCTGACGGATGCCGCGCCGGAAAAAGGGGTGGATACGCATCCTGAAGTCGTGCGCGCCGTCATCCGTCTTCTTCGTCCGCTCACAACCAACATTTTTTGCGGAGATTCGCCGAGCGTGTGGGGAGAAAAAAAGGACGTCGGCAGGGTCTATGAGGTTTCGGGCATCAAAAAGATCTGTGAAGAGGAGGGGGTTGAGCTCGTCTATTTTTCGAGGAGCCGACTTGTCGGGGGTTATCCCTTGACGCCATGGGCTTTTTCATGCGATCGGCTGATCAATATCCCGAAGTTCAAGACGCATGGATTTACGATCCTGACCGCCTGCCTCAAGAACCTTTTCGGCCTGGTCGTCGGCATGCACAAGATGAAGATCCATTTTGACCATCCGAGAGCCTTGGATTTGAGCCGGGTGATCGTCGATATCTATGAGGCACGCCGGCCCGATTTGAATATTGTCGATGGGATTACGGCCATGGAAGGCGACGGCCCGGGTTCGGCAGGCACGCTCAAGCATATGGGGCTGGTTGCGGCCGGAGGCGACGGCGTATGTGTGGATATGATCTTGGCGCACCTGATGCGTCTTGACGGTTTTGCTGTCCCGACAAGCAGGGAGGCTTCAAGACGCGGTCTTGGCCCCGGACGTTTTCAGGACATTGAAGTCCTCGGCGGGCCTTTGGGTGATTTTACGGCGGAGTCTTTCAGGCTCCCGAAAGCAAGCATCTTGGCAAGACTCCCGCGGATGCCGAAAGCCTTAAGCCGGCTTTTGACCGCCTTTTTATCGTTGAAACCCTATGCGGAGGCGTCCCATTGCAAGCTTTGCGGCATATGCGCGAAGAGTTGTCCGGCGGAAGCAATCCGCCTTGACGCCGGACGCGTCCGTTTTCGCCGGTCGCGGTGCATCCTGTGTTTGTGTTGTCAGGAAGTCTGTCCCCATGGGGCGATAGACGTGCGCAAGAATTCTTTTTTGAAACTGCTCAAGTGGTGCAAGAACGCCGGAAAGCGAGCCCGACGATGAAAAACATCTTCGTGAATCCTATTTTTTGGGAAGGCGATCATATCTGTATTATCGACCAGACAAAGTTGCCGGTGGAACTGGTCTATGAAGGCTGCAGGGATATCTCGAGCGTCTGGCGGGCGGTCAAAAAACTTAAAGTGAGAGGTGCGCCTCTGATCGGCATTGCCGCAGCCATGGGTTTTGTCCTCGGCCTGAGAAGGTCTAAAGTCAAAACGTGGCCGGGTCTCCTGCAAGAAGCCCGGAAGATCAGCAGGTATCTGGCTTCTGCCAGGCCGACAGCCGTCAATCTCTTTTGGGCCCTGGGCCGCATGGTCCGTGTCGTCGAAGCGCATGAGGGGGAGGATAAAAAAAGGCTTCTTCTGTTCCTTAAAAAGGAAGCAGATGCTATTTTAAGCGAGGACATCCGGATGTGTTTCCAGATGAGCCGTCATGCCGCTTGCCTCGTCAAGAACGGCGACAGTCTTTTGACCGTTTGTAACGCCGGCGGCCTGGCGACGAGCGGTTACGGCACGGCCCTGGGCGTTTTTTACCGCGCCCACGAAGAAGGCAAATCCATCAAGGTCTATGCCTGTGAGACGCGGCCGCTCCTGCAGGGGGCGCGGTTGACGACATGGGAACTCTTGCATAACAAGATCGACGTGACATTGATCTGCGATAATATGGCGGCCGACCTGATGCGCCTGGGCCGGATCGATGCCGTCTTTGTTGGAGCAGACCGCATTGCGGCCAACGGCGATTTCGCCAATAAGATCGGCACCTACAGCCTTGCCGTCCTGGCTTATTATCACAAGATTCCGTTTTATTGCGTGGCGCCGTCTTCGACGCTGGACTTGTCTTTGGGGAGCGGCAAAGAGATCCCTATCGAGCAGAGGGATCCCCTGGAAGTGACTTCGTTCTATTTTAAGAAGCCTATTGCCCCGACGGGGGTGCATGTGTTCAATCCGGCTTTTGATATCACGCCCGCTTCTTTCATTTCTGCCATCATCACGGAGAAAGGTCTGATCCGTAAGCCCTTTGGCCGCAACCTGAGAAGATTACATGGACGCCTATCTCAAAAACATTAAAGAATGGGCCCTTGTCGCTCAAGCCGTCCGCCGGTTCAGGACAGCCGACCCTTCAGTCGTTGTCGGGCCGGGCGATGACGCGGCTGTCATCCGGGGGCCGAAAGAGCTCTACGGTCTCCTGACGGTTGACATGCTCGTGGAATCTGTGCATTTTAAGAAAGGGGAAGATCTGAGAAGGGTCGGCTATAAGGCCGTCGCCGTCTCAGTAAGCGACATCGCCGCTATGGGCGGCGAGCCGAGATTCGCCCTCGTTTCTGCGGGTTTGCCCCGCAAAGACCTGGCGCGCCGCGCCCAGGCCTTGTTTGCCGGGCTCGGGCAATGCGCCCGCAGATACGGCGTCAGCGTCATCGGCGGAGACATAAACCGCAGCGACCGTCTCGTGATCGACGTATTCATGACGGGGGAGGTCAAGAAGAAGAACCTTGTCTTACGCAGCGGCGCCAAAGACGGCGACACTATTTTTGTCTCCGGCCCCTTGGGCGGTTCCCAGAGAAGCGGCCGCCATCTGTTTTTTGTTCCCCGGGTCAAAGAGGCCCGTTTTTTGGTGAAAAATTTCAAGGTCAACGCCATGATGGATCTCTCGGACGGCTTGGGCATGGACCTTTCCCGTTTGTGCGAAGCCAGCCGCCTGGGGGCCGAGATCTTCGAGGATGATATCCCAAGGAATCCGGGCGTCAAGACGATGGCAGCAGCCCTGGGTGATGGCGAGGATTACGAATTGCTCTTTACGCTTGCGCCTGCGCAGGCACGCCGCCTGTCGGCGTATTCAGCCGGCCGGTTCCATTTCTATCCCATCGGCCGTATGACGACTGCTTTTAAAGGGGTGCGGATATGTACCCGCGGCGGCCTTTTGAAAAAACTGCCGCCGCCGAAATTCAGACATTTTTAATGAGGCCATAACTTACGGAGTCTGTCCGCAGGACGAGCGACGTAAGTTATCCGGCCGAATTAACCCCGTTCGCCAGCGAAGTAAATTTCTGAAAGAAATTTACGACGCGTCTTAGGCGAATCGGGGTAGAAAGAGGTGATTTTTCAGGGAGGCCATAACTTACGGAGTCTGTCCGCAGGACGAACGACGTAAGTTATCCGGCCGCCTGCCTTTGACCAGGGCAGGCAGGTGTGAAGGATTAACCCCGTTTGCCAACGAAGTGTCCGCCGCCACTGCTTCGGCAGGCATCCGCTGACGCGGTAGCGGTGGATGGAAAAATAAGATCACCGATGAAAAAGAAGATTTATGTGACTCGGTCCGCCGAAGAGACCATGAGGCTGGCGGAAAAACTGGCCCACAGCCTGAAGGCCGGCGATTGCCTGGCCTTGATGGGAGAGCTCGGCAGCGGCAAGACGACATTCGTCAAAGGGCTGGCTTATGGCCTCGGCTTCAAAAAAAAGGACTATGTGTCGAGTCCCACGTTTGTTATACTGAAAACCTATCCGGCCAGAATTCCCATTTACCATTTCGATGTATACCGGCTTTCGACACTGGATGAATTCCAGGGGATAGGCCTCGAAGAATTTATCGGGTCGCAGGGGATCTGCGTCATCGAGTGGGCGGATAAGCTCGAGGGTCTGCTGCCGCCGGATCATATGCGCGTCGAATTTTCCACGGCAGGCTCAGGGGATAGGTTGCGTAAGATCGTCGTGCATCATCTGTCGAAGAGGCGGGGAAAGAGAAAAAGCCCGTGAAACAGCCGATCATTTTTTTTAAGGGTGCGGTCAGCGGGACGGATCAATATCTCTGGCTGACGTTCGGCATCGCGCTCGGAGGTTTCATCATCTGGTGGCTGGCGCGGACAACGCTGGTCATCGGGCATTTTTTAAAGGCGGGCCGGGAGGTCCTGGGGGTGGAAGATGCGCGCCGGCCGCCTTGGTTGGATTTTTTGGCCAGCCGCGAGATCCGCGGCGTCTATAAAGGACGGGATATCTACATCGGCGTGAGTTATTCCGGCATCAAAAACATTTTTCTTCCGCTGCCGCGTGTTTGCATGACCCTCAAAGAAACGACGGGGTACAATACCGGCAGGCTGACCCAGTATGCCGCGATTGAGAATAACACCCTTGTGTTCCTTCCCAAGGTCAGCCTGGCCCTGGGTGTCTTCGACAAGGGCTTCGAGAAGGTGTTCAGCAAGAATTATCTGATCATGGCGCTGGAGAAGATGATTGCGACCGCCGAAGACCTGGAGCGGGGGCATCCGCTCAAAGAGGTCTTTTCATGAATTTCCTTTGCCTGGATACTTCCACGGTTTATTCGGTGGTCGCTGTCTCCGATGAAAAAAAAGTGCTGGTAGGGGCGAGGCGCCAGTTTGAAAAGGGAAGGGCCGAAGGGGTCTTCGAACTGATCGAGACGTGTCTGCAGCAATCGGGCCTGGCCTTGAAGGACATGGATGCCTTTGGCGTGGGCGTTGGTCCAGGTTCTTTCACCGGTTTGCGCGTAGGTTTGAGCGCGGTCAAGGGGTTTGCATTCGCTTTTTCGCGGCCGGTCTATCCATTTTCAAGCCTGGCCGCTATCGCTTTTAATGCCGTCCATATCCCCGCGCGCCGTCTGGCCGTGGCTGTGGATGCCAGGCGTTCGCATGTCTACGCCGCGGAATTCAAACAGGACGGCAAAAAGGGATTTGTGCCGTTGCGCAAAGACGCGTTGCTTGACGTTGAGCGATGGCTTGGCCGGCTTGATGGGCATACGGTCCTGGCCGGAGACGCCGTCAAGATGTACGCACCAGCGATCCAGGAGCGCCTGGGGGTTGCCGGATGTCTCGAGGAAGACATGTGGTATCCAGCGCCAGAAGGCATTGCGGCCCTGACGCGCAAGGCCTTCCGTCAGAGACGCAAAACGGATGCGCAGGGGCTCGAAGCCGTGTATCTGTATTCCAGGGACTGTCAGGTCAGGAAGGCATGTTAGATTTAACGGGAATGAATAACCAAATCCCAAGAAACCTGCCTTCGCGGGCTACGCCCGCAGGGCAGGCAAACAATGACCAAAAAACAAAAATTCAATAACTAGGTAAAAAATAAAAACCGTGTTTGATCATTTGGCCGTTGGTTATTGGGATTTATTTGGATCTTGTATCTTGCCTGCCTGCCGGCAGGCAGGGTTATTGGTTATTTCTTAAGGTTTTCCGTCGCATGGAAAAATCCCTTTTTTATCGTCAAACTTGGGTTGAGATCGACCTGTCCGCCGTAGGACGTAATTACCGGACCCTGAAAAAGGCCCTTCCGGAAGGCACGAAGATGATGGTGGCGGTCAAGGCCAACGCCTACGGGCACGGCATCGTCGAGGTTTCGCGTAAGCTTGTCGCCTGCGGGGCGGATTATCTGGGTGTCGCCTGTCTGGACGAGGCCCTGACGCTAAGAAAGAACCTTATCCACGTGCCGATCCTGAATCTGGGCGCTTTTCTCAAAAGCGACGCAGCGGCGTTGATCGATAATGATGTGACGGCGACGGTCACGGATTATCCGATGGCGCTGGAGCTGAATAAGGTCGCCGGCGCCTTAAAGAAGAAAGCCAAGATCCATGTGAAGATCGATACGGGCATGGGCCGGCTGGGTGTGTGGCATTCCGAGGCGGACGATTTTATCCTGAAGCTCTGCGCCTTGCCGCATCTCTCCATCGAAGGTCTCTACACCCATTTTCCCAGCGCCGATACCGACGAGGCTTTTACGCGTTCGCAGATCACGATGTTCTGCGCTTTGGTGACAAAGCTCGAGATCAAGGGTGTCAAGATCCCCCTCAAGCATTCCGCCAATACCATGGCTCTTGTCGGCTATAAAGACGCCCATTTTAACCTCGTCCGTCCAGGCCTGGCCATCTACGGCCTGCATCCGACAGAGGCGTTGATCGGAAAAGTGGACCTGGCGCCGGTCCTTTCTTTCAAGACCAGGATCGTCTATCTCAAGAATGTCGCCAAGGGCCGTTCCATCAGTTATGGACGGACGCACATCACCAAAAACGATACGGTGATCGCGACCCTGCCTGTCGGATACGGCGACGGATATAACCGCCTTCTATCGAACAAGGGCCGGGTCCTGGTGAACGGGGAATTTTGTCCGGTTGTCGGCGTGGTCTGCATGGACCAGACGATGATCGATGTCGGCCACCTCAAGAGCGTCCGGCTGGAAGACGAGGTGGTGCTGGCCGGAACGCAAAAAGATAAGATCATCCGCATCGAAGAGCTCGCCCATCTGTGTCACACCATTCCTTACGAAGTCGTCTGTTGGATCTCTCCTCGCGTGCCGCGCGTCTATATCGATAAAGAATAGTTCTCCTCTGCGATAAGGCGTCATTTCGCGACTTCAAGTTTAATCCCACGGCCATGAATGGCGGTTGCCTCTGGGAGGGAATCCCCAGGGGATAGCCGATAGGATTATCCAGAGAATTGTTCCAAAGAAAAAAGGAGTCTCGAACTTAAAGTCCGGGGGGATTCCGCGATATTATTGGGTATGCGCGATCAGATAGAGGGCCGTGCCGCCGAAGATGATGTGGCTGCCCCAGGCAGCCAGAAGGGGCGGCAGGACCCCGGCTTTTCCCAGGGCCGTCAGGACGGCGAAGAGGACATAGAAGAGGAAGCTGATGCCCATGCATATGCCGATGGAAGAAAAGGCAACCGCCCGTCGGCGCACGATGATGGCCGAAGGGATGCCCAGAAGGATGATGATGAAGCTGGTGAAGGGCGACGACGTCTTCTGAAAAAGATCGACCTTCATGCGGATGATCGTATTCTGCGCGCCGCTCTCCGGGAGCCTCGCGATGTAGTTGGCGAGGTCCTTGGTGTTCATGTTTTCTACAGGGATGTTTTGCCTCATAAAGTCTTCCGGCGTTTCCTCTATCCTGTAAACCTTGTCTGAAAAATACAAAGGCTCCCCGCGTATCCTTTGGCCTTCTCCCAGATAGTAAATGAAGCACTGGTAAAGGACCCACCTGTTGTTTCTCCAGACGGCCTTTTCCGCATAGACCTTGGAACGGACGTTTTGCTGGGCATCGTGCTCCAGGATCGTCAGTCCTTCGATGGTGTTTGTTTTCGGATAGAATTTATTAAGGAAATAGAGGCGGTTATCGTAACCGTAGATGGCGACATTTTCCAGCGGGACATCCTGGGTGGATCCGTAGGCCTTGTCGACATAATAGCGCTTGATGAATTTGCTCATCTTTTGCGCATAGGGGGTGATGGTTTCGTTCATGACGAAGATCGACAGGCTCAGGATGAAACCGAAGAGAACGAAGGGGCGCACGATATGCCAGATGCTCAGGCCCGAAGACCTCATGGCGATGATCTCGTTGGCCTGGTTCATCTGTCCCAGGGTGAAGAGCGTGGCCAGGAGGGCGGCGATGGGCGCCGTCTGGCCGATGATGACCGGGACGGCATAGAGATAAAGCTCGAGGATCTTCAGGATCGAGGGGTGGTTGTTCAGGATTTCCTGGAGACTGCCGAAGATGTCGACGATGATGAATAGAAAAATAAAGACAATGAGACAGAAAATAAAGCTTTTGAGGAACGATCGAAAGAGATAGCGGTCTAGGATAAGCATGTTTTGTAGAACATCCCTGCGCCGAGAACGCCGAAAATGATGTTCGGCATGCTCATGGCCAACCAAGGCGTCATGATGCCTTCGGAGCTCATCGTTTCGAAACCGATCAGCAAGAGATAATAAAGGGCCATGATGAGGAAGGCGAAGCCGAAATTCAGGGATTTCTCCCTGCGCCTCGTGATCATGGCGAACGGCGCCCCGGCGAAGATGAAGACAATGCAGGAGAACGCCAGGGCGCTGCGTTTATAGATCTCCGTCAAGAGGGGGGCGGTGTCGATGCCGGTGGATTTGAATTTGTTGATCTGCCGGCGCAGTTCCTGGAGCGTCATGTCCTTGGCTTTCTTGTCGACCTTGGCCGCGGCCTGCTTTTTGAAATCGATGTTCATGAAATATGTCTTGAAATTGAGTTTGTAAAAATTTTCGGGGTCGTTCGGATTGATCTCGTCGGACGTGCCGTCGATCAGCTTGAGCTTGAGCAATTGTTTGTCCGGCAGGACGATGAATTCCCCCTTTTTGGCGATGATGGTGCGGGGAGGCTTGTCTGCCCCTTGGGGTTCATAGATACGGATGTTGGAAAATTTGTTACCGTCGATACGGTAGATGAAGATGATGTACTTATCAAAGGCCGTGATAAAGGTTCCGGCTTCCAGCGCCGCCGTAGGGTTCTGGGAACCGAGCTCGATCAGCGTCTCGCGCGATTTATGGTGGGAGACGGGGATGATCTCGTTATTCAGGATGACGGCAAACAGGCTGAGGATCACGCCGACGATGATGACCGGCGAGAGGATCTTGAAGAGGCCGATGCCGCTGGAGCGGATTGCGATCAGCTCATTGTCGCCGGAAAGCCGGCCGATGGACAGCAGAACGGCGGTCAGGGTTGAGACCGGCAGGATGAAGCTGAAGAGAAAGGGGATGAGGTATAGAAAAAGCTTGCCGGCCACCAAAATCGAGATCCCCTTGGAGATGATCAGGTCGGCGAGCTTGATCATGTTGCCCAAGAGCATGACGAAGGTCAAAATGAACAGCGACAGAAAGAAGGCGCCGAAGAATTCCTTTAAGACGTAATTCCTAAGGATACGCATGATTAACTTTTGGCGAACGCAAGCACCGTGACCTGGCAGCAGCCGCCTTCGTCCATAAGCAGGCGGCTGGCTTGGCGCGCCGTCGCCGTTGTGGTGACGATATCGTCTACAAGCAGGATGCGGCGCCGGCTCATGAGGGAACTGCACTTTTCGTCCAGCCGGAAGGCATGGTTGAGGACGCGCATGCGCCCCTGTTTTTTTAAATCCGCCAGCGCCGGCGTGTTTTTTGACCTTTGGAGCGCCGGGATCACAGGCAGGGATGTAGTGCCGGCCAGATGCCGCGCGATCGCCTCCGCCTGGTTGAATTCCCGTTCCCTGGCGCGCGCCGCATGAAGCGGCACAGGCACGAGGGCATCGAATAGATCCAGCCACTTGTCCGGCAGGGCTGCCGCGATCAACCTGGCGATGGTGGAAGCCAGATAGGCCCGGCCTTCATATTTCATCTTATGGATCAACAGCCGGACAGGCCCTTCATAGGCGTAGCAAGTCATGAGGCGGTGGTATGCCGGCTTGTCGTTGCGGCACCTGCGACAGAAAAATTCCTCTTTTTCCCTTTCTTCGGTCAGGGGCGACCCGCACCAGCGGCAGGAGATGGCGTTACAGCGCTTCATGGAGGCAAAACAGTCCGCGCAGAGATGGTCGTCAAACCTGGCTGTCGCCCCGCAGAGAAGCCGGGAGCAGATGTGGCAGCTCCTCGGAAAGAGAAGGTCGCAACATGCCTGTGCATAACTTTTCAACATGGGAAACATCGTAACATCCTAATAGGTAAAAGTCAATGAACCCTTTGTTCTGTGTCGGGGGCGCATAACGCCAGTTGACATCTATGCCCTTTGCCAGTACAATAAGCGCCTATGGAGCCCGCCCTTCTTAAAAAACAGTTGTTCGCATTGATGAAAGAAAAGGCCTATCATGAGGGCGAGATCAAGCTCGCCAGCGGCAAGATGAGTCATTATTACATCGACGCGCGCGCCGTAACCTTAAGCGCTCAAGGGGCTTACCTGGTCGGCCATATTGTCTTCGACATGATCCGCGAGCTTGAGGTGCATGCGGCCGGCGGCCCGACGCTTGGGGCTGATCCTATTGTCGGGGCGCTGGCGCTGGTCAGTTTTCAGAGTGATCTTCCTATCAACACCTTCCTTATCCGTAAAAATCCCAAGAGCCACGGCCGGATGCTCCAGGTCGAAGGGCCCACCCTGAAGGCCGGCGATGAGGTCGTTCTTCTGGATGACGTGGCGACGACCGGCGGCTCCCTCATCGACGCCATCGAGGTCTTGAAAAAGATGGATATCCCGGTCCGCAAGGCCATCGTGATCGTCGACAGGGAAGAAGGGGCGCAAGAGAACCTGGCCAAGCTCGGCTGTGAGCTTGTGTCCGTCTTCAAGGCCAGCGAATTCTTCTCTGAAAAATACAGACCGGTCAAAGACCAGAAACGGTCTTGATGACACAGATTTTAAAATGCGATTACACCGATAGTGACAAAATTTTATCAGTGTAATCTTTTTTAATCTTTATAATCAGCGGGTGCCGGCTACGCCGGCAGCCGCTAAAAAACCCTCCGCCTAAACCAAATCCGTTACTTATTTACTCTGCGCGGCCTAAGGCTCCGCCCTTTAGGGCTGAGAATTTTGTGGCCGCTTAGAGGTACCCGAAACAAGCCCCGGCATTTGGGCCTTTGGGCCGGGGAATATGGGTTGACTAGAGACGCCATGGATTATCATCCGATCGTGATCATTGGAGGTGGTCCAGCCGGCATCATGGCTGCCTGCCGCGCGGCAGACTTGAAAGTGCCTGCGGTGGTCTTGCTTGAAAGGAACGCCAGCCTTGCCCGCAAGCTCGGTCTGACGGGCAAGGGCCGCTGCAATCTGACGAACGAGGCGCCCGTCGATGAATTTTGCCGCCGTTTCGGGGCCAACGGCCTGTTTTTGCGCAATGCCTTCGGCCGTTTTTTCTCGGAGGACCTGACGGCGTTTTTTGAGGACCGCGGCCTCAAGCTCAAAAAGGAGCGTCAGGGCCGTGTTTTCCCGACCACCGATTCTTCCTCCAGCATCATCGCCGTCCTGTCCTCTGAATTGAAGAAGCTGTCTGTGGATGTCCGCCTGGGGCGTCATGTCCGGAAGGTCGGGCTTGACGGCGGCACAAAGACCGTTATTTTCGACGATGGATCGTCTTTGGAGTGCCGCCTGTTGATCATCGCCACAGGCGGCGCCTCCTATCCTCAGACGGGTTCGACCGGAGACGGTTTTACCTGGGCCGGAGACCTGGGGCATACCGTGGTGCCGTTGAGGGCCGGCCTTGTCCCTTTGGAGACGCGCGAAGGGTTTGTCAAAGACCTTCAGGGATTGACGCTCAAAAATATCCGGCTTATATTCTCACAAGGGTCTTGCAAGCTCGAAACACCTGTCGGCGAACTCCTTTTTACGCATTTCGGGGTCTCGGGCCCCCTCGTCCTGGATCATAGCGTTTCTGTCGTGGCCTGGCTGGAAAAAGGAGGCGTCGGGGTTTTACTGGATCTCAAGCCGGGCCTGGCCCTCGGAGAGTTGGATAAGAAATTGCAGGCGGAGTTGCGCGCGGCCGCCAATACCGGCGTCGGAAATTATCTCAAGAATCTGCTGCCGCAACGGATGGTCGGCGTTGTCGCGGCACAGGCCGCTGTGGATGCCGGCAAGAAGTGTCATCAGGTGACGGTGCAGGAGCGCCGGCGCCTGGCCGCGTCCCTGAAAGGTTTTTCTTTTACGGTCCATCGGGCCAGGCCCATCGACGAGGCGATGGTGACCTGTGGCGGCGTGTCCTTGAAAGAGATCAATCCCAAGACGATGGAGTCGCGCCTCGTGCCGGGGTTGTATTTTTGCGGAGAGGTGCTGGATCTGGCGGCTTCCAGCGGCGGCTACAATCTTCAGGCGGCGTTTTCAACGGGTTTTGTGGCCGGCGAATCCGCGGCGTTGAACGCGAAATACTGACGCGATAATTCTGAGTTTTGGAGGCGATGGTTATGTTGATCCTTGCTTCGAAATCCAAGGCCAGGAAAAAATTGCTCGAGGCTCTCGGCGTGAAATTCAGGGTGATGCCTGCGCGCGTCAAAGAGCATGCGGACGCTGTGCGGCATCCGGCGCGGACGGTGGCGGCCAATGCCTTGCTGAAAGCACGCGACGCGGCTCGGCGCGTCAAGAAGGGGATTGTCGTCGGATGCGATACCCTTGTCTGGCAGGATGGCAGGGCTTTCGGCAAGCCCGCGTCATTGAAAGAGGCGCGCGCGATGCTCAAGAGACTCTCGCATAGGCCCCATGTCCTTTATACCGGCATCGCCGTCATCGATGCCGCCAGCGGGCGGGAGATGACGGAAGTAGAAGAGACGCGCATCGAGATGGAGCCTTTGAGCGACCGGGAGATCGCGCAGTATTTCCGCAAGGTCTCGCCTTTGGACAAGGCGGGAGGTTTCGATGTCCAGGGCCTGGGAGGGTCGTTCATCCGTCGTATCCGCGGATGCTATTTCAATGTGGTGGGTCTGCCGATCGCCCGGCTGCGCGTAATGCTCAAGAAATTCGGCGTTTCTCTTTTGCTGGTATTGTGCGGTTTTGCCGTCAATGGCTGCTCGACGGAATACAACCTGGCGACGCACAAAGAAGATACGATGATGTATTCGACGGAAAGGGAGGTGGCCATCGGCGATTCCCTGGCCGCGCAGGTCGAGAAGAATTATACGGTCGTCCAGGATCCCCAGATGAACGAGCGCCTGGATCGCGTCGGCGCCAAGGTCGCCCAGGCCAGCGACCGCCACGACCTGACATACCGCTTCCGCATCATCGAGGACCCGAAGGACAAAGACCTCGTGAACGCGGTTTCTCTGCCGGGCGGCTACATCTATATTTTCAAGAATCTGATGACGGTGGCGGATACGGACGATGAGCTGGCCGCTGTCGTCGCCCACGAGGTGGCGCATATCGTGGCGCGCCACAGCATCAAGCGCCTCCAGGCGATCTGGGGCTATAATATCCTGACGATCCTCGCCGGCGCGACGAAAAATGCGGAAGCGGCGCAGGGCGTGCAGATGGCCTACGCTTTTTTGCTTTCCGGCTATTCCCAGGAAGACGAGCTTACGGCCGACGGGATGGGCGCGATTTACGCCAAGAGGGCGGGATATAACCCCCAGGGGATGATTGAGTTTCTGGACAAACTCCGCAAGAGGCAGAAGAAGGAGCCCCCGCAGGCCCTGTCTTATTTTAAGACCCATCCCGGCTACGGTCGCAGGATCCGGGCGACCAAAGAAGCCCTCGGCGAGAATATCGATTTTGACGATTTTATCGATACCCTTTAAGCATGGACAACAAACTATCTCTTATCTCCGGCCTTTCCGATTTCGATTACGCCCGTTGCGCCCACGAAGCGCTTTTCGAGAAGTTCGCCACGTCCCAAAAAGGGCTGACGGATCATGAGGCCCGGGAGCGTCTGTCGGTCTACGGTTACAACGAACCCGCCAAAAAGAAAAAGAGGGCCGTTCTTTTCGAGATCCTTTCCAGGTTTTTAAATCCTCTCGTCATCGTCCTTCTGGTGATTGCCGGTTTTTCCCTGTTTTTCGGAGAGAAGATCAGCGCTCTTCTTGTCGTCCTGATGGCGTTGATCAGCGTCCTTTTGTCTTTTGTGCAGGAGCACCGCGCAGGCCGCGAGGCGGAAAAATTGAGCGAGATGGTCCGCGCCACGGCAACGGTCTATCGTAACGGCCGGGCGCGGGAGATCCCGATCAGGGAGATCGTCCCCGGCGATATCGTGGATCTTTTTGCCGGCGACATGATCCCGGCGGACCTGCGGATCATCTTCTGCAAGGATCTTTTCATCAATCAGGCGTCTTTGACGGGAGAGTCCTTTCCCGTCGAGAAGACGGCGGGCCCCGCTGATCCGAAAACGCAATCTCCGGTGGACATGACGAACATCGCTTTCATGGGTTCCAGCGTCGTCAGCGGCACCGGCCTCGGGGTCGCGGTGAAGACCGGGGTCGCCACCCAGTTCGGCGAGCTCTCCCGGCGGTTGGCTTCCATCCAGATCGAGAGCAGTTTCGACAAAGGTATTCGCAGTTTTACGTGGCTGATGATCCGTTTCATGCTCATCTTGGTCGTCGTCATATTTGCCGTCAACGCTTTCCTAAGAGGCAACATCGTTCAGGCCCTGCTTTTTTCTCTGGCCGTTGCCGTAGGTCTCACGCCCGAGATGCTGCCGATGCTCGTCGCCATCAATCTGTCCAAAGGCGCCCTGGCGATGTCCAAAAAAGACGTTATCGTCAAGAGGCTGAACTCCATCCAGAATTTCGGGGCCATGAATGTCTTGTGCACGGACAAGACCGGCACGCTCACACTCGACAGGATCGTCCTGGAGAAACACTGCGATGTGGTCAGGCAGGAAGACGACGAGGTCCTTAAGCTGGCCTTCATCAACAGCTATTACCAGACGGGCCTTAAAAACATCCTTGACCGGGCTATCTTGAAGCATGAGAAGTTGAAGATCGAGGATTATGCCAAGATCGACGAGATCCCGTTTGATTTTTCCAGGAAGATGATGTCGGTTGTCGTGGGCTCCGAAGGCAGGCATACGTTGATCTCCAAGGGTGCTCCCGAGGAGATATTCAAGCGGTGCGCGACCTACGAGTTGGAAGGCGAGACCCTCGAGATCAACCAGATGATCCTGACGGACCTTAAGGAAGAATGCGACCGTCTTAGCGCCGAAGGGTTCAGGGTCCTGGCTGTCGCTTACAGGAGTATGGACATCTCCAAAGAACGCTATACGAAAGACGACGAGCAGGGGCTGGTGCTCAAGGGGTACATCGCTTTCCTGGATCCGCCAAAGCCGACCACCAAGAAGACCATCGAGGCCTTGCGGCGTCTGGGGATAGAATTAAAGGTGCTGACAGGAGACAATGAGCTGGTGACGCGCAAGATTTGTATCGACGTCGGCATCAGTGTCATGGGCCTGGCTACGGGCGACGCGATCGACAAGATCAGCGACGAGGAATTGGCGGAGCTGGTGGAGGTGACTTCTGTCTTTGCGCGGCTATCGCCTTTGCAAAAAGAGAGGGTCATCCGGGCGCTTCACAGAAACAAGCACGTCGTCGGCTATCTGGGGGACGGTATCAATGACGCGGCGGCGCTGAAGGCGGCCGATGTCGGCATTTCCGTCAACAATGCGGTGGATATCGCCAAGGAATCGGCGGATATCATTCTGTTGAAAAAGAGTCTCATTGTCCTGGCCGAGGGGGTGACTGAAGGCCGCAGGACGTTCGGCAACATCCTCAAATACATCAAGATGGGGTCGAGCTCCAATTTCGGCAACATGATCAGTATGACGGGCGCCAGCCTTTGCTTGCCTTTCCTGCCGATGCTGCCGATCCAGATCCTCTTGAACAATTTTCTTTACGACCTGTCACAGATCGCCGTTCCCACCGACGAGGTCGATGATGAGTATCTGCTGCGGTCCCGGCCCTGGAATGTGGGTTATATCAAGAAGTTCATGCTTTTTTTCGGACCCATCAGTTCCGTATTCGATTTTGTGACCTTCGGCGTCCTTTTGTTCCTTTTTAACGCATCGCCGAAGCTTTTTCATACAGGGTGGTTTTTGGAATCGCTGATCACCCAGACCCTGGTCATCTACGTCATCCGCACGGGCAAGATCCCGTTTGTCGAAAGCAGGCCCAGTCCGTTCTTGATGTTTTCGTCGATTTATATCGTTACGATCGGCCTCTTGATCCCCTTCACGCCCTTGTCCAAATATTTCGGTTTCGTCCAGCCGCCGCCGTTGTATTTTGCGGCCCTTGTCTGCATTGTGGCCGCGTATTTATGGGTCGTCCAGACGGTGAAGAGCAAATTTATAGATAAATACGGGTATGAATAGGCCTTGGCTTTTTTCCGGGCAGCGCGCTTCTATACTTGTGCGGCCAAAGACCGCGGCCCTTAGGCCACGGATGGCTTTGGCCGCTCAAGTATGTCGCTGGAGCGGGAACCCCTTGCTTCAGCACGGGCGGGACCCCATAAACAATTTGACAGTCGGGGCGCAACGGGTTATACTTTTTGCTGCTTAACGCCGGGATGGTGAAATTGGCAAACACATAGCGTTCAGGGCGCTACGCTCGTAAGGGCTTGAGGGTTCAACTCCCTCTCCCGGCATTTTTTTAGCTATAGTATTTGTGTTCGACGAAAAGGATAGATTACAGCAGAACGGGAGTTGAAGGCGACCCTGAGCGCCACTGGTTCGAGCGAGGGGCGCCCGGTTCCGGTGGAGCCGAGCGAATGCGAGGCGGGGGAGGAAAACTCCCTCTCCCGGCATAAATTTTTTCTTCGAAAAAATTTTAGCGCATATTTTGGCAATGTCCTGCCCAGATAGCTCCCAGCCGTAGGCTGGTCCGCCCTGGCCTTGCCCGAAGGGCAGGCCGAGGGCAAGGCCGAGGCGGAAGTCGGTCCCGACCGACATAGATTTTGATATAAGTCTGTTTTTTGTGATCATCGCCCAGATAGCTCAGTCGGTAGAGCGATGGACTGAAAATCCATGCGTCGGGGGTTCAATTCCCTCTCTGGGCACTTTTATTTTCTCGACGTATTGGTTCAAGACGAGTTTGAATCATAGACGCATGAAGGGAGTTTGAGGGAAACCTTCCCTCAATTCCATATTTTTGAGGGAAAGAGGTGACAGTCCGCCTTCAGTGTTAAGGCGGACGCCATAGGAGAAAACCGTAGGTTGTCTCCTATGGGGAGCGCAAGCGACGCGTCGGGGGTTCAATTCCCTCTCTGGGCATTAAATTTTTGCTCTGCAAAAATTTAATGCAGAGCAATCGAGAATCGAAAATCGAGATGAGATATTAGGAAGTTTTTCTCGATTGCGGTCTATTTTCGATTGTCGATTTTCGTTTTTCTTTTTTTGGTTTCCTGCCTCCTTGACGACAATGCCCGAAAAACCTGAAAAGACTGCGGAGATTGAAGAGCATATCAAGGATATTCAGGAGATATCCATTGCGATTGATTCCTGGGACGACGTATTCTCCGACTTCGACCCCAGCCCCATCGACCAGCGCATCCTTTCCGAGGATTTTCTCTCGGAATTAAAAAAGAGATATCGCGAGACGCAGAGGGGCGAGTTTGTCATCACGATCTACGCGCCGGCTTCTTTGAAGGACGAGGTGACCGAGAAGCTGGTGAACAAGCGTCTCAAGCAGTATTTTAAGTTCCGTCACCTGTCGCTTCAGAAAGAGATCGCGCTGGCGATCCGCAAAGGGTCTTTGTTTGTCGTCGGGGGTATTGCATCTTTGTCATCCCTGACCATGCTGACATATTTTCAGATGCTCGATAAACTGGCCCTGGAGCTGATCGCCATCATCCTGATGCCCTTGGGATGGTTTGGCGTCTGGGAGGGTTTTTCGCGTATCATCGAACCGGCGCCGCTCCTCAAGCAGGACCTGGAGCTTTTCGGCAAGCTTTCCAAGGCGGCATTTAAGTTCAAGTATGCCGGCAGCCAGGAAGAGGCCGCCGTAGTCCCTGCAGCAAAACAGGAAGCAAGGCATGAGACTAAGAGTGCGGGGACCGTCGTCCAGGAAGCAAAGACAGAATCTAAAGAGGAAAAAGAGGTCAAATGAGGCCATGATTTACGGAATATAATGACGTAAATAATGCGCTCATTGAAGAGGCAAAATGAAACCATTATTACCAGACAAAAACGGACATTACGGGGTCTTCGGCGGACAATACATGCCGGAGACGCTGATGACGCCTCTAAGAGACCTGGAGGCGGCTTACCGGCGGTTGCGCCGGGACGCGTCCTTTAAGCGCGAGGTGGAATATTATTTGCGTCATTATGCCGGCCGGCCGACGCCGTTGTATTTTTGCAAACAATTGAGTTCGGTCCTGGGCCGTGGAAGGATTTATCTCAAGCGCGAAGACCTCCTCCATACGGGATCGCATAAGATCAATAATGCCCTGGCTCAAGGGTTGCTCGCCCGGCGCATGGGCAAGAAGAGGATCGTTGCCGAGACCGGCGCCGGCCAGCACGGGGTCGCGACGGCGACGGTGTGCGCGCTTTTCGGCCTGGAATGCCACGTCTATATGGGCACCGAGGACATGGAACGCCAGGCGCTGAACGTTTACCGTATGAAACTGCTGGGCGCCCGCGTCGTGCCCGTGACCAGCGGATCCAGGACCCTTAAAGACGCCATGTCCGAGGCCATCCGCGACTGGGTGACGAACGTCAAGACGACATATTATCTTTTGGGTTCCGTAGGCGGGCCGCATCCCTATCCGGAAATGGTCCGCGATTTCCAGACCGTCATCGGCAAGGAGGCCAGGCAGCAGGTCCTGAAGATCGAAGGCCGCCTGCCGAAATATCTCGTGGCCTGCGTCGGCGGCGGCAGTAATTCCATCGGGCTTTTTCATCCGTTTTATAACGACAGGTCCGTCAGGTTTCTGGGCGTCGAGGCCGCGGGTTTCGGTCTCAAGACGGGGCGTCATTCCGCAACCCTGGTCGCGGGGCGCGTCGGCGTCCTGCATGGCGCCAAGAGTTTTCTCCTCCAGGACAAGGACGGGCAGGTCAAGATTGCGCATTCCGTGGCCGCGGGCCTGGATTATCCGGGCGTCGGGCCGGAACATGCTTATTACCGCCAGACAGGCCGCGCGCAATATGCGGCCGTTACGGACCGCGAAGCTATCGAGGCCTTTGGGCTCCTGTCGAAGACGGAAGGGATCATTCCGGCGCTTGAGTCTTCGCACGCGCTGGCCTATCTGCCGAAGCTGGCAAAGCATTTAAAGAAGAACGATATCGTGATTGTCTGTCTTTCGGGTCGCGGCGATAAGGACGCCAATACATTGAGCCATGAATCGCATTGATGCGACGTTCAGAAAACTGAAAAAAAGAGGCCGGCGGGCGCTGATCCCGTTTGTAACGGCGGGTTATCCCGGTCTTGGCGCAACGGAGAAGATCGTCCTGGGGTTGGAGTCTGCCGGCGCCGACGTGGTCGAGCTGGGCGTGCCGTTTTCAGACCCCATTGCCGACGGGCCCGTCATCCAGATGTCTTCTTTTGAGGCGCTCAAAAAAGGTGTGACCCTTAAAGATGTCCTGGGTCTTGTCGGACGGCTGCGCCGCCGCACGCAGATCCCGTTGGTCGCCATGACGTATTTCAACCCCGTGCTGCAATACGGGCCCAGACGTTTTGTCACCGATGCGCTGAAGGCGGGGCTTGACGGTGTTATCATCCCGGATTTGCCCCCGCAGGAAGAAAAGGATTTTCAGGCCGAAGCCCGCAGGAAGGGGTTGGCCGTGGTGCTTTTTATTTCTCCTACGACGCCGCCGGCGCGCGCCCGGACCATCGCCGCCCAAGCCAGGGGTTTTATCTATTTTGTTTCTCTCGTCGGCGTTACCGGGGCGCGGCGCAAACTGCCGCCCGACCTCAAGGCACGCCTTGCGGCTGCAAAAAGGATCGCAGGGGAGACGCCTGTGTGCGTGGGTTTCGGAGTTTCTTCGCCGAAACAGGTCAGGGAGCTTGGGCGTTATTGTGACGGCGTCATCGTAGGCAGCGCCGTGGTGAACAAAATCCGTGAAGGCCTGAGGTTAAAGGATTATGCCGCGCGGACCGCGGCTTTTGTCAGGAGTCTTAAGGGAACCCATGTATAAGATCCGCGAGTACGGCAACGGTGTGCGGCTGGTGTATCGCAAGATGGAGGGGGTTTCTTCCGTCGCCCTCGGTTTCTGGGTCAATGCAGGGTCGCGCAACGAACCTGCGGCCACGAACGGCGTCAGCCATTTTCTGGAACACCTCCTGTTCAAGGGGTCCAAAAAATATACCGGCGACCAGATCAAGGAATCCATCGAGGGCCTGGGAGGGGCCCTCAATGCCTTCACTTCCGAAGAAAACACCTGCTATTACGCCAAATTCCTCGGCCGCCATCTCAAGAAAGTCTTCGGCGTCCTCTCGGATATGGTTCTCCATCCTGTATTGAAGGAGTCCGACATCGAGAAGGAGAGGACCGTTATCATCGAAGAGATCAAGATGTATAAGGACCTGCCGCAGTTCCAGGTCGCGGAGGTCTTTGACGAGCTTTTGTGGCCGCATCACCCCTTGGGACGCAATATCGCCGGTTCCATCGAGACCGTGAAGGCGATCAGCTCAAACATCCTCTCGGCGTATCACGGACAGTGGTACAGCCCGGCCAATATCGTGATCGCCTGCGCCGGCGCCCTGGATGAGGAGCTCCTGGAGGATGCTGTCGAGAGGCTGTATGCCGGTCTCAAGATTGCGGCCGTCGGCCGCGTCGAGCCTTTTGCGGCGCATCATCAGGGGCCGCAGATCAAGCTGGTCGCCAAGGATATCGAGCAGACGCATATCCATATCGGTTTTCCTTCTTTATGGCGCGCTCACCGCGACCGCTTCGCCCAAGGGCTTATCCACGTCATCCTTGGCGGCAATATGTCCAGCCGCCTGTTTAACGAGGTCCGGGAGAAAAAGGGGCTGGCTTACGAGATCGCCAGCCACGTCAAAAGGTTGAGGGATACCGGCGTCTTCTTTGTCCATGCCGGAATCGACAGCCGCAACCTCTTGGAGGCCTCCCGGGTGATCTTCCAGGAGCTCGACCGTATCAGGCAACAGAAGGTTTCTGCGGCCGAACTGCGCCGGGCCAAGGATTTCCTGACCGCCCAGTCGGAAATGGCGCTGGACGACACCATGGAGCATATGCTTTGGGTCGGAGATTCCCTGATGAACCTGGGTTTCCTTCAGACCAAGGAGGAGATCAGGCGGCAGATCGAGCGCACCACTGCGGCGGATATCCTCCGCGTTGCCGAAGAGATGATCTCCTGGCGCCGCCTGCACGTGGCAGCGGTCGGGCCGGGCGTCGACGCCTGCCAGGAGAAGATACGCCAGATGGCGGCCGAACGGTAAAATACCTCCGCCCGGCCTGCGGCAGGCTAAAACAATTTGACATGACTTTTGAGTTATGGTAAAAATAAACAAGGCATAGTTATCCGTTTATCCCTTTTGCCAGAATTCCGCAGGGAAAGCCGCGGCATCATCATGGCGGATAGGGACGTCGCCCCAGGCGAACACGGGCCTATGGGGCTCCAGACAACAGGAGGCAGAATATGGAAGGTTATTGCGTCAAATGCAAGTCGAAGAGGGAAATGAAGGATACCAAAGAGCAGACCATGAAGAACGGCCGCAAAGCCATGAAGGGAAAATGCGCCAATTGCGGTACGTCCATGTTTAAGATCCTTGGTAAGTAATATCCTCTAGACCCCGGGTATTTTTCAACAGGAGGGTGTCACATAGAAGCCAGAAAAAAGGCTCTCTTGGCGGCCAGGCTCGCAGAAGAGAGGAAAGCAGAAGACGTCGTTGTGCTTGATATGAGGAAGGTGGCAAACTTCTGCGATTATTTTGTCATCTGCAGCGCCGCTTCGCAACGGCGGGCGGCGGCGATCGCGGAGCTCATCGAAGAGACGTTCGACCAGCACGGCCTGGTGCTGAAATCGGTCGAAGGAAAACGCGAAGGCGTGTGGATACTGTTGGATTATTCCGACATAGTTATCCACATTTTTTTTAAAGACGTCCGTGACTACTACAGCTTAGACAGATTGTGGGCGGACGCGAAGAAAGTAAATGTTCGAGGAAGTCGAAAAACAACTCCTGTCACTCCTTAAAAGAAGCGTCGCAGCCGTCTGTAGCGTTTCTTCCGCCGGACATCAAGTTCCCCAACATATCCTCGATGCTGCAATTTTGGAGATCCCCAAGGAGAAATCCTTCGGGGATCTTTCTTGCAGCATCGCCATGAAGCTCTCGTCTTTCCTGCGCACAAAACCCCAGGCGGTCGCCGCTGCGATCATCGAGGAACTCGAACGCCTGGCCCGCAAGGAGGGCGCGACGCTCATCCATCACACCGAAATCAAGGGCGCCGGCTTCATCAATATCTTCCTGTCGGACCGGGTCTATCAGGACCTTTTGCGTTCGATCAATGAAGAGGAGGAGGGGTTCGGCAGGACGGATGCGGGCGGCAGGGGCCGGCTTCTTCTGGAATTCGTCAGCGCCAATCCTACGGGCGCTCTTTCGATCGCGCATGCGCGTCAGGCCGCGGTAGGCGACGCTCTGGCCAACGTTCTCGGCGCCGTGGGCTACGAGGTGACGCGGGAATACTATCTTAATGACGAAGGCAACCAGATCCGCATCCTCGGCCGTTCCATCTGGCTGCGTTATTGCGAGAAGAAGGGCGAGACGGTCGATTTTCCAGAGGACCATTATCAGGGCGATTATATCGGGGACCTGGCCGCCGAACTCTTCAACGATCCCGCCATGCGCGGCAAGATAGACGGGATGTCCGAGGAAGTCCGGGATTCCTTTTTTATGGAATACGGCACGCAGAAGATCATGGCTGTTATCCGCAAGGAATTGGATGATTTCGGGGTCTCTTTTGACGTCTGGTACAGTCAGAAGGCGCTCGGCGCATCGGGAAAAGTCGAGGAGGCCTTAGAGGAGCTGAAGGCCAAGGGATATATTTATGAGTCCGAGGGGGCCGTCTGGTTTAAATCGACGGCCTTCGGCGACGACAAGGACAGGGTCGTACGCAAATCGGACGGCGCCTATACGTACCTGACGCCGGATATCGCTTATCACAAGGATAAATTTCAAAGAGGGTTCGCGCATCTGGTCAACATCTGGGGGCCGGACCACCACGGTTACATCCCCCGCATGAAGGCGGCGATCCAGGCCCTGGGCCACGACGAAGAGGCCATGGATGTCATCATCGTCCAGCTGGCGACGCTCTTCCGCGGCGGCGTGCCCGTGCCCATGTCGACGCGAAAAGGGCAATATGTGACGTTGACAGAGCTCCTGGAAGAGGTGGGCCGGGATGCCGGCCGCTTCTTCTTTTTGATGCGCAAGACCGACAGCCATCTGGATTTCGACCTGGAGCTGGCGAAGAAACAGACGTCCGAGAACCCCGTTTATTACGTCCAATACGCCCATGCGCGCATCTCGGGTATCTTGAACAGCGCGGACAAAAGACAGGATGCAGGGCTCGACCTGGCGCTCCTGGGCCAGCCCGAAGAAAAAGACCTGATGCGCTCGCTTTTGGAATATCCGTTCTGCCTTTTGGTGTGCGCCAAACAGCTCGACCCTTACAGTCTGACTGTTTATCTGCAGTCCCTGGCTTCGTCTTTCCATCGTTTCTACGACCGTCACAAGGTCCTTTCCGATGATGCGGCGCTGACCGCCGCCCGTCTTTATCTCATCCGGGCGGTCAAGATCGTCTTGGCCTGCGGCCTGAAGATGCTCGGCGTGACAGCCCCCGAGAGGATGTGAAAAACGGCACAGCCGTTTTTCACTCTGCGCGGCCTAAAGCTCCGCCCTTTAGGGCGCAAGAATGTTGTGGCCGCTTAGAGTAACCCGAAACAAGCTCCGGCCCTGGCCTTGCCCGAAGGGCAGGCCGAGGCCGGGGAATATGGGTTGACTCTGAGGCTTACCTGGATCTATTTTGAGGTTGCCGAAGGGTTTTCTTATGAACATGTTCTCGGCGCATCTGTCCTGAGGCCTTCCTTGATTTTGTTCCGGAACTCTTTCAAACATGCAAAAAACATGGAAGATCAAAGAACCCGATATTGCGCTTAAGAACTCTTTAAGCCGCGATTTATCCACGAGCGGGCTTTTTGCCCAGATCCTGATCAACAGGGGATTGACGGACAAGGCCAAGGCGGAGGCCTTTTTGCGTTCCAGCCTTGCCGATCTCCACGATCCTTTCCTGATGAAGGGGATGAAGGAGGCGGCCGGGCGTCTGCGCCGGGCCGTCGAAAAAAAAGAAAAGGTCTTTATTGCGACGGATTTCGACGTCGACGGCGTCACCTCCTGCACGATCCTGGAGAGCGAGCTGCGGCGGCTGGGCGTGAGCGTCGGCCATTATTTGCCTCACAGGGTTCGGGACGGATACGGCCTGAACCCGGAAGCCGTCGAAGAAGCCGGGGCTTTCGGCGCCTCCGTCTTTGTTTCGCTTGACTGCGGTATTACGGCTTTTGCGGAAACAGATGCCTTGAATAAGAAAGGCATTGATGTCATCATCGTCGACCATCATGAGCCCCCTGCTGAAGGCCTGCCTGCCGCCTTGGCGATCGTCAATCCCAAACAGGCAGGATGTCCTTATCCGTTCAGGGACTTGGCGAGCGTGGGCCTTGCGTTTAAGCTGGTGCAGGCTTTGTCGGCCGGAGGCGAGCGTCAGTATCTGGACCTGGCGGCGCTGGGCACGGTCGCCGACGTTGTCCCCCTGCAGGGAGAGAACAGGATCCTTGTTAAGCATGGTTTGGATGCCCTCAACAATACTAAGCGCCATGGGCTGACGTCCCTCATGGAGGCGGCGGGCCTTGATGCGCAGGCCAAAAAGCTTTCGACGCATTCCATCAGTTTTGTGCTGGCGCCGCGGCTCAATGCGAGCGGCCGCATGGATTCGGCGCACGCGTCCCTGGACCTGCTGTTGACGCAGGACAGCCGCGAGGCCCAGCGTTTGGCAGGCACCTTGAACGACCACAACCGTATGCGCCAGAAAACAGAGGAGAAGGTTTTTCAACAGGCGATGGATTTGATCGAACGGGACGTGGATTTCGACAAGGATTTTATCATCGTTCTGTGCCACGAGGACTGGCATCCGGGCGTTTTGGGGATCGTCGCCTCCAAGATCGTCGACCGATTTTATCGTCCCGCCGTGATTATTTCCCTTCAGGATGATATCGGCCGCGGTTCGGCGCGCTCTGTCCATAATTTCCATATCTATGAGGCCCTCGTTCAATGCGCCTCATGCCTCAAGGAATACGGAGGACACAAGTATGCCGCTGGTCTTTCGTTGGCACGGCAGGATATCGGAAAATTCAAAGGTCTCCTGAACGATATTGCCAGGAAATCCCTTGGCCGGGGACGTCTGGCGCCGGTCCTGGAGATCGACGCCCAGATCCCTCTGTCTTTGGTCACAAAAGACCTGATGCGCCAGATCGATTTTTTGAGCCCTTACGGCGAGGGCAATCACAGGCCGATTTTTGCAAGCTTCAATCTTTTGGTCAAGAGCAAACCCATTCTCGTCGGCAAGAACTCGATCAAGTTTTGGGTGAGCGACGGAGAGGTAACTTATGAGGCCATTGGTTTCGGCATGGGGGATTTTCTTGGCCTTGTGAGCGCGTCAAACCGCGTGGATGCGGCGTATAGCCTGGGTTGGGACGAATGGAATCCCCATACACCGCTGCAGATGGAGCTTAAAGACCTCAGGCCTTCGAGTTAGAAAATTCTTTACGCCGTCAGAGGACTCTGTTCTGCAGCGGTGTTGGTTTCTCCGGAAAATGGAATCCTGAGATCCCATGAATAAAAAAATGACCACATTTTCGTGGTCATTTTTTTAAGTCTTTTTTCTTCGGAGTTATGGAACCTATCGCGCCTTTTTTACCTTTCCTGCTTTCAGGCATTTGGCGCACACATAAGCCGAGGTGACGCGGCCCTTGGCGTCAACGATCTTGATCTTGTGGACGTTTGTCTTAAACGCCCTCTTGGAGCGGCCTGTGATCTTGCGGCCTGCGCCGCCTTTGATCCTGGCCATACCGCGCCTGGCCGTGTGCCCGCCGATGACGCTGCGTTTTTCGCAAACTACGCATACTTTTGACATGGCTTCCTCTTGTTGATCCTTCGTGTTCGTAAGACTCTCAAATTATACTGATGGACGCTCCCTTGTCAAGAAAAACTTACCACGAGGATGCACGAGAGTATTCGCGCCGAGGAAAATAGAACGGCCTTCGCCTCCATTGCCTCCGCCAGATCGGAGTGCACAGTAGATAGTAGAGGTAGACAGTAAATTTTGAAATGTTATTTAAGGATGGAGCCTTTCTAACGGGGTTGACTATTGACCGTGGACTGCTAAAATACCCCCATGCGGATACAAATCAGGCGCCAAGATATCGCTTTTGAGGTTTTTAAAAGCTCAGGACCGGGCGGCCAGCATAAGAACAAGCGTTTTACGGCCGTGCGGCTGACGCATATGCCAAGCGGCATCGTCGTTGTGGCCCAGAAGCGGCGGTCTCTGGCCGCCAATAAGGCCTTGGCGCTTGAACAGTTGGTCCATAAATTGGATATCCTCCATCGGCCGGCCAAAGAGAGGGTGGCGACGCATAAGACGCGGGCGGCCAAGGAACGGACGCTGGAGTGGAAGAAAAGACGCGCCCGGAAGAAATCATTGCGTTGCCAGAAGTATGACGAAGAGGGATGAGGGAAGTGTTGCTTTTGGCAGACTTGTCATGCTATCGGAAGCTTTTAACGTGGGATGCACGGCGAAAATGGAGGGCTTATGGTTAAGAAGTTGCTTTACGTCGTTTTAGGTTTTATGGCGGGCGTCTTATTTACCGTCGCCGGTGTCGGCGAATTGAGGGCCCAGTATAGTTTTGACTCTGATTCCAATTATGCCGAGAGTGTCATGAAACCGTCCTTGCCGGCCAGATACGGCAAACTCGTTGCTGTTTCCGATATGAATCTGTACTTCGCCGCTGAGGACGGGACCGTGACCATCGTTCGGCCGAAGACCAACGGGCAGTTGGATACGACCGTCACTGTGATCAAGCGCTTTTAATCGAGACGCAGAAATCCCCAGCTTTCAAGCCGGGGATGAATGCGGCGAAGATTATCCCGCCGGAAGTTTGCGAAGCAAACTGGCGGGATCATGCAGGAAAGAAACCCCGGGCTTCAGCCCGGGGAGTAGGTTCATTATCTGAATGGAAGATCTGTATGTTGGACATCCCCCGCATCCTTGAGAAAGAGTTTAAGCTCACGACGGAGCACACGCGGAACATCCTGAAGCTGTTTCATGAAAAGGCGACAGTCCCATTCATCGCCCGTTACCGCAAAGACCAGACCGGAAATTGCGATGAGGTGGTCTTGCGTGCATTCGCCGAGAGATTCAGCTATCTGGTAGCCCTGGAGGAGCGCAAAGGTACCGTCTTAAAGACGATCGCCGAACTGAATAAGCTGACGCCGGAGCTTAAGGAAAAGATCGAACAGTGCCTGTCTTCGGTCGAGCTCGAAGACCTGTATCTGCCGTTCAAGCCCAAGAGGCGCACGCGAGCGACCGTGGCGCGGGAAAAGGGTCTGCAGGCGCTGGCGGACGAGATCAGGATGCTCACAGATCCGGAGGCCGACCTCCCGGCGATGGCCGTCAGATATATTTGCGCCGAAAAAGGCGTTTTGAATGCCGAAGAGGCCCTTGCCGGCGCCTCGGACATTATCGCCGAGGAAGTCAGCGAGAGGCCTGAGCACCGGGATTTTGTCCGGAAGTTCTTTTCTGAGAACGGACGCTTTCATTCACGGCCGCGCGTGGGTTTCGAAGGCAAGAAGACAAAGTTCGAGATGTATTATAATTTCGAGGCGTCCGTCAAATCCATCTCGTCTCATAACTTGCTTGCGATCATGCGCGGGGAGACGGAGGAGGTTTTGGCGATGCAGCTGGTTGTTGACAAGACGCCCATTCTCAATGAGCTATGGAATAAAGAAGTCCGGCTTCCGCCGGGGGCTGTCGCCGATTTTCTCAAAAATGCCTGCGATGACGCCTATGAGCGGTTGATGCGTGCGTCACTGTCTGCCGATGTGCGCGTCGCCTGCAAAGAGGCGGCGGATGACGTGGCTATTCATATTTTTGAGAAGAACCTGCGGGAATTACTTTTAAGCCCTCCGGCGGGCATGAGGCCTGTCTTGGCCGTCGATCCCGGTTTTGTCACAGGTTGCAAGGTGGCTGCGCTCGACAAAACGGGTAAGTTCAAGGAGTATCAGACGATCTTCCCCAATGCTCCGCAGCACGAAAAAGAGAAAGCTGGCCGCACAGTCGTTGAGATGTGCCAGAAACATGACATTGAGCTTATTGCCGTCGGCAACGGCACCGCGGGCCGTGAGACCGAGGCATTTGTCCGCGAGGCCCTCGAGGCGCACAAGGGGGATCTCAAACCTGTTCCTGTCTGCGTCGTTGTCAATGAATCCGGGGCTTCCGTCTATTCCGCCAGCCCCGTGGCTGCCGAGGAGTTTCCCGAGCAGGATGTGACGGTGCGCGGCGCCATCAGCATCGGCCGCCGCCTCCAAGACCCGTTGGCCGAACTCGTCAAGATCGACCCAAAATCCATCGGCGTCGGGCAGTACCAGCATGACGTGGACCAGAAAAAGCTTAAACAAAAGCTTGAGGATGTTGTTGAAAGTTGCGTCAATTACGTCGGCGTGGAGCTGAATTTGGCGTCCAAGGAGCTTTTGTCGCGCGTATCGGGCATCAATGCCCGCGCCGCGCGCGATATTGTGGCTTACCGGCAGGCCCGTGGGAGCTTCAAGTCCCGGCAGGAGCTGATGCAGGTCAGTAACTTTGGAGAGAAGACTTTTGAGCAGGCCGCTGGGTTCTTGCGGATCCGCGGGGCGCAAAATCCTCTGGATACGACGGCGATCCATCCGGAGAGTTATCTTATCGTCGAGAAGATGTGCGCCGATCTGAAGATGACGGTGGATGATTGCATCCGTCACCCGGAACGTCTCTCCGGGCTGAGGGTCTCGGATTATACCGGCGGGATGGCCGGCGATATCACGGTCAAGGATATCATCGCCGAGTTGAAAAAGCCCGCGCGCGATCCGCGCGCGACTTTTGTCTACGCGACATTTAAGGACGCCGTGCGTGAGATCAAAGATTTGAAGACAGGTATGAAGCTGGAGGGTGTGGTCACGAACGTCACCCGTTTTGGCGCTTTTGTCGATATCGGCGTCCATCAGGACGGCCTCGTGCATATCTCGCAGCTTAGCGACCGTTACGTGCGCGAGCCTTCCGATATCGTTCATGTCGGCCAGGTCGTGCGCGTGACCGTCCTGGAGACGGACCCCGAGCTTAAACGCATCAGCTTGTCCATGAAGACCAAGCCCGAATTAAAAAAGTGAACCGGCTGACCATAAAAAGTTTCTTGAGTTGATGGAGTTTGTTGAGTTCATATGTTCACGTTTTGTTTCCATCTTATGGAGGCATCATGAAAGATCCTAGAGTGGATAAACTGGCGGATATCCTCGTGGATTATTCCGCCGCGGTCAAGAAAGGCGACATCGTCATCATCGATTTCTCGGGGGTCAGGGCCCTGCCTTTGGTCGAGGCCGTCTATGAGAAATGCCTGCGCAGGGGGGCCCGTTATGTCGAGTATCATTTTTCGACGGAAGAACTGACGCGTATTTTCTACGAGACGGCCGGCGAGGCGCAGTTGTCTTATTTTCCGAAACACCGCCTGGACGCCATGAAGAAGGCAAACGCCTATATCGGCATCAGCGCGACGGAGAACACGCAGAGCTATGCGGCCCTGGAGATGGCCAAGATGGTCCGCCGCCAGCAGGTTATGCGTCCTATTTCCGACCGGCGCGTAGACCATACGCGCTGGGTCGTGACGCGCTACCCGACGGCGGGGCTGGCCCAGGATGCGCGCATGAGCTTGCCGGCTTTCGAGGATTTGTATTTTATGGCCTGTAATATCGACTGGCCGGATTTTGCCAAAAAGATCACACGGCTCTGGCATATGGTCCGGCGGGCCCGCGAGGTCAGGATCATCTCTTCGGACACGGATCTGAGGTTTTCCAAGAAGGGTATCCCGGCCGTCAAGAGCGAAGGCCTGAGGAATATGCCCGACGGCGAAGTGTTCACCGCTCCTGTCAAGGATTCGATCGAGGGCTATATCACTTATAATGTCCCCAGCCTCTATCACGGCAAGGAGTTTGACGGCGTCAGGTTTGAGTTTAAGAAAGGCAGGATCGTGGATGCTTCGTGCCGTTTCGGCTCGCAAAAGGAACTGGAGAAGATCCTGGATGCCGATGCCGGCGCCCGCTATATCGGGGAGTTTTCCTTCGGCCTCAACAAGAACATCAAGGCCCCCATGAAGAATATCCTTTTTGACGAAAAAATCTGCGGCTCGATCCACCTGACACCGGGTCATGCCTACAAAGATGCGGACAATGGCAACCGTTCCAGCGTGCACTGGGACCTCGTGAAGATGCTCAGGGGCGACGGCGAGGTGTATCTGGACGGCAGGCTCATTCAGAAAGACGGCAGGTTTGTCGCCGGGGAATTGAAAGGATTAAATCCATAGATCGGCGGTTTGCGCCTGTCTCAAGATAGAGAGGTTGCCATGTCGGACTTAAAAAGCAAATCTATCATGAATTTAGAGCAGAAGATGAAGGGGCTGGAGCCTGGTTCGTTGCGTTACCAGGTCCTGGAAGCCGCCAAGAACTTCAAATCTTCGTGGATAGGCCTCGGTCAGATCCTTTATACGGTTTACAAGGATAAGATGTATAAGGAATGGGGGTGCATGAGTTTTGAGGCATACTGTAAGGGTGAGATCGGTATCCATCAGCAAACCGCTTCCAAGCTGCTCCATTCCTATTATTTCCTTGAGAAGAACGAGCCTGAATTCCTCAAAGACGTCCAGTCCCAGGAGACCCCGGATCCCCGCAATATCCCGGCATTCGATGCGGTCAATGTTCTTCGCCTGGCCGCCAAGCAAAAGGAGCTGACAGAAGAGGACTACCAGGAATTCAAAAAAAGCGTTTTTGAGGACGGAAAGGAAGGCAAGGAGGTCAAGAAGCAGATGGGTCTGAGGCTGCGTTCCATCCGCGAGGAAGAGGACCCCCAGAAGGCGCAGGCCGAACGCCGGGTCAGGACCTTGAAGCGCCTGATGGCGACTGTCAGGACGCTGCAGAAAGAGGCGGTTTACGGCCACCTGGTATCGGACAAGACGGCCAAAGAGATCGAGAAGCTGATCGGTTTTCTTGACCAGGAGATCGGGATAGAGGCATAGCATTGCTTAGTCAGGAAAACTCCTTGACTTACAGGGGACTCGAATGTATACTGGGAACCTGTTAAATTCAACCTACATAAATAAGCCTATGGAAAAATAGGCAAAACAGCCTGCCAAAGGAGCGGGCTAGCGCAGGAGGAAAGGACCGGATGTTAGAGAGCACGAAGAAGAAGGAAATCATCGGCAATTATAAGGTTCATGAGAAGGATACGGGTTCTGCATTCGTGCAGATCGCCCTTTTGACTGAACGGATCAATGAGCTTTCCAAGCACTTTGAAATCCACAAGAAAGATCATCACTCCCGCCAGGGCCTGCTGAAGATGGTCAGCACGCGCCGCCGCCTGCTCTCATACCTTAAAAAACACGACACCAAAAAGTATGAAGAGCTCCTTTCAAAGCTGGGACTGCGTAAATAATCATGACTATGAATCCAAAAATCGAAAAAGTGGAAGCCCCATTTGGGGACAAGAATTTGATTTTATCGACGGGAAAACTGGCCAAGCAGGCTGACGGCGCCGTGACCGTGCAGATGGGCGATTCGGTGGTCCTCGTGACGGCCTGTGTGTCCAAGGACATCAGGGAAGGGATCGATTTTTTTCCTTTGACCGTCGAATACCAGGAAAAGACTTATGCCGCAGGCAGGATCCCCGGAGGGTTCTTCAAGCGCGAAGGCCGTCCATCGGAGAGCGAGATCCTGATCTCGCGCCTCATCGACAGGCCGGTCCGTCCCTTATTTCCATGCGGTTTCAGGAATGACGTCCAGGTGATCGCTCTGGTCCTTTCCAGCGACGCAGAGAATGATCCCGACGTCCTGGCTGTTATCGGCGCCTCCGCGGCCCTGGGGATCTCGCAGATTCCTTTTGAAGGGCCGATTGGCGCCGTCCGTATCGGACGCGTGGATGGTAAGCTGGTCGTTAATCCGACGTATGCCCAGCGCGAAGCGAGCGACTTGGACTTGGTCGTTGTGGGCAACCGTAAAAAAGTCATCATGATCGAAGGAGAGGCCAAGGGGCTGGAAGAAGCGGTGGTGTATGAAGCCTTGAAATTCGGCCACGAGCAGCTTCAGGTTTCCATTAAGATCCAGGAGGATTTGATTAAGGCGTGCGGCCGGGAAAAGATGAGCTATGAAGACCGCGCCGTCAGCCCGGAGCTCGTCAAGAGCATCAAAGCCGCTTATATGAATCGCGTGAAAGAGAATTGCAAGATCGCTCAGAAAGAAGCGCGTATGGAAGCGGTCCAGATGCTTTATAAAGATGTGACGGAACGTTTTTGCGTTGAGAAAGAGGGGGAAGACCAGATCAGCGAGAAGGATATTAAGGCAGCCCTGGATGAGATAGAAAGCGAAGAGATCCGTAAGCTTGCGCTGGAAGAGAATCGCCGCGTAGACGGCCGCAAATTCGACGAGGTCCGTGCCATCAGTTGTGAGGTCGGTAATTTGCCGCGGACGCACGGTTCGGGATTGTTTACCCGTGGACAGACACAAAGCCTGGCGGTGACCACTCTGGGCACGCGTGCGGATGAACAACTCATCGAAGCCCTGGAAGGCAAGAGCTATAAGAAGTTTATGCTCCATTATAATTTTCCTCCGTTTTCTGTCGGCGAAGTCAAGCCTGTCAGGGGGGCCGGCCGGCGTGAAATCGGCCACGGCGCCCTGGCGGAAAAGTCCTTGAAGGCGGTCATGCCGACGCCGGAAGAATTCCCTTACACCGTGCGCGTCGTTTCCGAGATCCTGGAGTCCAATGGGTCTTCGAGCATGGCGACGGTCTGTGCATCGTCTTTGTCTTTGATGGATGCGGGCGTGCCGATCAAAGAACCTGTCGCAGGGATCGCTATGGGGCTGGTGCAAGAGGATTCCAAGCATCTCCTTTTGACGGATATCGCCGGCCTGGAAGATCATCACGGGGACATGGATTTCAAGATCGCCGGTACCCGCAAGGGGATCACGGCGATCCAGCTGGACCTGAAGATCAGCGGCATTGATTTTGATATCATCCGCGAAGTGCTGGAGCGTTCCAGAACCGCACGTCATTTTATCCTTGATAAGATGACGGCCGTCCTGGAGGCGCCGCGCAAGGAGCTTTCGGAATACGCGCCGCGGATCATCCACCTGAAGATCAATCAGGAGCGGATCGGCGATTTGATCGGGCCGGGCGGCAAGAATATCCGCAAGATCATCGAGCTGACGGGCGTCGCCATCGACGTCGAGGATGACGGTTCGGTCCTCGTGGCATCGACGGACAGCGCCGCATCCCAGAGGGCCGTCGACATGATCAAGGGCCTCACCGAAGACGCCGAGATCGGCAAGATCTACAGGGGCAAGGTCAAGCGCATCATGAATTTCGGGGCGTTTGTCGAGATCCTGCCCAACAAGGAAGGGCTTTGCCACGTCAAGGAACTCGACGATAAATACGTCAAGAACGTCGAGGATGTCGTCAAGATCGGCGACGAGATCGATGTGAAGGTCATCAGTATCGATGAGCTCGGCCGCATCAATCTGAGCAAAAAACAGGCCAAGTCCGAAAAATAAACTCTAAGTCCTAAATCCCTGCCTACCGGCTTGCCTCGCAGCGAAGCCGCGGGCAGACAGACTAAACTCTACCCGCAAGGGGTGGGCCTCCGCATACCTCTTTAAGGAGGGCCCTAAACAAATCCGAAACACCCCAAACCTAAAATCCAAAATTTTTTCTTTGGGTATTTGAGTTTTGTGTTTTGTGTTTGTTTAGGATTTAGAGTTTAGGGTTTAGAGTTTTGTGTTTCACTGATCCCTCAGGGACGGGGCTCCGGGGATATGGGATGAAAAGGGAACACGTTTTAGAGATCATCGGCATATTCATCTTTGCCCTGACGGTTCTCGTCTTCTTGAGCTTCGTTTCCTACCATCCGACCGACCTGTCTTTTTACACCTCCAACCCGAATATCCCTCCGAAGAACCTGATCAATGTCTTCGGGGCATATCTGTCGGGTTTCTTTTTTTTCATCTTCGGCTGGGCATCATACCTTTTTCCCGTTTTTCTCTTTCTCTGGGGTCTGAAGTTCGTTCGGGCCGAGGAGATCCGCACCAATGTCGTCAAACTCCTCGGGATCCTGATCTTGGCCGTTTCCCTATCTTCGTTTCTGGCGCTTTTCTTTGTGGACCAGGCGACGGCGCGTTTCGGCCGCGGCGGCATCGTGGGTTTGGTCTTTTCCGATTTCCTGATGCATTATTTCGGACGGGCCGGCGCCTACGTCATTCTTCTCATGCTCGGATTACTCTCCTTGCCTTTGATCGGCGAGATCCTTGTTATCCCGTTTTTTGCCGCCTTTTTTGACCGGTTGCTGGAACGTTTCGAGGCCTGGAGGGATGCGAGGGCCGCATCAGGCGGCAGGAAGGAACGGGCGAAGACGGCTGCGCGTCTGTCACGCGGCATCGTGAAAGAAAAATCCTTGCCGCAGGAAAAGCCGGCGATCAAGGATTTTACGGAAAACCGCGACGCCGCGCAGGAAAAGAAAGAATTCGATGCGCCGCTTAACATCAAGATCGCCAAGCCTAAGCCTGAGACCATGAAAGACAAGGAACCTATCCGCGAGGTTTCCGACGAAGACTACGTCTTGCCGTCCATAGATCTTTTGGAGTCGCCGCCGCCCGTCTCTGTGCGCCAGATGAAGGAAGATTTGGCGGAAAACGCCAAGATCCTTGAGGATACCTTAAGCGACTTCGGGCTTTCCGTGCGTGTGGCTGATATCGAGCGCGGCCCCGTGATCACGCGCTATGAGCTGGAGCCTGCCCCCGGCGTCAAGATCCAGAGGATTGTTAATCTTTCCGACGACATTGCGATGACGATGAAGGCGCCTTCCGTGCGTATCGAGGCGCCCATTCCCGGCAAGAACCGGGTGGGTGTCGAGGTCCCCAATACGCAGACGAGCATGGTTTTTTTAAAAGAGGTCTTGGCGAGCGATGATTTTCGCCGCGCCGATTCGAAGCTGACCCTGGCCATCGGCAAGGATACGGCGGGCAAGCCGATCGTGACGGATCTGGGCGCCATGCCGCATCTCTTGATCGCAGGGACCACGGGTTCCGGCAAGACGGTCTGCGTTAACGGTATCATCATGTCTATCCTTTTTAATGCGACACCGTCGGATGTGAAGTTTCTGATGGTGGATCCGAAGATGGTGGAATTGGCCCCCTATAACGGCCTGCCGCACATGCTGTGCCCCGTTGTGACGGATCCCAAGAAAGTGGCGACGGCCTTGATGTGGGTCACCTCCGAGATGGACGAGCGCTACCAGCTTCTGGCCAAAGAAGGGGTGCGCAACATCGAGACCTATAACCAGCGCAAACAGAAGCTTCCCTATATCATCGTGTTTATCGACGAGTTGGCGGATCTGATGATGGTGGTCCGCGACCAGGTGGAGAGCGCCATCGCCAGGCTCGCCCAGCTGTCCAGGGCCGTCGGCATCCATCTGGTCCTGGCGACGCAGAGGCCTTCGGTGGACGTCATCACGGGCGTGATCAAGGCGAACTTTCCGGCGCGCATTTCTTTTAAGGTAGCTTCCAAAGTGGACTCCCGCACGGTCCTGGACATGAATGGCGCCGACAAGCTTTTGGGTCGCGGCGATCTTTTATTCCTGGAGCCGGGTCAGGCCAAGCCGATCCGCGCGCAAAGCTCTTACGTGAAGGATGCGGAAATCGAAAAAGTCCTGGAATTTATCAAGAAACAGGCCCAGCCTGTTTACGACGAAACGATCCTGAAGATCCAGGACCAGGCGCAGGTGGGCGGCATGCTGGAAAAAGATGAATTATACGACACGGCGGCGAAATTGGTGATCGAGACAGGGCAGGCGTCCGTTTCCATCATCCAGAGGCGCCTGCGCCTGGGCTATACGCGCGCCGCGCGCCTGATCGATATGATGGAGCAGGAAGGGTTGGTCGGGCCCTATGTGGGCTCCAAGCCCAGGGATATCCTTGTGGACAGGGAACAATGGCTTAAAGACCAGATGGCCAAAGAGAGAGTGGATTCAGATGCCGGACAGTAAATTCATAAAATCCGCCGGAGCGATGCTCAAAGAGACGCGCGAAGCCAAGGGGATCTCCCTGGAGGAAGCGAGCCGCTCGACGCATATTCACGTCAATGTGCTTAAAAAGATCGAGGCGGACGATTTTGCTTCCATGGACATGGTGTATGCCAAGGGGTTCTTGAAGATCTACGCGGAATTTCTGAGTTTGGACAAGAGCGATATCATCGAGCGTTTCGCCGGAACTGCCCCTGCGTCCCAGCGGGTCCGGGGCGTCCCGAAGGTGGTCATCCCCGGGGCGGCGGCGCAGGCGGATGGAACAAATCTTTTTTCTGCT
Source organism: Candidatus Velamenicoccus archaeovorus (assembly GCF_004102945.1). Classification (GTDB taxonomy): domain Bacteria; phylum Omnitrophota; class Gorgyraeia; order Velamenicoccales; family Velamenicoccaceae; genus Velamenicoccus; species Velamenicoccus archaeovorus. Next base: position 1,287,014 of record NZ_CP019384.1, on the reverse strand, counting down.
GTCTTGCGGGGCGCGGTTGCCGGCATCAAGAAAATAGATATCAAGATCGTCGTGATCGTCGTGCTGTGTGCGGTTGTTTTTTGGGGTTTCAAAACCCTTTTTCAGGTGATGGGCCGCAAGAAATCCCAGAAGCCGTCCGTGCAGGCGCAAGTCAAATTTTCCGAAAAAGCGCAAAAGAAGAGCGTCGTTGGGTCCCAAAAGAAGACAACGTCCGCTGTTTCGCAAAAAACAGCGGTAAACGCCTCGGCCCCGGCAATTTTTGAGAAGGTCGTTCTTGTCGTGCGCGCCAGGGCCAAGACATGGCTCCAGGTGAAGGTGGACGGCAGGGTTGTTTTTCAGAATGTCCTGGCGCGCGGCGCCGCGGAGAGCTGGACGGCGGCCAAGAAGATCGAGATGATGATCGGCAACGCGGGTGCCGTTGAGCTGGAATTGAACGGCAGGATCTTAGAGAGGATCGGCCGGCCGGGGCAGACGCTCAAGCATGTCGTTGTCACGCGGGACGGGCTCACCGTCGACAAATAATCCTTCCTTATCCGAATCCGGCCACCGGCCACGTCCTCACGCGATTAAAAAATATCCGGCATGAAGAGCGATTCTTTTGAGCATTTTGATTTTAGGGGCAAGAAGACGGCCATCGTGAGTCTGGGGTGCGCCCGCAATACCGTTGATTCACAGGTTTTTCTTCAGGAGGCCAGGAAGAGGGGCGCCGTTATTTCGTCTGCGCAGGATGCCCGCGTGGTCTTGATCAATACCTGCGGCTTCACCCGGGAGGCCAAAGAGGAATCGCTGGGCGTCATCGCGGAGTGGCTCGATCGCAAGAAAAAGGGGAGGATCGAGAGCATCCTTGTTTTAGGGTGTTTGGCCGAACGGTACAGGAAAGATATCCGCCAAGGCTATGAGGATATTGATGTCGTCGGAGGGCTCGTGCCGGAAACGGATGCGCGGTCGCCGGGCGGTCCGCCCGTCCTGTTGACGCCTCGTCATTATGCGTATCTGAAAATATCCGAAGGCTGCAATAACCGTTGCACATATTGCGCGATCCCCTTGATCAAAGGGCGTTCCAGGAGCCGTTCGGAGGCTGAGCTTATTGAAGAGGCTGTCCGTCTGGAGAGATGCGGTGTCAGGGAGTTGAATATCGTCGGACAGGACATCACCCTTTACGGTTGCGACGACCGCAGAAAGCGGCCCGGCCGCTCGTCGCGGCCAGGCCTGCCGCTGGTGGGGTTGGTGAAAAAGATCCTGCATGAAACCTCCATCCCCTGGATCAGGCTGATGTATCTTCATCCTCAGGGGATCGGAGAGGATGTGATGGAGCTTTTGGGCCAGCAGGGCCGCCTGTGTCCTTACGTTGATCTGCCGCTGCAACATATCAATGATCGCATTCTCAGGCGCATGGGGCGGCCGACGCCGCGGCGGGAGATCGTTCGCCTGATCTCGGCGTTACGCGACAGAGTCTCGTCGATTGCGCTTCGCACGACATTCATCGTGGGTTTTCCCGGCGAGACGAAGAAAGAATTCCGGGAACTTCTGGATTTCGTCCGCGAGATGCATTTTGACAAGCTCGGCGCATTCATGTTTTCCCGGGAAGAGGGCACGCGGGCTTACGGCTATCGCGGGCAGGTGCCCAGCAAGGAAAAAGAGAGGCGCTATCACGAACTGATGGAGGCGCAGAAAGGCATTTCCCTCTCTTTGCTTGAAAAAAAGATCGGCAGGACGACGCCGGTCCTGGTGGAAGAGGTCACGCGGGACCGCCGGATGTATCTGGCGCGTACGCCATGGGACGCGCCGGAGGTCGACGGATTGGTGTATTTAGCCTCGCCGAACAAGCTTGGGCCGGGACAGATCGTCAGATGCCGTATCACGGATGCCTTTGAATATGACTTGGCGGGAGAGACCATATGAATTTGCCTAATTATTTGACCTTATCTCGCATTGTTTTGACTTTTGTGATCATGGCGTTTCTCTTCGCGAAAAATTTTGCCATGACCTGCGCGGCTTTCCTGTTGTTTCTTGCGGCTTGTGCGACGGACTTTCTGGATGGATGGGTGGCCCGCAAAAAAGGCCTTATTTCCGATTTCGGCAAAATCATGGACCCCTTGGCGGATAAAGTCTTGGTGGTGGGGTTGTTTTTGACTTTTGTGCAGTTGCAGCTGATGGGGGCATGGGTGGTCGTCGTCATCGTCGTGCGTGAATTCCTGATCACCGGGATGAGAATTTTTGCGCTGCGGCGGGGTGTTGTCCTCGCTGCAGAAAGCGCCGGCAAGCATAAGACCGTCTCCCAGATGGGAGCGATCATCTGCATCCTTATCTTTCTTATCCTTAGAGAGTCGGGATCTTACTTTTCTTTTTGGAACGAGACGTTTGAATCTTCCTTCCGCATGGGTATCCATGTCATGGTCGGCCTAGCTGTGTTTTTTACGGTTTATTCAGGGTTGGTTTATCTCTGGCGAAACCGTCATCTCATCAGGACGTTATGAAGAGACATCTGATCAAACTTCTGGCCACTTTTTTTTATCTTGGAGAAATGCCGTTTGCGCCGGGGACATGGGGGAGCGCGGGGGGGATGTTGTTGTATTTGGCTATCGGTGCTGAGACGACGATCGGACATGTGTGCGCCTTTGCGGCCGTAACCCTCATTGGATTTCTGGTCGCCGGTCGTGCCGAGGGTGTTTTCGGGACAAGGGACCCTAAGCCTGTCGTCATCGATGAGGTTGCAGGGATATTTTTGGTATTTTTAGGCTTGAGGCTGACCTGGCCCGTCATCCTCTTGGGGTTCATTCTGTACCGCCTCTTCGATATCCTGAAGCCGCCGCCGGCCCGGCGGCTTGAGCGGTTGGCGGGCAGTGCAGGCATTATGCTTGATGATCTTCTGTGCGGTCTCTACGCCCAGGCGGTTTTGCGCCTGGTCGGGTTGCTGGTAAAGCTATAGGGCCATGCAGGCAATCAAAAATGACTTGCTCTGAAAATTCCTTTTGGTTACAATGGTATTACTTTACCCCGTTAGAAATATAATTTCTAACGGGGTAAATGCGAGCCAAGAGGTGTTCTTAAAGCCTCTGTTGTGTCCTGGCGGAGGAAAGAGGGAATTTTTTATCCGCCTTCGCACAGCCGCCTTGGACGAGCCAGAGAGCCTCTGGCGGGAAAACCACGGGTGTGAACCCGTGGATGCCCGCCGGCTTTTAGCCGGCGAGGCCTCGCCAAAAGGCGGAAATGCAGGATAGGTGCGCTACGGCCCGCCACCCTGTGGCGGGCGAGGTCCCGCCGAAGGCCGGATGAGATGTCGTTCGATCGCTGGAAGGCAGACAGGCACCACGGCTCGCCTCTCGGCGAAGCCGAGGGCTGTAAGGCCGTGGGGCTCCATATATTTGTCATTTAAAACCCTGTTTGAAGCGGGAATAAAATGGCTCGACATCAACCCGCGTAGCAAACTTCGTCTTTCCGAGAAGGCAGGAGTTGATCGTTTAAACAAGGCAGGTTTTGCCCGGATGGGCACAACAAGAAGGCGCCGCAGAGAAAGGGCTTATGGCTTTTGAACAAGATAGGGGTGGCATAGAGCGCAGGCAGGAGGTCCGCCAGGAAACGCTGGATATGGTCTATAGTTTTATCCAGCGGGGCATCAAGGAACGGGCGACCGATATCCATTGGGAACCTATCGTGAACTCGGGAGAGGAAGAAATCGTCGTCCGTTTTAGGGTCGACGGTATTTTAAAAGACGCCGAGCGCATCAGCCACGAGAAGACCCGGCTGGGATCTTTGATCAACGCCATCAAGATCATGGCGATGATGGACCCCACCAAGAGGCGGCGGGAACAGGACGGCAGGTTTTCGTTCCTGTTTGAAAATGTGGAATACGACATCAGGGTGGCGACCATGCCGACCATCCTTGGCGAGAAGATCGTCATGAGGCTCATGGACCGCAACAAATATTGCATGAATTTGGATGATCTGGGGATGCCCCATGAGATCCAGCAGAGCCTCGATGACATGATTTACAAGCCCGAAGGATTTGTCGTGATCAGCGGTCCGACGGGTTCCGGCAAGACGACGACTTTGTATTCGATCCTGAAACACATCTACACGCGCGAAAAGAACATCTGCACGATCGAGGATCCCGTGGAGGTGAAGTTCTTGGGGGTCAATCAGATCCAGGTGGACCATGAGTTTGGCATGACGTTTGTTTCGGGGCTGCGCGCCATCATGCGTCAGGACCCGAATATCATCGCTGTCGGCGAGATCCGGGACGTCGAGACCGTACGCACGGCGCTTCAGGCGGCTTTGGCGGGTTCGTTGATTTTTTCGACATTGCATGCCCGCGATGCCGTCAATACGATCGTGCGCCTCCTGGATATGGGTGTCGAGTCTTTTTTCCTGGCGACAGCCCTGACGGGTGTCGTGACACAGCGTCTGGTGAGGCTTGTGTGCAAGATCTGCAAGGGAAAAGGATGCGTGCAGTGTGCCAATACCGGCTACAAGAGGCGCACCGGGATCTTTGAGGTATTGCGTATCAACGAGCCCTTGCGTCAGCTGATCCTTCAAAAGGCCTCGTCGAATGAGTTGAAGACGGCCGCCCTGGAACAAGGGATGATTTCATTTTCCAGGTCAATTGAGCCGCTTATCGCGCAGGGGTTGACGACCCAGGACGAAGTAGACCGCGTGCTTGCATTGGAGTAGGTTATCTATGGCAAAAATCCCGAGAAAATTAGGCGACCTTCTTGTTGAAAACGGTTTATTGACCGAGAGCCAGCTTTTGGAGGCCCTGGAGACCCAGAGGCGCGAAAAAAAACTTTTGGGCGAGATCATTGTTGATTTGGGTTTTACGACAAAAGAGAAGCTTGACAGCGCGCTTGCCCGCCAATATGGTTCCCGTTTGGGCGAGTTTTTGATCGGCCGCAGGCTGATCACTTTCGATCAGCTTCATTCGGCCATGGACGAACAGAGGAATTCCATGAAGTCCCTCGGGGAGATATTGATCGATAAGGGCTATATTGCCGAGTCCGACCTGATGGAAGGGCTCTCTTTGCAGTACAGTATCCCGTATGTGCGCCTGGTGGAACAGGATATCTCTCCGGAGGCTGTTTCGTGTGTTCCGATGGACGCCTTGAGAAAATATTGCGTTTTTCCGATCCGGGTGGAAAATAATATGCTCGTCGTGGCCACAACCAATCCGGAGGATTTCATCGCCGAATCCGACCTGAAGTTCCTCTCCGGCATGTACATCAAGTTCGTGCTTTCTTCGAAGTCCGAGATCCTTTCTTTTTTAGAATAGCCTTCTGTCTCGCCTAACCAAATCCCAAGAACCAATCACGGAACAATAACCAAATAATTCTCAATGACCAATGATCAAACAGAGAACTTTGTTTGGCCATTGGGACTCGGGTATTCCTTGGTTATTGCCTCTCGGAGAGAGAGTTATTGCTTATTTGTTTAAGTATTAAGCTTGATTTGCTCGATGATAGAATAGGCGGGACCTTTGGGGCCGAGAACGCTTTCAAACAATGTGATATTGTCTATTTTGAAAGCGGGATGTTCCAGGACCGCCTGGAATTTCCGGGCAGCCTCGGTCAGGCTCAGGCGGTTGCGGGAGGAGCGCAGCCTGGCCAGGGTGATATGGGCTTTGAAGGGCCTGTTTTCTTTGGCAAATCCGACGGCCGAGAGAGAGTCTTCCAGTTCCCGGACGATGCGTTCCAGATGTTTTTCCTTATCGGTAAGCGAGACCCACAAGACTCGCGGCGCCGAAAGAGAAGGAAAGCCTCCGAATGTCTCCAGGGATGTCGGCACGGCGCGTGCGTTATCCGTGACAGCCGTCATGGCCCTGCGGATGGCGGGGATCGTCTCTACCGGGGTAGCGCCGAGGAATTTCAGGGTTAAATGGATGTTTTTGGACTCCACCCATTTGGCATCTGCGCCCGTTTCCTGAAGCGTCCGGACGGCGCTGCCGAGATATTCCTTGATCTCTTTGGGGAGCTCGACCGCGATGAAGAGGCGTTTCAACTGAGACATTCTTTTAGGAGCCCAAGAGCGGCGTTTTTGGCGAGTTTTTTAATCTCAAGACGGGTGCCATGGAACTGGTATTTTTTGAAATATGTCCGGCGGCCCAGGCTGACAGAGATGAAAACCGTCCCAACAGGTTTGGCTGTTGACCCGCCGCCGGGACCGGCGATGCCCGTAACGGCCAGGCCTATGTGGGCGCCGAAGAGGTGGCGGACGTTCTGGGCCATGGCCATGGCCGTCTGACGCGAAACGGCGCCGAATTTTCTGATCGTTTCATGGTCGATTCCCAGGGTTTTGATCTTGGCTTCGTTGGCGTAGGCCACGATGCCGGCGACAAAATAGCCGGAGCTGCCCGGGATGTCCGTGAGCCGGGAGGCGATCAGTCCTCCCGTGCAGGATTCGGCCACGGCGAGGGTCAGGTGTTTGTGTCGCAGGATTCCGGCAACGGTCTTTTCGATCATGGCAGTATTATACACCGAAACGAACCGCTTGACAATTTGGCATAAGATGATATATTTATAAAACGATCTTCGGGATAGTCCATCGCGCAAATGCCGATGGATACGGGTGGAAGTCCCGGCTGGCAGTTAGTCTCGTCAGAAGCGCCCTGTAGAGCTTTCCGGCGAAACAAGCCTGCGAGGTTCGATGTTAAAGTCGGACCAGACCAAGTGAGATTCTTGGGCCAATAGTTGCCCGGTTTTTTCGGGTGATCCTGAGCGGTTATTGTAAGATGGATGGCCGTGAAGGATTTAAAGCCTAGATGAGAGAAGATCAGGACGACCGGTTGTCAGGGTTTTGTCTACTATCCCGAAGTCTGTTTTTGGCTTCGGGATTTTTTTCGGCCTCTGCGAGGCCGTCGATGGCACAGATTAAAAAAACCAGATTACACAGATGGTAAACCATGAGCCTGAATACTATTGAAGAGATTCTGGAAGATTTGAAGCAGGGCAAGATGGTCATTGTGGTTGATGACGAGGACCGCGAGAACGAGGGCGATCTGGTCATGGCCGCGGAGTTTGCGAAGCCGGCGCACATTAATTTCATGACCAAGCACGGCCGCGGATTGGTGTGCGTGACCATGGAAGAAGAGCGGCTGAATGCGCTTGAGATCTTTCCGATGGTCTTCGCGAAGGGGGCGGTGCCCCAGCGCGATCCTTACGCGACGGCATGGATGATCTCCGTCGACGCAAGGGAAGGCGTGACCACAGGCATTTCCGCCCACGACCGCGCCCATACGATCGCCAGGCTTATTGCATCCGATGCCAGGCCTTCGGATTTTATCAGGCCGGGGCATCTTTTTCCTTTGCGCGCGCGCGCAGGCGGTGTCCTGGTCCGCGCCGGCCACACGGAGGCTTCTGTCGATCTGGCCAGGCTTGCGGGGTTGTATCCGGCCGGCGTCATCTGCGAGATCATGAATGAGGACGGCACCATGGCGCGGCTGCCGGATCTCATGGCATTTTCAAAGAAACACGGCCTCAAGATCTGTTCGATCGAGAATCTGATCGAATACCGGCGCAAGAAAGAGGTCTTCATCAAGAGGATCGCTGCGACGAAGCTTCCGACGCCTTACGGCCTGTTTCAGATGATCCTTTATGAATCCCTTCTGGACCGGACGCATCACTTGGCCCTGTGTATGGGGTTGGAGGGCGGCCTGAAACCGGAAGATGCGGCAGTCCTCGTTCGGGTCCATTCGGAATGTTTGACCGGAGACGTTTTCGGCTCTTTACGCTGCGACTGCGGGGCGCAGCTCAAAAAAGCGATGCAGCTCGTTTCGGCCGAGAAGAGGGGTATTATCCTGTATATGAAACAGGAGGGCCGCGGCATCGGCCTGGCCAATAAATTAAAAGCTTATGCGCTCCAGGATAGCGGCCTGGATACGGTGGAAGCCAACGAGGCCTTGGGGTTTGCGCCCGATCTGCGCGATTACGGGATCGGAGCTCAGATCCTTTCGGACCTAGGCGCCAGAAAGATCCGGCTGTTGACGAATAATCCGCGTAAGATCGTCGGCCTGGAAGGATATGGGCTTCATATCGTCGAGCGTGTGCCGATCCATACGGAGCGGTCCGAAACGAACAGGAAATATCTCGAGACGAAAAAGGAGAAGCTGGGTCATTGGCTGGATTAGTCCACAAAGGATAGGCCTCCGCAATACCGCATAGCGGAGGGCCTAATCTCGCCTCCGGCGAGATTAACTCCAAGCGTATCTTGAAAATATTTATCTTCCCGCCGAACCTTTGGTGAGGCTGGATGAAGATAAATATTTTCAAGATGTAAACGCGAGGAGTAGGGTTGGAGCAAAGCTAAAGAAAGAGGTGCTGCAATGTACAAAGTAAACGAAGGAAGTTTGGTGGTCAAGGCCAAGAAATTCGGCATCGTGGTTTCTCGTTTCAATGATTTTGTGACGAAGGCGCTTCTGGAGGGGTGTTGTGATACGCTCAAAAGGCACGGCGCCAAAGAAACGGATGTCGAGGTCTACTGGGTACCGGGGGCTTTTGAGATCCCGACGGTCGCCATGCACGTAGTCAAATCGAAAAAGTTCGATGCCGTTGTCTGCCTGGGGACGGTCATCCGCGGGGACACGCCGCACTTCGATTTCATCGCTTCCGAGGCCGCCAAGGGTATCGCATCGGTCTCCATGCAGACGGGGGTCCCCGTCATCTTCGGCGTCATCACCGCCGATACGATGGAGCAGGCGATCGAACGTGCCGGCACCAAGGGCGGTAACAAAGGCAAGGACGCGGCATTAAATGCTATTGAAATGGTGAATCTGCTGGATATAATATAAATGAGGACACAACTTGCAAGGGTTATGCCATTGTAAGTTGTACGTCCGAATTTATCCGCCAATGCACCAGTGGCGGATAATCATTTTTTACTCTGCGCGGCCTAAAGCTCCGCCCTTTAGGGCGGAGAGTGTTGTGGCCGCTTAGAGGTACCCGGAACAGGCCGAGGGCAAAGCCGGGAAATATGGGTTGACTATTTTATTCTTTTTATGCGCAAGCGCACAAAAGCCAGGGAATTGGTGCTGCAACTTTTGTACCAGGCCGACGTCAGCGGTGTGACCGCTACCGATCTGGCGGATGATTTTTTTGCTATGAATGCAGCAGACGAGGACCTTTCTGTTAAGACGTTCGCCGCGGCCTTGAGCCGTGATATCAGCTCTCACTTGGCCGAGTTGGACGGCAAGATCTCGGAATGCGCCACCAACTGGCAGATCGAGCGCATGGCGACCGTCGACAGGAATGTCCTGCGGCTGGCGACTTTTGAACTGCTTTTCAGGCCTGATATCCCTCCTAAAGTGGCCATCAATGAAGCGGTCGATCTTGCCAAGAAGTTCGGCGACCTGGAATCCGGAAAATTCGTCAACGGTATCCTGGACAAGATCAACAAGACCAAGGGGGCCGCTGCGCCCGAAAAATAAGGGTCGATCCCCGTCCGGCCCCTTGAGGCCGGGCCTTCCTTCAACCATGGTCTCATGATGAGATTTGCCGATCTTCACATCCACACCCATTTTTCAGACGGTACGTATTCTCCCGAGCGGCTTGTCGAAGAAGCTATCGGCGCCGACCTTTCCTGCATTGCCATCACCGACCATGATAATATATCCGGCATCGCGCCGGCGATCCGGGCGGCCGGTGGCCGGCTGGAAGTCCTTTCGGGGATCGAGATGACGGCGGAACGCGACGGCGTTGAGATCCACGTCCTGGGGTATCTCATCGATGATACGCACAAGCCGTTTTTGGCGATGCTCAAAAAGATGCAGGAGGTGCGGGTCCGCCGTATCCACGAGATGTGCCGCAAACTTCAACATCTGCATATGCCCGTGGATCCCCAGGAGATCTTCGATTTGGCGGAGCCGGGAAGCGTGGGGCGTCTGCACGTGGCGCGCGTGCTCGTGAACAAAGGGTATGTGGCGACGACGGGCGAGGCTTTTGTGAGGTTTATCGGCGACAAAGGGCCGGCTTATGTGGCGAAATTCAAGATGACGCCTAAAGAAGCCATCCAGTGGATCAGGCGCGTGGGCGGCATCCCGGTCCTGGCCCACCCGTATCTTTTGCCCTCCAATATTGTTATCGAAGATTTTGTCAAAGACGGGATCATGGGGATTGAGGCTTACTATTCGGAGCATACCGAGTCCCAGCGTAACGAATTCGAGAAGATGGCGGATAAGTTCGGTCTCCTGGTGACCGGCGGGTCGGATTGCCACGGGGAGGCCAAGAACGAAGCCAAGATCGGACGCGTGCATCTTCCGTATGTTTATGTGGAAAAATTAAAAGAGGTCCAATGCAGGCTCAAGTCCTGAACGCTTATATGCGCCGGGCGCTGGAGCTTGCGGCCCGCGCCAGGGGAAAGACATTTCCGAACCCTCTTGTGGGCGCCGTGGTTGTTAAAAACGGCCATGTCGTCGGCGAGGGGTTTCATCATAAGGCCGGAGCTCCGCATGCCGAGGTCCTGGCGCTTAAAGAGGCCTCAGGGAAGGCGCGCGGCGCCGCATTATTCTGTACCTTTGAGCCCTGTTTTCATTTCGGCCGGACAGCCCCTTGCGTCGATGCCGTTATCTCTTCGGGAATCCGGGAGGTTTATATCGGCTCCAAGGACCCTAATCCGTTGACCTGCGGTAAAAGCATCCGTCTGCTGCGCCGCCGGGGCATTCGTGTGGCCGTCGGGATCATGAAAAAGGAGGTTTTCCGCCTGAATGAGCCTTTCTTTTGCGCCATGCGCCGTCAGCGGCCGCTCGTGACCCTGAAGGTCGCCGCATCTCTCGACGGCAAGATCGCCACCAGAAGCGGCCGCTCGCAATGGATCACCTCTCGCGCCGCGCGCCGCCATGCGCACAACATGAGAAAATATTACGATGCGATCATGGTCGGTATTGGGACGGTTCTAAAAGACGATCCAGGCCTTGAGGCTGGCGGCGGCCACCGCCTGACGAAGATCGTCGTGGATTCATCCCTGAGGTTGCCGTTATCAGCCCGGCTGCTTAAGACGCGCCAACCTGTGGTTGTCGCGACGGCCACACACAATAAGGTCAAAGAGAAAGCCCTTTTGATGCGCGGGGTCAAAGTTCTCCATACGAAAAGAAACTCCGGAGGCGTCGATCTGGCCGATCTTTTGAGGCGTTTGCATGCCATGGATATCCGCCATCTTCTTGTCGAAGGCGGAGCGGCCCTGACAGGCGCCTTCCTGGATGCGCGGCTCGCAGATAAGATTGTGTTTTATTGGGCGCCGTTGATCATTGGGGGCCGCCAGGCGCTGGGGGCATTGGGAGGGCGCGGAGTGGATACACCGCAGAAGGCTGTGAGTCTTAAAAGAATGACCATGGAACGGATCGGCAGGGACTTTTTAATCGAAGGCGAATTGGTTTATTCTTAAAGGGTTTCCATGTTTACAGGGATCATAGAAGAGATTGGGACTGTCGTTGGTGTTCAGAAGAAGGCCGGATGCATCCGTTTGGGCGTTGAGGCCGCCTTGGTTGGTCAGGACGCCAAGGTGGGAGACAGCGTGAGCGTCGACGGTGTCTGTCTGACGGTCGTCGAAACAAGCTCCGGCAGGCTTGATTTTGACATCATGCCGCAGACCATCAGCCTTTCGACGCTGAAAGCCGCGCGGCCCGGTGTGCGCGTCAACCTCGAACGCGCCATGAAAGCCCAGGACAGGATCGGAGGCCACATTGTCAGCGGCCATGTGGACGGCGTGGGCGTGATCAGATCCAGAAGGGTGACGGCCGGCCAGAAGACCCTTTGGATAGCCGTTCCTCCTTCATTGCTGAAGTATATCTTTTTGAGAGGATCCATAGCCGTGGATGGCGTCAGCCTGACGGTCTCCGGAAAGAGAGGCGGGTGTTTTTCTGTTTCTCTTATCCCGCATACGGCAGGGGCGACGACCTTGGGGAAGAAGACATCGGGCTCTCAGGTCAATATCGAGGTCGATATGGTGGCCAGGATGAGTCTTGATAGCGGCCGGAAAGTGAGCTAGGAACCTACGTTCGCCGCCATTGTCAGCAATCAACCTTTGTGTTAAAATATTTTGATTTAAAATAGACCTTTGATGTTCCAGAGACAAAATTTTCCGGGGAGTAGCGCAGTCTGCCACTAACGCTTTGGCGGATTTCGCTGGATAAAATATTAATGTGCTCAACTTGGCATGGACCCATAGGGTTGAGAGTTCTGTTAATGCGTGGGTTTTGTAGGATAAGCGTTTATTTCGGGGAGTAGCGCAGCTTGGCTAGCGCGTTTGGTTCGGGACCAAAAGGTCGTGGGTTCAAATCCCACCTCCCCGACAATTTTTTCCGATAAGGAAAAAATTGTCGAGTACTTGTGAGGCCGTCGCGAGCCGATAAGGCGAGCAGGCCGAACAAGTGCCGACAACCTTAGCGTATCTCTTGATAAAGAAAAATTTGTCGAGTACGGAATTCACTGCAAGACTCTGCCGTCTTGCATCGTGAATTCCGGTGCCGACAACCTTAGCGTATTTTCCGACAAGGAAAAAATTGTCGAGTACTTGTGAGGCCGTCGCGAGCCGAGTGCGCAAGCCTCCTCGAAGAGGACAAGGCGGGCAGGCCGACTCGGCTCCGGCGCCGCAACATTTTTTCCGACACCATGACAAAACGGCTGCATGCCATATTTCGCGGCCAAGTCCAGGGGATCGGTTTCCGCTATACAGCCAGGTCCCTGGCACAGCCGTCTCACATTGCCGGCTGGGTCAAGAATTTAAGTTCCGGCGATGTGGAGATTGTCGCCGAAGCGGACGAAGAGTTGCTTAAAGATTTCTTGCGTCATATTGAGGATCATCTTTCCGGCTATATATCCGACAAGACAGTTGATTGGCAGTCTGCCACGGGCGAGTTTAAAGGTTTTGAGATTGCTTTCTGAGACATGCGTTATGCTATTTTTTCGGATGTTCACGCGAATCTCGAAGCCCTTGAAGTTGTGTTGGACCATTTGGCAGGCGTGGATATCGGCCGGTATTTTTTTGTCGGAGACATCGTCGGTTACGGCGCTGACCCGTCGGCCTGCATAAGGCTTTTGGCATCGCTGGGCGCCGTCATGGTTTGCGGTAACCATGACTGGGCTGTTTCCGGAGATTTGACGACTGATTATTTTAACGAAGCGGCGGCCGCAGCTGTTGAGTGGACGAAAGAAAGGCTTTCTTCGTCGGAAAAAAAGTTTTTGCACGGTCTTGCGCTCGTGCAGGAAGAAAGCGATTTCTGTCTTGTGCACGGGACGCTGGATCATCCAGAGGCCTTCGATTACATGACGGACCGGCATCGCGCCGCCAAGACTTTTTATACCCTGAAAAAAAGCATTTGTTTTGTGGGACATCTGCACCAGGCCGGGATTTTTGCCGAGACCTCCGATGGCGTCGTTGGTATTCCGGCGTCCGGCAGCAAGAAGCTTGATAAACGCGAACGCTATATCGTCAATGTCGGCAGCGTCGGTCAGCCGCGTGATGGGGATCCCAGGGCCTGCTTCTGTATCTTTGACGGCGCCGACCGCACCCTTGAATTCCAGCGGCTGGATTACGATGTGAAAAGGGCCGCAGATAAAATTAGGGCGGCCGGCCTTCCGCAAACCCTGGCCAGCCGTCTTTACGCCGGCAGGTAATCTTTTTCTTATGGAAGCCAAGAAAGAAATAGAAAAACTGCGTCGAGAGATCCGGCACCACGAGTACCAGTATTACGTGCTCGACCAGCCGGAAATATCCGACAAGGAATACGATGACCTTTTGAAGAAGCTGGGGGATCTGGAGGCGAAGCATCCTCAGTGGGCGGCGCCGGATTCCCCGACCCGGCGCGTCGGCGGCGAGCCGGTGGCCGGCTTTGCGACCGTCCGGCATCGCCGGAAGATGTATTCCCTGGACAACGCCTATACGTTCGATGAAATCATGGAGTGGCGCCAGCGCGTCGCCAAAGCGCTCGGGGCGGCCGGCACGAAGGTCGAATTTCTGGCGGAGCTCAAGATTGACGGCGTCAGCGTGAATCTAACCTATGAGAACGGCGCTTTGGCCATCGGGGCCTTGCGCGGGGACGGTGAGACGGGGGAGGATGTGACGTCGAACATCAAGACGATCCGCGCCATCCCGCTTGTCCTCATGGACGGCCCAAAATCGCTCATCGAGGTCCGCGGGGAGGCGTTTATGTCCCGCAAGGATTTCCTGGATATGAACAGCGAGCGCAAGGATAGCGAGCTGCCTCTGTTTGCCAATCCGAGGAACGCCACGGCGGGGACGCTTAAAACCCTTGATCCGAAGGTCGTTTCCCGGCGCAGGCTCCTGTTTTATGCGCATTCCCTGGGAGATTGCGCGCCAGGGATATTTGTTTCCCAGAAAGATTTTATCGACAAGGTGCGGTCCTGGGGCGTTCCGGTCAATCCGCAGTCGAGGGTTTGCGCGGACATCGAAGAGGTCATGGATTTTTGCCGCACGTGGCAGGAGAAACGCAATACCCTGGATTACGAGATTGACGGTATCGTGATCAAGGTCAATGCCTTGGATCAGCAGCAGCGGCTCGGTGAAACCTTGAAAAGTCCCCGCTGGGCCATGGCCTATAAATTTCCCGCCCAGCAGGCGACGACGAAGATCAGGCGTATTGCCGTCAGCGTCGGCAGGACGGGCGTCCTGACGCCTGTGGCCGAGCTGGAACCCGTCGCTTGCGCCGGCGTGACCATCAGCAACGCCACCCTGCATAATTTCGACGAGATCGTGCGCCTGGGGGTTCATGAAGGCGACCGGGTGCTTTTGGAGCGCGCCGGCGACGTCATCCCGAAGGTCGTCAAAGTCGTTGCGCAGGCGCATACGGGCGCAAAGAAAAGTTCTTATGTTCCGGTCAAGTGCCCTTCCTGCGGCGCCGCCGTCATCAAGGAGAAAGAAGAAGAGGTGGCTTATCGTTGCGTTAATCCCTTATGTCCGGCGCAGGTGGAGCGTCGTCTCATCCATTTTGCGTCCCGCGCCGCCATGGATATCGAAGGCATGGGGGAGGCTGTTGTCCAGCAACTTGTGCGTCAAAAGCTCGTCAGGGATTTTTCCGATATCTATCACTTGGCAAAAAACGATTTTTTGAAGCTGGAGCTTTTTAAGGAGAAAAAAGCACAGAACCTTTATGAGGGCATTCAGCAGAGCAAGGGCCGGCCGCTCTCCCGTCTCCTTTTTGGTCTAGGCATCCGTCATGTCGGGGAAAAGGCTGCAGAGGTCCTGGCGCGGACATTCGGCACCGTGGATCGCCTTGCAGAAGCGACCCTTGATGATCTTCTCAATATCCATGAAGTGGGGGAGGCGATCGCCTCATCCGTCCATGATTTTTTCCACAGAAAAGAGACATCCATCCTGATCGGCAAATTCCGCCACGCGGGTCTCAATATGAAAGAGCCGGGCAGGCAGGTGTCTGCCGCGCTGGCCGGCAAGGCCTTCGTTTTTACCGGCGAACTGAAACACCTGACGCGGCGCGCCGCCGAAGAGCTCGTGACCTCCCGGGGGGGTACGGTCACTTCGTCCGTCAGCAAAAAAACAAGCTTTGTTGTCGTCGGAGAAAACCCGGGTTCAAAATATGACCAAGCCCGAAAACTCAATGTTTCCATTCTTGATGAAGAGGCGTTTCGCCATATGACAGGAGAGAAGAGATGAGATTATTGATCAGGGGTATGACGGTGTGTCTGGTTTTGATGTTTATCCTGCAGGCTTCCGGCTGCGAGACCCTGCGCAAGAAATTCACGCGCAAACGCAAGACGCAGACTTCCAATGAGGTCATGGTCGTCTCACCGAGGGATTATGGCGCCCATCCGTTTCCGAACAACGTGATGTACAAGCAGTATTTCGCGTATTGGAAGTCGTGGAACCAGGAATTGGTGACGGCGCTCAACGACAGGGCATCGGACAAGAAAGTCCTGGAGTGTGTCAACCAGTCGCTCATCAATCTCGAGAAGATGATGACGTACCTGAAGGACGATCAGGCCGCCGCGTTGTCCGTTTATGCCAAGCAGACGCAGGCCCTTCAGAGGCAGATCCAGTCGAAGCCTGGGTTGTCGACGGAGGATGCGCGCCGTTTCCGCTATACGGCCGAGAGGATCTTGAGCTGCGTCAACAGGGAATTCGACTCGACAAAGATGAAAGCGCATCTTAAACCTGATCCATCATGAAGGTTTTTTCCGTTGTTGTCGGCGAGCTGAAGGCGAACTGTTACATCGTGTCAAACAGCCACGGCCGCGCTTTTGTGATCGATCCCGGAGATGACGCCGGCAAGATCAGGCGTTGCCTTGAAGACAATGGTCTTGAGGCCCGTTTCATCGTGAATACCCACGGTCATATCGACCATATCAAGGCGGATGTCGCCCTGGGGCTCCCTGTCTATATTCACGAGGAAGACCTGGAGATTGTGTCGGATCCGGCGAAGAACATAACGACGATTTTTTTCGGCACCTTTGAGCCCGTCGCCCAGGCGCGTCTTTTGCGCGACGGCGATAAAGTGACATTGGATGAGTTGACGTTCACCGTGATCCATACGCCGGGACACACGCGAGGGTCGGTGTGTCTTTTCGGGCACGGTGTCCTGTTTTCGGGGGACACGCTTTTCCGCAACGGTATTGGAAGGACGGATTATCCCGGAGCCAGCAGCCGTAAGATCGAGGAATCCCTGGTGCGTTTGAGCCGGCTCGCGGCCGAGACGATCGTTTATCCCGGCCACGGCCCGCAGACGACCATCGGCCGTGAACTTGGGTGAATATGGACAAACATGTTGAGCTTTTTTTGGATTACCTGAGCGTTGAGCGCGGACTATCGAAGAATACGATCCTGGCCTATCGCAGCGATCTCAAGGATTACACCGGTTTTCTGGAGGCTGTCTCAAAAAAGAGCGTCTCCGCTTCTTCCCGCGAGGACATCCGCGATTTCATGCTTCATCAGAAAGACAAAGGTCTTTGCGTGAATTCGATCTCGCGCGCCCTGGCCGCCCTGCGCATGTTCTATCGTTTCTTGGCACGGGAGAAGCTGATCAAAAGCGATGTCTCCAGCTATATCGATTCCCCGAAACTTTGGAAGAAGATCCCCGATGTCCTGAACCTCGACGAGGTCGAGCGCCTCATTGAAGCCCCGGACCTCAACACGCCGCAGGGGGTCAGGGACCGGGCTATCCTGGAGGTGATGTATGCGACGGGGATGAGGGTTTCTGAGGTGGCCGGCCTTCGTCTGACGGACCTTAATGCGGATGTCGGTTTCGTGCGTTGCCTGGGAAAAGGGAAAAAAGAAAGGATCGTCCCCCTGGGGACAAAAGCTGTGGCTTCGGTGGCGCGCTATCTGGAAAAGGTGAGGCCGCGGCTGGCCAAGAGCGGCGCCCAGGAGCTTTTCCTAAACCGTTCAGGCAGGCGGATCTCGCGGGTGTCGCTTTGGAAATTGATCAAAAGGTATGCCAGGAAGGCGCGCATCAAAAAGCCCATCCGGCCGCACATCCTGAGGCATTCATTTGCCACACACCTTCTGGAGCGGGGGGCGGACCTGCGCTCCGTTCAGGAGATGCTGGGGCATGCGAACATTTCGACGACGCAGATCTATACCCACGTCAACAAGGACTGGCTGAGGTCGATCCATAAGACGTACCATCCGAGAGGGTAAGGATAGCTTTAAGCGGCAAGTTTTAAGCCCTAAGCCGAAAAATAAGGACATGAAGAATGTGCTGACTCAAAAACTTAAAACATTGCCGGCGCCTATGGCCGGTTTTATCTCGCAGGCGGGAGATCTCGCGGATGAGATGGGGCTTCGGGCTTATCTTGTCGGCGGTTTTGTCAGGGATCTTCTGCTGGGTAGCGGTCATTTCGATATCGATCTTGTTGTCGAAGGCGACGGCATCCGTTTTGCCCAGGAGTGCGGCCGCCGGCTTTCACTTAAAGTTGTCGCGCACGGTCATTTTGGAACGGCGACCCTGCACGGATTGGAGGGTTTCAAGGCGGATATTGCGTCAGCGAGAAAAGAGATTTACGAGAAGCCCGCCGCACTGCCGTGTGTTTCGAAAGGCGGGATCAAAGATGACCTTTTTCGGCGGGATTTTACCATCAATGCCATGGCTATCGGCATCAACCGGCATTGTTACGGCGAGATTTTCGATTTTTACGGCGGCCGCCGGGATTTAGAGAGCAAAACGATCCGCGCCATGCATCCGTTGAGTTTTATCGATGATCCAACGAGGATCTTGCGGGCGGTGCGCTTTGAGAAGAGGTTTTCGTTCCGCTTGGAGTCCCGCACCCTTTTGTGGATCCGCCAGGCCCTGGCGCGCCGGATGCTTTTTTGCGTCCAGAAGCACCGTCTGCGCGATGAATTGATCTTGATCTTCAAAGAACGCCGGCCTGTGCCTGTCCTTAAACGGCTTTGGGGGCTTTGCGGATATTCTTTTATATCGCCGGGGCTGGTGTATCGGGAGGGCTGGAATGCGGCGCACACAAGGATGCAGAAGGCGGCATGCTGGTTCGCCGCGCATGCGGCCCATAAAAGGTCTCTTGATACCTATGTGATGTTGATGTGTCTCTTTTTTGAGGGTTTGGCATTGAGGCGTCTCAAAGAGACGATGCTGGCGTTTGCTTTTCGTAAGGGCGAGAGCCGCAGGGTCCTGTCCTACAGAAAGGACGCCGCCGTTTTGGAGCGCCGGTTGGCGAAACAGGACCTTAGGCCCAGCGAGGCCTATCGTCTCTTGGAACCGCTGGCTTACGAGGTTGTCGTTCTGGTCTATGCTTTGAGCGCGAAGAAACGGGTTAAAGACCGGATCCGGGATTATCTTGTTGTCCATCACGGCACGCGGCTGCACGTGCGCGGGGAAGACCTGGCATTCCTGGGGTTCAGGCCGGGGCCGCATTTCAAGAAGATCCTGATGGCTATCCTTTACGCAAAAGTGGATGGAAAGCTAGAAGGAAAAAACGAGGAGCTCGCCCTGGCCAAGAAGATGATGGTGCGTTTATCCCGATGTGCCCCTGTTTGCCGGTAGGCAGGGTTATGTCCGTGGGGCTCCAGGGAAAAGCGCAGGGTCCTGGCGCATGTCGTCACATGTTGCGGGCGAATATCACGAATGCACCATTCTCAACTATGAAACGGAGTTTTACTGAGCCTCCGATAAATAATGGGCACATTTGGAGGCCCAGATTTGAGACTGATGTAAGGCGCGACGACGAAGGCGTGTCCTCTGCGACACGTCGAGGAGGAGCAACGCAGCAGCAGGCCAAAGATGGGCCTCCCCCTCGGGGCTGGATCCTCTTTAAAATGGAATGCGGAGATCCTTCCCTTCTGGGCTGGACCCTCCTTGAAATGGAGTGCGGAGGTCCGCTCTTTCTGGGCTGGACGCTTTTGGGCTACGACGGCGTCGTTCGTCCTTGGCGTAGTGCTGCGACTACGCCGGCGTCCTCGCTCCTTGTCTCGCTCCAAAATCGTCGCAGCCAAATGGTCCATTATTTATCGGAGGTTCAGTAACATGAGCAGAAAAGACAAAGTGGCCGGGGAGATCAAGAAAATCGTCAGCACCACGATCCAAGAGGAGATACGAGATCCCCGTTTGGGATTTACTACGATCACGCGCGTCGAGGTGACGCCCGATTTAAGTTTTGCGCGTATTTATTTCAGCGTCTACGGCAGCCCGGAGCAGTGGGAGGAGACCCTCAAGGGCCTCGAGCATGCCAGCGGTTATATCCGCCGTGCCTTGGGACAGGAATTGAGCCTGAGATTTGTGCCCGAGATCGCCTTCAAGGCCGACCACTCGCCGGAATACAGCATCATGATCGAACAGCAATTACAGGAGATCAAAAAACTGGAACAAGAAACCGCTCAACCGAGGAAAAAAGCCCGTGGTCCCCAAAAAACTCATCGCAGAACTAAAGAAAAAGAATCTTAAAGTTTTTGTCGTCTCCGCCCATGTCCACCTCGAAGGGGATGCCTTGGGGTCTGAGCTCGCCGTCGCCAGCCTCCTGCGGCGGATGGGCAAGACGGTCTATTGTATCAACGACGATGAAGCACCGGCGGAATATCTTTTTATGCCGGGCATCCGGACGATCAGGCGCGGGACCGTTTTTCCTCCTTATGACGCCGCGGTCCTTGTAGATTGTTCCGATGCATCGCGTATCGGAAAGCTTTCGAGATCCATCCGGAAGGATAAGCCGCTCATCAATATCGACCATCATATCAGCAATACTCGTTTCGGAAGCATGAATTGGGTGAATCCAAAGGCATCGTGCGCATCGGAGATGGTCTACCAGCTTTTTGAGGCGCTCGACGTACGGCTTAGCAGGCCGGAGGCTATTCTGCTCTACACGGGTATCCTGGCCGATACGGGCTCTTTCCGTTACGCCTCGACGTCCGCCGAAACCCACCGGGTGGCCGCTCATCTTCTGGAGTTTGGTGTGGATGTTTACGGCATCTACCAGAGGCTCTATGAGAATTTTTCCTACGAGACTGTCAAGGCTTTAGGCGGTATCGTGCGGGGGATGCGCCGCGACCGTACCGGCAAGGTCGCCTGGGTTCAGGTGCCGGCGGCCCTCGGCAAAAAATATCCCGTTTTATCGGAGCAGACAGATGAGATCATCCGTTTTGCGCGGGCCGTCTCCGGCGTCGAGGTGGCTCTTCTTTTTAAAGAGATCGAGCGGGGCCGGGAGGTGCGCGTGAATTTCCGTTCGCGGGGGCGCGTCGACGTCAATGCCCTGGCGCACGGATTCGGCGGCGGCGGCCACAGGATGGCCAGCGGCTGCACATTGAGGGGCGCTCTCAAGGGCGTTATCGCAAAGGTCGTCGCCGCGGCGGCCAGGCGGTGTCCATGAAGAACGGCATCCTCGTCATCGACAAGCCGTCAGGCGTGACGTCGCACGATGTCGTTGATATGGTACGGCGCAAGCTCAATACCAAGCGCGTGGGGCACAGCGGGACCCTGGATCCCGTCGCAACAGGGATTCTTGTCATTCTCGTCGGTAGCGCGACGAAGCTTTTTTCGAAGTTTGTCCATTTTGACAAGGCCTATGAGGCGACGCTGCATCTGGGTGAGGTGACGTCGACAGGGGATACCGAAGGGCGCCTCTTGTCCCAGAAAGACCCGTCGCATATTACCGAGGAGGAGGTCCGTCGCGTGTTCGCTTCATTCATCGGCGAACGCCTGCAGGTGCCGCCCATGGTTTCCGCGATCAAGCACAAAGGCCGCCGGCTTTATGAGCTGGCGCGCAGAGGTATTGAAGTCGAGCGCAAGGCCAGGCCGATCCGTATCTACGATTTGCAGATCGTCCGGATGAAATTGCCGGATATCGATTTTTTCGTCAAGTGTTCCAAAGGGACCTATATCAGGCGGCTGGGCGAGGAGATCGGCGAAGTCCTGGGTGTCGGAGGCGTGATTTCCCGGATCCGCCGCGTGGCCCTCGGTCCTTTTCATATCCAGGATGCGATCACGACCGGAGAGATCAATGAGGATCGTTTACGGGATTGGCCCGGGCTTCAGACAGACAGCGCCGCGGCGCGATAAAGTCATTACCGTCGGCGTCTTCGACGGCGTCCATCGCGGGCACCAGTATATCCTGGGCCGTGTTGTTGCCGAGGCGCGCGCCCGCGGCCTGAAGAGTGCGGTCGTGACATTTTCTCTTCATCCTTCCCACCTGGTGCGCCGCCATGAAAAAACCCCTCACTTGATGTCTCTGCGGCATAAACTGCATTACTTGGCCGAGGCCGGGATCGATATCTGTTATGTCTTGGATTTCAACAGGTCTTTGGCCGCCATGCCCCCCGAGGATTTCGTGGCGAAAATCCTGATTGGGCGCATGGGCATGGCCTCTCTTTATGTGGGCGAAGATTTCGTTTTTGGGAGGGGGGGGCGGGGCAGCGTGGATGACCTCAGGCGTTTTTGCCGCAGGATGGATTTTTCCCTTCACGTGATAAAACCGCACAGGATTTCCGGCGGTGTTGTCAGCAGCACCGTCATCCGTTCTCAGATCCGCCGGGGGGATCTTGTTGCGGCACAAAAGTTTCTCGGCCGTCCCGTCGCGCTCTTGGGGCGCGTGATCAAAGGAGACGGCCGCGGCAGGCTTCTTGGTTTTCCGACGGCAAATATCTTGGCGGAACACGAAGTCCTCGTCCCGGATGGGATCTATGCCGCCTGGGCCCTATGCGGCGGCCGCGCCTATGCGGCGGCCGTCTATCTGGGAACGCGGCCGACATTCTACGCAGGAGACAAGCGCCATATCGAAGTGTTTCTGATCGGGGCCCGGCGCAACGTTTACGGAAAGATGATGGAAGTCCGTTTTGCGCGCAGAGTCCGGCCGGACCGCAGGTTCCCGGATGCGGGCAGGCTTATAAGCCAGATCAAAAAAGATATTCAACAGGTCAGAGGCATTCTTTCCTCGAGTTCCAAACCCCGGATGTTCGCATCGTTCTGAAACGCTCCTCTTAATCCCTGCGCCAGAATTCCCTGCCCGCTTGGGCGGGCGAGGCTATGCCCGTGGATTGGCTTTGTCTTGCAGACAAAGCCATGGCGGAACAGGGACGTCACCCCACGGCCGCCCCTGATTGGAAGTCAGGGGCAGGCCCGAAGGGCGGACCGTGGAAACAAAAAGGCCAACAGGCCTGCCTTTGGCCTCAGGCCAGGGCGAGCCCTTGGGGCTCCAGAAACACCCCATCCAGCTGTCTATATCCAGTTCTTTTTTTCTTCAGCGCGGATCCTGCGCTCCTCCAATCCAACATCTTGTAACATAATAACTTTATCCGCCTTCGCACAGCCGCCTTGGACGAGCCAGAGAGCCTCTGGCTGGAAAACCACGGGTGTGAACCCGTGGATGCCCTCCGGCTTTTAGCCGGCGAGGCCTCGCCAAAAGGCGGAAATGCAGGATAGGTGCGCTACGGCCCGCCACCCTGCGGCGGGCGAGGTCCCGCCGAAGGCCGGATGAGATGTCGTTCGATCGCTGGAAGGCGGACAGATACTACGGCTCGCCTCTCGGCGAAGCCGAGGGCTGTAAAGCCGCGGGATTCCATAAAAAATTAAATTGAATATTTCTTGACAAAGTGGGGGATTTTTTCTATACTTTGGTTACGAGTGGAGGAGAGTGGAGGGAAGTGGGAATCCATTTATATTTTTATTTATTTCAGTTTCATTTTTTGCGCACAGCGCATTAACAGAATCGAACAAGGATAGATATGTTTTACGGCGAATACGCTCATGGGATCGATAACAAAGGACGGCTGATCCTTCCGTCGCGCATCCGGGAGGTGGCAAAGGCGCACTTCGTCGAGAAATTCTATTTGACCCGCGGTCTCGATAAATGTTTGTTTATGTTTTCCGAAGAAGAGTGGCGTTCCGTCGAGACCAAGTTCAAGGCGCTGCCTTTTACGCGCCAGGATTCCCGGAAATTCAACCGTTTGTATTTTTCCGGCGCGATCGAGGTTGCTCCCGACAAACAAGGCAGGATCCTTATCCCGGGTTATCTCAAAGATTTCGCCGGCATCAAGAAAGACGTCGTGATCATCGGCGTCTCCAGCCGCGTTGAGATCTGGGCCAAGGAAGCATGGAATGAATTCTATCAGGCGAACCTGGATTCTTTTGAAGAGACGGCGGAAAAGCTGATCGAGAGCCAGTAGGTTTATCACGAAAGGGCGTGACGATGAAGACGCAAACCATGGTTTCCCGCATGGAAACCGCTGCCGGCAGCGATAACAGGATTTTTTACCGTAATTCCCTGTTCAACGTCAAGACGCAGGTCAAGAACGTCAATACCGGCGAGAGGCTTGAGGCGTTTGTCAAAGATGTCAGCGGTTCTGGGATGGGGCTTGCGACATCCCGCGTTTTTCTTCCAGGGACGATCTTCGAGATCGCCCTGGAGATCCCCGACGGTTTCGGTCCTTTGAAACTCCTGGGGCGCGTCGTCTGGTCCAGAGAAATGGATGCCCTCGGCTGCAGGACGGGCGTCGTCGTTTTGAATCCCAGGTTTATGTCGGTGTCGCGGATCCTTAAACTGTTTTTCTGATTTGCATCTTGGAGAGACCCCATGATGTGGTCTCGTCACAGCGGATGTGTCGGCGTGTTGGAGAGAGAAGCTCGTCCAGAAGGAGGCGATGAAGCCATGCAGGAGTCGCTTCATAAGCCGGTGATGGAAGAAGAGGTCCTGAGGTTTATCCACCCCAGGGACGGCATGGTTGTCGTGGATGCCACCCTTGGTCTGGGCGGACACGCCGCCGCCCTGGCCGCGCGCCTGCAACCGTCCGGCCGGCTGATCATGATCGACAAAGACGAGGAATCCATCGCCGCGGCCAAAGAGCGTCTCCAAAAGAGCCGCCCGCGCTGTGATTTCGTCCATGACGATTTCCGTCGCATCGACAGGATCCTGGATCGGCTCGGTATCGAAGGGGCCGATGCGTTTCTGTTCGATCTCGGCATCTCGTCTTTTCAGCTGGATAATCCTGTCAGGGGTTTTAGCATCAGGGCCGAAGGCCCTCTGGATATGCGCATGGACCGCAGCGGTTTTATCTCGGCGTATGATCTCTTGAACAATTTGACGGAAGAGGAGATCGCCTCTATTCTTTGGAAGTTCGGAGAAGAGAGATTCTCCCGCAGGATCGCCCGCAGCATCGTCAGGGTCAGACAGGATGGCCCTATCACATCGACAAAGGAGCTGGTAGACGCCGTCCTGCGGGCCCTGCCGTACAGATCCCATTTTCAACGTATCCATCCGGCGACGCGGACCTTTCAGGCCCTGCGGATTGCCGTCAACAGGGAATTGGATTCTTTGGATGAGGCCCTCAAGAAAGCGGCGCTTTACCTTAACAAGGGCGGCCGTATCTGTGTCATTTCGTTCCATTCCCTTGAGGACAGGATCGTCAAAGAAAATTTTCGCGAATTGGTGAGGACGGAGCGGTTCCGTCTGGTATTTAAAAAGATCATGCGGCCGACTCCGGAGGAGATCGGCCGTAATCCGCGCAGCCGCAGCGCAAGAATGAGGGTCATTGAGAGGATTAAATGAGGCGCGCCGCGGCGCCCGCGGCATGCCTTATGATGAAGCGGCCCCTGATCCGCGCCGAAGGACGCGGGATACTTCACTGAGACACATGAGAACATCACGCTGCATCCTTTATACCGCCATCGTCACGGTCCTGAGCCTTTTTTATGTCTTTCAGCAGACGGAAATCGTCAAGCTGGGGTACAGGATCACGCGTGCCGAAAATGTGCTGGAGTCGATGCGGGATCGCCGGACATCCTTGGAATTCACGCTCACAAGCCTCGAGTCGCCCTCGAATCTGGACAAGAGCCTTTTTATGAACAATAATAACCAATACGAGATGGCGCAGAGCTTTAAGTTGGTCAGGGTCGCGCCTTCCAGAGCTCAAGGGATGCGGGTAGCCGCCGGTACAAAAAGGGGGTTTGCGCCGTTTTCCTTCCTGAAGCGTCTGGCCAGGCAGAATATATTCGCACCCAGCCAGGCCGAGGCCAAGACGGTTAAGTGATCCGGAGTTTTTGTCTTGTTAAATTTTTAAACTTATTGCCTTTGCCGGCCCTTTTGGTCCGTATACGTGTTTTTAAAAATCAAATCTTCGCGAATCGCGCTCGTCTTCGTCGTCTTTCTAGGGCTGCTTGTTTTTTTCCTCATCCAGCTGATCTCGATCCATCTCTTCCGTTCCGCTTTTTTGCTTAAACTCGCGGCTAAACAACAGACATATTACGTGGAGCTTGAACCCAAGCGCGGCGATATCTTTGACCGCAACATGAGGCCGATGGCCGTTAATGTCGCCACGTTTTCCCTTTACGGCGTCCCTCCTCAAGTCAAAGACAAGGCGCGCACGGCCCGCATGCTGCATGAGGCCTTGGGGTTGGATGAAGGTTTTGTCCTGGAGAGACTGAACCGGCCCAAGCAGTTCGTCTGGATTGCCCGTAAGCTCGACTGGCAGGTCATGGAGAAGGTGCGGGCGTTGGATATCGACGGTCTCCACTTTCTCAAGGAGAGCAAGCGTTCCTATCCCCATGCGAAGATGGCCAGTCAGGTGATCGGCTTTGCCGGCCTCGACAACCAGGGGCTTGATGGTTTGGAGATGAAGTTCGATTCCTATCTTAAAGGGACGCCCGGTTGGACATTTGTTCTACGCGACGCCCGCCAGAGGGATTTGACGATCGCCGATGCCCTGCAGCCTCCTGCAGACGGCTATTCGCTGGTTTTGACCATCGATGAGGTCGTGCAGTATATTGCAGAGAGGGAAGTGGACAAGATATTCCAGAAATACCGCGCCAAGGGAGCGATGGCTGTTGTGTTGGATGTCAAAACAGGCGAGATCCTGGCGCTCGTCAACAGGCCCGCTTACGATCTGAACGCTCCTTCGTCTTATCCGGTGGAGGCCAGGCGCGACAGGGCCGTCACGGACTATTTCGAGCCGGGGTCTGTTTTCAAGATCGTCACGGCCTCGGCGGCTCTCGATGAAGGCAGGTTTACGGAGGAAGACAGGATTTTTTGTGAGAATGGGGAATACCGCGTGGCCAATCATACGTTGCACGATGTGCATCCTTACGGCAGCCTGGCTTTCCGTGAGGTGATCGCCCAGTCCAGTAATATCGGCACAACAAAGATCGCCCAGAAGATCGGGCCGGCGGCGGTTTACAAATATGCCAAGAATTTCGGCTTTGGGGCCACGACGGCCAGCGGTCTGCCGGGGGAGGTGGGCGGCGTGCTTAAACCTGTTTCTGTCTGGTCGAAGACGTCTATCGGAGCGGTCCCGATCGGCCAGGAGGTTTGCGTCACGGCCATACAGTTGGCGGCCGCCATAGCCGCCATCGCCAACGATGGCCGTTATATGAGGCCGTATGTGGTTCAGGCTATCGTTGACAGACATGGGGAAGTCATCAAGGAATATGGTCCTGAGGAAGCCCGGCAGGTTATTTCGCCAGAGACATCGAAGAGGATGCGTCAGATCCTGGCCAGTGTCGTTGAAGCGGGGACGGGAAAGATGGCGCAGTCAAAGCTTTACCGGTTTGCCGGCAAGACGGGCACGGCCCAAAAGGTGGAAGCCAACGGTACATATTCCCATTCGAAGTTCGTCGCATCTTTCATCGGTTTTGCGCCGGTGGATGATCCGCAGATCGCCGTTGCCGTCATCGTCGACGAGCCCAGGCCTTATTATTACGGCGGCGTCGTCTCGGCACCCGCTTTTAAGATGATCGCCGAAGATGTGTTGAAATACAGGCAGATGACCCAAGAGGATAAGATCATTTCTTCTATGGATAAATCCGATGCGTGATCGAGAGCTTTTTAGAAATGTCGCGGTCAAAGCCGTTATCGGCCGCCTGGACGATGTTGATATCAACGATATCGTTTCGGATTCGCGCCGTGTTCACAAAGGCGCGCTTTTTGTGGCCTTGCGGGGACCCCGGCAGGATGGACATGTCTTTGTCGAAGAGGCCGTCCGCCGTCAGGCTGCCGCTATTGTTCTGGAGGACAGGGCCCAGGTTCCGCCGGTCCCTCAGGTGCCGTGCGTCGTGGTAGGGGATTCTTTGAATGCCTTGGTCGTCCTGGCCAAGAATTTCTTCGGAGATCCCTGCCGTCACCTGAAGCTGGTCGGCATCACGGGGACGAACGGCAAGACAACTGTTTCCTATCTCATCAAGAGCGTCCTGGAGGCCGCAGCCAGGCCATGCGGCCTCATCGGGACGATCGGCTATCAAGCGCGCGACAAGAATGTTGCCTTGGGGAATACGACGCCGGGCCCCCTGGACCTGCAGAGGATCTTTAAGGAGATGGAAGCAGCGGGGGATGTCTATGTCGCCATGGAGGTGTCTTCCCATGCCCTTCATCAGGGCCGCGTGGCCGGCCTTTCTTTTTGCGCAGGCGTTTTCACGAACCTGACACAGGACCACCTGGATTACCACAAGGACTTGGAGGATTATTTTCATGCCAAAGGGAAGCTCTTCAGGGAATCCTTGAGCGCCGGCGGCTGGTCGATCGTCAATGCAGACGATGCCTACGGCGCCAGGCTTATCGTTGTTTCCCGGGGCCGCGTCTTGCGATATGGCTTGTCGAAGGGCCTCGATGTGCAGGCGACAGGTTATGAACTTTCGGCGCAGGGTTCAAGGGTCTCTGTCTCTAGCCCTGCGGGTGCCCTGGAATTGGAAACGAAGCTGATCGGAAAACACAATATCTATAATATCCTCGCCGCCATTTCTCTCGGTGTCTCGCAGGGTGTAAGGATGGAAGATATCCGCCGCGGGATAGAAGCGGTGACGCGGGTCCCGGGCCGCCTGGAGAGGGTCACGAGCCCGCGGGGTTTCCATGTTTTTGTCGATTACGCCCATACGGAAGATGCATTGAAAAATGTTCTTGAATCTTTGCGCGCTATCGCCCATAATGGCAGAATTATCACCGTCTTTGGCTGCGGAGGGGACCGTGACCGCACGAAACGGCCGAAGATGGGGCGTGTGGCGAGCACGCTGTCCGATTATTGCGTGGTGACCTCCGATAATTCCCGCAGTGAAGACCCCCAGGCTATTATCCGGGATATTTTGAAAGGGATGGGACGGGATAATTATCTTGTGGAACCGGACCGCTTGGAGGCGATCCGTCGTGCCATGGATCTGGCCAGGCCCGGAGACCTCGTTTTGGTCGCAGGCAAAGGGCACGAGGCTTATCAGATCACGGGCGATAACGTCGTTGCTTTCGACGATATGGAAGCGGTCCGCAAGAACCTTTAGGGGGTCTCCCTGCGGGTCCGATGGCAGGCACAGCAGGATTTCCGATGTTCAATTTAAAAGATATTCTGGAGGCGACAGGAGGGACACTGCAGAGCGGAACGCCAAAGATGCGTTTTGCGGGCGTTTCCATCGATAGCCGTACACTCAAGCCTAAAGAGATATTCCTGGCGATCCGGGGGCAGAATTTTGACGGTCATGACTTCATTCCCCAGGCGCTCAAGCAGGGCGCCGCAGGCGTCATTTATTCTGCAGCAGAAAAGACCCCCAAGGTTAAGAAGGATGTCGCCAGCGTTTATGTTCCCAACACCGTGATGGCCCTCGGTGCCCTTGCCCGTTACCACAGGGAGCGTTTTGATATTCCTGTCATCGCCATCACGGGTTCCAGCGGCAAGACGACCACCAAAGAAATGGTGGCCTGGGTGCTGTCGGCCAAATACAAGGTTCACAAGAATCATGGGACGCAAAATAACCTGATCGGCGTCCCCTTGACGCTCTTGAGCATTCAGTCCCAGCATGACCTCTGCGTCATCGAGCTGGGGACCAATCGCAAGGGCGAGATCCACCGCTTGACACAGATCGCCCAGCCAAATCTCGGCATCATCACGAACATCGGGCCGGCTCACCTGGAGTTTCTTGAAAATATCAAAGGGGTTTATAAAGAGAAGATCGAACTGGTGCGTAACCTCGTTTCGCCCGGCATTGCCCTTTTGAACAAGTCGGATATCGCGCTGGCGAGGCTCAGCCGTGTCAAGACGCGTCCTATCTTTTTCTATGGCATCAACCGGGATTGTGAATTCAACGCGACAGAAATCAACTACAAGCCGGACGGGATTTCTTTTCTGTTCAACAACAGCCATTTCATGGAGATCAGGCACTGCGCCCTGCATAACGTCAGCAATGCCATGGCCGCTATCGCCTGCGGATTGTTTTTTGGGCTGGAGATCGGCGCTATCCGTGAGCGCATCAGGAGCTTCGATTCTCCGGAGATGCGTCTCAAGGAGATACGCCTCGGCCGTTGCACCGTGATCGACGATTCCTATAATTCCAACCCTCAATCGCTCAAGCAGGCTATTGATGTGTTGTGCCGCCACAGCCAGGAGGGAGGGCGCAAAATCCTGGTCATGGGGGATATGATGGAGCTCGGGAGCAAATCTCAGGAGTTCCATGCTTATTTCGGGAATTACATTTCTAAGAAACCCATCGATATTTTGGTGACGATGGGGTCTTTTTCCAAGTGGACGTCGGAAAGCGCCCGCAAGAGCGGCATGCGGACGGAGGCGATCGTCCATTGCGATGATTATCCGAAGGTCCTGGAGTTCCTCGGGGCGAATGTCAGAGAAGGCGACATCCTTTTGATCAAAGGGTCGCGCGCCATGAAGATGGAGAGGATCGTTTCATTCATGAAGGAGCGAGGATAGATGCTATATTACCTGCTTTATCCCCTCAAAGATTATTTTCCAGCCCTGAATGTGTTCAAATACATCACCTTCCGGGCCAGCATGGCGGCGATGACGACCTTTTTCTTCTGTCTGATCTTCGGCAGCCGCATCATCCGTAAACTTGCCGAGCTCCATGTCTGCGAGCATGTCCGTCAGAAACAGGAGGTCCACGCCCTCTACGACCTGCATCATCACAAACAGGGGACCCCGACCATGGGTGGCATCCTGATGGTCTTGTCGACCATTGTGGCGACCCTCCTGTGGGGAGATCTTCAGAATAATTATGTGCTCTTGAGTTTGCTGGCGCTTCTCTGGTTGGGTTTTGTGGGATTTGCCGATGACTATATCAAGCTTAAATACAAGCGTTCCCAGGGATTGAGCGCCAGGGCCAAGCTTGTCGGACAGCTTCTTTTGGGGGTCATTGTCGGTGTCGTCATTTATCTGAATCCCGATCTTTCGACAAGCATCGACGTGCCTTTTTTGAAGAACGTCTCTTTCGAGCTGGGTGTGTTTTATATTTTTTTCGTCATCCTGGTAATCGTGGGAACATCCAACGCGGTCAATCTCACAGACGGGCTTGACGGCCTGGCGACGGGGTGTGTCTTGATGGTCGTTTTTTCTTATGGGATCCTCACCTATTTGACAGGACACCTGCGTTTCAGCCAGTATTTGTTTATCCCCTATATCGAAGGCGTCGGAGAATTGACGGTGCTCTGCGCCGCCATCCTGGGCGCCTGCATGGGGTTTTTGTGGTTCAATTGCTATCCGGCATCCGTCTTTATGGGGGATGTCGGTTCGCTGGCCCTGGGCGGATTTATCGGTCTGACCGCCGTCCTCATCAAAAAAGAGCTTCTCTTGGTGATCGTCGGCGGCGTTTTCGTGATCGAGGCGCTCTCGGTGATCCTGCAGGTCGGGTCTTTCAAGCTGCGGAAAAAACGCATCTTTAAAATGGCGCCGTTGCACCACCATTTTCAGATGATGGGATGGTCGGAATCCAAAGTGATCGTGCGGTTCTGGATCATCTCGGCCATCCTGGCGCTTTTTACCCTCACGACCCTTAAGATCAGATGATATCCTATCAGGACAAAAAAGTGACGGTCGTCGGCCTGGCCCGCAGCGGCCTGGCAGCCGCCAGGCTTTTGAAAAAACTTGGGGCGGATGTCACGGTAACGGAGGCGAAGCGTTCGGAGCAGTACGAATGCCTGGCCCGCGAGCTTGGCGAAGAAGGCGTCGTTGTCGAGCTGGGGGGGCATAGCCGGGCGGCTGTCGCAGGCCGCGATCTTTTGGTGTTAAGTCCCGGCGCTAGACTGGATGCCTTGCCTGTTGTCTGGGCCGGTGAGGAACATATCGAGATTGTCAGCGAGCTGGAGTTGGCTGCAAGTGTCTGTCCGGCGACCATCATTGCCATCACGGGAACCAACGGCAAAACGACGACAACAACGCTTGTGGGAGATGTCCTCAAAGCGGCCGGGCGCAGGGCCTTTGTCCTTGGGAATATCGGCATGCCTTTTTCGGCCAAAGTCCTCGAGATGAAGAAGGAGGACTATGTTTCCCTTGAGGTCAGCTCTTTTCAACTGGAGACCATCCATGCATTCCATCCTCGCGTCGCCGTTATCCTCAACTTGACGCCGGACCATCTGGACCGGTATCGCGATGTCGCCGACTACCTGGAAGCCAAAAAACGTGTTTATATGAATCAGGATCGCGCCGATTGGCTTATCCTGAATGAGACCGATGCGGCCCTTCGGGCCCTTGCGGCCGAGGCGCCTGCGCGCGTGTTGTTCTTCGGCAAAAATGCTCAGGATGCCGAATTCGACCAGAACCAGCAGGCGGTGTTGGCTGTGGCTGCGGCGCTTGGGTTGGACCGCCGCGCGTGTCTTGAGGTTTTTAAGAATTTCAAAGGCGTAGAGCACCGCATAGAATTCGTCAGGGTTCTTGACGGCGTGGAATATCTCAATGATTCCAAGGCGACGAACATCGATTCGACCGTTTGGGCGTTGCGCAATATCAAAAAGCCTGTCGTCCTGATTGCGGGCGGCCGCGACAAAGGGAGCGATTTCGCATCTATCGGCGAGCTGGTGCGCCAAAAGGTGAAATTCGTTGTTCTGACCGGGGAGGCCAGCGACCGCATTGCGGCCGCCTGGCATGATGTTGTGCTCCTGGAACAGGTGACGACATTTGAGCAGGCGGTGCGGCGCGCCCGTCAGCATGCGCGCACGGGCGATTGCGTCCTGTTTTCGCCGATGTGCAAAAGTTTTGACATGTTCACCGACTACGAGCATCGCGGCCGTACCTTTAAAGAGATCGTCGGCCGATTGAGATAGACTATTTCTCCGGCCTTGGAAGCGGCTGTTTTTGGCCGCGAATGTATAAATGAGGAGTTCAGGTATCGCTTGTTTCGGGTATGCGCATGCATGAGCTTGAGGATTTCAACTCGCCAACCCGTTAACCCGCTACCCGTCAACTTAGAAAAATGCGAAACGCACGCATTTCTGTTTTCGTCACGATGCTCGTCTTGATCTGCATCGGCATCGTCATGATCTATAGTGCCAGTTCGATCTTCACCTGGCAGGCGAGCGGTGAAAGTTACGGCTTGCTGAAAAAACAGTGCCTTTATCTCTTTATCGGTTGTATCGCGATGGTCTGCACAATGGCCGTGGATTATCATCTCCTGCGCCGCATCGCTAAACCCCTCCTTATTTTTTCCGTCATTCCCCTTGTTTTGGTTTTGGTGCCCGGCATTTCCAGGGAAGTTGGCGGAGCCAAGCGCTGGCTGCATATTGCCGGGTTCAATTATCAGCCGACGGAATTCGTGAAGGTCGCCTTGATCGTTTATCTTGCCGATTATCTGAACAGGAAGGCGGCTTATCTCAAGGAGTTCTGGAGAGGATTCGTGCCGCCCATCTGCGTTCTGGGGGTTATCACGCTCCTGGTCCTTCTGCAGCCGGACCTGGGGACGGCAGTATCTTTTGTCGTTTTGACATTCACGATGCTGTTTGTGTCCGGCATCAGGCTGTCTCATATGGTTATCAGCGCCGTCTCGGCCCTGCCGGTTTTGTATTTGTTGGTGTTCCGCGTGCCGTACCGCCGGGCGAGGATCCTGGCTTTTTTGAATCCTTGGCTGGATCCGCAGGGAACGGGTTTCCAGATCATCCAGTCGCAGATCGCCCTCGGATCCGGAGGTATTTTCGGCCTGGGCCTGGGGCAGGGCCGTCAGAAGCTGTTTTATCTGCCGGCGGCGCATACGGATTTTATTTTTTCGATCATCACCGAAGAACTCGGTCTGGTCGGCGCCTGCGCCGTCATCCTTTTATTTATTTTCCTCATTTGGCAGATGGGGAGGATCATCCGGAAGGTCAACGATCCTTTTGGAAAGCTCGTTTGCGTCGGCGTCATGACCCTGATCGCTTTTTCGGCGGTCGTCAACATAGGCGTTTCTATCGGCGCCCTTCCCACAAAAGGTCTGCCTTTGCCGTTTATCAGCTACGGAGGTTCCTCGCTCGTGTTTTACATGGTTGCCGTTGGACTTTTGCTCAATGTGTCTAAATCCGAGGAGGTCGCCCTGTGAGCCGGAAGGGGGCAGCAAAGATCATGGTCATCGCCGGCGGTTCCGGGGGGCATATCCTGCCGGCTATCGCTTTTTGTGAGGCCTTGGCAGAAATGAATCGGCCGGTTCCCGCGGTCGTCTTCGTGACGTCGCGCAGCAAAGGGTTGGAAGATCTTGTTTCGCCGACCGTCAGGACATATGTTCTTTCTGGCCGTCGCAGCGCGGGAGGGGTTTGCAGGTTGTTCTTCCAGGCGATAGGGCTTTTGATGAAAGAGCGGCCCGATATCGTCGTAGGATTTGGAGGTTATCTTACTGTGCCTTTCGTGTCCCTGGGCAGACTCTTGGGCGCAAAGGCCATGATTCATGAACAGAATGTTCTTCCGGGGAGGGCCAACAGGCTCTTGGGCGCCCTCGTCGTCCATAGGATCATCGTTTCTTTCGATCGCAGCAGGGCGTACTTCAGGAGGAGGGGGAACAAGGTGTTTCTGGCGCGTTATCCCTTGCGGCGGGCGCTGCAACCCGTGGCGCGGCATGAAGCTCTCGCCCAACTGGGTTTGCGCGAAGGGCTTTTCACGATCCTGGTCATTGGCGGCAGCCAGGGCGCCCACCGCCTGAATCAGGCGTTCACGGATGCCGTGCGCCTGAACAAGGACAGGGGGCGGTGGCAGATCATCCATTGCAGCGGCGCCGCCGACCTGGATTTCGTGCGGCGTGTTTATGAGGAGCTCGGCGTGAAAAGCAAAGTGTTTGCTTTCCTTACCCAGATGCACTATGCTTATTCTGTGGCGGATTTGGTTGTGGCGCGTTCAGGCGCCGGCTGTGTCCATGAGATGATGCATTTCGGTCTTCCTTCTGTCCTGGTGCCGTATCCGCATGCAGGCCAGCACCAGCTGGAAAACGCCAAGGTCCTGGCGGAAAAAGGCGCGGCCCTTCTTTTGGAAGAGAAACGCCTGACCCCAGAATTATTGAGCGGCCTGCTTGACCTTTTTGCGGAGGATGCGTTCAGGCGCAAGACGATGGCGGCGATCGCACGCTCCCTGGGCGAGGTTTCTGAAAACATGTCTGTGGCGGAGGCGGTCTTGGCATGAAGAAAGCATGGGCTATCTTATTGTTTTTGTTATCGGGTTTTTTGTGTCTCGCCCCTGCGGCGCACGCCTATGATTTTCTTGAGGAGAAGAGCACGCACTTCATTGTTTATTATGACAAGGGTGTCTCAAAAGATTTCGTGCGTACGGTCATTGATTATTCCGAGCGTTATTACGATGAACTGACGCAGAGACTGGGCCTGGTCCGGTTCGATTACTGGACGTGGGACGAGCGGGCCAAGATATATCTCTATCCCGACCAGGAGACGTATATGAAAGAATCGGGTCAACCGAACTGGTCGGGCGGCGCCGCAGCTTATGAACAGAAGTCGATCTGGACGTTCCCGCGCGAAGCCGGATTTTTCGATTCTCTCCTGCCGCATGAGATCGGCCACATCATCCTGCGCGACGCGATCGGTTCCCGCCGCGTCCCCCTCTGGTTCGAAGAGGGGATTGCGTCTTACCTGGAGCAGGCCAAGAGATATGGCGCGGAAAAGACCGTATTGAATGCTATGCGCGACCAGACGTTCGTTTCTCTTAAAAACCTTTCGGCCATCGACGCCTCCAGCCTTCAGGCGCCCGGCGCCGCCAATTTGTTTTATGCCGAGTCCGTCAGCGTCGTCAATTACCTGATTGAAAAGTTCGGGGTGGAGCGTTTCAGTTATCTGTTGCGCAAGATCAAGGAAGGGATGGATTTTAACGACGCCTTGGCCTATGCCTTTTTCGATGTTCGCAGCGTAGACGATCTTGGGAAATCCTGGGAAGAATCTTTGAGGAAGAAACTTAAAGGGGCCCCGCAGGCCATCTTATGACACCACGGCATATCCATTTCATCGGCATCGGGGGCATCGGCGTCAGCGGGATCGCGCAATTGGCCATCAAGCATGGTCATGTGGTTTCCGGTTGCGACCTTAAATCTTCGGCGATCACGCAGAAGCTTTCGCAGATGGGCGCCAAAATTTCCATAGGCCACGAGGCTTCTCATGTTGCCGGGGCCGATCTTGTCGTTTATTCCTCCGCCATCCGGCAGGAAAATCCGGAAATGGAGGAGGCTCGCCGCCGCGGTGTCCCCACGAAGAGGCGCGCCGAGTTCTTGAGCGACCTGATGGCCGACAAGACGGTCGTTACGGTGACGGGCGCCCATGGAAAGACGACGACCTCTTCCTTGGCCGCGAAACTGTTGTTGACGGCGGGCTTGAGGCCGACGGTGGCCGTGGGCGGCATCCTGCGCGAGGATGGCGACAACATGAAATTCGGCGACAGCCCTTTCTTTGTGGCCGAGGCCGATGAAAGCGACGGGACATTTTTGTGCTACACCCCGACATATTCGATCATCACCAATATTGACAGGGAGCATCTGGACCATTATGGGACGTACGAGCATTTGGTTGAGGCGTTTGAGGTTTTTGTGGGCCAGACAAAACCCGAGGGATGCGTGATTTATTTTCAGGAGGATCCTGTTTTGGATATGATCGTCTCCAGGAGCGGCGTCAGGGCCGTCACGTACGGTTTTTCGCCGGAAGCCGATTTTTATCCCTTAAATATCTCTCTGGCCCGTTGCCGGATCTCTTTCGATTGCGCCACAGGTTCCGAAGTCCTTGGGCCCGTGGTCATGGACCTGGCCGGCAGGCATAATATCGCCAATGCCCTGGCCGTCGTGGCGCTGGGGCGGAGACTGGGGCTGGATTTTAAGGTTATCCAAAAGGCGCTGGAAGGGTTCAAGGGCGTCGAACGCCGTTTTCAGGTCAAATATGAAACAACAGAACTTTCCGTGGTGGATGATTACGCCCATCATCCGACGGAAATTGCCGCGACGATCGAGGCTGCGAGATTATGCGCGCGTAACCGCGTCGTCGTTGTTTTCCAGCCCCACCGTTTCACCCGCACCAAACTTCTTTTGGACATGTTCCCGGGGAGCTTTGAAAAGAGCGACTATCTGGTGGTGACGGACATTTACGGCGCCGGCGAAGATCCGCTGGAGGGGGTCTCAGCCCAGGGTTTGGCTGATCGCGTCAGGAGCGCGACACGCCTGTCCGTGGATTATGTCAGCAGGGAAAAGGTCGTTGAACATCTTAAAGGGCGCATCCAGAAGGACGATCTCGTGCTTTTTCTGGGGGCCGGCGATATCACCAGGTTGAGCGATGAATTTGCCAAGAGCCTTCAAAA
The DNA here is from genome assembly GCF_004102945.1 of Candidatus Velamenicoccus archaeovorus. Taxonomy (GTDB): domain Bacteria; phylum Omnitrophota; class Gorgyraeia; order Velamenicoccales; family Velamenicoccaceae; genus Velamenicoccus; species Velamenicoccus archaeovorus. The sequence continues at coordinate 1,250,135 of NZ_CP019384.1, read as the reverse complement.
ATAAGGTCAAGAAAGGCGAGCCTCTGCGGCGCCACACGACATTCGGCATCGGCGGGGAGGCGCTGGGGTGGTATGAACCCTCAGATGCCAGGGAACTTTCGGATTTTTTAAGGCTCCTGCCGAAGCGGGCGGATGTTTTTGCCATCGGCGCCGGCAGCAATCTTCTCGTCAAGGACGGCCTGGTCAGGAAAATATTCATATGTTTTTCACGGCCCCCTTTTCGCAGGATCGTTGTTTCCGGCGATCGGGTGAGGGCGGGGGCCGGCGTTTCGTTGGGAGCGCTGGTCAGGACGCTGGCGGCCGAAGGCCTGACAGGGCATGAATTTTTGACGGGCATCCCCGGGACTCTCGGAGGGGCGGTGGCGATGAACGCAGGCGCCAGGACCGTATTCGACGATTCGCGCAGTTACTGCGAGATGAAAGATATCGTGCAAGACGTTGACGTCATGGACCGGCGCGGCCGGATAAGGACGCTGGGGAAAGACAGGATAAAATTTTCTTATCGGCATTCTTCGCTGGGGCCGCTGTTTATTCTGGGGGTGTCTTTGAAGCTCCGCCGCGGCTCATCTGCCCGGAGCCGGAAAATGGCCGCAGAGATCCGCGCGGAGAGGCGGGGGCGCCAGGAATGGTCTTACCCGAGCGCCGGAAGTTTTTTTAAGAATCCGCGCGGCGCTGCCGCCGGTCGCCTCATCGATCTCTGCGGGCTCAAAGGTGCCTCTGTGGGAGGTGCCAGTGTCAGCTCCAAGCATGCGAATTTCATCGTGAATAAAGGCGGCGCGACATACGGCGATGTCATGAAGCTCATGGAAATTGTCCGTAAAACCGTGTATAATCGTTACAAAATTCGTTTGCAGCCAGAGGTAAAAATTGTCTCTTGATCCAGGGCGTATCGGTGTCATGATGGGGGGGTGTTCTTCCGAGAGGGAGATATCCTTGAAGTCCGGCCGCGCCGTTGTCGGCGCCTTGCAGGAAGGTCGGTTTGATGTCGTCGCTCTGGACGTGCAGAGCGAGACGCAAGAGGATGTCCTCCGGTTGGTCCGCGAGAATATGGTGGATGTCGTTTTTGTCGCCATGCACGGCGGATTCGGCGAGGACGGTCGTCTTCAGGAGATCCTTGAAAAGATCCCCGTCCGCTATACCGGCCCCGGCGCACAGGCCAGCCGTATGGCGATGGACAAGACCGTTTCCCGCCGCCGTTTTGCGCAGGCGGGTTTGCATGTGCCCCGTTCGGTTGTTGTCAGGAAGGGCCGGAGATATCTTTTGATGGCCGGGTGGCTCAGGAAACCATTTGTGGTCAAACCATCGGCGCAGGGTTCCAGCATCGGCATCAGCTTTGTGGCCGGCCGCAAAGGCCTGCCGGACGCGATCGCCGAAGCGCACCGTTACGGCGAGGATGTCCTCGTCGAGGAATTTATCCGCGGCCGCGAGCTGACGGTGGCTATCGTGAATGATCGGCCCCTGCCGGTGGTGGAGATCCGGCCCAAAAAAGGCTTTTTTGATTTTGAGGCCAAATATCACAAGGGGCTGACGGATTATATCGTCCCGGCCCAGCTGGATCGGCGTCTGGCCGCGCGCATCCAGGCCGACGCGCTTAAAGCTTATCGGGCGCTGGGGTGCCGACACCTTTCCCGCGTCGACGTGATCCTAAAAGACGAGAAGACCCCTTATATCCTTGAAGTCAATACGATTCCCGGCATGACGGAAACGAGCCTGCTGCCCAAAGCGGCGGCCGCGGCGGGAATGAACTTTGTCCAATTGTGCCGTTCTCTTGTCGAGATGGCCTGTGCGCAAGCAGTGGAACCGGCAACAGCGTCCTGTTGATCAGCTTATGGCGAAGAAAAAAAAGAATAGCAGCAATGGCGGGCCGTTTTTCCTTCTTGTGGTCCTGCCTTTGGCGGCCATCGTTCTTTCCGGCTGGGCGATCGTCAAAGGCATCCATCATTATGTGACCACTTCTCATTATTTCAAGATCCGGGAACTGCGTGCCGAAGGGGTTGGCGACCAGCGGTATCTGGAAATGATCAAGAATGACGTGGTGGGTGTCAATATTTTCCGCCTGGATGTGACAGACCTGGCGGAGAGGACGCGCCGGCGTTTCCCCAATTTTTATTCTGTCAGCGTCCGCCGCATCCTGCCGTCGCAGCTTCTGATCGTCGCCAAGGAACGCCTGCCGGTTGTCTGGATCAAGAGAGACGTTTATTACATGATGGATGCCAACGGTGTCGTTGTCGGGTCGGCGTCCCTGGGTGAGACGCCGACTTTGCCGCTTTTGACCGGCATGGACAGCAAGCTGGCCAGGCTTAAAACGGGCGCGACTTATTCTTCCGCGGCCCTGCACAGGGCCTTGGTTTTGGCCAAAATCCTGAAAGCGCGTGCCGCAGATATCCGCGAAGCCATCCCCGGCATGTCTCTGTCCGTGATAAGCCTGGATGCGGCGGATCCGGATGAATTGTCTTTTTATCTGAACCCGGCTATCGAGGTGAAGGTCGGAGACAGGAATTTTGACAGCCGTATTTCGCTCTTGCCGGCGATTTTGAGGACGATCTCAAGCGATATGAGCCGCATCAAATATATCGACCTGCGCCCCAAGGAACCCGTAGTGGCCACAAAGGACACACCTAAACGATAGGCATCCCATGACACTTTTAAAGAAGGACAAAAAGAGGGCACAGCGCAATGTCTTTTATGCTCTCGATATCGGTTCGCAGAAGATAACGCTCAGCAGTGCGCGCGTAGCGGCTGACCATGAACATCTCGAAGACGTTGTTTTGGAGAGCATGCCGGCCAAGGGAATTTTTAAGGGGGTCGTCAATGACTTGGCGCTTCTTTCGGACAGCATCCGTCAGGTCGCAAAGCGCATGGAAGCCCGCCAGGGACAGAAGATCTCGCGTCTGGCCATCAGCATCAATGGGAATTATATCCAGGCCAGGCACAGCACGGCGGCCGTCGCTTTGGCGGAACGCGGCACGCGCACCATCACCAAAAGGGATGTGGATCGTCTCAATCAGCAGGCGCGCACGCTGGGACTGGAGCTCGATGAGTACCTTTTGCACGAGTATCCGCAGGGGTATTCCGTTGATCGCCATAACATGACGCTTAATCCGCTTGGTCTTCACGGCCGCAAGCTTCAGGAGGATCTGTTGTTGGTCTGCACGCCCGCCTCTTATGTGGAGAATATCGTCCGTGCCGTCGAGCATGCCGGTTGCGATGTCACGATGATCGCTTATTCCGGGATCGCGGCGGCCCAGGCCGTTCTCTCTTTGGATGAAAGGGATAAGGGGGCGATTTTGGTGGACGTGGGAGAGACGTTGACGGGCGTCGTGATTTACCGGGAAGGGGTCGCGCGGCATCTGGGTATCCTTTCGTTCGGCGGAAAGAATATCACGGAGATCATCGCAAATTTTTGCCATGTTCCCTTGGCTTCTGCAGACGAGATCAAGAGGACGTCTTTGGAGCTGACGGCAGAAGGCGAGGAATCTGAAGAAGTGATGGTCAAGTCGGATGATGTCTACCGTTCCGTCAAGAAGACGGAGCTCGCCGGAGCCATAGCACCTGAGATCGATAAATTCCTGGAACTCCTCAAGAAAGCGATCCTCGATAGCGGTGTCGAGAATGTTTCTTCTTTCGGTGTCGTCGTGGTGGGAGGTCTGAGCCTCTTGGAGGGATTGCTGGAGAGGATGGAACGGACGCTGGGGCTTTCGGTCCGGCTGGGTCTGCCGGGGGGAGAGGCGGGCCAACTGGCTCTGTCTCAGGCACCTCTCTATGCTTCAGCCGTGGGATTGCTGGAGATGCAACTCGAAGATTACCGTAATTCCTGTTTTTTCCTTCAGGCCCGGCAAAAGGGTCCCTGGCGTAAACTCGCCGATTACCTGGCAGACCTCTATCACGATTATTTTTAATGAGGCCATAACTTACGCCTGCCTTTGGCTTTCGGCCAAGGCAGGCAGGGAACCGTTGCGTTGCTTCTGGTGACGTAAGTTATAAGGCCGAATTTCAGCCTCGGCCTGTCCTCTTTGGGACAGGCCAGGGCTGATCCGCCTCCGGCGGAAATCCGTCGAAGTATTAGTGGCGGATGGAATCACGGCATGGCTTAGCGGGCCGATGGCCGTAGGCGGTGAAGCTAAGTCATAGGCCCGAATTTTGAGTACCGAAATTTTCTATCTAGCGAAATCCCGCCAAAGGCAGGGAAACCCGCCAACGTTCTTATGGCGGATGCATCAAAGACGGGGGCGGTGTTTGTGCTCATGCAGCCGCGCCCTCATTGACACTCCGCCGGATTTGTGTTACCCTGCACCAGTCCGCAGGACGGTAACGGTATAGAATTCCGCCGTGTTTCAGAGTCAGATGCAAGGGCGGCCAGATGGTGGATGTTTTAAGAAGATGATCCGCGAGAACATCTCTGAGGTCAAAGAGAGGATAATCCGGGCTGCGCAACGCGCAGCGACGGATCCCTCCGAAATCACGCTTGTTGCGGTGACTAAGAATGTTAGTGTGGAAGATATGTGCCGGGCCGTGGACGCCGGAACCACGCATATCGGCGAAAGCAGGGTTCAGGAAGCCCTTTCGAAATACGACCATGTCCGGGCTTATGCTTCGGCAAGAGGCATCGCCTTAGTTTGGCATATGATCGGCCACCTGCAGACCAATAAGACCAGGGAAGCTGTCCGTCTTTTTGATTTGATTCACTCTGTGGATAGTGTCCGTCTGGCGCGGCAGATCGATAAGCAGGCCGCCGCTATCGGCAAGGTCCAGAATGTCCTCATGGAGGTCAAGACATCTCCTGAGGCTGCGAAATATGGATTCATGCCGGATGACGTTGCCGGCGCTTTAAAGGAGATGGCATCTTTGGATCATCTGTCCGTGAAGGGGCTGATGACGGTGGCGCCGGCTGTGCATGATCCCGGAGAGGCGCGTCCTTATTTCAGGACGCTGAAGGAGTTATTGATCAGGGTTAACGAATTACGAGTTACGAATTACGAGTTACGAATATTATCCATGGGCATGACGGATGATTTCGAGGCTGCCGTAGAGGAAGGGGCTACCCTTGTTCGTGTCGGCCGCGGGATCTTCGGCGGCAGGAAAGAAAGATGAGCCATCATTCGGCCGTAGGGATCATTGGATGCGGGAACATGGGAGCGGCCCTCACGGAAAATCTTGTGAAGTCGTGGGGGGCCGATCGCATTTTTGTTTTTGACAATGACACGCAGAAACAAAACGCCCTTGAGAGGCATTTTCGTGTCCGCGGCGTTTCCGGCCTTGATGATCTTGTCGATTCCTGCGAGACGATCATCATCGCCGTCAAACCGCAGGATATTGATACGGTCCTCGATGTTTTAAAAGGCCGGTGGGACAAGCTGGTCGTTTCTATTGCCGCCGGCATGACGCTTCGGTATCTTTCGGCCAGGATAGGTTCCCGCGTGCCTCTGGTGCGCGCCATGCCTAATCTGAATGCCGTTGTCGGCGCCAGCATGACGGCGATTTCCTGCAACGGCGCTGTTGCGGAGCCCCAGAAGGAAACGGCCGCCAGGGTCTTTGAGTCCGTCGGCAGTGTTGTTTTTATCAAAGAAGAGTTGATGAATGCCTTTACGGCGGTCGCGGGCAGCGGCCCGGCTTTCATCGCCTATCTGATGGACGATATGGATTCAGAGACCGTCAGGGATATTTTTGTGAAGGAAGCCCTGGCATTTGGTTTTGATCCGGCAGCCGCGGAATTCATTGTGGACAAGACGATGGCAGGCACACAGAAGATATTGCAGAATTTCGACAGGGATATTTTTATCAAAAGGGTTTGTTCCAAAGGGGGGACGACGGAGGCCGGCATGGAGGCGTTTGTGACCAGGCACAAGACCGCCGAGGGGCTCTCCGAGGCGATCCGCGCGGCTTGCCGCCGGGCGGGCGAATTGGCAAAGATATAGACGGGTTTAAAGAGGGGGAGATATGCCCAAAATCGGCATCATCGGCGGAAGCGGCATTTATAAGATCGAGGGGATGAAGGCATTGAAAGAGGTCCGGGTCAAGACGCCATTCGGCGATCCTTCCGATTGTTACAGGACAGGGCAGCTTGCGGGAGTGGATGTCGTATTCCTGCCGCGCCACGGTTCGTCCCATACGATCAATCCGTCGCAGATCAATTACAGGGCCAATGTTTTCGGCATGAAGAAGCTGGGTGTTGAAAAACTGATCTCTGTCTCTGCTTGCGGCTCGCTAAAGAAAGAACACAAGCCTCTTGATTTCGTTCTTCCCGATCAGTTTGTCGATAGGACCACCGGCGGCCGCTGCATGACGTTTTTCAGCGACGGCATCGTCGCCCACGTGGGTTTCGGCCAGCCCGTCTGCCCGGAGCTTCTGGACCTTATCTGGGGTGCGGCGCAGGCCCTGAACCTCAGCGTCCACAAGGGTGGGACTTATTTGAATATGGAGGGCCCGGCGTTTTCGACAAAGGCCGAGTCTCATCTTTACCGTTCCTGGGGCATGGACATCATCGGCATGACAAATATGGCTGAGGCGAGGCTGGCCCGCGAGGCAGAGATGTGCTACGCCACGATCGCCGCCGTCACGGATTACGACTGCTGGTATGAATCAGAGGAGTCGGTGACCGTGGAGATGATCGTGGCGAACCTTAGGAAAAATGCCGAGAATTCCAAGAAACTTGTCGGTGAGGTCGTCAGGAGGCTGGGATCGGCCCCATCGTCCTGTGCATGCTCGGAATCCTTAAAATACGCGATCGTCACGGACAAGAAGGCGATTTCCGCAAAAATCAAAAAGGACCTCAAGCCCATTATAGGTAAATATATCTAAAGCTTCAGGCTTATAACTTAAAACCATGGATTATAAATCGACATTAAACTTGCCTCAGACGGACTTTTCCATGAAGGCCAACCTGAGCGCAAGGGAACCTGAGACCCTCGCCCGGTGGGAGGAAATGGGATTATATGGAAAGATCCGCCGTGCCTTCCAGGGCCGCGAACTCTTCATCCTTCACGACGGGCCGCCTTACGCTAACGGCCACATCCATATCGGCCATGCCTTGAACAAGATCCTCAAGGACGTTATCGTCAGGTATAAGACGCTGCGCGGCTACGACGCGCCGTATATCCCCGGATGGGATTGCCACGGCTTGCCTGTGGAGCACCAGCTTTTCAAGGACCTCAAAAAAAATAAAGACCAGATCGACCGGGTGGCCTTCCGCATGATGGCCTACGATTACGCCATGAAATACGTCGCCATCCAGAGGGACGAATTCAAGAGATTGGGGATCATCGGCGACTGGGAACATCCTTATCTGACCCTTGACAGGAAATATGAGGAGGCGATCCTGAAGTCTTTTGGACGCCTCGTCGAGGAAGGCTACATCTATCGCGGCCTCAAACCCGTGCACTGGTGTTTCCGCTGCGAAACGGCCCTGGCCGAGGCCGAGGTGGAATACGAGAATCATGAATCGGATTCCATCTACGTGAAATTCGAACTAAAAAACGAGGAACATGCGCAGAATTTGGGTATTTCTTTTGAAGGAAAAAAGCCGCCGACCATCTGTATCTGGACGACGACGCCGTGGACGCTTATCGCCAATGTGGCCGTCGCCGTGCATCCGGATATGGAATATGTTCTTGTGGATTTTAAGATAGGCGAGCATATGATTGTGGCGCGCGATCTTTTTGAGACTTCGCTGAGAGAAAAATTTGAATCGGACGGCGAACCGCGCGTCGTTAAGCGTTTTCTTGGCAAAGAGCTTGAAGGTCTTGTGTATCGCCATCCTTTCGGGCTGCGGGAAGGCCGCGTTGTCTTGGCGGATTATGTCTCCAGGGAGGATGGTACTGGATGCGTGCATACCGCGCCGGGCCACGGCCAGGAAGATTTTATGACGGGGCAGAAGTATCATCTCGACGTCGTCATGCCCGTTGACGAGCGCGGCCGTTTCCTGCCGGATGTAGCGGATTTTTCAGGTCAGCGCGTTTTTGACGCCAATGCCGGCATCATTCAGAAACTTTCGGATCTTGGATACCTGAAGTTGGCGTCCAAGATCACGCATACCTATCCGCATTGTTGGCGGTGCAAACAGCCGGTCATCTTCCGCGCGACACAGCAGTGGTTTCTCAAGATCGATCATAAGGGCCTCAGGCAGGATCTGCTCGGCGTGATCCGCGACCAGGTCGCCTGGGTGCCGGCGTCGGGGCGTGAGCGCATCTCGGCCATGGTCGAGAACAGGCCTGATTGGTGCCTGTCGCGCCAGCGTTACTGGGGCGTGCCTATCCCGGCCGTTGTCTGCCGCGTTTGTCGTAACCATATCCTGGATGCGCGCCTGATCGAAAAGCTCGCGGCCCGCGTCGCTGCCGAGGGGACGGACATCTGGTTCAAGAGCGACGTCGCAGAATTCTTGCCGAAGGATCTGCGTTGTGCCTGCGGCTCTTCGGCCTTTGACAAATCGACGGACATCCTCGACGTGTGGTTCGATTCCGGGGTCAGCCATCAGGCGGTTCTCAAGAATGCGCCGGGCCTCAAGCTGCCGGCAGACCTGTATCTGGAAGGGTCCGACCAGCACCGCGGCTGGTTCCAGGCGTCCTTGATCCCGTCGCAAGCCATCGACCGCCAGCCGCCTTTCAAAACCGTCTTGACTCACGGATTTGTCGTCGATGCGCAAGGCCGCAAGATGTCCAAGTCTTTGGGCAATGTGATCTCCCCGCAGGAGATCATCAAGGACTTTGGCGCCGATATCCTGAGGCTCTGGGTCCTGTCGAGCGACTATAACGAGGATGTGCGTATCTCCAAGGAGATCCTGAATTTCACCGCCGATGCTTATCGCAAGATCCGCAATACGGCGCGCTTTATCCTCGGTAATCTGAACGATTTCGATCCGGATGCAGACCGCCTGGGCCGTCAGGAGCTTTGCGACATCGACCGATGGGCGCTTTCGCGCCTGTCGCAGCTGGTCGACGGCGTCACGCGGGCCTACGACAGCTATCTCTTTTATCATGTGTTCCAGAAGCTCTTTGCTTTTTGCAATGAGGAGATGTCGTCGGTGTATCTCGACATCCTCAAGGACAGGCTGTATACGGCGGGCAGGCGCTCGAAAGAGCGGCGTTCGGCGCAGACGGTGATCTATGACATTCTCGACGCTTTGACGAGGATGCTGGCGCCGGTGTTGCCTTTTACGAGCGAGGAGATTTATCGCTCCATGCGTCATCGCAAAGGCGAAGTTGCGGAGAGCGTACATTTGTCTTCCTGGCCGGCCTTCGACGGCGCAGAGACAGAAAACGGCACAAACAAAGACATCGACAAAATTTTGGAGATACGGCCGGCTGTCCTTAAATCGCTGGAAGAGGAAAGGACAAAGGGCAAGATCGGAAGCTCTCTTGAAGCCAAGGTCATCCTGACCTTTAAAGACAAGCAGGCGTCCGAGGTTTTCTTCCGTTTTGCGCAGCAGCTGCGTTATTTTTTCATCGTCTCATGCGTTGAGCTCAAAACCGATGCGTCTCTGGGAGCTCCGTTTGCCATCAGCGTTGTGCATGCTGAAGGGAAAAAGTGCAGCCGCTGCTGGAATTATACCCAGGACACCGACGTTGATGCGGCCTATCCGGGCATCTGCGGCCGTTGCGTGCAGGCAATCCGGGGATGAGGCGCGGAAGGGCGCGGGTTTGTATTTTATAAAGTCATGCCTCAGTGATCCACCCGCCACTAAAACGTCCACTATCACTTCTTCGGCGGACGGCCGATGACGCTCTGATAGCGGCCGTCGGCGGGTTTTCCCGCCGAGCGGGATTTCGCTAGATAGAAAATTTCGGTGCTCAAAATTCGGGCTTATGACTTAGCTTCGCCGCCTACGGCCATCGGCTCCCTAAGTCATGCCCTCATTCCCTCGGCAGGAATCCCCGGCTTTTCCTGCCTTGCGGGATCCCGCTGGACAAACGATTATGGAGCGGGAAAAGCCGGGGAGGAATACGGTGCTGCCTCGGGAGGGAGCCCCCGGGAAGGCGCTGCCGGGGGGATTAATTCGGGCTTATGACTTAGCTTCGCCGCCTACGGCCATCGGCTCGCTAAGTCATGCCCTCATTAAAAAAAGATTGCCATTTGTTTTTATTCAATATATAATTGAACAGTTTTCAAAAGACATCGCAACGTAAACTCTGCCTGCCGGTGAAACAGGGAGCCACAGACATGCAAAAGAGAAAGACTGCCAAGCAAGGTAAAATGGACAAAAAGACCTCTGAGTTCTATAAGAAGCTCCTTTTGGAAAAGCGCGAAGACATCCTTGGCGACATCTCGCAAATTTCAGAAGAGACGCTTAAGAAATCCCAGAAGGATGCCTCCGGCGATATCTCCGGCTACACCTTCCACATGGCCGACGTGGCCACGGATAATTATGACCGCGAATTCTCGCTGGGGCTGGCTTCCAAGGAGCGCGGCGTCCTCATGGAAATCAACTATGCCCTCCAGAAACTTCAGGAAGGCCGTTTTGGTTTGTGCGAATCCTGCAAGAAACCCATCTCCAAGGTTCGGCTCAAGGCCGTTCCTTACACGACGTTGTGCCTGAAGTGTCAGCAAGCCAAAGAAAAAAGGTGAAGCTCCGCCGATAAGCCTGTGTTGCAAACAGGTCGGCGATCCCTTTTCATTTCGCTTGGCACCGAAGAAGAAACCGCAGACTTTTTTTAGCGGAACTTCACTTTTCGCCGGATGCCTATTCTCCAAGTGATCCTCATCGCTGTCGGAGTTGTCGCGCTGGACCGGCTTACCAAGTCGGCCGCCGAGACGTACCTCTGTGCCATCGATACCCATCCGGTCATTCCCCAGGTTTTTCATCTGACCCTTGTCCACAATACGGGCGCGGCTTTCGGCTTGTGGAAGGGCGGCGCTGTTTTTCTTATCCTGACGACTGTTTTTTGCATGGCGATGATCGTTGCGATGCTAAAAAGCAAACGCCTGTTGAATAAGGTTTTCGGCCTTTCCGCGATCGACGGCTGGCTATGCCTCTCGTTCGGCCTGATCCTCGGAGGGGCTGTCGGTAACCTGATAGACCGGTTACGCTATTCCTATGTGATCGATTTCCTGGATTTTCGTATCTGGCCTGTTTTTAACGTGGCGGATTCCGCCATTACGGCCGGCGGGGCGGTTTTGTTTCTGAAGATTTTTCTTCACGAGAAAGGCAAGCAGCATGGCTCCAGTCATCTATAGCTGCCGGTTATTCACGATCTATACCTACGGCGTTTTCGTGGCGATCGCGTTTCTTGTGGCGACATGGTTAGTGACGCGTCAGGCGGCGCGTCTGGGTTTCGATCCTGAAGTCATCGGAAATTTTTTGATTTTTACGTTGGTGTGCGGGATCCTGAGCGCGCGCATTTTTTACGTTGTCCTCAACTGGAGCGAATTCTCGCCGGATCCCCTGGAAGTCGTTAGGTTGTATCACGGCGGCCTGGTATGGTACGGCGGCTTGATAGGAGCGATGCTGTGTGGTGTTTTATTTTTGAAGAAAAAACATCTCTCGATTCCCGCCGTGGCCGATCTTTGCGCGCCGTATCTGGCTCTGGCGCAGGCCATCGGCCGCATCGGCTGTTTTTTTAACGGCTGTTGTTACGGCAAACCGTCCGTGCATGGTCTTTTTTTTCCTGCCCACGGCCGCGTGCTTTTTCCTTCCCAGATCGTCGATGCCCTGAGTCTTCTTTTCGTCTATGCGGCCTTGCGGCTTATCCGGGGGCAGAAGCCGGGACAGCTGTTCGGTCTCTATCTGTTTCTGGCGGCCCTCCAGCGATTTCTTATGGAATTCCTGCGTGGGGATGAGAGGCCTTTCTACAGCGGTTTAAGCATTTACCAGTGGATAAGCCTGGGTCTTGCGACCGCGGGTATCCTTGTGTATACGTTGGCTTTTGCCAGGCATAAAAAGCCTTCGACAAAAAATGCATGACAAGTCCCGCCAAGGGGAGGGCATATGACCCTGAAACAGGCAGCGATCTCGGAAGAGGCCGTGAATACACGGCTGGATATTTTTCTGGCAAAATCCGAGCCTGATTTCTCCAGGACTTTTATCAAAGACTGGATCCTTAAGGGGAAGGTTTTTGTCAACGGTCAGGCCGCCAAGCCGCATTACCGGCTCAAGGCCAGGGATGAACTTTCGTGGGAGACGCCGCAAGTTCAGCAGACACAGATCCTGGGCCAAGACATTCCGCTGGATATTCTCTATGAAGACAACGATGTCATTGTGATCAATAAACCGACGGGCATGGTCGTGCATCCCGGCGCTGGTCAGGAAACCCATACATTGGTCCATGCCCTCTTGTACCATTGCGGTGAACTTTCAAGCATCAGCAAGGAACGGCCCGGCATCGTGCATCGCCTCGACAAGGAAACGTCCGGCGTCATGGTTGCGGCGAAAAACAATCAGGCGCATCTGAATCTGGTCAGGCAGTTCAAGAAGCATTCGATCCGCCGGCGCTACATCGCCCTTGTGGAAGGCAGCGTTCCTTTTGACGAAGGCATCGTCGACGTGCCCCTCAAGCGGCATGCCATTGACCGCCAGAAGATGTCCGTCAGTTTTTCCGATGAGGCCAAGGAGGCCCGCACCTTCTATCGTGTGCTGGGGCGGTTCAAGGATTATACGGCCGTCGAGCTTCTCCCGGAAACGGGCCGGACGCACCAATTGCGTGTGCACATGTCCTACCTGGGGCACCCTATCCTTGGTGACACCGTTTACGGCCGCAAAAAGAATTTCTCCCGCCTGGCCCTGCATGCCAAAGATCTCGGTTTCGAGCATCCGGCAACAAAAGAGCCCGTCGAGTTCTCTTCCCCTTTGCCCCCGGAAATGAAAAAAGCCATGCCCGGCTTGAAGGTCGACTAGCGCGGTCTGGTGCCGGCAGATCCTGTTTTTATGGTCTTTCCTTGGCGTCATTGTCTGTCATCTGTGCGCTGTTTTCTGTTATCTGTGATGCGTGTTTTGCCCTTTTCTACTAGATATAGACTGGCCGTCCTTTTTCGTGTTATAATTCTAGCTCAATGAAAACCATGATCATCAAACCTTGTAAGGCGATCCACGGGACCGCAGAGCTTCCCGGAGACAAGTCTATTTCCCACCGCGCGGCGATCCTGTCGTCTCTCGCCAAGGGAAGGACGGAGATCCGCCGGTTCCTTTTTTCCGACGATTGTCTTGTGACCTTGAGTGCCTTAAAGGCCATGGGGGTCGGCGTCAGGATATTCAGGCGCGAGCATCGCGTGGTCATCGATTCCTCTGGTGTGTTGTGTCCGCCGATGGGTTCCTTGAACATGAACGAATCCGGGACGAGCGCGCGCATGCTTATGGGGCTTTTGGCAGGTCAGGGGTTTGCTTCACGCCTGACAGGCGCGCCTTCGCTTTTGAAGCGGCCGATGGCGCGTGTCATCAAGCCTTTAAGCTTGATGGGGGCCGGGATCCAGGCCCGTCGTAAAGGAGGGAAAGATTATCTGCCGGTCTCGATCCGGCCGTCTGTTCTTCACGGCATATGTTGGAGACAGGAAGTGGCCAGCGCCCAGGTTAAGTCGGCGCTTCTTTTGGCAGGATTATTTGCCCAGGGAGAAACATGCGTCCATGAGGCCGTGATGACACGGGATCATACCGAACGGATGCTGAGATTTTTCGGGGCCGATCTTCGCATGTCCGGTGGCGGCATCGTGGTCAAGGGGGGAGAATTGACCTCTCCGGGTTTTGTGATTGTGCCTGGCGATATTTCGAGCGCCGCATTTTTTATCGTAGCTGCGTTAGTGCTTAAAGGGTCGCGCCTTGTCTTAAAGCACGTGGGTGTCAATCCTACGCGCACAGGTGCTATCCGGGTTTTGCAGAGGATGGGAGGGCGTATCCGTCTCGTCTCCAGACAGAAGGGCTATGAGCCGGCGGCAGACCTGGATATCCGTTTCAGCAGGCTTTGCGGAACGAGGATCAGGTCTGCGGAGATACCGAGCCTGATCGATGAATTGCCTGTCCTTATGGTTGCTGCTTCTTTGGCCGAAGGCCGGACTGTCATTGAAGGGGCGGGAGAGCTGCGCGTCAAAGAGACGGACCGCATTCGGTCCATGAGCTGGAATCTTAAAAGGGCGGGCGTTAAGATTGGCACGAAAGTCGCTGCAGGCAGAGAAGATATCGTGATTACAGGGTCAGGCGGAATTAAAGGGGCACATTTCAGGAGTTTTGGCGATCACAGAACAGCCATGAGCATGTATGTGGCGGCTTTGGCTGCCTCCGGAGTCTCTTCCCTGGACGATCCTGCGTGCGTCGGTAAGTCTTTTCCGGAATATTTCAGCGTATTTAAACATCTGATTGCCAGATAAGAAGTTTGATTCCTGTTACAGAGGATTTTGGGCAGGATTTTCGCTGGGTCTTGTGGGGGAAATATTTATTGACAGCCCCTGTCGCCTCTGTTAATATTTAAAAAATCGACCCAAACCACCAACCCTATTAAACATGACACAATTATCCAAATTACCCAAGAGGACGTTTAATTACGTATCTGGTTTGTTTTCCAATGATATGGGCATCGATTTGGGGACGGCTACGACCCTTGTGTATGTGAAGAACGAAGGGATCGTTTTGTGCGAGCCGTCGGTTGTGGCCCTCAAGAAGGGAGCTACTGTTAACCGCGTCCTGGCGGTTGGTGATGAGGCCAAGAAGATGTTGGGCCGTACGCCAGGAAATATCCTGGCCATCAGACCCATGAAGGACGGCGTCATAGCAGATTTCGATATCACCGAGGCGATGCTGCGGTATTTCATCAAGAAGATCCATCGCCGCCGCGTGCTGGTTTCTCCGCGCATGGTGATCGCAATTCCTTCCGGCATCACCGAGGTCGAGCGTCGGGCTGTCAAAGATTCGGCTCTGCGCGCCGGCGCCAGGGAGGTCCATTTGGTCGAGGAGCCTCTGGCGGCGGCCATCGGCGTGGGCCTGCCTATTCATGAGCCGGCAGGCAACATGATCGTGGACATCGGCGGGGGAACGACCGAGGTGGCCGTGATCTCGCTGTCGGGCATCGTCTTTTCGAAGTCCATCAGGATCGCCGGAGATGAGCTGGACACGGCGGTCGTGGAATATCTCAAAAAAAATTATAACCTGATGATCGGTGAGCGCACGGCTGAAGAGATCAAGATAAAGATCGGTTCGGCGTATCCCCTGGAAGAAGAGTTGAGCCTTGAGGTCCGCGGCCGCGACCTTGTCGCGGGGTTGCCGAAGATGGTGACGATCACGTCCGAAGAGGTGAGGGATGCGATCGCCGAGCCCGTGAGGGCGATCGTGGATTCGGCAAAGATCGCGCTCGAGAGGACGCCGCCAGAGCTGGCGGCCGATCTGATCGATCGCGGTATTGTCCTGGCCGGAGGCGGGTCTCAATTGCGCGGCCTGGACCGCCTGATCGCCGAAGAGACGGGCCTTCCCGTCCATATCGCCGACGATCCTGTGACAGCCGTGGCCCAGGGAACAGGCAAAATCCTTGAGCTTGAGAGCCGCTACTTGCGCGACGTGACCGTCGTGACCAAGACGGAAAGCGCCTTATAAATGCCGTCCCTGAAGCGGGCAGAGACCGTTTGATCTCTCCCGCTGTAACGTTGACACGGATGTGTTTCTCGCCAATAGAAAGTTCATAGGCTATTTCTTCATCGTCGTCCTTCTGTCCCTTCTTGTTTTTCTCTCGTTCCGCCATTCGCCTTATGTGATGCGTCAGATCTTTTCGGACGCGGCCAAGCTTCCTCTCATGGCTTTGGATGCCGCAGGCCAGGAGGCCAGGGCGTTGTTGCTTTTCCATAAAAGTTATTGGGACGGCAAAAAACTTGTCCGTGAGAACGGCGGTCTCAAAAAGGCATTGCTCGAATCCGAAGAGCTTCGCAAGGAAAATACGCGCCTGCGCGACTTGCTGGATCTGCGGCAGAAGCTCGATTATGAGACGACCCCCGCATCCGTTATCGGACGCGATTTCGGCGTTTTCCGGTCTTATCTTGTCTTAGACAAGGGGCGGGCGGCAGGTGTCAAGACGTATGCGCCGGTCATAACCGCCGCCGGGCTGGTAGGCAAGGTCCTTGAGACCGGGCAATTCTCCTGTAAGGTCATCCTCTTAAACGACCCCGATCTGTCGGTACCCGCGAAAGACGCGCGCAGCGGCGAACAGGGGCTGGTTTCCGGAAGCCTGGACGGCAAATGCAAGCTGCGCTTCTTGGATGTGAACAGCGATGTGGTCGAGGGAGACCTTATCGTGACAAGCGGCCTGAATATGACATACCCGGCCGGCATCCCGATCGGCCGCGTCAAGATGGTCGGCATGGAGTCCAGCGGTCTGAGTAAGTTTGCGGTCATCGAGCCCGTCCTGAACCTTTCCTGCCTGGACGAGGTGCTCATCGTCACGTCTTTCAAACATGATTAAATTTCTTGTCATTCCTGTCTTGGTCCTGGCGGAATTCGCATGGCATCGTTTTCTGTGCCTGCCCTGGCTGTTGTCTGATCCTTTGTTGGCCGCCGCCATGGTCTATACTTTTTTGCATCATTTCGACGCCCGGGGCTGCGTGGGTTACGCCTTGTGGTGCGGTTTCTGGAGGGACGCTTTCGGGACAGATGTCTTCGGTGTCTATATGATGTCCTACGTCCTGACGGTTTTCGGCGTGGCCTTCCTGGTCCGCGTTCTGTATCGCCACAACTGGAAGATTGTCTTTCCCGTGGTTTTTGCGGGCCAGCTTTTGAATAACCACCTGGTTTTTATCCTGCGTCCTTTTCTGGGCGCAGGCCCTTTGGTGTCATATGCCCGTTTTTTCGGCCGGACCTTCCTGCAGGCGCTCGGCACGACGCTCCTGGGCTATCCATTTCTCCTCTTTTTTAAAAAATGCGAACCCGAATCTACGGAATAACGCTTTTGGTTTGTTTTTTTCTTTTGCTCTGCGGCCTCTTGGTCGTTCAGCTGATCGGCGGCGGCCGCTATTATGAGTTGAGTCTGCGCAATACCATCCGCCTTATCCCTGAGGAACCTTACAGGGGCCGTATCCTGGATCGTCATCAACAGGTGATCGTGGACAACGTGTTGTCGTTCGACGCCGTCATCATGCCGCAGGAGCTGAAAGACAAAAACGATGTGTTCAGCCGTCTGGCGCCTATCCTGTCTTTGGATCCTTCGGAAATCGAGGAACGTTATGCCAGGGGCTATCTTAATCCTTTTACGCCCGTCGTCATCGCCGAAGGGATCCCCAAATCGACGGCCATCATGCTGGAAGAGAAAAAGCTGGACCTGCGGGGCGTCGCCGTCGAGCTCAACAGCCGCCGGCATTATCCTTTCGGCACGACGGCGGCCCATGTGCTGGGCTATCTGGGCGAGATCGACAAAAGCCGCATCACGCGCCTCAAGGATTACGGCTATGACATCAAGGATAACGTCGGATACAGCGGCGTTGAGGAGCGCTTGGACATCTATATGCGGGGCCAGAAAGGCGGACGCCAGATCGAGGTGGACAATAGGGGCCGCCAGGTCAGGCTTCTGGGGTATAAACCGCCCGTGGCCGGCGAAGATGTGACGTTGACGATCGATCTGGAGCTTCAGCAGATCGCGGACAACCTCCTTCAGGGTAAAAAGGGCGCCGTGATCGTCATGGACGCCCAGACAGGGGAGGTGCTGGTGCTCAGCAGCGCCCCGGCTTTTGATCCCAACGTGTTCGTGGATCGCAGCGACCGGCGCGCCATGAATTATTATTTGACCAGCGACGATGCGCCGTTGTTCAACCGCGTGACGAGCGGTCAGTTTCCCCCGGGGTCCATTTTTAAGGTCGTCACGGCCTCCGCCGCCCTGCAGGCCGACAAAGGTGTTTCGCTTGTCACGGCATATGTGTGCCAGGGCCAGATGAGGATCGGCAACCGTTTTTTTAAGTGCTGGTCGACGCACGGCGCGCAGGATTTCAATGCCGCCATAGCTCATTCCTGCGACGTTTATTTTTATCAACTGGGGTTGTTGGCAGGTCCGGATCTTCTGTCGCATACGGCGCAGGAATTCGGTCTTTCGCAGCCGACAGGGATCGATTTGACCCACGAGGCATCGGGTTTTATCCCCAGTCGTCTTTGGAAGCGCCTGACGAAGTTCGAGGGCTGGTATGACGGCGACACGGCAAACTTTTCCATTGGTCAGGGTTTTGTCCTTACGACACCTCTGCAGTTGGCGCGCATGATGGCCGCTGTCGGCAACGGAGGATATCTGCCTGTTCCCCATGTGACCAAGGCCGTTGCGGGCAGGGAAGTCTCTGTGGCAGCGCCCAAGCCCGTCAGGATATCCCCGGAGTATCTGGATATGGTGCGCAAGGCCCTGCGTTATCCTGTGTCGCTTGAGAGCGGCACGGCGCACGTGCTGGAAATCCCCGGCCTTGAGATCTGCGCCAAGACGGGGACAGCTCAGGTTTACGGAAAAGAGTCGCATGGCTGGGTGGCCGGATTTTTTCCGCTGAGCCGGCCCCGCTACGCGTTCTGCGTGCTTCTGGAGAATGTCGGCAGCAGCCATTATGCCTGCGTCTTGGCGCGCGACCTGTTTGAAGAGGCCCAAAAGAGAGGGAAACTGTCATGATGACGGCCAGGCCGCAGAAGGTCATCGTTATCGTCGTGTTTTTGATTTTGTTTTTCGGCATCCTTTGCCTTTTTTCGAGCTGCCATCAAAAAGGGGAGTTTGTCAAAAAAGATATCTTCGTCAAACAGCTGCTGTGGGTCGGCGTGGGCTGGGGAGTTCTGCTTTTGGCTTCACGTCATGACTACAGGTCGTTCAAGGGGTGGGGCGTGCCTTTGTATGTCGTCAGCGTGGTGACGTTGGCCCATGTCCTTTTTTCCGGCAGGGCGATCATGGGCGCCCAACGCTGGATATCCCTGGGGGAATTCTCTTTTCAGCCGTCGGAGCTAGGGAAGTTTGCGCTCATTTTGGTCTTGGCCGGCTATTTCAGCATCAAGACAGGCGAGGAGCTGCAGGCCCAGCCGCAGTCGCTGGGATGCTTTCGGGGCTTGCTTCTGCCGCTCGGCATCACGCTGCTACCGACGGGTCTGGTCCTTTTGCAGCCCGATCTGGGTACGGCGATCGTCTATCTCTTCATTTTTGCTACGATCGCTTTCCTGGCCGAGGTCCGCCTGCGTTATTTGGCAGGCGCGGCTGTTGCCGGCTTGGCCTCTTTGCCGCTTTTCTGGCATGTGCTGAAAGACTATCAAAGATCCCGCCTTTTGGTGTTTTTGAATCCGAATATCGATCCTTTGGGCGCGGGATACACGATCATTCAGTCGAAGATCGCCATCGGCTCCGGCCGTTTTTTCGGAAAAGGATGGATGAGCGGCACCCAAAGCCAGCTTAATTTCCTGGCGGAACGGCACACGGATTTCATTTTTTCCGTATGGGGGGAGGAGTGGGGGTTTTTGGGCAGTTTTTTTCTTGTGGTGATGTATGCGATCCTCATCATCATGATCCTGAGGGTTGCCGCCCTTTCGCGCGACATCTTCGGCCGTCTCCTGGCGGCGGGCGTGGCTGCGCTCATCTTTTTCCATGCCTTCATCAATGTCGCGATGAACATCGGCATGTCTCCGGTCGTCGGCCTGCCTTTGCCTTTTATGAGTTACGGCGGCTCGTCGCTCGTTATTAATATGGCGGCGATCGGTATCGTCTTAAATATAGCGCGGCAGAAGTAGGCGTGAAACGTGTAGTCGCACATCATGCGAGGCATTCGCACAACCCTCTGATAGACCGA
This sequence comes from Candidatus Velamenicoccus archaeovorus, assembly GCF_004102945.1. Lineage (GTDB taxonomy): Bacteria > Omnitrophota > Gorgyraeia > Velamenicoccales > Velamenicoccaceae > Velamenicoccus > Velamenicoccus archaeovorus. The sequence goes on along the minus strand of NZ_CP019384.1, from coordinate 1,230,452 downwards.
CGAAATTTTTTGCCGTCTGCTGCGGTTTGCATTTTTGCTGTTACGCTCCATAGAAGATTGTCGCTACAGCAAAAATGCAACTCCTTGCAGACAAAACTGAAATGATGTGCCAAAAAATTTCTGATTGTCGGCCTATCAGAGGGTTGTGCATATAAGACCGGCCTGCGCGACGAGCCTTGGGGAGAGAGGGCCAAGAGGAATCACCCGCCTTCGGCTCGCTCAAACCTGGAAGGTAATCTTGTGTCCGTCAACTCGTTCATCCTTTAACCGACAACCGGTAAGGACTGACTTTTTAGTGAAATCCGTATGACTCAACCCGTTCAACTCGATAAAGAGCTGTTATTGTCCGTCATGAAGCCTGCCCGATATATCGGCGGGGAAGTCGGCTGCGCGCAGAAGGACTTTTCAAAGGCCGATGTCCGCGTCTGTCTGGCCTTCCCTGACATCTATGAGATCGGCATGAGCCACTTGGGCATGAGGATCCTCTATGATGTCGTCAATAAACAATCATGGTGCATTGCCGACAGGGTGTTTTCTCCCTGGGCGGACATGGAGGAGAAGCTTAAAGCGCTCGAGATCCCGCTCTTCGGCCTGGAGTCCCGGATGCCGCTCAAGGCATTCGATATTTTGGGATTTTCGCTCCAGTATGAGTTGAGCTATGCCAATGTGCTGAATATTCTGGCTTTGAGCGGCATCCCTCTGGAGTCGCGCCAGCGCGATGGCGGCTGGCCTCTGGTGATTGCCGGCGGAGTGTGCTGTCTGAATCCGGAGCCTCTGGCGGATTTTGTCGACCTTTTTGTCATCGGCGAGGCCGAGGAGGCCATTGTTGAAATCCTCAAGATTTATCGCGTCTGCAAGAAGCGTCGCTTTGACAAAGCGAGGATGCTCTTGGCGCTCTCGCGCCTTAAAGGCGTCTATGTTCCTGCCTTGTACCGGGGGGTCGCCAAGGACGGCGCATTGGAACCAGCCGTCGACAAGAGGGCGCCCCGGACGATCGTCAAACGATTCGTGCGCGACCTCGAGCGCTCCACGGATTTTTCTTATTGGATCGTTCCTGCCATCGAGATCGTGCACGACCGCATCGGCATCGAGATCATGCGGGGATGTCCACACGGATGCCGGTTTTGCCAGGCCTACGCTTCGTTTTATCCGCTGCGCGTTGTCCGTAAAGAGAAAGTCCTCGCGCTGGCGCGCCGCCTTTACCGCATGACCGGTTATGAAGAAATATCCCTTCTGTCTTTGTCGAGTTCGGACCATCCGCAGTTAAAAGAGATCGTCGAAGCGCTTGTCGCCGGATTCAGGGATAAAGGCGTCAGCATCTCTTTGCCGTCTCTGCGCGCCTCCAGTCTCGTCGGAGAGCTGTCCCATGTTTTTGCGACGATGCGCAAGACGACCCTGACGTTCGCTCCTGAGGCCGGCAGCCAGAGGTTGAGGGATGTCCTTGGGAAAAAGGTCGGGCCTGAGGATATCTTTGATGCGGCCCGCCAGGCCTTCCGCGCAGGCTACAGGACGCTCAAGCTGTATTTCATGATCGGCCTTCCGACGGAGACAGAAGAGGACTTGCGCGCCATCGTCTCTTTCTGCCTGGCCATCTCGGCTTTGAAAAAAGAAGTGGACGGCCATCCGGCGCGCCTCAACGTGACCATATCGAATTTTGTGCCAAAACCTCACACGCCGTTCGAGAGGGCGGCTATGTGCAGCATCGAGGACCTGTCCGCCAGGCAGGAGTTTTTAAAGAAGGCCCTGGGGCACAAGAGGGGATTGATCCAGTTGAAGTTTTACGACCCGCACATGAGTTGGCTTGAAGCGGTTTTGGCGCAAGGGGGCCGTGAATGCGGCCGGGCCATTGCCGCCGCCCATGCCGCCGGAGCCAGGTTCGACGCCTGGAGCGATCATTTCAATCCGGCCATCTGGAAAGAGGCCCTGGCCGCAAATAATATCGATACGGCTTTTTTGACGGCAGGCAAGGAAGAATTTCTTGCTTCTCCATGGGCTTTTATCGAAACAGGCGTTCCCTCCTCACGCAAGCAAACCCCGCCCGCCTCCTTGGTTCCCTGAGGCCCGGCCGCAAGCCCTCATTTTAAGTTGTCCGGCGCAGGAAAACGTTGACGCGCCGTGCCAATTATGTTACCTTATATTACATAAATATTTACAGCAAGAAGACAGGATCTCGTTGGTTAAAATGGAGAGAGGCCATGGCCAATTTATCTAAAAAATTGTCGATCGCATCCAGGTCCCTCAGGCCGCAGCTCATCATCGCATTTTGCCTCATGTCCATCATTCCCATCCTTGCGCTTCTGAATTTTGTTTTTCCCAGCCTTCTGCCGAAAAATTACCTTCTCGTCATCATTTTTTCTGTTGTGATCATGTCTCTTTTGGGTTTTATCGTTGTCAAGCGCATCGTTGATCCTATCATAGAGATTAACTCTGAAGTCAAGGTCATCGCGTCCGGCGAACTCAGCCACCAGATCAACATTGCCCGCGAGGACGAAATCGGCGAATTGAGCCATTCTTTGAATCAGCTGACGCAGCGCATCAAAAGCAACATGGATGAGCTCAAGATCTACGGTGAGCGCACCAAGGATATCAATCTCCAGATCAACCGCCAGGTGATCGCCTTGAACGGCCTGTTGCAGATCAGCAACCTGATCACCAAGAATGCTCACCTCAAAGACGTCTATGAGGTCACGATTTCCAAGCTTGCCCAGATGGCGGATTCGGCTTTGGCGATCCTGATTTTTAAGAAAGACGAGAGTTTTGAAGTTTCGGCACAGTACGGTCTTGGGGAGGAGACGATCAGTTGTCTGATGACGGCTTCCAGCAGCGGCTTGTTGTTTCATCTTTTGGCGGCCTCCAAGCCGTTCTTGAAGGTGGACGATACGACCCAGGGCGGTATCAGTGAAGAGTTCATGAAAATCCTCGGGGCACGCAACCTCCTGGTGTATCCGGTCTTGATGCAGGGCAAGCCCCATGGGATCATCGCGATCGGCAACTTGATGGATAAATTCAAGTTTTCCAACGATGACATCGAGCTGATGGGTATCTTTGCCAAGCAGTTGTCGATCGCCGTCGAGAATGACTACCTGACGCACAAGGTCCGGGACCTGGAGGTGAAGGATGCCCTGACAGGGCTTTTTAATAAGCGTTATATCACGGTCAGATTCGAAGAAGAGATCCTGCGTGCCATCTCCCTGCAGGAGCCGTGTTCTTTTGTGGCTGTCGTGGTGAATAATATGCCGGATTACCGCCGGGCTTATGGCGACGCGGCAGCGGATGATGTCCAGGCGAGGATTGCGGTATTGTTGAAGTCTTCGATCCGGGAGATCGACCGCGCGGGGCGGCTGGAGGATGGCGTGTTCGGCGTCGTCCTGCCCCAAAAGAACAAACGGCAGGCGGAACACGTGGCCGAACAGTTCAAGGATAAGCTTCGGGCGACGTTCCAGAATGCCGACGTCAAAAGGAAAATACAATTCAGTCTCAGCATTGTCGAGAACCCTATCGACGGTGCCGATTCCGTCGAGTTGTTGCACAAGGCGATGGGACTGGCAGGGGCGGAGATCGCGCTGTAACCCTTCCGGCGGATTTTCCCTGTTTTTTGCTGAAAGCAGGGGTTCCGAGCAGAGGAGAGAATGTCATCTTTTAAGAGAGTCACAACGAAACAGCTGGGTGAGCTTCTCATAGAGAGGAAGATCATTACTGCCGAGCAGCTGCAGAAAGCGCTGGAATATCAGCGCGTCAACGGCGGACTTGTCGGTGAGATCCTCGTCCAGCTTGGTTTTTCGAGAGAAGAAGATATCGCCCAGGTCTTGACGGCGCAATACGGATTCCCTTATCTGCCCCTGGCCAATTACGATATTGATGCGGAGGTTGCGCGCGTCATTCCCGAGCAGGTCGCGCGCCAGTATTGTCTTATCCCGATCGACAAAATCGCCAACAATCTTACTGTTGCCATGTCGAATCCTCTCAATACGCAGGCCATTGAAGACGTGGAAATGATCACTCAGTGTGTGGTTCAGGCGTTCGTCAGCACCACGACTGACATCAAGAAGGCCATTGAGAGGAGTTACGCCAAAAGGTAGGCCTTTGCAGAGATGATTTCTTTCAAGAGACCGGTCCTGAGTTTCACGGTTCCACGCCGAGGCTTCGTCCTAATCTCCTTCCACAGGAAAGACCAATGAGTTCCCTAAGAGAACGCCTGCAGGACATTCTCATTAAGAACAAGCTGATATCCGAAGACGACCTTAAGCTGGCCCTGCAGGTCCAGAAGGAGCATGGCGGCCGGCTGAGCGATTGTCTGGTGAAATTGAATCTCATCAGCGAAAAAGACCTTCTTGTGGCGCTCAGCGAAGGTCTCGGATTCCCGCCCATTTCCCTGGCGCGTTTTAAGATCGACCCCGAAATCATCAAACTTATCCCCAAAGATATGGCCAAGCATTACCTGATCGTCCCCGTCGGCAAAATGGGGCATGCGCTGACCGTGGCCATGGCCGACCCCTTGAATGTGTTCGCCATTGATGATGTCAAGGCCTTGACGGGTTTTGAGATCAATCCCATTATCGCCGAGCAGAAAGAGATCCTGATGGCCATCGAAAAGTATTATGAAGAGCCGGCGACCCAGGTCTTGGATGAGATCATCAAGGATATTTCCGATATGGATATCGAGGTGGTCCGGGCCGCGCACGAAGGCGGCCCCGACACCCAGGAACTCGTGCGTTTGACAAAAGAAGCGCCGGTCATTAAGATCACGAACCTGCTTTTGGAAAAAGGCATCGAGATGAATGCCAGCGATATCTTGATCGAGCCCTGGGAGCATTCTATGCGCGTGCGGGTGCGGGTGGACGGGATGCTGCGCGAGATCGAAGGCCCGCCCTTGAAGTTTCATGCCCCGATCGTTTCGCGCATCAAGGTCATGTCGGAATTGGACATTGCCGAACACCGCCTGCCGCAGGACGGCCGCTTCAAAGTCAAGATACAGGACCGTTTTATCGATTTCCGCGTCTCGATCCTTCCATCTTTTTTCGGCGAGAAGGTGGCGCTGCGCATTTTGGACAAGAGCATGGCGACCCTTGATTTGGATCGTCTGGGATTCGACGCCGAGACGCTGGCCACCATCAAGTCGGGCGCCGACCGGCCTCACGGCATGATTCTCGTCTGCGGCCCGACGGGGTCCGGGAAGACGACAACGCTTTATTCTGTTTTGAAATACGTCGATACGCCGGAAGACAACATCGTGACCGTCGAAGACCCTGTGGAGTATCAGCTGGAAGGCATTAACCAGGTAAGCGTGCGTCCCGAGATCGGCCTGACCTTCGCCGGCTGTCTGCGTTCGATCCTCAGGCAGGACCCGGATACGATCATGGTCGGCGAGATCCGTGATTTCGAGACCGTGGACATCGCCATCAAAAGCGCCTTGACCGGCCATCTGGTTTTAAGCACGCTCCATACGACGACTGCCGCAGGCACCATTGTCCGGCTTGTCAATATGGGCGTCGAACCTTTTCTGATCACTTCTTCTGTTATCTGTCTGATCAACCAGCGCCTGGTCCGCAAGGTGTGCGACTCCTGTAAAGAAGGTTATGAATTGACGCCGGAAGCGGCGGCATCTTTGGGGATCTCTGCGGCCAAGAAGGGCATTACCGTGTTTCGCGGGAGAGGGTGCAAAAGATGTTTCGGTATCGGTTATGCAGGCCGTCTGGTTATCGGCGAAGCCTTGGTGCTGACGCCGAAGATCAAAGATCTGATCATCCAGAGGGCGCAAGAGTATGAAATCAAAGCGGCCGCCCGCAGAGAAGGTATGAAGACGCTGCGGGAGAACGGCATTAAAAAGGTCCTGGAAGGCGCGACATCCCTGGAGGAAGTCCTGCGCGTCACGGCACCGGATGAACCGATTGAGAAGAATGAAAAATGAAAAATTGAGAATGAACAATGGAAACAAGCACGAGGGCGGGGCGTTTGAGTGTCAGCCATCGGCCTTTTGGCGGTCGGTGAATGAGAAACAGATTTGCTTCTTTGAGGATTTTTAATTCTTCATTTTTCATTGTTAATTTTTAATTAATTTTTCTATGGCAACTCTTAAAAAAAGACTCATGGATGCCCTTCTGCAGGCGAAATTGTTGACTCCTCAGGATTTGGAGAAGGCGGAGCAGATCCAGGCCAAGACAGGGGAAAACCTGAAGGATATTTTGGTCAAGCAGGGTTTCGTAAAAGAAAAAGACCTGATCGCCGCGCTTGCCAAGGAGCTTTTCATCCCTTATCTCGAGTTGGCGAAATACAAAATCGATGCCCAGGTTGTCGAAATGCTCCCGGAAAAAGTGGCACGGCAATATAAGGCGATCCCCTTGTCCAAGATCGGCAATGTCCTGAGTGTCGCGATGAGCGATCCCTTGAATGTTTTTGCGATTGACGACCTTAAGGCGATCACCGGCCATGATGTCGACATCGTCCTTGCCAGCGAGAAAGACATCATCAAAGCCCTCGACAGGTTCTTTAAGGGGACGACGGGCAGCGAGGAGATGGCCGCCGCCGCAGAAGAGGTGGGAGGAGAGGTCGAGGTCGTCAAGACCGATGGGACGATTGAGCTGGGGGTTGTTGTTGAGGAGAGCGAGAAGGCCCCGATCGTCAAGATCGTCGATTTGATGTTGACAGAGGCCTTGAAAAAACGCGCCTCCGATATCCATGTGGAGCCCATGGAGCACGACCTGAGGATACGTTACCGCATCGATGGCCATCTTTTTGATGTCTTCCGGCTGCCGAAGAAAAACCAGAACGCGGTTTTGGCGCGTCTGAAGATCATCTCCGGTCTCGATATCACAGAGGCCCGCCTGCCGCAGGATGGGCGGTTCAAGGTCAAGCTGAAGGATCGGGAGATCGATTTCCGCGTCTCGGCGCTCCCAACAACCTTCGGACAGAAGTTCGTCTTGCGCACACTTGATAAGTCCAAGCTCTCCGTCGGATTTGACTCCCTGGGCATGACGGAGGAGCCGCGCCGGCTGTTCGAGGAGGCGATCATCAAACCTTACGGCATGATCTTGATCACCGGTCCGACGGGTTGCGGGAAGTCGACGACGCTGTATTCCATCCTTAACAAGCTGAATAAACCGGAGTCCAACATCGTGACGATCGAGGATCCTGTGGAATACCAGGTGGAAGGCATCACGCAGATTGCCGTGAGACCCGAGATCGGCCTGACTTTTGCCTCCGGTTTAAGGTCGGTCTTGAGACAGAGCCCGGACGTCGTCATGGTCGGCGAGATCAGGGATTCCGAGACCGCCGATATCGCGATCAAGGCATCATTGACAGGGCAGGTGGTTTTGTCGACGCTCCACACTAACGACGCCGTCGGAGCCATCACGCGTCTCATCGATATGGGTATTGAGCCGTTCCTGGTCGCTTCCAGCCTCATTGTGACGTCGGCCAAGCGCCTCTGCCGGCGTATCTGCCAGCATTGCAAGGAGCCCATCGATATCCCCAGGGAGACATGGAAGAAACTCGGATTGGAGCGGGTGCTCGGCGCCGGAGAGAAACCGACGTTTTTTAAAGGCAAGGGGTGTCATGTTTGTAATAACTCCGGCTACTTCGAGCGTATCGGGATCCACGAGGTGCTGATGATTGACGATGCGGTCCGCGGGTTGATCATCCAAAGGGCTTCCAGCGGCCACATCAAAGAGTTTGCCATGAAAGAAAAGGGGATGAGGACCTTGAGGGATGACGCCATGTTGTTGGTGGCACGGGGAATCACGACCATCGAAGAGGCCCTGCGCGCGACGACAGAGGAATAAAACTTTCTGATTTTTGTAGGCAAGGCCGTTAAGCCTTGTATAATAGGATTCAATCCCTCGGCAGGAATCCCCGGCTTTTCTTGCCTTGCGGGATCCCGCCGGACAAAAGATAATGGAGCGGGAAAAACCGGGGAGGAATGCGGTGCTGCCTCGGGAGCGAACCCCGGGAGATTCCACCAAAGGTGTCCGAATGAGCGAACAGAAGGTTTTGGTGATCGATAGTGATGAAGCAAGCTGCGCCTTGATCAAAACGGCGCTGACGACGCGGGGTTATCAGGTGACGGTGGCGCTGACGGCGCGCGTAGGCCTGCAGTTTTATGAGCAAGACACGCCGGGTGCCGTTTTTATCGATCTCGGCCTTAAAGACCTCGATGTCCGCTATCTCGTGCGTGAATTTCACCACAGGGATGAAGCCATGGTTATCATCATCATGGGCTATACCGAGACGGCCAATCTTGTCCAGGAGTCTCTGGCATTGGGCGCTACCGATTATCTTTACAAGCCGCTCAGGTCCGAGGAGGTTTACTTCAAGGCCAAGCAGGCATTTGAGATCAGGAAATTCGTCGTTAACAACAGCCGCGCCCTCAAGGGGATCGAAGAGCGCAATATAGCGCTGCAGAAACAGAATCTTCTTTTGGCGCGCCGCATCGAAGAGAGCACGAAGAATTTGACGCGTCTCTATGAGGATCTCAAAGAGACATATATGCGCACGATCAAGGCGTTGGCGCACGCGATCGATGCGCGCGATCATTACACCTTTTCGCATTCGGACAACGTGACGCGTTATGCGGAAGCGATTGCGCGGCAGATGAACGTGGACCCCTCCTATATCAATGATATCAGGGACGCATGTCAGTTGCACGATCTGGGCAAGATCGGCGTCCACGATAATGTGCTCAGCAAACCTTCGGCCCTCACGGATGATGAATTCAACCAGATCAAGCAGCACGCCGAGAAAGGCGCCCAGATCCTGGAGCCGCTAAAATTCCTGGAAAGCGTCATCACGATCGTCAAACACCATCATGAGCGTTGGGACGGCAAGGGCTATCCCGACGGGCTTAAAGGCGAAGAGATCCCGCTGGGCGCACGCATCATGACCGTCGCCGACAGCTACGACGCGATGGTGTCGGCCCGGCCGTATCGCAAGGTGGGCTTGATGAAGTCAGAGGCTGTCGAGGAGATCAAGAAGAACAGCGGTTCGCAGTTCGATCCCAAAGTCGTCGAGGCATTTTTGAAAGTCGTCGATACATTCGTGTAAGAGACGGTTGCGTCTTATGAGGAGAAGGGCATGGCGCTCTACAGCTATGTCGCAAAAGACAGTCAGGGAATAAGATTGACGGGGATCCTTGAGGCCGCGGGCGAACAGGACGCCATTGCCACGCTGCACAAGAGAAACCTGGTCGTTATTTCCGTCAAGGAAGAGAGGGTCAGAAAGATGGTCGAGAAGGCGGTTAAGCTCGACGATCTGGTTATTTTTTCTCGTCAATTGGCGACCATGGTTGAAAGCGGCATCACCCTTGTCCAGGCGCTCAGTATTTTGAGCGAGCAGGCTGAAAGCAAAACCCTTTCGGATGTGACGCTCAAGATCAAGGAAGATATCGAGAGCGGTTCCAGTCTTCACGAGGCGCTGAATAAGCACCCCAAGATTTTTTCGAATCTCTATGTCAACATGGTGAAGGCCGGGGAGGCCTCCGGCTTGCTCGACGAGATCCTTGATCGGTTGGCCGGTTATCTGGAAAAATCAAGCGCCCTCCAGAGGAAGGTAAAGTCTTCGCTCGTCTATCCCATCGTCGTCATTTCCATGGCGGTATTGATCACGATCGTTCTTTTGGTCAAGGTGGTCCCGACGTTCAAGGGTATTTTTGCGTCCCTCGGCGGCACCCTGCCTCTGCCCACGCAGGTCTTGATCTTGATCTCCGATACGCTGCGTCATTTTTTCCCTTTCGTTGTCGTCGGATTTGTCGTTTTCGGTTTCGTTTTTAAAAAATACATCGATACGCCCAGAGGGCGCTATCAACTGGACAGCAGTCTGTTGCGCATGCCGCTGTTCGGACCCCTCTTGCGAAAGGTTGTCGTTGCCAAGTTCTCGCGGACGCTCTCGACCTTGGTCCGGAGCGGTGTCCCCATCCTCAATGCGCTGGAGATCGTCGGAAAGACCGCCGGCAATCTTGTCGTCGAAGAGGCGGTCATGAATGCGCGGACATCCATCAAGGAAGGCGAGCCCATCGCCGACCCCTTGTCCAAAAGCGGGGTTTTCCCGCCCATGGTCGTGCGCATGATTTCCGTCGGTGAACAGACGGGGCAGTTGGAGAAGATGTTGACCAAGATCGCCGATTTTTATGATGAGCAGGTCGATGCGGCGGTTTCAGGTTTGACCTCCATGATCGAGCCTGTGGTTATCGGTTTTCTGGGGATCGTTATCGGCGGCATCGTTATAGCGCTCTTCATGCCCATCTTTAAGATCACCGAGCTTATCAGATAGCCCTATCCTGCATTCTGGCTTGGATTTTGGGGCATGGGTTGTCGGGCGCGCCTCCGCTTCCCCGGTGCGTCCTGCCTGACAGGCGTTCTCTTGAATCCCGCCGAAGCAATGTTATACTTATAATAGAAACCGGCCAAACGAGTAAACCATTCCGCGCCCAGGGCGCGGAACCTCTTCTTTACAGGAAGGGCTCGAAAGAGTGGGGCACAAAGCTACAGGGCCTAATCGTATTTTATAAACGATGGCAGCCAGCCCAAGAGGGGCGGACCTCCGCATCCATGCTAAGGAGGGTCCAGCCCAGGAAGGGCGGACCTCCGCATCCATGCTAAGGAGGGTCCAGCTGTCGAAGCAAGGCGCATGTGCACCTATTCCCAAGGACTTCTTGGAAGAAGGGAATAGGTTTTTTTATGCCCTGTTGTCGCAAGACATTATTATAAATATTTATTGACAATGAGGAAGGGGGTGAGATAAAATTGTTGTAACTTGTTGGCAGGCTTTACGCTTTCGAAAACAGTAAGGTCTAGTTGTATCATCTTTTAGAGTTGAGCGTAGAGTCAATCCATGCCGAGAAAGGAGGAAAGAAATATGCGCTCCAGAAAAGGTTTCACGCTTGTTGAAATCATGATCGTTGTGGCCATCATCGTCCTTTTGGCTGCGATCGCAATCCCGAACCTCTTGAGGGCCAGATTAAGCGCCAACGAGGCGACGGCAATTGCGGCGATGAGGACATTGAGCACCGCCATGGAATCATACAGGGCGGCCCAGTCTCCACCGGCCTATCCGACGGCTTTGACAAACCTGAACGCCTCCAATCCGCCCTACATAGATTCTGTTTTGGCGGGCGGCAATAAGTCTGGTTATACGTTCACGTTGAGCGGCGGCGGCAATACATATGGCATCGTTGCTACGCCCCAGACGGAGAACGTGACGGGTGTCAGGTCGTTCTTTGTCGATCAGTCGGGTGTTGTGAGAGTTGGCAATACCACTGCCGGCACACCGATCGAGTAATCTGTTCAGGAAGAAAAAAGCGGCTGCTTCGCGCAGCCGCTTTTTTTTATGCCTGCTTATGCCTGTTTATGCAGGCATAAGTCTGCACCGCCCTTTCCTCGGAATCTTCTCTCCTGCCGGCCCTTCGGGCCTGAAAAGTGAGTAAATTCCGTTGACTTTTACAGTAATGCCATTAATATAGATTTATTAATATTTTATATGGCGGCTAGACTAGATTTTGCCACTGCCGAAAGGTTGCCGAAGCGTCCATACCTCGTTCCGAAAAGAAGGAATATATGAAGATGGATTTGCAACAGTTGAAGAAGCAGCTTAACGGTTTCCCGATGGCCGCGAAGGGGTTGCTGAGCCAGAAGATGCTTGCGGCTAAGGTTGAGAGCGGTACCTGGGGGGTTGATGTTGGTACGAATGCCGTTAAGATCTGCCGCCTGGATGTGTCGAAACAGCCTCCCGTGCTTTCGGCTTATGTTGTCGAAAAGGTAGAGAACAAGAATTATCGGGATGCCCTGAGCCGGGCATTGGCGAGGGATCGCACTATTCAAAATGGGGTCTGTGTGTTTTCTGTCAGCGGACAGGGAGCCGTTTCGCGTTACATCGAATTACCTTCCATGAACAAGACGGAGCTCGAATCTTCGATGAAATTTGAGATAGAGAAATACGTCCCGTTTCCCCTGGCCGATGTCGCCACGGATTATATGCTTTTGGGCGAGATGAAGGGGAAGGCCAAGATGAACATCCTGATAGCGGCCGCTAAAAATGAGCTCATCCAGAAAAAATTCACCCTGGCCCAGGAGCTTGGCCTGAAGGTCAAGGCGATGGAACTGGATTCCCTGGCCCTGGCAAATTTTTACACGGAGATCATCGGGAATGTGAAAAACGACGCCTGTTGCGCGGTCATCAACATGGGGAAGACGTGCTGCAATATGGACATTCTTGTCGACGGCCAGCCGTTCCTGAGCCGAGATATCTTTGTCGGCGGGGATGATTTCACCAAAAAGACCGCAGAGACGCTCAGCCTTGATATCCCTGAAGCCGAAAAATTAAAATGCACTCCGCAAGGCCGCGAAAATGAACTCTTTTCCATCTGGGAGCCTGTCTTGAGCAACTTGACGTCCGAGATCCGCGTCTCTCTTGATTATTTCGAATCGCGGGGCGGCAAGGCCGCGGATCTGGTTCTGATCACGGGGGGCGCAAGCCGTCTTGCCGGCATCAGGGAATATATGGAGCGTGCCTTGGCCGTGGAGGTCAAATTCCTCGACTATGCAGATCGTCTCGCGCTGGGCGAAGGCATCGACCGCCAGGCGTTCGCGGCGGACAGCGACCTTTTGGCGGTCTCTCTGGGATTGGCGTTGAGGGATGCGGCATGATCACGATCAATCTTCTTCCCAGACAGTTGCGCAAGACGGAAAACAAGGCGGTCGTCCCCTATAAGGTGTACTTGCTTTTAGGAGTGACGGGTCTTGTCCTTCTTCATCTTTTGCTTTTCGGCGTCGCCGCGATGAAGAAAATACAGGTGATTGCTCTCCATGGCAGCATCAATAAGATCGCCGTTTCGGCCAAGGAAGCGGCCAAGACGAAGTCGGAGATCAAAGAGCTGGAAACGCGGACCAATACACTCAAGGGTGTTTTGTCCCGCCGGGTCAGTTTCACGGAACTTCTGTCCGGGTTGAGCGATGCTGTTCCCAGGGGGTTGTGGATCGACCGCTTCTCTCTTTCGGGCCATAGTCTTATCATTCAGGGAACGGTTATCTCCCTGACCCAGAACGAAATGACGATCATTGGAAGATTTCTTCAGAATCTTAAAAGCAATAAGACATTCTCCACGGCATTCCCCAGGCTGGAGCTGGGTTCTGTGCAGAGGCGGTCCATCAAGACCTATGATGTCGTTGATTATGTCCTGAACGGAGAGATGAAGAAGTGAAAGGTTCTTGCCCTGGAGAGGGCGGAGTCGGAGAGAAATGAAAACGCCTTCGAATGAAGAGTTGTTTGCGTTCTTCAGGAACCTGAAACACAATCCCAGGGCGATCATGGCGATCGCCGCTTGCGTGTTTCTTCTCGATGCAGCTTTTCTGCTGCGCGGCCAATTGTCGCAGGTGGTGCGGCTTTTTTCCGAGGCGCGGACGCTGAGGAATGAATACAAGAACGATGTGCTTGACGTGAAGTTCGGGGGGACATATAAGACGCGGTTGGAGACCTTGAAGTCGGAAGAAGCCGCGCTTGAAAAACAGATTCCTCCGGAAGAGAATGTCCCGGCGCTTTTGGAAACGGTGTCCAAGTATGCCGACGTCAGCAGCGTGAAGCTGACGAGGATCAAGCCTATCCCCGAGGTGCAGAGCTTGACGAATACCGTTGTGGTTTCTGTCGCTGGTAAAGGCGAAACGAAGATCTTCCGTGAGAAAATCGCCATCTCGGCCACGGCCGGCTTCCATCAGCTTGGCCGTTTTATCGCTTTCTTGGAAAATGCGGCGAATTTTTTTGACATCAGTTCCCTGGAGATCCGGACGGATGACCGGGATTACATGCACCACGTGATCACAATGGTTATTGAAGTTGTCGTGAATAAGGGTTAAAATATGAAACATTGGCGTTTGTTCTACGGGGTGGCGGGGGTTCTTGCCGTGGTTGCTTTGGCGGTGTCTGAATGCCATCTTGCGGCGCAGGAGCAGAAATATATCTACACGCCCGAGGGCAAGCGCGATCCTTTTGTCCCCTTGGTGTCGCCGGCAGGGTACCTTATCAATCTGGAAGAAGAGGAGAATGCGACGATCCGGCTGGAGGGCATCATGTATGACCCCAGCGGTAATTCGATGGCTATCATTAACGGAGAGCTCCTGAAGGTGGGAGAGAGCATTAATGGTGCCGTTGTCAGCAAGATAGAGCCGGCCAAGATTGTCGTGATCAAGGACAACCAGAAGATCGAGATTGAATTGAGAAGGGAGGAATAAATGAGAGGGCCGAGATTTTGCCGGATGCTTCTGGGCGTTCTTTTTGTTTTTGCGATCGGCGCCATCGGTGTTGCGCAGGAGCCGGGGGCGATGAACGAGGAGACGACCGGCAACCAGGAGGCTGCGATTCAGGGGGCTGTGTCCGCCGCGGCGGCCCCGTCGATCGAGATGATCGCGGCACCCCCGGAGGAAGAACAGGTCAAGACCGACCTGATCACGCTGGATTTTAAAGAAGCCAATATCCGCGATGTCTTGAAGGTCATTTCGTACAAGAGCGGGGTGAATATCGTTGCGAGCCCCGAGGTGACGGGGACGGTGAATGTGCGCATCACCGATGTCCCATGGGAAAAGGCCCTGGATGTCATCTTGAAGACCTACGGGTATGCGTATGATAAGCAGGAAAATATCATCATGGTGGCCCCTTTGGAGAAGCTGACGGCCCAGCGCAAGATGGAGCAGGACCTGGCGCAGGTCCAGCCGGTTGCGACAGAGGTTGTTGTCCTGCAGTATATCGATGCCATTGACGCGCAGAAGGCTATCGAGCCGCAATTGTCGCCGCGGGGCAAGATCACAAACCTGGAGATCACGGGGCAGGCAGGCTGGGGTTTCGGCGGCGCATTTTCTGAAAAGAGGAGCCGGGCAGTCTCTACGACCAGCCGTTCAAAAACGTTGATCATTTCAGACATTCCCCCGGTCCTGGAGCGCATCAAGGAGGTTTTGAAGTCCATCGATGTCAAGCCCAAGCTGGTTCTGATCGAGACGCGTATCGTCGAGGTGAGTCTCGATAAACTCAGGGACATCGGTGTTGATTTTGCGACGGGCGGCGCAGGGTCTTCTTCCAGCACGACGGTGACGACCGATTCCATCACCCAGAGCCTTAAAGCCGGCGGCCATTCGTTCGGCGGTGTCGGTGTCACGCCGGCGGCCTTTGCTCCTCAGGCGACAGCCATCACGACGGCCAATACCGGCATGAATTTCGTGTTCCAAAAACTCAGCGGTTCGGAGTTTGAGGTCACGATCCATGCGCTGGAGGAGAATGTGGCGGCCAATATCCTGTCGGCCCCCAGCATCCTTACTCTTGATAACCAGGAAGCGACGATCCTCGTGGGCGAACAGTTCCCCATCGTCGCGACGACCAAGAGTTCGGACACATCCACGACGGTCGATGTGTCGCTGGAGTCCTATAAGGACATCGGGATCCAGCTCAACGTGATCCCCCAGGTTTCGGGTAAAGACCGGGATTATATCAACATGATCGTCCATCCGGCGGTCACGGACGAAGGGACGCTGATCGAGAACAGATATCCTCGTATCACGACCCGTGAAGCGCAGACCCAGCTGTTGATGAAATCGGGCGAGACGGTTGTCATCGGCGGTTTGATCAAGGACCAAAAAGAAGAGAGTGTGCAGGGGGTTCCTTTCTTGAGGAAGATCCCTTTTGTCGGAAAACTTTTTGAAAGAACGACTGTCGACACGCAGAAGATCGAGCTTTTGATTTTTATCACAGCCCATATCGTTGACGACAGGGAATTGACGGGTGATGAACTGGCGACGTTGGAACGGAGTTTGGGGTTTAAACAAGTCAACCAGAAGTAGTCCGCCGGTTTTTCATCAAGGATCCGATTAAAAGAGGGAGACCCCGCAGATGGACAGGAGGCGTGCGGGGTTTTGTCTTTGCGGGGCCCGAAGAACTTGAGGAACGCACGGCAGGCATATGGGGCAGGTGAAATATACGTATCGTTTCGATTTTGCCAAGGGCGGGCCGAGCATTTATATCTCGCACTTGGATCTTCTGCGGCTTTTGGGCCGCGCAGCCCGGAGGGCGGAGCTTCCCGTGGTCCTGACGGAAGGGTTTCACCCGCGCATGAAGATCAAACTTTTTCGCGCCGTCAAGTTGGGCGTGGAGGCAGATTGCGAGACAGGAGAGATTGTTCTTAAAGAACGCCGCAACGAAAACGACATCCGCAAGAGCTGGCAGAAGGAACTGCCGGCCGGTATCGTCATCCAGCGGCTTACATTTATCCCGTAAGAGAACAATGTTCTCTAAAGGGGGCCATACAGAACTGTTAGGAGGCATCAGGTGAAAAAGAAAGAAATACTTATTAATTTTGAACATCAGGAAAGGCGCGTAGCCATCCTCGAAGACGGGAAACTGGAGAATTATTTCGTGGAGCGCGCGCAGGACCGCACGATCTTGGGGAATATCTACAAAGGGCGCGTGGAGACGATTGTTCCATCCGTCGGGGCGGCGTTTGTCAATGTCGGCATGGAGAAGAACGGTTTTTTGTATTTGAACGATACGCTGGCCATGGCCATGGAGACGGAAGACATCGACCTCAAAGAGGGCGCCAATGGCGGCGGCAGGCGGCCGGAACACGTCCAGCTCAAGGAAGGCCAGGAATTGCTTGTCCAGGTGACCAAGGAGCCTTTTGGGACTAAGGGGCCGCGGCTGACGACGCACATCAGCTTGCCGGGGCGGTATCTTGTGCTCATGCCTTTTGAGCGTCATTTCGGCATTTCCAAAAAGATATCAGATGACGCCGAAAGGCATCGCCTGCGTGCGATCTTGGGCGCGCTGAAGGTCCCGGAGCACATGGGTGTTATTATGCGGACGGTCGCTTGGGGAGCTACGGAGAAAGAAGTCCAGCGCGATTTCCAATTGCTCCTGCGTCTCTGGGACCGCATCGACAAGGCCGGCCACAAGCGTAACGCCCCGTTTTTGATCTACGAGGATTATGACCTGGCCCTGCGGATGCTGCGCGATTATTTCAACGAAGAGATCGATTCCATCTGGGTGGATTCCAAGGATGAGTTCAGGAGGGTTTTGCGTTTTGTCAGGTCGTATATGGCGCGGTTGAGCAATGCCGTCAAATTCTACAGGGAGAATACGCCTCTTTTTGAAAAGAAGGGGATCGAGGGCGAGATTGAAAAACTGTATGCCATCAAGGTTTTCCTCAGGAGCGGCGCCTATATCGTCATCGAGCCGACGGAGGGCCTGACCGTTATCGACGTCAACTCCGGGAAATTCCGCAAGAAGAATATTTCGCAGGAACAGATGGCGTTTTCCGTGAATTGCGAGTCCGCCCGGGAGATCGCCCGGCAATTGAGGCTGCGCGATGTCGGCGGCATCATCGTCATCGATTTCATCGACATGATGGAAGAGAAGCACCGGCGCGAACTGATCAATGTCTTCAAGTCCGCCTTGTCCAGCGACCGCGCCAAGACCGACGTCCTTGGGATTTCCAAGCTCGGGCTGATCCAGATGACGCGCGAGCGCACCCACCGGACGCTGGAGAGCATCTCTTATAAGGATTGTCCTTATTGCCAGGGGAAAGGGAAGGTCAAATCCGCCTTTTCCATCGCCCTGACAGCCTTGAGGGAACTCAAGACGTATATTTTGAAGAGCAAGGCCAGAAAGGCCACGATTGAGGTCCATCCGGATGTTGCAGTGAGCCTCAATAACGAGAATTTCCAGGCCTTGCGCAGTCTCTGCCGCCGTTTTGGAGTGAGGGCTGACGTCAAAGCCAACACAGATTTTCATATTGAAAAGGTCGTGATCAGCTAGAAACGCTAATCAACGTTGATCCTTCGCACCTGCCTGCCGGCAAGGCAGGGAGTTCGGGGTTCTCTGGTGCGGGATAATATTGGCGGCCGTCCGTTCTTCTAAGTAAAATATTGACGAATCCGCCCTGGGTGTGTTATATTACTCCTCTTTCAGAGCTTGCTTTGGGACCCTTTTTTACAACAAAAGCTCTTGGAGATATTGAACTTCTGTCAAACTGTCAGTATTTTACTGACTACTATCTACTAACTACTGACTACTTAAAAGGGGTGGGTTATGTACGCAGTGATACAAACAGGCGGCAAGCAGTATAAGGTGAGCGCTGGCGATGTGTTGGCGGTCGAGTGCATCGATAACAAGAAGGATGTGACATTCCATGAGGTGCTTTTGATCTGCGACGGCGAGAAGGTGGCCGTCGGGCAACCGTATCTCAAGGGGGCCAAGGTGACGGCTGACGTTTTGGGCGGCATCCGCGGGCCCAAGCTTATTTCTTTCAAGTACAGGCGCCGCAAGAGCTCGCGCCGCCTGCACGGTCATCGGCAGGACTTAACGCAGATTCGCATCAAAGAAATCGCGGCAGCGTAAATATTACACAGAGGACAGGAGACAGGGAGCGGAGGGCAGGGGCAGACAGGATTTTTTGTCCTCTGTGTTCTGTTCTCCGTTATCTGTTTGAGCAGATGTTTATCGACACAGCCAAGATCCATGTCAAGGCCGGCGACGGCGGAAACGGCTGCCAGAGTTATTTCCGGGATACAAGGGTTGAACATGGCAAGCCCAACGGCGGCGACGGCGGCGACGGCGGCGGCGTGGTTTTGAAGGCCGACAAGGGCATTTACACGCTTTTGGATTTTCAGTACCAGAGGCATTTCAAGGCCCAGAACGGCAAACACGGTTCCAGCAATGATAAGGCCGGCGCCAGGGGCGATGATTGCCTGATCCGTGTCCCGGTGGGGACCGTCGTGACGGACCTGGATACGGATTGCATGATCCGCGATCTGGACCACGACGGCATCGAGGTTGTCGTCGCCCGCGGAGGGCGCGGAGGCCGGGGCAATAGCCGCCGGCATGATGCCGAGACCGGGGAGTCAGGCGAAGAAAAAAACATCGGCTTTGACCTGAAATTGATCGCCGATGTGGGCATCGTTGGTTTCCCTAACGCCGGCAAATCGACGTTGATATCGAAGATTTCGAACGCTACTCCCAAGATTGCGAGCTATCCTTTTACCACCAAAGCCCCGACGCTGGGTGTGGTGAAGTTTGAAGATCGTGATGATGACGTTATCGTGGCGGACATCCCGGGCTTGATCGAAGGGGCTCACAAGGGCAAGGGGCTAGGCGATAAGTTTTTGAAGCATGTGGAGAGGACAAAAATCCTTGTCCACCTGATCGACATGGCGGGCGTGGACGGCCGCGACCCTTGGGATGATTTTCGCATTATCAATGAAGAGTTGGAAGCGTTTTTCGGGGAACTCGCAGACAAGAAACAGATCATCGTCGCCAATAAGATGGACCTTGAAGCGGCCCCGGTGCATCTGAAGGCCTTTCGGACCCGTTGCCGCAAGAAGATCATGGCTGTCTCCGCCCTGCAGGGTGAGGGCTTAAAGGAGCTCCTTGAAGAAATCAGCAAACACCTCTCAAAAGATCGTCATTAAGATCGGCGCCAGCCTTCTGACGGGCGGGCAGACGGCGATCGTTCCCGAGAACCTGGAACGGCTTGTCCGCCTGATCGCCGGATGCTATGGTGACGGCCGCAAGGTGATCCTTGTGACGTCAGGGGCTGTGGCGAGCGGCCTGGCGGTTTTGGGGTTTAAGAAACGCCCGACCGTGCTGGCCGAGCTCCAGGCTGCTGCTGCCGCCGGACAGAATATCCTCATGCAGGCTTACGCTTCCGAATTCGCAAAGCACGGCCTGAAGTGCGCACAGATCCTGGTCACCCGTGAAGATTTCCATGATCGGCAGCGTTATCTAAATGCCCGCAGCACGATCAATACCCTTTTGCATCATGGGGTGATTCCGGTCATCAATGAGAACGATGCGATCTCGACAGAAGAGATCAAATTCGGCGATAATGATACGCTCTCAGCCAGGGTCGCGGCCGCTGTGGAGGCCGACGGGCTTCTGATCCTTTCGGATATCGACGGATTATTCGGGAGTTTTGATGCCAAGAGCGGGACGGGCAAGGACCTTTTGACCGAGGTCGCGGCGATCACGCCCGATATCGAGCGTCTGGCCTGCGGCACCGATAAGATCGGATGCGTCGGCGGTATGTCGACTAAGATCGCTGCGGCGCGCATCGCGACAAATGCCGGCGTTCCCGTACTTTTAGCCAATGGTCTCAAGAGTTTTCTAAAGATCGCTTTTTCATCATCGCAAGGGCATGACGGTACGCTTTTTTCCGTTGGCGCATGCATCGGCAGCAAAAAGCACTGGATCGGCTTCGAAGCTGAAGTCAAAGGCAGGATCGTTGTTGATGACGGTGCTAAGACGGCTTTGATAACCGGCGGACGCAGTCTTTTGGCGCCGGGCGTCAAGGGTGTCGAAGGCGATTTCCGGGCTGGTCATGTGGTCGATATCTGTGACATTAAAGGGTTATGCTTCGCCAGGGGGAAGGTCAATTTTTCTTCTTCGGAATTGAACGAGGTCAAACAAAAAAAGGCAAAAAAAGAGGTTGTCCACAGGGACGATCTTGCTATCTTGGATTAGCGATGAGAAGAACAAAAAAAACAAAGAGTCCGGCGCTTGAAAGGAACCTGGCCAGAATGGCATTTCGTGCCAGAGAGGCTTCGAGAGTCCTTGCGTCTTTGAGTACCAAGAAAAAGAACGAAGTCTTATGCGCGATGGGATCGGCGCTCCTGGAACATATGGGGGCGATCCTTGAGGCCAACAAAAAGGACGTTGCCCGCGCGGCCAAGAAAGGTCTGTCCAAGGCTTTTCTTGAGCGTCTGACGCTGAATGAGAAGCGTGTCTGCGAGATGGCGGAATCTTTGGGCGAGGTTTCCAAACTTGAGGATCCCGTTGGGGCAGAGATCAAGACCTGGAGCCGGCCGAACGGCCTGTTGATTTCCAAGGTCCGCGTTCCCATTGGCGTTATTCTTGTGATTTACGAATCGCGGCCGAACGTCACGTCGGATTGCATCGGGTTGTGTTTTAAATCCGGAAACGCCGTGATTTTGAAGGGCGGCAGCGATGCGATCGGGTCGAATGCGGCCATTTTTGGGATCCTGCAGAAGGTTGTCGAGCGCGAGGGGATTCCGGCGGATGCGATTAATTTTGTTAAGACAACTGACCGCAGGGCCGTGGATATGCTTTTGCAGATGGACCAACAGATCAATCTCGTCATGCCTCGCGGCGGCGAAGCCCTTATCCGGGAGGTCAGGGATAAATCAAAAATCCCGGTGATCAAGCATTACAAGGGCGTTTGCCATATCTTTGTGGACAAGAGCGCCGATGCAGCCATGGCCCAAAAGATCGTTTTGAACGCCAAGGTCCAGCGGCCGGCCGTCTGCAATGCCGTTGAGACCCTTTTGGTGCATCAGGATATCGCCGGGAGCTTTCTGCCCGTGATGGCTGAGGCGCTCCAACGGGCGGGTGTCGAGATCAGGGGGTGCCGCCGAACGCGTCAGATCGTCCGCGGCATTGGCCGGGCGACGGAAGCGGATTGGTATGCCGAATATCTCGATCTGATTCTTTCGGTCAAAGTGGTCAAAGATGTGCGGGAGGCTATCGATCACATCAACCGCTACGGCTCTTCCCATTCCGATGCCATCGTCACGCAGGACCAACAGAATGCGGAGCTCTTTTTGAAGGATGTGGATTCCGCCTGCGTTTATGTCAATGCCTCCACCCGTTTTACGGACGGTTACCAGTTCGGCCTGGGGGCGGAGATTGGGATCTCGACGGACCGTCTGCATGCCCGGGGACCGATGGGCCTCGAGGAATTGACGACCTATAAATACGAGATACGAGGCACGGGACAGATCCGCGAATAATTCCAAATGTCAAATGACAAATGCCCAATTAAATCCCAATGTCGAAGGAAGGTAAAACTGGGTATTGAATTTTTTGGTATTAATTTGTCATTTGGATTTTGACATTCGTCATTAAAATGATGAAGATAGGTATCCTGGGCGGCACTTTTAATCCGGTACATTTCGGGCACTTGATCCTCGCGGAACAGGTGAGAGGGCAGTTGGGGCTCGACAAGGTGATTTTTGTGCCTACGTTCATGCCGCCGCACAAAAGCAACAGCGACGTTATTCCGGCAAGATATCGTTTTGAGATGCTCGGGTTGGCTATAGGCAATAACAAGGCTTTTTCCGTTTCCGACATTGAGATCCGGCGCAGAGGCAAGTCCTATACGGTGGACACGCTGCGGCAGATCAAGGAACGGTATCCGCACGCAAAGCTTTTTTTTATCTGCGGTTCGGACCTGGTTTCGGAAATCCCGAGCTGGAAAAACGTCGATGAGATTTATGCGCTTGCTGCTTTTGTCTTGGCCCGGCGGCCGGGATACGGCAGGCGTCTGAGCGGACGGCCTTTTATCAAGATCAACGTCGCGCAGGTGGATATTTCTTCTTCCTTGATCCGCAAGCTCAGGCGCGAAGGGCGTTCGATCCGTTATCTGACGCCTAACAGCGTGGTGAAATATATCGAAAGGCATGGGCTCTACCAATGAAGATCAAGATTGGACCGTCCATATTGGCTGCGGATTTTGCGAATCTAGCCCAGGAGGCCAGGCGCGCTAAAGAAGCGGGCGCTGATTTTCTGCACGTGGACGTCATGGATGGCCATTTTGTTCCCAACATCACCATCGGTCCAGCCGTCGTCGCCGCCCTGCGCAAGACGACAGACCTGCCGATCCACTCGCATTTAATGATCGAGGCCCCTGAAGATTATATCGCCCCGTTTGCCAGGAGCGGTTCCGACATCATCAGTTTCCATATCGAGGCCCTGGGTAAGACAAGGCATGCACGTCTCAAAAAAGCCCATCTCATCATTCAGGAACTCAAAAAGATCAATGTCCGTCCGGCGGTCGCCCTGAATCCCTCGACGCCGCTGGCGGACATCAAGGGTCTTTTGGAGAAGGTGGATTGGGTGTTGGTGATGAGTGTTAATCCAGGTTTCGGAGGTCAGGAGTTCATCACAGCTGTTTTGCCGAAGATTTCTGATCTGAGACGGATGTTCGCCGGAGATATCGAGGTGGATGGGGGCATTAACGACAAGACGGCCCGCCAGGCGGTGCGCAGCGGCGCAAATCTTCTGGCCGCCGGGACGTATCTTTTTAAAGCTCATAACATGGAAGACGCCATAAGGAGATTGAAGAATGACGAATAAAGAGGCACAGGAACAGGTCAAGGCGATCAAGTTCGGAACGGACGGCTGGCGGGCCGTGATTGCCGACGATTTCACGTTTGTGAATCTGCGCAAGGTGGCGCAGGCGACGGCCTGCTATCTCAAGGATGATTTTCCCAAACAGCAGGAAGGCAAGGTGCGTGTCTGCGTCGGCTATGACACGCGTTTTCTTTCGGCGAAATTCGCCCAGACGGTTGCGGAGGTCTTTGCCGCCAACGATATCGAGACCATCCTTTCCGACAGGGCCGTCCCTACCCCGGCGTTGAGTTTTGCGGTCAAAAATAGAAAGCTCGACCTCGGCATCATGATTACGGCCAGCCACAACCCGCCGGAATTCAACGGATACAAGATCAAGAACGCACAGGGCGGGGCGGCTGATGTGACGGTGACGCGCCGCGTCGAGTCGTTGATCGGGCAGGCGGAAAGCAAAGTCAAAAAAATCGACTCGGCCATTGCGGACGGCTCGATCAAGGTTGCCGACATCTCCAAGGAATACGTTTCTTTTTTGCGTTCTTATATCGACAGAAAGGCGTTTAAAAAAGCCAAATTCAGGGTTTTGATGGATGCGATGTACGGCAGCGGCAACAGCTATATCGCCGACGTCTTGAAAGGGACTTCGATCCGGTTGGAATTGATGCGCAATGAAGTCAATCCGTGGTTTGAGGGCCGCGGGCCTGAGCCCGTGGAAGACAATGTGCAGAAGATCATCCGCCGCATGAAAGAGGGCAAACACGATATCGGTTTGATCCTTGACGGTGACGCGGACCGTATCGCCGCCGTAGATTCCAAGGGCGAGTATATCCCTCCTCAGAAGATCCTGGGGCTTTTGGCCCTGCATCTGCGCGAGGATAAAGGCTGGGACGGCGGTATTGTGACGACCATCGCCGGGACGACGATGCTCGAGCATATTGCCCGGGACCTCGGGGTCGAGCTTCATGAGACGCCGGTCGGGTTCAAATATATTTCCAACCTGATGGAAACCAAAAATATCCTCGTGGGCGGAGAGGAGGCCGGCGGCATGGGGCTGAAGAACTATATCCCGGAGCGCGACGGCACATTGGCGGGTCTCATGCTTGTCGAGATGATGATCCATCGCAAGAAAAAAATAGCCCAGATCCTTCGTGAGATGGAAAAAAAGTACGGTCGTTATTACTATCTGCGCAGTGACATGAGATTGAAATCGAAAGATTATGCTTTGGACATGAAGACGCTCTGTGTGAATTCTCTTTTGGGAAAGAAGGTCGTTAAAGTCAAGGATTACGACGGAACGAAGCTGATTTGCGAGGATGAAAGTTGGCTCATGTTCCGGGCCTCCGGCACCGAACCGAAGATGCGCGTTTATTCCGAAGCCAAGAGTTACGCCAGGGCCAGAGACCTCATCAAGTTGGGCAACGAGATGGTGAAAGAGAAGATTCGTTATACGGCCTGATCCGGCCCTCGTGGTCGTCTCCCCGGCGCTTTAAGGCATTCGAAAACGCGTCTCTCCCTTTTGAAAGAGCAGGTGCCGACCCATGATTTATGCCATAGGCAGATTTTTATTTTTTTCTGTCTTTAAATTGTTCTTTCGTTTCAAGGTTTTCGGCAGACAGAATATTCCCCGCCGCGGCGGTTTTCTTTTGGCTTGCAACCATGTCAGCTACCTCGATCCTATCGTTTTCGGCTGCGCCTGCCCGAGATTTTTGAGTTTCATGGCCAGGGATACGTTGTTCAAGGCCCGTTTTTTCGGCTGGTTGCTGATGCGTGTGCGTGCTTTTCCTCTGAAACGCAACGCCGCAGATCTGGGGGCCATGAAAGAAGCCCTGAGGCGTTTAAGGCATCAGGAAGGGTTGCTGCTGTTTCCCGAAGGGACGCGTACGGTGGGCGGCAAGATCGGCCGCGGACGCGCCGGCGTCGGTTTCCTTGCACGCAAAAGCGGCGTCCCGGTCGTGCCGGCTTTTGTCCGGGGGACAGACGCTGCTTTGTCTAAGACGGACAAGCGGCTCAGAAGGGCGCCGATCACAGTCTGGTTCGGAGAGTCGATGACGCTGTCCGCCGGGTCGGGAGAGTCAGACGAGGCGTTCGCCGGCCGGGTGATGGAACGGGTCAGTGCTCTCAAGGCGGCGGCTGATGCCGGCGTCTGAACATTTTAGCTTGACAAATTCCTGTTTTTAAGGATAATTATGCTCTACCCGCGTACCAGTCTTGAACCTGTCGCGGTTCAGGACGGTGTGGGGTTTACGCTTGGCGCCTAAGTATTTTGGACGCGAGGCCTTATCCAGAAAGGATAGGTCTGCGCCTTCCTTAGAGCGCAGGACCTTATCCAGAAAGGATAGGTCTGCGCTTTCCTTGAAGCGCAGGATCTTATCCTTCATCCAGAATGTTATGGAGGGGTGTCGCCCTGCAGCTTTATCGCCGCGGGGCTCCAACATGCAAATAGACGCGGCCATATGCGCGCTATTAATACACCGTAAAGGGGGAATTTTTTGTGAGTGAAGAAAAGAACGCAGCGTTAACGCAACTCTACGAACAGAGTTTCAAAGAGATCAAGGAAGGGGAGATCGTCAAGGGCAAGATCGTCAGGATCGGCGTCAAAGATGTCCTGATCGACGTGGGTTACAAGTCCGAAGGGGCTGTGGCGCGCGAAGAATTCACGGGCCTGCCTGACCTGGCTGTTGGCCAGGAAGTGGAAGTCTACGTGGATTCGATAGAAGATGATAATGGCATGATCGTCCTTTCCCGCGACAAGGCCAGACGTCTTCACGGCTGGGACAAGATCAACCAGGGATTCAAAGAAGGGGACTTGGTCGACGGCTTTGTGCGCAAGAAAGTCAAGGGCGGCTTTATCGTCGATGTCTACGGCCTGGAAGGATTCCTGCCTGCGAGCCTCGCCATGTTCAGGAATGTCAGCGAGAAGGATATTGTCGGGCATTCTTTCAAATTCAAGATCATCAAGATCAACTCCCTGCGCAAGAGCTTGATCGTTTCGCGCAAGGAAGCCGTGGCTAAGGAAAAAGAGGACAACCGTCTGCGTTTCTGGGAGACCCACAAGTCCGGAGACGTCGTCAACGGCTTGGTCAAAAATATCACGGACTTCGGCGCCTTCATCGATCTGGGCGGCGTAGACGGCCTGTTGCATATCACGGACATGAGTTGGTCGCGCATTTCGCATCCTTCGGAGATGCTGGCCGTCGGCGATAGGATCGAGGTTGTGATTCTGAACATGAACAAGGAGACGTCCAAGGTGTCCCTTGGTCTCAAGCAGCGCATGGCCGATCCCTGGACGGATGTCGACAAGAAGTTCCCGGTCGGCACAAGATTGAAAGGCAAGGTTGTCAATATCGTTCCTTACGGCGTGTTTGTCGAGCTGGAAAAGGGCATCGAGGGGCTGATCCACGTTTCCGAGATTTCCTGGCAGAAGAGGAACATCAATACGCAGGAGATGTTTGCCGTTGGCGATACTGTTGAAGTCCAGGTGTTGACTATCGACAAGGACAGCCGCAGGATCTCTTTGAGCATCAAACAGCTCGAGGGCAATCCCTGGCTGGAGGCGGAGAACAAATTTTCTGTCGGATCGAAGGTGTCTGGCAAGATCAGCGGCTTCACGGATTTCGGGGCCTTTGTGGAGCTGGACGGTAATCTGGACGGCATGATCCACGTCTCGGACATGTCCTGGACGAGACGCGTCATGAATCCTCAGGAAATCCTCAAAAAAGGCCAGAAGGTCGACGTCGTCATCTTGTCGGTCGATGCCCAGAACAAGAAGATATCCTTGGGCTTGAAGCAGGCGATGGAGAGCCCCTGGCCTAAGATCGCTGAAACCTATCCCATCGGCACGGAACGCGAGGGTGAGGTGACGTCCAAGAACAACTTCGGCGTTTTTGTCCGTTTCGATGCTGATTTTGAGGGGCTGCTTTATATCAATGAGATCCCGAAGGACCAATTCGAGAAGGTCAATATCGGCGATAAGATCAAGATCAAGATCATCAAGGTGGACACCGACCAGATGCGTATCGGTCTGGGGCTGGCGTCTTAACATGTGAGGTGCCCCGGCATTCTCGTGATCCAGGATCCCGATTTCTGCGGGAGGCGGACGCGTGCGATGCCGGGGCGTTCATTTAATGAGCATCGAAGATCAATTAAAGGTCATTAAGCGGGGCACAAGCGAGATCATCGCGGAAGAAGAGCTTGTGGCGCGCCTGAGGTGGTCTGAAAAATCCGGCAAACCCTTGAAGGTGAAGGCGGGGTTCGATCCGACCGCCCCGGATATCCACCTCGGTCATACGGTCCTTTTGAGGAAACTTAAAACCTTTCAGGACCTCGGACACATCGTTTATTTTCTGATCGGTGATTTTACGGGGCGCATCGGCGATCCTTCGGGCGTCTCTGAGGTCCGCAAACAGCTGTCGCGGGAAGAGGTGATCAGGAATGCCGCGACATATAAGAAGCAGATTTTCAAGATCTTGGACCCCCGCCGCACGCGCGTCGTGTTCAACAGCCGCTGGTATGAGCGCATGAAGTTCCAGGATGTCATCGCCCTCTCGAGCAAGTATACGGTGGCACGCATGCTGGAACGCGACGATTTTTCCAAGCGATTCAAGGAGAACCGGCCGATCAGCATCCTGGAATTTATGTATCCTTTGATCCAGGGCTACGATTCCGTCGTCCTGAGGGCGGATGTGGAGCTGGGAGGGACGGACCAGAAATTCAACCTTTTGGTTGGGCGCGAGCTGCAGAGGGAATACGGCCAGATGCCCCAGGTCGTCATCACCATGCCTCTCTTGGAGGGCACGGACGGCACCAACAAGATGTCCAAATCCCTCGGGAATTATGTCGGCATCAACGAATCTCCTAAGGAGATGTTCGGTAAACTCATGTCCATCAACGATACGCTCATGATGAGATATTATGAGCTCCTGACGGATGAGGACTTGGCGGCTGTGTCTGCCATGCATCCGCGGGACGCCAAGATGAAGCTGGCTTCTTTTATCGTCACACACTATCACGGTCTCAATGCGGCGCGCGACGCCCGTAAGGAATTTGAAACGGTCTTCCGCGAGAAAAACGTGCCGAAGCACGTGCCCGTGAAAAAAGTTTCAAGCGACAAAGAAACGATCGGCATCCTGCAGCTTTTGGACCTCGGCGTCGATCTGTTGTACACCAATAACACCAAGAATGAGTTCAGGCGCATGATCCAGCAGGGGGCCGTAAAGGTCAACGGCGAAAAGATCGACTCCGTGAATTATGAATTGAAAAACCCCGGAGAATACCTGATCCAGGTGGCTAAGCGCAGCTTCGTCAAAATCGTCGTCGAAAGAAAAGCTTAAGATTCGTTCCTAGCGTGAGTTACGTTCTTTAATGAACGTGTGACTTATGGAATGCAATGAACATAAGTCACGGCGTGAATTAGATCCTTGACACCTACCTTGTTGTGATTTATGAGAAAGTCTCAAGGATAAATTCGCACCCATAACTTATGTAATTCTTTGAATTACATAAGTTATGTGCTCATTTAAAATTTTTAAAATAATCCTTGACACTTTATGGGTGTTCTGATATAACTTACAGCTACACCTTAGGGTGCGAAATATTCTTTTACAGATTGGCGCAAGCCGCCAAGGTGACAAGAGATTTGAAGACCGACAGAAGGGCCCCGCGCAGGGGAACATAACCAAAAGTTCTGTTTGTCGAGATGCTGGATTTTTCGAAAAAGGCATCATCTCGATGCCTTTTTTATTTGCGCAGAAGGCGCAACACCCGCGCAATACTTCGCCAGAAAGGCGAACACTGGTCCAATTCCTTATAAGGACCAGGTGCCAATAAGCGCAGGGTATGACGCAGAAGGCGCGAAGACAATAATCCGCCGAAGATTTGATGGCGGATGTTTGATAGAGAAAAATAGATATCTTATCGCGCAAGCGATATTCGTTCTTTGATAAATAGCCAAGAAGTCGTTGACCGTAAAAAGTCAACAACCGTTTTTTTTCGGAGAGTTTGATCCTGGCTCAGAGTGAACGCTGGCGGCGTGGATTAGGCATGCAAGTCGAGCGATGCGGATTTATGAGTAAGGCCGACCGCAAGGAAGGTTTTACAAGTGGATTTGCATAGCGGCAAACGGGTGAGTAACACGTGAGCAATCTACCCCTAGGACTGGAATAGCCCGGAGAAATCCGGGGTAATGACAGATGTGACTACGATCTCTCATGAGGACGTAGTAAAAGACGGGGACTTGTCGCAAGACAGGCCCGTCACCAAGGGAGGAGCTCGCGGCCTATCAGCTTGTTGGTGAGGTAATGGCCCACCAAGGCGAAGACGGGTAGCTAGTCTGAGAGGATGTTTAGCCACACTGGAACTGAGACACTGTCCAGACTCCTACGGGAGGCTGCAGTCGAGAATCTTTAGCAATGGGGGAAACCCTGACTATGCGACGCCGCGTGAGGGATGAAGGTCTTCGGATTGTAAACCTCTTTCGACCGGAAAGAATATCCTGACGGGTAATATCCGTCAGGACTGACGGTACCGGGAGAAGAAGCCACGGCCAACTCCGTGCCAGCAGCCGCGGTAATACGGAGGTGGCGAGCGTTACTCGGATTTATTGGGTGTAAAGGGCAGGTAGGCGGCCTGACAAGTGGGGAGTGAAATCCTGCGGCTTAATCGCAGAACTGCTTTCCAAACTATCGGGCTTGAGTGTGGGAGAGGAGAATGGAACTCCTGGTGTAAGGGTGAAATCTGTAGAGATCAGGAGGAACACCATTGGCGAAGGCGATTCTCTGGACCACAACTGACGCTGAACTGCGAAAGCTAGGGGAGAGAACAGGATTAGATACCCTGGTATTCCTAGCCGTAAACGATGAGTACTGGGTGTTTCGGGTTAAACCGAAGCGCCGAAGTTAACACATTAAGTACTCCACCTGGGGACTACGGCCGCAAGGTTGAAACTCAAAGGAATTGACGGGGGCCCGCACAAGCAGTGGAACATGTGGTTCAATTCGACGCTACGCGAAGAACCTCACCAGGGTTTGACATATAGGTAGTAGGAACCTGAAAGGGGGACGACTCGTTAAGCCGAGTGCCTATACAGGTGTTGCATGGCTGTCGTCAGCTCGTGCCGTGAGGTGTTGGGTTAAGTCCCGCAACGAGCGCAACCATCATCCTTAGTTGCTACCGAAGGATCCGAAAGGGTTCTGGCGAGCACTCTAAGGAGACTGCCCGTGATAAACGGGAGGAAGGTGGAGATGACGTCAAGTCCGTATGGCCCTTATACCCTGGGCTACACACGTGTTACAATGGGATGTACAGAGCGTTGCCAAACCGCGAGGTGGAGCTAATCGCAAAAAGCATCCCCCAGTTCAGATTGGAGTCTGCAACCCGACTCCATGAAGTTGGAATTGCTAGTAACGGCGGATCAGCTACGCCGCCGTGAATACGTTCCCGGGCCTTGTACACACCGCCCGTCAAGCGATGGGAGCCGGTAGTACCCGAAGTGGCGACAACGCCCCTAAGGTAAGACTGGTGACTGGCGCTAAGTCGTAACAAGGTAGCCGTATCGGAAGGTGCGGCTGGATCACCTCCTTTCTATTTTTTCTCACGACAAAATAGAGAGAACCTCCGACGTCATGTCGGAGAGCATCACAAAGGTTAAGTCACGAGCTAGTCAACCGACTTAACGCTCCGAACTTGGCTATTTATAAATTTGAGACACAGACGATATACGTAGCGAGATGCCGCCCGGCGAATTGATGCGCTAAGAAAGGCGTGCAGGTAGAGAGAAGGGAAGTGAAAGCTTCATTCCTCGCTACCCTCATCTCGCGACGTAAACATCTGTGTGGATGAGAGGGAAACGGATCCTATGGGTCTTGGACATAACGTCTGTGACTTGTGATGTTTTTGGGCCCATAGCTCAGCTGGTAGAGCACCGTGCTGATAACGCGGGGGTGAGAGGTTCAAGTCCTCTTGGGCCCACTGAAATTTGCTCCGCAAGAGTTTCGGGGCAGTAGCTCAGTTGGGAGAGCGCGTGCTTTGCAAGCATGAGGTCGGGAGTTCGATTCTCCTCTGCTCCACCATTTTTTTGTGACAGAGTAAAGATGGGTCGGCAGTGTTCTTTTTGATAATTTGATTTTTTGATGGAAACTTAGCAGCCACCGAATCGTTAAACTAAGAAGGCTAGCGCAAGGACCATCATTTAATTTTTATCGCCGCATATGTTCGCGGCGATTCTGTTCTTTGACAATTCTTATCGGTTTTTTTCGAAAAGTGCATCCCGAAGAGCGCCTCTGGCGCCGTTCGGGACGCAACGTCGAGAAATTCTCTCATACTGCCGGGCCGTTAAGGCCCGGCGAAGACCATTAATGTGGTCAAGCTACAAAGAGCCTATGAGGAATGACTTGGTCAGTTCAGGCGAAGAAGGACGTGGTAAGCGGCGATACTCCTGGGGGAGTCGCAAACAGGCTTTGATCCCAGGGTTTCCGAATGGGGCAACCCTTCCTGAGTCATGTCAGGAAACATCTCCGTAAATCAAATAGCGGAGGATGAGCCAAACCGGGGGAAGTGAAACATCTCAGTACCCCGAGGAAAAGAAACCGCATGGTATTCCCTTAGTAGCGGCGAGCGAAGCGGGAAAAGCCTAAATCCCGGTGACGCAATAGTCTGCATGCGTTGTCATCGGGAAGTTGTGGGACTATCCGGACGGACATGCAGGTCCGTCGGAGAGTTACAAAATTCTTGTTTAGCAGAAAGACCTGGAATGGTCTGCCAAAGAGGGTGAAAGCCCCGTATGCGAAAAGCAAGGATCTCTCTGGGATGGTATCCCAAGTACTACGGGGCACGTGGAATCCCGTAGGAATCCGCCCTGACCACAGGGTAAGGCTAAATACTAGAACTGGACCGATAGTGGACAAGTACCGTGAGGGAAAGTTGAAAAGAACCCCGGGAGGGGAGTGAAATAGAACCTGAATTCATAGGCTTACAAGCGGTCGGAGCCCTATGCTCTTGCGCAAGCGAGAGAACGGGTTACGGCGTGCCTTTTGCATAATGAACCGGCGAGTTATACTAGTAAGCAAGCTTAATCCTTTCTAAGGGGAGGAGGCGCAGGGAAACCGAGTCCGAATAGGGCGACAAGTTTGCTGGTATAGACCCGAAGCTGAGTGATCTACCCATGGCCAGTGCGAAGTCTGCCGAAAGGCAGATGGAGGTACGAACCCATGACTGTTGAAAAAGTCCGGGATGAGCTGTGGGTCGGAGTGAAAGGCTAATCAAACTCAGTAATAGCTGGTTCTCCTCGAAACGTCTTTAGGGACGGCCTTGAGTCAATGAGCGATGAGGGTAGAGTGCTGAATGGGCTAGGGACCCCACCAGGTTGCCAAACCCAACCAAACTCCGAATATCATCGTTTCTTATCTCAGGAGACAGACAGTGCGGGCTAAGCTGCATTGTCAAAAGGGAGACAGCCCAGACCGCCAGTTAAGGTCCCAAAGGATAGGCTAAGTGGTAAAGGATGTGGGACAACACGGACAACCAGGATGTTGGCTCAGAGGCAGCCATCATTTAAAGAGTGCGTAACAGCTCACTGGTCGAGTTGCCCTGCGCCCAAGATAATCGGGGCTCAAGCCTATTACCGAAACTGCGGAAATGTTTCGGCCTGCGTGCCGGAACGTTTGGTAGAGGAGCGTACTGTTGTAGGTTGAAGGTGGATCGAGAGGACCACTGGACGAAGCAGTAGTGATTATGTCGGTATGAGTAGCGAAAATCACGGCGAGAAACCGTGAGGCCGAAAGTCTAAGGTTTCCTGGGGAAGGTTAATCCGCCCAGGGTGAGTCGATCCTAAGCCGAGGCTGTTGAACGCGTAGGCGATGGAAATCCGGTTAATATTCCGGAACTGGTCAAGGGCGTTATCACCTTGATGTTGACGCAGGAGGTTGGGGTCAGCGGACTGTTGGATGTGTCCGTCTAAGCTCGTAGTCCTGTCCGCAAGGGCAGGATGAGAGGCGAATGCGAGGCCGATCTACGGAAAGGCCGAAGTGATCTTAAACCACGCTGCCGAGAAAATTCATCAAGGGAGTTCTTGGCCAATCGTACCGCAATCCGACACAGGTAGACCTCCAAAATATGGTAAGGCCCTCGAGAGAACCCTCGTTAAGGAACTCGGCAATCTAGCCCCGTAAGTTAGCAATAAGGGGTGCCTTGCGATGTGTAGTCCTTTACGGATGAAGCATGGCAGGGTTTCAATGAAGTGGCTCGGGTGACTGTTTAGCAAAAACCAAGCACTCTGCAAACTCGAAAGAGGACGTATAGGGTGTGACACCTGCCCGGTGCTGGAAGGTTAAGGAGAGAGGTTATCCCCGCAAGGGGAGAAGCTTCGAACCGAAGCCCCAGTGAACGGCGGCCGTAACTATTGTTTGGACCATCCCGTGAAGTTCCGGGACACACAGTAGTTGTAAAATCTGGCTATATGCTGGAAAATCCCGTTAAGTCAACAGTACTTTCATCTTCAAGGTGAAATGTGACAATCTGTTGAATAGGGACAATCAGCAGGAAAGACCTGAAGAAGGAGGTCTTTATGAAACCAGAAATCGGCTACTACTTGGCGGGTTTTGCCGACGGAGAAGGAAGTTTTAATATATCCTTCAGACAACGGCAAGACTACAAGTCACCGTGGAAAGTTTCTCTTTGTTTCAACATCTCCCAGAAAGACAAAGTTATCCTTGCATTGTTCAAGCATCATTTAGGTTGCGGAACGTTACGAAGCCGCCCCGATGGTGTTTGGTATTTTGAAGTGAATAACTTTAGGGCAATCTGTGAGGATGTGATTCCTTTCTTTAAGCGATTCCGTTTTCTTTCTGCAAAGAAAAAACGGGATTTTGCGAAATTCTGCGAACTGGCAGAAATGATAAAGAAGGGGGAACATCTTAAGAGTAGCGGTATTCGAAAGATTCTTGAGATCAGAAGAGAAATGAACGACGGTGGCAAGCGCAAGTATAGCGAAGCTGAAATACTGGTGAAATATCAGGAATCCTCAGAGACTATACGCCAGACAGACGATCAGAAGTTATCGTCCGATGATATAGTCCGGTCTTCCGAGAAATCGGAAGTTAACACAAACGAACGGTCCTAAGGTAGCGAAATTCCTTGTGGGGTAAGTTCCCACGCGCACGAATGGTGTAACAACTTGAGCGCTGTCTCAACGAGGGACTCGGCGAAATTGTGGTGACAGTGAAGACGCTGTCTACCCGCACTTGGACGAAAAGACCCCGGAACCTTTACTCTACTCTGGTATTGAATTTTGATCCGATCTGTGTAGGATAGGTGGGAGACTTTGAAGTCCGGGCGTTAGCCCGGATGGAGTCGTCGGTGAAATACCACCCTTATTGTATTAAGATTCTAACCTTCTGCCGTGAATCCGGCGAAGGAACATTGCCAGACGGGGAGTTTGACTGGGGCGGTTTCCTCCTAAAATATAACGGCGGAGCCCAAAGCTTACCTCAAGACGGTCGGCAATCGTCTGTTGAGTGTAAAGGCATATGGTAGGTTGACTGTGATCCCGATAGGGAGAACAGATGCGAAAGCAGGGCTTAGTGATCCGGTACTAGATAGTGGGATTGGTATCGCTCAACAAATAAAAGGTACTCTGGGGATAACAGGCTTATCGCGCTCGAGAGTTCATATCGACAGCGCGGTTTGGCACCTCGATGTCGGCTCATCCTATCCTGGGGCTGGAGAAGGTCCCAAGGGTCCGGCTGTTCGCCGGTTAAAAGGGTACGTGAGTTGGGTTCAGAACGTCGTGAGACAGTTCGGTCTCTATCCAGTGTGGGCGCAAGGAAGTTTGATGGGAGTTGTCCTTAGTACGAGAGGACCAGGACAAACGAACCTCTGGTGTTCCAGCTGTCCTGCCAAGGGCAAGGGCTGGGTAGTCATGTTCGGAAGAGATAAGCGCTGAAGGCATATAAGCGCCAAGCTCGCCCAAAGAATAGACTTCCCGTTCGTGGCAACACGGACATAGACACCCGGAAGACTACCGGGTCAATAGGTCCTAAGTGTAAGATCCGTCAAGGATTTAAGCTTAAAGGATACTAATTGTCGATCGGCTTGACCGCTTTTTTGTCTTTTTGATGGAGAAGAATCGACGCTTTTC
Source organism: Candidatus Velamenicoccus archaeovorus (assembly GCF_004102945.1). Classification (GTDB taxonomy): domain Bacteria; phylum Omnitrophota; class Gorgyraeia; order Velamenicoccales; family Velamenicoccaceae; genus Velamenicoccus; species Velamenicoccus archaeovorus. Next base: position 1,195,222 of record NZ_CP019384.1, on the reverse strand, counting down.
GAGAAAAGCTGATAAGAATTGTCATTGTGTTTTTTCAGAGAAAAAACACAATGATCCTGAGGAACGAAGGATCATCTCAAGAAAGATTCTTCGGCCTTGATAAAAAATCAAGGTTGCCTCAGAATCAAAATTTGCTCCGCAAATTTTGAGGCGTCCATACTGAGGAGGAAACACCCGTTCCCATTCCGAATACGGTAGTTAAGCTCCTCAAGGTCGATGGTACTTGGTTCGCAAGGATCCGGGAGAGTAGATAGGCGCCTCTTAATTTCAAGCCCCCGCTGGTGATGCCACGGGGGTTTCTTTTTTGGGAGAGCCCCGCACCTTTTGTCCGCAAGTTCTTTTGGAAATAAAGATGTCCGAATATGTTGCAATAAGACCATTTTTATATTAAAATCCCTTGTATGAAGATATTCCATAGATGGGGTTACTCATTGATGGAAATTATGCTGGTTGTCATTGTGATCGGCATTCTGGCAGGTATTTCTGTCCCGCGTATGTTAGCTATTGTCGAGCGTTCCAGGGGGGCGGAAGCCAGGGAAATACTTTATAAGGCATATGCCGGTTATCAGAGGTATGTTGACGACAATACCTCGACCCTTCCCGCAGCCGATAACAACAAATGGAGCAGGCTGGGGATGGGCAATCCTAACAGTTTGAGCGGCAGGTTTTTTAATTATACGTTTTCTCCCGGTAGCAGCGCTAACCCGACGACGGTTACAGCAACGCGCCAGGGGATCGCGGCAAACCAGATTTCCATCAATTTGTTGACAGGCGCTGTCACCAATACATCTCCCTATTGAGGGGGCAGCCATGAAGAAAAAAATATCAGGATTTACTCTGGTGGAATTGATCGTGACCGTTGTTATTCTGGGCATTGTCAGTTCCATCACATATATCAATTATAATTTCCAGCGCCGCAAAAACGAACTCAGGGGCGCGACGGCCCAAGTGCAGGTGATCGCGGCTGCCGAACGGCTCTATTATTTGAATACCAGGGCGTTTTGGTCGACGACGGATACGGCCAATACCAATACGCGCCTCGGCCTGCATATCCGGGACACCTATTTCGATAATTACCGCGTGACGGCGTCCGGCGGCACATTCACCATACGCGTGGATGGGGGTGCCGCGACATACACATTCAACGCTCAAGGGGTGCGGACGGCTTGCGCGGGGACCGATTGCATCCCGTGATCGGCCGCCTGCGATGATCCCTATTTTAAGTTCGCCGGTTCAGTATCTCAAAGGCATTGGGCCGAAGCGGGCCCAGGATTTGGGCCGCACCGGCATCAACCTCCTCGAAGACCTCCTTTATTATTTTCCCAGGCGTTATGAAGACAGGTCGCAGTTTAAGCCCATCGGCTCTGTCGATATCGGTTCGACCGTGACCGTTAAAGGGGAAGTTATTTCCAAGAAGGGTCGGCCCGCTTACCTGCGCCGCGGCATCGACATCTTCGAGATCTCTGTCGCTGACGGGACGGGGCGCATCTTTGCGGTCTGGTTCAATCAGCCGTTTCTCCATAAATACTTCAATGTCGGCGACCAGGTGATCCTTTATGGCAAGGCGGATCTCTACCGCGATAAGATCCAGATGTCTTCGCCGGATTTTGAGATCATCGAAGACAAGGAGGCGGGCCTGGATGTCGGCCGTATCGTCCCGATTTACCGCCTCCCTCAGGGGTTTTCTCAAAGGGTCCTGCGTAAGCTGATCAAGTCTGTTCTTGAGAGCCAGATAACCCGCCTGCAGGAGCTCCTGCCCTACGACGTCCGTGCCCGGCATAGCCTGCTCAATATCGCGCAAAGCCTTTTGAACATCCATTTTCCTCAAAACGAGAAAATGCGGCTTCGCGCCTACCAGCGGCTTGCTTTCGAGGAATTTTTTCTCTACCAAATCCCGCTTATCCTGCGCAAGCTCAAACGCAGAGACAAGGCGGGGATCGTTTTCGACGTCAAGGAGAGCGCTCTTGAGAGTTTCTTCGGCAAACTTCCTTTTGCATTGACCGATTCGCAAAAGAAATGTCTTCAGGAGATCGTCTCGGACATGCGCTCGCCGCGCCCCATGCAGCGGCTCCTGCAAGGGGACGTGGGGTGCGGCAAGACGGTCGTCGCGCTTCTGGCCGCGCTTGGGGCCGTGACGTGCGGCTGGCAGGCGGCGTTCATGGTGCCGACGGAGATTCTCGCCCAACAGCATGTCGAAAAAATATGCCAGCTGTTGACAGGATTACAGATTGCAGAGCACAGAGAACAGAAAAAGCCTAAGATCGGGGTGTTGACGAGCAGCCTGGATGACGAAGAAAAGAAAGCGACGCTCGCAGGGATCAAGAACGGCAGTGTCGATATCGTCATCGGTACGCACGCGCTCCTCGAAGAGGGCGTTGTGTTCCATAAACTGGGGTTGATCGTGATCGATGAGCAGCATAAATTTGGTGTTTCCCAGCGGGCATTGTTGCCCCGCAAGGGTGTCAATCCCGATTGCCTTATCATGACGGCGACGCCTATCCCCCGGACGCTGTCCTTGACCCTTTACGGGGACCTGGATCTGTCGACGATCACCCAGATGCCGGCGGGCCGTGGAAAAATAATGACGCAGGCGCTTGCCATCGAGGAGCGGCAGAAGGCCTATGATTTCGTGAGAGAAGAAGTCAAAAAGGGGCGTCAGGCCTATCTGATCTATCCTCTTGTCGAGGAGAGCGAAAAGCTTGAATTGCGCGCGGCCAAGTCGATGTATAAAGAGTTCAAAGATGAAATCTTTAAAGACCTGAAGGTCGGCCTGGTTTACGGCAAGATGAAGAGGGATGAGCAGGAAAAGACCATGAAAAAGTTCCGTGACGGCAAGGTCGATGTCCTGGTCGCGACGACCGTCCTCGAGGTGGGTATCGACGTGGCCAATGCCACGGTCATGGTCATCGAGCATGCCGAGCGCTTCGGCTTGTCCCAGCTTCATCAGATGCGCGGCCGCATCGGTCGCGGCGTACATGAATCCCATTGTCTTCTTGTCGCCGACCCGAAGTCCGAAGACGCGCAGGCGCGCATCAAAGCCTTTGTGGCGACGACAGATGGGTTTAAAATAGCCGAAGAGGATTTAAAGATCAGGGGGCCGGGAGAGTTCTTTGGCGAGCGCCAGCACGGCCTGGCGGATTTAAAGATCGCCGATCCCCTGGCGCAGATGCATCTTCTTAAGGCCGCGCGCGAAGACGCGCACAAACTTATCGAGCGCGATCCCAAGCTCGCTGACCCGAAGAATGCGGAGCTCAAGCGCCAGCTTTACAGGCGGTTTCCGGAGTTTGAGAGGTTTGTCGAAGTGGGATAGCAGCTTTATTGGCGGTTTGCGCAAGGCCCTGTTCGCAGACGAAATTTTTTGCCGTTGGCTGCGGTTTACGCCAAGGGTATGACGCTCCATAGAGGATTGTCGCTATACCCTTGTCGTAAATCCTTGCCAACCTTTGCCAAAAAATTTCTGATTGTCTGCTTCGCAGGGCCTTGCGCTTTTCTTGAATATAGCCGGTGGGCTATCCGCTTCTTTTGGGTGGGGCGGGGAGAAGAAGCAGAACATTTGCCTCAAAGATAGTTGTGATACAATAGGATATGTCGTTCCAACTTGCTTCAAAAAGGCCGGCCCTGGCTCTTGTAACGTCGGTCTTTTCCTGCAGCGAGGAAGGAAGAAGAAATGACCCCTTGCCAAAGATGCTCGTAAATCTCATGCGCAAGCACCAGAGGTGCACATGAGTTTTACTTCGCTGGCTGCGGGATGATTTCGCCGGAGGCGAAATCAAATCGCTCGCCTTCGTCTCGCTCAAACCTGAACTGTCGCTCACATTCGTTCGCGACAGCAAGAGAAGCATGGAAGGTTTTTTGATACAATAATTTGTTAGACAAGAAGATAGGTCAGGAAGAAGGGTAACTATGAAATCTGAAGAAAAACAGATTAGAGTCAGCATTAAGCGTATGCACAGTTTTTATAAAGAATGGTATTGGGAGAAGTCTTTGGCGAGTAAATTACTGAGATCAATATTTTATTTTTTAGGTTTTTCTCAATGTAGATATTGTATATATTTTGAACCAAAAGAAGGAAAGCATCAGTCGATTCGAGAATCCCCGTTTTTGTTACAAGGTTCTTGTAAATGGTCAAATTTACCCGGAGCTGTTCTCGGTGCAAGTGATTTCAGTGCTTTTAAAACATGTCAGGCATTTTTGCCTGTCTTATACAATGTTAAAGGATACGATTTTCCAGAAGATAAAGTACACAAGATTTTTTCGCGTAGAAGATATGTTTTTTTCAAACACTTACAATTATGGTTGCGATAATTGCGGCAACTATCTCATGGACACAAGTTCAAGAAGTGAAGAGGGAAAGAGTAAAAGCAGAGAGGGCCCTGAAAAGAGCGCATGAGGTATTTGAAGTAGGTTCCAACGCCGCGAGCAGAATGGATAGTGGCTATAGATGACAAGCGAGATTTATGATTGGCGTTTGGCTGTTGTGTTGTAAGTCTAGTGTCTGGGGGGGTAAGTTCTCGATTTAAGGATGGAGTGTTTTTGAATGGAGAGACGATGAAACCTGACGTGTATATTTTTTGGATATTTTTGGCGGGGTTTGGGGTAGTCCTCTATGTCGGCTATCTGATGGACAAGAAGCGCCGGGGGAGCCATTACGCGTATTAGCGTGAGATACGGAGGATTGCATGGATAAACAAGAGATCATTGATTTCATCAAACGGAATCCGATTGTCTATCTGGCGACGGTTGAAGGCAAGAGGCCGCACGTACGGGGAATGATGTTGTATCTCGTGGATGAAAATGGCATTATTTTTCATACGGGCAGGACAAAAGATCTTCAGAAGCAGCTTGAGCGCAATCCCGAGGTAGAGCTGTGCTGCTTTAGCCAGACGGAGAATAAGCAGGTCAGGATCGCCGGTAAGGTTGAGGCGGTGAGGGATGAGGCACTCAAAAAGGAGATCGTGAAGAACAGGCCGTTTTTGAAGCCGTGGATCGAAGAGCGCGGCCTGGATTTTTTGACTGTCTGGCGGATCAAGGGCGGGGTGGCTACCATCTGGACCATGGAGACAAACCTGGAGCCCAAGGAATATATCAAACTTTAAAGGGGAGATGGAATGATCGATCGCGTGAAGAAACATTTTCAGGACGAAGCGGGCACCTTCGATGCGAGGGTCGTCAAGTCGGTGCCGTTCTATGCGGATATGCTGGAGGCCTTGGTGTCGGCGCTGCCTTTTAAGAAAAATGATGCCAAAAGGATCCTGGATCTAGGATGTGGGACAGGGTCGATCTCCAAAAAGATCAAGGAGCATTTCCCGAAGGCCCGGATCACCTGCGTTGATTTTTCGGAGAACATGCTGGAGATCGCCAAAAACAAACTCCGGGATTTTCGCGATATCCGTTATGTCGTTTCCGACGTGCGCACATTTGATTATTCCGGTTTTGACGCGGTCGTGTCTTCTTTGACTCTGCATCATCTGCGCCGCGGAGGGGAAAAACTGAAACTTTACGCAAAGATCCGCCGCGGCCTCAGGAAGGGAGGCGTTTTGTATCTGGCGGATCTGGTGCTTGGTGAGACGGATTGTTTGCAGCGCCTAAACCTTGAGATGTGGAAGAGGTTTTTGTCCCGGCACATGTCCGAAAAGGATATGAACGAGCGCCGGCGGCGATATGAAAGGGAGGATCATCCTTTTAAGATTTCCGACGAGATGGCGTGGTTGAAGGGGGCCGGTTTCCGGCATATCGATGTCGTATGGAAATATTATCACTTTGCTGTTTTCGGCGGCCAAAAATAGTTTGTTCGATGGAAAGAGGCCCGGGTACGATGTGGGGGGGGCGTCGGGGCGACGGCAGAGGGCTGTGACGCAGAGCTGTGAGAAAGAAAAGGCTGTTTATAGATGTGGGTATGTTATGACTTGGCTGGACGCCGGCGGCCAGCATGCTTTTTCGATTATTTTATCCGCTGAAATTATGGGATATATCGCCAGGAGGCAGACATGAAACGAGTTGTCTTTAGCGTCATTGTGATTGCGGGGCTTCTGTTGTTTGTGTACAGCGGCCGCGTGCAGAAGGCGGTCGCCGTGACCAGGGTGAGACTTCAAGCCAGGATGATTATCGGCGAGATCACGCAGCGGCAGTACGAAGAAGCCATAAAAAAGGCTTCTTTCGGTTCGATGTTTTGGGATCCAAGGGCGGTTTTGGCTGTCGACTGAAAGATAGGCGATTATATCCGGCAAGGCCGACCGCAGAAGGGCTGTGGAAATGAGGCGTTTCGTTTTGAGCGACAGGGACAAAAGAGAGCGCGATATTTCTTTTTGTACGAAGAGAAAAATGGATTTATTCATTTCATTGCTTTTGGCAGGTTGTATTCTGGCCGCAGATCATGTCTCGGCCGTCGGCAACGATCGAGGTTCTGAAAAAATCAATATCGTCGGAGAAGATTCTTTGTTGGGGGCATATGATCCTTCTGTTGAATATGATGATAGCGGCATAGGTTGGTTGGCGTACTCCGCAATTAATGTCAAGTTGAACATACCCTTTTATATTGAAACGCATTTGGCGAAAAGTCTTGACCATGGGAGGACGTGGACAAAAATCAGCGAGGCCAATCATGCTTACGATAAAATTCTTGTTATAAACGGAAAAGCCGTTGAGGGTTTCTGCAGGGAGGAAACCCCGACTTTACTTTTTGATCCTACCGACCCAGTTGCCGCCAGGAGATGGAAATTATTCACTGCGGTGGGATTTTCCAAAAAACCCAAGAAATTTGGCGAGTTGAGGAGAGCTACTTCTTGGCCGCAAGTCTACATCGCTTATAGATATGCCGCTACTCCCGAGGCTCTTTCTTCGGCGCAAGAAATTCCTTTATTCGGTTCAAAATATTGCAAATTGCCGGTCTGCAGCGCAAAGCATGACCTGAATGATTTTTCTGCGGACCTCAAAAATGTGGTTTTTTACGAAGAACCAGGGTCGCTGGTTCATGACGGCGTTATTTATCTGACCTTGAGCGCCATAATAAAGCACCAGGGCCAGAAGACGATTTTGTTGTCTTCCGCAGACCACGGTGAGACCTGGAAATATATTGGTGTCCTTACGTCCATAGCGGACGCCAAGAAGTTGGGTTTCGATTCCTTTACATCTTCGAGCTTGGCTGAACAGAACGGCAGGCTGTTCCTTCTGGTTTCTCCCATAAGGCAGAGATGGTTGCTGCCTCATTTGGAGTATGGCGGAATTTACATCTTCGAATTTGAGGATATCTCAAAAGGCTTGTTAAAGAAGGGGGCCGGTGGCAACCTGTTAGTTCACAAATATGTTCCGCCGCTTTCGACTAGGAGCGTCGGCGGTGGACAGAGCGAATATAACGAGCAGAATACTTACGGCGGCATCATTATGGCCCAGTCGGATATAAAGGAGTCTTCCGAGCGCTTTAAGATCTTTAACACTGGTCAAGATATTGCAGAATAATATCATAATCCTGTGCGAATAATAGCAGGGAAATACAGGGGAAGGCGGATATCGTTTCCGGCCCACATCAGGCCTACGCAGGACAAGGTGCGTCAGGCGATCTTTGACGTCTTGGCCGGGGCCGTGGCCAAGGCACGGGTTTTGGAGCTTTTTGCGGGAAGCGGCGCCATGGGGCTTGAAAGCCTTTCCCGCGGCGCCGCTTCGGCATGCCTCATTGATTCCGATAGGCGCTCCACGAATGCCATCATGCGGAACCTGGAGGCCCTTGGGCTCAGCGAGGAGGGGCGAGAGGGTGTCAGAGTCTACACAAACGATGCTTTTCGGGCCCTGAAGGTCCTTGAGAAGAAGGGGGAACGGTTTGATCTCGTTTTTCTGGACCCTCCGTATCATAAGGGTTTGGCAAAAAAAGCCTTGAAAACGATTGCGTCAAGTGGTATATTAGCACCTCGTAGTTTTGTGATAGTCGAGCATGCCGGGACGGATGACTTGGGGGATGTCCCGGAGAATATAACCCGGTTCAAAGAAGCCGATTACGGAGACATCAAAGTCTCCTTTTTTCAAATGAGGACATAACTTACGGATAGGCATAGTGTTGTAAGCCGTAAGTTATAAGTCCGAATTTGATCTGCCGACGCTCTAGCGGCGGGTGGATCATGAGGCAGTAACTTACGTCAACGCAAGCTGTCCGGGCGCCTATCCCTGTTTACCGATAGGCAGACCGGAATTTAACCCCCACCGTTTTGTTTCGCTTTTGGTGAAGTAGAACGAACCAAAACGAAACAGTGGGGGTGATTTGCAGGATGGAAGCGAGGGCAAATCATGTGCCAAAAAGCCATCTATCCGGGGACCTTCGACCCCGTCACATACGGCCATATTGACGTGATCAAAAGGGCGGTCCGGCTTTTTGGGCAAGTTGTTGTGGCGGTGGCGCAGAACCCTTCCAAGAATACTCTTTTTTCCATCAAGGAGAGGGTATCGCTGCTCAGGGAGGCGCTGAAGGATGTTGCCGGAGTGGAAGTTGTGGCCTTCAGCGGCTTGTTTGTGACGTTCGCCCGCCGCCAGAAGGCCGCTATCGTTATTCGGGGTCTGCGTATGCTTTCAGACTTCGAGTATGAATTTCAAATGGCCTTGACGAACAGGAAACTGGATGATAGTATTGAGACCATTTTTCTGATGCCGTCCGAATCTTACAGCTATGTTTCGTCCAAGCTTTTGAAAGAGGCCGGCAGCCTCGGAGCAGACCTCGGGGTATTTGTGCCGTCGTGCGTGGAAAAGGCGTTGAAGAAAAAATTTAAGGCCCAGTAACACCGCGGCCTTTTTGGCTCGTTCTTATGATGAGGATCGATCTCGCCAGGCTTTCGGAAGAGCGGCCCATGCTGCTTTCCGTCTCCTGGGATGCTAAAGGCCGGGAGCTGGATGCTCCAGGCATTCGCTTTGAGGAGCCGGTCAAGATTGCGGTATCGGCAAAACGCGACAGCGGCCTGGCCGTGGCGCAGGTGGACGTCAGGTCCAAGGCAACGATGACATGCGCGCGCTGCCTGTGTGATTTCGCCGTCAAAATCGAGAGGTCTTTCAAGCTGGCGTATGCGCTGGATATCTCAGAGCCTGTCGTTGAGCTGGACGACGATATCCGCCAGGAATTGATCCTGACCTATCCCCAGAAGGTGTTGTGCCGCGAGGATTGCCGGGGCATATGTCCCAGGTGCGGGGTGGATTTAAATAAAGAAAGATGTAAGTGTCAATGAGGGAATGTTGCTCCTCGTGTAAGCGCTTGTAAATTTCTGCCAGCAAGTATTGGGCAGAAATTTACGGCGCACACGTCGGAGTTAACTTTGTAGGGAAATAACCCAAAAATTGCAAAGTTAAGGAGTGAACACATGCCAAATCCAAGACGAAGACACTCAAAGGCCAGAGGACGCAGGAGAAGGACGCATTGGAAATTGGAGGCGGTTGAATTGATGAAGTGCAGCCAGTGCAAGTCTCCGAAGCTGCCGCACCGCATCTGTCCTGTTTGCGGTTATTACGACGGCCGGCTGGTGATTGATTTCGAGGCCAAACGGGCCAAAAAAGAAGCCAAAAAGAAACCGACGGAAAGGTAAGCAATGGTCAAGGTTGCCGTAGACGCCATGGGCGGCGATTACGCCCCCAAGGTTGTTATCGAAGGTGTGATCGAAGCGATCCGCAGGTTTGATGTTTTTGTTTATCTTGTCGGCCCGTCCGATCTTTTGAAGGCCGAGCTCGCCAAGCGCAAGAAATTCGATCATTCCAGGGTTGAGATCGTTCACGCCGACGAGATCGTGGAGATGTGCGAGCCGCCGGCAGCGGCGATCCGCAAAAAAAGGAATTCCTCGATCAATATCGGTATCAGCCTTTGCAAAGAGGGCAAGGCCGACGCTTTCTTTAGCGCAGGCAATACCGGCGCTGCCGTGTGCGGCGCGACGCTGAAGCTGGGGCTGCTCGAAGGGATCGAGCGTCCCGGCATCGCCATCGTCTTGCCGAATTTGGTCGGCGTGTCCCTGATTATCGACGCGGGCGCCAATATCGATCCCAAGCCGATGCATCTGCTTCAGTACGGCCTGATGGGCAGCGCCTATTATGAGCAGATCCTTGGCAAGGCCAAACCAAGTGTCGGACTCCTCAATGTCGGCGAAGAGGAATCAAAAGGCACGGAATTCATGAAGGAGGCCTACCAGCTTCTGGAACAGAGTTCGGTCAATTTCATCGGGAACGTCGAAGGCAAGGATATTTTTTCCGGCAATTGCGATGTGATCGTCTGTGATGGATTTGTCGGCAACGTGACATTGAAAGTCTCCGAGAGCATCTCGGAGACGATTGCATATTTTTTGAGGAAAGAGCTTTTGTCGAGCATCTGGGGTAAGCTGGGGTATCTTTTGGCCCGTCCTTGTTTTAAGCGCTTTAAGAAGCAGATCGATTATTCGGAATACGGCGGGGCGCCCCTTCTCGGCGTGGACGGCGTCGTGATCATCGGTCATGGCCGATCGAACGCCAAGGCCGTCATGAACGCCATCCGCTTCGCCAAAGAGGAAGTGGAGCGCCACATCAACGAGAGCATCACCGAACAGGCCAAAAAACTTCTGGTGAAAGCCTGATCTTATGAAAAAATCCAAAAAAAACATCGGTATTATCGGCCTCGGTTTCTATGTGCCTAAAAAGGTTTTGACCAACAAGGACCTGGAGGGGATGGTGGAGACGAGCGACGAATGGATCACCACCCGCACCGGGATCAAGGAACGCAGGATTTCATCTTCGACGGAATCGACGAGTACGCTCGCCTTTAATGCCGCAAGAGAAGCGCTTAAAAACGCCAATCTGGAACCGCTGGACCTTGAGCTGATCATTGTGGCGACGATTACGCCGGATATGCCATTTCCGGCGACAGCCTGTTTTCTCCAGGAGATGCTGGGAGCCAAGAACGCCGCTTGCTTTGATGTGAGCGCGGCCTGCGCTGGATTTGTCTATGGCCTTGTGATCGCCCAGCAATTCTTGAGAAGCGGGGTCTATAAAAATGCCCTGGTGATCGGCGCCGAAAAATTGTCCAGTGTTACCGATTGGCAGGACCGCAACACATGCGTTCTTTTTGGCGACGGCGCAGGTGCGGCGGTGCTGGCGCCCGTTGACAATGGCGGAATCCTGGCCAGTTATATGGGGTGTGACGGCTCGATGACGGAATTATTGATGCAGCCCGCCGGCGGCAGCAGGATGCCGGCGTCCCGCGAGACGGTGGACAAGAGGATGCATTTTATCAAGATGCGCGGCAATGAGGTTTTTAAGCTTGCCGTCAAGATCATGTCGGATGCCGCCTGCCGCGCGCTCAAGAAATGCAAGCTGGGTGTTGACGACATTGATTGTTTTATTCCCCATCAGGCGAATCTGCGTATCTTGGATGCTGTGGCGCGTAAGATGAAGCTGCCTTTGGAAAAGATTTATTTCAACGTGGCCAAATACGGCAACATGTCGAGCGCTTCGACGGCCGTGGCATTGTGCGAGGCGTATCAGTCTGGCCGTATCAAAGGAGGCAATATCGTTGTCCTGGATGCATTCGGTGCCGGTCTTGTTTGGGGGGCGGTCGTCATCCAGTGGCAGAAATAGTCCGTAAGGTTCCGCGATTTTAGCTGATCGAAAATGAAAAAAGCATTTCTTTTTCCAGGTCAGGGGGCCCAGTTGGTAGGCATGGGGCTCGACCTTTATCAGAATTCCAACGTCGGCCGCGCCGTCTTTGATGAAGCGGATCAGGTTTTGGGTTTTCCTTTGTCGCAGCTTTGTTTCGAAGGACCGTTTGAGGAATTGACGAAGACGGAGAATTGCCAGCCGGCCATTTTGACGGCCAGCGTCGCCGCTCTTGCCGTCATGCAGACGTTCCGTCCGGATCTCAAACCGGATTATGTGGCCGGCCTGAGTCTCGGCGAATACTCTGCGTTGGTCGCGGCGCACGTCATCGTTTTCGCCGAAGCGCTCCGGCTGGTGAGACGCCGCGGAGAGTTGATGGAAGAGGCCTCCGGAAAGAACCCCGGCGTCATGCTTTGTGTTCTTGGTCTAGAGAAGGACGTTGTCGCTCAGATCAGCAGGTCTGCCGGCGGGGAGGTCGCCAACCTCAACAGCCCGGGCCAGGTGATCGTCTCTGTTGCAAAACAGCGCGCACAATTATTGACGGATGCGGTCATGGTGCAGGGCGCCAAGCGCGTGATCCCTCTGGATGTCAGCGGCGCTTTTCATTGTTCATTGATGAATGGGGCGCGCGACGGCTTGACGCCAGAGATCGAGAAGATTTCTTTCAAGCCTGCGGATGTTCCCCTGGTGAGCAATGTCGATGCCAAGGAACAGAGGGATCCGGTGATCATAAAGGTGAACCTGGTGAATCAGGTGAATTCTACGACTTACTGGGAAGCCTCCATGCGTTACCTTCTGGAAAGGGGCGTTTCAGAGTTCTACGAGGTGGGGCCCGGGTCGGTTTTAAAAGGACTCATGAGAAAGATAGATTCAGGCGCCAAGGTCGTCAGCGCTGGGACCTGGGAAGATATGAAGGCCTTGGTTTCGGAATCAGGAGAGACTGCTTAGCGATGGGCCTTCGCCAGGGATCATTTTGCTGGGGCATGGTCCAAGCGGATGGAGGAGCAAGATGAAGCTGCAAGGCAAAGTGGCGTTGGTGACGGGCGGGGCCAGAGGGATCGGCCGCGAGATTGCCATGCTTTTCGCCCAGGAAGGGGCGGACGTGGTTATCTGTGACGTCAACCTGGAGTCAGCCCAGGCGACCCAGAAGGAGATCGAGGCGAAGGGCGTCAGAAGCATGAGTTTTTCGACGGATGTCACTGCCTTTAAAGAAGTTGAAGGCATGGTGAATTTAGTGCTTGACAATTTTAAGCATCTTGATATATTAGTTAACAATGCCGGCATCACGAAGGACAATTTACTGCTTCGGATGAGCGAAGAGGATTGGGATAAGGTGCTGGCGGTCAACTTGAAGGGCGTTTTTAACTGCACGAAGGCCGTCTCCAAGGTGATGATCAAACAGAGGAGCGGCAAGATCATCAGCATCGCTTCGATCATTGGCATCATGGGGAATGCCGGTCAGGCCAATTACGCAGCCTCTAAAGGCGGCATCATCAGCTTTACTAAATCAGTGGCCAGAGAACTGGCATCCCGGAACATCAATGCGAACGCCGTTGCGCCAGGATTTATCCAGACGGCCATGACGGATAAACTCAGCGAAGAACAGCGCAAGGCGATGCTGGCCACTATCCCTTTAAATAGATTGGGTGTTCCCCGCGATGTCGCGTGTGCCTGTCTTTTTCTAGCGTCTTCGGATGCGGACTATATCACGGGCCAAACGATTGTGGTGGACGGGGGAATGAGCATGTAGGTGGAGTGGGACAGAAGTGCCGACACGAAAAGATTTTTGCAGGTAAACAGGAGGAGAAGAATGACAGATGCGGTCAATAAGGTAAAGTCAATCATCGCAGAACAGCTGGGCGTTAAGCCTGAAGAGGTGACGCCGGAAGCTTCTTTTGTCGAAGATCTCGGCGCAGATTCCCTTGATACGGTAGAACTCGTTATGGCCTTGGAAGAGGAATTCGGGATCGAGATCCCGGACGAGGACGCCGAGAAGATGACAACTGTGGGGGATGCGGTAAAATATATCGAAGAAAAAATCGCAAAAAAGTAACTGGGCGGTTTTTGGTGGCTTCATTAAGAAATATATACCCCGACTGGACACTTCAAGGTCGGGGTATTTGTTAGGAGGCCGTCGGGGCAGAGTGCCCAAAGAGGATAGGGCCCGGCGAATGGGTGTATATCATAAACCAGAAAGTAACGACGCATCAGAGGGGTGCGGCCCCTTGCCTGGACGCAGTGAGCGTCTGGGTGATTTGCTAATGCACAGACACTGAGGGCAAATTAATGAGACGTAGAGTCGTTGTGACAGGTTTGGGAGCTGTAACGCCCCTGGGAAACAACGTCGCGGAATTCTGGGAGGGGTTGAAGACCGGTGTCAGCGGGGTCGATACGATTACGTATTTTGACCCTACCGATTATGATGCCAGGATCGCCGGTCAGGTGAAGAATTTTGATCCTGAGATTTTCATGGGTAAGAAAGAGGTCAAGCATACCGAAAAGTTCGTGCATTATGCCATGGCCGCCGCCGTCGAGGCGGTTGCCGACGCGGGGTTCGATCTTGCGAAGCTGGACCTGGAACGTTGCGGTGTTTTGATCGGTTCCGGTATCGGATCCCTGAGGATCATCGAGGAACAGCATAAGATTCTGCTTGAACGCGGACCTTCCCGGTTGACGCCGTTTTTGATCCCCATGCTGATTGTCAATGAAGCGTCGGGGCATGTTTCTATGAAGTTTGGTTTCAAGGGACCCAATAGCTGTGTCGCCACTGCGTGTGCGACAGGCAACCATGCCATCGGCGATGCGATGCGGATCATTCAGTACGGCGATGCGGACGTCATGATCGCCGGTGGGACTGAAGGCGCGGTCACGCCTATGGGGATCGGCGGTTTTTGCGCTTTGAAGAGTCTCTCGTGCCGCAATGACGAACCCCAGAGGGCCTCCCGGCCTTTTGACAAAGAACGCGATGGGTTTGTCATGGGGGAGGGGTCAGGCCTTGTTATTCTAGAGGAGATGGAACACGCCCTGAAACGCAATGCCAGGATTTACTGTGAGGTGGCGGGTTACGGCATGTCAGGAGATGCCTATCATATTACGGCGCCGGATCCTTCGGGCGACGGCTGTGTCCGAGCCATGCGTGCGTCTTTGAAAGATGCGGGGTTGAAACCGGAGAACATCGATTATATCAATGCCCACGGCACATCCACGCTGTTGAATGATAAGATCGAGACCCTGGCCATGAAAAAGGCGTTCGGGGATCATGTCCACAAGGTTGCCATCAGCTCGACCAAATCGATGACCGGCCACCTCTTGGGGGCCGCCGGCGGCGTGGAGTTTATCGTCTGCTGCCTGACGATGAAGCATAGCGTTGTGCCTCCGACGATCAACCTGGAGAATAAGGATCCGGATTGCGACCTGGATTATACGCCCAACAAGGCCAGGGGGCTCAAGATCAAGACGACCATGTCGAACGCCTTGGGTTTCGGCGGCCATAATGCGACTGTCGTCGCAAAAGAATTCAAGGGTTAGAATTCGTTATTGCGTTATAGGGTTATAGAGTTATTGTGTAAACGCTATGACTCCATAACGCTATAACTCTATAACGCTATAACAAGACCATGGGTCAGACGATAACACAAAAAATACTGGCAAGGCATTGCGGCAAGAAAGAAGTTGTGCCGGGTGAGTTTATCTGGGCCAAGGTGGATTTCACGCTGGGCAACGATATCACGGCGCCCATTGCCATCGACGAGTTTGAGAAATCCGGTTTTACAAAAGTATTCGACCGCCACCGTATCGCATTGATCCCGGACCACTTCACGCCTGCCAAGGACATCAAGAGCGCCCAGCAGGTCAAACGCCTCAAGGATTTCGCCTCCAGGCATAAGATCACGCATTACTATGAAGTCGGCAGAATGGGCATTGAGCACGCCCTTTTGCCGCAAATGGGGCTTGTCAAAACGGGGGATCTGGTGATCGGAGCGGATTCCCATACGTGCACCTACGGGGCCCTCGGCGCTTTTTCAAGCGGCGTCGGCTCCACAGACCTGGCTGTGTCCTGGATGACGGGGCATGCATGGCTCAGGGTGCCGGAATCCATGAAGTTCGTTTTTAACGGCAAGCTCCCTAAGTGGGTGAGCGGGAAAGATTTTATTCTAAATGTGATCGGCGATATCGGCGTAGAGGGAGCGGCTTACCGAGCCATGGAATTCTACGGTCCCGCTATCGGAAAGCTGTCTATGGATGACCGTTTTGCCATGTGCAATATGGCGATTGAGGCCGGTGGCAAAAACGGCATCATCGCACCCGACGAGACGACGCTGGATTATGTGCAGCAGGCGGCATCCGGCCGGAAGTATTCTGCGGCGCAGATCAAGGCGTGGAGGGCGCTGCAAAGCGATCCCGACGCGTCTTACGCCGCCGTGCGGACATACGACGTCTCGTCGTGGGAGCCCGTAGTGGCGTGCCCTCATTTGCCGAGCAACATCAAGCCTGTCGGCAAGGTGGGCCGTGTCAAGGTGGACCAGGTGGTCATCGGTTCCTGCACAAACGGCCGCATCTCGGATTTGAGGATTTCGGCAAAGATCTTGAAAGGCAGGAAGGTCGCTTCCGGCGTGCGCCTTGTTGTCATCCCGGCGACACAGGAGATTTACCTGCAGGCCATGAAGGAAGGGCTCCTGGAGATATTCGTCAAGGCCGGCGGCGTTGTGTCGACGCCTACGTGCGGGCCGTGCCTGGGAGGGCATATGGGGATCCTTGCCGAGGGCGAGGCGTGCCTGGCCACGACCAACAGGAATTTCATGGGCCGCATGGGCGCCAAAGGCAGCTATGTCTATCTGGCGAATCCTGCCGTTGCGGCGGCGAGTGCGATCACGGGATATATCACGCATCCAAACGAAGTAGTCAGTAGATAGTAGTCAGTAAAGCCAATTTTAGTGATTATGGTGATTAAAGGGAAGGTCCATAAATTCGGCAATGACGTCAATACCGACGATATCATTTCGGCTCGGTATTTGAACACGATCGATCCCAAAGAACTGGCCGGCCATTGCATGGAGATCCTGGATCATGATTTTCCCAGGAAGGTGAAGACGGGGGATATCGTGGTTGCGGGAAATAATTTCGGCTGTGGATCGTCACGGGAGCATGCCCCGATCGCCATCAAGGGTTGCGGTGTGTCTTTGGTCATTGCCAAGAGCTTTGCCAGGATTTTTTATCGTAACGCCATCAATATCGGCTTGCCCATCATTGAAGTCAGGGAGGCCGACCAGATACAGCCGGGCGATGAGCTGGAGGTCGAGCTTGAAAAAGGCGCGGTCAGGAACCTCACGCAGGGCAAGACGTATCATGCCGCCCCTTTTGCGGATTTTGTATGCCAGATCGTCGAAAAGGGCGGATTGGTGAATTGGGTGAAGAGCAAGGAAGACCCCTTGCGTAAACGCTTGTGAAATTTAATCCCATAGCCAGAATTCCCTGCCCACCTGCGGCGGGCGAGGCTATGCCCAAGATAAATGGCGGAAGGGACGTCACCCCGCGGGCATACCCGCGGGGTTCTAGGCCATAAACCTTGTCTTAAATTTCATTAAGCACGCTTCGGAGTTAATTTCGATAGAAAAAACCTAAAAAAGGACGAAATTAATGTATAAAATAGCTGTCATACCCGGTGACGGGACAGGGCCGGAGGTTGTGCGCGAAGGTTTGAAGGTCCTGGACGCCGCCGCAAAAAAATTCAATTTCAAATTTGAGACAAAAGAATTCGATTTCAGCGGCAAGAGATATTTGAAGACGGGCAAGCTCGTCGATGATGCCGATGTCGCCGAGCTCAAGAAATACCACGCCATCTATCTGGGCGCTGTGGGCGACCCGGACGTCAAGCCCGGCATCATCGAGACGGGCGTCCTCTTGAAGCTCAGATTTGCCCTCGACCAGTATATCAATCTGCGGCCGGTGAAGCTTTACAGCTCCGCCTTTTGTCCTTTAAAAGACAAGAAACCGGAAGACATCGATTTTGTCGTTGTCCGCGAGAACAGTGAAGGCCTCTATAAGGGCATGGGGGAATTCCAGAAGAAGGGCGCAAAGGACGAAGTCGCCATCCAGATTTCCTATAACACGCGGGCCGGCGTGGAGCGTTGCGTGCGTTATGCGTTCGAATTAACGCGCAAAAGGAACAGGCGCAAGCAACTGACCCTTTGCGGCAAGACCAATGTCTTGACGTATGCCTGGGATTTGTGGCAGAGGACGTTCAACGAGGTGGCCAAAGAGTATCCGGACGTCAAGATCGATTATGCCCATGTGGATGCCACGACGATGTGGTTTGTCAAGAATCCCGAATGGTTCGACGTCATCGTCACCGACAATATGTTCGGCGACATCATCACGGACCTAGGCGCTATGATCCAGGGCGGCATGGGGATTGCGGCCGGCGGTAACATCAATCCTGCGGGGGTCTCGATGTTTGAGCCCATCGGAGGTTCCGCCCCCAAATACACGGGCAAGAATGTGATCAACCCGCTGGCGGCGATCTGCGCAGCCGGTATGATGATGGATTCCCTGGGTGAGGCCCAAGCGGCCAAGGCGATCGAGGACGCCGTCATCAAGATCGTACAGACGAAACTGAAATCCCTGGCGGCGGGCAAGATGGGGTATTCGACCACCGAGGTTGGGGATCTTGTGGTTGCTAACTTGTAGAAAGATCCTTGGCATCTATCTGGAAGTTCATTGTTGTAATGGGGTCCCTGACATCTGCCCGGATTTTTATTCACGCTATTTATGTATGCCCTGTTCGACTAGCTGCTCGGTCTTGTCTTTACATAGAGGGACAATGACTAAAAGAGCAGGCCTGTTGTTGAATTCAGCCATATTGTTTTTGTTCGTGTTCTTGTCTCCGGGTTATGTGAAGGCGGAGGATCTGAAGATAGAATCTATCGAGCTGAAAAGCTCAAACTGGGAGGCTCTGGGGTCCTATCTTGAAATCAAGGGCGATGGTCGTTATATCGCTTATACCGTGAGGGCCGGCAGAGAAGAGGGCGAAAGGAAAGCGGGACGGATTGATCCTGCGCGGATGAGCGAGCTGATAAGATACATTGAGAGCGCAGATTTTTATGCTTTTAAGGAAGAATATCGT
The DNA here is from genome assembly GCF_004102945.1 of Candidatus Velamenicoccus archaeovorus. GTDB lineage: Bacteria > Omnitrophota > Gorgyraeia > Velamenicoccales > Velamenicoccaceae > Velamenicoccus > Velamenicoccus archaeovorus. The sequence goes on along the minus strand of NZ_CP019384.1, from coordinate 1,176,516 downwards.
TTTCCTCCCTATTCCAGGCAGGGGACTAATATCGAACTTACTATCGTGAGCGACAAAGGTATCAAGCGCATAAGATTTTATCTCCATAATGACGGCTCGCAAGAAGCTGTCCCGCAGGGGCTGATAGGCATAACTGAAAGGATATATCATTCTATAAATATGTCAAAATCCCAAAGGCTTTCTTATGAAAACATATAATATTGCGGTTGTGGGTGTAGGCGCTGTCGGCATCGAGATGCTGAAAGTTTTGAAATCGAGGAATTTTCCTGTCGGGGCCTTGAAGGTTCTGGCCCGCAGCGAAAGGGACATCACGGTCGACGGTCAGACTTATCATGTGAAGCAGATTTCTCCCGAGGCTTTTGAGGGGGTTGACATTGCTTTATTTGCCGGTACCGAAGGGGAGAAGGGTGCTGCCGTGACGTTTGCTCCCGAGGCGGTCAAGCGGGGCGCTGTCGTCATCGATAACGGGGCGGATTTCCGTATGGAAGAAGACGTGCCTCTCGTCGTTCCCGAAGTGAATCCCAAAGATGTCAAAAAAGCCAAAAAAGGACGCGGGATTATCGCTAACCCAAATTGCTCGACGATCCAGATGGTGGTGGCGCTGGCGCCTATTCACAAGCTTTATAAGATCAGGCGCGTGATCGTGTCTACTTATCAGGCCGCGTCTGGCGCCGGCAGCAAAGCGGTTGCGGAGCTCTTTGAGCAGACGAAAGCCATCCTTTCGGGCGTGGAGTCGAAGCCGGAAGCCATGCCGCAGAGGATCGCTTTCAATATCTTTCCTCACATCGGCGGTTTTGCGGAATGCGATTACACCTCCGAAGAGTGGAAGATGATCAAGGAAACCCATAAGATCATGCATACCGACAGGATCTTGGTTTCGGCGACGACGGTCCGTGTCCCCGTAAGGACGGGTCACAGCGAATCGATCTACATCGAAACGAAAAAACCTGTTGATATCGAAGAAGTCAAGAAGACGCTGGCGTCGTCTCCGGGCATCGTCGTGCTGGATGACACCAAGAGCTGCGTATATCCTTTGCCTGTTAACGCGGAAGGCAAAGACGAGGTATTTGTTGGGCGTCTCCGCAAGGATCCTTATAACGAGAAGGGAATGTGGATGTGGGTGGTGGCCGACAACCTTCGTAAGGGTGCTGCGACCAATGCCGTGCAGATTGCGGAGTTGTTGATTAAGAGATAATGTCGTTGGTTATCCCGTGAGAGCCGGTCAGCCAGTCAGCCAGTTAACGCAACAACCGGTTAACCGGCAAATAGGCTGACCGGTTCTTTTTTCCGACGGATATCTTTTCACGGGCAGCCCGCGGAGTTTCCATGCGTACGATCAAGATAGTTCTTCAATACGACGGCACGCAATACGCCGGCTGGCAGCGGCAGACCAGCCGTCAGCTTCCTTCTTCCGGCCGGCAGAAGAAACTGGTGACGGTTCAGGAAGAGGTTGAAAAGGCGCTCGAGAAGGTTGTCGGCCACCGCGTCCGCTTGACTGGTTCCGGCCGGACAGATGCGGGCGTTCATGCTGTCGCGCAGACCGCGCATTTTGCAACGGCGTCGGCGATCCCGGCAGACCGGCTCCGGCGGGCTTTGGATCACCATCTTCCGCGGGATATCGGCGCGGCAGGAGCCGAGGAGGCCGATCCGTGTTTTCATGCGCGGTTCTCCGCGAAGTCCAAATCTTATCGCTATGTCATTGTGCCCGCTTGTGAGAAATCGGTGTTCTTGGACCGGTTTGCCTTTGTGGTCAAATATTCCTTGTCTGTCGCTTGGATGCGCCGCGCCGCCCGCTGTCTTGTGGGCCGCCATGATTTTTCTTCTTTCCAGGCGTCGGACAGGGTCCGGCGGAAATCCGTGACGCGGATCGAAAAGATCGGGGTGTACCGCAGGAAAGGGGAGGATTCCCTGCCGTTTTTGAAGCAGACGGAGTTGATTGTCGTCGATATCGATGCGTCCGGATTTCTTCGGGGTATGGTCCGCAATATCGTCGGGACATTGATCGATATCGGCCGCGGCCGGCTGGCGCCGGAGGCGATGAGGGACATCTTGAGGCGCCGCGACCGGCGGCATGCCGGTTTCTGTGCCCCGGCCCGCGGGCTATACCTCAGGAGTGTGCGCTATGCATAGAGGAAAATTTTCTTTGTCTGGATCCTGGAATGTCCCGCGCTGGGATTTTTATTCGGGTGTCATTTTTCTGGCCGTCGTCATGTTCCAGGCGTTCAGTTGGTTTCGTTTCCCGCTTTTTCTGGACGGCTATTATCATCTTTCCGTTGTGCAGGGGTTTCGGGATGCAGGAGGGTGGGTGGGGCATGCTTTTTGGGAATACGCCCCGTTCGGCCGGCCGCATGTGTATCCGCCGCTTTTGCATATCCTGCAGCTTGTGCTTTACCGCGCCGGCCTTGACTTGATCAGCGTCGCCAGGCTTTCTGACGTCCTGATTTACCCCTGGTTTCTTTATTGCGGCTGGTCGGTGATCCGCCGTGCCCTCGGTTCTTTGGCTGCTTTCTGGTTTTTGTTTTTCGCGCTCAGCGCCACCTCGCTCTGTACGGCCGTCATCAACAATATCCCTTTCAGCCTGGCCTTCGGCCTGGGATTATTGTGCTATGGCGCCGTGATGCAGAATAGGCCTCTGCGTGCCTGCGTGCTGTTGACCTTAGCTTTTTATGCGCACAGCTTGGTGCCTTGGCTGTTTCTGGCAGCGCTTCTTTTATACACCATCCCGGAGCGTCAGAAACGCCAGATGATCTGGCGGATCGCTGCCGCGACTTTGATCCCGAGCTTTCCGATCCTCTATCATCAGGCCCGTTACCTGGCGTATGTCCGCCTTGTCAAGCCGCCCGATTTTTATTACTTGGCAATCCCGACGGTATTGACGTTATTCGTGGTCGCGGGGGTCGTGTTTGCCTGGCGCAGAAAAAAAGACTGTCAGTTTTTTATGATCCTGGCCAGCGTCATGTTTTCTCTTTTCTGGACGCATCGCAGCCGTCTGATCTCGGGGCAGGGTTTGTTCCTGTGGTGTTTCTATGCGGCCCTGGCGGTCAATGAGATCGTCACGCGTTTCCTGGCGAAGGCGCCGAGGGTCTATCAGGCGACGGCCATGGCCGTGATGGTGTTGGTTTTTCAGGTGTTCGGCTTTCAATATAACTGGAGCCCGAAGCCGGAGGAGCGGAGCTGGAAGATCTGCGAAACGCCGGCCATGATATGGATGGGTCTTGATGCCAATGATCCCGGCGTCAAGGCGACGACAATCTACTATCCCAAGTGGATCGGTCAGTGTGTTTGGATGGTCAAGGAGCTGTCTTCGGAGAGGCAGATCATCTTTTCGAATTATGACTATGCGGGAGGGATGGTGGCGGTTTTGAGCCATCGCGCGACATCCACGGCTATGCTTGCCGAGGTCCGGCCTTTCCGCGATTTCGATCCCGTCGCCTATGCCCACGCCGTGCTTTGGTTCAAGGACGTGGACGGCGAAGGGCTTCGGTATCTGTCGCTGGCGGCCGCCCGCTACGGCCTCCAGGTCGCCGGGGAAACACAGATAGCCTATCTTTTGGTCAATCCGTCCGCTGTGTGTCAGGAACGGGTGATCCCGGCCACCGTGCCCTTTTGGGCGTGTCTGGTGTTCTTGGTTTTGGCTTTTGCGGGGCTTTTGGTACCGGAGGACAAGGTGGGGTTCCTTGGAAGAAAAAAATGTTGACATCGTCAGGAGGTTGTGTTATATTTTCACCCTTATGAAAACTTACATGGCGAACAAGTCCAACATGGACGCATCCAAGAAGCAGTGGTTTTTGGTCGACGCCAAAGGCAAGGTCCTGGGGCGGCTTTCGGCAAAAGTGGCTTCGGTGATCCGCGGCAAGCATACGCCGAGGTATACTCCTAATTTTGACACCGGCGACCATGTCGTTGTTATCAATGCCAAGGCGGTCAAGGTAACAGGCAACAAGCTTAAAGAGAAGCAATATCTGAGCTTTTCAGGATATCCGGCCGGCCTTAAAAGGGCTACTTTAGAAGTCATGCTGGCGACCAAGCCGACAGAGGTCATCCGGAGCGCCGTCAGGAAGATGCTGCCGGCAGGCCCTTTGAGCCGCGACATGCTTAAGAAGCTCAGGGTTTATCCGGGTTCCGATCATCCTTATACGAAGACGAATTTCGTGAAATTAGAGGTCGAATGAGGCCACGGCTTAGGTCCTTCCTTTATATGGTATAAGGAAGACCTATCCTTTCTGGGTTAGCGAACAAAGTGAAGCTAAGCCGTCGGGCCGAATTTGACCCAGCACTAATTTTATGTAAAATTAGTGCTGGGTTTCATTCACGCAAAACAACTTATGTTCACTATCGTTCCATAAGTTGTGCGTTCATGAAAGGTCTAATATGTCCGCAGAAACATCTATTTCTACAGCAACCGGAAGACGCAAGGAAGCCATCGCCAGGGTCCGCCTGATCCAGGGCGAAGGGAAGATCGTTGTCAACAAGCGGGCCTTCGAAGATTATTTCGCCAGGGAGACGGACCGCATCATCGTCAACCAGCCGTTTGAGGCCACGAACACCAAGAATAAATACAATGTGACGGCGATTGTTGACGGCGGCGGCTTGACCGGGCAGGCCGGGGCTTTGAGGCATGGCATTTCGCGTGCGCTGGCCAGCATCGACACGGAGTTCCGTCATACGCTGCGCAAAGGGGGTTTTCTCACGCGCGATCCGCGCGCCAAGGAGCGCAAGAAATACGGGCAAAAGGGTGCCCGTAAGCGCTTCCAGTGGACAAAGAGGTAAGCGCTTTTTGACAGAGGCTTCAAGGATCCGCCGGAGAAAACCGGCGGATTTTTTTTGTGCAGAAGGCGGCACACCGGCCCCTCCGCTTGGGCCGGGTGTTTGCAGAAAGCACGACACGCCTTGCTCAAAAGGAAGAGCAAGCGTGCGCTTCGTGCGCTACCCGCGCCATTCTTCGCCAGAAAGGCGAACACTGGCCCGATTCCTTACAAGGGCCAGGTGCCGATAAGCGCGGGGTGTTGCCCCTAGGGGCCAAAAGTGTTTTTTTATCGTCGGTATCCCGGCGGATTTGTCTTGACGCGGGCGTATTTTTCGTCTAACATATTATAGATATTTTTTATTTTGCCCGGCGAGAAAATAGATGAAGATGGCCTGTTTGTGCATGAAACAGGCATCGCGCAAGCATCAAAAAAAGAGGGTATATGCTTAGAGTCGGCATTGTCGGTGCCCGGGGGTTTACGGGCGAAGAGTTGATCAAGATCCTGATGCGGCATCCGGGGGTGCGTCTGACGTATTTGTCGGCGACGCTGACGAAACCTGAGGAGATCGGTGAGATTTTTCCGGCCCTGCGGGACGTCGTCGGCCTGAAATGCGAACCGTTCAATGTCGATAAGGCAGCGGAGAAGTGCGATCTTTTGTTTCTGGCGCTGCCGCATACGGTTTCCATGGATTATGTCCCGAAGCTGTTGAAGCGGGGCAAAAAGGTCGTCGATTTAAGCGCGGATTACCGCCTCAAAAATCCGGCTGTCTACCGGCAGTGGTATCACAAGGCGCACAAGGATATCAAGCACCTCAAGGCGTTTGTGTACGGCCTGCCCGAGCTTTACCGGGAACGCATCAAGAAGACGGGGTGCGTGGCCAATCCCGGCTGTTATCCGACGGCGGCGATCCTCGGGATCGTGCCGGCCCTGGTCGCCGGTTTCGGCGACAAAGACGGCGTGATCATCGACGCCAAGTCCGGCGTGACGGGTGCCGGGAAAAAGGTGTCGCCGGAATATCTCTCTGTCCATGTGAACGAGAATTTTCGCGGATATAAGTTTAATATGCATCAGCATTCTCCGGAGATCAATCAGGAGCTTTCGCGGGCGACGCTTGCGCGGGTGGACGTGGTTTTTTGCCCGCATCTTCTGCCCGTCAACCGGGGGATCCTGGAAACGATCTATATCCGGCTCAAGAAATCCGTCCCTGCGCAACAGGTGGAGGCGGTCTACAAGAAGTTTTACAAAACTGAACCCTTCGTGCGCATGCGCGGCCTGGGCGTCCTGCCGCAATTGACGGACGTCACGTATACGAATTTTTGCGATATCGGTCTTGTCGTCGATGAGAAAAAGAAGCTTTTGATCGTTTCCAGCGCGATCGACAATCTTCTCAAGGGGGCTTCGGGCCAGGCCGTCCAGAATATGAATATCATGTATGGTTTTGATGAGAGAACGGCGTTAGCATGACATTGAAGACGGTTTCTAGCGTGCTTCCCCTTGGATTCAAGGCTTCCGGTTTGTCGGCGGGCATCAAACGGAGCGGTAAGCCCGACCTCGCCCTGTTCTTCTCGGAATCTCCTTGCGTGGCGTCTGCGATGATGACGGCCAATGCCTTTAAGGCGGCACCGCTTGTGGTGAGCGCTCAGCACCTGGCGGCATCCAAGACGCGCGCCCTGATCGCCAACAGCGGAAATGCCAACTGCATGACGGGCCGCAAGGGGCTCCGGGATGCCCGGGAGATGACGGCAAGCGTGGCCCGGCAGCTGGCCCTCAAGAAGGAAGAGGTTTTGGTGGCTTCAACGGGGATCATCGGCAAGCCGCTGGCGACGGATAAGATCAAAGCGGCCGTTCCCGGTTTAGTGTCGTCTTTAAGTGTCAAAGGATTTCCGTCTGCCGCCAAGGCCGTTATGACGACGGATACATTTGCCAAGACAGCGTCCTTGCAGGCCGTGATCGGCGGCAAAACCGTGACGGTGTGCGGTGTCTGTAAGGGCGCCGGCATGATCGCCCCGCGCATGAAGATGGCGACCATGCTTGCTTTTTGTTTTACGGATGCCCTGATCGAGAAGGCGGCCCTGAAGGACGCCCTGGCCTGCGCAGTCGACGATTCTTTTAACGCGGTCACGATCGACAATTGCATGAGCACGAATGATATGGTCGTGTTGATGGCGAACGGCCGCGCCGGCAATCGCATGATAAAAAAAGGCAGTCCCGAAGCAGTCCGGTTCAGCCGGCTCCTGCGGCAGGTCTGCATATGCCTGGCTAAGATGATCGTCGAAGACGCCGAAGGCGCGACGAAATTCATCGAGGTGCGCATTTCGGGCACGGCGACAAAGCCGCAGGCCAAAGACCTGGCTTTCGGCGTGGCCAATTCCAATCTTTTCAAATGCGCCATGTTCGGCAGCGATCCAAACTGGGGGCGCATCGCGGCGGCCCTGGGGGCGACGGACAGCCGCCTGAAACAGGAAGACCTGCGGATCAAGCTTAACGGCGTATACGTTTTCAATAACGGCAGGCCCGTGGCTGTCAAGGACCGCGGGCTTTTGAAAGGCCGCAACATCGTCGTGGATGTCGCCGTGGGCCGCGGGAAATCCGGCGCGACGGTCTATACGTCGGATTTGTCCTACGGATACGTCAGGATCAATGCGGATTATAACTAGGCACCCCTCGTCTAGGCATCGTGAATTTTCCGACGCTTCGAAAAATTCACGATAGACGTCGGGGTTGATTTTGCAAAGAATAGAAACCTTCAGAGGGGACAAAATCAAATGGATGAAGCCATCAAGAAAGCTGATGTATTAATAGAGGCGTTACCGTATATCAAGAAGTTCCGCAAGAAGACCTTTGTCATCAAGTACGGCGGCAGCATCCTGGGCGAAGAGACGATCCGCCGGGGCGTTCTGGAAGACATCGTGTTTTTGAGCTTTATGGGCATCAAGACCGTTCTCGTCCACGGCGGAGGCCCGAGCATCTCGGAGAAGATGCGCAAGCTCGGCAAGAAGAGCGAGTTTGTGGACGGGATGCGCGTGACGGACAAGGAGACCCTGCGGGTCGTCGAAGAGGAGCTGATGGAGCTCAATAAGCTCATCGTCGACGAGATCCACCAGATCGGCGGGACGGCCGTAGGCCTCAGCGGCAAGCACCACGGCCTTTTCCATGCCGAAAAGATCAAGGCCCGCGTGGACCTGGGTTTCGTCGGCATCGTCACAGGCGTTAAGACCGACCTGATCGAGAAAGACTTGAAGACGAGCGCCGTCATCGTCATCGCCCCGATGGGGGTCGATGGGCACGGCGTCGTCTATAATATCAACGCCGATGAGGCGGCGTCCAAGACGGCCTCGGCGCTGACGGCGGAAAAATTCGTATTATTGACGAATGTCCGAGGGGTCATGAGAAATCCCGAAGATCCGGAATCCCTGATTACAAGCCTGGACCTGACTGATATCAAGAGCCTCATCGAGCAGAATGTCATCCAGTCGGGCATGATCCCCAAGGTGAATGCCTGCATTGACGCCCTGGAAGGAAACGTCAATAAGACGCATATCATCGACGCGCGTATCCCGCACGCCCTGCTTCTGGAGATCTTTACGGACAAGGGCGTCGGCACGGAGATCGTAAAATAAAAGTGTCGAAGAGACAGAGTACGAGAGATGAAGATATGACGAAACAGGATGTTTTCGACGCTTATAACCATTTCATCATGCCGACCTATACGAAGATGCCTTATATCTTCGTCAAGGGCAAAGGGATGAAGCTTTATGATATCGACGGGCGGGAATATCTCGATTTTTTCCCGGGTTGGGGCGTGGGCAATGTTGGCCATTGTCATCCGGCGGTCTTGTCGGCCGTGCGGCACCAGCTGGGCAAACTGATCCATCTGCCGAACAATTATTATCATCCGGCGCAGGCCAAGCTCGCCTCCGAGATCATCCGCCACGCTTTCGACGGCAAGGTTTTCTTTTCCAATTCGGGGGCTGAGGCCAACGAGGCGGCGATCAAACTGTGCCGGGCGTACGGCGCGGCGGACGGCTCCAACCGCTACGAGATCCTGACGTTTGAGAATGCTTTCCACGGCCGGACGCTGGCGACGATCACGGCGACGGGCCAGGAGAAATACCAGAAAGGTTTTGAGCCTCTTGTGGAAGGTTTCCGGACAAACCTGCCCTTGAACGATATCGATGCCGTCCTGGCCGCCGTCACGGACAAGACCGTCGCAATCATGCTGGAGGTCGTGCAGGGGGAAGGCGGCATCAACGTCGCGGCGCCTGACTTTGTTCGCCGGTTGCGCCAGACCTGCGACGAGCGCAAGATGCTTCTGGTAGTTGACGAAGTCCAGACGGGCATCGGCCGGACGGGCAAAATGTTCGGCTATCAGCATTACGGCATCACGCCGGACATTATGACATTGGCCAAGTCGCTGGGCGGGGGATTGCCGATCGGTTGCATGGTGGCGCGGCGCGAGATCGCAGATACGCTTAAACCGGGGACGCACGCCTCGACCTTTGGCGGAAGTCCTGTCGTTTGCCGGGCAGCCTTGGGTGTTTTTCGCGCCATCCAGAAAGACAAGATGCTGCAGAATGCGACGCGAATAGGGGCATATCTTTTGGAAAAATTCGAGGAGATGAAAAAAGATTGCCCGTCCATCAAGGAGGTTCGCGGCCTGGGCCTCATGATCGGCCTGGAGCTTACCCGGCGCGGCAAGCCTGTGGTCGACCGGTGCCTCGCCAAGGGGCTTCTGATCAATTGCACGCACGATACGGTCTTGCGGCTGATGCCTGCTTTGAACGTGACGAAGAAGCAGGCGGACACGGCCTTAAAGATCCTGGGTTCCGTATTAAGGGAAGTGGTATAAACACCAGTGAATTGTTTCAGAGTCATCCCGCCGGAGGCGGAAGGATATTAAAAGAAAGACTCTTCGGCCTAAGCGCTTGTCAATTTCACTCACAAACGCCTGAGGCGTTCGTAAAATTGACTTAACGCAGGCCTCAGAGTCATCCCGCCGGAGGCGGGATGAGGAGGGTTTTGCATGAGTGCGTTTAATCCAGAAAAGATAGACCTCCGCATTCCACATAGCGGAGGGTCTAAACGGGATTTTCTCGCTGTTACGGATTTCAGCGCTGAAGAGGTGTTGGAGGTTTTTAAGAAGACAGAGGAGCTTAAGAAGGACCGCTTTCGGGAGTGTTTTAAAAACAAGGCTGTCGGGTTGATCTTTCAGAAGCCGTCGCTGCGGACGCGCGTCTCGTTCCAGGTGGGCGTATGGCAGCTGGGCGGGCAGTGCATGTCCTTGTCGCCGGCGGAGGTCAATATCGGCGTCCGTGAGTCCGTGAAAGACGCGGCGCAGACCTTGTCGCGTTATCTGGACCTTGTGGTCGCGCGCGTCTTCAAGCACAAAGATGTGGTGGATCTGGCGCGCTATGCCCATATCCCCGTCATTAACGGCTTGAGTGATCTGCATCATCCCTGTCAGGCGCTGGCGGATATTTTTACCGTCAAGGAGAAACGCGGCGCGCTCAAGGGGTTGACGCTGACGTATGTCGGGGACGGCAATAACGTGTGCCATTCCTTGTTGCAGATTACAAGTCTTATGGGGATGCATATGCGCGTGGCCGCCCCTAAAGGGTTTGCCCCGCAAAAGGATGTCCTCAATGAGGTCCAGGCGCTGGCTAAGAATGCCGGGTCTTCGATCGTCGTGACGCAGGACCCCAAAGAGGCCGCCCGCGGTACAGACGTCCTCTATACGGATGTATGGGCAAGCATGGGGCAAGAGAGGGAGGCGGCGCGCCGGGCCAGGATCTTTAAAAAATATCAGATCAATAAGGAGCTTTTGGCATTGGCCAAGAAAGATGCCTTGGTCATGCATTGCCTACCGGCGCATCGTGGCTCAGAGATCACCGATGAAGTGATGGATAGTTCGAATTCCGTCGTCTTCGATGAAGCCGAGAACCGTCTTCATGTCCAGAAGGCGATCATGATGAAACTGTTAAATAAGTAGCCAGTTAAAAATTTCTATCTGTCTCAAGTTTTAGATTTTTTACTGACTACTGACTACTAAAAAACGGGGCTGTTATGAAAAAGGTCGTACTTGCATACTCCGGAGGTTTGGATACGTCCTGCGCCATCAAATGGCTCAAGGATAAAGGGTGGGATGTCGTCGCCTATGTCGGCGATGTGGGGCAGGGGGAGGATTTTTCTCTTGTCGAGAAACGCGCGCTCAAGACAGGCGCTTCCAAGGTTTATGTCGGGGATCTTAAAGGAGAGTTTATCTCCGATTTTATCCTGCCGGCGCTGCAGGCACGCGCGGCCTATGAAGGCAAGTATCTCTTGGCCACGGCCCTGACGCGGCCCTTGATCGCCAAGCATCTGGTTGAGGTGGCCCATCGCGAAAAAGCCCAGGCCGTAGCACACGGATGCACGGGCAAAGGCAATGACCAAGTGCGTTTTGAGGTTACCTCCAGGATCCTCGATCCGAAACTGCAGATCGTCGCGCCGGTGCGGGAGTGGGAATTCAAATCGCGCGAGGAAGAGATCGATTATGCCAAGGCCAAGGGGATCCCTCTGACGGTCACGAAAAAGAAAGTGTACAGTATCGACAAGAATCTCTGGGGTATCAGTATCGAGTGCGGTGTGTTGGAAGATCCTTACGTTGAGCCGCCCAAGGATGCCTACCAGATGACGGTTGCGGCCGAGGATGCGCCGGACAAGCCGACGTATATCGAAATCGATTTTGAAAAGGGAATACCGGTGGGGATCAACGGAAAGAAATATGATTTGCAGGGTCTGATCGCCCATCTTCATGAGGTGGCCGGCAAGAACGGCGTGGGCCGCGTCGATATGGTTGAGAACCGTCTGGTGGGCATCAAGTCGCGCGAGATCTACGAGTTTCCGGCGGCCACATGCCTTTATACGGCGCATCGGGAATTGGAGGCCCTTGTCCTTGACCGCGAATTGCTGCATTTTAAGGAGAGCCTGGCGCCGAAATATGGGGAAATGGTGTATTATGGGCTCTGGTATTCGGAGTTGAAGAACGCGCTCGATGCCTTTATCAAGGAAACGCAGAAGAGGGTGACTGGGTCGGTGCGTCTCAAGCTGCACAAAGGTTCTTGCGTCGTCGTTGGCCGCAAGTCTGTGCATTCGTTGTATAAGGAAGACCTGGCGACGTATACCGAAAAGGATAAATTCGACCAGAAGCTGGCAGACGGCTTTATCCGTCTGTGGGGCTTGCCGTTTCAAATGAGGCCATAATTTACGCGAACGTAGCGAGCGTAAATTATATGGCCGAATTTGACCCGCCGATGCTTTAGTGGCGGGTGAAAACCAACAGTTTAATATCGTCCTGGTTTGTTTTTAAGCAGGGCGTTTGCAGGCCGAGCGGGCCGGTTCCTCAAAGCGGACAGCCTTGAGGAGAGCGAGGCCGAAAGCCAGGCGCAGATTTATCCGCTGGGATAAATCAAGCGTCCTTGCAAAAAACAAGCCAGGACGATAACTCAATCCCCTGGATATCAAAGGCAGACTGGGTTGGGGAGAGGAATGGGACAAGGAATCACTCCACTTCGTTTCGCTCAAGCCCGGATTTATTAAATGATGCATAAAATATAAGAATTGAAGCAGGAGAGACCAATGGCTAAGAAATTATGGGGAGGGCGGTTCGCAAAAAAGACCGATCCTTATTTCGAGCGGTTCAGCTCTTCGATCCAGACAGACTGGCGGCTGGCGGCGTGTGACCTCATCGGCTCTTTTCTGCATATCCATGTGCTCAAAGGGGCGCATCTGTTGACGGCCCAAGAGTTTTCGCGTCTCAAGAGCGGCATCTCTGTCCTCTTGAGTCAGGCCCAGAACGGGACTTTTCCTTTTGACTTCGAGAGTGAGGACATCCATACCAACATCCAGAACGCCCTTTTGAAGAAAGCCGGTCCGGCGGCGCTGAAGCTGCAGACGTGCCGTTCGCGAAACGACCAGGTGGTCTTTGCCACCAAGCTCTATTGCTTGTTTGCGGGCGAAGAGATCCAGGATCTCTTGTTTCAACTCCAAAAGAGTTTTCTGGAATCGGGGACATTGCATTCATCGCTGGTGATGCCGGGATATACGCACCTTCAGCATGCCCAGCCTGTTTATTTTAAGGATTATCTGGGGGCGTATGCGGCGATGTTTGCCCGCGATGCCGGAAGATTGGAAGATTGTCTTTTGCGGTTGGATATTTCGATGGGTTCAGGCGCTTTGGCCGGCACGCCCATTGCGTCCTCCATTTATACGCATCAGATCAAGGCGGCCCTGACGGCGCTGAAGATGCCCGGCCTGGTTCAATTGATCGCGCCGCCCAAGAATTCGATCAGTGCGGTCAGCGATCGGGATTTTGTGATCGAATTGTTGAGCGTCCTGGCCGTGATCGGCATGCATATATCGCGTCTCGCCGAAGATTTGATTCTGTGGTCGACGCGCGAGTTCGGTTTTATCGAGGCGGGGGACGAGTATTGCACGGGCAGTTCGCTCATGCCGCAGAAGAAAAACCCCGACGCCCTGGAGCTTTTGAGGGGTTCTGCCGCGTTGTTGGCGGGCGACCTTGTTTCGGTCTTGTCTTTGATGAAAGGACTGCCGTTGACGTATAACCGCGACATGCAGTGGGACAAGGAGCCGTTGTTCCATTCTCTGGAATTGGTCGAGGACGGGCTGGTCATTCTTTCAGGGCTTGTGCCGACCATTAAGGTCAAAAAAGAAGCTATTGCGCGTCAGGCGGATGACGAGTCGCTTTGCGCGACAGACTTGGCAGATTATCTGGTCCTGCAGGGCGTGCCGTTCGCCTCGGCGCATGAGATTATCGGCAAGCTGGTGCGTTATGCGGCCCAGAAAGACAAAAAGATCGCCCAGATGTCACAGAAAGAGCTTGACGTTTTTTCGAAAAAGCTCGTCCGGGCCGAGGTCGTCAAGCGTCTGCATCCGGTTTTCTGCGCTTCTGCCAAGAAATCCGTCAGAGGTCAGCATTATGCATGAATTCCGCTATGTCGGAGACGAATTTTACTGCGAAGACGTCCGCGTCGGCGATTTGGCGCGCCGTTACGGCACGCCGTTGTATGTCTACAGCCACAAGACGCTGTTGGACCATTTCCATAAGCTGAGACGGGCATTTGCGCCCGCGGCGCCGCTTATCTGTTTTTCGGTCAAATCCAACTCCAGTCTTTCGTTGATGAAGGCCTTGACGGACGACGGGGCGGGGCTCGACATCGTCTCCGGCGGCGAACTGCACCGGGCGATGAGGATCAAGGCCGACCCCCGCAAGATCGTCTATGCCAGCGTCGGCAAGACAAGAGAAGAAATTGTCGCCGCCATCCGTTACGGGATTTTGTATTTCAATGTCGAATCGATCCAGGAGCTCGGCGTGATCAGCGCGGTCGCCCAGGAGTTGCGGCGCGATACACGCGTCTGCATCCGCATCAACCCCAATATCGATCCCCATACGCACCGCTACATCACGACCGGGACCGTAGAGAGCAAGTTTGGGGTCGATCTCGAGACGGCGCGCGTCATCTTTTTGAACCGGCCCAATTTTAAAAGGGTCTCCGTGGAAGGCGTGCATGTGCACATCGGATCGCAGATCACGCAGGCCGCCCCGTTTGTGGCCGCCCTCAAGCGTGTATTAAGGTTTATCGACCATCTCAAAAAAGCGGGGATAACGGTCAGGACGCTCAATATCGGGGGTGGGCTTGGGATCATTTATAAACAGGAGGATCCCCAGACGGCCCAGGAATATGCGGAAGAGATCCTGCCGCTTTTGACATCCAGAAGGTTGCGGTTGATCCTTGAGCCGGGGCGCTTTATCGTCGGGAACGCTGGCGTCCTTCTGACCCAGGTGCTTTACGTCAAAGACAGCCCGAAAAAAAGGTTTGTGGTTGTGGATGCGGGGATGAACGATCTGGCCAGGCCGTCGCTTTACGGCGCCTACCATGAGGTCCATCCGGCTCAGGGCGCCCGGCCGGACAGCAAGACGACGTTGAAAAGATCGGATGTCGTCGGGCCGATTTGTGAGAGCGGCGATTTTTTGGCCCTCAATCGCATGATGCCTTTGTTCGATGCAGGCGAGCTGCTTGTGGTCATGGGTGCCGGGGCTTACGGGTTCTCCATGGCCTCCAACTATAACTCCAGGCGCCGGCCGGCGGAGGTTTTGGTGAAAGGCAGGACGGTCCGCGTGATCCGCCAGAGGGAAAGCTATGCGGATCTCCTGCGGCACGAAAAGGTCGTTGAGCTATGAGAAGTATTCCTTTTGTCAAATTACAGGGATCGGGAAATGATTTCATCCTTTTGGAGCCGAACTCCAGGTCCAGGATCCCGATGTCCAAGCCGTTTATCGAAAAGATATGCGACCGGAGGTTCGGCGTTGGCGCGGACGGCGTCCTTTTGATGGAGGCATCTCAAAAAGCCGACGTGCGCATGCGGATCTTCAATGCCGATGGTTCCGAGGCCGAGATGTGCGGCAACGGCGCCCGTTGTCTGGCCCTGTATTTTTTTCATTCGTCGGGCCGCAAGGCGTTTTCTATCGAGACGGGGGCCGGATTGCTTGCCGCCAGTATCACGGAGGACGGCATCAAGATCAGGATGACAGATCCGAAGGATATCCGCCTGGACCTTTGCGTCAAGGCCGCCGGCAAAGAATACAATGTCGACTTTGTCGATACCGGCGTTCCTCATGCGGTCATCGAAGTGTCTGATGTGGCCAAGGTGCCGGTGACGCGTCTCGGGCGGCTCCTGCGTTCCCACGATATTTTTTCTCCGGCGGGCACGAATGTCGATTTTATCCAGCGGCAGGCGGATGGAAGCGTCAATATCCGTACATATGAACGGGGCGTGGAGGACGAGACACTGGCCTGCGGGACCGGTTCTGTGGCCGCCGCGGTCATCTCGGTCATCAACCATGAGGGATGCGGGACGAAACCTCACATGAAGCATCGCGTCTGCGTCAAGACGAAGAGCGGCGATGTTTTGTGCGTTTATTTTACGATGTCGAAAAAGAAAATCTTTGATGTCTGGCTTGAGGGTCAGGCCAGGGTTGTGTTTAGAGGAAAATACCTGTCAGGGTAGATAGCGGCAAGCGAAAGAAAGCAAAATACAAGACAACGTTTATTCTTTTGTTTTAGCTGACGACTCATTAAGAGGGGGTAACATGTTCAGGGGTTCAGTTGTAGCATTGGTGACGCCTTTTGCCAAAGACGGCTCCGTTGATGAAAGGGTCTTAAGAGACCTGGTCGCCTTTCATATCAAAAACGGATCGGACGGGATCGTCCCATGCGGGACGACGGGGGAGTCTGCGACGCTGGATTACGATGAGCACGAGAAGGTGATTGAGGTTTGTATCCAGGCGGCCAAAGGCAGGATCCCCGTCATCGCGGGCACAGGATCGAATTCAACTCAGGAAGCCGTCATGATGAGCCGCAAGGCCGAGAGGGCCGGCGCCGACGGTCTCTTGCTTGTTTCTCCGTATTACAACAAACCGACACAAAAAGGGCTGTATCTGCATTTCAGGGAGATCGCCGGGAGTGTCAAGATTCCGATCATGCTTTATAACATTGCTTCCCGGACGGCCGTCAATATCGAGCCTGAGACCATTGCGCGGCTGGCTGCGGACTGCAAGAATATCGTTGCCGTCAAAGAGGCCAGCGGTTCGCTGGATCAGATGTCGCGGGTCATCGCCCTGTGCGGGGAAAAGTTCACCGTGACATCGGGAGATGATTCGCTGACCCTGCCGCTCATGGCGATCGGCGGGGCCGGGATCGTTTCCGTCGTCGCCAATATCGTCCCGAAGGACGTCAAGGAGATGGTGACGGCCTTCGCTTCAGGCGATAGCGCAAAAGCGCAGCGCCTGCATTACCGGCTTGCGCCTTTAGTGAAGGCGATGTTTATCGAAACAAACCCGATCCCGGTCAAAACGGCGATGGGGCTTTTAGGCATGTGCGAGCCGTCTTTGCGGCTGCCGATGTGCGAGATGGCGCCGGAGAACCTGGCCCGGCTCGAGAAAGCACTGAAGGATTATGGATTGTTGTAGAGCAAGAGTCACCATGTCGCCCGTTAAATTTCCAAATAACCAATCACCCATGACCAATCAAAAAACAAATTACCAAGGAACAAATTGGATATTTGAGAATTGGGATTTCATTGGTAATTGGAAATTGGACATTGGTGATTTTCTTGCGTCCTGGTGTCTTGGTGACGGAAGGGCGGCCGGTCGTTAAAATGATTAAACTAGGCGTGGCAGGGGCCATGGGGAAGATGGGGCAGCGGATCCTTGAGCTGGCCGGAAACGATCCTGAGATGCGGATATCTCTGGCCTTGGAGAGGTTGACGCATCCGGAGATCGGCACCAAGATTGCCGGCGTCGAGGTCGTCTCCGATAAGGAGCTGATCCGCGACATCGACGGCCTGATCGATTTTTCTTCGGTGGAAGGGACGCTGGACCATTTGCGCCATTGCATGAAATTCAAAAAACCCATCGTCATCGGGACCACGGGTTTTTCCGAAGAGCAGAAAAAGGAGATTGCCGAGGCTTCTAGGACGATCGGGGTGGTCTTTTCTCCAAACATGTCGATCGGCGTCAATCTTCTTTTTGAATTGACCAGAGGGGCTGCGCGGACTTTGCCGCCGGATTATCGCGTGTCCATGACCGAGGCGCATCATGTTCACAAGAAGGACGCGCCGTCCGGGACGGCCAAGTTTTTGGCCGACATCGTCAAAGAGGAGCGCCGTCTTGACGAGGTCCAGATCCGGTCCATCCGGGAAGGGGAGATTGTCGGCGATCACCAGATCGTCTTTGAGAGCCCATGGGACACGATCACGATCTCCCATCACGCCAAGACGCGGGACATCTTTGCCAGGGGCGCTTTGGCGGCCTTGAGATTTGTCGTTAAGAAAAAACATGGTTTATATACCATGGCGGATGTTTTAGCGCAAAGGAGTTAGCTTTTTATGGATATCGTTGTCTCGAAGAAATTGGAGAGCCTGCCGCCTTATCTTTTTGCCGAGATCGACGCCGCAAAAAGGAAGGCGAAAGCTGAAGGACGCAACATCATCGATTTGGGCGTCGGAGACCCGGATATCCCGACCCCGTCTTTTGTCATTGAAAAACTTTATGAGGCCGCGCGCGACCCCAGGAACCATCGCTATGCGTTGGACCAGGGGATGCCTGAATTGAGAGAGGCGATCGCAGACTGGTACCGGCAGAGGTTTGGCGTGACGCTGGATCCTGCGACGGAGGTTTTGCCTCTTATCGGTTCCAAAGAGGGCATCGCCCACTTACCCATTGCGTTCCTCAACAAGGGCGATGTGACACTGGTGCCGGACCCGGGGTATCCGCCTTACCGCAATGCCACGATCCTTGCGGACGGCAAGCCTTATGCCATGCCCTTGAGGCAGTCGAACGGTTTTTTACCTGATCTGGATGCCGTTTCGCCCGCTGTTGCCGACAAGGCCAGGTTGATGTTTCTGAATTATCCGAACAACCCGACAGGCGCTGTCGCCGACAGCGCCTTCTTCGAGAAGGTCGTGGCTTTTGCGCAGGCGCATCAGGTGGTCATCTGCCATGACGCGGCGTATTCGGAGGTCGCTTTCGACGGTTTCAGGGCCGTCAGCTTTCTCGAGACGCCGGGCGCCAAAGAAGTGGGCGTCGAATTTCACTCCCTTTCCAAGACGTACAACATGACCGGTTGGCGGCTGGGCTGGGTCTGCGGTCATGCGGGGGTGGTGGCGGCTTTGGCGAGAGTGAAATCCAATATCGACTCCGGCATTTTCCAGGCCATCCAGGTGGCGGGCCTTGCGGCGCTGCGGGAGGGTTCGTCTGTGGTCGAGCAGAACAACAAGATTTACGGGGAGCGGTGCCAGGTCTTTGTGGACGGCTTGAACAGCCTCGGCTGGAAGGCGCAAAAGCCCAAAGCCAGTTTTTACGTATGGGTCAAGCTTCCCAAAAAAGCCAAGTCTTCCGTTGAGTTCGCCCGGATCCTCTTGGAGAGGGCCAATATTGTGGCCACGCCGGGCGTGGGGTTCGGCAAGTACGGGGAAGGGTATGTGCGGTTTGCCATGACGCTGGACAAGGCCAGGCTGCAGGAAGCCGTCGAGCGGATGAAGGTGTATCTCGTTGACCAGTTCTGATCGGGCTCCGATGATCTGTTATATCGGCTTGGGTTCTAATCTCGGCGACAGGCTCGAGAATATCCGCCGCGCCGTTGATCTTTTAAAGGCATCCCCGGGAGTCGGTATCCTGCGTCTTTCGGCCGTTTATGAGACAGCGCCGTGGGATACGGACACAAAGCAGCCGGATTATCTGAATCTGGTTGCCGAGGTGGAAACGACGATTGACCCGCTTGGTCTCTTGGGGCTTCTCGGCGAAATCGAGCGGGCGTTGGGGCGTAAAAGGCTGGAGCCGAAGGGGCCGAGGACCATTGATCTCGACATTCTTTATTGCGGCTCGCAGATCGTCAAGAGGGCAGGCCTGACGATACCGCATCCGGGGGCTCGCGCGCGTTTTTTTGTGCTTAAACCCCTGGCAGACTTGGTCCCGGATTTTGTCGATCCGCAGACCCAAAAGACGGTGGCCCGGATGCTCGGCGGGATCGGCGATCAGGGTCGATGGAGGAAGTTCTGTGAAAAGATTGTATAGAGTGGCGGAGAATAAGAAGATCGCCGGAGTCTGCGCCGGTCTCGGCGAGTATTTCAACGTCGATCCGACGTTGATCAGGATCATCTTTTTGGTCGGTATTTTTTTATGGGGCTTCACCATCGTCCTTTATTTCATATGTTGGTTCGCGATGCCGACGAAAGAAGAAATCAAGGATTGACACGTTAAGCGCATGAAGCTTATCACAACAATCGCCGCATTGCGTCTGGAACTCGGCCGGTGCCGCAAGAGGGGCCGCCGCATCGGTTTTGTCCCGACCATGGGTTTTTTGCATGAAGGGCATTTGAGCCTTGTTTGTCAGGCGCGCAAGGACAACGACGTCGTTGTGGTCAGCATCTTCGTGAATCCGATCCAGTTCGGCCCCAGGGAAGATTTCAAAACGTATCCGCGAGACCTTAAAAGAGACATGGGGCTTTTAAGGGGTTTCGCGGATTTTGTTTTTGCGCCGTCCGCCCGCGAGCTTTACCCGGAAGGTTTCTGTACTTTTGTCGAGGTGCGCGGCCTTTCGGACGAATATTGCGGCCGGATCCGCCCCGGACACTTTACCGGTGTCGCGACAGTCGTCACCAAGCTGTTGAATATTGTCGCACCTGATGCGGCTTATTTCGGGCAAAAAGACGCCCAGCAGGCAGCTGTCATCCGCAGGATGGTAGAAGACCTGAACGTGCCCGCGGATATTAAGGTCATGCCGACCGTACGTGAGTCCGACGGTCTGGCCATGAGTTCGCGCAACACCTATCTTTCGTCCAAAGAGAGGCAGGAGGCGGTTGTTCTGTTTCAGGCGTTGAAGTCGGCAGAGCATGCCGTGGACACCGGTTTGCGCGACGCCCAGAAGATCCGCGGGATGCTGGAAGATTTTATTGCGCATACGCCGTCGGCGCGGATAGACTACATCGAGATTGTCGACAAAAAGACTTTTGAGCGCGTCAAGACGGTCGGCCGCGACGCTTTGTTGCTGCTGGCCGTATATATCGGAAAGACACGCCTGATCGACAATGTCCTTTTGAAGGCACGGCAGGGCCGGGGATAGATTTTGCGGTCCGGTTTTACAGAGGTATTGTCCATGAAAAAGATCAAAATAGGCATCATCGGTTGCGGGGCGATCGGCACGAGCCTGGCCAGGATCATCGAGGAACGGCTGTCTGAAAAGTTTTCTATCGTTGCCGTCTGCGATGCCTGTCAGGAGAAGGCGGAAGCCCTTCTGCGCATATGCCGCCGGGCGAAGATCCTGGATGCCGCGCACTTGATTGCCGCCTCCGACCTTGTCGTGGAGGCGGCATCTGCCGCTGTTTCCTATTCTATCGCGCGCCGGAGCCTTTCAGCAGGCAAGGGCATCCTTGCGATGAGCATCGGCGGCATCCTGGGCAGAGAGAAAGAATTGATTTCGATTTCAAGGAAGACCGGCGCCAGGTTTCTTTTGCCGAGCGGCGCCATCTGCGGGCTGGACGGCATCCGGGCCCTTTCTGCCGTCGGCATTTCTTCGCTGACGCTGAATACGAGCAAGCCTCCCAAGGCCCTGGCCGGCGCGGCTTTTTTTAAGACGCACAAGGTCGATCTCGCCGGGATCAGGAAAAAGACGCTGATCTTTTCGGGGCATGCGGCCCAGGCCGTCAGGTTCTTTCCTCAGAACATCAATGTGGTCGCGCTCCTGCAGCTGGCGACAGGACCGCGCGTGAAGGTCAAGGTCCAGATATGGGCCGATCCGGCCCTTCGCAGGAACGTCCACGAGATCGACGTCGTCTCGCCGGCGGCGCGTTTGAAGATCTCCTGCGAGAACACGGCAAGCCCCGACAATCCCAAGACCAGTTATCTGGCTATCCTCTCTGCGGCGGCATCTCTGGCGGGATTTTCGGATGCGGTGCGTATAGGTTCATGATTTAAAATACACAAAGGGGAGGGGGTGATCTTAGATGGCACAGAAAGTAGCGAAGGTCGGAGTGAAGAGGCAAAAGGGGTATCTTTACTTTATTGACAAGGCTGGCGACGTTTCTTGCGCCGTGATGGCCAGGGGCAAGAAGAAAGGCGGCAAGCCGAAAAAAGTCGCAAAAGTCGGCGTCGATAAGAAAGACGGTTACCTCTATTTTCTTGACAAGGCTGGCGATGTGGCCTGCGCCAAGTTGATCAGGGGCGGCAAGAAGAAATCGAAGAAGAAATAGCAGCGACCGGTAAACCCCGTTAGAGAGCGTCGTTCTCTAACGGGGTAAACGAGAACCCCCGCTGTTTTGCTTTGTTTCTTGATCGGCATCGAGACAAAACAAGACAGCGGGGGTGCCCGCCATGACGACACAACATTTGAGTTCTTTCCCAATTTTTTTGATGGGGAAAGAACTTGATAGCACAGATTGGGAATAGATGATTCAGATTTTCTTTCGGTAGGTTAATCTGTGCAATCAGAAGCTTTCCCGAGCGAATTTAATCTAGTTCAAAATTTTAGCTTAAATCAATGATGGATAATAGGCCAGAAGAGAGACTTGCCACAGATGCGGGAAAGCTTCAACAGTTAATCATTCAGGGTGCCCGCGAGCACAATCTTAAGAATGTCCATCTGGAAATCCCGCGCAACAAGCTTGTCGTGGTGACGGGGCTTTCCGGGTCGGGAAAGTCTTCTCTTGTTTTTGATACGATCTATGCCGAGGGCCAGCGCCGGTATGTCGAAAGCCTTTCGAGTTACGCCCGGCAGTTCTTGGAGCAGCTGCAGAAGCCGCATGTCGACGTGATCGAAGGATTGTCGCCGACGATCTCCATCGAGCAGAGGACGGCCGGAGGCAACCCCCGTTCGACCGTCGGCACGCAGACGGAGATTTATGACTATTTGAGGTTGTTGTTTGCCCGTGTGGGCATCCCGCATTGTCCGCAATGCGGCCGACGCATCTCCAAACAGAGCGCGCAGGAGATTGTCGAACAGCTGCTGCTTTTTAAAGAAGGCACAAAGCTCGAAATCCTCTCGCCCGTCGTGCGCGGCCGCAAAGGCGAATACCGCAAGATCCTGGCGCAGCTGCAGAAGCAGGGCTTCGTGAGGGCGCGCGTCGACGGCAAGGTTTATGAGCTTAATGAAGAAGTGCCCTTGGCGCGCTATAAGGCCCATCGTATCGAGGCCGTCGTGGACAGGGCTTCCGTCTCGCCGGGCTCAAAGACGCGGCTGACCGATTCCATCGAGACGGCCCTGCGTTTCGGCAACGGCCTTGTGGTCGTCGTGCAGGCCGGAGACCCGCAGGAGCCGCACGAGAAGACCTATAGCGAGAAGTATGCCTGCGTGGCCTGCGGCATCAACATCCCCGAGATTGAGCCGCGTATTTTTTCTTTCAATACCCCGTACGGGGCATGTCCTGCCTGCAACGGCCTGGGCATGAAAATGGAATTTGACGCGGATCTGATCGTTCCCGACAAGAGGAAATCCATCCTTGAAGGGGCGCTGGAGCCGTGGAAGCGGGGCGGCAAGGGGTATCTCTTATACTATCGGGCCTTATTGCGTGAATTATCGCGTCGTCTCGGATTTGATCTGGCGACGCCATTTTATCAATTACCCAAAGAGGTGCGCCATGCGATCCTTCACGGTTGCGATACTGTCATCTGGAATAGGCCTTTTGAGGGGTTGATCCCGCATTTAGAGAGGCTTTTCAGTCAGACGGACAGTCTGTTTTTGAAGGAAGAAATTTCCAAATTTATGTCGCAGATGCCCTGTCCGGTCTGCCGGGGTTCACGTCTGAAAAAAGAGAGTCTCGCCGTGACCATCCAGGAGCGTTCGATCTGGGACGTCACGCGCATGACGATCCAGGAAGCATATGTTTTTTTCGATACCCTGCCGTTGAGTCCACAAGAGAAGCAGATCGCCTCGCAGGCCCTTAAAGATGTGCGGGAAAAATTATCGTTTTGTCTGAATGTCGGTCTGGGTTATCTGACGCTGGACCGCAAGAGCGCCACGCTGTCGGGAGGGGAATTTCAGCGGATCCGTCTGGCAACCCAGGTGGGCTCCGGGCTCGTCGGCGTCCTCTACTGCCTGGATGAGCCGAGCATCGGTCTGCACGCCCGCGATAATGCCAAGCTCCTGGCGACGCTTCAGTCGTTGAGAGACTTGGGAAATACTTTGCTTGTCGTCGAGCACGACGAGGCGACGATGCGTGCAGCCGACCACATCATCGATTTGGGCCCAGGCGCCGGCAAATACGGCGGCGAGGTGCTGTTCAACGGGACATTCGAGGAGCTTTTGAAATCGAAAGAATCCCTGACGGCCAAGTTTTTGACGGGGCAGATGTCGATCCGCACGCCGCAAAAACGGCGCGACTACCGCAGGCGGCCCTGCCTGGAGATCAAGGGGGCCACGACCCACAATTTGAAGGGTATCGATGTCAAATTCCCTCTCGGCGTCTTTATCTGCGTCAGCGGCGTGTCGGGTTCCGGGAAATCGACGCTGATCGACGAGACGCTGTATAAGGCGCTCTCCCGCCGGCTCTACCGTTCCCGCGTCAAGGCAGGGGAGTTTAAAAAACTTACCGGCGCCGAACGCATCGACAAAGTGATCGTGGTCGACCAGTCTCCGATCGGCAGGACCCCGCGTTCCAATCCGGCGACCTATGTGGGCGTATTTTCTGTGATCCGCGATTTGTTTTCCAGGTTGCCGGAATCCAAGGCGCGCGGGTATCGGCCGGGGCGTTTCAGCTTTAATGTGAAGGGCGGCCGGTGCGAGGCGTGTTCGGGAGACGGCATCAAGAAGATCGAGATGCATTTTCTTCCGGACGTCTACGTGAAGTGCGAAGTCTGTCAGGGGGAGCGTTTTAACGAGGCGACGCTGGAGGTGAAATATAAGGGTTATTCCATCGCGCAGGTCCTGGATATGTCCGTTGAAGAGGCCTTGCGCCTTTTCGAGAATATCCCGCGGATCAAAGACACTCTGCAGACGCTTTACGATGTGGGCCTGGGATATATCCAGCTGGGCCAGTCGGCCACGACGCTTTCCGGCGGCGAGGCCCAGCGCGTCAAGCTGGCAAGCGAACTCTGCAAACGCTCGACCGGCCGGACGCTCTATATCCTTGATGAGCCGACGACAGGGCTTCACTTCGCCGACGTCGAGAAACTGCTGGGTGTTCTCCAGAGGTTGGTTGATCTGGGCAATACAGTGCTTGTCGTGGAACATAACCTGGATGTCATCAAGAGCGCAGATTATTGTATTGATCTCGGGCCTGAGGGCGGGGATCAGGGGGGCGAGGTTGTGGCCGCGGGGAGCCCTGAGGAGCTCGTCGCGCAACGCCGGTCGTATACAGGGCAGTATCTCAAGGAGATCCTTCGCAAATGAAAAGAATGGGGATGATCAGGAATGTTTTTGCGCTCATTTTTGTCGCGTGGGCCTGTTTGTTTTCTGCGGCGCACGGGGCGGAGCCTTCTGATTTCAATAAGAAAGAAGAAGATGCCTTTTATGTAGCCGCCAAGGCTTATCAGGACGGCTTTCATGATGTTTCCCTCGTCCTTTTTGATAAGTTCCTGCAGACCTATGTGCAGAGCGGCAAGAAGGTCGAGGCCATGATTTATATCGGTCAGAATTATTTCCAGCAGGAAAAATACCTCAAGGCCCTCGATCAGTTCGACGCACTCCTGAAGATGCCGGAGGCGGCAGGACAGAAGGATAAGATCCTCTATTGGCTGGGAGAGATCTACGCGCGGGGGCGGGATTACCGTCAGGCGTCTGAATATTACCAGCAGCTTGTCAATGACTATCCGGATTCATTTTATTTCCGTCCCGCCTATTCGTCTCTTGCCCGGGCTTTGTTGAATGATGGAAAGTTCAAGGAGGCCCAGGATATTTACCGCAGGATGCTGGAGCGTTTCAAGGACGCCGCAACGCAAGAGGAGGCATCGTTCGGTATCTGTGAAGCCTATTATCGTCAAAGGGATTTTACGCAGCTCAAGAAAGAGCTCGTAAAGTATTTGTCGGTTTTCTCCTCTTCGCCGAATTTGGGGAAGGCCTACTTTTACCTCGGGGAGGCGGAGTATTACCTGGAAGAGTATGCGGAGGCCATCCAGGCTTACCAGAAGTGCCTCGAACAAGCGCAGGCGCAGGATCAGATCCAGTCGGCGCAGATCGGCATCGGTTGGTCTTACCTGAAGATGAAGCGGTTTGACGATGCCGGAAGGGTTTTTTCCCGTTTTGGAGACGAGAATGAGGTGCCGGGTATCGTCCTGGGGAAGGCCGTCGTCGCTTCGGGGCAAGGGGAGTATCAGGATGCCATCGTCCTTTTCGATCGCGTTATTTCTCTCGACAAGAACGAGGAGTATGCGCCTTTGGCCTACTATGGCAAAGGAGAAGCCCTTTACCATCTGGAACATTTTGAAGAAGCGATCATCGCATATAGGATTTCTCTCGATAAGCTGCGGCTTTTGTCGCGGTGGTTGGGTGAACCAAGGGAGCTGCGCGACAGGATCCTCTACAGCTTGGGATGGGCCTACCTGAAGGTGGGGGATTTTGAGTCCGCCCAGCAGGAGTTCCAAAAAGTCGCCTCTTTTTCTTCGGACAAGATCTTCAAGCTGAGCGCCTTATGTCAACTGGGGGACGTCTATCAGGATTCCGGCGAATACGATAAGGCCGTCCAGACTTATCAGGACATTCTCAAGGAATATCCTGATAGCGTGTATAACGATTATATTCAATACCAGATTGGTCTGACATGGCTCAAATCGGAGAACATGGAGTCGGCGGCCCTGGCGCTCAAGAAATTGATCAAAGAGTTTCCGAATTCGAAACTGATCGACGACGCCAATTATTTCCTTGGCGTCATCTATTTCCAGAAGGGGGATTTTGGGGCGGCGCGCGGGCAGCTGGAAACGTTCCGTTCGGAATTCAAGGATTCTTCATATCGCCCGCAGGGCATCTTCCTTCTCGGCGAGACGTTATTGAATCTTGGAGAATTCAAGCAGGCGATCGAGGCCTTTCAATCCCTTGTGCGCGAAGCCGGCGCCGCGGGATCCCTGAAGCAGAAAGCGGAGTATGAGATTGCCAACGCCTACAGCCGTGCAGGGAACCAGGCCGAGGCCAATAAACGCTTCTCCGATTTTGTCACGCGATATCCCGATTCCCCCCTGACGCCGAACATTATCCTGGAATTAGGCCAGTCCTACGTATCTCTCCATGACGATCTTTCTGCAAGGAAATATTTTGAACGGCTTATCCGTAATTATCCCGATAACGAATTTGTCGGGGATGCTTATATAGCGATCGGCGAGACATATCTGCGCGAAGGGAACACGGCGGCCGCCTTGAAAAGCTTTGCCCAGGCCCGGGAGAGCGGACGGCTGGACGCAGCGGCGCGGGCTGCCATCTTGAACGGGGATGTGTATTTTCAGAAAGGGGACCACGCGGCCGCCATCAAGTCATATGAGGACGCGATCGGTCTGCAGACGCCATGGAGCCAGACAGCTTATATGAATCTGGCCGCGATCGCAAAGGAAGAAAAGAGATACGCCGAAGCGATTGATTTTCTGGAGAAAGCGTCGGCGATCCAGGGGACGCAGAAGACGGCGGACATCCAGTTCCAGATCGCCGAGCTCTGGGAGGAATCGGGGTCCTACGATCGGGCGCTGGAAGCCTATTTGAACGTGCATTATCTTTTTGAGAAGGATGAGGCGATTTCTGCCAAGGCGCTCCTGCGCGTCGCCAGGATTTACGAACGTATGGAGAATTGGGTTGAGCTGCGTCGAGTGCTGGAGAAGGTGGCTTCGCTGGATGTACCCGAAGCCAAATATGCCAGGGAGAAGCTTAAAAGTCTCAATGAAAAGGATTGACAGCTGCCTGCGGTGATGAGGGCGGTTGCAAGATGCGCCGGTTGAGTTTCTGACGTCCAAAAAAAGGAAGGTTTGCGATGAGAGAGAGATGGTTGCGGTTAGCCGTTTTATGCGCTTGTCTGGCTTCGTCGGTTATCTTGTATTTACAGAATCCCCTCTTGCGCCGCGGCGGCTGGGCCCTTGTCCCGGTTCTTTTTTGTTCTCTTTTTGGATTTACGGTGGTTTTTGCCAAGATCAGACAGTTTGCGGCCATCCGCATGGATGTTCCGACTTTCATGAGACAACTGTTTGAGAAGCTTGAGCGCCAGAGATTGAAAGAGGCCATCGATCTTTGTGAAGAGACGGATGTCCCTTTGTCCAGGGTCCTGCGAGCAGGGATCATCAAATATGACTACGGAAAAGAGGAGATCAAGGAATCCATGGACAATGCGCTCAGGTACGAAGAGCCGGCTTTGGGGCAGTATATGGCGCTTTTGTCAACGCTCCTGGACATCCTGCCGCTCCTGGGGTTTGTCGGGACCCTGCTGGGTGTTTCCGATATCTTCCATATCTTTGAGACGAAAGAAGCTGTTTCTCTGGCTGTTGGCCTGGGGGATGTCTCCGGCGGAGTCTGGCAAATGGTCCTCGCGCCGCTGTTGGCGCTGACAGTGCTCATTCCTCTTTATGTGGCTTTTCGTTTCTTTTCGACCCAGGTTAGGATTATTGAAGAGGATATCGATATATCCTGTCGTGAGCTTTTGAGCTTTCTTTTGGAGAGGAGAATGCAGTCGTGAAGGACTCCAGGTGTTCCGGCGCTGCTGTCCCGGGGCCGCGATTCCCTTATCTGATATTTTTTAACATTCTGCTGGTCGTTTTTTTTCTTTACGCGATGCTCAGCCGCATGCTGCCGCAAGGGGGTCTGGATATTTCTTTACCAAAGGTGATCACAAGCGCACCGGTGACTGCAAAAGGGCATGTTGTCGTTATCCGCCAAGACGGCGGGATTTTTCTGGATGCCTCCGGCCGCGCCGCCGGGACCAAAGACATGGATGCTTTCTTTCTTGGGGCCGCCCAGCTTGGAGGTCATGTCCTGATCAAGGCTGACCAGCGCGCCCATGTCAGCGATCTTGTCCGCGTCTGGGACGCTGCCAGAAAAGCGGGCGTGACACAGATCAGCATAGCTACCAATGAATAGTCCGAAGGCATCCGCCAGGTTTCTCTTGTTTGGAGTGTTCTTGTCTTTGCTGTGGCATTTTTTTTGGTGCATCGGCCTCGTCCCTGTCTTATCCCGCGGTCCTTACGAAAAGGCAAGGGGGCAGACGATCTACGCCGGCGCCTTTCTCAAGCTTTCTGATTTTTTTCCTCCTCCGTCGCAAGCAGCCCGATATAAAAGTGTCTTCAGTGCGCTTGACAGGCCCGAAGGCGTTCCCCGTCCCGCCTTGGAAAAGATCGAAGGGGATGCCCCTAAGCCGGAGATCCTCCTGGATGCTTCGCGGCCGTCTGCCAAGATATCTGGGGTGAACGTCGAACGTCCGGATTTGCAAAAAAGCGAGGGTGAGGCAGGGGATGTCGGGTTCGGCATGTCGGATTACGATCGTTATCTTTACCAGGCTGATTTTTCCGATATCCGGCGCGCCGCAAGCCGTGAGGCCTTGAGCCATGTCATTGTTTTTCAGGTTTTTTTGGATGACAAGGGGCGCGTGGCGCGCATAAAGAAGATATCGGGAAGCGGAGACCCGCCCCTTGATCTTTTCATCCAAAGTAAGATCGACAACGCTGTTTTTAAGCCTGATGCGGCTCCCCGCGGCCGGTGGGTTACGGTTCGTTTTTCCCTGCGTTAGAGGCAGGACGCTTTTTGTCATACGGGGCGTCCTGCAGGAAAAATAATGGCCATCTTCTAGAGGGACCAGATAGTAAAAAGAGATATAGGGCGGTCATGCTTCATGTTGATTTCTTTATTTTTATCTGTTATTATTTAAGTGCGGGGATTTTCTTAATCTTATTGTTATGGTTTGGGATACAGCGAAAGTCTGAGTATAGACCGAGGATTTCGGACAAACAGATTTGGCAGTGCAACATCTGTTTGTATGTTTATTTTGATCCAAAGGCGTCCAGAATCAGTACCTGTCCGCAATGCGGAAGCTTGAATCAAAGGGGTTAACCCAGAAAGGGTAGGCCTCCGCATGCCGCAGAAAGCGGCATACCGACTCATCCGATAGAGTCGGGTAACCACATAGCGGAGGGCCTAATCCGCCGGAGGCGGAAGGATTAAGGAATTAACTTTACTCCTTGCGTAACCATCTTGACAATTTATGTCTGCGACCAGCCTTCGCAGAGCTCAGGCGGGCAGCCATAAATTCTCAAGATACGCTCGGAGTTAATTCCGCCAGAGGCGGAATTAAGGAGGTGGGGAATGATTACGGAGATCGGGATCGTTGCAGGCGAGATATGGCACTATCTTGACGCCCACGGGGAATCTTTGCTTTCCGTCATGGTCAGGCATATTGATAAACCTCGCGATCTGATCCTCATGAGCGTAGGCTGGCTGGCAAGGGAAGGGCATGTGGTGCTTGTTTCTCAGAATGGGGACCATAAGATTTCTTTGCGCAAGTGAGTCCGGCCGGGAAAGTCGCGGGCACCGCAGGGGTTTTTGGTGTGTATTTTTCCGATGTTTCTAAAAGTTTTTATTGGGGGCTGACAGAGAAGGATATGAATAAAAAGAGGGAATCCATATCGCGCGGATTGGCTATGGTGAATATGTTGATTTTCGTTATCATGTTCACCGTTCTCTCGGGCGTTATGATGACTGTTGTTTCTTCCAGCAGTCGTTTGCTGGAACAACATGTCCGCAGGACCAAGGCCTATTATCAGGCTGAGGGCGCTGTTGTGTATGCAATGGATGCGGCACGCCGCAGCGGCTGGGCGGGTAATTGGGTGATCCGGCCAACGCCCATGAATGTTAATATGCCGTGGTCGTTCGATTCCTCCGGAAGCATTCTTACCGTCAAAACAGTCGCCGTGCAGAGTTCGGCGACACCCACGGGTCCTATTTCGACCTATGAGGTCAACGGGACCGTCAATTACCAGCTGAATTGGTAAATCGCCTTTTCCTCCTTATTTCTTGCCGAGCCATGTCTTCCATAATATAAGTAAATCTATTATAATTTGAGTAAATCAATAAATAACTTGGTAATAAAGATATAAAAAATAGTTGACAAAGTAAATATTTTATGTTTAGCTAAAAGCAAGGACTTTGCAGGTCATCTCATATATCTTGAAAGTATCGGATTTCGCAGACAAAGAATTCATTATAGCTTTGAGCCTGTAACCTTCTGTTAACGAAAAGACAAGGATAGATCATGTATAGCCTAATGGACGTGGAAGAACTGGCGAATTACCTTCGGCTTAAGCGGCAGACGATTTACAACTGGCTTCATGAAAGCAAGATCTCGGGAATCAAAGTGGGAGGTGTCTGGCGCTTTGACAAGAAAGAGATCGATAAGTGGCTGAAGGCAAACCATCGCGGCGCAAAGACCAGATGAGGCGGGTTTTTTATGCTGGGTAACCTATTGAGACGAGATTTTGCGGGGATTTATTTTGGGGCCAAAGGGGTTTCTTTCGTGCAGTTATCTTCCGGCAGGATCAGGAATTTTCTTGTCCAGCCTTATCCTGCGGCGGAAGGCACAGAGGCTTATCCCGCCGAGGACATCTTTGAATCTTTCAAGGACAGAGAGATGGAGTTGATCGCTTTTCTCCAGAAGGGTCTCAGGGACAGCAAGATGGAGGCGACGACGGCCGTCATCTCTCTGCCGCCCAAGGACCTCATCATCCGCTTTTTTGAGATGCCCAACATTCCCCGCAGCGAGATCGCCGCAGGCATCAATTTCGAGATCAAAAAGTATATCCCATTCAAGATCGAGGAGCTGGCCTTTGATTATCAGTATAATGTCAAGACAAAGGCCAATATCATCGAGGTCATCCTTTGCGGCATGAAACAGGCGCCGCTCGACAGCTACAGCAATCTCCTCCAGCAGGTGAATTTCACGGCACAGGCCTATGAACCGGGACTTTTCAGCCTTTTCCGTTTCCTGGTCGTCAAAGGCAAGATCAATAATCAAAAATCATACGTCATCCTGGAATTTAATAAGGAAGGCGCCAATATCCTGATCACGGAGAAGGGTTTTCCTTATTTCACGCGCGATATCCGCCTGGCCGTCAATCTCGGACAAATGACGCCTTCAGGGGACGTCGACGGTCAAATGTTCAAGCTGATCAATGAGGTCAGGGTTTCGCTGGATTATTATCGCCGCCAGTTTTTGAAGAAAGAAGTGGATGAGATGATCGTGATTTCTCATCTGGCGACCTCAAACCTCATCGATCATTTCAGCAAGGAGTTGGGACTTAAAGTGAATCTTTTGGATCTGGCGGAGTTGGTTCAAGTGGAAGGCGTCGCTCCGGAGGCGCTCCCGGATCTCGTGAAGGCTTACGGCGCAGCGCTCAGGCAGGAAAGGCCTTCTTTGATCACGCTGAATCTCGTCCGGCAGAGGGAGAAGGCGAAGGCCGGCGGTAGCGCCGCGCTGTCCAGTGAAAATATCCAGGAAGCGGCCGTGCTATTCCTGGCGGAGAATAAACCGGCCCTGGCCAAGGGGGGCATCATCGGTGTCGCGATCCTGATCCTGGGTTACGGCTTGGGTTTTTCCAAGCTTTTCCCCCTCGAAAAAGAAAGGTCGCTGGTAACGGTCCAGAATCCGCCTGTTTTGCCGGGGGTCGATCTTTCAAGCCTGGAGGGCGTCCAGGCCAGCGAGACGCAATATCTGGCGCAGGAACGGGATTTGAGGGGGTTGATCGACAAAAAGCCGATGCTTTACAAAAAACTCGTCGATATTTCCAGGCTGCTTCCCGAAGGCGTCTGGATCAGCAAAATAGCTTATATCGAAGACGGCACGATGGCGCTGGAGTGCCATGTCTATGCCCCCGACGACAAAATCAGGCAGGAGAAGATGAACAAGTTCGTTACAGATCTCAGGAACGACTCGGAATTCCAGAAGATATTTTCGACAATCCAGTTGAATTCATGGCGGGAAGGGACCCTGGAATATCCCACCATTGATTTTGATATCGTTTGCTATGTAAAAACGGCGTAGATCTTGAGGCAGGCAGCGGTACGACGGATACCGCCGCTGGCAATGTCAAGCGGGTGAATGCATGGATGCCATGAAACAGCAAGTCAACATCGGCGAATTGCTGACAAGATATAAGGAGTATGTCATCATCGCCGTCACGGTCGTCGTTTCTCTCATCGCGGCGAAGTATATTTACAACAAGCAGATGATGGAATATGAGCGCCTGAAAGAGGATATCAATGTTGAACAGGAGAAGTCCGGGGCGATCGAGAGGATCGTTGCCATCGACAATAAAATCAAGGATTTGAAAAAAGAGGGATGGGATACGACTGAATTCGACGCCATCAGCAGCCGTATCGGGGAGCTTGCCCGCAAGAGGGACATCAAGATTCTGAATGTCAATCCGATCGACAAGATCGTGGAATCCAATTATATCCGCATTCCTTTTAAGATCAATGCGGAGGGCAGGACCGAGGATGTCATAAAGTTCATGAGAGATATCGAAACCTATCCAAAGCTGACAAGGGTCCAAAGGGTGTCTTTGGACCCGTTGCGTTCAGGCGACGACACCGGTACCGCTTCGGATTCGACCCCGATCGACGCTTTGAGGGTGGATATGACAGTCACGGCCTACTATTTTAAATGACATGGAACGCGACCCTTCTGGAAAAATGCGTGTGAAAAAAAGCGGTATGGTCGTTTTGTTTTTATGGATGACCGCGATGCCGGCTTTTCCTGTTTTTGCCGCCGATATCATGGCCATGGCTAAGGAGGCGATAGGGACTTCTTCCGAGAACGGCGCTGAGCAGGCCCCGAAGGCCGTTCAGAATGTTGAAGAAGAGGAGTTTTCAGGGTTCACCGATTTTTTTCAACCCGCCGTCCCCAAAGGGGAGGCGTTGCCGGCCAACACAAGCGAAGGGGTGAAGCGGGAAGATGCCAATGTCACCTTGCCGGCCATGACCGTGACGGGCATTGTTTGGGGAACAAAACAGCCGAGGGCCATCATCAACAGCGAAGTCTACGGCGAAGGCGACATCGTGAAAGACACGGAGGCCCAGGTCAAGAAGATCAGCGAGGAGGGTATCCTTTTTCTTTATAAAAACAAAGAATTTCTTATGAAAAGATCGCAATTGGATCGCGCGGGGAGCGGGGAGGGCGCATGAAAATCATCAAAGGCGTGTTGAGCCGATCATTGTTGTTGTGGGTTTTTCTGGTTGTTTTTCTTGTGTTATCTGCCGGCGCAGGAAAAGCAGAGTTCGATTTTTATTCCAACGACCTGATTTCGAAGGAATCGTATCGCAGGATCTCCATGGATTTTCAGGATGCGAGCCTCAAGACGGTCCTGAAGGTTTTTTCGGAGCAATCCGGATTGAATTTCATTGCATCGCAAAACGTCCAGGACCGCACGGTGACCCTTTATCTGGTCGATGTGCCTTTGCAGGAGGCGCTGAACAAGATCATGTCGGCCAACAACCTGACCTACGAGCTTGACCCCGGCAGCAATATTTTTGTCGTCAAGGAATGGGGGCAGCCTGCCGTGGAGACGATCACTAAGATATTTTTCCTTAAATACGCCCGCCTCAAAGGGTCTAAGCTTCAACAGGCTATCGATGATGCGTCGACAGCCGGTGCCGGAGGCGGCGGCACGACAGGCGCAAGCACTTCATCGAGTTCGGGCAGCACGACAGGTGGCGAAGAAGAAGCCGGGACCCTGGAAGATTCCATCAAGGCCGTTCTGACGAGCAACGGCAAGGTGGTTTCCGACTCACGCACCAACAGCCTTGTGGTGACGGATATTCCTTCGCAGTTCAGCGTGATTGAAAAGGTCGTTGAGATCCTGGATACGCCGACGCCTCAGGTGATGATCGAGGTCGAGATGCTGGATGTCGACAAGACGACGATCGACGAATTGGGCATGGACCTGTCGGGTCAGATCCTTAGTTTTGTCGGTTCGAAAGGCGCGACAAAATTTCCAGGCTTTCTGGCACAGGGCACAAATCCGGGAACATCCGCTTTTACCTACGGTACCTTGAGTGCCGATGTTTTTACGGCGACATTCGAACTTTTGTCCACGGACACAAAGACCAAATTCCTGGCCAGGCCGAGGATATTGACGCTCAGCAATGAATCCGCAGAGATCAAGATCACGACAAACGAGGCCATCGGCCAGAACACCGTCATTTCGTCGAGCCAGAGCACCTCAGAGACGACATTAGAGGCCGAAAGAGTGGAGACCGGCGTGGCGTTGAAGGTGACGCCCCAGGTCGATGCAAACACAGGCTATGTCACGATGTTCGTCCAGCCGACGGTGTCCGTGGCTAAGACAGGGGCCACATTCGCCGGGACCACGTATAAGGACCCGGAGACCAGGACGTCCATAGGGACATTAAGGGTTAGGGACGGGGAGACCATTGTTGTGGGCGGCCTGATCCGTCAGACAGAAGAAACGACATTGAAGAAGATGCCTTTCTTGGGCGACATTCCTTTTGTCGGCGGTTTGTTCAGGCATAAAGACAAAAATGTGCAGGACCGGGAATTGATCGTTTTCATCACACCCCATATTGTCGGCTACAAAGAAGCCGTTCAGTTGGCCAAGGGCGATATCACATACGGATCCAGGGCGTCATTGCCATTCCGCGAGCAGTCTTCGCCGGTAGCGCGCAAGGAAGTCGTTGACAGCATGTTGGAAAGATGGGAAAATTGAGCGCATGCCAAGGCCGTATTTAAAATTAGGAGAAATCCTGGTCAAGGAGGGGATCGTCACGCAGGCCCAGCTTGAGGAGGTCATCAAGGTCCAGGCCAAAGAGGGCGGGCGTCTGGGAGAGCTCCTTTTGAGGCTGGGATTCGCGACCGAAGAAGACGTGGTCGTTGCCCTGGGAAAACAGCTCGGTCTGCCGTACGTGTCCATGGGCAGCGGATTGCTGAAGCCCGTGACCGATCAAAACCTGGATCTCCTGATCTCTAAAGAGTTTGCCATCAAGAACGCCGTCCTGCCGTTATCCAAGAACCTGAATTCCCTCACGTGCGCCCTGACCGATCCTCTCGACGTCATCCTTATTGACAACCTTAGCAAGGTGACGAATTGCGAGATCAACCCTGTCATCGCGACAAAAACCGAAATTTTAAAAGCGATTGAGGAGTTTTACGGAAAACGGGACATCCTGAAGGCCGCCGTCAAGGAATCGTATGCCATGACGGAAGAGTTTGAGACGTCGGTTGAGTTTGAAGCCGAGGAGCTGAGCATCGACCGTCTCATCGCCAGGGCCGAAGAGGCGCCGGTGGTCAAGCTTGTGGACTTGATCATCAAGCAGGCCATTGACGAACGTGCCTCCGATATCCATATCGAGCCTTTCAAGAGCAAGATCAGCCTCCGTTACAGGATCGACGGTGTGTTGCATGAAATTCCTCCTCCGGCCAAGCATCTGCAATTGCCGATCGTTTCCAGGATCAAAATCCTTTCCAAGCTGGATATCGCCGAGAAGCGCTTGCCTCAGGATGGGGGTTTTTCCGTGCGTTTCGAAGGCCGCACCATTGATTTGCGTATCTCGGTCATGCCGACCATCTACGGCGAAAAAATCGTCATGCGCATCCTGGACAAAGAAGGGGTGTCCATGGATCTGGCCGCGATGGGGTTTTTGTCATCACAGCTTGAGCTTTTTCGCAGGGCGATCCGTGCGCCTTACGGCTTGATCTTCATGACGGGGCCTACGGGCAGCGGTAAATCCACCAGTTTATATGCCGCGCTCAGCGAGATCAAATCGCCGACGAAAAATATCGTGACCGTCGAAGACCCCGTGGAGTATCATATTGAAGGCATCAATCAGGTCCAAATCAAGCCGGAGATCGGTCTGACATTTGCGTCTGCCTTGCGTTCTTTTCTGCGCCAGGACCCGGACATCATGATGGTCGGCGAGGTCAGAGATTTGGAGACGGCGCAGATCTGCGTGCGCTCCGCCTTGACAGGCCATCTCGTTTTGAGCACGCTTCATACCAACGACGCCCCCTCGGCCGTCACGCGCTTGATCGATATAGGAGTAGAGCCGTATCTTTTGATGCCTTCGTTGGTCCTTATCGTTGCCCAGCGTCTTGTGCGTCGCCTGTGCCCGGATTGCAAAGAAGCCTATGAGCCGAGCCAGGAAGAAAGAGAACGCTTTAATTTCCATTCCGACCTTATCTACCGCGCCAAGGGATGCGATAAATGCAATCATATCGGATACAAGAAAAGGACGTGTATCGCCGAGGTTCTTTATGTGGACGACGAGATCCGGGAACATATCACGTCGGGCGTGAACGCCCAACAGATCAAGAAGATCGCCATCTCCCAGGGGATGCAGACGCTCCACGAAAGCGGACTGAAAAAGGTGGAGGAGGGGACCACGTCCCTGGAAGAAGCCTTGAGCGCGACTATTGGAGTTGAGTGATGCCCAAATTTTCTTATATCTGCCGTAAAACCACGGGCGAGAAAGAAGTGGGCGTGATCGAAGGGGCCAGCCAGGACGAAGTGGTTGCGCAGCTCCAGCGCAAAGGCCTTTTCATCACCTCCATCATTCCTTTCGACGTGGGCCGCAAAGAGGCGGGGGCTCCCCAGGAATCCAGGACGGTCAAAAAACAATTCACGCACGCCGGTGTCAATTCCCATGACCTTGTGCTTTTTGCGCGCCAGCTGGCCATGCTCCTTGGGGCGGGCGTCAGTCTTTTGCGCTCCCTGGATGTCATCGCCAAACAGGTGGATTCCAAAAAATTAGCCACAATCGTCACCCAGGTAGCCTTGGACATGGAGGCCGGCCGGACGCTGCGGGATGCCTTGTCGAAATTCCCGGATATTTTTTCCGCTTTGTGGATCAACCTTATCGAGACCGGCGAGGCGAGCGGCAACCTCCCCATGGTTTTAGACAAGCTGGCCTATTATCTGGAGGAAGCGGCCAATTTTAAGCGAAAGATCGTTTCGGCTCTCCTTTATCCCGGCATCCTGTTGTTTGTTTCCGTGTCCGCCGTTTTCTTCTTCATCATCAAGATTGTGCCGACTTTTGCCAATATCCTTGTGAATTTCGGCGTGGAACTGCCCCTGCCGACGAAAATCCTTATCAACCTCAGCACGCTTTTGACAAAAAATCTCCTGTGGATCGTTCTCGGGGGCGCGGGCCTCGTGTTTTTGTTCCGTTACATCAAACGACGGCCGCCCTTTGACAGGATCATCGAGGACATTTCTTTCAAAGTGCCGATCTTCGGCGAATTTTTAAGGTTTATGTATCTGGAACGGTTTGCCACGACCATGTCCATCCTTATCGAAAGCGGCGTGCCCATCCTGTATGCCCTCGAGATCTCCGAGCGCAGCGCCGGATCCATCAGGATGACGGACGCCATCAGTTACATCAAGCGGAATGTCAAGGAAGGCCGCAGCATGGCTGTGCCTATGGAGAAAAGCGAATTCTTCACGCCTATGGTTGTCCAGATGATCGCCATCGGCGAGGAGATCGGTGAATTATCCAACATGCTCAAGCGCATCGCCAAATACTACCAGGATTATCTGGAAACTTTCGTCTCGCGTCTGGCGACGATTTTTGAGCCTTTGATGATCGTTTTTATCGGCGTCATCATCGGCGCGATGGTCATCTCCATCTTTCTGCCGATCTTCAGCATCGCATTCATGAAGACGGCATAAATTTTGCATAAGTTGCTTGACTCTATTGCTTTAAAATGCTACACTACTTTACAAATGTTGAAAGCAGACAAATAAGATAAAACGCATTTAACTTTTCAACCAAAAGGAGGGGAAAACATGTTCCAGAGGAGAAAAAGGAGATCCGGTTTTACGCTGTTGGAACTCATCATCGTCATCATAGTTATCGGTATTCTTGCTTCCATCGCGCTGCCGCGTTATATCAGGATCGCTGAAAAGGGAAGGGCCGCTGAAGCGAAAAACATCTTGTCCGCTATCAGAAGCGCCCAGATGAGATATGCGGCGCAATACGCCAGATACGCAACAGCCGTCGCTAACCTCGATCTGAACCTGCCTTCTGCGAAGTACTTTACCTATGTGACGACCTGCGCGACAGTGACAGACCTGAGCAGCACGACCGCTTGCTTGGCGACAGCGACTAGGTTGACGACTCCGGTGGCGGAAAACCCCAACATGGGAGCTTATACGCTGAACATCAGCATGGGCGGGTTGCTTAGCGGTTCCACGACTGGATTGACGGTTCTGTAATTGATATTTTTTGGGTGCCATTCGGTGCTCCGGTGCGGTGAGGGTTTTCAGAGACTGCGCCGGAGCATTTTTTTAATGAGGGCATAACTTAGGGAGTCTGTCTGCAGGACGAGCGACCTAAGTTATTGCCCGAATTAAATCCGCCGATGCACTAGTGGCGGATGGTGGATAAAGGGTGGTGGCTGTATGCTGAACCTTATCTTTGTGACGACAACGGATTGCCAGTTGCAATGCCGGCATTGCCTGCGGGGTGAGGCTTCGGGACAGCATCTGCCTTTTGAGCTTATTGAAAAGACGGTCGCGGGTGCAAAAAAATACGGCATTGAAAACATCCATTTGACCGGCGGCGAGCCGTTTTTATACCGGAACCTCGCTCAAGTGCTGGCATTGGCGCAGAAGGAGGGTCTAGACGTTACCTTTTCTACCAATGGCCTCCTTTTGCCTAGCCATCGGGAATTGTTGCGGACCTATCGTGAACAGATCCGCCTCCTGAGCATAAGCGCCGAAAGCCCCCGGCGGGAAATCTATGAGAGGATCAGAGGCGAAGGGCATTTTTCACAGTTGCTGTCTGCTTTTCAATTTTGTCGTAAAGAAGGTCTGCCTTTCGGGGTCCTGTGTTGTTTGAACAAGCTTAATGCCGCCGAGATCACGGATATCATCCGTTTTGCCCGTAAAGAAAAGGCTGCTCAGGTCCATTTCACGGCGGCCCTTCCGTGCCGCAGGTCTCAAGAGAACGGCCTCGTCCTTTCCGAAGAAGAACGCCGGGGCGCCCTTGAGACCCTGCAGAAAGCGCTTCGTTTTTCCCAGTTGGATTTCTTCAAGCTGGCTTACGTCCCCATGCGGATTGGCGAGCCCCTGTTGGCTTCGGATAATCTGGTGATGTGCGCCAATCAGTCATTGCGCTATGTCACGATCGACGTCGATGGACAGATACATTTTTGTTGTTTTTTGACGCAGTATGATATACCATGTGAACGGGAAAAACGCCTGAAGTTTGCGCGCCTGCAGGACGTTTCTTTTGATGAGGCGCTGGAGCGTTTTCAGGCGCGGATGGCTGAATTTTTGCACGGCCGGTTTTTGGATTACCGGGACGGCCAGTGGAAACACGACCTCGATTTCAACAGCTGTTTCTATTGCCACAAGAAGCTCATTCAGTAGACAGAAAGAGATACGAGCGGAGGCGCTTATGAAACGCAGGATCGGCTTTACCCCGTTAGAGGCGGGCTGTGTTGAGACAACTGTTTTGGCCCTTTTGACGCGATTCCGAAAATCTCGCCCCGCGAGCGTTGCTTCTTCGTTTGTCAAAAGGGCGTCTTCGTCTCTAAGGGGGTTTACCCTGCTTGAGATGATGATTGTTGTTGTCGTGATCGGCATTCTGGCTTCCATCGCCTTGCCGCGCTATACTCGTATTGTTGAAAAAGGCAGGTCTGCCGAAGCGCGGCATGTCCTGGGGCTTATCCGTGATGCGGAACTCGCCTATTACCTCGATTTCGACAGATATACGAACAGTTTGACGGCCCTTGGGGTGCAAGTCCCAGGCGCCTGCAATACCAGCTATTATTTCAGTTATGCCATTGCCGGGGCCCCGGCTTCCTTTACGGCGACCGCCACGCGTTGCACGGGGGGTACTGGAAAAACTCCCAGTGGCTCGACCACCTTTGTGCTTAACATAACCCCTGCCGGGTCGTTGGGGGGGTCAGTCGGTTTTGTGTGATTCCTCGGTAGAAAACGCCGGCTTTCCGCATGGGGAGGGATGTTTTTTCCGGCGGGAACAAGGGTTCGGCTGCGAATCCCCTCCCTTGGAGGCAGGACGTTTTGTTTTCTGAGGGAAGGATGGGGGGCTGTTCATGATTGAGAAACCGTTTGATCCATGTTACAATTTTAATATGAAAGAAAATCGCGGTCTTATCTTGCTACTGACAAGATTCGCCAAGGGGTGGTTATTAAGAAGCAGGCCCCAGGAAAGACGATGTCTGCCTCAGACAGAGCCGCCTTTTATGGGGTTTACCCTGGTAGAGTTGATGGTGGTCATCATCATTATCAGTATTTTGGCAGGAGTTTCAGTCGTCAGTTACAGCAATACCAAGGAAAAATCCTTGGATAAAGAGGCTACGTCTGCGCTTGTTTTGATCCGCAATGCTGAACGCCAGTACTTTGCCAGGTTCGAGAGGTTTTGGCCTTCAGGCACTACCGTTACGACGATCGCCCAGATCAACGGTAATTTGACTATCGATCTGAGCGCAGCCAATTGGGCTTTTGGCGTGACGGGCGGGGCCGCGGGCATCACGTATAATGCTTCGTGCACGCGAGCGGGCCGAACATGGCGCATTTCCGGCTTGACAGGCAATCCTACTTGTTCGGGGACCTGTTTTTAACTGTTAAACTATGATGCGGATGCGCAAGATGAAACGATTGGGTTTTACCCCTTTAGAGAAAGCGGGCGCTTCCAAGCGCCGGCTTTCCCTAAAGGGATTTACGCTCATGGAGGTCATTGTCGCGATCACCATTTTAAGTCTTTTGTCCGCCGGTTTTTTCAGCGTCGCTTTTTCGGCCCGCAATTTGACGTGGCGTTCCAGGATGCGTTTAAGAGGGGTTGAGATCGCCAGGCACCGCATCGAGGAGCTCAGGCGGTTTGTCCGCGCCGATACGTGGGACACGGGTTCGCTGCGCGTGATGGGGTGGACCGCATGGACGGCAGCTCCAGAAGACTCCCAATTTCAGACACGGTATATCGTGCAGGCCATCGGCGGAGGATATCAGTGCCGCAACGTGACCGTGCAGGTGAGGTGGAATGAATCGGGGATGTAGTCATAGACACAAGGGCATGACGATGGTTGAGTTGATCCTGGCATTGCTTTTGCTCAACGTCGTTATCTTGACGGGCATTTCGATGGAATTCGGGGCGCGAAGGATATTTTCATCGACCGATCTTGAATCGCTTCTTATGGGGGAATTGGCCCCTCTGGCGTCGGCCATCACCAGTGACATCAACCGCGGCATAGGAACGACAACCAGCCTTCCTTATTCGACGACCAATA
This sequence comes from Candidatus Velamenicoccus archaeovorus, assembly GCF_004102945.1. Lineage (GTDB taxonomy): Bacteria > Omnitrophota > Gorgyraeia > Velamenicoccales > Velamenicoccaceae > Velamenicoccus > Velamenicoccus archaeovorus. The sequence continues at coordinate 1,135,003 of NZ_CP019384.1, read as the reverse complement.
TCGCCGGATGCGCCAATACGTTGCGTATTCGGACGGATTCGGATAGCAGCGGCAATGTCACCCCTGGCGATATCTTCGTGGCCTATTGCCGCACAGCTTCCAATAATTTCCGTTACTACCCTAATGCCGCTTCAACCGGAACATATACGACGTTGTCAGACAGGATTACCCAGTTTAGCGTGAGCGCTTCAAATGATTGGATAACGTTTGTGCTTGCGGCAAGGGTCATTCCGGGGTCGGCTGTCAACTTGACGAACCCTCAGGTTGTCATAAATTCGAGCGCGCAATTTCGCAGTACTTCTTTCCAATAGAAAAGGCCCTTCGTTTTAACCTTGGAATGCATCAAGGTAACGCTCAGGGCCAAAATTTTTTCAGAGAAAAAATTTTGGGGCAGTAGCTCAGTTGGGAGAGCATCACGTTCGCAACGTGGGGGTCGGGAGTTCAAATCTCCTCTGCTCCACCAATTTTTTGCGGCAGAGCAAAAAATTGGTGGATGTCGGAACAAGCGTCGCCGAGCGATAAGTGAGGCAGCTTGTTCCGACGCCACAACCTTAATGTATTGCGGCAGAGCAAAAAATTGGTGGATGTCGGAACAAGCGTCGCCGAGCGATAAGTGAGGCAGCTTGTTCCGACGCCACAACCTTAATGTATTGCGGCAGAGCAAAAAATTTCGCCTGCATGGCCTTTGGCCAAGCAGGCAGGGATGTCCTGACGTAACGTCGGGACGCCACCACCTTCATGTAGTTGCGACAAAAGAAAATTGTGAATGTCTGGACGCAATGTCTTGACGTCACCACCAAAGTATCTAATGGTCATAATATGAAATCCCGCCTTACCGCTCATATCCTTATTTTTTGTCTTTCGTGGGTCGCTGCTTTTTCTCTTTCGGCCATGGAGTCGTCCAAGAGCGATCTTCATGAGGCCTCTTTTTATCATCAGCTTGAGAACGGCTTCGTCCAATGCGTATTGTGTCCCCGCCGTTGCACCATTTCAAAAGGCAACAGGGGGTTTTGCGGCGTCAGGGAGAACCAGGGCGGCCGTCTCTACAGCCTCGTCTACGGAAAACCCTGTTCATTGCATATCGACCCCATCGAGAAGAAACCGCTTTTCCATTTTTTGCCCGGCTCCGAAGCCTTTTCCCTGGCGACGGTCGGCTGTAACCTGAAGTGCAAATTCTGCCAGAACTGGCAGATTTCCCAGGCTGCCGTTGAAGATGTGGAGGCGGTTTCCCTGACTCCCGAGGAGGTCGTGCGGAAAGTCAAGGCGAGCGGCGCGCCCGTCATCGCCTACACCTATACGGAGCCGACCATCTATTATGAATACATGTATGATATTGCGCGTCTCGCCCGCGCCGCCGGCATCAAGAATGTCATGCATTCGGCCGGGTTCATCAACGAAGAACCCCTGCGTCAGCTTTGTCCTTATCTGGATGCGGCCAATATCGACGTCAAAGGGTTCAACGACCGTTTTTATTCGGAGATGACGCTGGGGAACCTGCAGGATGTCCTGCGTACGCTCAAGATCCTTAAAAGTGAAGGTGTATGGCTTGAGATCACGCACCTGATCATCCCGGGGATCAACGACGATCCTGAAGAGACGAGAAAGCTCTGCAGATGGATTAAGGAGAACCTTGGTCCCGAAACGCCTCTTCATCTCTCCCGTTTTTGGCCCATGTATCAGCTGGTGCATTTGTCTCCTACGCCTGTTTCGACGCTCCAGAAGGCCCGGCAGATCGCCCAGGAGGAAGGATTACAGTATGTTTATATCGGCAATGTGGCCGGCACGGAGGGCGAAGATACGTTTTGTCCGAAATGCAAGGCCAAGGTGATCGACAGGTCCGGTTATGTCATTACGGCGATCCATATCGTCAACGGCAAGTGTGCTTTCTGCGGCAACAAGATCGAAGGGGTGTGGAATGGAAACAAATATGAGGAAATCACCAATAACCAAGTTACAAATTCCAAACAATGACCAATATTCAATCGCCAAGAACCAGATGAGAATGTTGAAGAAGGATTTGTTTGGTTATTGGATTTTGGCCATTGGTTATTGTTTGGTTATTGTTTCTTGGAGTCTGGTTATTCCTATAGTTGTTTTCGCAAAAGATGCCAAGGAACCGAATGTGGCAGGTGCGTTCTACCCGAAGGATGCAGGGGAACTCGCCTCGGATGTGCGTTTGTATCTGGATAATGCCCGAGGCGTCAAGACAGAGGGTAAGCCCGCCGTTCTTATTGTGCCTCATGCCGGATATGTCTATTCCGGTCCGGTGGCCGCCTATGGGTTCAAGGCTGTCGAAGGGAAGACTTACGAGACCGTCGTGATCATGGGGCCGAGTCATTATTTTCCGTTTCATGGGGCCTCGGTCTATGCTCAAGGGGATTTTCGGACTCCGCTGGGATTGTTGGATATCGATGCGGCGGCGGCATCGACCCTTTTGGCATCCGGGAAAGGTCTTATCGTCGACGAAGAGAGTTATTTTGAACAGGAACATTCCATAGAAGTCGAACTTCCTTTTCTGCAAGCTGTTCTTAAACCAGGCTTTAAGATCTTGCCTGTCCTGGTCGGCGATATGAATTATGATGAATGCCTTAAACTGGCTTCGCTTCTGGCCGGCCTGTCAGCCGGCAGGAACATGCTGGTCGTGGTCAGCACGGACCTTTCGCACTACAAGACATACAGGGAGGCCGAGGATTATGATGCCCGTACGGCCGCTTTTCTAAAAGATTTCGACACCAAAGGGTTGTGGGATGCGGTCGCATATACCGGTTGGAATGTTTGCGGCATTCGCCCATTGATCGCGGGCATGGAGTATGCCAGGCAGATCGGCGCAAAGAAATGTTCTATCCTCAAACAGGCCAATTCCGGAGACACGGCTGGGGGCAAAGACAGGGTCGTAGGATATCTCAGCGCCGTTCTTGATATCCCTCGAAGCGAGCCAGGCGCAGAGGTGCAAGGGGTTTCTGCAACGCAAAATGACACAGGAGATTCCATGCTGACTCAGGCAGATAAGAAGAGATTGTTGGAAATAGCCCGGGAGACGATCGCGGCCCATGTGGCAGGCAAGCCTTTGCCTGTTTTCCATGAGTCAGACCCGGGATTGAATCTTAAACGCGGTTGTTTCGTTACATTAAGGGAAAACGGCAATCTGCGCGGCTGCATCGGTTTATTCTCTTCGGACGAGCCGTTGTATCGCAGCGTGCAGAGCATGGCCGTCGCATCTTCTTCTCAGGATTATCGTTTTTCACCTGTGCGGCCGCAGGAACTGAAAGATATCACCATAGAGATATCCGTGTTGTCCGACCCTGCCCTGGTCGACGACTGGAAGAAGGTCCGCCTGGGCACTGATGGCGTCATCGTCCGCCGGGGATATTCTTCGGGTGTCTTTTTACCTCAGGTGGCGACGGAGACCGGCTGGAATCTGGAGACATTTTTGGGCGAGCTTTGTTCGCAGAAGGCGGGACTCCCGTCGGACTGTTACAAGGATCCCGGAACGAAGATATACACATTTCAGGCCGAAGTCTTTTCCGAAGAAGAGTCCGCTCGTTGATCATGGTTATCAGGATTGTCTGGAGTTTGTTTTTGACGGGTTTGGTCCTGGGATATGGCCCTTGTCTTTTGAGCTGCGGGCCGTTCCTGGTGCCTTATATCTCGGCGACGCAAAGCGGGCCCGGGCAGGGATTGAAGATCTATCTGGTTTTTTCCCTGACCCGCATTTTCGTCTATGCCGTCTTCGGCATCCTCGCCGGACTTCTGGGGCAATGGGTCATCCAGAACTTTTTCGAAGGGCCGTGGCTGAAATGGATATTTATAGGCTTCGGCATTTTTCTTATATTGCTCGGCGTGCTTCTGTTGGTGCAGAAATTGCCTACGAAAGGCTGTTGCCCTTCCTGGGCCGTCAAGCGCGTGGGGAGCGGCGTGCGTCCCGCAGTGATCTTTTCTCTGATCATTGCCTTGTTTCCCTGTCTGCCTTTGTGGGGTGTTCTGGGTTATATCGCGCTGATCTCAGACACGTGGTTCAAGGGATTTTTATATATGCTGGCCTTTGGCCTGGGGACGGTCGTCAGCCCTATGATCATTTTTTGCGCGGCCGCGGGTTGGCTGGCTGCGTTCTCCAGGCGTTTTGAATTCTGGTTCATGATTTTGAGGGTCCTTTGCTGCGGGATCCTTATTTTTCTCGGGATAAATCTTCTCATGTCTTCCTAGGATTATCAATGAACAGATTTTTTGTGCCGAAAGAGGATTGCGCGGGTCCGCTGGTCCGCTTGACGGACCCGGATGATGTGCATCATCTGACCCGTGTCCTGCGTCTGCGTCCCGGCGAAGAGGTCATGATCAGCGACGGCGATGGAGGGAGTTTTCTGACGGTCCTTGAAGGATATGATAAGCACGGCGCCCGGCTCAAAGTGGTCAGGTCCCTGGCGCGGCGCCAGAGAGACGGGCAGCGATGGCGCCTGTCTTTGGCTGTTGCCGTGCCTAAAAACGCCCGTTTTGAAGATATGATCGATAAAACGACACAGTTGGGTGTCGACGAGATCATTCCGCTCGTCACGGAAAGGACACTGGTGCCGGTGGCGCAGGTAAGCAAGAAGATGGGGCGCTACAGGCGCGTCATCAAAGCGTCCGCCAAGCAGAGCGGTGTGCTTTTTCTTCCGTTCCTTCGCGACCCGATGACTTTTGAACAGCTTATTGGTTTGGCCGGCGGTTACGTTATGTGTTGCCTGCCGAATCTTTCTGAAGCCACAGTATCGTTGCCGCAGGCGCTGGCAGAGATCCACAAAGGCCGCATCCTTGTTTGTATTGGGCCGGAAGGAGATTTTTCTTTGCCAGAGATCCAGGCGGCCTTTGCAGTTGGATTTAAAGGCGTGTGTCTGGGGGATTCTGTCTTGAGGGTGGATACAGCGGCCATCGCCGTCGCGGCTTTCTTCAGGCTCTATGGAATGCAAGGAACGGTATCGTGAAGACATTCTGTATCAAAACCCTTGGTTGTAAGGTGAACCAGTGCGATGCCGACAGCGCCCGACGGGATCTCTTGGCGAAGGGATTCATGGAGGTTGGGGATGCCTTGAAAGCCGACCTGCGCATCGTTAATACGTGCTGCGTTACGGAGAAGGCGGCAGGGAAATCCCGACACGAGATTCGCAGCGCCCTGCGTGACAAGGGTCTTTATGCCGGCGAGGTTGTTGTCACGGGCTGTTATGCAGGATATGATCGGCAGCGCCTTGACAGGATGGAAGGGATCGACAGGATTTTCAGCAGGGAGGAAGACAAGCAGTTCCAGAATTGGCTCAACACCTTGCGTCCGGGCGCGAAGCCTTTGAGGTCCATCCGTCATATGTTTGCCGGCCGCACGAGAGCTTTTTTAAAGATCCAGGATGGATGTGATAATCGCTGCAGTTATTGCGTTGTGCCATTGATGAGGGGGCCTTCTCGGAGCGTGCCTTTGCGGGTTGTTTTGGCGCAGGCCAGGTCTTTGATTGATCGCGGCCACAAAGAGCTTGTCCTCACCGGTGTGAATATCGGGTCCTATGGCAAGAAGACAAGGGGTACAGACAGCCTTATCCGTCTTGTGGAGGCCCTGGACCGTATCGATGCGCTGGAGAGGATACGCCTCAGCTCGATCGAAGCCCATGACGTGACACCACAACTTTTGGATATGATGGCATCTTCCAGAAAATTCTGTCCGCATCTCCATATTCCTTTTCAAAGCGGCGACGATGCTGTTTTGTCCTCGATGAATAGGCGTTCCAGGGTCGCGGATTACCTGCGTGTGGTGGGCATGGCCAGGCAGCGGCTCGGGGATCCCGGAGTGACCTGCGATATGATCATCGGCTTTCCGACGGAGAGTGAGGCGTGTTTCCGCAATACTTTGTCTTTTTTGCGCCGCGTCCGGCCTCTGCGAGTCCACATTTTTCCTTTTAGCCCGCGCAAGGGAACGGCGGCGGCAACACTCTACCGTCCCCTGGCGCCGGATACAGTGAAAGAACGCACCGAAGCGCTCAGGCGGTTCGCCGATGAGCTTTCTCAAGAAGTGCGTCGTGATCATACCGGTTGCGTCGTCGATGTCCTCTTTGAATACAAAGAAGGCAGGGAGTGGACAGGGCATAGCCGGGAATACATACAGGTTTTTGCGGATCACCTTGGTGTATTGCGCAATAAAATCCGGCAGGTTCGGATCCTCGGGCTTAATGGAGATGGGGTCTATGGGAGCGTTCTATCCGCGGCGAGGCGTCTTAATCCCTACGCCAGAATTCCACGGGCCTGCCCTTGGCCTCAGGCCAGGGCGAGCCTGTGGGGCTCCAGTAAAAAGAGACCGGATCATTGCTAACTCTTTCTTGACAAAAAGCGCGATTAAGGTAATATATCTAAATAGTTTTAAAAAGTTTTAAATTATCCTGGAGATGAATGTTTGGTACAGGATTTCGCCATGCACCGGAAAAATAGAAGTTGCCGGTCCGGCGGAGCTTCACATCTGCAGAAAGCTGTCCATGCGAAAATTTTCCAGATATATTCTGTGCGCCGCATTTTGTTTGTCTGTCATTTCTTTCGTTCCGGCTACGGCCCAGGCTGTCTTTGATCTGTCCGTCACCCAGATGGAAGGCGGTTTTGATCTAAGGTTCGGCACCCTGCAACCGACGGATTTCAAGCTCGCCAGACAAATGACGGTCCGCGTCAATTCCGACATTGGTAAAGCCTACCGTGTTTTCCAGCAAATGACCCAGCCCTTGGCAACGCCGCAAGGACAGCCTTTGGATCCCTCCCAGTTCCAGATGTACGCCTTGCAGGGATCCAATACCCGGGGGACGCTTATTTATCGGCAGGAGGAACCTGTCGATGCGTACCAGGATCTCGTTTATACGTCGAACGCAACAGGTGAAAGCGATTCTTTTCAGCTTGTCTATACCATCACGCCTAAAAACGGGCAGATCCCCGGTTCTTACTATGGCCGGATGAGCCTCATCTTGGTTCCTGTCGATGCGGTATTGTCGCAGGTTGTGGTTAACGTCCAGGTCTACGTGGAGTTGGCGGCAGGAGGGTCGGCGACCGTCGAAATAGCGACCAGCAGCGGTTCCGACCGCCTTGTGATCGATACAAAAGATCTGCGGGTGACCAAAGAGGGGCTGGAAGGGACCTGGCCGCAGGTCCATATCAAGGTCTATGGCCCCTTGGGGACTTCTTATCGTATTTATCAGGCGCTTGAAGAAGGAGATATCTCTTCGGCTGACGGTTATAATTTTGATCTGGAGAAAGTTTCGGTCTTGTTTGATGGAGGCCGCCAGGGGATGATCAGCGCGCCTGCCACTTTGAAGGGGGCACGGCAAAGGCAGCTGGTCTATAGTTCCAATCCGCAGGGGGCATCAGACGAGATCACCATCACCTACAAACCGAGCCGTGATTTCCGGCTTGAGAGATCCGGCCTTTACCGGGGGCGATTGATCCTTTATGTCGAATCGGACCAGGTCAATGCGTCGCCTGAGCTGGCAAAAAAGACGCTTGACGTCGAGTTCAATATCGCGCCGATCTTTGATATCCATGTCTATTCCCAGGACACCGAAGGGGTTGCATTGAATTTCGGGAATGTGAGCTTCAAGAGCGGGCCCAAGAGTTCGGAGAATGAGATTTTTGTCGAGACGAATATGGGCAAGCCCTATACGATCGTCCAGAGGGTGTCGTCGCCCATGGTCGATGGGCAGGGTAATAAGATCCCTGCGGAAGATTTCGTCATGAAGGTGAAGGACGTGGAGACCGATGAAGTGCCCAAATCTTATATTCAGGAATTTGTCCCCGTCAAGGAGGGTGAGAATACCATTTTTTCGTCTGGGCCTTCTGGGGCGAGCGTCCACCTGAAAGTGGAATATCGTCTCACCATGAGGCCGGAATCCAAGGCGGGGAATTACAATACGCGGATTGGATATTCCGTCGTTTTAGATTAATCCTTTCAGGAGGAAGCCCCGGTCTTCAGACCAGGGAGGCTTCACTCAAGCCGCAGAATGCGGCGGTTCATTTAAAAATAAAAGAGGGGAGGTGAAGAGCATGAAGAAAGGTTCGATCATATGGGTAGTTGTGTGCGCGTTCCTGGCGTTGAACGTTGCGCCTTTGGCGACGGCGCAGACAACGGCTGTGGGGCCGAGCGGTTCGGCTTCGGCGACAGTGCAGTCTTTTCTGGAATTCAGTCTGGCACGGGTTGTCCAGATGAGTGTGGCGAACGGTGATACGGATCCCTTCACGCAAGGGACAATTCAGACGACGCCGTCATTCGATTTTGGAAAACTGAATCCCCAGACTGATAATACGGGGAAGTTCCTGTATATGCGCGGCGAGTACTTCTATTATGTTCTCATGATTGCAGCGAGTTCCGGTCGCAGGTACAAGATCACGGAAACCGGGTCGCAGTTGACGGGTCCGGGAGGAGCGACTATTCCGCGGGAATCGGTGCTTTTGGTTCCTGATTACCAGTGGCAGGACAAGCTGGGAGGCGTGTCGCAGGGGGCTCCGCCGGGAACGGCGCAGGTAGGTTCGGTCACGTCGGCCTGCAATACGGATTCTCTTGTTTACCAGAGCGATACGAGCGGCGGCTCAAGGCTCGTCCGGGCGATTATCGCTATTTCCGGTCCAGCTTCCGGATCGACATACCCGTTTAATTACAGCAGCGGTTATAACGGGTCTGTCGGCCAGGGCACCAAGCAGGAATATACGTCTTGGAAGGCCGTTGGAGCGGACCAGGCAGCAGGACGTTATACGGGAACTATCACGTTTACGCTGGTCCTGAATTAACGCAAAATACACACAGTCAGGATTCCCCGGGGCGCTCCTCGGGGAATCCTGACGTATGTTTTTAAAGACAGGTTTTATCCCGGCTCGCCCCTTTCTTCGCGGGCTACGCCCGCAGGGCAGGCAGGGGTAAGCCCATGGGGATTTTCATGAGATTCGTCCGATCGATCATCGCAGGCATCATTTTTTTATTCGGCGCTGTTTCTCTGGCTGCTGCGGGTATCCGCATTGACAGTCCCAAGATCAGGGTTTCTGCAAATCCGGGAAGCTATGCCTCCGGCGAGATCAAGGTAGACAATACGGGGCAACAGGAGATCTCCATCAAGGTTTATCTCGAAGACTGGGTTTATGCCCAGGCGGACGGCAGCAAAGATTTCATGCCTAAGGGGACGACCTCCTTGTCGTGCTCCAATTGGATTACATTTTACCCTGCCGATTTCAAACTGGCCGCCGGCAAATCGGAGACTGTTCATTACACCGTCAATATTCCTCCTGATGCCAAGGGTGGACATTTCTCCGTTATGTTTTTTGAGACCGAGGGTGGGGAGATGGAACAGAAACAGGAGGATGGCTCGACGGCTTTTGTGAAGGTCCTTAACCGCATCGGCGCCTTATTTTATGCGGAGGCGGAGGGGACCGTCGAAAAGAAAGCCGAAATCCGTTCCCTGGATATCCGGCAGCAACTCAACGATTTCATCGTGTCCGCCGCCTTCGTGAACATCGGCAATACGGACATCACAGCCTCCGGCACATTCGATGTCCTGGACAACAGCGGCTTTGTCTATGTCCGGGGATCGTTCGGCGACACATTCACCCTTCCAGGCGATAAAGCTGAATTGACCTCCACCGCTTCTTCCGTAAACCTGAAACAGGGCGTTTATGACATTCTCATCACGCTGGATTTTCAGAATGGCGGTTCTCTGGTTCAGGAAGCCTCCTTCACCATCGATGCCCAGGGAAACGCTTCCGGCATCACCCTGAAGTCTTGACGCACCCGATGAAAAAAATTTTCCATACTTTTTTAATCATTTTAATAAGCATGGGGCAGGGTCTTTTCGCCGTCGACGCGCGCGCCGTTGTCTCCGCTCAGATTGGCGATCTTCTTTGTCAGCAAGGGGTGGCGTATTTTGACAAGGACCAATACCCCGAAGCCCTTATTGAATTCAAAAAAGCCTTGTTGGCCAATCCTGAGTCTCAGGTTGCCAGGGAATATATTGCAACGATCGAAAGGGAACTCATGCGCCGGCAGGGATTATTGTCATGTACGCAGGTGAGCAAGAAGAACCTTGTCGATCTGTATTTGAGCGGCATGGAACAGAAAATGCCTCCTCAGACCGCAGAGAGCGCTTCTCTTGCGGTTCCTGTTTCCGGAGCTTCCCGGGCCGGAACAACAATGCGGCTTCCTTCGTCTGCCGCGCCGTCTGCAACGACAGGGGGTGCAGCCAGTCCCTCCGTTTCTTTCAAGAAGACCGTAGGATCGTCGACAGCGGCAGAGGGGCCCGCGGCTATGGCCTCAGGTCCTGCGGTTTTGGACCTGACGGCTTACGAAAGCTCGGATATCGAGCTTTATGTGGACGAGCCGGTTGTCCTTAAAGGGGGCGTGATCAATAGGTTCCTGGTGACACATCCGGCGATCCTGAAGGTGACACAGGTTGCAAGAGACGAGGTCCTCCTTGAGCCTCAGGAGATCGGTAATTGTTTCCTGCATTTGTGGGGGGAGAATAATGAACGCAGGAGCTATAAGGTCACAATCGGTCCCAGGCGTTTTGTAGAGGCCATGGCGCAAGAGACCCAGGAGAAGATTTACGAGGAAAGCCTGCCGCAATCTTTCAAATTCTCTTATTCGATATCCGGGGATACTTATTTGACGGGGCGGGGCGTGGGGGATCTTCATAGGACTTCTCATACCATGGCCTATACGTCTTCGGTGATAGGAGAGACGCCTTATGGCATGTTCGACACTTCTGTCCAGGGGAATCGTACCAACCTCGGCCAATACCGCGTTTCCAACGTCAGGATGGGATTGACAGATGCCCATTTCGACGAATTCAAAGATATAGATATCCGTATGTTCGATTACGGCCCGTCGTTCACCACCTTTGGTTTTCCTGTCTCGGATCTCAGGGGCGTCAAGGTGGATGCACCCATGTTCCAGAAGAAGCTCAACTATTCGGCGTTCTGGGGTGCTGTCCCCAAAGGGGACTTCACCTTCCTGACGCCCGACGCGGGTCTCTCCAAGACAAAGAGGGCCTGGCTTGAAGGTATCGGCATCAGTTATGATGTGTCGCGCTTCGCCAACTTCAAGACTTTCTACGCACATTCCTACGGGCCGGAAAGGAACGAGCCGGTGCTGACAAGCGATACGGCCGGCCTGCAGATGAAGTACGACCTGGGCGCATGGGATTTCGGGACGGGCATGGTTTCCGATATGACGCATAACTCATACACGGCTGAAACATCTTTCACTCTTCCCAGGCTGAGGGTCGGATTGAACATGACGGATAACAGCAAGAATTTCGCTTCTCTTTTGGGCGGCGTTCCTACGACAGGGTCGACCAGCGGGACTTTGTCGATCAATTATCGCCCGACGGATTCCTTGACCATCTATAATGCGTTTTCCGGGACGCATGACAAGGTCTTCAATAATCCTGACAATCCCGGCCGGCCGAATTACAACTCGACGACGCGCATCAACTGGGTTTTGGACATGCATACGGAGCTTGAGGCGGGTTATATCATGGACGACCAAATGGGATCCAACACTCCTTCTGTGACGGAAACCAAGGAGTTAATGCTCAGAAAGAAATTCTTTTTGATCCGGCGCCTGAGCACATATCTTTTGTATCAAAACAGGAAGTCCAAGAATTACACCTCGCCGGCCCAGAATTTCAATAACAACCGCCTCTTGGGCGGCATTAATTTCCGGCTATTGAGCGATGTGTATTTTTATTATAATCAGGAAGTCAACTATCTGCATAACACCTTTACCAAGGAGACGGCTTATCCGACGGCGCAGGAGTTCGGGCTGAATTATTACCACCAAATTTATGATACCCCGTTTTCTACGAACCTGAGGCTGTTTTACCGAGACGAACAGAACACGGAGTCGGTGTTGAGTTTCCTGAGCGGCGAGGACAGATTGGAGGGTGAGGTGGAACTGAGGTTCAAGCCGTCTGACGGTAATGAGACCTTTGTGAAATTGAGGATCGATAATGTCTGGGCAGAGCGCGAAGGGGTCGGCAAACACTTTGACGTGGACCTAAGCTGGGGTGTCCGGTTGCTGTGGGATACGGGGTTGCGGTGGCAGTCCGTCGGCGGTTTCTGCGGTTTTGTTTTCTATGACACCAATGGCGATGGCATCAAACAACCGCAGGAGGCGGGTGTTCCCGGCGCCAAGATCGTCGTCAACGGCAAGCAGATCGCCGCGACCGACCGCGACGGCTATTACCGTCTCAAAGGCGTGTCCGGCAAGACCGCGACACTTTCGCTTGATTTGTCGACTATACCGCCAGGATACAATCCGACTGTTTCCGCCGAGCGCAAGGTGGATATCGTGCACGGCGTCAACAAACGTTACGACTTTGGCTTGGCCACCCGCATGGAGATATCCGGGCTTGTCTTCTACGACAAGAACAAGAACGGCAGTTATGACGCGGGCGAAGAGACATTGAAAAGGATCGTGCTTGTCCTTGACGGGACGACAAAAACGGCCACCAACCTGCAGGGGACGTATATGTTCCGCAAATTTGCGCCGGGAGAACACGCGATCACCATCGACTTGAAGTCGGTACCCGTCAAGTATATACCCAAAGTCCCGATCCGTAAGACAGTCGATGTTCGCGAGGGCACGACATTCGTCTTCAATGTTCCGCTGGAACTGCAGGAAACGCCGCCTGCCTCTCCCAGGGATTCATCTCAAGAACAGGAAAAATACAACGTGACAGCCACGTTTGTCCGTTGAGTTTTTTGTCTGCCTGTTTTAGGTTTCGCCGCAGAACGGGCAAACGGCTGGTTTGTTTTTTAATCCGTGTAATCTTTTTGCTGTCTGTGTAATCAAAAGGGCATTGCCTTATAGGCAATGCCCTTTTTAAAAAACCCCTCAAGTGAATTGAGGGGGAAACCCCTGTTTTTTGTAGTTGGGGTTTTGTTTGATGTTTTATTTGGCGCAAACCGTATAGATCGTGACGGTTTGTTTTTGTCCCTGGTCGTTTTGTTTCGTGATCCTGGATTCCTCCGTCGTCATCTCTTCCGTCTTTGGTGGGCGGTTTTGCGTGGAGACGTCGTACGAACTTCCAGTCCCGACGGCAGAAGGCGGTTGTATGGTTGTTGTTCCAGAAACCGGCTGGGCCGTCTGCAGTTCCACGTGTTCCGGCATGGTGCAGCTCATGGTCCCGGAAATCGTTGTCTGGCCGGCCAGGCACGGCGTTGCGACCATCGTTACCATCATGATGACCACAAACTTCTTGGCGTCCATAGCGCCCCCCGGACACTTAAAGGGCAAGCCCGTCAGAAAACATGTTCCCTGGCGAGGCGTGGACGCTTGAAGCCGCCGTTCGAGGCGGGCAACAAAAAAGCCCATTCAAAGAAATGGGCTCCTTGAATTTGACGAGAACCAAGAGAGGATACATAAATTGGATCCTCGCTTGATTACGGCAGCCCGACTACCCCGTTTTGTGCGGGGTTCGCGGCTTTGCTCCGGCACGCAGCTTTTGCTGCGGTCGGAGTCCCGACTTCCCAGTGTTATGGGAACGTCGGGACGTCCTGAGGTTTCCCTCAGTTTGCCCTTTAAGTTTTTAAAGAACTTTGTAAATCTAGTGTAAATATACCATATCCGGGGCGGTTTTTCAAGGGGATGGCAAAATGATGGGAAGGCATGATTTCACGCTTTGGTTTTGTATTAAACTTATTGACTTGTAATGGGATAGGTTGTATAATTTAACCCCGTTAGAAAAGGATAATCTTCAAAAACCGCAATGCTTTCAGACAAGGCATTCCCTGTGTGATATCGGCAACGGAATTATGTTCCAAGGAGGCTGTTTTATGGTCAATAAAGATGCCGGAAAAGACAAAGATTTGAAGAAAAAAGAGGAGTCTTCCAACCGCCTGAAGGCCCTGGAGTTGGCTTTGAGCCAGATCGAGAAACAGTTCGGAAAAGGGTCCATTATGAAGCTGGGAGAGGATGTCAAGGCGGACGTGGATGTCATCCCGACAGGTTCTATCTCTCTGGACCTGGCTTTAGGTGTGGGCGGGATCCCCAGGGGCCGCGTGATCGAGATATTCGGGCCCGAAGCATCGGGAAAGACGACGCTCACCCTGAGCATCATCGCCCAGGTCCAGAAGCAGGGCGGGGTAGCCGCTTTTATCGACGCGGAACATGCTTTTGATTCTACGTATGCCAAGAAGATCGGCGTTAATCTCGACGACATGCTGATCTCCCAGCCGGATACAGGCGAGCAGGCCCTGGAGATCGCCGAGACCCTCGTGCGTTCCAATGCCGTCGATCTTATCGTCATCGATTCGGTCGCGGCGCTCACGCCAAAGGCCGAGATAGAAGGCGATATGGGCGACAGCCATATGGGGCTGCAGGCGCGTTTGATGTCGCAGGCGCTGCGCAAGCTGACAGGCACAATTTCCAAGTCCAAGACCTGCGTCATTTTCATCAATCAGATCCGTGAAAAGATCGGCGTCATGTTCGGCAATCCGGAAACGACGACGGGGGGTCGCGCCTTGAAATTTTACTCTTCTGTCCGGCTGGATCTGCGGCGTATCAGCTATCTTAAGTCCGGGGATGAAGTCATCGGCAGCCGTGTCAGGGTCCGGGTCGTCAAGAACAAAGTGGCTCCGCCGTTCAAGGAGACGGAAATCGATTTCCTGCATGCCGAAGGCATTTCCAAGGAAGCCGACCTGATCGATACGGGCGTGAATCTTAATATCCTGCAGAAATCAGGCGCCTGGGTCCTTATGGGCGAGGAGAAGCTCGGACAAGGCAGGGATGCGGCCAGGATGTTCTTGAAGGCCAATCCCAAGGTCGCATCCGAGGTCGACAAGCGGATCCGGCAGGAACACGCCAGAAAAGTCGCCGAGTCCCAGGCGCAGGCCTCTGCGCCGAAGAAATGACGGCAGGGAAATCCCTATATGGTTCCCGATCAGGATGAGAAAGAAAAGGCCAGGGCGTGCGCTCTGCGTCTTTTGAAATTCCGCCTCAGAAGCGAGCGGGAGATCCGCGACAAGCTGTCGCAGAAAGAGTTTGCCAAGGGCGTGATCGATGAAACCCTTGCGTCCCTGAAAAAATCGGGTTTGGTTGATGACGAGACTTTCGCGCGCTTGTGGGTGGAGACCCGCATGAAGCGGCCCCTGGGGCGCAATCGCCTGCGCCGGGAGCTCAAAAAAAAGGGCGTGGACGAGAAATGGATCGAGGCGGCTTTCGAGAGGGCATGTCAGGGTTATGACGAAAAAGAGGTCGTGCGGGGCCTCGTGCGGCAAAAAATGAAACGGATGCAAGGCCTGGAGGAAGACAAGGTCAAGGCCAGGCTTTTCGGTTACCTGGTCAGACGCGGTTTTCCTCAAAACCTCGTCATTGAAACCATTCTGGAAGAAATCAGATGAAACGGCTCACAACACATCAATTGCGGCAGGCATACCTCGATTTTTTTGTGTCCAAGGGGCACAAGCTTTTTAAAAGCGATTCTCTTGTCCCGGCTAACGACCCCTCGGTCCTTTTTACCTCGGCAGGCATGAATCAGTTCAAGGACCGCTTTCTGGGCAAGGTGCGCGACGTCAAACGTGCCACGAGCTGCCAGAAGTGTTTCCGCACGGGAGACCTGGAAGAGGTGGGGCGCACGCCGTTCCATCATACGTTTTTTGAGATGCTGGGCAATTTTTCCTTCGGCGATTATTTCAAGAAGGAGGCGATCCAATGGGCCTGGGAATTTGTCACAGAGGTCATGGAGATCGATCCTGCGCGTCTGTGGGCTTCCGTCTACGAAGACGATGACGAAGCCATGGGTATTTGGCAGAAGATCGTCAAAGTTCCGGCGGATAAGATCCGCAAGTTCGGCCCAAAAGACAACTTTTGGCCCTCCAATGCGATCAAAGAGGGTCCGAACGGACCATGCGGTCCCTGTTCGGAGATCTATTATGAAAAAGAAGAGGGACAGTCGGTTGAGGTCTGGAATCTCGTCTTTACCCAGTTCAACCGCTGTGACGGCGGTATCTTGGAGCCCTTGCCGAACAAGAACATCGATACCGGCATGGGGCTGGAGAGGATGAGCTCCGTTTTGCAGGGCGTGGATACGAATTTTAAGATCGACGTGTTTGTGCCGATCGTCGAGGCGGTGCGTCAAAACGCGCAGGATGCTGAAGATTCAGCGGTCTATACGGTCGCCGACCATGTCAGGGCCGTTGCTTTTTGCATCGGCGACGGGGTTCTGCCGTCCAACGACGGCCGCGGATACGTCGTACGCAAGTTGATCCGTCGGTGCCTCTATTTGACGCAGGCGTCTCATCACACAAAACCTTTTGTATATAAGCTGATCTCCAGCGTCGCCGCCTCCATGAAGGAGGCTTATCCCGAGATTCTCGAGCGCAGGGACAATATCGCCCAGATCGTCCGGGCCGAGGAAGAGAAATACATTAAGAATATCTTGGAGGGCGGCTCGGAAAAGCTTGCCGTGATCCTGGAGTCCCTGAAAGCCTGCGGACAGAAAGAGCTTGCACCGGAAACCGGCCTGGACCTGTATGTGACGTACGGCATTCAGCCTGATTTTACGAAGGATTATTTTGAGAAGGCCGGGATCGGCGTGGATATGGCGCGCATCGAGGCATTGATCCGGCAGGAGCAGGACAAGTCCCGCATGACGAGCAAGATGGCCTGTTCGATTTTTTCCGGCGAGGGGATCGTCCTGAAGCCTTCGCGTTTTGTGGGATATGAAACAGACACCTGTCCCGCCAAGGTTGTTCAGATCATTAAAGACGTCCGGGAGGTCTCCGAGGCGCGCGCCGGCGACAAGGTGGGTATCGTTCTCGACCAGACGCCGTTTTACGGGGAAGCGGGCGGGCAGGTCGGCGATACGGGAGAGATTAGGAATGAAGGGGTTCATGGTTATGTTTCCGATACCAAAAAACAAGATGGCTCGATAGTTCATTTGGTAACCATATCCGGTGAGTCGAAAGGGCCACTTAACGTCGGTGATGCTGTTACTGCGAGAGTGGATCCGATCCATCGCGAAGCCGTCAAGCGCGCGCACACGGCGACCCATATCCTGCAGGCTGTCTTGCGCCAGGTCCTGGGCGTTCATGTGCAGCAGGCCGGTTCTTTTGTCGAACCCGACAGATTCCGTTTTGATTTTACGCATTTCAAGGATATTTCGGCCGAAGAGATGGAGGATGTTCAGGAGAAGCTCAACGCCTACATTATCCGTAATGACAAGATAGACGCCAGGACGATGTCCAAGTCTGAGGCCCAGAAGACCGGCGCCATTGCCCTGTTCGGCGAGAAGTACGAAGACACCGTCCGGGTCGTGAGCGTCGGGGATTACAGCAAGGAGTTTTGCGGCGGTACTCATGCCCAAGAGACGGGCCGTATCGGCCTGGTCCTGATCACGGCGGAATCTTCCGTCGGCAGCGGGTTGAGGCGTATCGAAGCCCTGACCGGAAAACTTGCGTTTAACCATTTGATGGACGCCAGGCGTACGCTGGAAGAGGCCTCGGAGAAACTCAAGACCAAGCCTGAACGGCTCCTGTCTAGTCTGGATGCGCAGGCCCAAAAGTTTAAAGCCCTGGAAAAGGACTTGATTCGTCTGCAGGAGAAGACGCTCGGCCAGGACGTGGAGGGGATGGTCGGCTGCGCCAAACATATTAAGGACGTCGTTGTCGTTGAGCACGCGTTTAAGAACGCCGATATCGCCTTCTTGAGGCGTTGCGCAGACCTGCTCAAGGCCAAGATCCCGCAGGCCGGCGTATTTTTTTTGAGCGGTCAGAAGGACGAGGATATTTACTTTGTCTGCGCCCTGACGCCCGCCTTGTCCCGCAAAGAGATTGCGGCGGATGCACTTCTTAAGAAGATCCTTTCGGCCTTCGACGGCTCCGGCGGCGGCCGCCGCGACTTTGCCCAGGGCGGACTCAAAGATGCGTCGAAGCTGGAGGCCGTTTTTAAGGAATTTGAACGCACGATCCGGGAGGTCCTGTGAGGATCATCAAGCCGCAGAGCCGGGAATTTGAAAAGCTCGTCAACAGGGCGAGCTTCATGCAGAAACGGCGCATCCAGTCGTCCGTCGAGAAGATCATCCGCGGCGTGCGCATGGGCGGAGACGAGGCCGTCCTGAAATATACGCATCGCTTTGACGGCGTCAAGTTCTCGCCCAGGCAGATGCGCGTCAGCGAGGCGGAAAAGAGCGCGGCCTTCCAGGACATGAAGCCGGAATTTATCGCGACGCTCAAGAAGATCATCGCCAACGTCAGCGCCTTCTATACGACACAGGACAAGAAATTTCGCAGAAAGACCGGGCGCGACGGCGTCTTTTTAGGAGAAAAGATCGACCCATTGGGCCGGGTCGGGGTCTATGTGCCGGCGGGCACGGCGCCCCTGGTTTCCTGCGTTTATATGAGCGTATTGCCGGCGCGCATTGCGGGCGTGCAGGACATCGTGCTTGTGACGCCGCCGGACGCGTCCGGTCACGTCAATCCTAACATCCTTGTTATCGCCGACCTCCTGAAGGTCAACGAGATCTACAAGATCGGCGGGGCGCAGGCTATCGCGGCGCTGGCTTATGGGACAAAGACGATCCGGCGCGTGGACAAGATCGTGGGTCCGGGTAATCTTTATGTGACAGAAGCCAAGCGGCAGGTCTTCGGATTCGTGGATATCGATATGCTGGCAGGGCCGACAGAGCTTGTCGTGATCGCCAACAGGAATTGCAACGTGCAGTACGTCTTGGCGGACCTCGCGGCGCAGGCGGAGCACGCCGGGGGGCTGGCGATCCTGGTCACGCCTTCGAAGTCCCTGGCTAAACAGGTGCGTCATGCGCTGCCGGGCCGGGACGACGGATATGTCGTCCTCGTCAAAAACATGGACGAGGCGGTCGACGTCAGCAACCTGATCGCTCCGGAACACCTGGAGATTTTGACCAACAATCCGAGAAAATTCATCAAGAGGATCAAAAACACCGGCGCGGCGTTCCTGGGGCCTTTTAGTCCCGTGGCGCTGGGCGATTATTATGCGGGTCCTAGCCACGTCTTGCCGACGGCAGGTTCTGCAAGGTTTTTCTCCGGGCTCTGCACAAAGGATTTTTTAAGGTCCACGCATATCATTTCTTATTCGAGGAAGGCCCTGGAGGAATCCAAGCCCCACATCGAGAAGCTCTGCCAGATCGAGGGATTGAGCAAGCATTTTGAAAGCGTAAAAAAGAGATTTGAGTGAATGGAGAGAACAGTTAACGGAGAATAGATGTCCAGAAGAGGATGCTCCATGAAAAAAAGAACGGCGACGGAATCCAGGAAGTCAACGGAGACGAACATCACGGTCAAATTGAATATTGACGGCGAGGGAAAAGCCAAGATCGATACGGGGATCGGCTTTCTGGACCACATGCTGGAATTGTTTGCTTTTTGGGGGTTGTTTGATTTGGAGATCAGGACCATTTCTGCAGACCTGAAGGTGGATAGCCACCACACAAACGAGGACCTGGGCATCGTTTTGGGTAAGGCGTTTAAAAAGGCGCTTGGGAACAAGGCCGGCATCAACAGGATCGGCTTTGCCGCGGCACCCATGGAAAACGTGACGGCCAACGTCAATGTGGACTTAAGCGGGAGGGGTTCTTTCCAATGGGATCTGCCTTCGTTTTGCGCGGCGCAAAAAGGCTACAAGGCCCAATATGCCGAGCATTTTTTTGAGGCGTTTGCCAAACAGCTGGGGATGAACCTGAACGTCAAGATTGATAATCCCAGCAAGGATTTGCACGCGACCTTAGAGCCGGTTTTTAAGGCCTTGGGCATCGCGTTGGACAAGGCCACGCAGATTGATCCGCGCAGGAAAGGCGTCCCTTCCACGAAAGGCATCATTGATTAAGAAGACCGCCATCATCGATTACGGGATGGGGAACCTTTACAGCGTCCGTAACAGTTTCGCGGCGCTCGGTATGGACACGGATACGGTTGGGCGCGGCTGCGACCTTGGGCGCTACGAGAAATTGATCCTTCCCGGCGTCGGGGCGTTCGGCGACGCGATGAAAGAGTTGAAGAAGAGGGGCTTGATCGCACCTGTCAGGGATTTTGTCGCATCGGGGCGGCCTTTGATCGGGATATGCCTGGGGATGCAGTTGTTGCTCGATGAAAGCGAGGAGTCGCCCGGCGTGGAGGGTCTGGGGATCATCCCCGGCCGGGTCAGGAAATTTTCGGGCAAGCTTAAAGTTCCCCATATGGGTTGGAACAAGATCGCCAAGACCGTCGGGCGTTGCCGGATCTTCCGCGGCCTGAAGGGAAATATCTATGCCTATTTCTGCCATTCGTATTATGCAGTCCCGAAGGATAAAAAGGTTGTCATCGGCGAGACGGAATATGGCGTCAGGTTTGCCTCGATGATAGAGAAGGGTCGTGTTTACGGCATGCAATTCCACCCGGAGAAGAGTCAGGATATCGGGTTAACGTTGCTGAGGAATTTCATCGAATCATGCTGATCGTGCCTGCGATTGATATCATGGCCGGCCGCGTCGTCCGGCTGGAACAGGGGGATTTCGATAAGCCGATCCATTACGAGCGCACGCCTTTGTCGTTTGCGCAGTTGTGGAAGCTTCAGGGGGCGCAGTTCCTGCATCTGGTCGATCTGGACGGTGCCCGCTGGGGGGAGCCGAGGAATTTCGAGATTGCCCGCGATATCGCCCAGATCACGGGGATCAAGGTCGAGGTCGGCGGCGGCATCCGCAGCGTTGAGACCATCAGAAAATATCTGGATGCCGGCATCGAGAGGGTTGTTTTGAGCACCAAGATCCTGGGAGATGCGACTTTTTTGCTGAGCAAAGATATCCAGAAGTATCTGGATCGCGTGGCCGTCAGCATCGACATTAAGCATATGGGCAACGATGAGTCTTCGAGGTTGGTGACGGCGACGACCGGCGGGTGGCTTGAAAGCGGCGATATGACGATAGACCTTTCCGCTTTCGTACAGACCATGGCTCATGTAGGCATCCGCTACCTCAATTTTTCCGATATCAGCAAAGACGGCATGCTCTCGGGCCTCGACACAGGCAAGATCTCGCGCTTTCTTGAAATGGTCCGCCGCGCGGCCGGCGAGATGCTGTATTTTACGTATGCCGGAGGCATATCTTCCCTTGAGGATATCCGCCAACTCAAGGCCTTGGGCGTCCACGGGGTGGACGCGGTGATCATCGGCCGCGCATTGTATGAAAAGAAATTCGACGTCGCCGAGGCGATCGAAGCAGCGCGCTAAGATAAGTTTATGCGACGAAACGAAATGACCAATTTCCAGGCTGCAATTTTCAAATAAATCCCAATATCCAAGAACCGATCCGTATGTTTGGATGGGTGTTTGA
This sequence comes from Candidatus Velamenicoccus archaeovorus, assembly GCF_004102945.1. Taxonomy (GTDB): domain Bacteria; phylum Omnitrophota; class Gorgyraeia; order Velamenicoccales; family Velamenicoccaceae; genus Velamenicoccus; species Velamenicoccus archaeovorus. Next base: position 1,113,689 of record NZ_CP019384.1, on the reverse strand, counting down.
TCATTGGTCATTATCCGGTTATTGGGCTTTGAGGATTGGATATTCGCCGGTTAAAATTTTAGATATGTTGACCAAACGTATCATTCCCTGTCTGGATGTCAAAGACGGCCGGGTCGTCAAGGGCGTCAAGTTCGTTGCGCTTAGGGACGCCGGAGACCCGGTCGAAACCGCCAGACAGTATGAGAAGCAGAAAGCCGACGAGCTGGTTTTCCTGGATATTACGGCAAGCCATGAAGGCCGCCGGACGATGGTCGAGGTGGTGCGCCGCGTCGCCGCCAATATTTTCATGCCTTTTACGGTCGGCGGCGGCATCCGCGGCATTAACGATATCCGCAATCTGCTGAATGCGGGCGCCGACAAGGTGTCTTTGAATACAGCGGCTGTCCAGCGGCCGCAGCTCATCCGGCAGGCGGCCAAGCGTTTCGGCAGCCAGTGCATTGTCGTCGCCATCGATGCCAGAAAGAAAGCCGGACGCAAGGCATCCTGGGAAGTCGTGACTCACGGCGGCCGGAAAGCGACGGGCCTGGACGCCGTGGCATGGGCCAGGCGCGCCGAAAAGCTGGGGGCCGGCGAGATCTTGTTGACGAGTATGGATTTCGACGGGACAAAGGACGGGTTTGATATCGCGCTGACGCGGGCCGTCTCCGGGGCGGTGACGATACCCGTTATCGCTTCCGGCGGCGCAGGAAGCAGGGAACATTTTTTTAAGGTTTTGCGCAACGGCAGGGCCGATGCGGCGCTGGCGGCATCGATCTTTCACTACGGCCAGTTCACGGTTGGGGACGTCAAAACGTATCTTAAGAAAAAAGGTATCGCGGTGCGCATGTGACGGGAAGGGGCGTATGAATAAAGACGAGAAGAAGCTGATCAAAAGTCCGAAAGAATTGAAATTCGACCACAAGGGATTGATCCCGGCCATCATTCAGGAGGCCAAGACAGGCGAAGTCCTGATGCTGGCGTATATGAATGTCGTGTCCATCAAGAAAATGCTGCAGATCAAGAAGACGTGCTTTTGGTCTCGGTCGCGCAACACCTATTGGGTGAAGGGGGAGACGTCCGGGCATTATCAGTTCGTCAAGTCCATTGCCTATGATTGTGACAGAGACACGCTTCTCATCAAAGTCAGACAGGTGGGTGCGGCGTGCCATACGGGCAAGAGGAGCTGTTTCTACCGCAAGCTGAAATTAAAATGAGCTCTACCGGCGCGGGTATCCGTATCGGAGCATAGAAAAACCGACATGATTTATCCTGATTTCAAAGAATTCAAAAAGCTGGCTAAAAAAGGGAACGTGATCCCTGTCTACCGCGAGATCCTCGCGGACTTAGAGACGCCTGTCTCGACCTTTCTCAAGATCGATGACGGTTCCTATGCGTTCCTCCTGGAGTCTGTCGAGTCCCAGGAAAACGTGGGGCGTTATTCTTTTTTGGCGTCCGGGCCTTCGCTTGTCTTTGAGGCCAAGAATGGGACAGCGACCTGCACACGGTTGAACGGCGGACGCAAATCCTCGCGGTCTTATGCGTGTTGCGGCAATCCTCTCGATGAGCTTAAAGGCATGCTTCATGCTTTTCGGTATGTCCCCGTCAAGGGACTGCCGCGTTTCTGCGGCGGATTCGTCGGGTATGTAGGGTATGATATGGTCCGGTTTTTCGAGGACATACCGGACAAGAACCCGGATGATCTGCAGGTTCCGGACTGCGTGTTGATGTTGGCGGAAACCCTTATCGTCTTCGACCATGTCAACCGCAGGATCAAGATCGTTGCCAACTGCGTCTTGGATGCAAAGACGCCCCGGGCTCTCCGGCGCGCTTACAAGAACGCTTTAAACAGGATCGACGCGCTCGTCGTTAAGCTGGGCCGGCCCCTTAAGATGGACGCAGAACCGGCCAAAGGATTACAGAAGCCGGCCATCGTGTCTAATGTCGGCAGGGCCGGATTCCAGGAGGGTGTCCGCAGGGCCAAGGAGTATATCCGGTGCGGCGACATCATCCAGACTGTCTTGTCGCAGCGTTTTCATATGAAGCTTCACCAGAAGCCTTTCAACATCTATCGTTCCTTGAGGGGCATTAACCCATCGCCGTATATGTTTTATTTGAAGCTCGGGGGTCTTGTGCTGGTGGGGTCATCGCCGGAGCTTCTGGTGCGCTGCGAAAACGGCATCGTCGAGACCAGGCCGATCGCCGGGACCAGGCCCAGAGGGACCAATGAGCAGGAAGACGCAAAGCTGGCTAAAGAATTGTTGAACGACGCCAAGGAGAAGGCGGAGCACCTGATGCTGGTCGATCTGGGCCGCAACGACCTGGGTCGTGTCTGCGATTACGGTTCGGTGAAGGTCGACGAGTTTATGACTGTTGAAAAATATTCCCATGTCATGCATATCGTCAGCAACGTCACCGGCAGGCTTAAGAAGGGCAAAAGCGCCCTGGATGCCCTGATCGCCTGTTTCCCCGCAGGGACACTGTCGGGCGCGCCCAAGATCCGCGCCATGGAGATCATCGATGAGATCGAGACGACGCGCCGGGGGCCTTACGGCGGCGCCGTTTGTTATTTCAGCTTTTCAGGAAATCTCGACTCTTGTATAATAATCCGCACCATGCTGATCAAAAATAACGACCTGTATATCCAGGCGGGGGCGGGCATCGTCAGCGATTCCGATCCTGCCAAAGAATATCAAGAGACTGTCAATAAGGCCAAGGCGCTGTTGGAGGCCGCGGCCTATGTTTACCCCGTTAGAAAATAATATGGCGAACGGGGGAAGGGATCATTTTATATGAGGCAACACGTTAGGTTTGTGGTGCGCAAGGACGCAGCATTATTTTCTAACGTGGTTTACTCTGCGCGGCCTAAAGCTCCGCCCTTTAGGGCGGTGAGTGTTGGGACCGCTTAGAGGTACCCGGAACAAGCCCCGGCCTGACCCTGGCCTTGCCCGAAGGGCAGGCCGAGGACAAGGCCAGGGTCAGGCCTGGGAATATGGGTTGACTAAGGGTATAAAAGCAAGAGAGGAGATAAGCGACATGTCAGTAAAGATCAGATTGCGTAGAATCTCGGATACGGCTAAAAAGCGTTTCAACTTCCGCGTCGTCGTCATAGACGAGCGTCAACCGCGCGACGGGCGCGTCATCGAAGAGATCGGTTATTATGACCCTTCCAAGACGCCCGCCAGCCTCAAGATCGACAAGCAGAAGTTCGAGGATTGGCAGAAAAAAGGCGCCGTGGCAAGCCAGACGCTCAAGAGTTTGATCAAGAAGGTAAAATAGCGTTTTTAGGATTTAGACACTCTACAATCAATACTTTTCCGGAGGTCCTCTCATGAATACGGCACAGGCCGGTATGCTGGCCAATCTGTTTCCCCTAGCGCTGATCTTCCTTATTTTTTATTTTATCCTCATCCGTCCCCAGCAGAAACAGCAGAAGGATTTCAAAAAGATGCTGGAAGCCCTGAAAAAAAATGACCAGATCGTGACGGTCGGCGGCATCCACGGGACGATCATCAACGTCAAAGACAAGACGCTGGTCGTCAGGATCGACGATAACACGCGCATCGAGATCGACAAGAGCGCCATCGGACGCCTGGAGAAAGCCGGCGCTTGATTTTGTAACCCACAAGGGGTAGGCCTTCCCCATACCACATAAGGGAAGGGCCTAAGGAAATATACGTCACTCCTTGCGTAAACATCTTGTCAATATCTGTCTGCGACCAGTCCTCGCAGAACTCGGACGGGCCCCGTTACAAATGCAATTTGTAACGGGGCGGGTTCCGCAGGAAGCGGAACACTGGCCCTTCAGATGGGGCCAGGTGCAGCCAGATATTTCCAAGATACGCTTTGCCTGCCATAGCAGGCAAGCAGAAAGCGGCACACCGCCACAGAAGGTGGCGCACTTGCCGTCCGAATGAGGCAAGGTGCGGCCATCCGATGAGGCCGGGTGGAGGAGTTAACCCCACAAGGGGGTAGACCTTCGCAATACCAAATAAGCGAAGGGTCTAATCCCGCCGGAGGCAGGATTAAGGAATAACTGTTTATCCCTCGTCTCAACGCTTGTAAATTTTTGCCACGACTCGGCCAGCGAAGCTGGCCGGTCGGCAAAAATTTCCTGCGCAGACTCGGGATTGATTTTGTAAGGAAAAGACCTGGTTATAGGCAAAATCAAGGAGTTTTGATATGCAAAAAAGTCTGTTGTATCGGGGTCTGTTGATTCTCGGCGTCATCCTGGTGACCGCCTTGTTGGCCTTTCCGTTGAACAAACGGATCAGCCTTGGTCTCGACCTTCAGGGAGGAATGTATCTGATCCTGAAGGTGGATACCAGCAAGTTGAGCGATAAGGCCAAAGAAGACGCCGTGGAGCGCGCTTTGGAGATCATCCGTAACAGGATCGATCAATTTGGGGTCCGCGAACCCTTGATCCAGATCCAAGGGGCGGACCAGATCGTCGTCCAGCTCCCTGGTATGACGGATAGGAAACGCGCGCTGGAATTGATCGGCCGTACGGCCCTGCTTGAATTCAAGCTTGTCAGCAACGATACAAAGGCCATCTCCGACGCTATCGCGGGAAATGTCCCAGAGGGATTCGAACTCAAAGAGCTCGAAGGCGAAAAGCTTCTGTTGAGCAAGACACCGGCGGTCACGGGAGAATATCTTGAGACGGCAGATGTCAAATTCGACCAGAGCGCTTTCGGTCAGCCGATCGTCAGCATGAAGCTGAAGGGCGACGGTATCAAAAAGTTTGCCGATTTGACGAAGAATAACGTCGGGCGGCGCCTGGCGATCGTCCTGGACGGCAACATATATTCGGCGCCGAGGATCGATGAGCCTATTCCGACGGGCGAGGCCGTCATCTCGGGCCGTTTTACTCCCGATGAGGCCAAGGACCTTGCCATTGTCTTGCGCTCGGGTTCCCTTCCGGCGCCCTTGATCATCGAGGAAGAGCGGACGGTGGGGCCGCTCCTGGGACAGGATTCGATCCGCAAGGGGTTGTTCGCGTGTCTGGTCGGCGCGGCCCTCGTCTTCCTTTTTATGGTTTTTTACTACGGCGCGACGGGGTTGATTGCGGATTTCGCCCTTTTATTCAACGTTTTTATCATCCTGGGTGGTTTGGGCCTTTTTCATGCCACGTTGACCTTGCCGGGCATCGCCGGTATCATCTTGACCATCGGTATGGCTGTTGACGCCAATGTCCTGATCAATGAGCGCATGAGGGACGAGCTGGCGCTCGGACGACCTTTGCGCACAGCGGTCGCCAACGGTTACGACAAGGCGTTTTCGGCGATATTCGATTCCAATGTGACGACGCTGATCGCGGCATTTTTCCTTTTCCAGTTCGGGACAGGTCCCATTCGCGGTTTTGCCGTGACATTGACGATCGGTTTGGTGGCAAGCATGTTTACGGCGATTGTCGTCACGAGGCTCATCTTTGACTTTTTGCTCTACAAGAACGCCATCAAGGGTCTGTCTTTCCGTTCGTTCATTAAAAAGGAGACGCATTTTGATTTTATCAAGAGACGTTATTGGGCCTATGCGCTTTCAGGGTTGATTTTTGTCGTCGGCATCGTCTCTTTTGTCAAGAAAGGGAATACGGCCTACGGCGTCGAGTTTTCCGGAGGGCAGCTCCAGGAATACAGGTTCCAGACGGCCGTGCCGATCGAACAGTTGCGCACCGCGATGAAGGACATGGGGTTACCCGACGCCAATATCCAGCAGGTGAAGGAAGACCCGCGCCAGGTGATCATCCGCTCCGGAGAGGATTCGGCGGATGCCGTGCAGGCGGAATTCAAAAAGATATTCGGTAACAATCCTTTTGAGGTGATGAGGATCGAGAAGATCGGCCCTACCGTCGGCAGGGAACTGAAGAAGAAAGCGACGCTTGCCATCGTCTATTCGCTGATCGGCATTCTTCTATATGTCGCGATCCGTTTCAAGCATTTTGATTTTGCGGTGGGCGGCGTGTTCGCGCTTCTTCACGACGTGGTGCTGACGGCCGGTTTTCTCGTGTTCATGAACCGCCAGATCGATCTTTTGATCGTGACGGCCCTCTTGACGATCGCCGGTTATTCGATCAACGACACGATCGTCATTTACGACAGGGTCCGCGAGCTCATGCGCACGAAATTCAAGGTGGGATTGCGGGATGTTATTAATCTGGCCTTGAACCAGACGCTGGCGAGGACGATTCTGACATCATTGGCGACGCTTCTGGTCGTTGTCTCCATGTATGTCCTGGGCGGCGAGATCCTGAATTCTTTTGCGCTGTCCCTTTTGTTCGGTTTTATCATCGGCTGCTATTCGACGATCTTTATCGCCAGTCCCATTGTCCTGGCTTGTCGAGGTTTGATGAAGCCGGGACGGTAACGACCGGGGCGCGAGGGGATGACGGGGCATGTTCAGGTCTTTTAAGTTTTTCGAAGGACAACAGCTATCCCCAGAGATCTTCAACCGCACACTGGCGGAGTTCGGCTATAAGCGGCAGGCCCAGGTGTCTGAAGAGGGGGAGTTTGCCCGTCGCGGAGGCATCATCGATGTCTTCCCGACGACCTTCGAATACCCCCTGCGTATCGAATGGGACGGCGAGCTCATCCGTTCCATTGACAGCTATAGCCTGACGACAGGCGCACCTTTTTGGAAACACAAGATCGTCATTCTCCTGCCCAAGAAGGCGCAAAGCCGGCCTTTAAAGATCGCTGCTCTCTCTCAGGAAACGCCGCTCAATGCCTTTGTGGACATCAAGAAGGGCGATTATGTCGTCCATCCCGAGCACGGCATCGGGGTCTATCAGGGCATGGACAATGTCCGTCTGGGAGGGCAGGACCGTCCGCACATGGTCATCCGCTACCAGGGCGAAGACCGTCTCTTTGTGCCCGTGGAACAGATGCACGTGGTGCAGAAGTATGTGGGTTTCGGAAACCGTAAGCCCAAGATCTATCGCATGGGGTCGGGGGAGTGGAAGCGGACAAAGCTGCGCGCCCAGAAGGCCACCGTGAGAGTGGCGTGCGATCTTTTGAAGATCCAGGCCATGCGCAAGGCGCTCGGAGGCCACCCCTTTGGTAAAGACGTGCCGTGGCAGGCCGATTTTGAAAAGGCTTTTCCCTACGCGCAGACGCCGGACCAGGCCCAGGCTGTTTTAGACACTAAACGCGACATGGAAGCGACGTTTGCCATGGACAGGCTGCTTTGCGGGGATGTCGGTTACGGCAAGACCGAAGTCGCCATGCGCGCAGCGTTCAAATGCGTTATGGACAATAAACAAGCGGCCTTTTTGGTGCCGACGACGATTTTGGCCGAGCAGCATTATCAGAATTTCAAGAAACGTCTCAAGGATTTTCCCGTGCGGGCCGAGATGCTCTCACGGTTCAGGACAAAGGCGCAGCAGGCCGGGATCATCAAGGATACGGCCGAAGGGCGCATCGACATTTTGATCGGCACGCACCGCTTGTTGTCGGCCGACATCCGCTTCCGGGAACTGGGGCTTGTCATCATCGATGAGGAGCAGCGGTTCGGCGTCAAGGACAAGGAAAAGCTCAAAGAGATGCGTTCCCTGGTGGATGTCCTGACGTTGACGGCGACGCCTATCCCGCGGACGCTTTACATGTCGCTGATGGGGGCCAGGGACATTTCGGTCATCAATACGCCGCCGGAGAACCGCATCGCCATCGAGACGCACGTAGTGGCCTATGACAAGACCCTTTTGTCCCAGGCGTTGGAGCGGGAATTGAAGCGAGGCGGCCAGGTTTATTTCGTGCATAACCGCGTCGAGGACATTGAAGAGATCAGGGATGATGTGGTGTCCCTGGCGCCTGCGGGGGCGCGCGTGGCCTTCGCCCACGGCCAGATGCCGTCGCATGTGCTCGAGAAGATCATGGTGGATTTTCTCAACAACCGGATCGATGTTCTGGTGTCCACGACGATCATTGAATCGGGTATCGACGTGCCCAATGCCAACACCATCATCATCAATAATGCCGAAAATTTCGGTCTGGCGGACCTGCATCAGATGAGGGGCAGGGTGGGGCGTTTTACCAAGAAGGCTTATGCCTATTTTGTGGTGCATCCGCGCAAGGCGCTATCGACGGAGGCGCGCAAGCGCCTGGAGGCGATCCATGAATATGCCCATCTGGGGGCGGGTTTCAGGATCGCAATGGAAGACCTTGAGATCCGCGGTGCGGGTAATCTTTTGGGTGTTCAACAGCACGGTCATATCACGGCAGTCGGCTTCGATCTTTATTGCCGTCTTTTGAGGGAATCTGTGGCGGCCTTGCAGGAGACGTTAGCGCGTTAATCAAATGAGGCCGCAACTTTGCGAGCAAGATGAAGCAAAGTTGCATGGCCGAATTTGACCCGGCACTAATTTTAGCGGAGAGATCAGATGTCTAAACTCAAGGTTCGTGTTCAAGATAAAAACATCGGTAAAATTTGTGCTGGGTTTAATTCACGGACGGCCGGCCGCAAGAAGTAAAGCAGGCCTATGATTTATGGAATCTATATATAGATTCCATAAATCATCCGTTCATTAAAGGAGGCGTATGCGTATCAAGGCGATGGTAGTTTTGGCCGGTTTTGTGTGGATGGCCATATGGGGGGCGGTCTCTGCGCGCGCAGAGAGGATCGATCGCATTGTCGCTATTGTCAACGGCGACGTGATCACGCAGGACGAACTGGATATGTTCACCAAGATGTCGCTCTTGGACGGCGAAGCCGAGCCGGCCATGAAGGACGAGACGCAGAGATTCAGGTATTTTCTGGACCGTTTGATCGAAGACCGCCTTATCCTCCAGGAGGCGAAAAAAATGCAGCTCAAGGCCGACGAGAAGATCATTGAGGATAGGATCAAGGACATCCGGTTCCGCGCCGGCAGCGAAATGGCATTTCAACAAGCGCTGGCCAGCCAGGGGATATCCCTGACGGAATTGAGAGAGAAGCTTAAAAACCAGCTGTTGATCTATATGGCCGTGCAAAAGGAAATTAAGAATAAAACGCAGGTTTCTCCGCGGGAAGTCACCGAGTACTACGAGCAGCACAAAGACCGTTTCATGGTTCCGGAGTCCGTCGTGGTGCAGTCTATTTTTGTTGAAGATAAGGATGTCCTTAAGGAGGTCATGCAGAAGCTTACGGCGGGAGAGGATTTTTCGGCATTGTCCAAGACATATTCAAAGCGGAGCGATCTGGGTACGGTATCGCGGGGACAGCTGAAGAAGGAGCTTGAGGATTTTCTTTTTGCCTGTGAAATAGGCAAGCCGTCAAAACCTTTTGCTTTTGATAACGGATATTACATTTTTCTGGTGAAGGAAAAGATGCCCCCGGTGGAAAAAAGCCTTGATGAGGTCAAGGGTAAGATTGAGTCTATACTTACGAACGAAAAATCCGAAAAGCTGCTGAAAGCCTGGATTGAAGATCTGAAAGACAAGGCCTATATTTCCATTCGACAATAGACATTCTCTTTTACAAGGTAAGGTTAATGAAAACGCGGATAGCTGTGACCATGGGGGATCCTGCAGGTATCGGCGCGGAGGTCCTTGTCAAGGCCTTGCGGCGCCTGAAGCCGCAGGCGGATACGGAGTTCCATCTGATTGGTGATGCCTGCATTTTGCGGCGTCATGGTTTTCGGCCTGCGGCCCGTGTTTGTCTGCATGATATGGCCCATGCGGGTCTGGGGCATTTGCATCCCGGGAAGCCGTCGCGTGCCGGCGCAAAAGCCGCCTACGGATATCTTAAAGAAGCCGTCCGTATGGTCCGCGCGGGCCAGGCCGACGGGCTTGTGACTGCCCCGATCTCCAAGGAAGTCTTGCGTTCTGTCGGATTTCGATGGGCCGGCCATACGGAATTCCTGGCTCATGCCCTGGGTGCGTCCCAGGTGGAGATGGTATTTGTCTCGTCGCGCCTGCGCGTCGTTTTGGTCACCCGGCACATGAGCCTGGCGTGCGCGGTGCGTGCCGTAAAAAAGGACAGGATTGTCGCCTGCGGCCTTTTGATCTATGATTTTTTGCGCCGCACGTGCGGGTTGGCGTCTCCGCGCATTGCCGTCTGCGGATTGAATCCGCACGCCGGCGAGAAAGGGTTGTTCGGGAAAGAAGAGATTACCCAGATCGCCCCGGCCGTCAAACAACTCAACCGTTTATGCCGCGGCGCTTTCAGCGGACCTGCGGCGGCGGACGCCCTGTTTCACCGGGCCTGGGACGGGGCCTGCGATATGGTCATGGCGATGTATCACGACCAGGGTTTGATTCCTTTCAAGATGACGGAATTCAGCCGCGGCGTCCATGTGACGGCAGGGCTGCCTGTTGTGCGGACGTCTCCGGTCCACGGCACGGCTTATGATATCGCCGGAAAGAATAAGGCCGATGAAGGCTCGATGCTTGCGGCGTTGGAGCTTGCTTGCGACCTTGCCGGGCTCCGGCGCGCCGACAGATGAAATATTCTTCTCTGAGACCCCTCAAACGCTTCGGACAGAATTTTCTCGTTGACCCTAATATTAAAAGAAAGATCCTTGCCGCTGTGCATCCCGGTACGGGAGATCGTATTCTGGAGATCGGGCCGGGCGACGGCGCATTGACGCTTGAGCTGGCCTTTGCTTCGAGATGGGTTTACGCCGTCGAGATCGACAAAAAGCGGTGCGCGTGTCTTTCTTCACAGACAGCGGGAATTTCTCGCCTGACCCTGATCTGTGCCGACATCCTCAAGTTTGATCTGGAGGATTTCTTGCGGCGGGAAAAGGTGGATCGCGTGAGGGTCGTCTCAAATCTGCCGTATTACATTACCACCCCGGTCGTCGAATATCTTTTTAGGAGGATCGACCTCATCGATGATATCTTCTTGACGGTCCAGAGGGAAGTCGCACAACGCCTGATCGCCAAGGCCGGTGACCCGTCTTACGGGTCTTTGTCGTGCTTCGTCGATTATTACTGCGAGGCGGCTGTGTTGTTTGCCATTGCGCCTGCATGTTTCAGGCCTAAGCCGAAGGTAGATTCCGCTTTCATCCACTTGGTGCCGCGTCGTGACCGTAAGGAACGTCTATGTTTGCGCTCATCGGAAGAAGAGTTCTTCAGGCTGATCCGGGCGTCATTCGGACAGAGGCGCAAGACGCTCAGGGCGAGTCTGTCGCGTTTGCTGGGCAGGACATTTCTTAGACGTCTTGGCGAAGACGATCTCCTGGAGCGGAGGCCCCAAACAGTGCCGGTGCAGGAGTTTGCGCGTCTGAGTAATCGCATCTTTGGGTAGCTTTAAGAGGCCGTGTTCCATGCCAGCGGCGTCGCAAGCCGTTACAGAACGAAATTCTCTAACGGGGTTTACTTTTTCCGGCGTCAATGATAATATAAATCTTTCTGTGTTTGTTTCGCGAAGGTTAAAACCGAGAGGGAGAAATGCCCATATCCCGTGATGACGTCAAGCACATAGCCCATCTGGCAAGGCTGGGATTGACAGAGGAAGAAATATCGCATTTTCAGGGTCAGCTGGAAAGCATTCTGGAATATGTGGATAAGCTTAAAACCGTAGATGTCAGTCGTGTTGATCCGATGACGCACGTTCTTGACTTGAAGAACGTCTATCGGAAAGACAGCGTGTCGCCATCCATCGATCCACAGGCGGTCCTGAAGATCGCGCCGGCCGCGCAGGGGCAGTTCTATAAAGTGCCCAAGGTGATTGAATGAATCCCGTTAGGCCCTCCTTAGTGTGCGGTATGCGGAGGCCTGCCTTTTCTCGGTTAGGTCCTCCTCTAATATGGTATGCGGAGACCTACCCTTTCTGGGTTAGACCTTGCGTCTGACGTTTTGATGTAACTCAAGCATAAAATGCCGTGAAGAAAACGATTTTTGTTGGAAGATCCGCATACTCGGGAGGTCTAACGGGATGAATCTGCATACATTGACGGCCCTGGAATTGAGGTCGCGGCTGGACCGCGGTTCAGTCAAACCGCAGGATATCCTGGCGGACCTTCGCGGCCGTTATGAAGCCGTTGAGAAAAAAGTCATGGCCTTTGCGCGTCCGCCGTCTTTCGAATATCGCGATGGGGCCGCGGCCGGCGCCCTCAAAGGCATCCCTGTCGTCATCAAAGACAACATCTGCAGCCAGGGAGACCTGACAGAATGCTGTTCGAAGATCCTTAAAGGGTTTGTCGCGCCCTATGACGCGACAGTGGTCGAGAGGCTTAAAAAAAGCGGGGCTTCGATCATGGGGAAGGCCAATATGGACGAGTTTGCTTTCGGTTCTTCCTGCGAAACGTCCTGTTTTCATCCGACGAGAAATCCGTGGAACCTGGATTGCGTCCCCGGCGGTTCGAGCGGCGGCTCCTGTGCCTGCGTGGTGGCTGACGAAGCGATCGTCGCGCTGGGGTCGGATACGGGCGGTTCCATCCGTCAGCCGGCGTCGTTGTGCGGCGTCGTCGGCATGAAACCGACCTACGGTCGTGTGTCGCGCTACGGCCTGGTTGCTTTTGCATCCAGTCTCGACCAGATCGGCCCTATCACCAAGGACGTTCGGGATAACGCCCTGGTCCTGGGTGTTATTGCCGGGCATGACGATCGCGACGCGACATCGGCCCACATGGATGTCCCGGATTATCTGGCCGAGATGGAGAAAGACATCCGCGGTTTGCGCGTCGCCATCCCGCGGGAGTATTTTGTTGAAGGCATGGACGCCGATGTCCGGCAGGCGATGATGGAGGCGAAAGCAAAGCTGGAATCTCTTGGGGCGCGTTTCGGTGAAGTCCGCCTGCCCCACACGGATTATGCGGTGGCGGTGTATTACATCATTGCGACGGCTGAAGCGTCTTCGAATTTGGCGCGTTTCGACGGCGTCCAATACGGTCTAAGGCAGACAGGAGGGTCTAAGGACGAATCGGCCCTTGTGGGCATGTATAAGGAAACGCGCGATAAAGGATTCGGGGCGGAAGCCAAGCGCCGCCTGATCCTCGGGACATATGTTCTCTCCAGCGGTTATTATGACGCTTATTATCTGCGTGCTTCGAGGGTCAGGAGGCTGATCAGGGAAGATTTCGACAAGGTCTTTAAGGAATACGACGTGGTGCTGACGCCGACGTCTCCGACGCCGGCCTTCAGGATCGGCGAAAAGATGGATAACCCCTTGAGCATGTATCTGTCCGACATCTATACGATTTCCGTCAATCTGGCAGGCGTCCCCGCGATATCCGTTCCTTGCGGTTTTACCGGATCCGGCCTGCCGGTAGGCATGCAGCTGATCGGCCGGCCTTTTGGGGAGACAGACCTTTACCGGGCGGCCTTCCATTATGAGCAGGGCACTTCCTGGCATAAACAAAAACCGAAACTATAAGAAAATATGAAATATGAACCTGTCATAGGCCTGGAAGTCCACGTGCAGCTTAAAACCGCGACTAAGGCATTTTGCGGCTGTGCCAACGTTTTCGGATCGAAAGAAAATTCGAATATCTGTCCGGTTTGCCTGGGTTTGCCGGGGTCGCTGCCCGTCTTGAACGAAAAGGCCTTGAAGGCTGCGTTGAAAGTCGCCCTCGCCCTGGGGTGTCAGGTGCGGTCATTCACGAAATTCGACCGCAAGAATTATTATTATCCTGACCTGCCGAAAAATTTTCAGATTTCCCAATATGATATGCCGTTCTCCGAGCACGGAAGCCTTGATATTTCTCTGGAGGACGGCACGAAACATATCAGGATCAAGCGCGTGCATCTGGAAGAGGATGCCGGCAAATTGATCCATCCCGAGGAAGGCGCGGATAGTCTCGTGGATTACAACCGGGCCGGCACGCCGCTTCTGGAGATCGTCAGCGAGCCCGACCTTCACTCTCCTGATGAAGCTTATGCTTACCTGACAGACCTGAAGCTGATCCTGCAGTATCTGGATATTTCCGACTGCGATATGGAGAAGGGGAGCCTGCGTTGCGATGCGAACGTCTCTTTGAGGCCGGCCGGGACCACGGGCCTCGGCGTCAAATCGGAACTTAAAAACATGAATTCTTTCCGCGCCGTGCGTCTCGCCCTCGATTATGAGATCAGGCGTCAGGAGGCCGAGCTGGGCGACGGCAGGCTTGTCGTTCAGGAGACGCGGCTGTGGAATGAAAAGAAACAGATGACGTTACCGATGAGGTCCAAGGAAGAGGCGCATGATTACCGCTATTTCCCGGAGCCCGACCTGCCGCCTTTTGTGATCTCGGCTTCCGAGATCGAAGAAGCGAGGCAGGGGTTGCCGGAGCTGCCCAAAGAAAAGCGCGGTCGTTTTGTCGCGTCTTTCGGTTTTTCCGACAAGGATGCCGCGACGTTGACGGCCGCCAAAAGCCTTGCGGATTTCTTTGAGGCATGCCTGAAGCTTTATGATAACCCTAAAAAAATCGCCCATTGGTTGATCGGGCCTGTTTCGTTCCAGATGAATTCCCGCGGGCAGGATATCGCAGGATTGCGTCTGAGCCCCGCTTTTCTCACAGAGCTTATTGATCTTGTTGAAACCGGCAAGATCAGTCAACTCGCCGGCAAAGAGGTCCTGCAGGAAATGCTTGAGAGCGGCAAGCCCGCCGCCAAGATCGTGGAAGAAGAGAATCTTGCCCAGGTTTCGGATGCGGGGAGCCTGTCGGCCGTGATTGAAGAGGTTATTGCCGCCAACAAGAAATCCGTCGATGACTTCAAGGCCGGTAAGGAAAACGCCGTGATGTTTCTGGTCGGCCAGGTGATGCGTCTGTCCAGGGGCAAAGCCAATCCGAAGACGGCCAGAGAGATGCTGATCGAAAGGTTGAAGGCATGAAAAGGGTCCTCAGGGTCTGTGTGTGGATCATGGCTGTATTTCTTGCGCTGGCGGTGGCGAATTTCGGCATGACAGCCATCAACCAGGCCCGCCGAAATGAGACGTATAAGGAACTGGAAATTTTTGCTGACGCCCTCGCTTTTGTGGAGGCGCATTATGTGGACGAGGTGCCGCCCAAAGATCTGATTTACGGAGCGCTGGCGGGGTTGCTGGGAAACCTGGATCCTCATAGCCAGTTTTTGACGCCTGAAGAATATGAGGATTTGATGGCGGACACGTCGGGGCATTTCGGGGGCATCGGCATCGAAATCACGCTCAAGGACCACCTGGTTACCGTCATTACGCCGATCGAAGGAACGCCGGCATGGGAGGCAGGATTGCAGCCCAATGACCGTATCGTCAAGATCGACGACACCGTGTTGAGGGACGTCACGCTCAATCAGGCCGTCAAGATGCTCCGCGGCAAGCCGGGGACGGGGGTGACTTTGGCGGTCTGGCGCGAAAAAGAAGCGAAGCTTTTGACATTCAAGATCACGAGGGCGACCATCGAGATCAGGGATATCAAGGAAACCCAGCTTCTCGAACAGGGTGTCGCTTATATCAAACTCGTCGAATTCAGCGAAGAGACGCCTCGTCATTTCGACCGGGCTTTGGCGGATCTCAAGTCAAAAGGGATGAATGCGCTGATCCTCGACCTCCGCAATAATCCGGGAGGCCTTTTGGATAAGGCCGTGGAAGTGACTGAGCGTTTTGTCCCCAAGGGAGAGGTGATCGTTTCCATCAAGGGCCGCGATCCTTCGCAGGACGAGGTTTTTACATCCCGTTCGGGGCCGCTCTATAAAGACATGCCTCTGGTGGTTTTGGTCAACGAAGGGAGTGCTTCCGGTAGCGAGATATTGGCCGGTTGCCTCCAGGACCAGAAAAGGGCCATCATTGTCGGTTCCCAGACATTCGGTAAGGGATCGGTCCAGACGGTCCTGCCTTTGCGTGACGGTTCGGCATTGAAGCTGACGACAAGCCGCTATTACACGCCCCTGGGCGCTTCGATCCATGAAAAGGGCGTTACGCCCGACGTGATCGTTCCCGAGGTATCTTCTGCAGAGATGGATGCCCCGGAAAAAGAAACCACGCTGGAAGAGATTTTTGAAGGCGTTGAGAAGAAAACGGATTCTACCGCTTTGGCCAAGCTTTACCAGCACGATCAGGCTTTATCGCGCGCTGTCGACATCATCAAGGGGATCAAGGTTTACCAGCAGATGCTGAAGCCTGCGGCATCTGCTGGCCCGGATGCTGCAGGGAAGAAAGCGTCTCATGAATAACGCCAAGAATTTTGTCATTCTGCTTCTTTCCATCCTCGTCATTCTTCAGTCACTCATTCTTTTTTATCTTCTGCGACGGCCGGCCCCTGCGGTAAGGAGGCCTTCGGCGGTGACGCGCACAGCCGCCAAGCCCGGCGGGAAGTTTCCTGCAGTCTTTCCTGGAGAAGTGAAACCCCTGCCACCCGCTGGAGAGGAAGCGCCGGTCCCGGTTCCGGCTGTCGGCAAGATCGCTCTGATCATCGATGATTGGGGATACAGCCTGAAAAACAAAAGCATCATAACGGATAATAATTATCATCTGACCTTGGCTATTTTGCCTTTCCAGGAATATTCCAAAAAAGTGGCCGAATTGGCCCATTTTCACGGCAAGGAAGTGATTATTCATATGCCCATGGAGCCTCTTCACAAGGAACAGTACGGCCTGGAGGCGAATACGCTTCTGACGACGATGAATGCCTCCCAGATCGTCCATATCCTGGACAAGGCCTTTTCAGAGATTCCTTACGCCAAAGGGATCAATAACCATATGGGTTCCAAGGCGACGGGGGATGCGCGCATGATGCGTATCGTCCTGGGATATCTTAAAGACCGTGATTTATTTTTTGTGGACAGCATGACGGCGCCCAAGAGTATTGCTCGTTCGGTCGCCAAAACCTTGCATGAGAAATTCGCCAGCCGGGACGTTTTCCTCGATAACAGCACTGATCCGGCATCGATCCGTGAACAGCTGATGAAATTGGCGCATTTGGCCCGGCAGAACGGCGTGGCCGTCGGCATCGGGCACGACCGTCCCAATACTATCGCTGTTTTGAAGGAAATGATCCCTTTTCTGCAGAGACAAGGGTATGAATTTATAGAAGTATCGGATGCCGTCAAAAACCCTTGAGGGGGGGCATTGTTGAACGTTTTGGGTATCGAAACATCCTGCGATGAGACAGGCGCTTCTGTGGTGCGGGGCGCCGGAGATGTCGTTTCCAATGTAGTCGCCTCAAGCTTGGCGCAACATGCGCCCTATGGCGGGATCATCCCGGAGATCGCTTCGCGCGCCCAGATGGAATTTATCTGCGCGGTCGTGCGCGAAGCGATGGAAAAGGCCCGCCTGAAGGCCGGCGAGATGGATGCTATTGCCGTCACTCAGGGGCCCGGCCTGATCGGTTCTCTGCTTGTGGGGTTGTCTTTTGCGCGGGCACTCAGCCTGGCCTGGCGGGTTCCGCTCATCGGCATCAATCATTTACAGGCCCATCTTTACGCCGCTTTTATCGGAAGCGGGATATCTTTCCCCTTCACGGGTCTTGTTGTTTCAGGCGGGCATACCAGTCTTTACGAGGTCACAGGTATCGGCCGCGAGAAACTGGTAGGGTCGACCCGCGACGATGCCGCCGGCGAGGCCTTTGATAAAGTGGCCAAGATTCTCGGCCTGGGGTATCCCGGAGGACCGGCCATCGAGGCGGCAGCCCGCAAGGGCTCCAGTGAAGCATTCCGGTTCCGCTGCGATTGCGGGCCGGGGTTTGATTTCAGTTTCAGCGGCATCAAGACAGCCGTTCTTTATAAAGCCCGGGATTTAAAAAAGCTGTATGGCAGGCTTTCTCCGGCGACGGTCGCGGACCTGACCGCGTCATTCCAGTCTGCAGTCGTCGAAGACCTAGTCGGCAAGGCCTGCCGCTTGGCGCAAAAAAGCCACAGCAGGCTTTTGGCTGTGGGCGGAGGGGTCGCGTTCAACACGGCATTGCGTTCCCGGCTTCAGGAAGAGACGCGCCAGAGGAATATAGAGCTTCGGCTGGCGCCGAAAGCATATTGTCTGGACAACGCTGCCATGGTGGCGAGCCTTGGCGTTCGTCTGCTTGAGGCCGGCAAAAGCAGCAAGCGGGCGTGCCTGGATACGTTGATGGGGTAGGGATAAAGACATATGAGAATTAAGGAAATCTAAAGAGACGTTGTTCCCCGTGTAAGCATCTTGACAATTTATGCCTGCGACCAGTCCTCGCAGAGCTCGGACGGGCAACCAGAAATTTTTCAGCTACACTCGGAGTTAATTCCGCCAGAGGCGGAATTAAGGAGGATTGCATGATCACAGACAATGAAATGGTACTCAGGATTTTGATCGCTTTTGTGTTAAGCGGCCTGATCGGGCTGGAACGCCAAATTTGCCGTCACCAAGCGGGGTTGCGTACGCACATCCTTGTTTGCGTCGGGTCGTGCCTCATTATGTTGACATCGCTGCATGTTTTTGATATATATAAATCTGTAGCAAATATGGATCCGACGCGGATTGCCGCCGGTGTCATCACGGGCATCGGGTTTCTCGGCGCCGGCACGATCATCCGCTCCCCCGAGGGGATCCGGGGATTGACAACAGCATCGAGCCTGTGGGTTGTGGCAGCGTTGGGTTTGAGCATCGGATGCGGGTTCTTCAAGGTCTCCGTCGTTGTGACCTTGTTGGTTCTTTTGGTTCTCTTGTTTTTAAGAGGATTCGAGAGGGTGATGCTAAATAAGGGGGTGCCGCATGGCCATAAGAGACAGGAAGAAGGAGATTGAGGACAAGGTGATCACTGTCGATTCAGCTATGCAGGGCAGCCTTTCTTTCAAGGAGCCCGTGCACCTGCGTATCAACGGCAAGTTTGAGGGGACCCTTGAGGTTCGGGGTGTTCTTGAGATCGGGGAGGAGGCGGTGGTGGATGCCGCCATATCCGGTGACGACATTGAGGTTGCCGGCCGCGTCAAGGGCGAAGTGACCGCGACCAAAAGGATCCATTTAAAGGAGCATGCCGTTATCGAGGGCAATATCAAGACGCCATCGTTGCACATTAACGAAGGGGCTGTCTTTCAGGGGCGGTGTACCATGCTGGGAGATATTTTCGACACAGAAACCTTGGCCCGTTATCTGGAGGTGGACCTCAATACCATCCTCGAGTGGGCCAACAGCGGTAAGATCCCCGCGTTCAAGGAATCGAACGATTGGAAGTTCGAGCGTAAAAAGATAGACGAGTGGATATCCGCCGGAAAGATCGGTTAAGGCATTAGTCCATGGCAACCCATAAACTGCTGACCATCCGTGAGGTGGCCAGCTATCTCAATATCACGGAAAAAGAAGTCGTCGAACTGGCTGAGAGCGGGGTGATCCCCGCCTATAAAGTCGGCGGCGTCTATCTGCGGTTCAAAAAAGAGCAATTGGACCAGGTCCGGCCCGGCATCAAGCCCAACCAGTCGCTCGTCACCATCGAGGGGACTTTGATCGAGAAAGTCAGAGATTTTATCTATCATAACGATTTTTATATCCTGTCCCTGATCGTCATCTTCTTCCTCCTTTATTTTATCGTCAAATTATGAAGAAACAGGCCTACGTGGACCTTGGTTTTGCCTGCGTGGATACGGGCAGGCAAACGAGACGGGGGTTCCCGGAGGTCATCTTTTGTCAAAAGAAGACAAAAGAGGAGATCTTCAAGATCGCGCGCGAGCTCGATCGGGACCGGGAAACTCCGCTTTTGTTGACGCGCCTGGAACCCCGGGCTTACGCTTTCCTGAAACCGAAATTAAAAGGTCTTTCTTACAACGAGAAGGCCCGGGCGGCTTTCCGCAAGGGGCTCCGGTCCCCGGCAGCCGCCAAAGGCGAGGTTCTTGTTGTGACGGCAGGGACGAGTGATATCCCTGTTGCAGAAGAGGCGGCGTTGACCCTGGAGCTCATGGGTGTATCCGTGCGCAAGCTTTATGACGTTGGCGTTGCCGGCGTGCACCGCGTGATGGACAGGATGGATGTTCTGCACCGGGCCGCCGTCATCATCGTCGTCGCAGGGATGGAGGGTGCGCTGGCGAGCCTCGTGAGCGGTTTGGTCAGCTGTCCGGTCGTCGCCGTTCCGACGAGCTGCGGTTATGGATCGAGCTTCGAAGGTCTGTCGGCTCTACTGACGATGCTCAACAGCTGTTCTCCGGGGATCGCGGTCATGAATATCGACAACGGTTTCGGCGCCGGCTATTTTGCCGGATTGGTGGTTCGCAGATGAAAACGGTCTATTTCGATCTCTTGGGAGGAGTCAGCGGCGACATGACGGTCGCCGCTTTTATTGATATGGGTGTCAACCTGGACTGCGTGCGCCGCGGGCTCAGAAAGATCGACTTAGACGGCTACACGGTGAAGACCCATCGTGTCCAGAGGGGGCATGGGAATGCTTTACGGTTTGATGTGGTTGTTCGCCGTGAGAAAAATTTTTCTTATCAGGAGATTATGCGACTCATCAAGACGAGCCGCCTGGGCCGCGGCGTCCAGGAACGGATGGTCAAGGTTTATGAGGCGCTGAAGGCCGCCGAGGGGCGCGTCCACGGCCACGCGCATCATGACATGCGTTTCCATCAGCTCGGCGAGGTCGACTCTTTCGTGGATATTGCTGCCGCCTGTATCTGTATGGATGCGTGCAGGGCATCGCGCCTGCTGTATTCCGCCATTCCTCTGGGGTTGAAGATCGCTCCTGCCGTCTCGGTCATGCTGGAGGGACAGGAGGTCTATTTTACGTCCTGGCCGTTTGAGAACGTGACGCCGACGGGCCTGGCGATCCTCAGGGCGCTCGGGACGCAGACATCCGGACAGGTGCAGGAACGTTTTGTTTACGGCAGATGCGGCTACGGCGCAGGCACGGCTGATCCGCCGGGCATGGCCAACGTCCTGCGCATTGCGGAGCTTGATGCCGCAAAGCGCTTCCTTGAGAGCGACACGGTGCTGGTCCTTGAGGCGAATATCGACGACACCCAGCCTCAGATATATGCTTATGTGTGCGAGCGCCTGCTTGAAGCGGGGGCCTTGGATGTTTCTCTGCAGGGCGTCATCATGAAGAAGTCTCGGCCGGGAATTTTGCTGACGGTCTTGTCAGATGCGAGTAATTTCGATAAGATATCTGACATCGTCTTTCGCGAAACAACCACGATCGGTTTGCGTTATTATCCTGTCAGCCGCATCAAATTGCCGCGTTCCTGCGGCAAGGTGAGGGTGGCCGGCGAGACCTTGAAGATCAAAACAGTTGTTCTTCCGGATGGTTCGCGGCGCAGCCTTCCGGAATACGAAGACTGCCTTCGGGCGGCCAAAAGGACCGGACGGCCCCTGCAGGAGATCATGGAATTTGTCAAGAAGAGGACATAGAGATGGCTTTGTCGGGATTGGATATTTATAAGCTTTTGCCCAAGACCAACTGCAAGAAGTGCGGTTTTCAGACGTGCCTGGCTTTTGCGATGCAGTTGGCCAAGAAAGCCGTCAGCTTGGACAAGTGTCCGTCTGTCGGCGAATCGGTGCGGCTCAAACTTGAGGAAGCTTCCCTGCCTGCCATCCGTCTCGTCGAGATCGGCACCGGCGAGAGGCGTGTGGCCGTAGGCCAGGAGACCGTCCTCTTTCGTCACGAAGAAAAATTCCACCACCCGACGGCAATCGGGTTGATTGTGGAAGACGATCTGCCTGTAGCTGAGCTTGACCGGACGCTGGGACAGATACGGTCTTTAAGGTTTGAGCGCGTCGGCCAACAGATCGGCGTCGAGCTGGTCGCGCTGCGCAACACAAGCGCCAGGACGGAGGTTTTTGTGGAACAGCTTCGGCGCATACGCGCGGCTGTTTCCCTGCCGCTTGTCCTGATGGCTTGTTCTGCGGAAACGTTGAAGGCCGCCCTCCGTCTTTGCGCGTCCGAGCGGCCTCTGGTTTATTGCCCGAAAGCGACGGATCTTGAGGCTTTTGTTACCGTCTGCAAGGAGTCCCATGTTCCTCTGGCGTTTCGGGCATCCAGTCTTGAGGAATTTTCTGCCGCGACAAAGAAAGCGGCCCAGGCCGGCTTTGCGGATCTTGTCCTGGACATTCCCGAAAATACAACGACAGAGCGGCTGTGGCAGTTGACCCAGATCAGGCGATTGAGCCTGAAAAAAGGCGAACGCAGTCTTGGATTCCCGACGATGGTGGTCGTGAATACCGCCGTGGAAAGCGAGGCCGTTTGCCAGGCCGCCGCCTACATCGCCAAATATGCGAGCATCTTATTGGTGAGGACGACGAAACCGGAGCACATCCTGCCTTTGTTGACGCTGAGGCAGAATATTTATACGGATCCGCAGAAGCCCCTCCAGGTCGAGCCGAACGTCTATCCTGTCGGGGCTGTTTCGCAGGATTCGCCTTTGCTTGTGACGACGAATTTCTCCCTGACGTATTACACGGTCTTGGGTGAGATCGAATCCAGCCGCCGGCCATGCTATCTGTTGTGCATGGATACCGAGGGGATGTCCGTATTGACGGCCTGGGCCGCGGAAAAATTCGGAGCCGAACAGATCGCCGATACGCTGACGAAATTCAAGCTGGCGGATACGGTGCGGCACAAGAGCATTGTGATCCCGGGATACGTGGCCATGATGAGCGGGGACCTGGAGGATAAGTCGGGCTGGCGCGTCGTGGTCGGGCCGCGCGAGGCTTCGGGGTTGCCTGTGTTTTTAAAGAACCTTGCGCAAGGATAGGTTCTCTTTTATGTGGTTACCCGATTCTATCGGAGGAGCCATGCGGAGACCTGTCCTTTTTGGATTAGGGGTTTGACGATGGACAAGTGTATCATCACATTTTTGCCGGATAACAAGAAGGTCGTCGTGGACCGGGGGACGAGCCTTTTGTCCGCGGCCCTTACCGCCCACATCCATCTGAATTCCAGCTGCGGCGGCGACGGGGTTTGCGGCAAGTGCCGCGTCCTGGTCAAAAGCGGCAAGGTCCATGCCGAGCCATCGGGCCGCATTGCTCCGCAAGACAGGAATGCCGGCGTCTATCTGGCATGTCAGACATTGGCGGAATCCGATCTGACAGTCGAGATTTTTCCGGAGTCCCGCCTGGATCTGAGCGCTTTGAGCCGCGAGGAGCTCGCCTTGCGCCTGCGGGGTATCTATGCGCCGGCAGAAGATATTCAGGAGGCCAAGCCGGGGTTGACGCAAGAGGTGTTTGCGTTCCGGCCTTTGGTGGAAAAATTCCATTTTGAGCTGCCTGCGCCGGATTTCAACGACAAGTTGAGCGATCTGGAGCGTGTCTGTCGGGCCGTCCAGGAGAAGATCGGCGACGCGCCCCTGCATACGGGCCTGGCGAACTTAAGGAAGCTGGGAGAGTTATTGCGTACCAGTTCCTGGAGTGTGACCGTGGCCGTGGCCGCAAAAGGGCCGGTTTATGAGATCCTCGCCATTGAGCCTGGGGACAGTTCGCAGAAGAATTTCGGCCTGGTTTTCGATATCGGCACGACGACGATCACCGGACAGCTGGTCGATTTGACGCACAAGAAGGTCCTGGGGACAAAGGCGACCTATAACCGGCAGGCGACGTTTGGCTCGGATATCATCACGCGGATCATCTATGCCCAGGCGGCCGATGGCTTGGAGAAACTTCACCATGCGGTCGTCGATGTCTTGAATGAGATGGCGGAGTCTTTTATCGAAGAGCACGATGTAGACTTGAACGATGTGACGTGCGTCTGCGTCTCCGGAAATACGACCATGATCCACCTGCTGTTGCGCATAGACCCGTCGCATATCCGCCAGGCGCCTTATGTGCCGACGGCGAATTATATCCCTGCGATCAGGGCGGCGGAGGCCGGCCTCAAGATCAATCCTCACGGTGTCCTCTATTGCCTGCCGGGAGTCTCCAGTTATGTGGGCGGCGATATCACGGCAGGGGTCTTGTCGTGCGAGATCTTCAAATCCAAGGATTTGGAGTTGTTGATCGACATCGGGACGAACGGAGAGATCGTCCTGGGGAATAACGAATGGCTGATCAGCTGCGCCGCATCGGCGGGCCCTGCTTTCGAGGGTAGCGGCATGGCATGCGGTCTGCGTGCCGTGCGCGGCGCCATCCAGGCGGTCCACGTCGATCCTGAGTCCCTCGATGTCGCCTATACGACGATCGGCGGCGACAAGCCGCGGGGCATCTGCGGCTCCGGCTATATCGATCTGGTGATGCAGTTGTTGCGCGCCGGTGTGGTCGACAAGAACGGTAAGCTCAACAGAGAGAAGGCCCATTCACGTCTGCGGCCGTCTTCAGCCGGCTATGAGTTTGTTGTGGTTTCCGGTCCTCAGGCAGGGCTTGACAATGACATCGTGGTGACCGACGCCGACCTTGATAATTTCAAAAGGGCCAAAGCGGCCATCTATTCGGCGGTATCGCTTCTGGTCAGGCACATGGAATTGAAGGCCGGCGATATCCGCAGGGTCTTTGTCGCGGGCGGATTCGGCACGTCGCTGAACGTGGAGAGCGCCGTTTTTATCGGCCTGATCCCGGATTTGCCGCGCGAGAGGTATGTCTTTGTCGGGAACAGTTCTCTGGCGGGCGCCAGGGAGGTCCTTTTGTCCCGTGACGCCGCGCAGGCATGCGACCGGATCGCAGGCAATATTACTTATTTTGAGCTTTCGACGGATGCCGCGTATATGGACGAATATATGGCGGCGCTTTTCTTTCCGCATACCGACGCCGGCAGGTTTCCAAGCGTAAAGTATTAAAAAAAGAATGATCAAATTCCAAGATACAATGACCAAACAATAATCAATCACCAAATTCGAACGACCAAACAAAAAGGCGGATTTTTTATTTGATTATTGGATATTGGAATTTGTTTGTGATTTGTTTCTTGCCTGCCTGCCGGCAGGCAGGGTGATTGGTTATTTTGGTTGTGGGTGTAGGCTTGACATTTAAACAGTACAATTGATGGCTGTTCCAAGATTTTGGGTGCGACGATGAATGATGTGATCGTGATCGGCGGCAAAGGGGGGACGGGCAAGACGACGATCTCGGCTCTTCTGGTCCTTGATCTGGCCAGGAAGGCGCAAGGGGGCGTTCTGGCCGTTGATGCCGACCCTAACAGCAATCTATGCGACGCTTTGGGATTGAAAGACGTCGGGACGATCGCGGATATCGTCGATGAGGTCGCAAAGAACCCAGAGTCCGTACCCAAGAATATGGGCAAGGACGCCTTTATCGAATACAGGATCCATACCGGCATCACCGAGAGCGAAGGGTTCGATCTTCTGGTGATGGGGCGTCCCGAGGGACCCGGGTGTTATTGTTATATCAACAACGTCTTGCGCAACTGCATGGCGAAGCTCATTGACGACTACCGGTATATCGTTATCGACAACGAGGCGGGACTTGAGCATTTTTCGAGGAAGACCACGCGGGCTTGCTCCGAGATGATCGTCGTGTCCGATACCACAGCTGTCGGCCTGCGTTCCGCCGGACGGATTTTTGAGCTGGCGGATGAGCTTGGGATTTCTTCCAAAAGGCGGTTTCTCTTTGTGAATAAAGTCGAGGGGCCGAAAGATACGGGAAGCATGGGAAAAGACTGCAGACTGGATAAGGTTTTCTTCATTCCCTATGATGCCGCCGTTTCGGATCTGTCCGCCAAGGGCGTTTCTTTGTCATGTCTGGCGCAGGATTCTGCAATGAGACAGGCTATTGTCAAAGCCGGAGAAGTCATATGGCCGAAGAATTGAAGATGATTACGACATGGTCCCAGGCTGTCTGTGAGATGCGGTTAGGCGCCGGACGACAGGAGGGCGGCAGCCGCAAGGTGACTTTGACCGTAGGCGGCGAAGAGACTTTGCCGTTTTTATTCAAGGAAGGCGCCCTGCCGCATACACCGCTTATTGCCGTCGAGATCTTTGACGTTCCTCAGGACGACGAGCCGGAGGCCCTGCGCCGCGATCTCAGGGGGATCAGTAAAGATCCGGTGACATGGGCCAAGGCCATGGTCGAAGACATTGGGGCTGACCTGGTCTGCGTCAAGCTTGCAGGCATCCATCCGGACGGTGCCAATACATCGGCAGGCCAGGCCGTAAATCTGGTCACAAAGATCCTTGGCGCCGTCGATAGACCTCTGATCGTTCTGGGATGCGGCGAGGCGGGTCGGGATAACGAGGTCCTGCCGCTTGTCTCGGAGGCGACGAAGGGGGAGCGCCTGCTTTTCGGCGATGCCGTTCAGGAAAATTACAAGACATTGACGGCCGCCTGCATCGCCGACGGCCACAACATCATTGCCGAATCGCCGATCGACGTGAATATCGCCAAACAGCTGAATATCCTGATCTCCGATCTGGGGATGCCCCTGGACCGCATCATCATCAATCCTACGATCGGCGCTCTGGGGTATGGTCTCGAATACGCCTATTCCATCATGGAGCGCGCCAGGAACGCGGCGCTCTCGGGCGACAGGATGCTGGCCATGCCTTTTATCTGTTTTGTCGGCCAGGAGAGCTGGCGCGCCAAGGAGGCGAAAGTCCCCGCAAGCGAATCCCCGGCGTGGGGAGACCAGAGAGAAAGGGGCATTATGTGGGAGGTCGTCACGGCCATGTCTTGTCTGCAGGCAGGCGCAGACATCCTGACGATGAGACATCCGCAGGCCATCAAGATCGTCAAGTCTGAAATCCAGGAATTGATGAAGAAGGCCCAGTCTTGAACTTATAGCTTACGACTCACAGCTTATTTATGTATATTATCGGCGAATTGATCAATGGGATGTATCGTAACGTCAGGGAGGCCTTGGCGGAACGGGACGCCTCCGCCATCAAGACGTTGGCCCGCCGCCAGGTCGAAGCAGGCGCGGATGCCCTGGATGTTAACTGTGGCCCATTGTCGAAGGACCCCGTGCAGGATATGCGGTGGCTCGTGGAGGCGATCCAGTCCGAGGTCGCCGTGCCTTTATGCCTGGACAGCACAAAACAGGCGGTGATCGAGGAAGGATTGAAGGCATGCCGCGGCAAGGCGATCATCAATTCCACGACGGCAGACACCGACAAGCTCGACGCCTATCTGGCTTTGGCCTTGAAACACCGCGCATCTTTGATCGCGTTGACCGTCGACAAGAAAGGCGTGCCTCAGGACAAGGAGAGGCGCCTGGAACTGGCGGCTTTTATCCTTGAGCGCGCAGCCGGCGCCGGTCTTGACGCTGCCGAATTATATCTGGACCCGGTTCTTCTGCCGGTCAACGTCGCCCAGAACCAGCTTGAGGATATCCTGCGCGTCATCGGTGATTTTAAATTATTGACGACGCCCGCGGTCAAGAGCGTCGTGGGGTTGAGCAATATCTCCCAAGGATCGAAGAACCGCTCGATCATCAACAGGACATTTTTGGTCATGGCGCAGGCCGCCGGGCTTGAGGCGGCCATCCTTGATCCCCTGGACCAGGAGCTGATGCGGTCTTTGATCACGGGTGCGTTGATCCTCAACAAGGCGATCTACTGTGATTCCTATATCGAGGCGTACCTGAAGAGCAAACTCAAATCTTAGGTATGAGGAGCCGCTTTCCCAACCGCTCATCAAGATGGCCGACCCGGCAGCAGAACAGCGATGCACCCGTTCCGACAGAGCCGCCATTTTTGTGCTCTTGTCGCTCTTGGCCGTTCTGACTTATGTTTCTTTCCGGCCTATTCTTCATAACGGATTTGTGAATTGGGACGACAATGTCTATTTGACGCAGAACCCGCGCGCGAAGAATTTTACTCCAGAAAAGATACCTCAAATATTCACCTCGTTCGAGAGGGTCCAGTATAAACCCTTGTCCTTCCTTGCCTTTGCCCTGGAAAACCGTTTGTTCCGCCTGGATCCCAGAGGTTATCACGCCGTCAGTCTTCTGTTGCATCTCATCAATGCCTTTTTTGTCTTCTGGCTCTTTTTTCTCCTGCGCAAGGATATTTTCCTTGCCTGGTTCGTGGCTGTGTTGTTCGCCATTCATCCTCTCCGGGTAGAATCGGTCGCATGGGTGACGGAGCAAAAAGACCTGCTCTACGGCTTTTTCTTCCTCGCCGCCGCCGTCACATATGTGCTTTACCGTCTGGCGCGCCCCCGCGCCCTCTATTATGCGTCCCTGATTCTTTTTGCTCTCTCCTTGATGGCCAAGCCCATGATGATCGCATTCCCGCTGCTTTTGTTCTTTTTCGACGCCGCGCTCGAAAAGAAACCGCTCCTTTCCTGGTGGGACAAGATACCGTTTTTTGTCATTTCGTTCTTGATGATCCTGCTTAATTATGCCGCCTTGTGCTGGTTTCACGCCCAGTACAGCGTATCCTCCATGCCGCTGGAATGGCTCCAGCGGATCCTGATTTATATCTTTATGATCCTTTGGCCTGTCCGCCTGTCATGTTTTTATCCTTATGCGCAGGGTTTTCTTTTTACTGTCTGGCCATGTCTCCTATCGCTGCTTTTTCTGGGATATTTTTACGTGGTCCTGCGCCGCGATGGGGGGCGAGGCATTTTTGCATTCTCGCTCGGCTTTTTTGTTTTGAGTCTTATTCCCGTTCTGGCCGCCCGGGCATCCTATGCCGTCAGCGACCGTTATGTGTACATCGCAGCCCTTGGCATATTCTATCTCGCGGCTGCATACGTCCGGAGGTTATGGGTGTCGCGGTTGAGCGGCCGCCGGGTCTTGAGGGTCCTCTTGGTGACGATAGGAATAGGTTTCGTCTGTTTGCTTTCAACTCTGACTTTTCAGCGCGCGCTTGTCTGGCATGACAGTATCTCTCTGTGGGAAGATGTATTGGCAAAATACCCCGGGGTCTCTGCCGCGCATCTTAATGTCGCTTATGCCTATGCCGAGAAAGGCGATAACGCCCTGGCCAGGCAACATGCCTTGGAGGCCTTGCGGTTGGAGCCCGGCGCCTGGGATGCGCTCCTTTTGCTCGGCAATATCCATTATGGGCAGCGCCGGATGGACAAGGCCGAAGAGTGCTATCGCTTGGTTTTGCGTATCAATCCCGGCGCTTTTCAGGCATATAATAATCTCGGCCTGGTGGAAATAGCGCGCGGCCGCAGACATCTGGAGGAGGCGGCCGTGTTGTTCCGTCAGGCGCTTCAGATCAATGACTATTCGGATGAAGCCTATTTCAATCTCGGCAAGGCTTATCTCGGGCTTGGACGGAGAGAAGATGCCGTCGCTTGTTTCAGGAAGGCGT
Organism: Candidatus Velamenicoccus archaeovorus; assembly: GCF_004102945.1. Taxonomy (GTDB): domain Bacteria; phylum Omnitrophota; class Gorgyraeia; order Velamenicoccales; family Velamenicoccaceae; genus Velamenicoccus; species Velamenicoccus archaeovorus. The sequence goes on along the minus strand of NZ_CP019384.1, from coordinate 1,084,740 downwards.
CTGTTTTGAATCCGGATTCTGCGCTGGCATATACCGCTCTCCTGGATGTTTTTATCAGCGAGAAACGCTTTGACGAAGCCCTGGGTATTTTGCAGCCCTTGCTGGCCCTTAGGCCGGATGATGAAGCCGTCCTTCTGAAAGGCGGCGTGGTTTTGGCTTCACTGGACTATTTTGATGAAGCGCGGCTGTTGTTTGAAAGGATCCTTGTTTTGGATCCTGGTTGTGTGGAGGCGCTGGAGAATCTGGGGGCCCTCTACGGTAATCATGGAGACCGGGCGAGGGCCGAGCAGTATTTTCAAAGAGTCCGGGATCTTGAGTCAGGGTCTGGCAGATGAAACAGGGAAGTGCTGGTTTTTCCAAACCGGAATTCGTCGTTGTTCGTCTTTTGATACGTTCGGCGGCGCCCCGACAGGCGCAGCCTCAGGATCAACCCTGAGCAAATCCCCAAGTATGTTTTTGGGCTTGGGAGGGTGACGAATGGGTTGAATTTTCTTGTCAAATACGGGGTTTCAGTATAATATAGTCGGGTGCCAGAGAGGTGTCCTCGAGAATTTTTGAAAATATCGGCGGAGTAGCGACCGAAGGGAGTCCTGAGCAAGCGAAGCGCGTCGAAGGACCCAGTCTGATGCCTGTCTTCGCGGGCGGCGCCCACAGGGCAGACCGGGGAATATGGGTTGACTTGTGGTTTTTCGTTTTTGGCGAAGGACGGGGTTGCCCGGTATTCATTTTGTTTTGACATTGGAATGGCTTTATGGCGGAGTAGCTCAGCCTGATAGAGCACGCGGCTCATACCCGCTTGGTCGGTGGTTTAAATCCACTCTCCGCCACCACTTTTTGTCATAGAGAGCATCGTCATTTGAGCGAGGGTGGTTTCCCCGCTTCGGCCGGAGGCCGAGGCGGGATTTCGCTGGATGGGATATTGAGGTGCTCAAAAATCCCTGCCTGCCGGCAGGCACTCTCCGCCACCAAAATTTGTTTGATCTTTTTTCATTCAAATTTTGTCCCGAGTTTCTGTCTGATCTATTTTTGGAAACGAGGGGCAGCTTCGCCGGGAGAGCGATTGAAGGAATCGGCGGCAAAATATTCCCTGTCGCCAAAATTGGTATTTGAGAGTTTTCCTTGCAAATTTTGTCCCGATGATTGCGCAGAGTTTTTTGCCGGAGTAGGCAAAAAACGCAAGCGATATATCGAGGGACAAACGACAAGGCTCTCAATCATCCCGTCAGAGGCCTTGGGTCCTGGCGGGGTTTTGTTATAAAGGGGGCATACAGGAACGCAGGGAGGCGGCGATGAAAATAAGGCGCAGCACATTATTCTTCTTGTCGTTTCTGTGCATCGCAAGCACGGCTTTTCCATCGGGATATAAAGGAGAAGAGATCGCGTATGCGATTTCTCCTATCGGTCGCGCAGAATATCGCGACCTGGGGCTGGTCGATCTTGAAGGACGCAAACTCAAGCTTATCACCTTCAGGACGGTCATGCCGGGCTTCGACGACTTAGAGAAGATCTACGCGGATCCGGAGACCGGGCTGCCGGTCAGGGTGGAACGGGACATCTCTTGGGTCTTTTCCAAAGAAAATCTCACGGAAGAATATGCGGCAGCGCAGCATACCTTGGTCATCCGGAAATACATCGATGGGAAACAGGTCAAAGAGTACAAGTTTACGGCCGACGGCCCGATCCATAATGCGGTCCTGTTGCCTTTTTATTTGCGCCGCGTAGAGCATTTGGCGCCGGGATGGTCCTACGAAATCCGTTTGCCGGATGTCTACAAGGTTTCCTTGGCGTCGCTGGATGACATTGAAGTCTCCGGCAAAAAATACAAGGCCTATCATTTTATCAGCGAACCCCGTAAGTTTGAAATATGGATTTCCAGCGATGCTTCAAGGGTCCCCCTGGTGATCAAGGGGCTCGGGGGCTTCGGTTACACCTTGCAGATGAAAGATCGCGTGCTTCCTCCTGCGGCCGGTGCAGAAGCCAGCTGAAAGAGGGACGCTTCAGGCAGAGGCCTTCATATTTTCGGCGTTGCTCTTTTTTTAAGAATGTGATAAAATTCCTCCATAATGGAGGAGATGGCGCGCAAGCCCCTAGTCATAGAGCCTAAAGGTTTTACGTTAATCGAGTTCGTCGCGATCGTCATCATTATGACTGTTCTGGCCAGTATCGCCTTGCCTTTATTGATCAAAGGGGCTGAGCGGGCTAGAGTGAATGAGGCCAAGACGATACTGGGCGCCTTGCGCCGTGCGCAATTGAGGTATGCTGTCAGTTACGCCGTCTATGCCAGCGACAGCAGCCGTTTGGACATCAATCTCCCGCCGGCAAAGTATTTTTCCTATTCGGTCCTTGGGGGGACAGACCTTAGCGGCGCCACCGTCCCTGTTGCCACTGCAATAAGGACGACCCTGGAAAGCTTTCAGGCCGTCAGCTGCCGTTTCAATATTACGGCCGGCGGTAATTTCACGGCTAATACGACCCAGTGTGTGCAGTTGCTTTGAACCCCGCCGGTCTTCTGCGGCGGCCTCAATGAGGAGAATTAGTGGTTTATAAATTCATTACCCGTTCCAAGGGAGTCGTTGTCTTTTCGATTTCCCTCATCGCCTTCGGCGCTTTTAACGCTTTTCTCATGATCCTTTCCATGGCGCTGATGAGCTTGAGGAACCTTCCGGAGGTGGCGGCAGTCTTGCCGGTGGGAATGATCTCCTTGCCCGTTTTTTGGTTATCGTCCATCCTGAACCTTTTGATCTTTTTGGCGTGGGTGGTCTGCGGGATCGGCGCTCTTCATCTGAAGGACTGGGCGCGTCAGACCTTGCGCGTCGTCATGTCCGTTTATCTCATCAACTTTTTGGTCAATATCTGTCTCAATGTTTTCCTGGCACAGGAAGTCATGACGGATGTCCCCGTCGTTTTTCTGATCATAGGGATTGTTTTGTCTTTTTCTTATTACCTCGGCCTGATCTATTTTTTTTCCCATCCCAACATTGTCCGCCAATTCAAATACGGTGTCCCTCCGGCTTGACCTCGGCTTAGAATAGTGGGGATGTAACCATGTACGCATGCGTCAAGAAGACTGTCGAAACCTATCGGATGTTTGCGCCGCAAGATAAGGTATTGGCGGCTGTTTCCGGCGGGCCGGATTCCGTTGCGCTCCTGAGTGTTCTGAAACGCCTCCAGGCGGCCCTTGGTTTGGAAATTTCCGTCGCTTCCTTTGATCACGGCATCCGCAAGAACTCCGGGCGCGATGTGGCATTTGTCAGGCAGTTGTCTGAAAGCCTGGGGTATCCTTTTTTCACGGAGCGTTTGAAACATAAAGGGAAAAGCCGTCTTTCCGAGGATTTTTTGCGCCGGGCACGCTATGATTTTCTGACAAGGATTGCCGCGGACACGGGCGCGAATGCGATGGCATTGGGGCATACGCGCGACGACCAGGCGGAAACGGTTTTGATGCGTCTTGTGCGCGGCAGCGGATTGTGGGGGTTGATGGCCGTCTTGCCCGTGAGGCGGCAGGGGGCGCTGAAGATTGTCCGGCCGTTGATCGGCGTTTCCAGGAAAGACGTCCTTCGATATCTCAAGAAAGAGGGATTGGATTACCGGGTGGATGAAACGAACGAAGAAGAAGTTTACCTGCGCAATAAAATCCGACTTAGACTTCTTCCTTTTCTTGAGAAAGAATTCAATGCCAATGTCAGGGGAGTGCTTGTGAATACGGCCTTGTCCGTGGGCGCTGATTATGATTATTTGGAACAGCGTGCCTGGGATTTCCTTAAGGGACACGGCCGCTCGGTCGCCGGACAGCTGATGATAGCAGAAGAACCGTTGAAGTCGCTGGATATAGCGTTGAGGCGCATGGTTGTGCGGATGGCGATTTCGTCGTTGACGGGGATTCCCGGCCTGCTCGGGTTCCGGCATTCTCTCGAATTGGAAGAGTTGCTGTTTGGGCGCCCTGCCGGATCCGAGGTCCATCTGCCGGGAGGCGTGGTTGTGTCCAAGGAGGCTTGTACGCTTTCTTTCGCTTGCCGCAAGTCTCGCCGTCACCGCCTTTCCCGGAGAAAAGTTTGTGCCAAAAGATGATTTGCTTTTAAGACGCGTTAGGTTATAATAGGAAAACCATGAATAAATCCAATCCCCGTAAAATGAAACAGTCTCCTGCACAAAGATTTAAGAAGAACAATCTTTCTGTTTTCGTGTGGATCCTTTTTATTGTCGGCACCCTTTATCTGATGGGGCTTTTGCAGAACAATGGGGTGGCCCGCAAAGAGCTTTCATACACCGAGTTCTATCGTGTCTTGACAGAGGAACCGTCGCGGCTCAAGGTTGTCACGATGTCCGAAGACATCCTCCAGGGGGAGTTCGTGAATGGCTCGCGTTTTTTTGTCAATATCCCCCCTGACGACAAAGACCTCTTGGCGCTCCTGCGTACTCATGCGCCTGATTTTCAGGTCAAGCCGGCCCGGACGATTTGGACGAATCTTTTGTTTTCTCTGGGTCCCGTTGTCCTTTTTATCGCCTTTTTGTGGTATTTCAGCTATCGGGGGGCCGAGGTGGGCAACCGGATCTGGTCTTTCGGCAAAGTGAAGGCGCGCTTGGGGACGGAGCCCAAGGAGAAGGTGACTTTTGCCGATGTGGCCGGGGTCGACGAGGCCAAAGAAGAACTCCAGGAGGTCATAGAGTTCCTTAAGGATCCCAAGAAGTTCCAGCGTCTTGGGGGCAAGATTCCCAAAGGCGTGCTTCTTGTGGGCCCTCCGGGTTGCGGCAAGACATTGATCGCCAAGGCTGTCGCCGGGGAAGCCAACGTCCCTTTCTTTAACATCAGCGGATCCGACTTTGTCGAGATGTTCGTCGGCGTCGGCGCGTCGCGCGTCAGGGATCTTTTCGAGCAGGCCCGCAAGGCCGCAAAGACCTTTGGCCGGGGCGCGATTATTTTCATAGACGAGATCGATGCGGTCGGCCGTCTGCGGTTTTCCGGGATCGGCGGCGGCCACGACGAGAGGGAGCAGACCCTGAATCAGCTTCTCGTGGAGATGGACGGATTTGATCCGCAGGAGGGCATCATCCTTATTGCCGCGACCAACAGGCCCGATACGCTTGATCCCGCCTTATTGAGGCCCGGCCGTTTCGATCGGCATGTGGTTATTGACCGGCCTGACATCAAAGGACGTGAGGCGATCCTGAAAGTGCATTCCGCGAACATCAAGCTGGCGGCTGATGTCGGTCTCGAGGCCATCGCCAGGCAGACGCCGGGTTTTTCCGGGGCGGACCTGGCCAACCTTTGCAACGAAGCTGCTCTGCTTGCCGCGCGTTATGACAAGGAGGCCGTAGGCAAAAAAGAGATGGAGGCGGCCATAGAACGTGTCGTCGCCGGGCCTGAACGCAAGAGCCGCGTGATCAGTCCTAAAGAAAAAGAGATAGTGGCCTTTCACGAGGCGGGGCATACGCTTGTCTCCCTCTTGACGCCGGAGGTTGATCCGCTGCACAAGGTTTCCATCATTCCTCGCGGCGTGGCAGCCCTCGGCTATACGCTCCAGCTGCCTTTGCAGGACCGTTACATCATGATGAAAAGCGAACTGATCGGCCGCATCACGGTCTTGTTGGCCGGCCGCGCTTCCGAGAATCTTTATTTCCAGGATATCACGACGGGTTCCGAGAACGATATCGAAGTCGCGACGCAAATGGCCCGGCGCATGGTGTGTGAATTCGGCATGTCTGAAAAGATCGGCTATCTGACCCTCGGCCATCGTCAGGGGTTGATTTTCCTGGGCAAAAATCTTTCGGAAGAACGCAATTATAGCGACGAGACCGCTAAGATCATAGATGATGAGATCAAGGCGATCATCGATTCATGCTACGATCGGGCAAGACTCCTTTTGGAGCAGAATAAAGACAAGTTGACGCTTTTGGCCAATACTTTGCGGGAACGCGAAGTCATGGATGCCGAAGAAGTCAAAAAACTGCTGGGCTTCGCGCTGTAAGCCGCCTATGGTTCCACGCGTTCTCGCTTTGAAAAATTCCGCCGATCTCCTGAAGGAATTCAAGCGTATCGGCGTCGATGGGGGCGGCATGAAGATCATGCGCCCCAAGGCCTTCCTGCGTATCGTCAAAGTCTCGCACCTCCCCGGTTTCTGTGCCAATATCCTCAAGCAGGAGATGCTTTCTCTCGGCGGGGACGCCGCCCTGAGCCGCGGCTCGATCACCGGAACCGACAGGCATACCGATTGTCTTCTTTTGGGGACCTTTTCCCAGTATGCGTCGCTGTCCTCCAAATTAAAGAAACAGCCGTTTGGCCTTTCCGAGCTCGGGCAGGAAGTCCGCTTGTGCCTTGCCCGTTCGGCAGACCGAAGAGTGCCGCTTCATCTGGGTCGCCGGCATCTGCGTTTAGGTCGCAGGACCCTGGTCATGGGCATTCTAAATGCCACAACAGACTCCTCCAGCGGCGACGGGATGCTGGGGGCTTCTCCTCAGCGGGCGTTGAGTCTTGCCCGCAGTATGGCGGAGGAGGGCGCCGACATCATCGATATCGGAGGAGAATCCAGCCGTCCCGGCTCCAGACCTGTTTCTGCAAAAGAAGAATTGAAGCGTGTCCTGCCTTTCGTTAAATTGTTTGCAAAGTCCCTGCGGGTTGCTCTTTCCATCGATACGACCAAGAGCGAAGTGGCCCATGCGGCCCTGGATTGCGGCGTCGGTATCGTCAATGATATTTCGGCTCTCAGGGGCGATAAGAAGATGGCCAGGCTGGTGGCCCGTTATGGGGCGGCCGTTGTCCTGATGCACATGAAAGGGACCCCTCGCACGATGCAGGAATCCCCCCATTATGACGACCTCATGGGGGAGATCACAGGTTTCCTGGATGATTCAATAAAAAAAGCACTTGATAGTGGTATCCGGCAAGATAAAATAATAATCGATCCGGGCATTGGTTTTGGCAAAACGCTTTCCCATAACATTGAGATCATTGAGAGGCTTTCTGAGTTGAGGATGTTCGGCCGGCCGATCCTCGTGGGGGTGTCCCGCAAGTGGTTCATCGGCAGGATCCTCAATGCAGGAGTTTCCGGGAGACTTTGGGGGACAGCTGCAGCAGTCTGCGCCGCTATCTCCGGAGGCGCGGATATCGTGCGGGTGCATGATGTCCGTCAGATCAAGCAAGTCGTCCGCGTCGCGGACGCCATTCACAAAAGGTGCAGTTGATGTGGAACAGCATTGTTGAATTCGTCAACATCTATTGGTCTGTATTGAAGCCGGTCATTGAGATCACGATCCTGTGGTTTGTTTTTTTCAGGATCATGATTTTTTTCGAGGGGACTCGCGCCGGTCAGGTCTGGAAAGGTATTTTTATCCTTGTCATCGCGTTCTTTCTGGCCCAAAAACTGGGTTTGAATACCCTCGATTGGATCCTGACGAAATTATTTGCCATATCGGTCATCGCTATTATCGTTATCTTTCAGCCGGAGCTGCGATTCGGCCTTGCCCGGTTGGGACAACCGCATCTTTTCGGGACAGGATTGAAGGAGGAGGAAGTCGATGACCTGATCCGCCAACTCAGCTCCTCATTGTTTTATCTGTCCCAGAGGAGGATCGGGGGGATCGTCGCCATCGAACGCGAGGACCGGCTCAAGGGCTATATCAACAGCGGCATCCTTATCCAGGCGCGGATAACGCCGGAATTGATCGAAACCATTTTTACTCCGCCGTCCCCTTTGCACGACGGAGGCGTTATTATTCAAGGCAACACCTTGGTGGCGGCGAGCTGCTTGTTTCCCTTGGCGCAGAATCCCTATCTCAGCCATGCCCTGGGGACACGGCACAGGGCGGCATTAGGTATCAGCGAGGAGACAGACGCTGTTGTTCTGGTTGTTTCTGAAGAGACGGGGTTGGTTTCTCTGGCCGTCGGCGGACGGCTGACGCAGGGATTGACGCGCGAGGAATTCTCGCAGGCCCTGCGCGATCAGCTCGTCCAGACGAAGAAACACGCTGTGTCCTGACGTATTTTTCTCGTCCGCCGCGGATGAGGGGCCACAAGCATTACGGAGAACGTTTATGGGCACGCTGAAAAAGATACTGCAAGATTTCAAAAAATGGTTCACGTATTACCCTTTATACAAGGTCCTCGCTTTGATCCTTGCGGTCGTCGTTTACCTTTACGTTAACGGAGAATTTAAATAGGGCCGTCTCTGTGAAAGCGCGATTCCGGCGGTTCGATGCCGGTTTGACCCTTGCGGAGAAAGGATTGTTGTGCCTCTTTTAGGAGTCAATATAGACCATATCGCGACGCTCAGGCAGCAGCGCCGTGCGCCCTATCCCGATCTTCTTTTTGCCGCCAGGATTTGCGAGAATGCAGGCGCTGATTCCATTGTGGCGCATCTGCGCGAAGACCGCAGGCATATCCAGGATGTCGATGTCTTTGCGTTGCGTAAGACCGTCACGAAAAAATTTAACCTGGAGATGTCCATTGCGGATGAGATCGTCGGGATTGCCTGTCGTCTCAAACCGCATCAAGCGACCCTTGTGCCCGAGCGCCGCCAGGAATTGACGACGGAGGGGGGCTTGGACGTTGTTCGGTATGGAACGCGCGTGGCGAGAGCGGTCTCGAGGCTCAGAGAGAAGAATGTCGAGGTCAGTCTTTTCATCGAGTCGAGCCGCCGCCAGATCAAAATGGCCAGGGATGTCGGCGCGGGTACGGTCGAGCTGCATACAGGCCGTTATGCCGACTGCCGGTTGGCGGGCGCCCGAAAGAAGATGCTTGCGGAGTTTCGGGAAGCCGTGGCTTACGCCCGCGACCTGGGCCTGGTCGTGAATGCCGGCCACGGTCTGGACTATGAAAACGTCTGCCCCGTGGCGTCGATGAAGGGTATGCATGAGTTGAACATCGGCTATGCGATCGTGTGTTTTTCCATTTTTTTGGGTTTGGAACGCGCGGTCCGCCAGATGAAGGCCCTGGTGACGAACGCCGGGAAATCCTAAAAGAGGGTGCATGGTCAGAGGCAGCGGGATCGATATCGTCGAGATCAAGAAACTTGACCGGGCTGTAAAACGCTGGGGGGATGTTTTCCTGAAGCGTGTTTATACTGCGAAAGAACTGGCTTATTCCAGGAGCAAGCGTCATCCGCTCCAGCATTTGGCGGCACGTTTTGCGGCCAAAGAGGCGATTTTCAAGGCCCTGGGGAACAGTCCGAAGCTGAACTTTCGTGATATCGAGATCATCAATGATGTTAACGGGCGGCCTTTCTGCCGCATCAAGAATAGAAAGACTTCTATCGCCCTCTCCTTGTCCCATACGGATCACTATGCTGTGGCCAGCGCTATTCTTTGATCGTAAGAAGCAAACGCACAAAGGCGATTACGGGCATGTCCTGATCGTGGCCGGTTCGCGGAGTTATACGGGCGCCGCTCTTTTGTGTTCCGGGGCCGCCATGAGATCCGGTGCTGGATACGTGACCCTCGCTTTTCCTGAGAGCCTCCAGGGTGTCATTGCTTGCGGTGTAAGGGAAGTCGTGACGCTTCCGTTGCGTTCGACGGCTCAACAGAGTGTTTCTGAAAGGGCGTTGCCGCAGCTCGTGCCGGTCTTGAAAAAATCTGATTGTCTTCTGGTTGGCTGCGGCATGTCGCGTCATCCTTCCACGCAGGCATTGATACGTTCTCTGGTGAGACGTGCCTCGACGCCGGTGGTCGTGGATGCCGACGGCCTTAATGCCATGGCGGGGCATTTGGGCATCCTGAGAGGATTGAAGCATCCTGTTGTCCTCACACCGCACCCCGGGGAGATGGAACGTCTCTGCGGCCGTCGGATTGTCGCCGCGCCGGCAGCCAGAAAAGAAGTTGCAAAAGATTTTTCTCTTCGTTACAATGTTACCCTGATTTTGAAGGGGCCCAGGAGTGTGGTGTGTTCTTCCCGCGGCCGGCTCTATGAAAACACAACGGGCAATCCGGGTCTCGCGACAGCCGGGAGCGGTGACGTTCTTTCCGGGATCGTTGCGGCTTTCTTGGGGCAGGGGATGGAGCCTTTTGAGGCGGCATGCCGCGCCGTTTATATTCATGGCTTGGCTGCCGATTTGGCCGCCAAAGAGAAGACGCAGCCGGGGATGATCGCCTCTGATGTGATAGACTATTTGCCGAAGGCGTTCAAGAGGTGCCGTTAAATGGCAGAAACAAAGCTCAAGGGTGATATCGCCGAAGCCTATGTTTTTTTTGCTCAAGCAGAGGGGTTTCCATGTTCTTGTCCCCTGGGGAGAAGATCATAGATTTGATATGGTGGCGGAAAAGAACGGTATCTATAAAAAAGTCCAAGTCAAATATGTCTCTGCCAAAAACGGAATTCTTGAGATCCCCCTAAGGAGTTGTAATAATCACAAAGTTATTCATTATTCGCCGCTGGATGTTGATATTATAGCGGCATACCATGATGCAGCACGCAAGGTTTATTTTGTACCGCTTAAAAATATCAGCAACAGGAGCAGTTTTAAAATACGCCTGATTCCGGCGAGAAATAACCAGCAAGAGAAAATTGTTCCGGCTTCCAGATATGAAGCCAGATTTGATTTCTTTGATAAGTGATTTGCTGGCGTAGCTCAGCAGGTAGAGCATCTCACTTGTAATGAGAGGGTCACCCGTTCGATTCGGGTCGCCAGCTCTTTGAATATATCGGCCCCTTGTCTAAGACAATTCAAAAATTATCTTGAGCATGTTTGGAGATGATTTTTGGATTAGACTTCGGGGCAAATTTTGCAAGGTAGAAATACCTTGCCTGTCAAAATTTGGACGGGTACCCAAGTGGCTAAAGGGGGCAGACTGTAAATCTGCTGCACACATGCTTCAGAGGTTCGAATCCTCTCCCGTCCACCATTTTTTTGCGACAGAGCAAAAAAATGGTGGATGCCGGAACAATCGTTGTGGAGCGATAAGCGAAACAGATTGTTCCGACGCCACCACCTTGTTGTAAAGCGACAGAGCAAAAAAATGGTGGATGCCGGAACAATCGTTGTGGAGCGATAAGCGAAACAGATTGTTCCGACGCCACCACCTTGTTGTAAAGCGACAGAGCAAAAAAATGGTGGATGCCGGAACAATCGTTGTGGAGCGATAAGCGAAACAGATTGTTCCGACGCCACCACCTTAGTGTATTTCCCCGGCAGAGGGAAAAACGCCCGCTTGGCCAAAGGCCAGGCAGGTAGGGATGCGGATTTCGCGTCGCATGGCGACAAAGCCATGCAGCGAAATCCAGCGCCACAACCAAAGTGTATTCCGATTTCATTTCTTTGCGGGAGTAGTTTCCGCCGAAGGCGGACCCGCCTACGGCGGGCAGTGATACATTAATGTGACTCCCGCAATGCGCTGTTTGATTTTGAGTTTCTTGATTGATTGCGGGAGTAGTTTCCCGACGCCCGGCCCAAAAGCGTCCGGGGTCGGGATTTCGACCTCCGTTTTTTCGGAGCGTCGGAACAGTGGGTGAATACTAGCCCAGAAAGGGCAGGTCTCCGCATTCCGCATTGTGGAGGACCTAGCCTTCTCCCGTCATGTTCAGATTTCGCGGGTGTAGTTCAATGGTAGAACACTAGCCTTCCAAGCTGGTTACGTCGGTTCGATTCCGATCACCCGCTCTATTGAACGGACACGTGACGGGATCCCGTTTGATTGTAACATTTCGGTGCGGGACAAGCTGGTTACGTCGGTTCCCTGCCCGCCGGCAGGCGGGGATTCCGATCACCCGCTCTATTGAACGGAGACGTGACGGGATCCCGTTTGGATTTCACTCTGCGCGGCCTAAAACTCCGCCCTTTAGGGCGGAGAGTGTTGAGGCCGCTTAGAGGTACCCGAAACATGGCCGGAGGCCGAGGGCAAGGCCGGGGAATATGGGTTGACTTTGATTCGGGACAAGTTGATGTAAAGGTTTGCCCTGTGGAATACGAATATTTTACGGGCCGAGGCGAGTTTTACGTACCATCTCCCGCTCCAGATCTTCCTTCCTTGATCACCCCATTGACTCACTTAAGTGTTTGTGTTAACATAGGGTTACGCGTTTAGTTATTTAAAACTTCTCAAAGGTCATGGCGGTTGATCATGCATAAGGATTAATATTATTATTTAACTGCGGAGGGGCTCCGCAGTTTTTTGTTTCACTCCGGCTTCTTCCGAAGGCTGGATCAAGGCACAACAGACAGATCATCATGCAGCTATTTTTCCTGCAGAACTTAGACTATCTTTATTTCTTTTATGGCGCGGCATTTTTTCTTTTGGCGTCCGCCGGTTTTATTTTTTATATTCGCGAAAGATCGCACCATGCATTGACATTGAACTGGTTGTTTTTCGTATTTTTTGCTCTTTTGCGCGCTTTGAATAAATGGCTCGATCTCTTGGCCATATCTAACGCGGACCCATCTTTATTCAACAGCTTGCGTCTTATCCTGCTCGTCGCTTCTTTCGTTTTTCTCATGGAATTCTCCCGAAGTTCCTACGTCCTTTTGAGCGGAAAACAAATCAATAAATGGCTGTATATCCTGCCTTTCGGCGTTTTCGTGCTCGGTTTGTTTTTTATCCGCAACGCCTCGATATTAAACGGATTTATCACCGTGACATTGAGGGGGCCGGCGACTTTTGCGGCAGGAGCCGTGTTTTTGCTTTATTCTTCGAGGCAGGAGAGAGCCAGTTCACGCTGGAGCTACCGTTTTATTGGCATTGCTTTTTTCTTTTACTGTTTGCCGTTAGCGCCTCTCCAGATCGCCACGCTTCCCGCTTTGTCCGCGAGCCAACCGTCTTTTTATTATGCCTTTCTGGTTCCGGCGGCTTTCCAACGCGCTTTAGGGGCGATGCTTGTCGCCTTTCTTTTGATCCATCAGGCCACCCGTTATGTCCTTGATCTTCCATCCAGAAATGTCAGAGGGAGGCGCCGCCAGGTCCTCATGTACAGTTTTCTCTTTTTCTATCTCGTTTTCTTCGCCGGCGGATTCATGCTTATGGGATCTGTTGACAAGTTCGAGAAAAAACACCTCAAGCAGCTTGTCCTGACGGACGCCAGGAACCTGGCGGATATTATCGGGACACTGGATGTCCGTCAGTTCATTGCCGAGGAGGACGTATCCGTTTACAAGAAGTATCTTAAAATGCATAACCGCATGTCGGACCTGCCCGAGCTGTCGCTCTACACGAAGGCGCTGTATTTGATCCTGCCGGGAAAAGACCGTTTTTCTTTTGCCGTCGGAAGCTCGCCCCAGGTTTTTCCGCACGAGGTCGTCCCGTCCTTCGGCGCTCAAATCCCTCAGAAGGCGATTGCGGATTCTTTTTATTCAAAGAAACCGACGCTCGTCGGGCCCTATCTGGGGAATGACGGCCGTCCCGCCTATACGGTTTTTTTCCCCGTTCTTGATAAGGACGATCAGGCCCTGGCCCTTTTGGGGGTCGATATTGACGTTGCCAAGCTTCAAGGGGAAGTGTATCGCGTCAGGCTTTTTGTCATCGGCATATGTTTTAGTTTCCTCATCCTGCTGGTGGTTGGTTATGCGTTCTTGATCATCTTCGCGCTCAAAGGGCTTGAATTACAGATCCAGAAAGACAACCTCGATAAGGCTCTCGTAAGTCTGCGTGAAGCACAGCGGGAGCTGGCGAGGTCAGAGGAGACGTTTCGGGGCATCCTTAATAATTCGCCTAATGCCATCTTTGGCTTTGACAGGGATCTGCGTCTGATCTTTTGGAATCAAGGGGCCGAAAAACTCTACGGTTACCGCAAGGCCGATGTCATTGATGAAAGAAATCCTCTCCGGAGCAGGAAGGTGACGGATGTGCTGGGCGTTGTTTCTTTGGAAAGTGAGATTATGGAGGTGTTCGAGGGGCATACCCTCATCCGTGAACTGGCCCAAAAGAACATGGACGGCGAAGAACTGGACGTCGCCCTGACGGTATTCCCGGTGAAAGATCCGCAGGGGCATATCCTGTTTGTCCTGGGCTTGGCGCAAGATATCACGACCCACAAGCGCTATGAAGAGAGACTGGCGGACGCCCATGCGAGGCTAAGGTCTTTTCTGGATGGCGCCAGCCAAATTTCCATGTGCGCTACGAACTTGTCGGGTGCTTTTCAGATGTGGAACGATGGGGCGCAAGAGCTCTTCGGATATACCGCTTCAGAGATTTTGGGAAAGACGCCCCTTGTCCTTCATGACCCCGCAGATTTGAGGCTTTTCGAGGAGGAATTCTGCAGAAAGACAGGGAAGGATTTGCATGGTTTCGAGGTAATCACAGAGGTCGTACGGCAAGGCGGTGTTCTTCAGCGCGAATGGATCATGGTCAAGAAAGACGGCACGCGCTTTCCTGTCGATTTGACCATTGCCGGCATACGGAACGACAAGGGAGAGCTCGTCGGTTTTCTGGGGATCGGTATCGACAAGAGCGGGATCCGCAGGATTGAAAAGGAACTGCTCGAGACGCAGGAAAAATACAGGGACCTTGTTGAGAGTCTTAACGTAGGCGTCTATATCAATACGCCGGGTCCCGATGGCAGGTTTTTTGAGGCAAATCCGGCGCTGCTTAAAATTTTCGAGACCGATTCCGTGGAAAATATCTCTGTGAAGACTTTGTATGCCGATCCCGCAGAAAGAAAGCGTTTCAGCGATATGTTGCTCAAGAACGGTTTCGTAAAGAATTACGAATTTCGCGGCAAGACCCTTAAAGGACGTCTTTTCTGGGCCTCGGTCACTGCAGTGGTTAAGCATGACGAAAGGTACGGGGAAGTTTTTTACGGCATCATCCAGGATGTGACGGAGCAAAAACACCTGGAAGCTTCCCTGTCGGAAGAGCGCGGCCGTCTCAAGACGATTGCCGATTCTATCGGAGCGGGACTGTCGCTTATCGATAAGAATTTTAATATCGTCTGGGTCAACCAGGTTATGGAGAAGTGGTTCGGCAAACTGGGCACGATCCAGGGGCGCAAGTGCTTCGAGGTATATCAACTTCGTGATTCTGTCTGTCTGACATGTCCTTCGCGAAGGGCCATGGAGACGGGTCAGGTGCAGACGGGTGAAGAGAGGTCGGTTTTCCCCGACGGCCGGGTCATAGATTTTCTCCTGATTTGCACTCCGGTCAAAAATGAGCGGGGGGAAGTGGAGCAGGTCCTGGAGTTGACGCTGGATATGACGGAACGCAAGAGCATGGTCGAGATGCTGGAATTCGAGCGGGCCCTGTCGCGCAATGTCATCGATTCCATCAGCGATTCACTGATCGTGCTTGACTGCAACACCAAGGTCGTCCTGGATGTTAACCGTTATTTTATGGAGCAGGCGGGCATGCGCAAGGAAGATGTCATCGGTAAGCCGTGTTCAGAGGTCTACCGGCACGTTTGTTCCGCCTGCGAGGCCTGTTCGTTTGAAGAGGTCGCCAAGCACGGCCGGACGATCGAATCCACGCATATCCATAAAATGCGCGACGGCCGCGAGGCTTATGTGGATGTAACCCTCTCGCCCCTGAAGGATGAAAAGGGGCGCATCATCGGGGTCATCCACATCTCTCACGACGTGACCGATCGCAAGCGCCTGGAAGATGAATTGAAGCGTTATTCGCATGACCTGGAGAACTTGATCGAAGAGAGGACGAGGGCTTTACAGGTCTCCGAACTCATGTTCAGGAACCTTTTTGAATCGGCCCAGGACGGCATACTGATCATCGACGCCTCGAGCGGAAACATCATCAGCGCCAATCCGTATCTTTTGCATATCCTGGAGTGCACAAGAGACCAGTTGATGGGCCTGCATTACAACGCTGTTCCTTTTTTCCGCGAGTCCCAGGTTTACGACAGGGCCTTTTTGGCCCTCAAGGAACAGATGTCTGTCTTGTATGATGATGTGAGGCTCAAGACGTGCACGGGGAGGGAGATCGAGGCAGAATTCAGGGCCTCTACCTATTTCGTCGAAAAGCGCAAGATCATTCAATGCAATATTCGCGACATTACGGAACGCAAAAAGATCGAGAAGATCAAGACCGAATTTGTCTCGATGGTTTCCCACGAGCTCAGGACGCCTTTGTCGGCCATCAAGGAGGGGGTCGAGATCGTCGCCGACGGCACCCAGGGAAAGATCAACAGGAACCAGAAGGAGTGTCTTCAGATCGCCTTGTCCAATATCAACCGTTTGAACCGCCTGATCGGCGATATCCTCGATATCTCGAAGATCCAATCCAACTTGCTCAAAGTCCATATGAGCCCGTGCAATATTTGCGAGGTCATCGATCAGGTATACAGTCTGGTCAGGATCGAGATTGAAAAACGGGGGCTGGTGTTTGTCACCGATTGCCAGAAAGACCTGCCGTCGGCGATGGCGGACAAAGATAGGCTCATCCAGGTATTGATGAATCTCTTGAACAATGCCATTAAATTTACGCGGGAGCGCAGCAGGATCGTCCTGGCGGTGCGGCAGGTCCATGATTCCGTAGAATTCAGCATCAAAGATGAAGGGGTGGGGATTCCCCAGGAGGAGATTGCGCGCCTTTTCGGAAAATTCGTTCAGCTCGACAGCACGCTTGTGCGGCGGGTCGGGGGGACGGGGCTCGGGCTTTACATTTCCCGCAACCTGGTAGAAGCCATGGGGGGCCGTATTTGGGTTGAGTCCACATTGGGAGAGGGATCAACCTTTAAATTCACTCTTCCCATAACACGCGGGTAAATTATGGCAGAAGATAAGAAAACGATCCTCATCATCGATGATGAAGTGGGCTTGAGGAATTTGCTGAAATTCAGGCTCGTTTCTTTCGGTTTCGATGTTATCGTCGCAGAAGACGGCTATACGGGCATTGAGATGGCGAAATCCATGAAGCCGGATTTGATCATTCTTGATATCATGATGCCGTATTTCAACGGTATCGAAGTCTGCAAGAAGCTCAAATCGGATTATGCGACGAAAGGGATCCCCGTCGTTTTTTTAAGCGTTCTGGCCCAGAAAGAAGATATTGAAATGGGCAAGCAGGCCGGCGGGGAATTTTTCCTGACAAAGCCGTATGATCCGGAAAAACTGAATTTCGTCTTGCGCATGGCGTTGAATAAGAAAGAGGAGGAATGAGGATATGGACAAGCAAAAATTGCTGATTGTCGACGATGAGCCGGATGTGCTGAAGTTGCTTGGCGAGCGTCTCGCCAAGGCGGGTTACGAGGTCATCAAGGCTTCCTGTGGAAAGGAAGCTGTCGCCCTTGCCCAGAAAAAAACTCCGGACCTCATCATCCTGGATATCGCCATGCCGGGGATGGACGGTTCGGAAGTCGCCGGCATCCTGAGGAAGGATGCCAAGACCAAGGATATCCCGATCCTGTTTCTGACGTGTCTTTATACCAAGAGGGAAGAGCAAACAGAGGGCCATGAGCTCGGACATAATTTTTTCCTGGCAAAGCCCTATGATCCGAAGGAGCTTTTGGAGGAGATCCACCGGTTGATCGGGCCGCGATAGAGATAAACAAAAGGCGATGCCTACGGAACAATTCCTTTCTCCTGTATTTGTGGATGCTTTTGACCTGGACGACGCCTGGTTCCAGACGTTATCGGCTATTCTGGACAAGGGTCGGGTCTATACCATTACACGGGGCAGCTACAAGGGTTCCAAGCGTCTGGAGTTTGATTTCGTTGTCGTTCGGGTGCGCAAACCTTCGCATCAAATCATTCCTATCATCCCTGAAGGCCTGAATATCCCGGCTCCGACGGACATGGACTACATCCAGGGATATCTTTCGTATTTGTTGACCGGAGCGAAAACCGAGACGGAAGACTATACCTATGGCGAAAGGCTGGTGGATCCCAAGGTGCGTTTCGCTGAAGACAAGGACGGCCGTCAGATGGTCCGGGAGTTGCCCTTGCATGTCAATCAGATTGATGAAGTCATCAGGATGTACAGGCAAGAAGGTTTTGGGACCAACCAGGCCGTCATGGAGATCGGCATGCCGTCGGACATCAAGCTCCAGGATCCGCCTTGCCTGAGGCTGATCGACACAAAAGTGAGGGACCGCAAGCTTCATTTTTTTCTTTATTTTCGCTCCTGGGATCTCTGGGGCGGTTTTCCTTCAAACCTCGGCGGTCTGCAATTGGTGAAGCAGTATATGGCCGAGATGATCGGCGTCGAAGACGGAGAGATTGTCGCCGCTTCCAAGGGATTGCACCTCTATGATTATTCCTGGGAGGTGGCGAAGATCCGTACCAAGAAGACCGATCGGGTGATCGCTTAGTTTCCCGTCGTTTCAGGGCCGGCGTCTCGATCGAGGCCGGGTCGTTTCGTTCATCCTGGGAAGGCGAATGAAATCAAAACCATTGCCCACCGGAAATCCATGGAACAGCCGACGCTTTTGTTTGACAAGGCACTGATTTTCAGGCACATCCCGCTTTTTTCGGGCCTGAACCCTTTTGAGCGGCGCATGGTTTTCGATGCCCTGGAGATCGCAGATTATAAATCGGGTGAGACGATTTACCGCCAGGGGGATCCGCCCGATGCTTTTTATTGCATTATCTCCGGAAGGGTGGAGGTATTTGTTGAGAAGGCCGGACATCCCGAGACGCTTGAGCATATCCACCGGGGTAAATATTTTGGTTTTATCTCGCTGTTGACGGGCGAGCCTCATTCCGTCAGTGCGCGGGCCGTCAATGATACGGTGATGGCCCGTATTCCCGCCGATAAATTTAAAGCCATTCTCCATCGAATCCCGAGGCTGGCGATCGATTTGAGCCGGATGTTGTCGCGGAGGCTCAAACGCCGCGACCTGCATCCCAAATCCATCTTTGAAAGCACCATCGTTTCTTTTTTCGGCGACGCCCTGACGAAAAACGACACGGCCCTTTATGCCCTGAATTTGGCGATAGGCCTCAAGGAACAAACTGCAAAGAAGGTTGTTCTTGTCGATTTTTCCGGCGGGGATTCTTTGATCCGCGGCGTCCTGGGGCTCGGTCCTTCTGCAAGCATCTTGCCGAAAGATCTTGTTTATCATCCCACCAGAATTTTCGAATTTGTCCTCCATTCACAGGCCGGCATAGATGTTTTATTCGTTGAGGCGAAGGCCGCAGGGACGACGGATGTGGCCGCTTTTATCTCTCTGGCGACCACGCTTGTTAATGATTATCACTTTTGCCTCGTCCATCTTCCTTGTGATTTCGGACCCCAGGCTTTTAAGATCCTGGCGCAGTCCGATGCCGTCCATCTGGTAATGGCCCCGCACGCGGATGCCTTGCGAAAGATGTCGCGGCTCCTGGATATGACGGGTTTATCGTGCGACAGTTCCTTTAGAAAAAAAATGCGCCTTCTTATTGTTGAAGGGAAGGAAGCTCATAGCAAAGGCAGGCAGCTTTCCGTATGCATGGAGGAGTCGGTTTTTCATCTTCCTGTTTATGCCACGCTTCCTCCTCAGGACATGGACAGGCCTTTTCTTGTTTCGGGGCACCCTCTGGATCCCTATAGCCGCGTGATCCGGAGGGTCGCCAGGCAGATGGGCGAGGTTCTCGTGGGCCTGGCCCTCGGCAGCGGTTCGGCAATGGGCTTGGCGCACATCGGTATCATGCAGGTGATCGAAGAGGAAGGTATTCCCGTTGACATGGTTTCAGGCTCAAGCATCGGCGCCATGTTTGGCGCTTTCTGGGCGGCGGGTTATTCTGCCGGCGAGATCCAAACCATCGTCCTGAAGAACAATAAGAAGTCCTATCTTTTTGGTTTCGACGACCTGATGATGCCTCTGCGGGGGCTCATCCGCGGCGGGCATGTCAGGTCTTTTTTGAAGAGATACCTCGGCGATAAGACATTCTATGATTTGAAAATGCCGTTCAGGGTTGTGGCTTGCGATTGCCGTTCGATGAGGCAGGTAGTTTTCGACTCCGGCAGGCTCGTCGATGCGATCATGGCCAGCATTTCCATCCCCGGTGTCTTTGCGCCTCATGCCGTAGCGGGGAGGTTTTACATTGACGGGGGCATCATCAATCCTTTGCCGACGGATGTTCTGGTGGAGGCGGGCGCAAAAAAAATCGTCGCCGTCAATGTCCTGCCAAGCCCCGAAGAGATCGAGAGGACCTATGATCTGTTGCAGAAAAAACGGGTGAGGCCGGATTTCAATAAACAAGGGCTTTGGCGTTACCCGTGGTTTTATTTTAGGGACCGTTTTCACGAATGGCTGGATCCCAATATCTTCGGTATCATCGTTTCGACCGTGCAATCCATGGAGTATCTTTTGGCCCAGGTGAGTTCCCTCGGCCAGTCTGACGTGGTCCTCCATCCGGATATGACCGGCATCTCATGGTCTTGTTTTGAGCATGCTGAAGAGCTTATCAGCCGGGGCCGGCAGGAAGCACGCCGTTGTCTCCCCCAGATCCGATCCTTGGTCTTGCGGACCGAATAGCCGAGTCAGCCCCATAAGTACGAATATGTTGACATTATAGAGCACTTTAGGTAAAATATTTATTTCAAATACGCTCACGGTCGCTTGACGTAACTATTTTAAAATGAACAGGTAAAGCCTTTGTTAAGAATATGAAAAAAAACGGAAAGATCGTTGTTCTTGGAGATGGAGGGTGGGGTACGACTCTTTCTGTTTTGCTCTGCCGAAAGGGATTTCCGGTAACTCTGTGGAGTCCTTTCAAGGACTACGCTCTTTATCTGGCCCGTTACAGGACAAATCCACGCTACCTCCAGGGGATCCCGATCCCGCGGAGCCTGAATATCACGGCGGACATTTCGTGTCTTGAGGGTGCCGGATTGGTTGTGGCGGCGGTGCCTTCAAAATATCTCAGGAATGTGTTGATGCGCGGCAGGGATTTTGTCGCGCCGCTGACACCTGTTGTCAGCGTCATCAAGGGTATCGAAGACCATACCCTTATGCGCATGACGGAAGTGATCCGGGAGGTATGGGCCAGCAAGCGCATTGTCGTTCTTTCCGGCCCGACGATCGCCCAAGAGGTTGCCCGCGGCATTCCCTCAACGGCCGTCGTGTCGTCTTCGGATGCCGAAGGAATGCGCAAGGCGCAGGATTTGTTCATGTCGCCGGCGTTCAGGATATACACCAATCCGGATACCGTAGGCGTGGAATTGGGCGGAAGCTTGAAAAACGTGATTGCCATCGCCTGTGGTATCTCCGACGGGCTTGGTTTCGGGACGAATGCAAAGGCGGCGATCGTCGCGCGCGGTTTGGCCGAGATCTCGCGCCTGGGCGCGGCCATGGGCGCCAAGAGAGACACTTTTGCCGGTATCGCAGGCCTGGGGGACCTTGTCACGACGTGTTTTAATCCGTTAAGCCGCAATCACAGCGTCGGAGAGCGTATCGGCAAGGGGGAGTCTGTCAAGCATATCCTTGCTTCTATGAAAATGGTGGCGGAAGGGGTCTTGACGACGAAGTCCGCATGCGGCCTAGCCAGGAAGTTTGGCGTGTCGATGCCGATATCGCAAGAAATATACAATGTTCTTTTTAAACACACGCATCCGAGGACGGCTGTCAGGAATTTGATGGAAAGAAAGAAGAAGTCCGAAGGGGCGTAGGGATTTTTGAGATCGTATCGTGTGTGTCGTTTGCCCTGTTAGAGAAAGCCGCCGATTGAAATCGGAGGCCATCTCCTATTGAAGCCGGCCGTGGTATAAAACCACCGTCGTAGCAGATTGTTAAAGAACAAAGTTCTCTAACGGGGTTTGCTGCAGACAGCCATTTGTCCGTTAATTCCAGAAGATATTGCGGGCTCGATGCCGATTTGCAGGGAAAATAGCTACAGCAAATCGGGGAGTGGCGCAGTCCGTCCGCCACCACTGCTTCGGCGGACGTCCCTGCCTACCGTCAGGCAGGCGCCGAAGCTTCAGTGGAGGACGCCACCAAAGCGTCGGCGGATTTCGCCTCACCTTATGAATAGGGCAGGGCTCAAGTTTTCCGCCGAAGGCGGATCTGTCCTGGCTTGGCTGACGCCAGACCAGGCGGAGGTAGCGCACTTGCGATTTTTCTCGATTTATGATATTGGAAGTCCCGCGCCTCGTGAAGAGGTGCGGGGAATGGGGTTCCCCGTGCGAAAAAATGTCCGGGGAGTAGCGCAGTTTGGTAGCGCACTTGTGACCAACCCCAATATAAAAATTTAGGAAATCCCTCACCTTTTCAAGGTGAGGGAAATGGGGTTTCCCGTGATACAAAAATTAGTCCGGGGCGTAGCGCAGTTTGGTAGCGCACTTGAATGGGGTTCAAGGGGTCAGCGGTTCGAGTCCGCTCGCCCCGACTATTAATTTTTGTATCACGGGATTATGCCAGCAGCAGCCTTTAGCAGAGTTATGTTGTGTTGGTAGTTCGGATGAGTTTTTGCGGGATGTTGTGTGCCGTCATGAACAAGGGGCCAGCGGTTCGAATCCGCTCTCCCCGACCATTTTTTCCGATAAGGAAAAAATGGTCGAGTGCTTGTGAGGCCGCGGCGAGCCGATAAGGCGAGCAGGCCGAACAAGTGCCGACCACCACAGTGTTTTCCGATAAGGAAAAAATGGTCGAGTGCTTGAACGAGTGTTAGGCGCGCATAGGAGGCAGCCATGGTCTGGAGCGAATTGTCAATGCATGCAGACGCGGGCTTGTTGGTTATTCGTCTTGTCTTCGGATGTATGTTCGTCTATTACGGTTGGCCGAAACTTGTGGGCGGTCCGGTTTCTTGGGAAGGCGTGGGACAGGCGATATCTGCCGTCGGGATCCGTTTCGGTTTTGTTTTTTGGGGATTCCTGGCCGCGGCTGTGATGGTTTTCGGAGGATTTTGTGTTTTGACGGGTATTTTGTTTCGGCCGGCCTGTCTTTTTCTTTTTCTGGTGATGGTCGTGGCGGCGGCGATGCATTTCCGTCATGGCGATGGGTTAAAGATCGCCTCTCATGCCATTGAGGACGGGATTGTTTTTCTGGGATTCATGTTCATAGGGCCCGGCCGGTATGTGCTCGGTCATTTTTAATCCCTATACCATGGTTTTGTCTACAAGACAAAACCATGGCGGAACGGGGATGCCATCCCACGGTCGCCCCTGACTTTCAGTCAGGGCAGATCGTGGAAACAAAAAGCGCTCATGGACCTGCCCTTGGCCTTGAGACCAGGGCGAGTCCGTGGGTGTTCCAGCTAAAAAACGGGTGACACGTGAAGAGAATCAGCGTCGGAGTGATCGGGTTGGGGACCATCGGGTCCGGGGTCGTTAAGGCCTTGAGAGACAAAAGAGGGCTTATTGCGGAGCGCAGCGGCGTGGACATGCATTTGGCTATGGCCTGCGATGTGCGGCGTTCAAGAGGCGCCCAGCTCGGTTTGCCCCCGTCTTTGTTTACGATAAATCCCCAGGATATCATCAAAAACGAAAAGATCGATTGCGTCGTTGAATTGATCGGCGGCCAGCATCCGGCCAGGGAATTGATCCTTCAGGCCCTGAAACACAAGAAACATGTGGTGACAGCCAACAAGGCATTGTTGGCCAGCGATATCGAAGATATCCTTTCGGTTGCGGCGAAGTCCGGCAGGCAGCTCAAGTTTGAGGCATCC
The DNA here is from genome assembly GCF_004102945.1 of Candidatus Velamenicoccus archaeovorus. GTDB lineage: Bacteria > Omnitrophota > Gorgyraeia > Velamenicoccales > Velamenicoccaceae > Velamenicoccus > Velamenicoccus archaeovorus. Next base: position 1,061,293 of record NZ_CP019384.1, on the reverse strand, counting down.
GTCTGCGGCGGCATCCCGATCATCAAGGCGCTCAAAGAAGGCCTGGTCGCCAACCGCATCGATTCGCTTTACGGCATCATCAATGGGACATCCAATTACCTCTTGTCCAAGATGTCGCAGGAGTCTTTGAGCTTCGCAGAGGCGCTGAGTCTGGCCAAGAAAAAAGGTTATGCGGAACGCCAGTCGCGGCTTGATATTGAAGGGATCGACGCGGCGCACAAGCTGGTCATCCTCTGCTATCTTTTATTTTCCAAATTGGTCCCTCTGGATGCCGTCATACGGGAAGGCATCTCCGGCATCTCCGAGATGGATGTGCGCTATGCGGGGGAGATGGGGCTTGTCATTAAACCCATGGCTATCGCCAAGAAGGACCATGAAAGTCTCGAGGCGAGGGTCCATCCGACCCTTTTGCCGAAGTCGCATCCTCTGGCGGTCGTGAACGGTGTCTTTAACGCGATTTTGCTGAAGGGCGATATGGTCGGCGATATGCTGTTTTACGGCAGAGGCGCCGGACAATCTGCGACGACTTCCGCCGTCATCAGCGACATCGTCGATCTTGGCCGCGATGCGCTGGAGGAAGGCAGACGGAAGGCGAAGGCGGCAGCGCGCGTCAGCCGCATCCGGCGCGTCGATGAGATCCAGAGCCGTTATTATCTGCGTTTTATGGCCATTGATAAACCCGGTATCCTGGCTAGGATTTCCGGCGTCCTGGGTAAGAACCATATCGGCATTGCTCAAGTCAGCCAGAAAGAGCGCAAGCGGGCGAAGTTCGTCCCCGTCGTCATGATCACGCACAATGTTCTTGAGAAGAATTTGCGCAAGGCCCTTGAGAATATCGATCGGCTGGCGATCGTCAAAGGCAAGACCGTCAAGATCCATATGGAAGGTTTTTAGGCGGACCTATGGCATATCAGGGATTGATCCAAAAATACAGGGAATTCCTGCCTGTGACGGACAGGACGCCCGTTGTTTCACTTCTTGAAGGCGATACCCCGCTTATCTATTCTGTCGTCTTGAGCCGGGCGACGGGATGCCGGGTGTTCCTCAAATATGAAGGGTTGAACCCCACAGGTTCTTTTAAGGACCGGGGAATGACCATGGCGATTTCCAAGGCGAAAGAGGAGGGCTCGGAGGTCGTCATCTGCGCTTCGACGGGTAATACGTCAGCTTCTGCCGCGGCCTACGCCGCCCGCGCAGGAATGAAATGCGTTGTGCTTATCCCCGAGGGCGCCATTGCCATGGGCAAATTGGCCCAGGCGCTCATCCATGGCGCGAAAGTCCTGGCGATCAAGGGAAATTTTGACGATGCCCTGAGGCTTGTGCGCGAGATCGCATCCAAATATCCCATAACGCTCGTGAATTCCGTCAATCCCTACCGTATCGAAGGTCAGAAGACCGGATCTTTTGAGATCTGCGATGACCTGGGGGAGGCGCCTGCGTATCACGCCATCCCTGTCGGGAACGCCGGGAATATTACGGCTTACTGGAAGGGGTATAAGGAATATCATGCCAAAGGCAAGACCGCTACCTTGCCGAAGATGCTGGGTTTTCAGGCCTCGGGCGCGGCCCCTATTGTTAAAGGCAAGCCCGTCAAGCATCCCAAGACGATCGCAACAGCCATCAAGATCGGCGATCCCGCCAGCTGGAAACAGGCGGTCGCAGCGCGGGACGAGTCCGGCGGACTCATCGATACCGTGACGGACCGTGAGATTCTTTCGGCTTACAAGCTTTTGGCGGGCAAGGAAGGTGTTTTTGTGGAGCCGGCATCTGCGGCGTCTGTCGCCGGTATCTTGAAGCTGTCCCGGTCCGGGTATTTTCGCCAGGAGGGCGTTACAGGGCGCGAGGCGGCTGTTGTGTGTATCTTGACGGGCCACGGTCTTAAAGATCCTGACCGGGCCATTGCTTCCATCAAAAAACCGAAAGTCCTGAAGGCAGATCTGAAAGCGATCCTGAAAGAAATGGGGTTTTCGCGATGAAGGGGCATGCTTTGGCCGGAAAAAAGATCCTTATCACGGCCGGGCCGACGTGGGTGCCTATCGATGATGTGCGCGTGATCAGCAATACCTCGTCGGGAGAAATGGGGACGCTTTTGGCTAAAGAGGCGCAGGCCTGCGGCATGGATGTTGATGTGATCCTGGGGCCTGTCACTTACCGCGATCCGCTGAAGGGCGTGCGCGTGGAACGTTTCAAATATTTCGATGAGCTTTTGAGGCATGTTTCGGCGACGCTGGCGCGCAGACAATATGACATCATCCTGCATGCGGCGGCGGTGAGTGATTATCTGCTTAAACCGGTGCCGGGGAAGATATCGTCGGCGAACCCCCAATTGATTTTACGCCTGACCTCTGCCCCGAAGCTGATCGATGTGATGAGGCGCCTGAACCCGAAGGCTTTTCTTGTCATGTTCAAGCTGGAAGGAAAGGTGACGGACGCTGTCTTGCTCAAGAGGTCTCTGGAGGCGATGAAAAAGGCGTCGGCAGATCTTGTCATCGCCAACAGGTTTGAGGGCGGCCATTACAGGGGGTTTATCCTCGGCTCAAAGAACATCCTGGCTAAGTCCGCGTCCAAGCAGGCGCTGGCGGCGTCGTTGTTCAAGATTTTAAAAGAGAAGATGGCATGACTCTGCGCGGCCTAAAGCTCCGCCCTTTAGGGCGCAAGAGTGTTGTGCCGCTTAGAGTAACCAGAAACAAGCCCCGGCCTTGCCCCTGGCCTTGCCCGAAGGGCAGGCCAAGGGCAAGGCCAGGGAATATGGGTTGACTGCACCGGAACCTTGACGTCCGGCACAGGATCTGTCTTTGCAGGATCGCTGATGAAATATATCGTGCTTGTCCCGGACGGGATGGCTGATTATCCCGTCGAAAAATTAGGCGGCAAGACTCCGCTGGAAGTGGCGGAGACGCCGAACATGGATTATGTCGTCAAGAACGGGCTCCTTGCCCAGGTGACGACCATTCCTGACCGCATGGCCCCTGCCTCGGATGTCGCCAATCTTTCCATCATCGGCTATGATCCTAGGGAGTTCTATTCCGGGCGCGCTCCGCTGGAAGCCGCCCATCTCGGCGTCGATTTAACGGCGCAGGATGTCGCCTTCCGCTGCAATCTCGTGACGATTGCCGACGAAAAGATGGCCGATTACAGTGCGGGGCATATCTCTACTCACGAGGCCTCCGTCCTTATCCAGGAGTTGAACAGGGGGTTGGGTTCCGATGCCGTCAGGTTTTATCCGGGCGTCAGCTACAGACATTTGGCCGTGCTTCGGGGATATCCCGTGGAAGAATTGAGCCGGTGCCTATGCGCACCTCCTCATGATATCCTGGGCGAGCCCATCCGCAGGCACATACCGAAAGGCAAGGGCGCGCAAGTCCTTCTCGAGCTGATGGAGAAGTCCAAAGACGTCCTTTCGCGTCATGAGATCAACAGGGTGAGGCTTGACTTGCACGAGAACCCGGCCAACATGATCTGGTTATGGGGGCAGGGGCAAAAGAGCCAGATGCCTCTGTTCCGCCAGAAGTACGGCGTGACCGGCGCGGTGATCTCAGCCGTTGATCTTATCAAGGGGATCGGTAAGCTGATCGGCCTTGAGGTGATCAACGTGGAGGGGGCGACGGGCTACTACGATACGAATTATACGGGGAAAGCTGAAGCAGGTCTAAAAGCCCTGGAGCGCCTGGATTTTGTTTTTATCCACGTGGAGGCCACCGACGAGGCGGGCCACAACGGCGATCTGCGTAACAAGATCGCCTGTATCGAGCGGTTCGATAAATTGGTCGTGGGGACGATTCTGGATCATTTCAAATCCTCCGGGAATGGTTGGCGTCTGATGGTTTTGCCGGATCATGCGACACCCGTCGAGCTGCGCAAGCACGTCGCAGATCGGGTGTGCATGACGATGATGGGTCAGGGGATCGCCAAAAACGGTTTTGAGAGGTTCACGGAGGAAGAGGCCCGCAAGAGCGAGGTTCATTTCGAGGGCCATCAACTGATGGAAGTATTCTTAAAATGAGTTCTTTGGTTGTTTTGCTCGGATGTCTGGCGGTTTTTGCGCTGGGGTATTTTGTATACGGCGGCCGCATTGCAGGGCTTTTTCCTATCGACCCCCGAAGGGAGACGCCCGCCGTCAAAAAGTTCGACGGCGTGGATTATGTTCCTGCCAAAAACTGGCTTGTTCTGTTCGGCCACCATTTTTCTTCCATTGCCGGCGCCGGTCCGATCATCGGCCCTGTGATCGGGTGTATCTGGTGGGGCTGGTTTCCGTCGGTCGTTTGGATCGTCCTGGGAACGGTCCTTGTGGGCGGAGTGCATGATTTTGCGGCGCTCATGATCTCCGTGCGCGAAGAAGGGGCTTCCGTGGCTGAAGTTTCGGCAACGGTCGTCTCGCGCAAAGCGCGCCTGATATTCTCTGTCTTTGTATGGTTGACTCTGATCCTTGTGATCGCCGTGTTTGCGGATCTGTGCGCCAAGACATTCATTGCAGAGAAGAAGATCGTCTTGTCGTCCCTTGGTCTTATCCCGGTCGCTATTTTGACGGGTTATCTCATGTATGTCCGCAAGGCGAATTTGACGTTTTCGACGGTGTTGGGCCTGTTGTTTTTGGCTGGCTTATTATTTCTCGGGAAATATGTTCCCATTGATGTCGGCGGCCAAGCCTATGTTGTTTGGCTGATAGTTTTGTTGGTTTATTGTTTTGCGGCGTCCGTCACGCCGGTCAATATCCTTCTGCAGCCGCGCGATTATTTGTGCAGTTTTCTTTTGCTTTTCGGCGCGGGGATGGGGCTTCTGGGACTGGTGGTCTCGCGGCCGGTCATCACGCAGCCGGCTTTTATTTCCTGGCAGACGTCCCAGGGGGCGTTGTGGCCGATGATGTGCGTGACGATCGCCTGCGGCGCAATTTCCGGCTTCCATGCGATTATCGCCAGCGGCACGACATCAAAACAGCTGGCCAGCGAACGCCATGGCAGGAAAATCGGCTATGGCGCCATGGTGGCCGAGGGGCTGGTGGCCTTGATCGCTGTTTTGGCCGTTGTCAGCGGCATCCCTGGAAAGACCCAGCAAGATCTTTGTTTATTGTTCAAAGACCAGGGACCCATCTGTCTGTTTGGGACCGGGTATACCGGTTTGACGCGCGTTTTCTTCGGGGACTACGGCCTCTATATCGCCGTGATGATCTTGAATGCGTTCATATTGACGACGCTGGACACGGCGACACGCGTTTGCCGGTATATTACCCAGGAATTGACGGGATTGTCGAACAGGTTTGTTTCGACGTTGATCGTTGTCGCCGTTGCCGGCATTTTGGCGTTTTCCGGGGCCTGGAGCCGGATATGGCCTATTTTCGGAGCGTCCAATCAGCTTGTGGCGGCGCTGGCGTTATTTGTCGCCAGCCTTTGGTTTTTGATGAAGAAGAAGCCGACAGGTTATACGCTTGTGCCGGCTATTTTTATGTTTCTGACGACGGTGGCGGCCCTGGGGATCCAATATTTGTCGTATCTTAGAAGCGGGCAGTATCTTTTGGCAGGATTGAGTGTTGTCCTTTTGATATTGGCGTTGGTTATGGTTGGAGAAGTCTATCGGGCGTTCTTCAGGAACAAAAGGGGTCAGAAGCGATGAAAGTTCTTGTTCAAAAATTCGGAGGGAGCTCTGTTGCTAATGTCGACCGCATCAAAAATGTGGCGCGCCGCGTCGTTTCCTACAGGGCAAAGGGCTGGAAGCTGGTCGTGGTCGTTTCCGCGCTCGGCGATACGACAGACGAATTGATCGAGCTGGCCGGCCAGATCACAAGCGAGCCGCCTGCCAGGGAGATGGATATGCTTTTGTCGACCGGCGAACAGATCAGTTGTTCGCTTTTGGCCATGGCGATCGAAGAGCTGGGTTACGATGCGATTTCTTTTACGGGCGGGCAAGTCGGCATCGTGACGGACAAGACACACACCAAGGCCAAGATCGTCGATATCAGTGCAGGACGCATCCGCAGGGCCCTCCAGGAAGGCAAGATCGTCATCGTGGCCGGCTTCCAGGGGGTGACTCAGGACCAGGATATCACGACGCTGGGCCGCGGAGGGTCAGACTTGACGGCCGTAGCCCTGGCCAAGGCCATAGGTGCCAAGACGTGCGAGATCTACACGGACGTGGAAGGGGTCTATACGACAGATCCCAGGATCGTGCCTGAAGCGCGCAAGCTCAAACAGATCACCTATGACGAGATGCTGGAGATGGCATCGCTGGGGGCGCAGGTCATGCAGGCGCGTTCCATTGAGGTGGCTAAAAAATTCGATATCCCCATTCATGTGAGATCCAGTTTCAACGCGGCGGAGGGGACGCTCATTTTAAAGGAGGCGGATAAAATGGAAGATTTTGTTATCAGCGGCGTCACGTTGAATAAGAACGAAGCCAAGGTGACCGTGTGCGATGTCCCGGATAAGCCGGGGATTGCAGCCAAGCTCTTTCGCGAATTGTCCCGCGAAGGGATCAACGTCGATACGATCGTCCAGAACGTCTCCCGCACGGGCTTTACGGATGTTTCTTTTACCGTCTCGCTCGCTGATCTGGCAAAGACCAAAAAGGTGATGGAGAAATTCGCTTCGAAGATTCATGCGGGCAAGGTGTTGGAAGATAAGGATATCGCCAGGGTGTCGATCGTGGGTGTCGGCATGAAGACGCACTCGGGGGTCGCCGCCGGCATGTTTGAGGCGTTGGCGCAGAAGAAGATCAATATCGGCATGATCACAACGTCGGAGATCAGTATTTCCTGTATCATCAGAAAGAAGGATGCGGAAAAAGCCGTCAGGTCCATTCATGCGAAATTCGGTCTGGGCAAGCAGGCATGACCAGAGAGGCCGTTATGAAAAAGATAGAGCTTTACGACACGACATTACGCGACGGTTCCCAGACAGAGGGGATCTCGTATTCCGTTGCGGACAAGATCAAGATTGCGCGCAAGCTTGATGAGCTTGGCGTCGCCTATATTGAAGGGGGATTTCCCGGCTCAAACCCGAAGGACAGGATGTTTTTTGAGGAGTTCAAGAAACACCCGCTCAAAAACGCGGCCTTGACCGCCTTCGGCGCTACGCGCAAGGCGGGCGTGGCAGCCAAGGACGACCCTGTCTTTGCGGCCATCCTTCATTCAGGGGTGCGGGTTGCGACTATCTTCGGAAAATCCTGGGACTTGCACGTGCGCGACGTCCTGCGCGTGAGCCTGGAGGAGAACCTCGAGATCATCAGGGATTCCGTCAAATATCTCGTCGCAGAGGGGCTGGAGCTCATTTATGACGCCGAGCATTTCTTCGATGCGTATAAACATAACCGCGACTACGCGATGGCGACGCTTCTGGCGGCCCAGGACTGCGGCGCGCGGTTGCTTTGTCTCTGCGATACCAACGGCGGCACGCTGACGTCGCAGCTCGTTGCCGTCATTGCCGATGTCCAGAAGAATGTGAAGCTTCCTTTGGGCATCCATGTCCACAACGATCTTGGTCTTGCGGTGGCCAATTCCATTGCGGCCGTCGAGGCCGGGTGCGTCCAGGTGCAGGGGACGATCAACGGTTATGGTGAACGCTGCGGTAATGCGGATTTGATTCCTATCGTCGGAATCCTGAAGTTGAAAATGGGCCTCGATTGTGTCACAGACGAGCAGCTCAAGGAGCTGACGGAGGTGTCGCATTTCGTCAGCGAGATCAGCAATATGAAGCAGGCCGACAACCAGCCTTTTGTCGGCAAGTCTGCTTTTGCCCATAAGGCCGGCGTCCATATCAACGCGGTTTACAAAAATCCAAAAAGCTACGAGCATATCGAGCCTGAGCGCGTGGGGAACGTCCGCAGGATCCTTGTCTCGGAATTGGCCGGTAAGACGCCCATCCTGACCAAGGCCGAAGAGCTCAAGCTGCAATTGAAAAAAGATTCGCCCGACACCAAGAGAGTCGTCAAATTGCTCCAGGACCTGGAACATGAGGGCTACCAGTTCGAGGCGGCAGACGCGAGCTTTGAGATCCTGGTCAAGCGGGCCCTGAAACAATATAAAAAGTTTTTCGAGCTTGAGGGTTTTCGCGTGATCGTCGAGAAACGCCAAAAAGGGACGATTACCTCTGAGGCCACGATCAAGCTGAAAGTGGGGGGCGTTCAGGAACATACGTCGTCCGATGGGGACGGTCCTGTGAACGCCCTGGACAATGCCCTGCGCAAGGCGTTGAAGGGTTTTTATCCGGTTGTTTCCAAGATGCACCTTTCCGATTTCAAGGTCAGGGTGCTGGATGCCAAGGACGGGACAGCCGCGAAGGTGCGCGTCCTCATCCAGTCGCAGGATGAACGCGACTCCTGGACGACGGTGGGCGTTTCGGAGAATATCATTGAAGCCAGCTGGCTGGCGTTGGTCGACAGCATCGAGTATAAGTTGTTAAAGGATGGAGCCGTGTTGCCTCATGAATGATCTGCCCCGCGAGTTAAGCGCCCAATATAACCCTAAAGAGGTCGAAGAGAAATGGGCCGGCCTCTGGGCCCGCATGCCGTTGTTTCACGCTTCGGTCAACCCGGACAAGGAGCATTTCACGATCGTGATCCCGCCGCCGAATGTGACGGGTATCCTTCATATGGGCCATGCCTTGAACAATACCCTTCAGGACATCTTGATTCGCATGCGGCGCATGCAAGGCTGTGAGGCACTCTGGATGCCGGGCACCGACCACGCGGGGATAGCGACGCAGAACGTCGTGGAGAGGCAGATCGCCAAAGAGGGGTTGACCCGCGGCCAGATGGGCCGCGAGAAGTTTTTAGAGAAGGTATGGGAGTGGAAAGAAAATTACGGTTCGACGATCATCAATCAGCTCAAAAGGCTGGGGGCTACCTGCGACTGGCAGCGTGAACGCTTCACGATGGATGAGGGGTATTCGCGCGCCATCACGGAGGTTTTTGTCTCCCTTTACGAAAAGGACCTGATCTATCAGGGCGACTATATCATTAACTGGTGTCCGCGTTGCCAGACAGCTTTGTCCGACGAGGAAGCTCCTCATCACGACCTGGACGGGAAACTGTATTACATCAAATATCCGTTGAAGGAGCCGCAGGCCGCCGGACGCAAGTCAAAAAGAAACAGCAAGAAGACGGCGGCGCCCGAAGATGGGATTATCGTAGCGACCACGCGTCCTGAGACCATGCTGGGAGATACGGCGGTCGCCGTCAACCCCAAGGACAAGAGATATAAGCACCTGATCGGCGCCACGCTTGTCTTGCCCCTCGTCGGAAGGGAGATCGGGATCATTGCCGACGACCTGGTGGACAAATCTTTTGGTACAGGCGCAGTCAAGGTAACGCCGGCCCATGACCCCAATGATTATCAGATGGGCAAAACGCATGAGCTGGAATTCATCAATATCATGCAGCCCGATGCGGTCCTTAACGCCCATGCGGGGGACTATGCGGGCATGGACCGTTTTGAGGCCAGGGAAGCCATTATCGAGGATTTGACGGAGCGCAAGCTCCTTGTCAAGATCGAACCCCATCGCCACGCTGTCGGCCATTGCTACCGTTGCCATACGATCGTAGAACCCTATTTGTCCAAGCAGTGGTTTGTGCGCACCAAGCCGCTGGCCAAGCCGGCCATCGACGCCGTCAAGAAGGGCAAGATCGCATTCACCCCCCAGCGTTGGACCAAGGTATATCTCAACTGGATGGAGAATATCAAGGATTGGTGCATCTCGCGCCAGATATGGTGGGGGCACCGGCTTCCCGTTTATTATTGTCAGCGGTGTATGGCAGAAACAGGAAGCAAATCCCAAGTTCCAATTTCCAATTTCAAAAAAAATTCAAAAAATACACAAAAAGGTATTATTGTTGCGCGGGTCAGGCCTGAAAAGTGTCCGGATTGCGGTGGAACGGACTTAAAACAGGACGAAGATGTGTTGGATACCTGGTTTTCGTCGTGGTTGTGGCCGTTTGCGACCTTCGGGTGGCCGTTTTCAGACCAGGTGTCTGAAGACGCAAAGCGGAGAACAGAAGAGCAGAAAAAAGAGCTGGAGTATTTCTATCCGACATCGGTCCTTGTGACGGCGCCGGAGATCATCTTTTTTTGGGTGGCGCGGATGATCATGGCGGGTTTCGCCTTCATGGGGTCGATCCCTTTTAAGGATGTTTTTATCCATGGGACGGTCCGTGACGCGCAGGGCCGCAAGATGTCCAAATCCCTGGGCAACAGCATCGATCCATTGGAAGTGATCGAGACGTATGGAGCGGACGCCCTGCGTTTCAGCCTTATTTCCGCATGCGCCTCGGATATTTTCCTCTCCAAGGAGAAATTCGAGCAGGGCCGCAACTTTGCCAACAAGATATGGAATGCCTCCAGGTTTATCCGTATGAATGCGGCCGTCGGCGTCGACGGCAGCCGGATTGACCCGGCCGCCTGCCGCATCCAGGACCTCTGGATCCTTGCCGAACTCAACGATACCATCCGCCGTGTGACAAAGGCCGTCGATGCTTTTCGTTTTCACGAGGCCGTCAATTTGCTCTACACCTTTTTCTGGCATTCATTCTGCGATTGGTATGTAGAGATGGCCAAGCAGACGATCTGCGAAAAAAATACTCAGGAAATTCTGGTTCATGTCCTCAAGGTCTCGCTTTTACTGTTGCATCCGTTTATGCCGTTCATTACCGATGAGATTTCATCTGTGCTTGGAGGTTCTTCGTTTGAGACTATTGCCGTTGCTCCGTGGCCGCAGCCTGAAAAGAAGTTCGAGAATAAGGAGGCGCGCGAATTGATGCGCATTATTTTCGACGCGGTGCTTCTTTTGCGCGAACGGCGCCATGAGTTGAAGCTGAACCCTGCGGTGAAGGTGCGCGTGCGCATGTGGGCAGCCCCAAAAAAGAGAGCCGCGCTTCTGGCGGCTGCGCCTGTCATTTGTCAGCTGGCGCAGGCGAGCGAACTGGAGTGGTTGGATGACGATACGGCGCCGCAGAATTCTTTGAGCCTGCTTGTGGCCCGCGACGCCCATCTGTATCTTCTGCTTGAAGGCCTGGTGGATATCGCGCAGGAGAGAGAACGTTTGGCCGGCGAGATCGCGCAGGGGCACAAGCAGATCAAAGCCAAAGAGGCGCTTCTGAAGAACAAGGGGTTTGTCAAGAAGGCGCCGGAGCAAGTTGTCGCCGCTGAGCGTAAAAGACTTGAGGAGCTCAAGGCAAAGACGGCCGACTTGGAGGAGATTCGACGTGCGCTTCAATGACCCTTCGGTGGCGCTTATGATCAAGGCCGCTCTCCTGGAAGATGCGGCCTACCAGGATATCACGACGTTGGATTTTATCCCTTTTTCGGCCCGCGTTACGGCCAGGATCATCGCCAGGGAGAAGGGGGTTGTTTGCGGTGCGGCGCTTGCAGCAGAGGTCTTCAGGGTTTTTGACCCATCATTGTCCGTGCGCCTGCTGAAGACAGACGGATATGTGGTTCGGGCGGGCGAGACGTTGATGACGGTCACCGGCAAGGCGCGTTCCGTCCTTTCTTGCGAGCGGTTGGCCCTGAATTTCCTCGGTTATCTTTCGGGGATTGCTACGCAGACGCGCCAGGCCTGCGATGCCGTCCGGCGCGCCGGGGTCCGTATCCTTGATACGCGCAAGACCACGCCCCTCATGCGTTCCCTGGAAAAATATGCCGTCTGTGCCGGCGGAGGCATGAATCACCGCCTGAATCTGGCTGATCAATACCTCGTTAAAGATAACCATATCCTGATCTTGAAGAGCATCGGCGGCTTCGACATTTTTGCACGGCGCAGAAAGAAGGTTCTTTTCGAGATTGAAGTCGAGAACTTGTCCGAGCTGAAAAAAGCCATGGTGTATCGTCCGGATATCGTCATGCTGGATAATTTTTCCCCCTTGCAGGTACGCCGGGCTGTCGCATTGCTGAAAAAGATATTCCCCGATAAGGAGCATCGGCCCCTTGTGGAGCTTTCGGGAGGTATCGGGCCGCAGAATATCCGAGGATACGCGATCAAGGGCGTCGATTTTATCTCTCTGGGCGCGCTGACGCATTCGGCGCGCGCGCTGGACGTGTCGCTTGAGATCGTAAAGGTTCGTTTCAAACGGCGTCTTCTATCACGGGAGGGGTAGCCATGGAACATTCCTATCCGGATCAGGAAAGAAGAAAATTCAGGAGGGTGAAACAAGGGTATGTCCTGATGTACAAAATGGCCTCCGGCGTCAAGACAAGGGCCTTGCCGGTTGAGGCGGCATACAACGGGATGATGCTGGATTTGTCCGAAGGCGGCATGGCCTTCTTGACCCACCAGAAGATCCCCCTTTCCACCTGTATCACCAACAAATTCATTCTGGTCAATGAGCTGATGACGCAGCAGGATAACCGTTTCAGGCCTATCGAGGCCGAGGGGAAGGTGTGTTATCATCTTTGCGGCCAGAGGGGGATGTACAGGGTGGGGTTGCAGTTCACCCGCCTGTCCGATGATGATCGCGGGTTTATCAAGAATATGCGTAGCTGCGGAGAGCGAAAAACGGAGGCGTAACAGCCGCCGGGACGGCGCACGGGATGCGGGGAGGATGAAATACATTTAACGTTCAGCATGAGGTGGCGGTATCCGGGAGGGGCAGAGGATTTGGATAAAAAGAAGATCTTGCTTGTCGATGATGATACGGATATCGTCCAGTTTTTAAAAAGATTGCTGGAGCGAAGCGGGTCTTATGAGGTCCAGGGGGTTACCGATCCAAGGGATGTAATGACCGATGTGCATGCGTTCAGGCCGGATGTCATTGTCCTGGATTTGTTGATGCCGCACATGGGCGGACTGGAGATCTGCCAGGAATTGAACGATGATCCCATCGGACAGGAGACGCCGATCATCATCACATCGGCCTTGTGGAAGGATACGGACAAATTCAAGGCTTTCAAGCTGGGAATTACTTCTTACTTGGTGAAGCCGATCGACACGGGTGTGCTGATGGTTGCTATCGAGAATGCCTTGCGGCTGAAGGAGCAGCCGGGCGGAGATCCTGTTTAACCCTTCGCACCTGTCTGTCGGCATGCAGGGAAATCCCCGGCTTTTAGGTAGGCTGAGGATATCTGCCACTACAGATCGGCGGGTCCGCCTAAGTTTAAGTCCTTGGGGATTCCGCGCCCTTCAAAGCAGGCTTTATCCGCCTCTGGCGGGAAAACCACGGGTGTGAACCCGTGGATGCCCGCCGGCTTTTAGCCGGCGAGGCCTCGCCAAAAGGCGGAAATGCAGGATAGGTGCGCTACGGCCCGCCACCCTGCGGCGGGCGAGGTCCCGCCGAAGGCCGGATGAGATGTCGTTCGATCGCTGGAAGGCGGACAGGCACCACGGCTCGCCTCTCGGTGAAGATGAGGGCTGTAAAGCCGTGGGGCTCCATAGTTTGACGGGGACTCCTGCTCAAGCGGCCTGCCTCAACTGTTTCGTCAACCTCGAATCTATGCCTGATTTTAAACTCAAAAGTCCTTTTCGTCCTTCGGGCGATCAGGCCCAGGCGATCGATAAACTCGTAGGCGGCCTGCGGGATTCCTCGAGAAAATTCCTGACCCTCCTGGGCGTGACAGGGTCGGGCAAGACGTTCACGATGGCCAATTGCATCGAGCGGATCAACAAGCCGACGCTCGTCATTTCACACAACAAGACGCTGGCTGCCCAGCTTTATTTTGAGTTCAAGGAGTTCTTTCCGGAAAATGCGGTTGAGTATTTCGTCAGCTATTACGATTATTATCAGCCGGAAGCCTATATCCCTGCGACGGACACCTATATTGAGAAGGATTCGTCGATCAATGACAGGCTGGACCGCCTGCGGTTATCTTCGACGACATCGCTTTTTTCCCGCCAGGATGTCCTGGTGGTCGCCTCTGTTTCCTGCATTTACAATCTGGGGAGTCCCAGAGAGTACGGCGACTATATGCTTTTTCTTGAGGTCGGCCAGGCTGCAAGCCGCCAGGATATCCTCAAGCGTCTGGTGGCCATCCAGTACGAGCGTAACGATTATGAATTTTCCCGGGGGAAGGTCAGGGTAAAAGGCGATGTTGTGGATGTCTATCCCGCTTATACGGAGAAGGCCGTCCGTCTGGAAATGGAGGATGAGGCGATTGCCGGGATCTATGAATTCGATCCCGTTTCCGGCAAGAAGATCGCGGATTTAAAGAAGATCGGCATCTATCCGGCCAAACATTATATTGTGGCGGGCGATGCGATTGAAAAGGCCTCGGTTTCCATCATGAAAGAGCTGGAAGACAGGCTCAGGGAATTGAGGGGGCAGAATAAACTTCTGGAGGCGCAGCGGCTGGAGCAGAGGACAAAATATGACCTGGAGATGCTTAAAGTGGTCGGCTACTGCCATGGCATCGAGAATTATTCGCGCCACCTGTCTTTCCGTCAGCCCGGTTCGCGTCCTTATTGCCTTCTTGATTATTTTCCGAAGGATTTTTTGGTCTGCATCGACGAGAGCCATGTGACGATCCCCCAGGTCCGCGGCATGTATGAGGGCGACCGCGCCCGCAAAGAAGTCCTGGTGGATTTCGGCTTTCGTCTGCCTTCGTGCCTGGATAACCGGCCCCTGACATTCGATGAATTTGAATCGCTCGTGCCGCAGACGGTTTTTGTTTCCGCGACGCCCGGGCCGTATGAATTGAAGAGATCCGGCGGCATTTCTGCCGAACAGGTCATTCGTCCGACGGGCATTCCGGATCCTGAAATCCTCGTTAAGCCGACTAACGGGCAGGTGGAGGATTTGGAGAGGCTGGTGAGGGAACGCGCCCAAAAGGATGAGCGCGTGCTTGTGACAACGCTGACCAAGCGTATGGCCGAGGATTTGAGCCAGTATCTGGAAGAAAAAGGCCTGAAGGTCGCTTACCTTCATTCGGAGATCGATACGATCGAGCGCGTCGAGATCCTGCGGCGGCTCCGTAAAAAAGATTACGATTGTCTTGTCGGGGTAAATCTTCTAAGGGAGGGCTTGGATTTGCCGGAGGTGTCTCTGGTGGTTATCTTAGACGCCGACAAAGAAGGTTTTTTGCGGTCGGACGTTTCGCTGATCCAGCTTGCCGGTAGGGCTGCGCGCCATGTCCACGGAGAGGTCGTCATGTATGCCGATACGGTCACGCCTGCGATGGAGAATGCCATCAAAGAAAGCCGCAGGCGTCGCGGTATTCAGCTGGCATTCAACGAGCGCCACGGCATCACCATCGCCTCGATCAAAAAAGAGATCCGTGAAAGCCTGAAAGAGGAAGAAGAGGCCAAAACATACCTCGCCAGGCTGTCCGGCCAGAAAAAAGAGCAATTCGAATTCGATTCCCTGCTTGCGTTATTGCAGCGTGATATGGAATTGGCGGCGCGGAACCTCAAATTCGAAGAGGCGGCGGCCTTGCGCGACGAGATCAAGCGCCTCAGGGAGGATAAGGGGAAAATTACTTTTGGTGAAGACGGCGCAGAACAATACAGAAGAGATAAGGTTATCGCCGCGAGAAAGACATCGCGCCAGCGTAAATGAATCAACCCATATTCCCCGGCTTTGCCCTCGGCCTGCCCCTGGCCTTGCCCGAAGGGCAGGCCGAGGGCAAGGCCAGGGGCAGGCCTGGGCTTGTTTCGGGTACCTCTAAGCGGCCACAACACTCTTCGTCCTAAAGGGCGGAGCTTTAGGCCGCGCAGAGTCAACGGGTTAACGGGTAAGCGGGTTAAAAAATCTCCGACAACGCGTTAACTCGCTAACGCGCCAACGGATTTAAAAATGGATTCCGGACTTTCGAGACTATTCCATCAACGTTCCAGCAAGCATTCCTTGGGGACGCGTTATATCGGCAAGAAACTCCTGGCTTACGATCTGGTGACCTCGACCAATGATTTGGCCCATTTTCTTGCCGAAAGCGGAGAGCCTCAGGGCACCGTTCTTTTTGCGAACGGCCAGACCCAGGGCCGCGGTCGTCTTGGGAACGCCTGGAATTCTCCTGTCGGCAAGGGGATCTACTGTTCTTTTATCCTGAGGCCTGAGTTGGAAGTCGCGCGCATGCCGCTCGTTACCCTGACGGTGGCCATGGCCATTGCCAAGGCCCTCAAAGGCATCCATGTCGACAAGGTGTCCATCAAATGGCCCAATGATGTGTATGTGGGGCATGGAAAGGTCGCCGGCATCCTGACAGAAATGCATCTGGAGGGCGACAGGGTCGGGTATGCTGTCGTCGGTCTCGGAGTGAACGTGAATCTGTCTCGCGGCGAGCTTCCGCCGGGAGCGACATCGGTCGCCCTTGCATTAAAAAGGGAGGTTGACTTGGTTGATCTCTCCCATATAATTATAAAGAACCTTGATCGGCTCTATGCGGATCTTCTGGAGGGCCGGAGCAGAGAGTTGCTTGGGATGATCAAGGAGTCTTCCGGCCTGATCTTGGGCGAGAGGGTCCGCGTCGTCACCGCCAATCACGTCGTGGAAGGGTATGCCTTGGATTTCGACGAGAACGGCAGCCTTGTGATACGCTTGGACAATGGTTGTTGCCAGGTTGTCCATACGGGCCATCTGGAAAAGCCGGGGGTTTCATGATCGCGACAGTTGACATCGGCAACACGAACGTGACGGTCGGATTTTTCGCTGACTCGCGCCTGGTGGGCGTTTTTAAAGTTTTGACGTCTGGCTGGGGCGAACCCGTAAAGGTCGAGGCCTTGATCAAAGACAAAGCGCGGCCGTTCTTGAAGAAGGAAGCATGCAGGGAAGTCTATGCCTGCAGCGTTGTCCCCCAGGCCAACAAGCATCTACGGTCCATCTGCCGCAGTATCTTTAAGACGGACTGCAAGATCGCCGGAGAAGATTTCTGCGTGCCTTTGATGAATAAATACAGGATCCCGTCACAGGTGGGTCAGGACAGGCTGGTGAATGCTTACGCCGCGTTGAAATTGTACGGAAAAGGATTGGTTGTCGTTGATTTCGGGACCGCCATCACGTTTGACGTTGTGTCGCGCGGCGCTGAATATCTGGGCGGTCTTATTGCTCCCGGTTTAAGGCTTATGCAGGAATCCCTGAACAATAAGACAGCGCTTCTGCCGTTCGTTGAGCTGGCGCGCCCCATAGAGCTCATTGGACGCGACACTGCCTCCAGCATACGCGCCGGCATCGTTTTCGGCGCCGCCTCATTGTGTGACGGGATCATCGAGCGTCTCCTGAAAAAAGAATGCCGGGGATATAAGATCATTGTCACAGGCGGCGACGCCCTTCTCATCAAGCCTCACAGCCGTTATCTGAAGGTCGTTGAAGAAGACCTGATTCTGAAAGGCCTGGCCATGATCGCAGCCAGTCAGAAAATCAGCAAAAAGCTGTAAAAAAAAACTTGACAAGACGGGAAAATTTCATTAAAATTCACAATCGCAAATCTTAGAAAAGCCGGTGCGCAATATCGCGCTGGGTTTCGGTTTGCGTTTTTTTGATGTCTGTTATTAGCACTCATCATTGCAGAGTGCTAATCCCTTTGCCTGAGTTCCATCGGTTCGTCCGCAGGGAGAACCGATGGGTTGGTTTTGTCTTGCAGGAAAAACTATGGCGGATGGGGACGTCGCCCCTGATCGCCGCAAGCGGCGGGCGAGGGCGAATAGAAAGACGAATAGAAAGAGCCCACGGGTTATACCCATGGGGGGGACTCCAGAAATTCCAACCAACAAAACAAGGAGGGAGGCATGAACTTTCAACCATTAGGCGACAGGATTATCCTGAAGCCTCTGGAAGCCGATTCCAAATCGAAAGGCGGCATCGTTCTTCCTGATACCGTCAAAGAGAAGCCGCAGGAAGGAAAGGTCGTTGCTGTCGGCAAGGGAAAGGTTCTGGATAACGGCACTGTCCAGAAGCCGGAAGTAAAAGAGGGCGATGTCGTTCTTTATGCCAAGTATTCAGGGACGGAAGTGACGACAAAGGATGGCGAGGAATATCTTATCGTCCGCGAAGAAGATATTCTGGCTATTGTGAAGAAGTAACGCATTAGTTTTAATTGTTGTCTTGCGCAAAATAAGCATAAAAGGTTAAACTTACTCCTTGCGTTTGCATCTTGTCAATATCTGTCTGCGACCAGTCTTCGCAGAGCTCGGACGGGCATCCAGATATTTACAAGATACGCTGCGGAGTTAATCCCGCCGGAGGTGGGATTAAGGAGGATCGATATGGCAAAGCAGTTGCTATTCAGCGATGAGGCCAGGCGCGCCGTCCTGCGGGGCGTCGAGCAGCTGGCAAAGGCTGTGAAAGTGACCTTGGGCCCTAAGGGGCGCAATGTCGTCCTGGACAAGAAATTCGGCTCTCCGACCATCACCAAGGATGGCGTGACGGTGGCCAAAGAGGTCGATCTGGAAGACCCGTTTGAGAACATGGGCGCCCAGATGGTCAAGGAAGTCGCCGAGAAGACATCCGATGTGGCCGGAGACGGCACCACAACGGCGACAGTCCTGGCCGAAGCGATTTACCGCGAAGGCCTAAAGAATGTGACGGCCGGCGTCAACCCGATGGCGCTGAAACGCGGCATCGAAAAAGCCGTGGATGCCGTTGTCGAGGAGCTCAAAGAGCTGTCCACGTCGATTAAAGACAAAAAAGAAGTCGCGCAGGTAGCGACGATCGCTGCCAACGGCGACAACAAGATCGGTTCCGACATTGCCGAAGCTATGGAGAAAGTCGGCAAAGACGGTGTCATCACGGTCGAGGAAGCCAAGTCGACGGCGACGACCCTGGATGTTGTGGAAGGGATGCAGTTTGATCAGGGGTATCTCTCTCCTTATTTTGTGACGGACGCTGAGAGGATGGAGGCGGTGATAGAAGAGCCTTATATCCTGATCTACGAAAAGAAGATATCGTCCATCAAGGATCTTCTGCCCTTGTTGGAAAAGATCGCCCGTTCCGGCAGGTCCCTGTTGATCATTGCTGAAGACGTGGAAGGCGAGGCCTTGACGACTTTGGTCGTCAACAGGCTTAAAGGCGTTCTTTCCTGCTGCGCGGTCAAGGCCCCGGGATACGGCGACAGGCGCCGGGCCATGATCGAGGATATCGCGATTTTGACCGGTGGAGAGGCCATCACGGAGGACCGCGGCATCAAGCTCGAAAGCGTGGATCTGGATATGCTTGGACGCGCCAAGAGGGTGAAGGTCGATAAGGACGATACGACGATCATCGAAGGCGCAGGAAAGACCCAGGCGATCAACGGCCGCATCGCGCAGATCAAGAAACAGATCGAGCAGAGCGATTCGGATTACGATAAAGAGAAGCTCCAGGAGCGTCTGGCCAAGCTGGCCGGGGGCGTCGCCGTCATCAATGTCGGCGCCGCAACAGAGACGGAAATGAAGGAGAAAAAGGCCAGGGTCGAAGATGCTCTGCATGCGACCCGTGCGGCTGTCCAGGAAGGGATTGTTCCCGGCGGCGGCGTGGCCTTGATCCGTTGTATCTCTTCCTTGGACAAGGTGAAGGTGGGCGAGGAGGACGAGAAGGTCGGCGTCAACATCATCCGCCGCGTCCTCGAAGAGCCCTTGAGGCAGCTGGCTGCCAATGCCGCTGTCGACGGCTCTGTGATCGTCCAGCGCGTCAAGACGGAGAAGAAGAACATCGGATATGACGTTTCCGATGATAAGTTTGTGGATATGCTGGAAGCGGGCATCATCGATCCGACAAAAGTGACGCGTTCGGCGCTTCAAAACGCCTCCAGTATCGCGTCGCTCTTGTTGACGACAGAGGCGTTGGTGACCGATATCCCGGAAAAAGAAAAACCGGGTATGCCGGCCATGCCTCCCGGAGGCGGGATGGGCGGGATGTATTGATCCCGTAGCGTCGTCAGATGATAGGGTCAGGAGGGGCCCGCGCAGACTTGCGCGGGCCCCTGTTTTTTTATTCCTTTTTTTGTGGAAACTACCTTAGAAAGGATCAGCTTGACAAAGCCTCGATTCTTGTGTAGACTATCCCATATTTTTTCAATCCCACGGCCATGAAAGACGGTTGTCTTTGGGGAGACCGCCGGGGATGGCCGATAGGATCATTCGGGGAATTGTTCTAAGGAAAAAAGGAGCCCCGGACTTAAAGTCCGGGGGGATTCCACTGACTTTGCCAAAGCTATACATGTAACGGAGGATTTATGGGGGAGTGGATCGGAATAAATCGAAGAGCCAGAAAATGTTACGGATTTGATGAGGTAGCGTTGGTGCCCGGCATGACGACCATCAATCCTGCGGAAGTGGATCCTTCCTGGGAATTGGCAGGCAAGAGGTATAAGTGTCCTATTTTGGCTGCAGCCATGGATGGGGTGGTCGATGTAAAGTTTGCAGTTGAAATGGGCCGGCTGGGTGGAATCGCCGTTCTTAATCTGGACGGTATCCAGACCCGTTACGAGAATCCCGATGAAGTTCTTGAGGCGATCGCCAAGGCCTCGCCTCAGGAAGCCACGCGTCTTGTCCAGGAAGTATATGTCAAGCCGATCAAAGAGAAGCTGATTGCCGCGCGCGTCGAGGAGATCAAAAAAAAGAAAGCGCCGGCCGTCGTCAGCTGTATTCCTCAGAATGCCGAAAAATTTGCGGCCATCGCCGAAGACGCAGGCGCCGATATCTTTGTCGTGCAATCAACGGTCACGACGACCCGCCATATCGCCAGAGAATACAAGGCGCTGGACCTCAAAAAATTCTGCACCAAGCGCAACATCCCCGTCATCCTCGGAAATTCCGTTACTTATGAAGTGACGTTGGAACTCATGGATACGGGCGCGGCAGCTTTGTTGATTGGTGTCGGTCCGGGCGCTGCATGCACGACTCGCGGAGTTCTTGGCATCGGCGTGCCGCAGGTGACGGCGACGATCGACGCGGCCGGGGCCAGGGATTATTATTTCAAGAGGACGGGTAAGTACGTCCCCATCATTACGGACGGCGGCATGCGTATCGGCGGCGAGATCTGCAAGGCTTTTGCGGCCGGCGCGGATGCGGTCATGGTAGGTTCTGCTTTTGCCAGGGCGGTGGAAGCGCCCGGCCGCGGCTATCACTGGGGCATGGCGACGTCTCATGCCAACCTGCCCCGGGGGACCCGCGTTTACGTAGGGACCACGGGGTCTCTCGAGGAGATCCTTTTCGGGCCCGCCAAGGTCGATGACGGCTCGCAAAACCTGATGGGCGCATTGACCACATCCATGGGGTGTCTGGGCGCAGCGACGATCAAAGACATGCAGTTTACGGAGATTATTATTGCGCCTTCGATCCAGACAGAAGGTAAAATCTTCCAGGTGGTTCAACGAGTGGGGATGGGCAAGTGAAATCTAAAAAAACGTTAAAAAGAAAAAAGGCGAAAGCCGTCACGAGACATCCGAAACCGGCAGGAAGACCCTCTCCAAGGGCCGCGAAAAAACCCGAAGTCAAGACGGGTTCATTTTTGACATCCGGCCTTCAACAGAAAAATTCCATCCTGATCCTTGATTTCGGCTCCCAGTACACGCAATTGATTGCGCGCAGGGTACGCGAAAACAAGGTCTACAGCACCATCGTTTCCCATAAGATCACGGCCGAGGAGATCAAGAAGCAGGCCCCGAAGGGGTTGATCTTTTCAGGCGGTCCGGCCAGCGTTTATGACGAAAAGAGCCCGAAGTGCGACAAGGGGATTTTTAAATTGGGCATTCCCATTCTCGGGATTTGTTACGGGCAGCAGCTGATCGCACAATATTTCGGCGGCAAGGTGCGGCGGACAAGGGAGCGCGAGTTCGGCCGCCAGGAACTTTTCATAGACGACCATGCGGATTTCTTCAGCGGGTTGCCGGGCAATATCACGTGCTGGATGAGCCACGGAGACTACGTTTCATCTTTGCCCAAAGGATTTGTTTCCATTGCGCATACCCTGAGCACTCCGAATGCGGCATTTGCCAGCCGTGACCGCAAGGTTTTCGGCGTGCAATTCCATCCCGAGGTTGTTCATACGGCCCGCGGTTCCGAGATCATTTCCAATTTTCTTTACAGGATCTGTCGCTGCCGTCCGAGCTGGGAGATGGGCGCCTTCATCAAGGATACGGTGAGCCATATCCGCCAGTTGGTCGGCAAAGACAGCGTCGTCTGCGGCTTGAGCGGCGGCGTGGATTCTTCGGTTGCCGCCGTTCTCATCCACAGGGCGATCGGCAGGCAGTTGCGCTGCATTTTCGTCGATAACGGCCTTGTGCGCAACAGGGAACCGGAAGAGATCAAGACCATTTTCCGCGCCAATCTCCATATGAATTTGGATTTCGTCAATGCCCAGAACCGATTCTTGAAGCGTCTCAAGGGCGTGACAGATCCGGAGGTCAAACGCAAGACTATCGGAGACGAATTCATCAAGGTTTTTGAAGAAGAAGCCAAGAAGATCAGGCGCGTCAAGTATCTGGCTCAGGGGACATTGTATCCCGATGTGATCGAGTCTGTCTCTGCAACGGGATCGCCTTCAGCCAAGATCAAGACGCACCATAATGTCGGCGGTCTTCCCGAAAAAATGAACCTGAAGTTGATTGAGCCCTTGAGGGAGCTTTTCAAGGACGAGGTCCGCGAGCTGGCCAAACAATTGGGCCTGCCGCAGGAGATCATCCATAGACAGCCGTTCCCAGGGCCGGGTCTCGCCATCCGCATTGTCGGGGAAGTGACCCCGGAACGCCTGCAGGTGTTGCGTGACGCCGATGACATCTTTGTCGGCGAGATCCGCAAGGCGGGCCTGTATAATGAGGTCTGGCAGTCGTTCTGTGTTTTATTGTGCATCAAGTCCGTCGGAGTCATGGGGGACGAGAGGACCTATGAGAACGTGATCGCCCTGCGCTGCGTTTCTTCCAGCGACGGCATGACCGCGGACTGGGTGAAGCTGGAACCGGCGCTTTTGGGCAAGGTTTCCAGCAGGATCATTAACGAAGTCAAGGGGGTCAACAGGGTCGTCTATGACATCAGCTCCAAGCCCCCTTCGACTATCGAGTGGGAGTAAAGCGATTACGCAGATTTTGAAAGATAGATTACACAGATTTAAAAGGGTAGTATAATATTTCTATCTGTGGAATCTTTATTATGATCTGCAACATCAAGGCCGCCTGGGGCGGCCAGGTGAAGTTCTGTGCGTAAACAGGGCTTCGAAAGAAATCTTCATGGCCCATTCCGATTTCGTCCATCTGCACCTCCACACCCAGTTCAGCCTCCTTGACGGCGCCTGCCGTATCAAAGAATTAATCGCCAAAGCTGTTGAATTCAGGATGCCGGCTATCGCCGTGACGGACCATGGCAATATGTTCGGTTCCATCGATTTTTATTCCGAGGCTACAAAGCAGGGCATCAAGCCCATCATCGGTTGTGAAGTCTATATCGCCCAGAAGGGCCGCTTTGACAGGTCCGAGTCTTTGAGCGAGGGGTCGAACCATTTCATCCTCCTGGCCAAAGATGAGGAGGGCTACAGGAATCTTTCCAAGCTGGTCTCCCTGGGATATATCGAAGGATATTATTACCGGCCTCGCATCGACAAGGAGATCCTGGCGCAGTATTGCCGCGGCCTGATCGGTTCCAGCGCCTGTCTTAAAGGCGAGCTGGCCTGCCTGATCACAGCCAATCGCCTCAACGACGCGATCAAGGCCGCGGACGAATTCTCGTGCATGTTCGGCAGGGACAATTTTTACCTGGAGCTCCAGGAGAATTTTATCCCCGAACAGACTGTCGTCAACGAAGGCCTGCTCAAGATCGCCCATGAATTAAACCTGCCCGTCATAGCCACCAACGACGTCCACTATTTGAATAAGAAAAGCGCGGCATCCCACGAGGCGTTGTTGTGTATCCAGACCCAGACGACTTTGGATGATCCCAACCGCATGCGGTTTCAGACCCAGGAATTTTATTTCAAGAGTCCGCAGGAAATGAAAGACCTGTTCGCTTATTGTCCGGAAGCCATCCGCAATACGATCGAAGTCGCCAACCGCTGCAACCTGGTCCTGGAGTTCGGCAAGCCTCACCTGCCTCAATACACGCCGCCGGCCGGCAAGACAGGGGAGATATATTTGAGGGAGCTTTGCGATGAAGGGCTTAAGAAGCGCTATGGCGGAAAAGTCACGCCGGCTATCCGCCAAAGACTGGAGCATGAGCTGGCCACGATCAAGCAGATGGGGTTCATCAGTTATTTTCTTATTGTCTGGGATTTTATCCATTACGCGAAAAGCAAAGGGATCCCCGTCGGGCCTGGCCGCGGATCGGCTGCCGGCAGCCTGGTGAGTTATCTTCTGGGGATAACGGAACTCGACCCTTTAAGGTATAAGCTGCTTTTTGAAAGGTTCCTGAATCCCGAGCGCGTGGGGTTGCCGGATATCGATATCGATTTTTGTTTCGAACGCCGCCAGGAAGTCATCGATTACGTCAATCAGAAGTACGGCAAGGAGAACGTCGCCCAGATCATCACTTTTGGAACGATGCTGGCGCGCGCCGTCATCCGCGACGTCGGCCGCGTGATGGCCGTTCCTTACGCGGACGTCGACCGGATCGCCAAACTTGTTCCGCCAGAACTGGGCATCACCCTCGACGATGCCCTGAAGACAGACGAACTCAAAAACCTCTATGAAAACAATGCCCAGGTGCGTCAATTACTGGATACGGCCAAGGACCTTGAAGGGCTTTCGCGGCACGCCTCGGTGCACGCGGCGGGCGTCGTCATCGGCGACAAGCCTTTGGATACCTATATGCCGCTGTGCAAGCTTGACGACGATCAGGTGACGTCCGGTTTTTCCATGAAGGCGCTTGAAAAGATCGGCTTGCTCAAGATGGATTTTCTGGGGCTGAGGACGCTGACGGTTATCGCCGAGGCCTTAAAGATCATCAAGAGGACCAAGAATGTCGATATCGACATTGATGCCGTTTCCCTGGAGGACAAGAAGACCTTTGGACTTCTGGCCTCGGCCCAGACGATCGGCGTCTTCCAGCTGGAAAGCGCAGGGATGCGCGATCTTTTGCGTAAGCTCAACCCGAGCCTTTTTGAGGATTTGATCGCCTTGCTCGCGCTTTATCGGCCGGGCCCTATCGGTTCGGGCATGCTCGATGATTTCATCCAGCGTAAACACGGCCTCAAGCCCATCGTCTACGACCACCCGAAAATGGAGAGCATCCTGAAAGACACCTACGGGATCATGGTGTATCAGGAACAGGTCATGCAGATTGCCTCGGCCCTCGCCGGTTTCAGCATGGCGCAAGCGGATTTGCTGCGTCGCGCCATGGCCAAAAAGATCCCTGAGGAGATGGATAAGCAGCGCCATTTGTTTGTCGAGGGATGTATCAAGAACAAGATCGACAAGAGGATAGCGACCAAGGTGTTCGATCTCATCGATTATTTTTCCGGCTATGGTTTTAACAGGAGTCATTCGGCCGCCTATGCCGTGATCTCTTACCGCACGGCTTACCTGAAGGCGAATTACCCTGTTGAATTCATGACGGCGCTTCTGACAAGCGAAAAAGAAAATACGGACAAGGTCGTCGAATACGTCAAAGAGGCCAACCGCATGGGCATCACCGTCTTGAATCCGACGGTCAACGAGAGCTATTCCAAGTTCACGGTTGAGAATCAGACGAGCATCCGCTTCGGGCTCCTGGCCGTCAAAAATGTAGGCAAGGGGGCGATAGACTCTATTGTTGAGGCCAGGCAAAAGGATGGGCCGTTTGAGAACCTGGAAGACTTCTGCCAGCATGTGGATCTGAGGCTTGTAAACCGCAAAGTGGTGGAGAGCCTCATTAAATGCGGCGCCATGGATACCTTTAAATTCCGCCGCAGCCAATTGATGACTATCCTGCAGGAGTGCCTGGATTATTCGGCCAAGGCCCATAAAGACCGCAGTTCAGGCCAGATGTCTTTTTTTGATACCGATTTTTCTGCCGACGCCGGCTTTAAGAGATTCCAGGTCAAGGTGCCCGATATCAAGGAATGGCCGGAACTTCAGCTCTTGTCATTCGAAAAAGAGATATTGGGATTTTATATTAGTGGGCATCCCTTGGTGCGGTATGAGCATCTACTGGAGAGGTTTTCTTCCTGTTCGATTTCGAAGTTGTCGGAACTTAAAGACGGACAGGATGTTACCATCGTTGGCTTGATCAATAAGATCAAGATCACGACGACCCGCCAAAAAGCAGAAAAAATGGCCATCCTGAGAGTGGAAGACTTGACAGGTCTTCTCGAAGTTCTTGTTTTCCCAAATACTTATAAACAGGTGTCGCGTTACCTTATTGCCAATAACGTCGTGATGATCAAGGGAAGGCTGTCTCTGCGGGAAGAGATGCCTAAAATCCTGGCTGCCGACGTGACTCCTATTGAAGAGGCCTATCGCGCCATCTCTTCGATATCCATTGATCTGTCTGGCGTTAAGGAAAATATCATGCAGGTATTAAAGGAAAAACTTTCCCTCTCGCCGGGAAATGTACCTGTTTACCTTCATCTGGGTTCCGAAAACAATCGGAAGCTTCGTATCCTGGTCGCCAGGGACCTTTTTGTCCAGCCGAGGCAAGAACTTTTTAATGATATTGAGGAGCTCATCGGCACGCAAAGATTTCAATTGACGATGTAACTCTTTCATGGTACGCTACTTATAAAAATAGAGCTTCCTCACCTCTAGAAAGGAGGGTGATGATCATGACTAAGAAAGACATTGTTTTAAAGATTGCTGACGAGACGGGGATCAAACAGATTGATGTTAAAAAGGTTGTGCAAAAAACCTTTGACCATATTATCGCCAGTCTTGTCCGCGGGGAAAAGGTTGAGTTGCGTAACTTCGGTGTTTTCAAGCTGAAAGAAAGGCGCAGCCGCACAGGAAGGAATCCCAGGACAGGCCAAGTAGTCCCGGTTCCGGCGAGGAAGGTCGTTGTTTTTAAATCCGGCCTGGAGATGAAAAAACTGATTAAATAGTTGTAAGACTTTAGGTTACTCTTTGCTTATACGCTTGTAAATTTCTTCACCGTCCGGCTGAACCGGACGTCTTGAAATTTACGGCCTGGCAAAACAAAGTTTTGCCGAAGCTCGCCTGCCTGCCGGCAGGCAGGAAGTTAACCCCGTAAGGAATAAAATCCATTATACGCGAAGTTAAGGAGAGTGTTATGCCGCAGGTAGGCAAGGTGAAGTGGTTCTCTGCCCCAAAAGGGTATGGTTTTATCGAATGTGAAGATGGGCAGGATGTGTTCGTTCATTTTTCAGCGATCAAAAGCGAAGGGTATAAGACGCTCGAAGAGGGTCAAAAGGTCCAATTCGATATCGTTCAGGGAGAAAAGGGTCCTCAGGCCAAAGATGTCGTGAAGATCTGATCAAAACCAAGTTTTCAATTCAAAGGCGGGCCGCTGTTTGTCCGCCTTTTCAAGCCTTACAAGGCATTTATCTGTCCCATGCTTTTCAAAACCCCACGCGGTACAAAAGATATCCTGCCGCCTGAAACAATCCTTTGGCAGACCATCGAAGGTCAGGCGAAGCGTATTTTTTCCCTTTATGCCTTTCAGGAGATACGGACCCCTGTGATCGAAGAGACAGGGCTTTTTTTACGTTCTCTGGGAGACCTTTCTGACATCGTCCAGAAACAGATGTTCCTTATCAAAAAGGAGAGCGATTCATTTGTTTTGAGGCCGGAGGCCACGGCTTCCGTGATCCGCGCCTATATCGAGAGCGGCACTTACCACACGTCTCCGCTTGTCAAATGGTTTTATATCGGTCCGATGTTCCGTGCCGAAAGGCCCCAGAAGGGGCGTTTGCGCCAGTTCCATCACATAGGGTGCGAAGCCATCGGTTCTTACAGCCCCGGCCTGGACGCCGAGCTGATACGGCTGGCTGTTCATATCCTGCGCGAAGCCGGTATCAGCGGCTTCGAAGTTGCCGTCAATACGCTGGGCTGCGCGAATGATAAAAAACGTCTGGCGATAAACCTCAAGGAAGTCCTTTTGCCGAAGAAGCAAATGTTTTGCGAAGATTGCCAGGGTCGCATGGAGCGCAATGTCTTTCGCGTCCTGGATTGCAAGAATGCGCAGTGCCGGGAGAACGTCGCCGCTTTGTCCATCGACACAGGGCGCGTCTGCCAGGATTGCCGGGATCATTTTGAGTCTGTCAAGAAGGCCCTTGCGGCCTTCGGCGTTACTTTCAGGGTCGATCCGCTTTTGGTCCGCGGCCTGGATTATTATACAAAGACCGTTTTTGAGATCAAGCATCCCGGTCTGGGGGCTCAGGATGCCATCGGCGCAGGCGGCCGCTATGATAATCTGGTCGGAGAGCTGGGGGGGCCAGAAAAAGGGGCAGTCGGGTTTGCATTGGGCGTCGAGAGGATGCTTTTGGCCAGAGGATCCAAGGAGGAGAATGGGGTCGAGGGGTTGGATTGTTATATCATCGGCCTGGGAGATGCGACCGCGGCCAAGTGCCAAGGACTTATGAATACTTTGCGCGAAGCGGGGATTGCGACCGATACGGATTATACAGACGGGTCTTTGAAATCGGCTTTGAGGAAGGCAGGGGCATTGAAAGCCAAGACCTGTGTCATCGTGGGAGACAATGAGCTGGCCAAGGGCGTAGGACTTTTGAAGGATATGATGAAAAGGACCCAGATCGAGGTGCCCCTGGACCGGATCGTCCAGCAGGTAAAGGAAACTTTATGTTGAGGACACATACGTGCGGTGAGTTAAAAAAGGAGCACGCCAGCCAGGTCGTCGTGCTTTGCGGCTGGGTGCATAGGCGCCGCGATCATGGAAAGCTTATTTTTATTGATTTGAGGGACCGTTACGGCTATACGCAGGTGATGTTCAGCCCTAAGGATTCCCCCCAGGCGCACCGTTTGGCGACAGACCTGCGCGCCGAATTCGCTGTGCGTCTCAAGGGCCTGGTGAACCTCCGGCCGAAGAGCAATATCAATCCTGATATTCCGACGGGTGAGATCGAGCTGATCGCCCAGGAGCTCGAAATATTGAATCCGTCTCTGACGCCGCCGTTTGAGATTGCGGACGATCTCGTGTTGTCCGAAGACGTGCGTCTGCCGTATCGGTATCTGGATCTGCGCCGTCCCGCGATGTTCAAGCTTTTGTCCGCCCGGCACCAATTGAACCGTCTGATGCGCGAGTTCCTCAGCAATGAAGGCTTTATTGAGGTGGAGACGCCTATTTTGACCAAGTCTACCCCGGAAGGCGCACGGGATTACCTCGTGCCGTCCCGCGTCAACCCGGGAAAATTTTTCGCCCTGCCGCAGTCGCCGCAGCTTTTTAAACAGCTTTTGATGGTGTCCGGATTCGACCGTTATTTCCAGATCGCCAAATGTTTCAGGGATGAAGACCTGCGGGCGGACCGCCAGCCGGAATTCACCCAGATGGACATGGAGATGTCGTTTGTGGAGGAGGAGGATATATTTTCCATTTCCGAGAAGATGTTTGTTCTTGTTTTGAAGGAGCTTAAAGGCGTGACGCTGACGACGCCGTTCCCGCGCATCAGCTATAAGGAGGCGATGGAGACATACGGCTGCGATAAGCCGGACTTGCGTCGCAACAAAGAGGATGCCGGCGAATTCTCTTTCGTCTGGGTCGTCGATTTCCCTCTTTTCAAATACGACGATGAAGAAAAGAGATGGGACAGCGAGCACCATCCTTTTACGGCGCCTCATCCCGAAGATATCGGTTTGCTTGAGTCCGGGGACCTTGGCCGCATCCGTTCGCGTTCGTACGATCTTGTGCTGAACGGTAATGAGATCTCCAGCGGTTCCATCAGGATCCACGACCAGGCGCTGCAGCACAAGATCTTCGAGATCCTGCGTATCCCGCAGGACGAGATTGATGCCCGCTTCGGGTTTTTGCTTGAGGCTTTCAAATACGGGGCTCCGCCTCACGGCGGCATCGCGTTCGGGCTCGACAGGATCTTGTCGATTTTCTTCGGCACAGAGAGCATCAGGGATATCATTGCGTTTCCTAAAACACAAAAGGCTGTCTGTCCCCTAACACAGGCGCCTTCGGATGTCACCGACAAGCAACTCAAAGAATTGCACATCAGAAGCGTTGCGCCGAAGGGGAAGGAATAAAGGAATTGACTCTGCGCGGCCTAAAGCTCCGCCCTTTAGGGCGGAGAGTGTTGTGGCCGCTTAGAGGTACCCGAAACAGGCCGAGGAATATAGGGGTGACCTTGACTCCTTGTGTAAGCAGCTAACCCAGAAGGGGGAGACCTTTGCATGCCGCAGAAAGCTGCACCCCGCTTTAATAGGATAAGCGGGTGCGTCCCCCTGGACGGCATACCGCCACAGAAAGTGGCGCACTTGCCGGTCCGATGAGGCAGGGTGTGGCTCATCCGATTGAGCCGGGTAATACCGAATAAGCGAAGGGTCTAACCCACAAGGGGGTAGACCTGCGCAATTCCGAATAAGCGAAGGGTCTAACCTACAAGGGGTAGACCTGCGCAATTCCGAATAAGCGGAGGGTCTAATCCCGCCAGAGGCGGAAGGTTAAAGGAAAGAAACGTTACTCCTCGCGTTTGCATCTTGTCAATATCTGGCTGCGACCAGTCCTCGTAGAACTCGGACGGGCATCCAGATATTTCCAAGATACGCTGCCGCAGAAAGTGGCACACCGGCCATCCGATGAGGCCGGGTGGAGGAGTTAACCCAGAAAGGGTAGACCTCCGCATTCCACATAGCGGAGGGTCTAATCCCGCCAGAGGCGGAATTAAGGAGGATGACAATGAAGAAGGGTGCGGTTGGAATATGGGTTGTTGTTTTTGCTCTTGCGGCCGTTTCGGGTTGCGCCCGGGTGCGTACCTACACGGTTGAGAAGGAACGTGTCGATCAGGATTTGAGTTCTGGGAATGCAGGCTATTTGACGGGTGCATCTCATGAAGACCTCCAGGCCGGCAGGAAGCTGACGCGCACGACCTACGTTGCCGAGGTGGAGCTTGGAAAAAAGCCTGGTCAGAGGCCTAAAGGCAAGAAGCCGAAATATGAAAAATGTCCCATGGCCATGGAGAATCAAGAGGGCGCTACCGAAGAGATGACGACGGAAATTCCGGCCATGGCGGCCCCCGCAGGCGCCACAGCACCCAAGGAACCCGTGACGTATACGGTTGCGGCGAACGACACGCTGCAGAAGATATCGATGAAATTTTACGGGACGACCAAGAAGTGGAAAGTGATTTTTGAGGCCAACAAGCAAGCGCTGAAGAGCCCGGACAAGATTTACGCCGGCCAGGTCATCAAAATCCCGCAGGAATGAGAAGGGAAGCCCGGATTGGAATGACCAACAACCAAAGTGTTGTTTGATGATTGGATTTTGGTGATTGGTTATTGTTTGGTGATTGTATCTTGGAATTTGGTTATTTTGTGAGGAAGGGAACATGTTCAGGGTTGTCAGACTGGAGAGCCAGAAGGAAACGCAGGATTTTTTCGGCTTGCACGACGAAAACGCGCGCTTGATTGAACAGGAGTATCATGTCAAGATCTCTTCGCGTCCCGACGGGTTGCGTGTCAGCGGTTCCAACAAAGGGAGGCTTGAGAAGGCGATCCGCGTCATCGAGAATTTCCTCCAGCTTATCCGCACCCACCGGGATGCCGATAAGCGCGAGCTTGAATTGATCATAAGGTCCTTGAGCGGGGCCAAGAAGGAATGGAAGGCATCGGATTTCCGTTTCCCCCAGGATTTCAGGGATGTGGCCAAGAAAGAAAAGGTCGCATCCCCCAAAACAAAAGGACAGCAGGAATATGCGGATGCCATCCGTCGCAACGATATCGTTTTCGGCATCGGTCCCGCGGGAACGGGAAAGACCTATCTGGCCATGGCCATGGCGGTCTCGGAGCTTAATTCCGGCAGGGTCCGCAGGATCATTCTGACGCGTCCGGCCCTCGAGGCAGGGGAAAGCCTTGGTTTCTTGCCCGGAGACATGCATCAGAAACTCTCGCCTTACTTGAGGCCTCTTTACGACGCCCTCTATGACATGATGGAGGCGGAAAAGATCGAGAAGTTCCTGGAAACGGGGATCATTGAGGTTGCGCCCCTGGCTTATATGCGCGGCCGCACGCTTAATGATGCCTTTATTATTCTTGATGAAGCGCAGAATTGCACGCCGGAGCAGTTGAAGATGTTTTTGACCCGTCTAGGATTTGATTCCAAGGCGGTGATTACCGGCGACATCACGCAGAGCGATCTGCCCGGCGGAAAACCGATCGGCCTGGTCCAGGCGCTGGAGCTTCTCAATGATATCCAGGGGATCAAGATCAGCTATTTGACGGGCGAGGACGTTGTGCGCCACGAGCTGGTCCAGAGGGTCATCGAAGCCTATGATAAAGCACAGAGACATAACGATTAAAGATGCGCTTTTCTTTTTCGGCGGGATCGTTTTCCTGGCCTTTTATGGGATCCAGACGGATATTCCTTTGCTGGCGATCCTTATGTTCGCGCTCTTGGCGGTTTATCTGTTGGTCTTGAGCCGGCGATTCGAGGACAAACGGTATAATTTCCTTTCTCTTGGTTTTCTTTTTCTTCTCGGCGCCGCCATGGCGATTTTCTTCAAGGAATACACGGTGCTGTCGCCCTATTATATCCCCGTCGCGGCGGTCGTGATGCTGGTTTCTCTTCTCTATCACGATCTCGAGCTGTCGTTGATATTCGCGGTCCTTTTGAGTTTTTTTGTCGGCATGATCTTCGGGGGAGACATTTATCTGTCGGGCGTCCTTTTCCTCGGGTGCCTCCTGGGCGCCCTCTATGTATGGCAGGCCCGCCGCCGTTCCCGCATCATCACGGCGGGGTTTTTTGTCGGAGCGATCCAGAGCCTGGCCGTGTTGACTTTTTTCCAGCACACCTCTTTAAGGGGGGTTCCGATCGTCCGTTTCTGCATGGCGCCTTTTCTGAACGGCATCATTTCCTCCTTTCTCGTCGCCGGCCTTCTGCCGGTTTTCGAATATCTATTCAGGGTCGTGACTAATATCAGCCTTCTGGAGCTGGCCGATTTCAACCACCCCTTGCTTAAGCGCCTCGTGTTTGAGGCGCCCGGAACCTATCATCACAGCTTGATGGTCGGCAATCTCGCCGAGGTAGCATCCGAGGCCGTGGGGGCCAATGCGCTTCTGGCGAGAGTCGGTGCTTATTATCACGACATTGGAAAGCTGGAAAAACCTGAATATTTCAGCGAGAACCAGGACAAGTGCGCCAGCAAGCATGATACCTTGAGCGCCTCTATGAGCAAGCTGGTCATCATGGAACACGTCAAGGCCGGCGTGGAACTCGCCAGAAAAAACCGGGTGAACAACACGATCACGGCATTCATCCGCCAGCATCACGGCACAAGCCTCGTTTATTATTTCTACCGCAGGGCTTTGGAGTCCGGCGGCGACGAAAGGGAGCTGAGCGAAGAGGTTTTCCGCTATCCCGGCCCCAAGCCCGAGACGAAAGAGACGGCCATCGTACTTTTGGCGGATTCGGCGGAGGCCGCCTGCAGGACCCTCGAGGAGCCGACGGCCGAACGGATCGCCGACATGGTGCATCGCGTCATCAATAACAAGTTCATTGACGGACAACTGGATGCTTGTGATTTGACGTTGAGAGACTTGGAGAAGATCGCGACGATTTTTATCCATATCCTGGGCGCTTTTTACCACTCCCGCATCGATTATCCTGACCAAGGTGAAGCGACGAAAAAACCATAAACGCCTGTTTTGCGCGGCGACCCGCCGGCCATGTCTGGCTGTACTGCGCCGGGGCGTCTGCATTGATATCCGCAACCGTTCACGCAAGGCCGTGCCGCCGGATGGGACGATCCGGCGTGTTGTGGGCCGCGTGCTTGCGGCCGAGGGAGTGCGTAACGCCCATCTCTCCATTCAATTCGTCGATGATGGTTTTATCGAAAAACTGAACCGGCTGTTCAAGGGTGCGTCCCGGCCGACGGATGTTTTGAGTTTCGACCTATCGGGGCAAGGGACGGCTGATTTTGTTTTTGCCGACGTCGTCGTTTCCGTCCAGACGGCCCATCGGACAGCCGCGCGCCTGGACATCAACCCCGCGCAAGAAATCCTGCGTTATGTCATCCACGGCCTATTGCATCTTTTGGGCTACGACGATCTGACGCCGCGCACGCGCCGAAAGATGTGGCGCCGCCAGGAAGAACTCGTGCGCGGTCTTTCGTCTCAACGGTGAATCCGGACCATGATCTGTGCGACGCCCGCAGTCGTTTTAAGGACTTTTGATTTCCGCGAGACCAGCAAGATCGCGGTTTTTTTTACGCGCGATTTCGGCAAGGTCAAAGGGGTCCTCAAGGGGATCCGCCGCGACCCGCGTAAATTCGGTTCCAGCCTGCCGTTATTGTCGCTCAACCACATCGTTTTTTATAGAAAGCGTCATTCCGAGATCCACCTTGTGGGCCAATGCGATCTCCTGGACGACTTTGAGATCAGGGGAGATGATCTAAGGAGCTTCAGCTATGCCCATTTTTGTTCCGAGCTCATGGATCTCTTGATGCCCTTGGAAGACGCCAATCCTGCGGTTTTTGCTTTGGTCCTGGAATTCCTGCGGGCCCTCAAAAAACCTCCCCATGACATGCGCAACGTTTTTATGATCAAGATCCTGGCGCTTTCGGGTTTTAAGCCTCATTTTGATTCCTGCCTTTCTTGTGAAACTCCATTGACCTCCGAGGCCTTTTTTAGCCTTCAGAAAGGCGGCCTCTTGTGCCGCAGGTGTCTTTCGGCCGATTTTGCTTCAGCGGCCGTCCTTCCAGGGACGATCGCCTCCATCCTTTATATTGAGCGGTCGTCGTGGGTCGATTGCCTGCGGTTGAAGCTGATGCCGGGTGTGCGCAGACAGCTTGAAGAGATCTTGCACTGTTTTGTGCGTTTTCATGTCGGAAAGGCCATGAAAACCCGCGAGAAGATCCATGAAATTCTTGACCTTTAGGTTTATTGGCCTTTGTCTATAGAATCGTACGCTTGGAAGCCCGAGTTTTGGCTGTATGCGAGGGCGCGACGACGAAGGCGTATCCGCTGCGATACGCCGAGGAGGAGCAACGAAGCAGATGGACAAAAGACGGGCTTCCCCTTCTGAGCTGGACCCTCCTCAAAGTGGAATGCGGAGGTCCGCCCTTTGTGGGCTGGACCCTCCTCAAAGTGGAATGCGGAGGTCCGCCCTTTGTGGGCTGGACGCTTTTGGGCTGCGACGGCGTCGCTCGTCCTTGGCGTAGTGCTGCGACTACGCTGGCGTCCTCGCTCCTTGTCTCGCACCAAAATCGTCGCAGCCAAGCACGCGATTCTATAGACAAAGGTCAATAACTATGTTATGTTAAGCGGAAAGCAGATGAGGGATCCATGAAAATTGTCGTCGTCGGACCAGGGGCCATGGGGCTGTTGCTCTACGGTTTGCTGTCCAAAACCAGGCACGAAGTCTTGGTCTTGGATAAGAATCCGGCGAGGGCCGCTTTGCTTGCCAAGAACGGCATCCGGATCGAAGGTCTCATGAATGCAAAATTTGCGGACGTCCAGATAACAACGGATGCGACCGCAGGCAGGGATGCCGATTTTTGGTTCGTTTGCGTCAAGTCCTATGATACGAAATCCGTCATTCGTGCCATCTCGTCTCATGTGGGTGCGCAGGGTTTTATCGTATCGTTCCAAAACGGCGCAGGCAATGTTGAGCTCTTGTCGGATGCCTTCGGGGAATCGCGGGTTGTCCTCGCCGTCACCAATCTTGGCGCGACACTTACAGAGGAAGGCGTGAGTCGCTATGCGGGCGAGGGAGATGTGATCCTCGGCCGCGCTGACGGTTCCCTGGGCGCCGAGCTCAAAACGCTGAGAGAGCTTTTCCAGAAAACGAAGCTGGCCGTAAAATTGTCGCGCGACATTCATGCCGTCCTTTGGTCTAAACTCATCATTAACGCCGGCATCAATGCGGTTGCGGCCGTGACGCGCTTGACGAACGGCAGGATCATGGCTTACGAAGGTTCCCGTCGCATCGCCGAGGGCGCCATCACGGAAGCGCACAAGGTCGCCAAGCGCAAACGCATCAAGCTTCTTTATGACGACGTGCTGGCTAAGGCCGAATCCGTCTGCGAGGCGACGGCCGAGAATGTCTCCAGCATGCTCGCCGATGTCCTGCGAAAAAAACCGACAGAGATAGACGCCATCAACGGCGCCATCGTGCGCCAGGCCCAGAGCCTCGGCATTAAAACGCCGGTGAACGCGCTCTTGGTTGATTTGATCAAGACGATAGAATCCAGTTACGCCCAAGAGGTGGAAGTTTAAGGTCCAATCGGGGGGGATGAGGGATGGAGATCATCATAGGTGTTCTGCTTGTCGGGTTTCTCGGCCTGGTGGCCCTGATTTTGAAAACTTCGTCGGATGACGCCCAAAAAGGCAAAGCTGCCGAAGACGCCAAGGCGCGCCGGATAACAGATCTTGAATCCCAGCTTTTGCAGAAAGACGGCGAGTTGAAGAAGCTCATGGAGGACCGCCAGAAGCTTGAGGAAGAATTTTTCAAGGCCAAGGACGACGCAGAGATTTTTAGACGTGAAAATGCCGATCTTCAGCAGAAGGCCAAGCAATCGGACAAATTCAAGGAAGAGCTGGCGGTTTTCAAGGACGAGGTCAAGCAAAAAGACATGATCGCCCAGCAGGAGACGATTGCAAGGCAGAAGATGGAAGGCGAGCTTTCTTTGCGCGAGTCAGAGTTTGAAAAGGTCCAGAAGGAATTGGAAGTTGTTAAGGGCCAGCTCAAAACAAAGAGTGAGATGTTTGACGGCCTCAAGGGGCAGTATAATGAATTGGAGGCCGAGATCCAGAATCTGAGGATGGCCGGTTTGGAAAAGGCCAAGGGGCAGCCGGCACCTAAGACCGAACCACCCAAGCCCGAGCCTCCGAAAACCGAACCTCCTCAAGCCGATCCCCAAAAGATCGAATCCCCGAAAGCCGAGCCGCCCCAGGGAGAAGAAAAACTAAAGACTGAATCTCCAAGACCGGAGCCGCCAAGACCCGAGACGTATTTTAAGCTCGAGGTGCCGAAGCCCGAGGCGGCCAAATCTGAGCCGCCTAAAGCCGAGTCCCCAAAGCCTGAAGCGCCAAAGGTCGGGCCTCTGAAAACGGAACAAACCTCCCTCAGGGCTCCTGACCAGGTGCCGTCCAAAGCGAAAGACGAAACGATTGAGAAAAAATTCGGGATCGATACAGGGATTGAGAAGAAGGATTCCGGGCCGGAAGCTCTCAAGAGCGACGAGATCCCGGGTTTTCCTAAAAGCCAGCAGGTCAAATTGGATATCAAGAAGGGCGTTCCGGGCGATGTGGAATTTTTCAAGGCCGAAACCCCAAAAGCAGAAGAGGAGAAGCCGAAGACGCCGCCGGCCGATGAGCCTTTTAAGTTTACCCCGTTAGAGAAGCCGCCCGCCGGATCAAGAACTGAAGATGTTTCAACGTCGTCGGCGAAAGACAAAAGTTCTCCGGCGGGGTTCACCAACGCCAATAGGCCGGTCCCGCCTGCAGCGCCGCCAGCAGAAAAGAAGGAGGTGGCGGCTGCGCCTTCCGGCGAAAAGCCGGTGGAGAAAACTCCCGATGCGGCACGGGATAAACCCGCGGACGCCTCTCGTGACAAGCAAAAATCGAAAAGAGAGACTCTTATTCCTGGTTTTCAGCCCAAGGCCAAGGAAGACAAGCCAGAATAGACCGTCCTTTCCCGACCCCGGATTTCCCGGGAAATGTCCTCTTGGAAGAGCCGCAAGGATTTCGTATCCGGCTGTTTATCGCTGAAGGTCCCTTTAATGAAAACTAGCAAGATAGAGGATTTTAAATCCGTACTGAATCCAGCCCAATGGGACGCCGTCACGACGATGGAAGGCCCGCTGCTTGTCGTCGCAGGGGCCGGAACAGGAAAGACGAGGGTCATCGAATACCGCTGCCTTTACATGATAGAGAACGGCATTCTTCCGGAGCAGATCCTGTTGTTGACTTTCACGCGCAAGGCGGCGCGCGAAATGCTCGGCCGTGCCTCTTTGCACGATCCCCGGTGCCGCAAGATCGAAGGAGGGACATTCCATTCTTTCGCCTACCGGCTGATCCGGCAATATAAGAGCGTCCTGGGTTTGGGCGATATCATCTCATTTTTGGATGAAGCCGACAGCGCCGACCTCTTGCATCTTCTGGCCGCCAAGGCCGGTTTCCTTGAGGACAAGTCCCGCTTTCCGAAAAAAGACACGCTGCGGGCCGTCCTGAGCATGAGCACGAACCGCAACCAGCCGATCCGGGACGTCCTGGCCAAGGATTATCCGCATTTTGTGCCTTTGTCGGCCCCCCTGGAGGAACTGCGCAAGATGTATACGCAATTCAAGCTGGAGCGCAATCTTATCGATTATGACGACATGCTGATCTATCTCAAATTTTTGCTTGAGAACACCGCTATCAACGAGAAGGCCGCGGCGCATTTCCGGTATGTCATGGTCGACGAATTCCAGGACACCAATAAGATCCAGGCGGATATCGTTTATTCTCTTGGCGCCAGGCACAATAATTGCATGGCCGTGGGCGACGACACGCAGAGCATCTACAGTTTCCGGGGCGCTTATTATAAAAATATGTTCGAGTTCCCCAAGCGTTTTCCCGACACGAAGATCATCAAGCTGGAATACAACTATCGTTCCACACAGCCGATCCTGGATGTGGCCAATGCCGTCATCGAAGGGGAGAAACAGAAATATTCCAAGGTGCTTTTTACGACACAGCCGGGAGACGAGAAGCCCACCTTGTCCTATTTTAAGGACGCGTTCAGCGAGGCCGAATGGGTGGCGCATAAGATCAAGGAATACAGGGATGAAGGGGTGCCCCTGGGTTCCCTGGGGGTGCTCTACAGGTCGAACTACCTGTCGTTGCCGGTTCAGTTGGCCCTCTCCAAGCTTAATATCCCCTTTGCCGTCTTCGGAGGAATGAAGTTCATCGAGACAGCCCATGTCAAGGACGTGATGGCTTTTCTGAAAGCCCATCATAACCCCAAGGATGAGATATCGATCGCCAGGATCCTGATGCTCTTGGACGGGATCGGGCCGCGCACGGCCGAACGCGTCAAGGAGATCATCCTCGGCGCCGACACCCAGCGTCTGGAAGCCGACCTCGCGCTTGTCGTCAAGAGCGCGGAGGCCCGCAGGGAGCTGTTGAAGCTGGCGGAGCTCTTTCGTCTTCTGCCGGGCATTGAGACGATCGAGAAGAAAATCAAGAAAGTCATCCAGTTTTACACGCCTATCTTGAAGAAGAAATTCGACGATTACCCGGCGCGTCAGGAAGACTTGGAAGCGTTTGTTGAGATCTCCAGCGGTTATACGTCGCTTGAACAGTTTCTTGTTGATTTTGTCACGATCGAACCGCCGGAGCGCAGCGTTTTGGAAGCAGAGGGCAAAAAAGAAGACGAGCGTCCCGTCACCTTATCGACGGTCCACTCCGCCAAGGGTCTGGAGTGGGAGGTCGTCTTCGTGATCGCCCTGGTCGACGGCAGCATCCCAGTGTCTTATGCGCTTGACGACGAGGAGGCGATCGAGGAAGAGCGGCGGCTCCTTTATGTGGCGGTCACGCGCGCCAGAAAATATCTGCATTTTTCTCTGCATAACGAGGGCCGCAACGGCGGGATGAGCAGTTTTAACCGGCTGTCGCGTTTTGTCTCGGAGCCGAGGGTATTGGAGAAGATCCGGACCGATTATGCGTGGTATGAAGATGAGGGGTTCGCGCTTGATCAGACCGGAACGCGCCGGATGGATAAGGATGAACTTTATCGTAAACTGACGGATTACTTCGAGATGGACAATGGCAAAGATTATTTTTGATATCGAGACAGTAGGAGCGGAATTAGACGCGTTCGACAAGGGCACGCAGGAGTATCTGCTGAAATTCGCCAAGACAGACGAGGAAGAGCAGGAGGTCCGCGATTCCCTGAGTTTTTATCCTGTGACGGCGCAGATCGTGACGATCGCGATGCTGGAGCTTGAAACGGACAAGGCCTTTGTGTATTACCAGGTCCCCGGCAAGCAGCCTGAGCGGATCATGGAAGGAGAGGCGGAATATTTTTCCGTCCCCAATGAGAAACAGCTCCTGGAGCTCTTCTGGTCCCGTCTCTCGAAATATGATGCTTTCATCACGTTCAACGGCCGCGGTTTCGATTGTCCTTTCATCCTCGTGCGGTCCGCCATCAACCAACTGAAGGCCACGAAGAACCTGATGCCTGACCGTTACCGCTCCAACATGCATATCGACCTGATGGAGAAGCTGACGTTTTTAGGCGCTGTCCGCAGGCGCTTTAGCCTTCACGTCTGGTGTCATGCCTTCGGCATCAAGAGTCCCAAGGAAGACGGCGTGACCGGTCTTGATGTCAAGGCCTTGTTCCATGACGGCCGTCACGGCGACATTGCCCGTTATTGTCTCAGGGATGTCTTTGCGACGCGGGAATTATACCGTTTCTGGGACAAATACATGAATTTCCCCGCCTAACCCGCCGTCCCGTCCGAAAAAACTCGTCTTGTAAAATCCGGATGTTTTCGGTAATATAAAGAGATATGACATTCCAAAAACAGCGTATTTTTTCCATTAAAGAGTCTTATTTTAAGCCTTACGGCCGGATCATCGATTATCCTCGCCGGTCGGCTTCCGGCCGCCGTAATCTATTCAGGATTGTTGTGCGTCAGCCTCATACGGGCTGGAGAATCGCCTATCTTGTTGTGCGTGATAGAGTTATAGATAGACTGGAACAGCATCCGGGTTCCCTGGAAAGCTTTGAGCCGGTCAAGGGGCGCGCGCTTCTTTTTGTGGCCCGCAGGCGCAGAGTCGCGGATATCAGGTGTTTCCTTCTCGACAAGCCTGTTATTCTTAAAAAGGGCCTTTGGCACGGTGTCGTGGCCTTGGGAGAAGAAACGGACATCAAGATAACAGAAAACGCTTCTGTCAAGTGCGTGTATTGGAAGCCCGGCATAAGAATGGGTCGCATATGAATGAGGAAGCTTCCTACGAGTTGTATTTGAAAAAATCCGCCGAGCATCACGAAGCTTTGTGTAAACGCTGCGGCGCTTGTTGCGGGCTGTTTGAGAAAGACCCCTGCTCCGAGCTTGTGTGCGGCGAAGACGGCCGCTATTATTGCCGCATTTATGAGGACCGTTTTGGGCTGCGCCGGACGGTTCACGGCAACGAATTCCTTTGCGTTCCCGTGCGCAATGTCATCTCCGGTTCCTGGGCGGGTTCGTATCAGTGTGCATACAAGAGAGAATTGACGGGTTGGCGGGTTTACCCTGTTAAATGAGTCAACGAGTTAGAATCATGAGATCCTATACGGAATATCTCTGGTTTCAGACGAAGAACAGGCAGGAGTTTATCAATATCACGTCCGACGTCGGGGAGATCGTCGCCAAGAGCGGCGTCAAGGAAGGATTGTGCCTGGTGAACGCGATGCACATCACGGCGTCTGTTTTTATCAATGACGACGAATCAGGTCTGCATCGGGATTTCGGCCTTTGGCTGGAGAAGCTCGCCCCTTACGGCAAAGACAGGTATCAGCATAACTTGACCGGTGAAGACAACGCAGACGCGCATCTGAAGAGGACGGTCATGGGCCGGGAGGTCGTTGTGGCCGTCACCAAGGGCAAGCTTGACTTTGGCCCCTGGGAACAGATCTTTTACGGAGAATTCGACGGCCAAAGGAAAAAGAGGATCCTTGTGAAGGTCTTGGGGGAGTGAGGGCGGCGAGCATGGGAATGATGGGTGGAAACGGAGGCCGCGTGCAGAAGATCGAAGATTACCGGGGCGTGGCACAAGCCATCAGGAAGGCCGGAAGGATTGCGGTGTGCGTACATATGTTTCCTGACGGTGACGCCTTGGGATCGATGACAGGGTTGGCGCTGGCGCTCCAACGTCTCAAGAAAGACGTGACATTGTTTTCCCCGAGCGCATTGCCCGCGCGTTACCGTTTCCTGCCTCATTACAGTTCTATTCGTCTCAAGCCTGAGAACAGCTCGCCTTTCGATCTGGCTATTGCCCTTGATTGCGCTTCTTGGGTCCAGCTGGGAAAATTCCATGAGGACGTTTTTCTGAAGGCGAAGCAGGCGGTCGAGATCGATCATCATACCTTTCGCAAACCGTTCGCCAATTTAAAGATCATCGATAAGAAGGCTGCCGCTGTCGGCGAGATCGTCTACCGTCTCGTCCGCATGCTGGGGCTTTCGCCCGACAGGAAGATGGCGGTTTGCCTTCTGGTGTCCATTATCGTGGAGACGGGTTCTTTCAGGCTTCCGACCATTACGGCGGATACCTTCAGGATCTGTGCCGAGTTGATTTCCAGGGGGGTTAATTATTACCAGCTTGTGGAGAAGAGTTATTGGAGCCGTACGCGTCAGGAGGCGATGCTCCTGGGTATTTGTTTTTCGCGCGTCCGTTTTTATAATCGCGGCCGGCTGGCGGTGACCTATGTCAGGGCATCCGACCTCAAGCGGCTGAAGGCGAACGAAGAGGATGTCGATCCCATTGCCGATCAGATAAGGACGCTCAAGGACATCAAGGCGATCCTTTTGTTCCGGCAGATGTTCGACGGCCGGTGGCGTGTCAGTCTCAGGTCCAAGGGGCTCGTCAATGTCGGCCGGATCGCCGAGGAATTCGGCGGCGGCGGCCATCCGGACGTGGCCGGGTGTTTCATTGGCAGGCATGACATGAAACGGTTGATCGGCCGGACGCAAAAGGAACTTTGAAAGGCGGATTCATGGATAACCGTCAGTTGGAACTTATGGAGATCGTCACGCAGTGCTGCGATGTCAAGACGTTCCGTTTTTCCCTGGAAGAGGATGTCCCATATGAGCCGGGACAGTATCTGGTCTTGACGCTCACGATAGCCGGGCGTCCGGTCTCCAAGGCTTTTTCTATTTCGAGTTCTCCGACCGAAAAGGGGTTCATCCAGTTCACGAAGAAACTCAGCAATAGTCCTTTTTCCAGGGCCTTGGAGTCCCTGCAGGTGGGTCAAGCATGCGCTGTGCGGTTC
This sequence comes from Candidatus Velamenicoccus archaeovorus, assembly GCF_004102945.1. GTDB lineage: Bacteria > Omnitrophota > Gorgyraeia > Velamenicoccales > Velamenicoccaceae > Velamenicoccus > Velamenicoccus archaeovorus. The sequence continues at coordinate 1,018,421 of NZ_CP019384.1, read as the reverse complement.
CCTATGGGGAAATTTACATTTACCGGCCAGTATCCCAAGGCCGCATTTTTGATCGGCGGCATCGGTATCACGCCGGTGCGCAGTATTTTCAAATACGCGACGGATATGAAGTTGCCGTCGAGTCTCGTCCTTTTGTATTCCAGCCGCACGCCGGAGTATTTGATCTTCCGTAACGAGTTATCGGCGATGCAAAAGGAGAACGACCGTCTCAGGATCGTCTATACCCTGACGGAATGTTCCGAAAAGATCGAAGGGTGCTTTAAGGGCTATATTGATGACGATCTGGTGCGCCAGGAGATCCAGGATTATCCTGAAAGGATCTTCTATTCCTGCGGTCCGCCTGCCATGGTCGACGCCATGCGCAAGATGCTGATGAACAAGCTTGCCGTCCAGGAAGACAGGATCATCACAGAGGATTTCATAGGTTATTAGCGTGCCGCATCCGGTGCTGCCGCAGGCCGCACGTTATGAGCAGATTGAGAACATGTTTTCTTCTTTGCGCGTCCGCGAGTTTCGGATTTATTGGGTTTCGATGTTTGTTTCTTTGATCGGCAGCTGGGTGCAGACCATGGCCCAGAGCTGGCTGGTGTTCCGCCTGACGCACTCTGCTTTTCTGATGGGTTTGACGGGCTTCCTGAGTTATCTGCCTGTGTCTTTTTTTGCCCTGGCAGCGGGTGTCTATGTTGACCGCAGCGTTAAACGTAACCTCCTGTTGGTGACACAATCCTGTTTTACCATCCTGGCTCTGGTTCTTGCCTTTCTGGTGTGGACGGGGACCGTCAGGATCTGGCATGTCATCATGATGGCCACGATTAACGGTTTTATCCTGAGTTTCGATTCACCGACGAGACAGGCGATGGTCGTGGAGCTTGTGGGCCGTCAGCATTTGATGAATGCGATTGCCTTGAACTCGGCGGCCTTTAATTCCGCCCGCATCATCGGACCGGCTGTCGCGGGCCTCTTGATCGCCCTGATCGGCATGTCGGGATGTTTTTTCGCCAATGCCGTCAGCTATTTGCCTGTCCTGGCGGCGCTGGCGCTGATCAAGCCGCGTCCCGCCGCCGTGCGTAAAAACCAGGCGTCCGTTTTTTCGGATATCCGCGAATCCGTGCTTCTCGTCAGGCATAACCGGTTTCTGCTTTTTTTGCTGGCCCTGGTCGGCTTGGTCAGCACCTTCGGCGTATCCTATGTGGTCTTGATGCCGATCTTTGCGCAGGAAGTCCTCGGCTCCGGCGCCATGGGGTTGGCGATATTGATGTCTTCCAGCGGTGTCGGGGCGCTGATCGGTGTTTTAAACGTCGCCCGGCTGAAGAACGAACTCGCCAGATTTCGTCTGTTGCGCTTGTCTGTGATCGTGTTCTTTTTGTCGGCGATGGCCTTCTCCGTCTCCAGGAACATGTGGGCGTCTTGCATCCTTCTGGTATTGGCAGGGATTGGGATCTCCGGCGGCATGGCCCTGGTCAATTCGATGATCCAGCTTTCTATCCCCGATCACCACAGGGGCCGTATCATGGGATTGTTCATGATGATGTTCATGGGGTTTATTCCTTTCGGCAACCTCCTTTTTGGGTTGCTCGCTCAAGCGTTCGGCGTTCAGGAAGTCGTATTCTTTGCGGCCCTCGCGAGCATATTGGTCTATTGGCCTTTTTCGAGACGGTTCCTGTCGGACAGGCAGGCTTTTGAGGAAAGGGCGTATTCGTGAAGAATGACCTTGTCATAAACCTCTTTCGCGCCATGGCGGATTTTCTTGAAATCAAAGGGGAGAATCCGTTCCGTGTCAGGGCGTACCGTAAAGCCGCGGACAATATCGCGGCCCTGGAGGATGATATCGCCGGCCGCGTCCGGGAAGGCTCTTTGGAAAATATCCCCGGTATCGGCATGGATTTGGCTTCGAAGGTCAGGGAGATTTTAGCCACCGGGACGTTTGCCGAATACGAAAAGATCAAAGAAAGCGTTCCTCGGGGAGTCTTGGAGTTGATGCAGGTTCCGTCCATAGGCCCCAAGAAGGCGAAATTATTCTTTGATACGTTTAAGATCGCCTCTTTGGGGGATCTCGGACGCGCAGCACGCGACGGCAGGCTTTTGAAGCTGCCGGGGATCAGGCAAAAGACCGTCGACAATATTCTCAAGGGGATAGAGCTTTTGGAAAAGGGCAGGGAAGCGATGGATCTCTTGACGGCGAACGCGGCGGCTGTGTCTTTTATCTCTGCGCTCAAGAAACACAGGGAAGTGCAAGAGATCTCTGCGGCCGGATCGTTGCGGCGCATGAAAGATGCGGTGAGAGACGTGGACATCCTTATCGCGTCGAAAGAGCCTCAGGTCATCGCCGATGTTTTTGTAGGGCTTGCGCCTGTCAAAATGGTCCTGGCGCACGGAGCGACGAAGTGTGCCGTCGTGACCCAAGAAGGTGTGCAGGTGGACGCCAGGATCGTGCCTAAAGATGAGTTCGGCGCAGCCCTCTTGTATTTTACCGGTTCCAAAAGCCATAACATCAGGTTGAGGCAGCTGGCCATCAAGAAAGGCTGGAAGATCAACGAATACGGCATCTTTGACAAGAAAGGCAGGCGTCTGGCATCGGCGACAGAAGAAGAGATGTATCGAAAGCTCGGCCTGCCTTTTATTGCGCCGGAATTACGCGAGGACGCGGGCGAAGTGGAGGCGGCCATGGAGGATAGGCTCCCGCGCCTGGTCAAGCTCTCCGATATCCGCGGCGATTTCCATGCCCACACGAATTATTCGGACGGGAAAAACACGGTCCACGAGATGGCGAAGAAGGCGAAGTCTTTGGGATATGAATATCTCTGCCTGACAGACCACTCCGTCAGCTTGAGAGTGGCCCATGGCTTGGATGAGGCCAGATTGAAACAGAAGCGCCGTGAGATCGACCGTGTCAACCGGAGCCTGAAAGGTTTTCGTCTCCTATTCGGCAGCGAGGTCGAGATCGATGCAGAAGGGAATCTTGATTATCCGGACAGGGTCCTTTCGCAGTTCGATATCGTTATTGCGGCTATCCATTCGGGTTTCAAGCAGTCGCAAAGGCAGTTGACGCGGCGGATCGTCCGCGCGTGCGCCAACAAGCGCGTGCATATTGTGGCGCATCCGACAGGCAGGCTCTGGCCGGCGCGAGGGCCTTATGAGATCGATCTGGAAGAGGTTTTTCGCGCGGCGCGCGACACCGGTACCGCCCTCGAGATCAATGCCCATCCCTACAGGATGGATTTGTCCGACATCAACGCCCGGCATGCCGCCGAAAAAGGGGTGCGTCTGGCGGTCGGCACGGATTCCCACGACATATCGCACCTGGACTATATGGCTTACGGCGTGGGGTTGTGCCGCCGCGCCTGGCTTGCTAAAAACAATGTGCTCAACACGCTTGACCTTGAAGCGTTGTTGAAAGTGATTAAAAAATGAATCATAAAAATCATGAGAAACAATAAGAGAAATAAAATGATGTTTTTTTTATCGCGTGATATCCGTCGTTCCATTATTTTCTGTACTCTGTGCCTTGGGATGATGGGGTGCCAGAAGCCGTTATACCAGGAGACGCAATTTATCATGGGGACTTTTGTTGAGGTCAAGTCTCCCGACGTCCGTGCCTCGGCGATCGTGTTCGATGAATTCAAGAAGCTGGAAGCGGTCTTTAATCTTTTCGACCGCGACAGCGAATTGTCGCGGCTGAATGGCAGCCAGAGGGCCGTTGTTTCGGAGCCGTTATTTGACATCATTCAACGGGCCCAGGAATTTTACCGCCGCACGGACGGCGCCTTTGACGTCACGGTGGGGCCTGCAGCCATGCTTTGGAAGAAGGCCATCGCTTCGAAAACATTGCCCGCTCCCGAAGCTGTGGTACAGGCCTTGTCGCTCGCGGGTTCGGATTTCATTTATCTGGACGCAAAGACAAGAGAGGTTGTGCTGCTCAAGAGCGGCATGCGTATCGATCTCGGAGGGATCGCCAAAGGGTTTGCCCTGGATCGGGCTGTCAGGAAGCTCAAAGACGCGCGGATCGATTCTGCCTTGATCAACGCCGGAGGTAATGTCTATTGCCTGGGGAGGAATCGCCGTGCGCTGTGGCGCGTAGGCGTCCAGGATCCTTTCCATGAAGGGAAGGTCGTGGATGAACTCGCGTTGACCAACAAGGCGGCGGCCACCGCCGGTGACTATCAGCAATATGCCGAGATCAACGGCAGGAGATATTCGCACATCATCGATCCTAAAACAGGCTATCCTGTCCAGTCCGGGATTGTCTCGGCGACCGTCGTCACGCCCGATGCCACGGCTTCAGACGTATTGTCGACGGCGTGTGTCGTCCTGGGATTGGAAAAAAGCCGTAAGCTCCTGAGCCGGTTTGCGGACACAAAAGCCGTTTTGGTCGCAGCCGACGGGACGCTCTACAGAATATAATGTTTGAGGGGTCTGGGATACCGCAGCAAGGACGAAGGAGGACATCTTGAAGAAGCAACCGTCTGGGATCCATCATGTGCGTTGTTGGGAATTTTTTCATTGTTCGCCCGAGGCCAGAAAAGAGTGTTTGGTGGGGGAGGTGCAGGAATGGCGCTGTTGGCTGGTAGATATTCCTTGCTGCCGCATGGACCTTAAAACACCCTTGCCCTTGAGCGTCAAAAAGGTCATTTGTAAAACCTGCCCCTTTTATAAGGCATATTATAAAGACAGCGTGTGATATGAGGCGTCGTGATCTGTATGCGTTAGTGATGGGAGTGACGGCGGTTGTCCTATCGGTTTCGCCGGCCCTGGCGGTGTCCAAGAAGTCTTCAAAGAGTTCGGTGACGGCGCAAGGTGTTTATGCCGTAGACTATACAAATAGGAAAGTTCTTTACGCCAGGAATCATCGCAAGAAATTTTATCCGGCGAGCACCGTCAAGCTGCTGACGGCCCTGGTCGTTTTGGACAACAAGGGCCTTCGGGACCCCGTCGAGATTTCTTCCAAGGCCGCCAATGTCGAACCGACAAAGGCGGGATTGCGTCAGGGGGTCGTATACACGACGCAAGACCTCCTGAAAGTTCTTTTGGCGACGTCCGCCAATGACGCTGGCGTGGCGTTGGCGCAGGCGGTTGCCGGTTCGGAAAGCGGATTCGCCGGCCTCATGAACCGCAAGGCGAAGGCGCTCGGCATGAAAGATTCCCATTTCACCAATGCGACGGGTCTGCCGGACCGTTCCCAGGTGACGTCTGCCTACGATATGTCCATTCTGGTGCGCGCAGCTCTCAGCAGCCCGTTCATTAGAAATGTGATGGCCCAAAAGAGCGTAACGATCACGGGTTCCGACGGACGAAAGATCACGCGCGCCAACCACAATAAGCTCCTTTGGCGGCTCAGCAATCCGCGGGTACTGGGCAAGACAGGGTATACGCGCACGGCGGGACATTGCTATGCGGGGATCGCTTATTATGACGACAGGCGCGTGTCGCTCGTCATCCTGAAGAGCCGTAAGCCGTGGGCGGACATCTATGCGCTCCTGGGTATTCCTCGCCGCACAAAACATTGATCATATGCGCCGGCATGCGCCGTGGAAGGCGGGTCGTTTCATGCTCTACGTCATTATCGGCATCGTTTTTATTTTTTTATTTGTGCGCGCCCTGGAATTCCGTTCTTTATATGTTCCGTACAAGGATGTGTCGGTCAGTCCGTCGCAGATCGGCCTGGCCTTTGAGGATGTGATTTTGGTCGCCCCCGACGGCCCGAGATTGTCGTGCTGGTATGTTCCGGGCGTCCAGGAGAGGATCGTCTATTTTTTGCACGGCAACGGCGGCAATATCAGCCACAGGTTGGAGAAGATACGTTTTTTCCATGATCTGGGTTATCCCGTTTTCATCCTGGACTACAGGGGGTATGGAAAGAGCACGGGCCTGCCGTCTGAAAAAGGTCTTTATACGGATGCCCGGGCGGGCTATGATTATTTGACGAAAATCAGGCGGTTCCGTCCGGAGAGCATTGTTCTCTACGGTGAATCCCTGGGCGCTGCTGTGGCCGTAGAACTGGCCAGCCGCCTGCCGACCGGGCCTTTGATCCTCGACGGGCCGTTTACATCCGTTACAGAGATGAGTAAGCGCATCTATCCGTTCTTGCCGTCATTTTTATTGGCGTCCAAATACGATGCGGTAAACAAGATGGCTGCCGTGAAAGGGCCGGTGATGTTCATCCACAGCCGCAACGATGAGATCGTCCCTTTTGAAATGGGCCAGGTGCTTTATGACGGTTATGGCGGCAAAAAGATCTTTGTGGCGACGGCCGGCGGCCACAATGAACATTTTGCGATCCACCAGGAGAGGCTCAAGGATGACGTGAAGCGTTTTTTGTCCGAGGACTGGAGCCCAACGGGCTCAGCCTGGCCTCAAGGCCAAGGGCAGGCCCGTGGTCCTTTTTGATTCGCCCGCGGGGCGACGTCCCGCTCCGCCATGGTTTTGTCTGCAAGACAAAACCAATCCATGGGCCCAGCCTCGCCCGCCCAAGCGGGCAGGGAATTCTGGCAAATGGGATTCACGAATCCGGATTTGAGACTACAAACTAAAAACCATGAGCGGCAAACTTACTGTTCAGGATATCCAAGGTTTCAAGGGCAGGCGGAAGATAACGATGCTGACGGCATACGATTATCCGATGGCCCATGCCATTGAATCCGCCGGTATCGACATGATCCTTGTCGGCGATTCCGTTGCCAACGTGGTCTTGGGTCTTGAGTCCACCAAAGACATGACCATGGACCAGATGATCTATCATGCCTGCGCGGTCAGACGGGGAGCGCCGCATACGTTTGTGATCGGAGATATGCCTTTTGAGGCATATCAAAAAGATGCCGCCAGGAGTGCGGGGAACGCGGCGCGTTTCGTCCATGAAGCCGGCTGTGACGCCGTCAAGCTTGAGTGGTTTGACTGCGCTCTTGAGGCCGCAGAATCGGTGATCCGGTCAGGGATCCCTGTCATGGGGCATGTGGGTTTGACGCCGCAGACCGCCGACAAGCTGGGCGGTTTCAAGGTGCAGGGTAAGGATGCTTCAGCGGCGCGCGCCCTCATCCGTCAGGCCCTGGATTTTGAAAAAGTTGGATGTTTTGCCGTTCTTTTGGAATGCGTCCCCGATCGGGTGGCGCGCCTGGTCACGGAAACCCTTTCGGTGCCGACCATCGGCATCGGCGCAGGTCCCTCTTGCGACGGTCAAGTCCTCGTGACGCACGACATGCTTGGTCTCTTTGAGCGCTACAAGCCGAGGTTCGTCAAGGCGTATGCCCGGATGAACCAGGACATGATCAAGGCCTTTGAGGTCTTTAAGGATGAAGTCCGGGATGGGAAATTCCCGGCTGACGAGCATATTTTCAAGATCAAAGAGGAAGAATTTAAGAATATTCGCCGCGCAGAAGATGACGGAGGCGCTTAGAAGACATATATGAGCCTTTCAAGGGCTTCTTTGTGTGAAATTTTATTCTCGCGCGGACTGTTTTAACTTGACACGGCCTTGTTTTTAGAGTAAAAATAGTATCTTCCTGACTGCCGCCGTTGTAGGCAGGCGTGCCGCAAGGCATGAAAGCCCCAAAGACGCACCTCTTTTTAAATACGTTTATTCCATGGCAGATGCATCCTTAATGGACAAGATTGTTTCTCTCTCTAAGCGCAGAGGGTTTATCTTTCAGAGCTCGGAGATCTACGGCGGCCTGGCGAATACCTGGGATTACGGCCCTTTCGGGGTCGAGCTCAAGAATAATCTCAAGCGTGCCTGGTGGACGTCGAACGTTCACCAGCGAGACGACATTTACGGGATGGATGCCGCCATCCTCATGAACCCGAAAACGTGGGAAGCCTCCGGACATCTTCAGAGCTTTGCCGATCCCTTTGTGAAGTGCCCTGCCTGTTCCAACTTTTTCAAGTTTGATAAGATCTGGGATGAAATTTGGAACAGCGATTGGTGTCGCTCTCTCGTGGAGACCATGGAAGGAGCGAAAGATACGGCCGTCCTGATCAAATGGGCCAAGTCAAAAGGCAAAGACCTGGCCCCCAACCTGAGCCTGGTCAAAGAGCCTGCCGTTACGATTTCCTGGATTGCGGAATTGCATCATAAGTTTGCCGGCGTAAATCTGGATTTCAAGAATTTTATGGGACGCATCGCGGCTTCCGCCGACGGGGTTTCCAGGATTCCCTGTCCGTCGTGCGGAGGAATCCTTCCTGAAAATTCCATGCCGGCGAATCTCATGTTGGAGACATATTTTGGTCCCGTCAGGGAGACGGCCCAGAAAGTATACTTCCGGCCCGAGACCGCCCAGGGGATGTTTGTGAATTTTACCAATATCCTGGATTCCCGCCATCCGAAGCTTCCGTTTGGCCTAGCCCAGATCGGCAAGTCCTTCCGCAACGAAATCACCCCTGGGAATTTTATTTTCAGGACCAGGGAGTTCGAACAGATGGAGATCGAGTACTTTGTCCGTCCGGAAGAATCCGATGCGAAGCTCAAAGAGTGGATCGAGGCGCGCTACCAGTGGTACATCGATCTGGGGATCAACAAAGACAATTTACGGATACGGCCGCACGACAAAGGCGAACTGGCTCATTACGCCAAGGCGTGTTCGGACATCGAATACGAGTTTCCGTTCGGCTGGTCGGAGCTTGAGGGCGTTGCCAATCGTGCTGATTTTGATTTAAAACAGCACGCCTCGTTCAGCGGTAAAGATATGACGTATTATGACGATGCCAGCAAACAGCGTTTTTATCCCTATATCATCGAGCCTTCCGGAGGAGTGGACCGCAGTATCCTGGCCTTCCTGGTGGATGCTTATCACGAAGATATCGTCAGAGACGAGAAACGTGTTGTATTGAGGTTTTCCAAGGCTTTGGCGCCGGTCAAGGTGGCCGTGTTGCCGTTATTGCGCAACAGGCCTGAGATCGTGGGGTTGGCAAAAGAATTGAGCCATGACCTCAAGAAAGATATGGTGGCGGTCTACGACGACACGGGGGCCATTGGTAAACTCTATCGCCGGCAGGACGAGGTGGGCACGCTTTATTGCGTGACGGTCGATGTGCAATCTCTGGAAGACAAAAAGGTCACCGTGCGCGACCGCGATACGATGCAACAGGAGCGCGTCGAGATTTCGCAACTCAAAACATATTTGCTGGAGAGATTAAAATAATAGCCCCGCATGTGCGTATGGGGAATCGGTTCCACGCGCGTGGCGCATTCGAAAGGAGCGGTAAGGCAGATGAGCAAGAAGAACGTGTATTTTTTTGGAGGCGGCAAGGCAGACGGAAATGAAAGCATGAAGAACCTGCTGGGCGGCAAAGGCGCCAACCTGGCGGAGATGGCGGGTCATCCGTCGCTGAGATTGCCCGTGCCTCCCGGTTTTACGATCACGACCGAAGTTTGTACCTATTATTACCAGAACAAGAAAAAATATCCCGCAGGGCTGAAAGAAGAGGTGGCCAAGGCTTTGAAAAAGGTCGAGGCGATCATGGGCAAGTCTTTCGGCGACCCTTCGGATCCCCTGTTGGTCTCCGTGCGTTCCGGCGCTAGGAAGTCGATGCCGGGCATGATGGAGACGGTCTTAAACGTTGGCTTGACCGAAAAGACGATCCCAGGTTTAATCAAGCAATCCGGCGGCAATCAGCGTTTTGTCTACGATGCTTACCGCAGGTTGATGATGATGTATTCCGACGTCGTCATGGAAAAGGCGGCGGGCATCGAACCCAAGGATGAGATGGGGATCCGCCGGCAACTGGAACGTATCATGGACGCCCGCAAAAAAGAGAGAGGCGTCAAGAACGATGTCGACCTGAACGTCGAGGATCTGAAATATCTTTGCGCGGAATTTAAGAAGAAGATCAGAGAGGTCCTGGGACAGGAGTTTCCCGACGACCCCATGGCCCAGTTGTGGGGCGGTATCGGCGCCGTCTTCTCTTCATGGAACGGCAAGCGTGCGGTCGCTTACAGGAACATCGAGCATATCCCGCATGAATGGGGAACGGCCGTCAACGTCCAGACTATGGTTTTCGGGAATATGGGCAATGATTCGGCGACAGGCGTAGCCTTCACGCGCAATCCCGGCAACGGTGATGCGGCATTTTACGGGGAGTATCTGGTCAACGCGCAGGGCGAGGATGTCGTCGCAGGTATCCGGACGCCGGCGCCCATCAACCAGTATTCGCAGAGTGAGCATAACAAAGACCTGGAGACCCTGGAGCGTAAAATGCCCAAGGTCTATAAGGAGCTTTTCGATATTCAGAAACGCCTGGAGAAACATTACCATGATATGCAGGATATCGAGTTCACGATCGAGAAGGGCAGATTGTTTATGCTTCAGTGCCGTATCGGCAAGAGAAACGGTCCGGCTGCCGTCAAGATCGCGACCGACATGGTGAAAGAGAAGCTTATCGATAAGACGACGGCAGTCAGCCGTGTGACGCCGGAGCAGCTGGATGAGCTCTTGCATCCGATCATCAATCCTGCCGAAGAAAAGGCGAACAAGCCCATGGCCAAAGGGCTTCCAGCCGGGCCTGGCGCCGCTTGCGGCATGATCGTTTTCACGTCGGCAGACGCGATCCGTTTGTCCAAAGAAGGCAAGAAGGTCATTCTTGTGCGTGAAGAGACGAATCCCGAGGATATCGACGGGATGCGCGCCGCAGAAGCCATCCTGACGGCCAGAGGGGGCATGACGTCCCACGCGGCCCTTGTGGCCCGCGGTTGGGGCAAGTGCTGCGTCGTGGGTTGCTCCGCCTTGGAGATCGACCTGTCGAAAAAAGAGGTGGAGATTGAAGGCGCAGGGGCCCTGCACGAAGGCGAATGGATCACGCTTAACGGCACCAAGGGGCTTGTCTACAAGGGACAGCTGAAGATGATGGATGCCTCGTCCGAAAACGAGATCCTTAATGAATTCCTGAAGATCTGCGACGGCATCCGGACGTTGAATATCCGCACCAATGCCGATACGCCCGAGGACGCCAGGAAAGCCAGGCAGTTTGGGGCCGAGGGCATCGGGTTGTTCAGGACGGAACATATGTTTTACGGCAAGGGTTCCGAAGAACCTCTTTTCAAGCTGCGCAAGATGATCATGTCGTCAAGTCTGGAGGAGAGGCAGAAGGCTGTCGGCGAGCTTTTTGGGCACGTCAAGAGCGACATCAAGGCGACGCTGGAGGCGATGGAAGGCCTGCCGGTGACGATCCGCCTTTTGGATCCTCCGTTGCATGAATTCGTCCCGCATCAACAGCAGGCGCGTGAAACACTGGCCGGCAGCTTGAATATTTCCATGGAAGAGCTGGAGAAGAGGTCGGACAGTCTGGCAGAATCCAATCCGATGATGGGACATCGCGGTGTCCGCCTGGGGGTTACTTATCCAGAAGTGAGCGAAATGCAATTTCGCGCTATCCTGGAAGCGGCGGCCGAGCTCCTGAAAGCAGGCAAGAAGGTCTTTCCGGAGATTATGATCCCCGTTGTCTGCACCGTCAAGGAATTGACGGACCAGTTGGATATCGCCAAGAAAGTCTATGCGGAAGTATTGAACAAGTTCGGTTTGAAGAAGATCGACCATATGTTCGGCACGATGATCGAGATCCCGCGCGCCGCGCTCGTGGCCGACAAGATCGCCGAGGTCGCTTCGTTCTTCTCCTTCGGGACCAATGACCTGACGCAGATGACCTTCGGGTTTTCGCGCGACGACATTGGAGCATTTCTGCCGGAGTATCTTAAGAAGGGGATTCTGGCAGATGATCCGTTCCAGACGATCGACCAGGAAGGCGTCGGTGAGCTGATTGCGACCGGAATCAACCGTGGCCGCAAGACGAACAAAAAGCTCAAAGTCGGCATCTGCGGCGAACACGGCGGCGATCCGCGCTCGATCGGCTTCTGTTACCGCGCAGGGATGAACTACGTCTCGTGCTCGCCGTTCCGCGTGCCGATCGCGCGTCTGGCGGCGGCCCGGGCGGTGCTCGCGAACAAGACAGCCAAAAAGGGAAAAAAGAAATAGATAACTATCAAAGAGTCAGGGTATCAGAGTGTTAAAGAATGCAAAAGAATTCTGCACTATGACACTTTGATACCTTGACTCTCTGACACTGCTTTTTTATGGAAAATATAAAATCCTATATCAAAGAAGTGCGCAAGATCCCTTTGCTGACGGCAAAAGAGGAAGTAGAGCTGTCGAAAAAAGCCCAGCGCGGAGACAAGAAGTCGCGGGACCATATGATCCGCGCCAATCTGCGCCTTGTCATTAACATCGCCAAAAAATACATGTATCTGGGCATTCCCCTCATGGACCTGATAGAGGAGGGCAATGTCGGTCTCATGAAAGCGGTTGAAAAATTCAATCCCAGCAAGGGATTCCGTTTTTCAACCTATGCCGCCTGGTGGATCAAGCAAAGCATCACGCGGTCCGTCTTCGACCAGTCCCGCACGATCCGCATTCCCGTCTATGTCAACGAGCTTTTGTCCAAATATAAAAAGACGAATGAACGGCTGATGGGAAAGCTCAGGCGCGTGCCGACGGATTCCGAGATCGCGCGTTCCATGCGCATGACGTCCGACAAAATTTCCAAGATACGAGGTTACATCAACAAGACGTCGTCCCTGGATGCCCCCATCGATGAAGAAGGCGGCAACGAGATCATTGATCTGATCGAAGACAAGACGACGGCGACGCCGGAAAAGGAAATCGACCAGTTCTTCAATAAGGAGCGTCTGAGCGGTCTTCTGGGCATCGTCAATGAGCGCGAGCGCGATGTCCTGGATTTAAGGTTCGGGCTCAAGGACGGCAAGATCTATACGCTGGCCGACGTGTCCCGCAAGCTCGGCGTTTCGCGTGAACGTGTGCGCCAGATCGAAGAGAACGCCCTGAAGAAGCTCAAGAAGTTTGTCGTCGAACAGGACAAGGAGGCCAGGCTTTAAATGGCAGACTCAAAATTTTATACTTTGGTCATTCCCAGATTCGAAGATGTTTTTCATTCCTTTTTTGCCTCCGAGGTCATCAAAGGGGTCACGGCGGCGGCCAGCAGGCTGAAAGCGGACATCCTTATCCATATCACGGAACGCCATAAGCACGCCGACTGGACCACCAGCGAATCCATCCGCGCCGGATACGTCAAGGGCGTTATCTTTGCGGATATCGACGGCGACAAGAAAAAGCTTTTGGAATTCATGAAATCCGGCATTCCTTGTATTGTCATGAATAATTATTTCAGCGAGGACATCAACTGTATCGCCATCGATAACCGCAAGGCGGCGATGGATGTGGTTGAGTATCTCGTCAAGCTCGGGCATACCAAGATTGCGACGATCGCCGGCGATTTGAATACGCAGGCGGGCGAGGCTCGCCTGGAAGGGTACCGGCAGGCCATGGCCAAGTACGGTTTGGCTATCCCGCGCCAGTATATCCAGGAGGGTTTTTTCCTTCGGACGCCGGCCCGGGCGGCCGCGCGGGTGTTGTTGAATCTCGAAGACAAACCCACCGCTATCTTTGCCGCCAGCGATGTCATGGCGCTGGAGGTCATTGACGAGGCGCGCGCCGAAGGCATGCGTATTCCTTGGGACCTGTCGTTGGTGGGGTTTGACGACAATCCCGTCGCGGGCTATAGCCAGGTGCGCCTGACGACCGTATCTCAGCCGATCGTCGAGATGGGAAGACTGGCCTTGGAGAAATTGAACCAGATCGTGGCAGAGCGGGAAAAACAGCCGGTCAAGGTCGTGCTTCCGACAAAATTGGTCAAGAGGGAATCCACATTGGTGCTGAACAGGCAATAGCTTTTTTCAAGAAATAACCAAGCATCAAGATATCTGCCTGCCGGCCGGCAGGCAATAACCACGTAATCACCAATCACCAAGACTCAATTACCAAGCAATCTGTGTTTTTGGTGATTGAATATTGGAACTTTTTTGGGATTTGTTCATTGGTCATTGGTGATTCATTTCTTAAGAGGGGGGGGGCTCATGGATACTTCGCTAAAAAAATATATCCGTCATATTCCGGATTTTCCAAAGCAGGGCATCCTCTTCTACGACATCACGACGCTCTTGAAGAACAAGGCTGCATTCAAGAAAGCCATTGACGGTCTCGCTAAAATCGCCAAAGGCAAAAAGATCGATTATGTCGTTTCCGTGGAATCGCGCGGATTTATTTTCGGCGCGGCCTTGGCCTATAAATTAGGGGCCGGTTTCATCCCGGTGCGCAAAAAAGGCAAGCTGCCGGCGGAGACGATCTCCGCTGATTATGCCCTCGAGTACGGCACGGATTCCCTCTATATGCATAAGGATGCCTTGAAGACCTCCTCGCGGGTCCTTATCGTCGACGATCTTTTGGCGACCGGTGGGACGGCGGCGGCTGTTTGTTCGATGGCCCGGCAGCTTAAATCCAGGATCGCCGGTATCATCTTTTTGATCGAGCTTTGCGGTCTTAAAGGCCGCGAAAAGCTCAAAGATTATCCTGTTTATTCATTGATACAGTATTAATAAGCGTGTGTGAAGATTACTCAAGGCGGCGCCAGGTAACGGTCAAGGTTACGCTGCCAGTTTGGGCAAGGTTGTTGGGTAACGTGTGAAAAATGATAGAAAGACAGAAAATTAGTTTTTAGACGAACGCCCTGACTGAACTATACTATACGGATTTCTTAACCGTAACCGTAATCCGAATTCGATTTGTTCGCGCGTCAACTCGTAGTCCTGTTAACTGATTCGCCCCCGTAGCTCATCTGGATAGAGCACAGGTTTCCTAAACCTGGTGTGGCAAGTTCGAGCCTTGCCGGGGGCACTTTTCTTTTTCTGCAAGGCGAGAACTTTAAGGGGTGCGGGGAGGCCGTCCCCGCGTTTTAGGGGTGACAGCGACCCCGACGATATGTCGGGGGAGCGCCAGAGGGGCAAAGCCCCTATGGAGAGCGAGGCGGAAGCCGAGCGAAAGTTCTAGTCCGCCTTCGGCGGACGGAGCCTTGCCGGGGGCATTGAATTTTTGCGAAGCAAAAATTCATCCTGAACGACTACAGGTTTATTCAAAACCTTAGCGAAGGATGGATCAATGCAAGGCGAGAACTTAAGGGCGCTGGTCGGCCGAATAAGGCCGACCGTTTAGCAATGAAGCTCCGCCGCAGGTCAAAAATTTCTTGATTTTGTGCGGACGATGTGGTAAAAATATAACGTTGAAAGTTTGATAAAAGCGCAGTAGCTTTAAACCCATATCAACAAGGTCCGGCGAAGCAGCCCCACCTGGAAATAGGTTGGGCTTTTTTATTTAATGACCCCCGAATGCCGGCAAGGTTGCGGTGCCGGCGCGGTACTCACAAAAAAGACAGTACGCCTCAAGGTACCCTGCGGTTTCCCGCGAGGGATTCAGATACACATGCCATTTGATATTCTTTTAGCGTTGATTGTTGGTGTGCCTGTTTTGGGTTCGTTTGTTTTGCCCTTGGCGGGCCGGATCCATGAGCGTCTGCGTCATTCCCTGGCGTTTCTCCTTGTCGCATTTTCCTTCCTTGCTGCCGTCAGATTGTCCTCCGTTGTTTTCTCAGGGCAGGTCGTCCGTTTTTCAGCGTCCATGCCTTTTGGCATGGACCTCAGTTTTACGGCTGACGGTCTTGCCGTTTTCATGGCCCTGGCATCCCTTCTGGTGGGCCTTGTCATCGTTATTTATTCCTTTGATTACATCTCTCATTATGCCAACCGCAACGAGTACGACATGCTGGTCGTGCTTTTTCTCGGCTCGATGATGGGTATTGTCTTTTCATCGAATCTTATTTTCCTCTATATCTTCTGGGAGATGACCGCCATCGTCAGCTGGCGTCTGATCGGCTTTTTCAGAGGCAAGACCGACGTGCAGCGCGCCGACAAGGCCTTTCTTGTGACGTTTGGGGGCGCCCTGGTCATGCTCATCGGTTTTTTGATGTTGTATCAGAAGACCGGTTCTTTTGATCTCGGGGTGATTAAGGAGTATTTTAAGACACAGGCCTTTCCTTCTTTGGCCTTGATTCTGATCCTCTTCGGGATATTCTCAAAATCGGCGACATTACCTTTTCATACATGGCTGGCGGATGCCGGCGTGGCACCGTCGCCGGTGACAGCCCTTCTGCATGCGGCCGTCCTTGTCAAGATCGGCGTCTATGTCTTTGCCAGGTTGTTTATAGCCACTTTTCCCATCGGGGCGGTCTGGCATGTGATCTTGCCATGGGTGGCTGCCGTCAGCAGCATTGTTTCGGCGGGCGCAGCTTTGAGAGAGACGGATTTAAAGAGGATCATCGCTTATTCAACGGTCAGCCAGATCGGTTTTATCTTTTTCGGATTGAGCCTGGGCGTCGAGATCGCTATCGCCGGAGGCCTGCTTTACATCCTCATGCACGGCATGGCCAAGGCCGGCCTCTTTTTGTGTGCAGGCATCATTGAGCAGGGGACAAAGACCAAGGACATTAGCCGGCTTGGCGGGTTGTTTTCGACGATGCCGTTGACCGGCACGGCATTTTTGTTCTGCGCCGCTTCTGTCATGGGTCTGCCGCCGTTCGGCGGGTTCTTCAGCAAATTCCTGATTTTCCTGGGGTGCGTTCAGGGCGGCCAGATGGGGCTCGGTTTCGTTTTTCTTTTTGCTGCCCTGATGACGATCCTTTATCTTTTGCGCGTTTTTACCGTCGTATTTTTCGGCGAGACAAAGATCGCTGCCAGGGAAGGGACGCCTGTCATGGTGGCTTGTGTTCTTGTCTTGGCGTTCCTGTCGCTGGCGGCCGGGATATGGGTACGCTATCCGCTTGACATGGTCCAGCAGGCGACAACACAGATGATCCGGGTGATACCATGATGAATTTATCCCTGCCGTTGCTTGTCCTGGGGCCTTTTCTTGCCGGCTGTGTGGTGATGCTGGCGCCTCAAAGGACGAGGTTCCTTAAACAAGCGCTGGTCCTTGCGGTGACGGCTGCCGACCTTGTTTTGTGCCTGCGGCTTTTCCCCCAAGAGGTGACATTTTTCTGTCCCTGGGGGGCATACGGTATTGATTTTTCTCTGAGGTTTTATCGTTTCAGCGCTTTTATCCTGACGGCCGCCGGCGGGTTTGCTTTTCTCATTGCCATTTATTCATGCGTTTTCACGTTCGCAAAAGAAAAGAGCCGCCTATTCTTTACTTTTTTCCTTTTTTCGCTGAGCCTTGTGAATGGTGCCGTCCTTTCGGACAATCTGATTATCTTGCTCTTTTTCTGGGAGGGGCTGCTTCTGACCGTCTTTGGTCTTATTGCCATAGGGGGTCCGACAGCGTTTAAGACGGGGGTCAAGGCCCTGGTGATCGTTGGAGTTGCAGATCTTTGTATGATGGTCGGCATCGCTTTGGTCGGGCACTTGAGCGGGACCTTTGCGATCTCAAAGATCCAGGTTCCGCTGGGAGGCTTGGGCAGCCTGGCTTTTGTCCTGATGATGATCGGCGCGATCTCCAAGGCCGGATCCATGCCGTTCCACACCTGGATACCGGATGCCAGCCTTGATGCGCCGCTGCCGTTCATGGCGTTTTTGCCGGCCGCCCTTGAAAAACTTTTGGGTATTTATCTTTTGGCGAGGATCTGCCTCGATCTTTTCAGGCTTGTTCCGGAATCCGGCCTGAGCATGGCGTTGATGATCATCGGTTCCGTGACCATCCTGTTGGCTGTCATGATGGCCTTGGTCCAAAAAAATTACAAAAAACTGCTTTCGTATCATGCCATCAGCCAAGTGGGATATATGATCCTGGGGATAGGCACGGCCGTGCCTATCGGTATTGTCGGCGGCCTGTTCCATATGATCAACCACGCCATGTATAAGTCTTGCCTCTTTTTGACATCCGGGGCCGTAGAGCGCCAATCGGGGACGACGGACCTGGAGCGTCTTGGAGGATTGGCCGGAAAAATGCCTGTCACATTCCTGTGTTTTTTTGTCGCAGCCGCGGCCATCTCGGGCGTGCCGCCGTTCAACGGTTTCTTTTCCAAAGAACTCGTTTATGACGGTGCCCTGGAGAGGGGGCTGGTTTTTTATCTGGCGGCTATTTTAGGCTCCTTTTTGACGGCGGCTTCTTTTCTGAAGCTGGGTCATGCCGCTTACCTAGGCCCCAGGAGCGAGACGACCCAGACGGCCAAAGAAGCGCCTGTTTTTATGCTCATACCTATGATTGTTATCGCCGCAGGATGCGTCTTTTTCGGCCTGCATCGTTCTTTTCCCATCGGGCAGTTGGTCCAGCCGGCGGTCGAGAACCATCTCGAGGGACAGGATTTCTCTTTCTTGATGCCCAACACAAAGCTTGTTGCTGTCACGATTATCATGCTTTTGATGGCGTTTGCCAACCATGTCTTCGGCGCCAAAATGAAGGGCAGCGGCTTGAAGGCTGTCGACTATATCCACGACGCCCCTGTTTTGTCGGGGATCTATGATAGGGCGGAAAGGCGATGCTTTGATCCTTATGAATGGGGCAGGGCGATGATGAGAGGTTTCTCATATCTCTTGTGGCGGCTTGACAGGGGGATTGACTGGATTTATAACGCAGGATTTCCTGGCTGCGCCCAGGTTTTGGCACGCACCTTGAAACGGTGGCATTCCGGAAGTTACGTGACGTATCTCGGGTGGTCTCTCGGCGGCCTCTTGATACTGGTCATATTTCTTATGTCGACAAGGAGTTTTTAGTAATGCTTTCTTTATTGATCCTCATCCCTTTGGCGTTTTTGCTTCTGATGAACTTCCTGACTTTAAAAGGCAGGCGGATGGCTTTCGCCGTCGTTATGGCCTTGTCTTTTTTCCAGATATATGCGGTGTTCTGCCCAACTATCATGGCTAACCGTCCTTTACACGGCCTGGCTTCGGTCTTTGACTTCACGCTGGCCGTGGACGGCTTGAGCCGGATCATGCTTTTGTGCATTGCAATCGTCATTTTTATTGCGCTTTTGGTCGCGGCGCCTTTTGTCAAAGAAGAAGATAAGCGTTTTTATTTCGCGGGGCTCATGATCTTGGAACTGATGGGCTTAAACGGCGTAGTCATGGTGAGGGACATTTTCTCCATGTATGTCTTCTGGGAGGTTGCTGCCGCAGCCTCTTTTATCCTGATCGCCCTTCAAAAAAAGAGGGACCCTCTTGAGGGGGCGTTCAAATACCTCATCTTTTCTTCGGTAGCTACGGTTTTTGTACTATCGGCCATCGCGATTATCCTGCTTATCTCCGGAGATACGAGTTTTGCCGCAATCCGCGAAGCCCTGCGGGTGTCGCCGCACAGCTTTTTGATCACTCTTGCGGTGGGTATCTTTCTGGCGGGGTTGTTCATGAAAGCTGGCGTGATGCCTTTTCACGGTTATCTTCCGGACGCTTATGCCTCTGCGCCGGCTCCTGTTTCGATTCTCCTGGCAGGCGTCGTCACCAAGACTTTAGGCGTCTATACGGCGATGCGCATCGTCATCGATCTCTTCGGTTTCAGCGCCTCTCTCCAGAGCATCCTTCTCTGTATTGGCCTTATTTCAGCTATCTTCGGGGCCTTGGCGGCCATGGGACAGAAGGACTTAAAGAGGCTCTTGGCATATTCCAGCATCAGCCAGGTGGGGTATATTTTCCTTGGGTTCGGTTGTGGAACGCCGTTGGGCATCGCTGCCGCCATTTTCCATATTTTCAACCATACGGTGTTTAAATCGCTTCTCTTCGTCAATGCTGCGGCCGTAGAGGACCGGACGGGTTCTCTGGACATGAGCCGGATGTCGGGCTTGGCTTCAAGGATGCCTGTTACAGGGACGACGTCTGTTTTAGCATCGTTGTCCGCTTCAGGCGTTCCGCCATTGGCCGGTTTCTGGAGCAAGCTATTTATTGTTTTGGCCCTGTGGCAGTGCGGCCATTACGGGGTGGCTGCCACTGCGGTCATGGCGAGCCTGTTGACCTTGGCCTATATGCTTTTGTTTCAGCGCAGTGTATTTTTCGGAACGCTGGAGAAAGGTCTTGAAGGCGTTGTTGAGGCGGGATTCGGCCTGACATTGCCTGCGATCATTTTGGCGGTTCTGATCGTAGGCATCGGCTTGTTTTTCCCGTATATCGTGCACACGGTTATTTTCCCTGTGGTGTCTTATTAGAGAAAAGGCAGAGTGAGTATGTTGGCATTGAACATCGATATTGTCGTTTTGTTCCTGATGGCGCTGTCCGCGTTGTGGACGGTCATGACCCGCAGTCTCTTGAGATCTGCGATCGGCTTGGCCTTGACGAGCGCCATGTTGACGATCCTGATGTTCCGTCTTCATGCGCCCCTGGCGGCCGTCTTTGAACTGTCGGTCTGTTCGGGCCTGATCTCCGTCGTTTTTATCGCGACCATCAGCCTGACGCAGCCCATGTCGCAGGAAAAGGTCCTGCAACACATGAAGGACAGGCTTGAAAGGTTCTGGTATCTGCCGATCCTTTTGATCCTTACCGGGATCGTCCTGAGTTTTTTGAATCTTAAATTCAACCTGATCTTGCCTGCGCCGGAGATCGAGAAGGACCCGCGCATCGTCCTCTGGAACCAGAGGCCCCTGGATCTATTGGGCCAGATCATCATGCTGTTGACGGGCGCCTTCGGCATCGTCATTCTTTTCAGGGAGGCTAAAAAGAAATGAGCGCGCAAGCTTTGACCTTATTCTGGCCGTTTTGCCTGTTTATCGTGATCCTCTTCATTATCGGGTTCTATTGCCTGCTTGTGACTTTTAACTTGATCCGCGCCTTGATCGGTCTGGAATTGTTGATTAAGGCTGTTACCTTATTGCTTGTTTTGGTGGGGTATGTTACGCGGCACGAGGCGTTGATCCAAAGTCTGGTCATTACACTTATCGTTATGGAAGTCGTCATTATTGCCGTTGCCGCCGGAATCGTCCTGGGGCTGCATCAGCATAACAAGAGCCTGGACGTCAGGCAATTAAGGAATCTCAAAGGTTGACCTATGGGACGATATCTGTTGGCGCCTCCGGTCGTTTTTGCCATCGTCTTTCTTTTTCTTTTGCTGCTTTCTCGCGGCCTTTCCGTTTTTGCCTTCAAGAGGAAAGATAAAAGAGAAGAAGGGACAGGGAAGGCCTATGCCTGCGGGGAGGATGTGGAAGACCACATGGCTCAGCCGGATTACAGCCAGTTTTTCCCTTTTGCGTTCTTTTTTACGGTCGCGCACGTGGCGACCATGATGATCACGGCCATTCCTTTGGAATCGGTCAATACCCTGATGATGGCGGAGTTATACATCGTCGCAGTCATAGCGGGTTTGTTTATCCTTTTTAGGAGATGAGATGAAGTTCATTCGCAAGATCATCAATTGGGCGCGCATCAAATCACCGTGGATCCTGCATTTCAATTCGGGCGCATGCAATGCCTGCGATATCGAGATTGTTGCCGCCCTGACGCCTCTCTATGACGTGGAGCGTTTCGGGATCCAGCTGAAAGGGACGCCGCGGCATGCGGACGTCCTGGTTTGCTCCGGGCCCGTCACAAAACAGATCCAGGACAGACTTAAGCGTATTTATGACCAAATGCCTGAACCGAAATTTGTGGTTGCCGTCGGAGCCTGCGCATGCGGCGGAGGTGTTTTTAAGGGCTGTTACAATGTGCGCGGCGGCATAGACGAGGTCATCCCCGTTTCTGCCTATATCCCCGGCTGCCCCGCAGGCCCCAAGGCGATCATTGACGGCGTGGTCAAGTTATTGACAAGCCTCGAGGAGGCAGGGAAGCCTCCTGTCCCCGGAGCGAAGAAGCAGGACAAAACCGAAGATGGCGCCGGCACGGACGAACAGGCGAATTCAGGAGATGCCCTATGAGTTGCGAAGAGGATATCAGGCAAAATACGATCAGGCAGTTTGATTTCCTGAAAGATTTTTTTAAGGTCATCAGGCCGCGGCGCCTGTCTGCCGAAGTCGCCCGCGACAGATTCTCGGAAGTTTTTGATTTTCTGGTGCATCAGGAGAAATTCAACATCCTCTGCACGATCACGGGAACAGACGAAGGGGACGACCTCGGATTCATCTATCACCTGGCCCGGGAAGGCGGTATCACGTTGAACCTTAAGACGCGGGCGCCGAAATCAGATCCGGTGATCCGGACGATCACGGCTGTATTTCCCGGCGCAGAGATTTACGAACGCGAGATCGTCGACTTGTTCGGCGCCAAGGTGCAGGGATTGCGCAAGGGAAATCGTTATCCCTTGACGGATGACTGGCCTGCGGATGAACACCCTTTGCGCAAAGACTGGAAGCCGGCGAACGGTTCTGGCGGGGAGATGTAATATGCATAATTCTCATGAACACGAACATGAATTCAAGATCCCTCTCGGGCCCCAGCATCCTGCGTTAAAAGAGCCGGAGAGCTTCAGTATCGCCCTGAAAGGCGAAAAGATCCTCGGCGTCGACATCCGCCTGGGATATAACCACCGCGGCATTGAAAAAGCCTGCGAAGAAAGGACATTCCTTCAGGATGTTTATCTGCTGGAGCGTATCTGCGGCATCTGTTCTCATTCCCATTCCACTGCCTATGTCCAGGCGGTCGAGGAGATTGCCGGGCTGGCCGTGCCGCCGCGCGCCCTCTATATCCGTACTCTCATCGGCGAGCTGGAACGGGTGCACAGTCATTTCTTATGGCTGGGCGTGGCGGGTCACGAGATCGGTTTTGATACGTTGCTCATGTATACGTGGCGCGACCGTGAGATCGTCATGGACCTTTTGGCCCAGTTGACGGGAAACCGCGTCAATTACGGCATCAATACCATCGGCGGCGTGCGGCGTGATATCGCGCCGGAGCAGGGGAAGGATATCCTGGCTGGTGTGGCGACTCTCGAAGAGCGGACCAAGTATTACATCCAGATCGCAACGGAAGAGACAACGATCATCAAGCGGCTCTCCGGCGTCGGCATCATTTCCAAAGAGGATGCGCTCCGTCTCGGCGCTGTGGGGCCTACGGCGCGGGCTTCCGGCGTGGACCGCGACATCCGGCGCGAGGACCCCTATGCCGCCTATGCAGAGCTGGATTTCGATGTCATCACGGACGATCATTGTGATGTCTATGGCCGCACCGTCGTGCGTTTAAAGGAACTGATGGAATCTTTCAAGATCATCCGGCAGATCGTCGCCAGGATCCCCGATGGGCCGATTGCCGTCAGGGCCCCGCGCAAGATCCCTGCCGGAGAAGCCTTCAGCCGTTACGAAGCGCCGAGAGGCGAAGACGTCCACTATGTCAAATCGAACGGCGGGGAAAAACCCGAACGCGTGAAGGTGAGGGCCCCGACCCTGGCAAATGTCCAGACCGTCAAACATATGTTGAAAGACAGGTTTCTTGCCGATATGCCCATCGTCGTTGCCGCCATCGATCCATGTTTTTCCTGCACCGACAGGATGGTGGGTATCCGGCGCCTTGACGGCGAAAAAAAAGAGATACTGGGCTGGGAGAGTTTGAGATCGTTCAGCCTGGGATGGCATCGTGCCAGAGGATTCGATGTCACCATTGCCGAGAAGAGGCTTCACCAACTGATGGAACATTGATGAACGCTTTGTTTCTTATTCTGATATTCCCAGGTTTTCTTTTTCTGGCGCTGTTCGGCTTATTTGCAGAATTCATCGACCGCAAGCTGTACGCCCGCATGCAGAACAGGCAGGGGCCGCCATGGTTTCAGCCTTTGGCGGATTTCATCAAGCTTTTGGGCAAAGAAGACATCGTGCCGGACGAAGCCAACGTGCGGATGTTTCGCCTGATGCCTCTGTTCGCCTTGACGGCGGTCGTTTCATCCATCATCTATATCCCTTTGTGGAAGACCGGGGCCTTGTATTCGTTTTCCGGCGACCTGGTCGTCGTCCTTTATTTATTGACCCTTCCCACGCTGACCTTTTTCATCGGCGGGTGGTATTCGACGTCTCTCTATGCGCGCATCGGTTCTGTCAGGTCGCTGACGCAAATGTTTGCGTATGAAGTGCCTTTGTTCATGGGGCTTTTCTCGCCGGCGCTTTTGGCCGACAGCTGGACGCTCAGCGATATCTCCCGGTTCTATATTGACCACCCCATGTACTGCTTTTTTAACCTTATCGGCTTTGGCGTGGCGCTTGTCGCGCTCCTGGGAAAATTGGAAAAAGCGCCCTTCGATATCCCTGAAGCCGAGACGGAGATCGTCGCCGGCACTTTCACGGAATATTCGGGCCGGCTTTATGCATTTTTTCGCCTCGCCATCGACATCGAGATGGTCGTCGGGGCTTCGCTCCTGGCGGCGGTCTTTTTGCCCTTCGGCCTGAAGGACGAGGCGGCCATCGGGTTTTTGATTTACATTCTTAAAGTTGTTCTCGTTGTGTTCCTTCTGACGCTCGCCCGTACGATCTTTGCGAGGCTGCGCATTGACCAGATGGTAAGATTTTGCTGGAAGTATCTTGTGCCTTTGGCGCTGTTGCAGCTTTTGATCGTCTTATTTTTGAAAGGAGTCCTGTTGCAATGAAACCCGGAAGAATGCTGAAACTTGTCCTGCAGTCCATGTTCAAAAAACCCGCGACCCTGAATTATCCCGCGGACAGGTCCGGCATGCCCAAGGGGTTCCGCGGCAAGATCACGTTCGATCCCTCCAAATGCATCGGCTGCAAGATGTGCATGCGGGATTGTCCGGCCAATGCCATCACCATCAGCAAGATCGATGAAAAGCGCTATGAAGCGGTTTTTGACCTTGGCCGCTGCATTTACTGCGGACAATGCGTGGATTCCTGCCTGAAGAAGGCGCTTACAGCCAGCGCTGAGTTTGAATTGGCGCAGCTGGATAAAAAAAAGCTGAAGGTTATTTTCCATGCAGAATCTCAAGACCCAACTCCAAAAGAAACTTGAAGGTGTCGACCGTCTCGGCATTCTCGGCATAGGTTCGGATTTGAGAGGGGACGACGCCGTAGGATTGTGGGTTGCCAAGGCCTTGGGCCGCAAGTCAAAAACAGCCGGCCCTGTCGAGATACGGGCTTTTTTGGGACATACCGCTCCGGAAAGCCTGACCGGGGAGATAAAAAAATTCAGGCCCACGCACCTTCTGATCGTAGATGCCATCTCCATGGACAGGGCGCCTGGAGAAGCCCGCCTTTTTGACGCGCAGGATATCAGTGAAGGGATATCGTTTTCCACCCACCGCATGCCGCTAAAAATTCTCGCCAGCTATCTGTGCCAATCTTTTCCTTGTTCGATTACGGTCCTGGGCATCCAGCCGCAAGTGACGGATTTTGGCAAAAAGCCTTCCCGGACCGTGCAGGCCGGCGCCAGGACGGTTTGCCGGATGATCAGGGAAATCCTTAGAGTGCGTTGATCGGTCTTGCGGATTTCCTTCCCGTGAATTCGCTTGCAACTTCCTTTATTTAAAATATAATTGGGTGGAGAAGTGTTTTTAGTTGCGCACAAGGGGGTAAGTTATGTTTGATCTGCATACGCATTCCTTATTGAGCGATGGCGAACTGCTTGCTTCTGAGTTGGCCAGGCGCTACGAGGAAAAGGGTTATAAAGCGATTGCCATCACCGACCACGCGGATATCTCCAATCTTAAAAGCGTGACAGCGGCCATTGCCGAATTTTGTCATCATTGGCCTGTCGGCCGCATCAGGGTCATCCCCGGCATTGAATTGACGCATCTGCCTTTGGAGCAATTCCCGGAAGCTGTGAATTTCGCGCGCAAAAACGGTATCCGCTGGATCGTGGCGCATGGAGAGACTTTGGTAGAGCCTGTTTTGCCGGGGACAGTCCGGGCGGCCATTGAAGCCGGGGTAGACCTTGTGGCTCATCCAGGCCTCATCCGCGGGGAAGAGGCAGAGCTGGCCGCCAGAAAAGGAGTCTATTTGGAACTAAGCGCCAGAAAAGGGCATTGCCTGACTAACGGCCACGTGGTTCAGATGGCTTTAAGGCATGGCGCCAAGATGTGCATCAACACAGATGCCCATGCGCCCGGAGACATCCTGCGTAGAGATGAGCTTATGAGCGTTGGGCTTGGTGCAGGCTTGTCTGCGGTCCAATTGACTGATATCCAAAGGGATATGGAAGCTATCGTCCAAAAAATTCTTTGATCCCCTGTCTTGAGAAAGCGTTTTCTTTCCTCGTTTCCCGTCGGAAAATAGTTAAATTTTACCATCCGCTCCCCAGGCCCACCCCGCTTAAAAAAATCTGTTGACAACCCGTTGAAATATATGGTATTTGTAAACAAAGGCTATACCGCCAAAGACGACTTTAATAAGGCGCAAAGGGAGGTGAATACAAGCGAGCCCGAAGTTGTCGAATAAATGGCGATATAACTATAGATGGTAACTCCTAGGCAAGCAGTAGTGTAGCAATGTTCCTAGTTCATATATTATAAAAGGCTAAAGGAGGAAAAGATGAGTAAGCGCTTAGTGGTTCTGTTCTGCGCGCTCTTCGTTTTCGCCGCAGCGGTTCCTGCTTTCGCTGCCGTGCAGAATATTAAAGTGAGCGGTGATATCCTTGCTCGCTACATTGGTCGCAATGATTTCGATCTGACCAAGGGCGATGGGACTAGTAATGAAGACAGGATCAGCGTCTTCAACAGCGTTGTCCGCCTGAGAGTTGATGCAGACCTCACGGATAACGTTGCTGCTACTATCCGTTTGATCAATGAACGGAATTGGAATCAGGTCGGGTCTTCGAATAGCAATGCGACCGACATTGATCTCGACTTGGCTTATGTCACGTTGAAGGAGTTCTTGTATTCTCCATTGACGTTGACAGTCGGCCGTCAGGAACTCCACTTCGGCAATGATATGATCATTGGCGATGGCGTTGGTAATCCTGACAGCAATGCGGTTTCTGGCGGAATCGGTACGAACCAGACCACCAATTATAACGAAGCGGCCGGTTACGGCTCTGTGAATGGTGATTTGGCGTATCGCAAGGCGTTTGATGCGATCAGGGCCACATTGAATTATGATCCGCTCGTTATCGACGTCGTGTATGCGGTTATCGATCATGCTACCGTTACAGGCGCCAATTCAAACGATTGGATCAACCTGTATGGTATCAATGCCGCTTATCAGTTTTCAGATAAGTGGAACACTTTGGCCGAAGGTTACTTCTGGTCAAAGGATAATAGTTCCGAGAAACATACCGGTGTGGACAAGCTTGACAGCGTGCAGACCATTGGTGGCCGCGTCAGCACCATGCCGACCAGCAAGCTGAATCTGCAGCAGGAAATGGCATACCAGTTCGGTAAGAAACTTTCACCGGCTGGCACCTCTACTGTTGAAAGAGATCGCAGTGCATGGGCATCTCAGTCTGTTGTTATGTATACTCCGGGTTGGAAGTACACTCCGTCTTTCGGGTTGATCTACTCCTACTTCTCCGGTGATGCCGACAGAAATAGCGGCAGCAATCCTAACTCTGACAAGAACTACCATGCATGGGATCCGATGTTCGAAAACCAGACCAACGGTCATATCATCAATGCACTCTTCCCGCAGTCTAATGCGCATAACATCGATTTGATGGGCAAATTTTCTCCCATCGAAGATGTGTGGCTGCAGTTGGATTATGTGTACTTGTTGATGGCCAAAGCTCCTTCCAGATCTGGCGTTTTGAACATGAACGATTACGATGGCAACGGTTACTACTTCAACGCTGGCAAGAAAGAGCTCGGTCAGGAGATAGACGTTAATCTGGTTTATAACTACACGGAAGACGTCCAGCTTGGCTTGCTCTGCGGTTGGTTCTTCCCTGGCAAGGCAATTGCCTCGGAAAACGTTACGACCGGTTATAAGCAGGGTGAGACAGCGGCTGAAGCAATCGCTTCCTGCAAAGTTAGCTTCTAGTGCAGAAAGCACTAGGCCTGCGCAATTCCTAATAAGCGCAGGGCCTAACCTAGAAAGCGCAGTTGTTTTACAAGAACCCCTGGGGAAACCCAGGGGTTCTTGTTTTTATCCACGCCTTAATGAGACAAAACAAGTCTAATCCCTGATTGAAGCCGTAATCCTTGATTGAAGCCGAGCTTCAATCAAGATGAGTTGAAAGGAGGGGATTGTTTTGCAATATGGCTTCAGACATGGTAATATATCTTTCATATTTAGGTAAGGCCGATATAAAAATGTTTTTTAATCTGTGCCATCTGCTTCTACAATCTGAGTAATCGTTTTTCCATGGTCTATCTCGCATTTATCCTTCATATGCATCAGCCGTACTACAAGAACCTCCTGACGGGGGAAGCCGAGCTTCCCTGGGTGCGGCTGCACGGCACAAAAGATTATCTCGACATGGCCCTTCTTTTGGATGAATTCCCGGACGTCCACCAGACCTTCAATGTTGTTCCTTCGTTGCTCGAACAGATCGAGGAATATGCCGCGGGCCGGTTATCGGACCGTTTTCTCCGTTTAACCCAAAAACGCGCCTCTGAATTGACTCCTGATGAAAAGCATTTTGTCAGGGAGAATTTCTTTTCGGCAGAACTGAACCGCGTCGTTTCCGTCCACCCGCGATATTATGAGCTGTTTTTAAAAAAACACGAGGATTACGGTTTTTCCGATCAGGATTATTTGGACCTCCAGGTCTGGTTTAATCTTTCGTGGATAGACCCTTATTTCCGCGCCAATATCCCCGAATTGCGCTCTCTTGTGAAAAAAGGCAGGTATTTTACAGAAGAGGAGAAACAAGCCGTAGTCGCCAGGCAATTCAGCATCTTAAAAGAAATCATCCCGGCTTATAAAAGGATGCAGGATGAAGGGAAGATTGAGGTCAGTGTTTCTCCTTATTTTCATCCGATCTTGCCTTTGTTGTTTTCTTCATTTGCCGCGCGCGATGCCAATCCGAATACGCCCCTGCCCAAGACGATCTTTTCCCAGCCGGAAGATGCGATCTGGCATATCCAGGAAGCGGTGAAGTTCTATCGGGAACGTTTCGGCGATGCTGCCGTCGGGATGTGGCCTTCGGAGCAGGCGGTCTCCATGGATATCCTGCCGAGCCTCGTGAAATCGCAAGTGAGCTGGATCGTCACCGATGAGGCGATGTTGTGGAATACGGCAAAAAAGATACACCGGGACGGGCGCGTTCTTTACCGTCCTTATGGCGTCAAGACAAAAAACGGCCCGCTGACAGTTTTGTTCCGCGACAAATACCTTTCGGACCTGATCGGTTTCGAATATCAACATTGGCGCACCACCGATGCCGTGGATAATTTCATGTACCATGTCCTGAAGATCCACGAATATTTCGGCGATGACGATTGTCTTGTCACGGTGGCGCTCGACGGTGAAAACGCCTGGGAATATTACAGAAACGACGGCAGGGATTTTTTAAGGGCGCTTTACCAGCGCATCAGCGAGGCAACTTATATGAAAGCGGTCACGGTGCGGGAATACCTTGCAGGGCATCCCGTGCGCCATTCGTTGCCGTCCCTGGTCACGGGATCGTGGATCCATGGGACATTGAATAAATGGATGGGGCACCCGGCTAAAAATGCGGCATGGGAATGTCTCGCCGAAGCCAGGAGGTCATTGAGCCCGCAGGAGCTTCAGGATGAGCGCATCATGAAACAGGTCCATATTCTGGAAGGCAGCGACTGGTTTTGGTGGTATGGCGATAAAAACGTTGCTTTTGACGAGCTTTACAGGCTTCATTTAAAAAATTTATACCGGATGATAGGACAAGAGCCGCCTGCCTGTTTGAACCAGTCGTTGGATCCCACGTCGCCTTACTAAGAAGACCTATCCCTTTGGGATCGCAGAAGGTTAGCGTTTAGACGCAAAGTCCTTCTGCGGCCGATAAATAGGCAAGAGAACTTATTGACAAGTATCGCATTGATGTTACAATGAAAAAAGAAATTTCCGATCATATCGCGAGCACTTTCTTTGAGAAAAAGAAGAAGCCGCCCCGCAAGAAAGACCGCAAAACTCTCAGCAAACGCATCCTGTTGTTCTTGCTGACGGCCTTATTCATCCTGGCCGCCATAAAAATCGTGACAACGACGAATTTTAGAGGCGTGCAAGTCGGACGCCGGCTGGGTCTCGTCAAGCACGACGGGCCGTTTCGTCTGAGTTACAATTTTTTGAATCGTGCGACGTCAAGGATCGAAACCCTGGCGATCGATATACCCGAGATAGACCTGCGGGAGTATAAATCCGTGCGGTTTTCCCTGCGTATGATGGACGACGATAGCCAGAAAGACGGGATCGTTAAAGTGAGCCTCACAAACAAACGCAAAGAAACCTCCAGCCTGTATATACGCAGCATCGGCCCTTCCTGGAAAATCATCGAGATCCCTCGAGAGAATTTTCATGCATTAAACGATTGGTCTCATCTGGACCAGTTGGCGTTTAGCGTCGAAGAATGGAATTTACGCCGTAAAAAAGGCGTTCTTTTGATAGATGGTGTGGAATTCGTCAAATAGGGTGGATGGGCCAAACCTTAGGACCGGAGGTCGATATGGAGATATTTGCAGTTGCCAATCAAAAAGGCGGATGCGGTAAGACCACGACGGCTTGTAACCTGGCTGCAGCTCTGGCGCTTAACGGCAAGAAGACGCTTTTGATTGACCTGGATCCTCAGGCCCATGCTTCGATGGGGTTGGGAGTCGAGAAAGATATCGGCATCTATGATTGCTTGTCCAAGATCAGCAAGAACAAATGCTCCCTGAAAGACATCATTGTCAATATCGGGCCCAATTTTGACCTGGCGCCGTCCAATATCATGTTGTCGACCATAGACCAGGAATTGTCTGACGAGATCGGCCGCGAATCAAGATTGCAGGACATTTTGAAGGATTTTCAGGGTGCTTATGATTTTTGTCTGATCGATTGTCCTCCGAACCTGGGATTGTTGACGGTGAATGCGATCCGGGCGGCGCATCAGATGATCATCCCCGTCGAGGCGTCCCGTTTTTCGGTGGACGGCGTGCAGAGGCTCGTCGAGATCGTGGATTTGATCAGGGACAGGCTCGGCCATAAAGTGTCCTATCGCGTGCTTGTGAATAATTTCGATTCCCGCCTGCGCCACTCTTTCAATGTTCTTAATCAGATCAAGGAGACCTTTGGGTCGAAGGTCTTCAATACGATCGTGCATATCAACGTAAAGATCAAAGAATCACAATCCGAAGCCAAGACGATTTTCGCCTTCGATAAATACAGCCGCGGGGCCAAGGATTATTTCAGCCTGTCGCGCGAGATCATCTCCGGAGAGGGCGCCTTGATGGAGAAGATCACGGCCGCCATGAAGAAGATCGTCAAAAAGAAGACCCGCGAGCTTTTGCCTGTCGAGTTCCAATTCACAGGTTCTGCGAATGACAGCGTTTATGTCGTCGGCGAATTCAATAACTGGTCCCTGGACGACAGATCGCGCCTCACGAAGGATAACGGCATCTGGAAGACACAGGTCAGCCTGAAACCTGGCAACTATAAATATCGTTTTGTCGTCGACGGAAAATGGACAGAAGATCCTTCGAACCCGATTTCGGAAAAGAATCCGTTTGGCGAGCTTGATTCAATCCTCATGGTCAGCGACGAGGCGTGATTGAGACGGCATGAGCGACCGTAAGGATATTTTCAGCCATCGCCGCAGCATCCGCAAGTATAAACCGGGCGAAGTTTCTAAGACGCTCCTAGAGGAGGCCGTTTGGGCGGCCTCGCAGGCCCCGACAGCCAGAAATGTCCAGCCCTGGGAGTTTGTTGTCGTCACGCAAAGACCCCGCCTCAAGGAACTCTCCGCGATCGTTTCTCCTAATGGCGCTTTTCTTGAATACGCATCGGCATGCATTGTCGTCTTTTGCCATGATACGAAATATTATCTGGAGGATGGCTGCGCGGCCACGACCCAGGCGTTACTGGCGCTCTCGATGGCCGGGCTTGGCGCCTGCTGGATCGCCGGAGACAAAAAGGATTACACCGATAAAGTCAGGGGTTTTCTGGGTGGAGCTCAGGATTTAAAGCTGGTCAGCCTGGTCGCCGTCGGCATGCCTGCCGAAATACCGGCGCCACAAAAGAAAGCGTCGAAAGAAATGATCCACTGGGAGAAATTCTCATGAATAATCTTACGGTCGCTTATCAAGGTGGCATTAAATTCGAGGCTATGGCAGGAAAACACAATCTTACCATTGATCTTCCGCCTGAGAAAGGCGGAACGGACGCAGGGATGGCGCCGCCCGATCTTTTTGTCGCCTCGCTGGGGAGTTGCATCGGCGTGTATGTCGTGCGTTATTGCCAGAATGCCAAGATCGATGCGGAAGGTTGCGTTATTTCCCTTGATTGGCGCCTGAGTGATGACAAAAAATCTATAGCGGCGGTTGAAGTAAAGGTCCGCCTGCCCAAGGCCGATCCCGGCCCGCGTGCCCGCGCGATCCTAGAAGCGGCGCGTTCCTGCCTTATCCATAATACCCTCCATGGCGGCTTGAACGTTGATATCACGCTTGAGTCGGCCCGCTGAGAATGGTTTTTAAAAAATTCTTTAAAACCCTTGGTCGGGTTTTCGGATTTAAAAAACGCAGAAGAAGGCGCGCGACGCAAGGACGAAAGCATGCGCGCAGGCGCATGCGTCCTGTTCCTCGCCGGAGAAACCGTTTTTCTCACAGGAAAATATCCCCCCGAAAGAAGAAGAGAGTCGTAAGACATAAGGCGCGGCGTAGGGCACGAAAACTTCACCGGCGTGCGGCGCTCCGTCCGGCGCTCCGGAAGAAGGCCGTAAAGAAATCCGCCAAGACGCCTTGGGTCTTGGCCGGCGACATCACCCATTATTTTCCGAAGGTAAAAGCCGCAGTTTTCAAGTGCCGGGTTCCTTTGGCGATCGGCGATGCCGTCTGGGTCAAAGGGCGGAATACGGATTTCAGGCAGACGGTCGGCTCCATGCAGATCGATCGAAGACCGATTGAACGGGCAGTCAAGGGGCAGGAAATCGGCCTGGAGGTTTTTAAGGATGTGCACGAAGGAGATGGCATATATTTGGCAAAAACATGACGATTTCAAATATCCAGACACCAAGAAAAATAGCTAATAATGAAGAAATGACCAAATCCCAAGATACAATAACCAAATAAAATCCAACAATCAAATTCCCACATTCAAAGAGAAAAAATCTGTTTGGTCATTTGAATTTGAGATTTGAAATTTGTTTGTATTTTGTATCTTGATGCTTGGGATTTCGAGAGCTAATAATGATGAAATACGATTTAGAAAGAAGAACGACTGAATTCGCCAAATCTGTTATACGGATTTGTAAAAATTTGCAAAGAAATCCCATGAATGATAGATTAATTAGTCAAGTTATCGGCGCATCCGGCTCTGTTGGGGCTAATTACAGAGAAGCCAACGATCCTTTAGGAAAAAAAGATTTTATCCAACGTTTAAAAATTGCTAGGAGAGAAGCTAAGGAAAGTCTGCATTGGTTGGAATTGATCCTTGAGGCCAACGGCCACATGGCAGGTGAAATTGAACCCCTCATGAGAGAGGTAGGAGAACTGAAGAATATTTTATCTGCAATTATTACAAAATCTGAATAAATGTTTTTTGATTTGGGGTTGGGTACTGAGTTCTATTTGGATATTGTTTCTTGGTTATTGGTGATTTATTCCACGCTGGAGTAATCTGATGGAGAAGGTTTATCTTCGGGTTGGTCAGGAACTGGATTATGATACGGTGGCGGCGCATCTGCTTGTGGCAGGCGAATTGATGGGTGATTGTTTCAGTTGCCGGCATGTAGGGATCGATTATTCCCGGGAAAAGTATTGTCCCCAATGCGGCACGGACTTCCGCTATATCACCCTGCGCAAGAATCCCGACGCCATCAAAGGATCCATGATTGCAAGGGTCTGCCAGAAGCGGCCGGACCTGACGTATGTGGAGTATCAGGATGTCAAAGACATAGCCGACAAACACAAAGCCAGAGATCTTTTTTAATCGAGACGCAGAAATCCCCAGCTTTCAAGCCGGGGATGAATGCGGCGAAGATTATCCCGCCGGAAGTTTGCGAAGCAAACTGGCGGGATCATGCAGGAAAGAAACCCCTGGCTTCAGCCAGGGGGAGATTCATAGCATGAAATTCTATCGAGTTTTGCTTGTTGTTTTCATCGTGGGTGCCGCCGCAGGCGGATTCCTGTTTTTTAGCCCTACGCCCTCGGTTCTTTTGGGGCCGACTGAAGCCAGACCAGCGGCCGCTCGCAAAACCGCAGACACCACAAAAACAGTTTTTCCGGCGGGAGAAACGATTTCTTTCGGTGTTTATTCCAATATCATCAAGGTCGGTTCCGGGGTTTTAACGTATGCGGGACGCGATGAAAGCCGGGAGGGCGTCAGCCAGCATGTGAGGCTTCGTGTCGAAACATTTTCGGTCAATGATACTGAAGATGTCTATGGCTCCGAAGATTTCAAATTTCCGCATAAAGTAGAGAGACGTGTCAGGCTTTTCGGCAAACAAGAAGCAATCGAGGAAACATATGCAGCCGGCAGCAAAAGCGTGCTTATCGCAAAGACCACGGATGGCAAGGCTTCGCAGACTGAAACGATTTCCTCCGACACCCCCTTGGAGAATGTTCTCTTGTTGATCTATCGTTTGCGCAATGATCCGGACATGGCTGTCGGAAAAACATATGCAGTCAATCTTCCAACACAAAAATTTGAATTGACCGTGAAATCCAAAACTTCCCTGAAGGTCCCCTTGGGGAGATTTTCTGTCTTCTACATCGAAAGCCAACCTTCCAAATACAAGATCTGGTTGACGGACGACCCAAAACGCATTCCCGTACGCATCCAGGGCCTGATATCCTTCGGCATGTTCTATCTGGCTGCAACGTCTGTTGAAACGCCATAAAAACAGGCTCGAAATCCTGGCTTTCTGTCTGCAAAACAACTCCGTCTGGCCGTCTCTTTTTACCTGATTCTCCAAGGAATTTGACATGCTAAAATTCGTTAAAACCCTTTGAAATAGAAAGACTTTTCTGTTAAACTGACACCTATGCTTTCAGGGAAAAGAGTGCTGATTTTATATATTACGGAGCGGTCCGGACATCATAGCGCCGCCTCTGCCTTGAAGAAGGGATTTGAGATCGTTGATCCATCTGTGACGGTAAAATGCATCAATGCTTTCCGTTATTTTTTTCCCGTCACGGAATGGTTGACGCATAAGGTTTATCTATTTGTCATTAAAAGAGTTCCGTCTATTTGGCGCTTTCTTTATGACCGGCCGTCTTTTGTTAAAAAGAGCGACGGTTTCAAGACGTGGCTGCACCGCAGGGCATTCAATAAGCTGGAAAACCTTTTGGGCGAATTTTCGGCCGATGCCGTTGTGTGCACCCAGGCTTTTCCCTGCGGGATCCTGTCGGCGTATAAACGTGAACGAGGGGGGCGTTTTAAGCTTTACGGGGTCTTGACGGATTTTGCGCCGCATTCATTTTGGGTTTACGATGAAGTTGATTTTTATGTTGTGGCCGGCGAACAGGCCAGCCAGGAGCTTTCTCGTAAAGGCGTGCCGCCCGAGAAGATACGAGTGCTGGGCATCCCTATTGACCCCAAATTCGCCAAAGCCGTTGATGCCGTAGAAATCCGTGCGCAATACGGTCTGGACAAGGATATTCCCGCTGTTTTGGTGATGGGGGGCGGTCATGGACTCGGCCCCATCAAACAGATCATCAAACAGCTGGATGAGTGCGAATTGCCGATGCAGATGATGGTGGTCTGCGGCCTTAACCGCAAGCTCTACAGGTGGATGGTGAACCGGCGTTTCCAAAAACGCGTTCTGACATTTAAATACACGAACGAGATTGAACAATTGATGAGTGCGGCGAATCTCGTGATCACAAAGCCTGGCGGTATTACGACGGCTGAATCCCTTGCCAAAGGCTTGCCCATGGTGATCTTGAATCCCATCCCGGGCCAAGAGGCCAGGAATACGGATTTTCTGATCGATGCCCAGGCGGCACTCAGCGCGGCCGGCGTTTCAGATGTGGTGCCTGCGGTTCGCTGTATTCTGGCGGGAGGCGCGGCCGATGCCGGGACATTATCGAACATGAAAGGGCGCTCGCTGGCAAAGGCGACCTCTTCGTGTGATATCGCGGCCTTTGTCTTGAGTAACAAATGATCGCATATGTCTTTTACCGGATAGGTTATTTTTTTGCGACCTTTTTACCCCTGAAAGCCGCTTACGGGGTGGCGATTGCGCTTTCCTATGCGAAATATTATCTTTCTCCCCGCGACAGGCGCGCGGTCATCAGCAACCTTCTGAAAATTCTTCCTCGCGAACAGCATCATCAGGTCAATAGTTTCGCCAAGCAGGTATTCGTGAATTTCGGCAAATATCTGATCGAATTTTTCCGCGTTAAATATCTCAAAAAGGAAGACATCCGCAAGATCATGACCATCAGCGGCCTTGAATACATTGATGAGGCCCTGAAAAAAGGCAAGGGTGTTATTATCGTCGCAGCCCACCTGGATAATTGGGAATTGGGAGGTGTCTGTATGGCCCTTTTAGGCTATCCCTTTGTGGCGGTGGCTTTGCCGCACCGTCATCCGAAGGTCAACGCTTTGTTCAACAGGCAAAGGGAACGCATCGGGGCGATTGTCGTTCCTTCCCTGGGTATTGCGCTAAGAAGGATATATGAAGCCTTGCATAAAAATCAACTTGTAGCTCTTGTGGGCGACAGGGTTTTTTCAAACAATGGAAAACTGATGGATTTTTTGGGGGAGAAAAAAATGATGCCCCGCGGCCCTGCCATTCTGGCCACCAGGACGGGGGCCGCGATCATTACAGGCTTCGTTGCTCGGGATGAGCACGATCACCATACGCTTACTTTTTCAAGACCGCTGGCCCAAGGGTTGACGGAAGACGAATATATCGAAGCTTATACGCGTTCCATCGAGGCACAGATCAGAAAATATCCCACACAATGGATGATGTTCAGGGAGTTTTGGAAAGAATGAGCGCTTTCGTTTGTCTTATTCCGTCGTTCAACGAGGAAAAAACGATCGGCTGGCTGGTCATGAGCTTGAGGGCCAAGGGGTTCGATGTCACGGCGATCGATGACGGGTCTATAGACCAGACAGCCAGGCTCGCGCACGCCAACGGCGCGGAAGTCATCATTAACGAGCGCAACCTCGGCAAAGGCGCTTCTTTACGCAAGGCCTTTGAGATCCTCAAGGCCCGTGCTTATGAAGGCGTGATCGTCATGGACGGAGATGGCCAGCATTTGCCTTCGGACGTCGACCAGTTTATCCGGTGTTTTCGTGAGAAATCCCCTGGACTTGTGGTCGGCAACAGGATGCATAAGCCCAAGAGGATGCCTTTTATCAGACAGCTGACAAATGCCTTCATGTCTTTTATGATCTCCAGGATGTGCCGTCAGCGCGTTCCCGATACCCAGTGCGGTTTTCGACTTATTTCTATGGATGCCTTGCGGGCGATCTCCCTGAACACAGATCGATATGAAATCGAATCAGAGATGCTTCTGGAAGTCGCGCGCGCGGGGTTCAAGATTGAATCCGTTCCTATCACATCCGTCTATGACGGTCAATACAGCGCGATTCATCCCGTGAAAGACACCGTCAGGTTCTTCAGGTTTATTTTTGGGAAAAAAGATGAGAAATAGCGACGCCAGATACGCCGTTTTACTGGCCGGCGGAGTCGGCAGCAGATTTTGGCCCCAGAGCCGGACGCTCGAACCAAAGCAGTTCCTTCGGCTGGGGAGAGACAAGAGTCTTTTTCGACGTTCCCTGGAGCGTATCCATTCTCTCATTCCGGCTAAAAATATTTATATTGTTACCTCGCCCCTGTATGGGGATATCATAAGATCGGAGACTGCTTCATTCAATATCCCGCTTTCCAACCTGATTTTTGAACCTACCCCCAAAAATACGGCTCCCGCCATAGCTTTGGCTGCCAAGATCATCTTTGATCGTTGCAAGGATGAAGACGCCAGCGTCGCCGTCCTTCCATGTGACCAGCAGATAACGAATAAGAACAGGTTTTCTCTTCTTATACGGCGCGCTTTTGCCAACTGCCGCGACCGTTTTGTCGTTTTCGGGATCCCGCCTCATCGCCCGGCAATGGGATACGGTTATATCAAAGCGCCGTCCAAGGGAAGCTTTGGTCCGGCAAATATCTTGCGTCGTGTTGAGAGGTTCTGCGAGAAACCGGATTTGAAAACGGCCAAAAAATTCCTGAAACAAGGTTCGTATTTCTGGAATAGCGGTATTTTCGTCGGTAGTGTGGGGGTATTTTTGTCGGCCATACGCACGCATCTGCCTTTGCTCTTGAAACAGGTTTCTGCTGCGGCCTCGGCCGAAGGAGAAGAGGGCTTGGCGTCGTGGAACAGGATCCGTCCTGTTTCTTTCGATTACGGTGTAATGGAGAAGACAAGAAATGCAGCCATGATCCCGGCTGACGGGCTTGGTTGGTCGGATCTCGGTAGCTGGCAGGCATGGGACGAGCTTCAGCGCAAAGATAAAAACAGCAATCTCTTGCTCGCCGACATTGTCGATATCGGCAGCCGAGATCTGACGGTGCTCGGACGCGAGCATTTGATAGCCACCATCGGCCTCAAAGGATTGATTGTGGTTGATACGCCCGACGCTCTTTTTATTGCCGATAAAAAGAAGAGTGAAGACGTCAAGCAGGTTGTGGATATCTTGAAAAAGAAAAACAGAGAAGAACATTTTTGTCATGTCACTGTCAAGCGCCCATGGGGGAGCTATACGGTTCTTGAAACAGGGCCGGGTTTCAAGATCAAGCTTGTGGAGGTCCTGCCAGGAAGATCTTTGAGCCTCCAGCTTCATAGGAAACGCAGCGAACACTGGGTCGTGATCCAGGGGCAGGCCACGATCACAAACGGCAAAGGTCGTTACCGTGTCCACAAGAATGAAAGCACATTTATCCCCAAAGGCCATCGCCACCGTCTCGAGAACAGGGAGAAGACTATTTTAAAGATCGTCGAGGTGCAGACAGGCGCAAGTCTTACGGAAACAGACATTGTCAGATTCCAGGACAGTTTCGGCAGAACAAAACCTCACCAGTTTATTTCGGAAAGCCGGGGATGATTCCTATGAAAAAAGCTCTCATTACGGGCATTACCGGGCAGGACGGCTCTTATCTTGCGGAATTTTTGTTGGATAAAGGTTACGAAGTTCATGGCATTATTAGGCGTTCTAGCACTTTCAATACGGGTCGGATTGACCATATCTATGTCGATCCTCACAGTTCCGGGGCCCGCCTTTTTCTGCATTACGGCGATTTGACCGATGCCGAAGTGATTAACCGGCTAATTTACGGCATTAAGCCTCAAGAGGTCTATCATCTGGGTGCTCAAAGCCATGTACGGGTCAGTTTTGACATGCCTGAATACACGGGTAATGTGACGGCCCTGGGTGTGACGCGGCTCCTGGAAGCTATCCGGCATTGCGGTCAGGACATACGTTTTTATCAGGCGTCTTCGAGCGAGATGTTCGGAAAAGCGCCGGCTCCTCAATCAGAAAAAACTTCCTTTGAGCCGCAAAGCCCTTATGCCTGTGCCAAGCTATACGCGTACAACATGGTCAAGAATTACCGGGAGGGGTACGGAATCTTTGCCGCCAACGGCATTCTTTTTAACCACGAGAGCCCCAGGCGCGGCGAGACGTTTGTGACCCGCAAGATCACCCGCGCCGTCGCCAATATTATCTCGCGAAAACAAAAGAAGCTTTTTCTCGGCAACCTTGGGGCCAGGCGGGATTGGGGTTTTGCCCCCGAATATGTTGAAATGATGTGGCTCATTCTTCAGCAAAAGGCCCCAGATGACTTTGTCGTCGGGACGGGGGAAAGCCATTCAGTCCAGGAATTCGTTGAAAAATCATTTGCCTACGCCGGAATTTCTTTAAGGTGGAAGGGAAGAGGCGCAGAAAAAAAGGGCCATGTCGCCTCCCTGAATTCTTCTACAGCGAGACGATCGGGGTTAAAGACTGGAGATATCGTTATCGAGATCGATCCGCATTATTTCCGGCCGACCGAAGTGGATCATCTTGAGGCTGATATTTCTAAGGCCAGGAAGATATTGAAATGGCATCCGCGAGTCGCTTTTGACGAGCTGGTCAAGATCATGGTGGATTATGACATCAAACTTGCAGGCGAAGAACCGCCGGGAGAAGGTATTCGGATATCGAGGAATAAAGATTTTCGATATACCAACCACGATTTTGCGTTATGGGGTCGGGTTAAATGAATAAAAAAAGCGCAGGGATACTGTCGGACCTTTCAAAAAAAAGAGTCGTTGTCACAGGCGGAACGGGTTTCCTGGGTCGTTTCGTCGTAGCGGCATTGAAGCGTTATGGATGCACCCATGTCTATGCTCCGCAAAGCCGTGATTATGACCTGGTCCGGTTCGGGGATGTTGAAAAGCTTTACAAGTATACGCGTCCTCACTGGGTCATCCATCTGGCAGCGAAGGTAGGGGGCATCGGCGCTAACCAGAAAAACCCGGGCAGTTTCTTCTATGACAATCTTATGATGGGAGTCCAGATGATGGAGGTGGGCCGGCGCTGCGGTGTAGAAAAATTTGTGGCTGCAGGAACAATCTGTTCTTATCCGAAATTTACGCCCGTTCCTTTTAAAGAGAAGGATTTGTGGAACGGCTATCCGGAAGAGACCAATGCGCCATACGGTTTAGCAAAGAAGATGCTGCTTGTGCAGGCGCAGGCTTATCGTCAACAGTATGGTTTCGATGCCATTTTTCTCATGCCTGTAAATCTTTATGGACCCGGAGACAATTTCAATCCTGAAAGCTCCCACGTCATTCCGGCCTTGATCAGGAAGTGCTTTGACGCCATGGCAGAGACTGACAGGATAGGCAGGAAACCGCGATTGGTCGTATGGGGGACAGGCAGGCCTACGCGGGAATTTCTTTACGTTGAGGATGCCGCTGAAGGGATTGTTCTGGCCGCGAGCCGTTATTCTAAACCGGAACCGGTGAATCTCGGTTCTGGTTTTGAGATTTCGATCAAGGAACTTGTGAGTTTGATAACACAGTTTACGGGTTTTGACGGTCAGATCGTCTGGGACAGGACAAAACCTGACGGCCAGCCGCGCCGGCGCCTCGACATTTCACGTGCCCGCAAGGAGTTCGGCTTTAAGGCCAAGGTCGATTTCCGGGAAGGCCTGCGGCGGACAGTCTCGTGGTATCGGCAAAATTTTGTGGATAAAAATACCTGACGCCTATGATGAAAAGCAATAATCAGACGCTCCCTTTTCTTCTGGCTTATAATCAGAAAAAGCTGCGCTGGGGCTTTGCTCTGGACGGTTTCCTTAATTTTTTTTCCCGGGGTCATAAGAATGGCTCTTTTGATGAAATCCCGGCAAAAATACTTGTGGTGCAGTCACACCTCATCGGCGATGTCATGATGGCCATACCTCTTTTGCGGGCGCTGCGCAAACGCTATCCTCATTCTAAGATTACCTTTTTAGCGAACGATTTTGCAAAGGAACTCCTGAGGGGGTGTGATTTTATCGATGACATCTTGACGGCGTCTTTCCCCTGGGGTATCAGGAGTTACCATATCAAAAATCTCTGGAAACTTGCAGGCATGGTTTTGTATTTAAGAAGGCAGAAGTTTGATCTGGCCATCGACGCCCAGATTGATTTCCGGAATATTTTTTTCCTGTTTTTAGCCGGGGCGCGACGCAGGCTGGGATACGACATTGTCGGCGGACGTATCTTTTTAACGGATATTCCAGAGTTCCCGCGCGATCTCATTCATCTATTAGAGGGGAGGCTGTCTGTCTTGCGCTATCTGGGGGCGGATATCCATGACAAATCTTACCGGTTATCTATGGATGCTGATGCCGTAAAATGGCTGGATGCGTTTTGGAAAAACAGAGGACTCGCCGGCAGAGAGGTTGTGGCTATCCATCCGGGAGCCAGCACGAAAGAGAAGCTGTGGCGTCCAGAGCGCTTTGTTCGGGTGATCCGCATGCTGCAGGAAGGGCATTATTTGCCTGTTTTAATTGAAGGGCCGCAGGACGCACCTGTGGTCACCGAGATTTTGGATT
Organism: Candidatus Velamenicoccus archaeovorus; assembly: GCF_004102945.1. Taxonomy (GTDB): domain Bacteria; phylum Omnitrophota; class Gorgyraeia; order Velamenicoccales; family Velamenicoccaceae; genus Velamenicoccus; species Velamenicoccus archaeovorus. The sequence continues at coordinate 976,558 of NZ_CP019384.1, read as the reverse complement.
TGCTTGGAGGCGACATTCTGGTATTAAAAAATTCGTTAGTGCAGATCATGGCTTTTCTTTCGCGTTGCAGGCTGCTTGTTTGTCTGGATAGCGCCGCATCGCACCTTGCTTCGGCTGTCGGGACGCCGGCCGTCGTTCTTTACGGGCCTCAATGGCCGTATTTGGCAAAGCCTTTTGATGACCATATCGTCGCGGTTTGGAATGAAAAAGTAGACTGCCGTCCCTGTGTCTATAAAAAATGCCAGAAACCAGGTCATGAATGTATGGATGGAATCTCCGTTCAAGATGTCTGGTCATCCATAGAGCAATTGATGGACAAGACGGCGGCCATATCATCTCGATGCGCTTCAGGGGCATCGTGAGGATAGCGACACGATGACCCAAAGCGAAAAGAAACTGAATGTGGTGGTTTACAGTATTCATTATTATCCCGAACAGATTGGAATCGGTGTGTTCAATCGCGGGATGGCCGAATATTTGGCGCGCCAGGGCCACGAGGTCACGGTGGTGACGGCTTTCCCGTGGTATCCTTCCTGGAAAGTCGGCCATCCGTATGCCGGCCGCTGGTCTAAGGCAGAATCAGAAGGAGGCGTGACGATCCTACGGTCTTTTGTGCCTTCCCTGAACAAGGTCAACGTCAGAACCCGCGTGATGCACGAGACGGTATTCGCCTTGTCTTCTTGCTGGCGTCTCCTCAAGATCCTTTTTAAAAAAATCGATGCCGTTATCGTTGTATGTCCGCCTCTGCAACTGGGGTTTTGGGCCTGGTTTTTTTGCAGGGTGAAACGCATACCATTTATTTTCCATATTCAGGATTTACAGATTGATGCGGCGGCTGATCTCGGGCTTATCAAAAACAGATTTATTCTGGGTTTCTTGCGCCGTTGGGAACGATTTCTTTTCAGGCGGGCCGCTCTTCTTTCGACCATCAGTGATGGAATGAAGAAACGCATCGAAACCAAAGGCGCTTTCAGGAGACCGGTCCTTTTGTTTCCTAATTGGGTCGATACGCAGTTTCTGAAGCCTGTTTCCCGTGATAATGCTTTTAGAGAGCATTATGGAATCGGCCGTGACAAGTTTATTGTTTTGTATGCCGGCAACATCGGTGAAAAGCAAGGGGTGGATATTTTGGCGGATGCGGCCCTTTTAACAAAAGACCGCAAAGACATTTTATATCTGATAGTCGGCGAAGGGGCCGGTTTGAACCGGCTCAAACAAAGGCTTCAAGATATTGAGCCGGAGCAGATACGCCTTCTGCCTTTGCAGCCCCGCGAGATGCTGCCTTTGATGCTGGGGGCTGCGGATCTCTCGCTCATTATTCAGAAGAAAGGCGTCGGCGATTTTCTTATGCCATCCAAATTGTGGAATATCATGGGGAGTTCCAGGCCTGTGGTGGCTGCTGCTGAAGCCGATTGCGAGCTTGCACGCTGCATTCAAAAAAGCGGCTGCGGCGAGGTTGTGCCTCCGGAAGATCCGAAGCTTTTGGCCGGGGCCATATTGAAATTCTATGATGATCCGGCCCTGCGTGAAAGATGTGGTTCATCCGGCCGTTCTTTTGCCGAAACACATCTGTCCTATGAAAACGTTATGACTGATTTTGAAAAAGTCTTACTAGACCTGAAAAATTGACATGCTGAAGAAACACGCGCAGATACTGATCGGTTGCATCAGATTCACGGATGTCATCCTGGCGATGGCCGCCTGGCTTTTGTCCTATGTCTTGCGTTTTAGGACTGGATGGTTTCTGCCTGCCGATGTGCCACCGATACGTTATTATTTCTTTGTCCTGCCTGTCGTTGCCGTCGTCTGGCCCGTGGTCTTTGACATTTTTCAGATGTATACCCCTAAAAGAAACATATCTCTCTGGCAGGAATTTTTCCAGATCATTAAAGCAACGTTTATGGCGATTCTGGTTCTTTTGTCCTTGAGCTTTTTTTACAGGGACCACGTTTATTCACGCTTGGTTTTCGTATTGTTTTTCTTACTGAGCCTTTGTCTTATTTTTCTTGACCGCATCCTTCTGCGTAAACTCCTCAGGTTCTTGCGCGTCCGTGGCTACAATTTAAAGCATGTCTTGATCGTCGGGGCAGGGGAGACAGGCCAAAGACTTGCCCAAAAGATCGCAGACAGCACTTGGACCGGTTTTTCTCTTATAGGCTGGATTGACGATTATTTGAAGCCCGGCGACACCATTTGCGGAAAGGAAATCCTCGGTAATTGCGCCATGACCGGCGAAATAATCGATCGCTATAAGATCGAGCAGGTTTTTATTGCCTTGCCGATCCGGGCCTATCAGAGGCTCGCCTACTTGTTAAAAAAACTTGAGCAGGAAACCGTTGATGTGCGCATCGCTCCGAATATCTACCAGGCCCTGACGCTCAATGCCAGCATTGAGGATTTTGACGGTATGCCCATCATTAACTTGACGGAGAGCCCTATTTATGGATGGAACAGGGTCCTCAAGCGTATTTTTGATATCGTCGTTTCCGCCTTCGCCCTGGTCTTGACTGCGCCCCTGATGGCTGTCCTTACGGCTTTGGTCAGGATGTCTTCGCCCGGACCCGTTTTTTTCAGGCAAAAGCGATACGGCATTGCCGGTAAGGAATTCTATGTTTATAAGTTACGAAGCATGGTGGTAACAGAACAGGACGTCGCTGATAAATTGCAGGCCAAGAGGGAGGACGGACGCATTACTCCTGTCGGTCGTTTTTTGAGGCGCACCAGCCTTGATGAGTTACCGCAGCTCTACAATGTCCTGCGGGGACAGATGTCCATTGTCGGGCCGCGTCCGCACCCGCTGTATCTCGATGAAAAACATAGACTCCTTCTTGAAACATATATGTGGCGGTATAAAGTCAAGCCCGGCATCACCGGTTGGGCGCAGGTGAATGGCTGGCGGGGAGAGACGGATACGCTGGAAAAAATGAAGAAACGGATCGAACACGACATCTATTACATCGAGCACTGGTCTCTCTGGTTCGATCTGAAGATTCTCTGGTTAACTGTCTGGAAAGGACTATTGAACAAGAACGCTTATTGAGAGTCCGAGCGGATTAAAAAGAGGTGCCTATGCATTGGAATAAAGAGCAGGTTTTCATCACGGGTTGCACCGGTTTATTGGGTTCATGGCTGACTCAAGAACTATTGTTAAAAGGAGCCAGGATAGTCGGTTTGGTGAGGGATTTTGTGCCGGAATCAAAGATTTTTACCGATGGCCTTTCATCCCAAATAACCATTGTGCGTGGGTGTGTCGAGGACTATTCTCTAGTGGAACGGATCCTCAATGAATATGAAATCACGCTTGTTTTTCACCTCGCCGCCCAGACAATTGTCGGCACAGCCAATCAGAGTCCTTTGTCTACCTTTGAATCCAACATCAAGGGGACGTGGTCGCTTTTAGAAGCCTGTCGGCATCACCGGCACGTCAGGCGGATCATCGTAGCATCCAGCGACAAGGCCTATGGGGACCACGGTGGTTTGTCGTACGGCGAAGAGACGCCGCTGGCTGGAAGGAATCCGTATGATGTATCCAAAAGCTGTGCGGATCTGATTGCCCAGATGTACCACCACCATTACAAATTGCCTGTTTGTGTGACGCGTTGCGGCAACCTGTTTGGGGGCGGCGACGTGAATTATAATCGTCTCGTTCCAGGGACCATACGTGCGGCTTATCTGGGTGAAAGGCCTGTCATTAGAAGCGACGGGGAATACGTGAGGGATTATTTCTATGTCAAGGATGCTGCCAGGGCTTACATCCATTTAGCCGAGAAAATGGGAAGCAAAGCCGTTGTGGGACAGGCCTTTAATTTCGGCAATGAGACAAAGATCAAAGTCAAAGAACTTGTGAGAGTTATTCTTGATCTTATGGGGCGAAAGGATTTGAAGCCGCTTATTCTAAATACAGCCAGAGGTGAGATCGTCAATCAGAGTCTTCGCGCGACCAAAGCGGGAAGGCTGTTGGAGTGGAAGTCCCTTTATTCATTGAAGGACGGATTGAAAGAGACTATCGATTGGTACACGTCATACTGGATGCGTCATGACCTTTCAAGAAAAAAAGCTACGCGCTAAAATTTTCAAGCTGGTCAAGGATATCTACCGGCTTAGGGTGCGCAAGAAGCACTTTGTGCCCGGCCAGACACACATTCCATATGCGGGCCGTGTCTATGATGAAAAAGAGATGATCGCCCTTGTAGATTGTTCTCTTGATTTTTGGCTTACGCTGGGCAGATACGGCGATCGGTTTGCCAAGGATATATCTGCCTATTTGAAATGCCGCTACGCCGTATTGACGAACTCGGGATCTTCGGCGAATCTATTGGCTGTTTCAGCCCTGACATCTCCTTTATTGAAAGAGAGGCGGCTGAAACCCGGAGATGAAGTTCTGACTCTCGCGGCCTCTTTTCCAACGACCGTCGCCCCTATTATTCAGAACCGGCTTGTTCCGGTTTTCGTTGATGTGGCTCTGGGAACTTATAATGTCGATCCTGGCTTGCTCGAGAAGGCTATCGGCAAAAAGACGCGTGCGATCATTATGGCACACACGCTCGGCAATCCTTTTGATCTGGCAGCCGTCATGCGGATCGCCAGAAAACACGGGCTATTTCTGATAGAAGACGCGTGCGATGCCTTGGGGGCTACTTACAGGGATAAGCCTGTCGGGACCTTCGGCGACATGGGGACTTTAAGTTTTTATCCTGCGCATCACATCACCACAGGCGAAGGCGGGGCTGTCGTCACTAATGATGGGTTATTCAAGAGGATACTTGAGTCTCTGCGTGACTGGGGCAGAGATTGTTGGTGTGCACCCGGACAGGATAATACCTGCGGTTGCCGCTTTGGCTGGAAAATGGGGTCGTTGCCGAAAGGGTATGACCACAAATACATCTATTCCCATCTTGGATATAATCTTAAGCCCGTTGATATGGCTGCCGCGGTCGGCGTTGCACAACTCAAGAAGTTGCCCGGATTTGTACGCTTGAGACAGAAAAATTTTAGATTGCTTCATGAAGCATTAAGACAATATGAAGAGTATCTGATTTTGCCGCAGGTAACGAAGGGATCTCGGCCAAGCTGGTTTGGTTTCCTGATTGGCGTCAAAAAAACGGCTCCTTTCACGAAAGACGAACTCGTCGCCCATCTTGAGAAAAACCGCATTGCGACCAGGCCGTTGTTTGCGGGAAACATTCTCCGTCACCCGGCTTTTGAAGGCGTGCGCCACAGGGTTTTCAGGAGCCTCAAAAATACTGATTTTGTTATGAACCGGGTTTTTTGGATTGGCGTTTACCCTGGGCTTGACAACAAAATGATCCGATATATCAAGGAATCTTTCTCTGTTTTCATGGCGCCTTTTAAAAAGGGGTAACCATGCGTAAAATCCAGTTTCTGAGTATCGTTGTACCCTGTCACAATGAAAAAGAGGTTCTGGATGCAACTCATCGCCGGCTCCTGCATGTCTGCGAAGGATTGCGTCAATCCAAAAAATGCTCGCAGTTTGAAATTGTTTATGTCGACAACGGTTCAACGGATCAGACGCTTGAAGTCCTGCAACACATCTTTGAGTCAGACAAACACGTCAGAATTATTGCTCTGAGGCGTAATTTCGGTTACCAAGGGTCTCTTTCGGCCGGGTTATTTTATGCTAACGGAGATGCGGTTATCACGATTGATGCCGATCTTCAGGATTCTCCGGAAAAGATAGAAGAAATGGTCGCATATTATGAAAAGGGATACGACCTGGTCTTGGGAGTCAGAGAGGACAGAAAGGCCGACAGTTTGTTTAAACGGTGGTTTTCCCAATCCTACTATAAGTGTTTGCAAGCCATGGGTGTCGAAATCGTTTACAATCACGGCGATTTCAGGCTCATGTCGAAGGAATTGGTAAAGGAGTTTAATGGCCTTCCGGAACGAAACAGGTTTATCCGGGCTATGATACTGCAGCTGGAAAGCAGATACGCTGTTGTTTATTATCGGAGGGAACCACGGAGAGACGGCGTCACAAAATTCAATATCACGTCGCTTTTTTCTTTGGCATTTTCCGGGATTGTTTCATTTACGTACGTTCCTTTGAGAATGGCTTCAATTCTTGGCGGAGTTTTATGCGTCTTTTCCATCGGTGGAGTTATCTGGGTTTTGTATGTCAAAATGGTCCATGATCAGGTGCCCGGTTGGGCCTCGACGCTGTTGCCGATGCTGATTTTGGGCGGCTTTCAATTGTTTTTTCTCGGTCTTATTGGGGAATATATCGGTAGGCTCTATATGGAAGTTAAGCATCGCCCCCTATTTGTCGTCCGCAGCGAATTTAATCATGGAGGCGGCTCTTTTCAAGAGAGGATGGACATATGAATAAAATGCCCAAAATTTCCGAATTTCCTGTGGTGATCCTAGCGGGTGGATTTGGGACCCGTATGAGAGAGCAGACTGAATTTATCCCCAAGCCGATGGTAACGATCGGCGACCGACCCATTCTTTGGCATATCATGAAGATATATGCGCATTATGGTTTTCGTCGCTTTATTATCTGTTTGGGCTATAAGGGGGACATTATTAAAGAGTTTTTTTATCATTATCGTATCCACAATTGCGATTTTACAGTGAAACTTGGCAGCCACGAAGATATCATGATTCATAGCACTCACGATGAAGAGGATTGGGAGGTAACGCTAGTCCAAACGGGTCTTACGGCTATGACAGGCGCGCGCATCAAACGTGTCCAGCCGTATCTGTCAGGCATCGACACTTTCCTGTTGACATATGGAGATGGCGTCGCGGATATCAATCTCGGGGAACTGTTGGAATTCCATTTTAAGCATAGAAAGATTGCAACAATAACGGGTGTAAGGCCCCCGGCAAGATTCGGCGAGTTGGTTGTAAAAAATCATCGCATCAGCCGGTTCAGCGAGAAACCCCAGATATCCAGCGGTTTTATCAACGGCGGTTTTTTTGTCTTTTCCAAGAAAGTTTTTAAATATTTGTCGGGTGCCGATACGTGTACCCTCGAAAAAGAAGTACTTGAGAACCTCACTCGGGATCGTGAACTTATGATGTATGAGCATCGCGGTTTCTGGCAATGCATGGATACCTTGCGCAATATGGACCTTCTTAATCAGTATTGGCGTGAGGGCCGAGCTCTATGGAAAATCTGGAAAGACGCATGAGTTCATTACTGAAAGGACGTGTCGTTTTTGTGACGGGCGCCGACGGCTTTATCGGCAGCCATTTGACGCAACGTCTCATAGAAGACGGCGCAAAGGTCCATGTTTTTTTAAAAAAGGGCGCAAACCATACGCGTCTGAAAGATGTCGTCTCGCGCCTTGCTGTATGGGAAGGAGATATCCGGAATTTCCGAAAAGTCGTCTCATGTCTTAAGAAAATAAAACCCGCATTCATTTATCATTTGGCCGCATTGCGTAATGCGGCCAGACAGCCGGAATTGATTGAGGAGATGATGGATGTCAACGTCAGGGGAACGGTCAGCCTTCTTACTGCCGCTCTGGAGGCACTGCCGCGTTTGAAATGCTTCATCAATACCGGGACATGTGAAGAATACGGCAATGGCCCCGTGCCTTTTCGTGAGCGTCAGCGTGAAACCCCCGTATCTCCTTATTCCGCCAGCAAGGTGGCCGCGACCTATTATGGTCAAATGATGTTTTCATCCTTCGGCCTCCCCGTAATGACATTAAGGCCCTTTTTGACATATGGACCTCAACAGGACAAGGATATGTTTATTCCCGCATTGATCGCCCACTGTCTGGAACGTAGAGATTTTCCGATGACGGAGGGCGACCAAACACGAGAATTTAACTACGTCAGTGACGTGGTAGATGCTTTTATATGCGCAGCGCGCAGATTCGGGATTTGCCTCGGCGAGGTCATCAATGTCGGCAACGGCCGCGAATATACAATTTTCGATGTCGCACAAAAAGTTGTTAAACTCGTGGGGAATCCTATCTCTTTGCTGAAAGGAGCTATCCCTAAACGGGCCGGAGAGGCTATCAGGTTTTTCAGTGATAACAAGAAGGCTCACATCCTTTTGCGGTGGCGGCCACGGGTAGGTTTGGATGAGGGTCTGAAAAAGACGATCGCGTGGTATCGAAAGAATCGTGGGGATCATGCAGGCATTTGAGTCACAAAAACGTAGTTTTCCCGCCATATTCATACGCGGCGAATATTTTTTTGTAGCTTTGTTTTTTGTTTTGCTTTGGGGCGCCATCCTTGGCGGAAGCGGTTCTTTGTTTTCCGATTATCATTTGGCCGATGACAATGAGATTCTTAGTGTCCAGGAAGATCTTTCAATGAACACGTGGGGAAGCGTATTTACGAAGTGGTTTAGGAAAGATTTGAATGGAAGTCATCGATTCAGACCTTTTTATTTCATTCATAGAGTTTTGTTGACGAAATGGCTCGGCGCAAACTTCACGACGTGGCTGTTTTACGCAGGAGTTCTAGCCGTCTTAACGTCATTCTTACTTTATTACGGATGTCGGTTGACATCATTTTCATGGCTCGATTCTATTCTTTTTGTTTTACTGACTCTACTGGGACCCCAAGCCGTCGTTTGGTGGTCCTTAGGTCCTAACGAGAATATCGCCATGTTACTTCTGGCGGCCTCTTGGGTCTGTATGCTTTTTGCCATTCGCCATCCTCGATACAAATTTTGTTTTCGGAGTACCATGGTCGTTTTCGTCATTCTTTCAGCTTTATCAAAAGAAAGCTTCATCTTGATGATTCCTGCCTTTGTTTATTTGATGGCTTGGTCTTATCGTCTCCACAATGGAACTTCATGGCAAAAAGCATGGATAGCAAATTTTTGGGCCGTTCTTATTCTCTTAATCTTTACAATTTCGGTTTTGTTGATCATCGGAGCCAGCGTAGGATTCGGTGGTTATGGTGCGCAAGGTGGCGGGATTAGTCATTTCGACCTGTCGTTATTCATCAGAGCGGCTATCACGGCCATCGATGTTAGTCTTTCATTTTCTACGATTGGCGCAGGATTGGTCATTTTACTTTGTGCGTTTTTGTTTTTATTTTTTTCTTCAAAAAGAATTGATCGAAGTTTTACCACAAATGCAGTGCCTTCGTTGATTCTATTCGGACTTATCATCGTGCCACAGTTTATGATCTATGCTCGCTGCGGTATCTTTGGTCGGTATATCTTGCCACTCATGTTAGGTTATGCAGGGCTTCTGATATCTTTCCTAGAATTTCTACGAAAAGATGACAGTCGTTTTTCTTTTGAAAGAAAAAACTTGATTAAGATTCTTCTGACTTCCGTAGTGGTTTTTGTTTTGATAGGATATTTGTTCATAAGTCGAAGTTTTTTTGAAAAAATGGATTTTTTACTATTCAAACGTTTTTCTGCTGTAGCCATAGTCATTGTCATGGGAATCTTTATGGCCATTCTTTATTGGGCCGTTTGTGCCACACGACGTAACAAACATGGCTTCTCTTTATATCGATTCGGATTTTGGCTTACTGTGTGTCTTGTTGTTTATAAACTGATGCTGTCATTTGTAGGCGCTAGGGCTTTCGCACAGGAAGGGAGGGAAAACAAGGCTTTGTTCTCATTTTTAGAGGAACACACAGGACCGCAAGATAACATCATGGTCATTAACGATGAAAAAAACTTTAGAGGCGAAGCGGCTTTTGCTATTAAGGAATTCCTGAGAATAAAATGTGGGAGGCCGCAGACATCTTTTTTTGTTCCTCCGACTTTTACTGGAATATGCCCGCAGCATCAAGATGATAAGACTCTGTCTGGCTCGGCCTCTTGTGTCGTTATTTTTAGTATTCATGAAAACGGCATTTTGCAGTGTCCTCCCGCTTGGTTCAAAAGAAAAGAATATGAACGAATTCAAATTGGTTCTTTCATAGTGTATTTTCTCGCAAAGTGAAACATGTCCACCATTTTTTATGTCTTTAGCTAAGGAAAGTTTTATACTCGCCTTACCTGCCATGAGCTTCTAGTATTTATGGCTGCATAAGGAACAGAAAGATGTCCTTAGGAAAATTGGTTATGTATAGCCGATTCAAATCTTCCCACTATAAAAATAAGGAGTAGCCAATGAAATTATGGAATTATATTAAAGAAGAGGCCATTAGCAATTGTCGCAATATGGGATATATTCTTTTTCGCAGGAGGGACCTTAAGCAATTACGAAGCTATATTTTTGCTCGAGCCACCGTTGCCAATGTTGGTCCGGGACTCCCACATATTTTTTATAAGCGCTGGCCGAAGTTAGCGCCCTATCCAAGGGAAATCGAAGTTGAAATTACAACTCGCTGCCATTTAAAGTGCATCCATTGCGAACATACTTATTGGAGTGAAGAAAATCGAGATCTGAGCTTTGACGAATACAAGCATATCCTTAGTCAATTTCCGGGATTGTGGTGGATCAATACGACAGGAGAAGGTTCTTCTTTCCTCAATAAGGACTTTATACGGATTTTGGAATACACAAAGAAGAAGGGGGTTTTTGTAAAATTTGTAGAAAGTTTTACAAACCTTAAAAGAGATGAAATGGAAGCTGTTATAAAATTGGGGGTTGAGCGGATTTACTGTTCTATGGAAGGCGCCACTGCAAAAACATATGAAGAGATACGCCGCGGTGCCTCATTTAATAAAGTCCTAGAGAACCTTAAGATATTTGACGACTTAAAAAAGAAATACCAATCTCCATTGCCGGAAATTTCATTTCGTTATGTTATCATGGGAAACAATTATCAAGAGCTGCCTGATTTTATTCGTTTGATCAAGAAGCTGAATGTCAGCAATACTATTAATATCGTGGGGACCTTGGATTTTAAAGAAATACAACATCTATCTATAAAAAAACGTGATGATTATTTAAAAGAACTTAATCGTATCGCAGATGAATGCGATATCGACATTCCGCTAGGAGACACGATCATGCAGCCACCAATTACCCAGTGTTCGTGCTGGGTGCAACCTTACATTATGATGGGAGGATATGTCATGCCGTGTTGCGGTGTAATGATGGCTAATCGCAGAGATTTTTTAAGGAAGAACTGCCTCGGTAATATTTTTGAAAAACCCTTCACAGAAATCTGGAATTCACCACGATACAAAGCTCTTCGAAATGGAGTTCCTCAAAAAACCGGCACCTTAGATCCGATGTGTATTGGATGTCGTTCTTTTAACACATTAGGACGGGTATGAAATTGATGTAACCATAAGGTTAAAACGGCATGAACAATAAAGACAAAAATTTTGACCGATATCGGGGAAGCGGGATTTTTCGGCAGGTTAAAAAATATTTTGGTTTTGATGCTGCTTCCGCAGTCAAAGTTAGATATCTTTTAGCCCCCCTAAGGTTGTCTAACGTGGCTAAATATTTGATTTTTCGTAATAGACATCCAGAAAATGTTCCCTACTTTCCTATTACTCTCATGGTAGAAGTTAGCACGGTTTGTAACTTGCGGTGTCCTGGTTGTGAACGCGTGCTCTACCAAACCGATCCCGCTCTTGGTGGTCTTCCCAAAAGCAATGTTTCTCTTAAAAACCTTAAAAAGCTCGGGCATATTTTGCCATATATTTACAGCACTTATTTTGTCGGTGGGTTAGGAGAACCTTTCCTTAACCCGGAATTCTGGGACATCCATCATTTTTTTAAGTCTTTCGGCATTAAAACAGGATATTTTACGAATGCCAGTCTGATTGACGAGAATAAGATCAAGACGACTTTTCGGGAAGGGGTGGATAGCGTTTTGATTTCAGTGGATTCCCATTCCCGGCAACGTTATGAAGACATCAAAAAAGGTAGCTCTTTCGACAAGGCTGTCGAGGGCATCCGTTTGTTTTCCCGGTATAGGGCCGCTTATAAGCGACAAGCCTTTCAACTTGGCCTTAATTTTATCTTTAGAAGCGATAATTACGGTGACATCCTTGACTATCTCGATTTTGCCAAAGACCTGGGAATTGATTTTATCAATGCTAGCGGATTTATCGTCCATGTTAAAAAAGAAAAGGATAATAATATATTTGAGATAAACAATGAAGTTAAAGAACAATTATTTAATCAAGCTCACCAGAAAGCCCGTAGGTTAGGAATCCGCTTAAGATTGCCTAATATTAAGCCATTCAGAAATTGCTTGTGTTATCATCTTTGGCACGGCGTTTGTATCTTCTATAATGGCGATGTGTGCGCTTGCCCCTTTTTCAGAACAAGGCGACCCTTTTATTTTCACGCAGACAATGACAAAGTTTTTTATGAAGAACGCATGTATGAAAATACGGTCCTTGGAAACTATCTAAATCAGGATTTTCTTACGCAGATATGGAATGGCCCGCGGGCAAAGGAATTGCGACGCAGCGAATTGGTCGGAGACAAAACAATCAATCCATGTGCTTTCTGCTATTATAAATATGACCTACACTGATAGATTAATCGATATCGTTTTGGTTAGCCCGCCTACGAGAGCTAGCTCACCCATCGTCCCATTCCCTTGTATTTATTTGGCGTCTTATTTGCGACTGAAAGGATTTGATTGTTGTATTGTAGATATTAAGGACGCTGGAAAACAAACGCATATACGCAAGATTGAGCAAGAAACGGTCAGTCAAATTTTAGCTGCCAACTCTTCTTTTGTCGGTTTTACTTGTTTAAGTGCTGAATATTCCTGTGTTTTACGCATGGCTTTAGATTTGAGGAAGCAGGGATATAAAGGAATAGTGATAGTAGGGGGACACCACCCGACATTTTACCCAGGCGATTTTCTTTATCCTCAAAGTCCTTTTGATTTTGTAGTGCTTGGGGAAGGCGAAGAGACACTCGTGGAGCTACTACAGGTTCTTAAGCTCGGTGGACAGGTACACAAAGTCCCAGGGATTGCCTATTATAGAGATGAAGTCGTTATGACGTCAAAAAGAGCCGTTCTTGAAGACCTTGGCATTTTGCCAATGCCTTCCTATGACCTTTTAAATATGGATTTCTATCTCCAGCCGCGGACAAGCATTATCCGTTATAGTATATTTGCTGGAATAGATGTTCAAACGACGCGCGGATGCCCTTGTCAGTGTACTTATTGCGGAAATCCGTCGCTATGGGCGGTTCATACCTACAAGAAACGCTTTCGATGTCGGCCTATACCCAATGTTCTTGATGAGCTAGAATTTCTTTATAACCGCTACCGCATCGATAGTTTTTTTGTTAACGATGACTCTTTTACGGTTTCGGAACAGCGTGTTCGCGACTTTTGCGATGGATTAGTTCATCGAAAACTTGATTCTCTTGTCTGGGGCATGCAAACACGAGTCAACATTTTTACAGAAAAGATGGCACAGATGGTCGCCAGCAGTGGGTGTATACAAGTGGAGTTTGGGGTTGAAAGTGGCTCCGAACGAATCCTAAAATTGATGAAGAAAGGGATAACTCTTAACCAGATTCATAACGCTTATGCTATTTGTAAAAAATACAAGTTAAGAACTTTTGCAAATTTTATGATCAATACGCCGACTGAAACCGAAGAAGATCTTAAAGCAACGATCGCATTAGCTCGTGCGATCAAAGCTACTCATTACGGTTTTTTTGTTACAGTTCCATTGCCAGGAACGATGATTTATCAAGAATATGTGCATCCTCCTTTAAAAAAAGATGAATATGATGTCTATCTTGGAAGTCAGCCTTATAAACGAATTATTGATCCACGCTTCAAATTGAATCACCACCGTCGAAATATCTCTTTTTTGGCTGCTTTTCTGTACGCTCAGTTTACGGCCATACCACTTTATGCAGATCCATTTTTTTCTTTTTTTCGTTATTTTAGAAACTATACTAAATCAGTGCATAGAAAACAGTACCTTAAGGCGGTGTGGACTATTACTTTTTATCGATTTTTCAAACATTTTCTTACTTTTTTGCTGTTACTTGCTTCGGCGACTAAAGATCTTTCCCGCCGTTTCTCGAATCGTGCCGCCAGAATGACTTGATGGCTGTGAGACTGTTGAATTATAGCATATGAATACAAAGAAGGAATTAGAAAAAGAATCTGTGTATGCCGAGGATGGATTAGTGCCTTATCCTATGGCACATAAAGCATTCGTGATTCAAAAAAAACACATATTCTCTAACTTGTTTTGGTTATTTTCTGGAAATGCCTTGGCTGCGATATGTTTTTTTGTAGCAATGGTTCAAGCCGCCAGAATTTTGGGACCGGAAGGTTTTGGCATCGTTGCTTTTGCAGAAATCGTTTTTATGTTTTTTTGGAATCTCAGTAATATGGGTTTGACTTTTCTTGGTGCAAGAAATGTTGCACGATCAATACATGACCGGACCAATTTCTACGTCAATCGGGTAATATCTCTCCGACTTCTATTGTCTTTTTTTAGTCTATGCGTTCTTGCTGTATTTTTATATTTGCTCCATGAACCCTTTTTCGTGAAATCGATTACTTTTGTGTATGGTCTGGCCTTAATTCCTGCCGCTCTATTTCTGGACTGGTATTTTCAGGGTCTAGAAAAAATGGCTTTTGTCGCATTAGCGGTTTTTTTACGCGCCTTTCTTTTTATGATCGGGATTTTCCTTTTTGTGAGAGAAAACCAGCAGCTACTTATCTTCACTTTAATATTTAATATTTCGTGGCTTTGTTCAACATTTTCCTTGTTTATACTCTACAGAAATAGATTTGGCTCCCTCGCTATTGTATGGGATAAGAAATTTTTTCGCAAGACTCTTCGAGACACAGCTCCTCTGGGTTTAAGTCTCCTGATGGCTTGGGTTATCCATTATTTTGATTCAATGTTGTTATTTTTATGGAAAGGGGGGAGTGCAGCCGGTTTGTATAACGCTGCTTACCGACCGATCATTTTGATGATAACTGCATTGACGGTTTACTTTAACGCGTTACTCCCGATCATGTCAAAAGCTGCGCATGAATCATCTCACGCGATGAAAGCGGTGATCTATTGGACAATTCTCACGGGGTTTTTTTTGTTTTTTCCAATCGCTGTTTTAGGAACTTATTGGGCGACTCCTTTGATGATTTTAATTTATGGCCAAGCATTCACTTTGAGCGGTCCTGTTTTTGCAGTTCTTATTTGGTGGCCTCTGTTGATGTTATTGGCTCTAGTGTATTCCCGTTGTCTTTTGTGTTATGATCAACAAGGTCTGATCGGAAAAATTGCTGTGATGACTGCGCTGGCGAATGTCGTTTTAAACTTGATTTTGGTGCCATTTTTGTCGATCAAGGGAGCTGCTTTTGCAAAAGTTGCTGCAGATATTTTGACTTTCTTTTTTTATTTTTATTCCACTAAAAACTTTTTTCCATTTCGGCTTCAAAAAGTGCTGAAGACTTTGGGGTTTTTTGTATTGGGGATGCTGTTTTTATTATTTTTTCCATGGAAATGGCATTGTTATTCTTTAGTGGTGACGGGGCTACTTTTGTATTCAATTATCATCCTTTGTTTGCATGGAATAGTTTTTAAAAAATATCTTCTAGGGGATTTTTGAGGATTTAACTTGAAGTTAGCATCGTTTCTAGGAGGCCAATGGAACAGACACCCTACTCCTGTGCTAGACGTAGGAGGAAAGGGTGCTTGGGATGATTTGATGGTGGATTGTCCTTTTGTTTTTCGCCCCCCAGGAAAAGATGCCTTTTTATTCTACACTGGGCGTAGCACGAAGTCCAATCTCTGGGGAATTGGATTGGCGTATTCTAGAGATTTGATACATTGGATGAAATATCCAGGAAACCCTGTCATATCCTCAAAACATCAGGGGGTTTTGAACCATAATATCGATGCTGTTGCGTGGCTGTCTTATCATAACAATGATTATCTTTTTTTTGAAGCTGTCGAGAAACATGTGAATGGGTTGATGAAGCATTGGGTAAATTGTTGTCCATATTCTTTACAAAGAATAGCTGGGAGTGTTTATAGAAAATTGTATAGATCGCTATCTAAGACCTCCTCTCAGGTCATTCAACATGCAAAGGGAAGGGCTATAGGCATTGCTATCTCCAGGAACAAGATTCATTGGCAATTTGAAACCAGCAATCCTGTTTTTGCGGTTGGTCATAAGCACTCCTGGGATTCTTGCGGAGTCTTCTCACCCTGTGTGCTAAAATTTGGTGAACAGTTTTTTCTGTTTTACGGAGGTTCTGATGGGAAAAAAGTGAGAACGGGGCTTGCCGTTTCAAGAGATCTTTTTTCCTGGCGTAGAAATAGCGAGCCCATTCTTCAACCCGGTTGTCAGGGTGGATGGGATGAAAGTAGTGCTTTAATTGTTAGCATCCTCCCCTTAGAGGATAGCTATGTCGCGTTCTATGAAGGTCAAAATCGTTTTAATGAATATGGAATCGGCTTAGCTTTTTCCCAAGATCTCATAAAATGGGAAAAATACATTGATAATCCCATTCTAACCAAAGGATCTGAAGAGGGGTATGACTCAAAGGTTGTTAACTCGCCGCATGTTTTTATGGATAGTGGACAGGTTTATCTTTTTTATGGTGCCAAGGATTTAAAAAAGAAAGGGCGCTGTCTAATGGCCCGACTCGCTTTATAAAGGAGCGTTTCTATGGTTTATATCCGATGCGATCTTTGTCAGAGCGATCGCTATATTACTATTGAAGCAATGGGACGATTCAGACACCCTGTGACAAATGTCGTCTGTTGCCAATGCGGACTTGTTTTTCAGAATCCGCGTTTAGAGAATGGGGAGTTAAACTCATTTTATGCTAATCATTTTTCAGAAGATCTTTATGGCTTAATAGGCGCCGATTTAATGTCCGTCATAGACGGACACCGTTTTAATTATATCCGTAACTATATTAAAGAAAATTTTTCAGAGTACGATCCTAGAAGGATGAAAATTTTAGAAATCGGATGTGGCCATGGTGGATTAATGAAGCTTTTGGAGAAAGACGGCTATTGTGTAGAAGGAATAGAACCTTCTATCTCATTATGCAAGTCTTCCTGTGACAAAGGATTAAAAGTTTATAATTGCTTTTTAGAAGATTTTGTCTCACGCCATCGTTTTGATCTTGTTTTAGCTTTTCATGTTATAGAGCATACTTCTTCAGCAGTGACCTTCATGAAAAAAATTAACTCTCTTTTAGATGACAAAGGAAGGGTTGTGATTGAAACTCCTGACGTCTGGCATCTTTACGGTGATCCTCACACAGGAAGAGATTATCTATTTCGGAAGGATCATACTTTTACTTTTTCTGAAAATTCTCTTGGTTTTTTAGCTTCCCTTACTGGATTTAATTCACGACCTATCAAGCGACTAACACCGAGGCATATCTGGTTTGAATTCAACCGGGAGGAATCAACTCAGAGGCAAACGCCTTTACTGCAAGATCGCTATGAGGATATCGTCTGTCACGTTTTTAATTATCGGGCTCATTTTAGTTGGCGACAAAGAATTTTAACAACCGAGCGCCTGATCATTCTCCAAAGTTTAATTTTAAAACTTGTTGGGCAAAAAGGGTTGAAAAATATAAAAGCTTTTTTAAGAAAAATCGGTATCTATCGACTCATCGAAAAAATACGCTCTTAGTTTTGGGTGCACTGGATCTATGAAAATTTTGTTAGTTCATCCACAGATGTCATTTTACGGCGGTGCCGAAACCGTCGTCATTCACCTGGCGAATGAACTAAGAAACTCGGGGCAAAACGTGAGTATCTTGACTTTGTCTGTCTGCGATGAAGTCAGGCGTGCGTGTGCGGACATTCCTTTCTATCTGCCGCCGGAGCCCGTGATGCCGGCCCTTCATCACAAGAATCTCGCAGATGGCATCGCCGACTTTATGAAACAGATTTTTCTCTTAAGGGACTTGATCAAAATACATCTGAGCAAAGCCGATGTTGTCCATATTCATAATTTTCCCGCGACGTGGGCCTGCGCCTTGGCCGGGGTGCGCGATGCCGTCTGGATGTGTAACGAGCCTCCCGACTCATGGAATACATTATCCCGTTCACCGTTGCATGCGCTTTTAAATTCTGTCGGGGCGCATATCGACGGTTACCTTGTCCGCAGAACGGCAAAAAGGATATGCGGCGCAGATCGCATCAATGCCGACCGTATCAAGAAAAGATACCGGCATCGGGTGGACATCGTTCCCTACGGCATTGATTTTGATTTTTTTTCCAGGCCTCCTGTTGACAGACAAAGCATTTTGCATAAATACGGGCTTTCAGGCCACTTCGTTATAACTCAGGTCGGTACAGTTACTGTACAAAAGAACCAATTAGAGAGCATTAAGGCCTTATTTTCTGTCAAAAAGGTGTTTGCGCAGACCTGTCTGGTTCTGGCCGGCCCGGAAAACCAGGATTATAGACGGGAACTTGATTCTTTTATCGACGCACACGGCTTAAAAGACAGCGTCTTCTTTTTGGGACCTCTGGCAAGGAAAGATATTGTCGAGCTCTACCACGTCAGCGACCTTGCGCTTTTTCCTGTTAAAACGCAGGGAGGATGGCTTGCTCCGTTTGAAGCACTTTGCGCTGGTACTCCAGTCATCGTTTCAGAGACTATGGGTGCGTCGGATCTTATTAAAACCCATGATCTCGGAATAGTCACCAATGATTATGCCGAGGCTGTCATGGAAATTTATCAAAACAGAAAGAGTTATGCAGAGAAGGCCAGGATTTCCCGCGAATGGGTCGAAAAGAACCTGACATGGGAGAATTTCGCAAAAGAAAATCTAAGGATATTTACGGAAGTATACCGAGACAAGAAGGGGGTTGTATGAAGGTTTTGGTGACTGGGGGTTGCGGTTTCCTGGGGTCGCATGTCTGTGAATTTTATACCCGTAGAGGAGACAGGGTTATCTCGTACGATAATATGACCAAGCATGAATTGGCCCGGACGGGATTTGCGCAAGATGCGGCACGAAGCTACAACTGGGACCACTTAAAAAAGCTCGGCGTCAAGATGGTGAAAGCCGATATCAGGGATTGTAACGTACTTCTTAAATGGTCCAAGGATTGTGATTACATCATTCATACGGCTGCACAGCCGGCGATGACGATCAGCTGGGAAGATCCGCGCCTCGATATCACGACAAATGTCTTAGGGACGTTTAACGTCCTTGAGGCGGCGAGGGCCCTGAAGATCCCCGTTGCCTGTTGCGCCACCGTCCATGTTTACGGTAATAAGATCAACGATACCCTGAAGGAAGATGCGCATAAATATACAAGAATCCCGGCAGGGATCGACGAGAACCATCCGACCCTGGAAGGCGTTCTGACTCCTTTGCACGCCTCCAAGGGCGCGGGAGACATTTATATCAAGACATATATCGATACCTACCATCTGGAGGCTGCAAGTTTTCGTCTCACAGGCATTTACGGCACACGCCAATTTGGAGGCGAAGACCACGGATGGGTGGCTAATTTTTCCATTCGCAGCGTCCTGGAATGGCCCCTGACGATTTTTGGCACCGGCAAACAGGTTCGCGACATCATATATGCGACAGATGTCTGCGAGGCATTCGACGCATTTTATCGAACAAGAAAACCTGGGATTTATAATATCGGTGGCGGTGAAAAAACAGCCATTTCACTTTTGGAATGCATCGACATTATCGCGGAGATCAATAAACAAAAGCCCTCGGTGCGTTTTGAACCCGGTCGGCACGGAGACTTGCAATATTTTGTCTGTAACATCACAAAGGCACAGGAAAACCTTCGTTGGGAGCCAAAAGTGATGCCGCGGGACGGAATCAAGAAGCTCCTGGATTGGATCAAGGAAAACAAAAAGATATTTCAAAAAGAAGGGCGTCGTTAATGAAAGTTTTGATTTTAGCGGGTGGCCGCGGCAAACGCCTGGGCGACATGTCGCAAGCAATCAATAAATGCATGCTGAAAGTCGCAGGTAAACCCTTAATCGAATACAGCCTGGAATGTGCCTATCAGGCAGGTTTTCGCGAAATCGATATTTTGGTCGGCTACAAGGCTGAAGAGATCAGGACGACGTATGGCTCGTCTTTTCGTTCTATTCCTATCCGATACATCGAACAGGAAGAGCAAAGGGGGGTCGTCCACGCCATCGAGTGCGCCAGAGAAGTACTGGATGGGGAAGACTTTATGCTGATGCTAGGAGATGAGCTGCTCATTAATCCTGCTCATCAAAAGATGGTAAAATATTTTTTTCCCCGCAAGGACCTTTTTGGTCTGTGCGGTTCCGTTAAGGTCGGAGACCGAGAGCTGATCCGCAAAACATATGCCGTGATCTCCGGATCCGACAAAAGGATCGTCCGCCTGATTGAAAAGCCGCAGCATCCGCCCAATGATTGGATGGGCACAGGAAATATCCTCATGAGGGCTGGGATATTTGATTATATCCAAAAGACACCCATCAATCAGCAGCGCGGAGAGCGCGAATTGCCCGATTTGATTCAGTGCGCGGTTGATGACGGCCGGATTGTTGAATCTTTTGTGTTATGCGACCATTATGTCAATGTCAACTCAGCCGAAGAGTTAAAAGCGGCTTCGTCTTATTTCGTTCATCTATAACCTATCACGATGAAACAAATCATAGCCTTTAAGATGAAATTGCTGTATTTGTACGGCGCCCTGCTTTATGCCGTTTTGGCGGTGGTTTTTATTTTTTCGCTGCCCGATATCGCCTTGATGACCAAAAATGCAAATCAGTTCCTAGTAGACGGACAGGTCAAACTATACTGGGGATTGCTTTTCGGTCCTGCTTTTATGCTGTTCTCTCTGTATGCCCTTGGACGTGCTTTGATGTCCAAAAGAGATTTCAAAACAAGCGACTGGATCTTTATGGCTTGGCTTGTTGTAGACATTATCGCCTTATCCGTCGGTGTTCTACGAGGGAACAGCCTGCGCTATCTCCTGAGCGATACGTTTGTTTTTGCCGTCATCCCATTAGCTTATTTTCTTGTTAAAAACCAAATCAAGGATTACGCTCAAGTCAAAAGCTTCTTCTATTTTATGCTGGTCGTTCAGTTTATCATTATTATTTTTCCCGTTGACTGGGGAATTATTCAACCTTACGAATCCGTACCCTTCCGCATAGGCCTGTATGGCTATCACAGCACAGAGGCAGTTGTAACGACATCCTTGATGACTCTCGGGCTTTTGGGCAAACCGTCAAAAAACAGATTTTTATTCCTGGGGTTGTTCGTGATCGCCTTGCTTGTTTCACTGAGCAGGACCAGAACGATTTTCATGATTCAGATATTCTTATCTTTTGTCCTGCTGTTTTTTGTTCATAAAAACAAGTTATTTATCAAAAGAGCTGTCGTAGGCTTCTGCATCATTTCCTTGGGTATCTTTATCACTATGCGCTCGTCCGATCTTTTCAAAAAAGTATATTTTTTCCAAACGCATCATGTATCCATGAAAGCTGGGCAGATGTATTTGTTGGCAAAGGAAATTTTAACTAAACGGTCTACTGACAACAGCCGCTGCAGTAAAAAATCAAAGGGCCCAAGTATTAGTGAAAATAAGCAATTTTTGACGGTTGCGCCGACGACACTCCCAATCAAAATAGAGCATCCAAGATGGACTGTTTATGAAACGGGGGCTTTTGGTAAGGAATCAACAAAATCAAGAATAGGCAGCATTGGTCTATCGCTCAAAAACCAGCGCAACGATGCAGGCCCTTATTATGCACAGTTGCGTATTTCCGATGAATTTGAAAGATTTGCGCTCTCCGGTCACACCTTGACTTTTGGCTGTTGGGTTTATGCTACTGATTCAAGAAAAGTTTATATCGGCATTGTGGACAATGTTAATGGGCACGAGTTTAATTATTCCTCTTACCATTCCGGTTCCGGACGATGGGAATTTTTAACGGTTTCTAAAGTTATACGCAGTAATACTGAGACTGTCAATCTGCAATTGTTCACTCAAGCAGGGAGCATTGCTTTATTCGATGGGGCGATTGTTTTTGATGGTCAGCCAACGGTCAATGAGATGCTTTCTGTTCTTAACGCCGATTCTGATCTGCTTGAGAGATTCCAGACTGATGTCATGAAGGATGTCTCTTTGAATGAGAGATATTTTGAATCAAAAGCGGTTCTCGACAAGTTCAAAAATCAAAACTTTTGGACTTTTCTTTTTGGCTTCGGTAATGGTGCTACAGTCGATCTTTCTCGTACGCCCGATATCACGATGCGGGTCTTCTATAAAGGGATGATTCATGCAGTTCATGCGATCCATTTCCTTCCGTTAGCCCTGCTGTCTCGTCAGGGTGTCATAGGCGTATTGTTTTTTCTTGTTTTTTGTGCCATGATCATCATCAAATTCATCAAGTGGATGCCGTGGTTTAGAAGTGAAGAAGACGATGCCATCATCACCGAGATATTCTTTTTGTCTGTTTTTGTCATTCTGTTGGCCGGTTTTACTGCGACACCGCATTTTTTTTCAAGCATTACTGCAGGATTCAGCATTGGTTTGATTAGTGTTATGGAGCGGCTTAAAGAAGATCACATGCGATGATACATCGTCGCTTAACATATGAAAGATGCCTATGTTTGTTTTGTTGATTAATCCGCCGTGGGAAAAGCCGAGCGACGACAACAGGGCGCGTTTCAAGGTCGTTAGCTGTCTGCCGTCTTTAGGATTAGGATATGTCGCGGCGTCGTTGGAAAAGGCAGGCCTGCAGGTGCGGATTCTTGATCTTAATATTGACCGCATGACCCGCAGGGAGCTTGCGGTTTATTTGGAAAAAATGGACCCTCATCCCCGGTGGTGTGGGATCACATCTGCCGCCACAACGCTTTATGCCGCCCTTGATATTGCGGGGATATGTAAAAAAGCATTCCCGGAAGCCAGGACAGTCCTCGGAGGCGTACAGCCGACTGTGACGCCGGATCTGGTTTTGGCCTGCGAAGATGTCGATTATGTCGTTCGAGGTGAAGGCGAGGAGGCCATGGCGGAGCTGGCCAAGGGGAATCCTTCTGAAAAAACCCTCGGCCTTTCTTTCAGGCAGGGAGGGCGCATCGTGCACAACCCCGATCGTCCGCCGATTGAAAATCTTGATATGATCGCCTTCCCCGCCTACCATCTTTTTTCTATACGCAAATACCATCCCCCCGAGGCCCTTTTTCGCCGCCTGCCGGCTATCAATCTGATCACGTCGAGGGGCTGTCCATTCCGGTGTACCTATTGCGCGACACAGACTATCTGGCCGGGGAAGCTGCGCCTAAGATCCATCGAAAACGTTATCGATGAGCTCAAAATACTGACACAGCGTCACGGAATACGGGAAATCTCATTCTCCGACGATACTCTCGTGACCATCAGGCCCCGTATTGTTCAGTTGTGTGAAGATATTCTTAAAAACAAGATCGACATCACCTGGAGCTGTAATGCGATCGTCAAGTTTATCGACGAGGAAGTACTGGGACTTATGAAAAAAGCGGGGTGCCATCATATATGTTACGGCATCGAGTCTGCCGACGTTCAAATCCTGAAAAACATCAACAAGAACATAGGTCTTGCGGACGCCGAAAGGGCGATCAAATTGACCAAAAAGGCCGGCATCGCCTGCAGAGCGTCTTTTATGTATGGCAACCCAGGCGAGACAGAAGAAAGCATGCGACGGACCCTGGATTTCGCCCTAAAAACGGATCCTGATTTCGCGCTGTTCAACATCACGACACCTTATCCAGGGACGCCGATGTATCAATGGGCCAAACAGAATGATTACCTATTATCCGAAGATTTGTCATTATTTACGGCCTCCAAATGCCTTATGCGCCTTCCGACGGCTTCACCGGAAACCATTGAAGCGGCGACGGCTCATGCCTGGAAAACGTTTTATAAACGACCCCGTTACATGTTAGGGCGGCTGGCCAAGATCCGCAGTTGGTATGATGTTCGGGCTTATGCAAAGGCCTTCATTTCGCTCATGCGATTCGGAAACAAAAAGGCAAGCAAATGAATTTTACCCGCGAGCGGATGATCATATATTGCGATACGGCTTTGGCCGGGCTCCTGTATTTGCTGGTCATTCTGACGCCATTTTCGATAGCCGCTACAAGCATCCTGCCCGCCATCATGGTACTTGTCGTCATTATTAAGAAATCCCTGAAGCCGGATTTTGCAGCATTCAAGGCGCCCGATCTGTTGGTTTTTTATGCCTTTTTGGCTTTTTCGCTTCTGTCTGTAGTCAACAGCGGTCCTTATACAACCAAAACCCTCTCGTTTTTCTTCGGTCGCTGGTTAAAAAATGCATTGATTTTTCTTATGGTACAGGATATTTTAATTAAATATTCCAGGGTTAAAAAAATCGTCTGGTGTTCTTTAGGCACAGGCGTCATATTAAGTCTTGATGGTTTTTTCCAGAAATATTGGGGGTATGATGTTTTCGCGCATCAACCTCTGGTCGATGTCGGCAGGGGGTTATCCGGCATCAGCGCGACCTTCGGAAATTATAACAGTCTCGGCATTGTCCTGGCCGTGCTTCTGCTCTTTGCGATATCTTTGTTGATCCCAAAAAGGTCGTGGGATTGGCCGCGCGCTGTCATGCTTCCGTTGATCGTTCTGTTTGTTTATGGCCTTTACTGGACGTATTCGAGAGGAAGCTGGGTGGCTGTTATCCTTGGAATGCTGGCCATGGTTTTTCTATCAAAGCGCTTCCACATTGCTTTTTTTGTCTTAGCGGCCTTTGTGGGATGTTTATTTCTTTCGCCTCGCGGCTGGGAGCGTTTTCTGTTTATCTTTCAAACAGGCGGCGACCAGGGACGGTATGCCTATTGGAAAATCGCCTGGCACCTCGTTCAGCAACATCCTATTTTGGGAAACGGCCTAGGGACCTTCGGCCCGCGTTTTTTTGCCGAGACCCCCATCTATGGGAAGATGTACGCCCATAATTCTTTTTTGCAGATATGGACGGAGGCCGGCTTCGTGTCGATACTTTCGCTGGTAGTCTTCCTACTTTGGAATTTAGCTAAAAGTATCAGGACATTATGGAAATATTGCGATGCCTATCTCTTGGCTTTATTTTGCGGCATCTTGGGTTGGCTGGTGCGCGCCTTTTTCGACAATGATTTCTATTCGGTTCAGCTCTCGGCATTGTTCTGGTTGCTTCTTGGCACCCTTAGAAGCGCGGAAATCCTTGTGAGGGGCCAACGCGTTAATCCCGTTTGCCAGAATTCCCTGCCCGCTTTGGCGGGCGAGGCTAAGCCCGTGGATGAATGATGGATCGGGACGTCGCCCCACGGGCGAATCAAAAAGGACCCACGGGCTCGCCCTGGCCTCAAGGCCAAGGGCAGGCCCATGGGGCTTCAGTTTTAAACAGTGAAAGGACTCTTCTTATGAAGGTGCGTTTTGTAGATCTTGCGGCGCAATACCGCGAAACAGAAAAAGAAATCTCAAGATTGAACGACGCTCTGATACAACGCAGCGATTATATCCTCGGCCAAGATGTCCGGTATTTCGAAGAATCCTTCGCCTCGTATATCGGCTGTCGGTATGCTATCGGCGTCAATTCGGGAACGGATGCGTTGTTCCTTGGGCTTTTGAGCCTTGGGGTCGGCCGGGGGGATGAAGTTATCGTGCCCGCATATACATACATTGCTTCGGCTTTTGCCGTGACGTATACAGGCGCGAGGCCCGTTTTTGCCGATATTGACGAAGCCACGTTTAATATCGATCCTCAAACAATCGAACGCGTCATCACGAAACGAACCAAAGCCATTATGCCGGTGCATCTCTACGGCCAGGCGGCGGATATGGACCCCATCCGCAAGATAGCGCGAAAACACGGACTTCGCATCATCGAAGACACAGCCCAGGCGCATGGGGCGCAATACCGTGGTCGCAAGGCCGGCTCCATCGGCGATATCGGCGCCTTCAGTTTTTATCCTACCAAGAATCTCGGCGCATTCGGGGATGCAGGCCTGATAGCGACAAACAGCAAGCAGCTGTACCAGAAACTGAAGAAACTTCGTGATTATGGCCGCATATCAAAATATGTGCACGGGTCCATAGGGTTCAATTCACGCCTGGATTCGGTGCAGGCGGTATTTTTAAATGCCAAACTGCGGCACCTCGATGTTTGGAATCAAAAAAGGATCGGCGTGGCCGAAATGTACGACAAATATCTCGGCGATATTCCAGGCATCCGGCTGCCCAGGGTGGCCGGTTACGGAAAACACGTATATCATATTTATGCTATTCGAGTGAAAAACCGCGACAAAGTTTTAGAGGGTCTTATTTCAGCCGGGATCAGCGCGGCCGTGCATTATCCGGTGCCTTTGCATCTGCAGCCTGTTTACAGGCACCTGGGTTATCGCCGCGGAGATTTCCCGGTCGCAGAGAGGGTATGCCGCGACGTGCTTTGTTTGCCGATCCATCCCCATATAACGAAAAAACAGATTATATACGTGGCACAAACACTAAAAAGGCTGGTTAAACATGTCTAAGACAGGGTTGAGCGTTGTGATACTGACAAAAAATGAAGAAGAAAATATCGCCGCTTGTATCAAATCTCTTAAAGGCTGGGCGGACGAAATCATCGTCGTAGACGATATGAGCTCCGATAAAACGGTACCTATCGCCCAGGAGCTGGCGGATAAGGTCCTCATTAAAAAAATGGACGTGGAGGGCACCCATCGCAATTGGGCCTATGCGCAGGCCCGTAATGCCTGGGTCTTGAGCCTTGATGCAGATGAGACCGTGACACCGGAGCTTCAATCGGAGATAACTGCCGCCATCGCTTCAACGGAGCATGCCTGTTTTTCCGTGCCTTTGCGTAACTATATAGGGAACCACTGGGTGCGTTACGGCGGCTGGTATCCGGCGGCCAAGGTAAGGCTTTTCGACAAGAATAAATTCAAATATGAAGATGTCGTCGTCCATCCAAGGGCTTTTGTCGACGGCACCTGCGGCCATCTGAAATGCGACATCGTCCACAAAGGATATCCGGATTTCGGCCACTTTTTAGCCAGCCTCAATCGTCAGACGACGCTGGAAGCTCAGAAATGGATCACGACAAACAGAAAAATGGGTCGCGGCCGGATCGCCTGGAGGGCTATTGACCGCTTCTTCAGACGTTACATCGGAAAGAAAGGCTGGAAAGACGGCTATATCGGTTTCATGGTAGCTTTTTACGATACAATGTATCAGTTGATCAGCTATGCAAAATTCCGCCAGATGCTTGATGAAAAAGAACAAAAAACAGAGAGCAGAGAACAGATTACAGAGCACAGAAAAGACTTATGAAAATTTTAGGGATTGCCGCACCTTTTGGACACGATGCTTCGGCTGCGCTTTTGGTAGACGGCAAAGTTGTGGCGGCTGTTGAGGAAGAACGCTTTTCGCGCAGGAAACACGCTAAAGACGAATGTCCCCGCCAATCCGTTAAATTCTGTTTAGAAACAGCGGGTTTGAAGCCGCAGGACATCGATGCGGTGGCTTTTCCGTGGGCGCTATCGGCGTTACGCCAAAGGCGCTGGGAATATTTTTTTCGTACTTTTGTCTCAAATCCTTCGCGGGCCTATAAGAAATTCTTCCGCAACATGAAGGAGTACAGGGGCCAGGCTGCTTTTATTGCCCGGACCTTGCGTGAAAGCGGATTCGACAAGCATCAGCCTCAAATCCACTGGATCGAACATCACATCGCCCATGCGGCATCGAGCTATTTTCTTTCCGGCTTTAAGACGGCTGCTGTATTGTCCATCGATGGGGGCGGCGAAATCACCTCAACGCTGATCGGCCGCGCCGAGGGCGCAGCCATCAGTAAAATCAAGGAGATCGTAGCGCCGGATTCCCTCGGGAATTTTTATTCGACGATGACCGAATATCTCGGCTTCGAGCGTGAGGATGGCGAATACAAAGTCATGGGCATGGCGCCCTACGGAGATGCCTGGAAGGTTAATCTGGACCATATCCTCTGGTGGAACCCTCGGCGCAGGACTTACAGGTGCAACGACGATTATGTCTGGGTCCCCAGGAGCAAACGGGCCAGGCCGGACAAGGTCTATTCC
Source organism: Candidatus Velamenicoccus archaeovorus (assembly GCF_004102945.1). Lineage (GTDB taxonomy): Bacteria > Omnitrophota > Gorgyraeia > Velamenicoccales > Velamenicoccaceae > Velamenicoccus > Velamenicoccus archaeovorus. The sequence goes on along the minus strand of NZ_CP019384.1, from coordinate 948,637 downwards.
AGGAAGATGATCAAGGAATTTGGGCCCGAGCGCGAAGGCGACGAGCTTAATGTGCCTTATATCCACATTGCAGCTGCAACCCAGAGAAAACTTGAAGACACAACCATTAGGCTTCTTGAAACGTATTTGGCCCAGGAGCTGAAAAGCCATGGAAATCTGTGTTTTGCCGGCGGTTGCGCTCTTAACGTTTCATTAAATCGCATTTTGTTGAAACATCCACTCGTCAAAAATTTGTGGGTGCAGCCGTCTTCCCATGATGCGGGCGGCTCTATTGGTGCCGCCGCCTATGCCGCCGCCCAGCTTGGAGACAAGATCGCCCCCATGGAACACGTCTATCTCGGCCCTGAATTCACCAACGCCCAGATAGAGCCTGTGCTCAAGGCCTCGGGTTTTCGGTTTGAGAAGTGCGCCGACATCTGCGAGACGGCATCTTCGCTGCTGAAAGACGGCAAGATCGTCGGCTGGTTCCAGGGAAGAATGGAGTGGGGCCCCAGGGCCCTGGGCAACAGATCCATTCTGGGGAACCCGACCATCCGCGGGACCAACGACCGCATCAACGCCATCATCAAGTTCCGCGAGAGCTGGCGACCGTTCTGCCCGTCCATGCTTAAGGAATATGCCTCCGACATCCTGGGATCCGATCACCCCGCGCCTTTCATGACGTTCGCCTTTGACGTGGCGCCCCACTGGAAAGAACGGATCCCCGAGGCCGTCCACGTGGACGGCACCTGCAGACCGCAAGTGGTCGATGAACGCCACAACCCAAAATTCCACCGCCTGATCAGTCTCTTCCACAAAAAGACAAGAGTCCCGGTCGTCATCAATACATCCTTGAACAGGCGCGGAGAACCCATGATCTGCTCGCCGCAAGATGCCATCCTCATGTTCCGGGAATCGGGCCTGGAGTATCTGGCGATAGGGGATTATCTGGTCAAAAAATCATGACGGAACCTAAAAAACGCAGGCACAGCACGACATTCAGGATATTATTTTGCGACGATATCGTGCCGCGTTGCGTTCCATTGACCTATCGTCTTTATCTGTTGGCTGTCAAATGGACAAGATCCCTGGCCAAACGGATACCCAGAAAAAAATCCGGCGCGATAACAAAAACGCAAGAAGAGACATTTATGCAGGAAGCCTGTCTTGGTCCTGCCAAGATCCCTGTCATCAATAAAACGTTTATGGAGCGCGAGACCGATCTTGCCGAAACCCGCACCCATGCCTTAGCCCTTGCTTTAGAAGACCTCCGCACAAGACTCCAGACTTCAGGATTAAGATGCACCTCTGCCGCTGGCAGCTTTAAGGCTAAAGATTTTATATCGGAGAAGGAACGTAACAAACTCTGGGAAAACGCCTGGATCTTGACCCATGCAATGCCGCAGGCCACCGACATCGTGCTGGATTTGGGGGGCGCTTCTACGGTATTCTCTTTCTATGTGGCGTCGCTGGGCTGTTCGACGCACGTCCTTGATTATGACTGGGGGCAGCACGGTTTAATCTACAATGCCAGATATGCGGCGCGCCGCATGGGATGGAACATGCGTCTTTACAACCGCGACCTTGCCCGGCCGTTGCCGTTCCGAAACGAAAGCTTCGACAAAATCTATTGTATCTGTGTCCTGGAGCACCTGCCTCCAGAGGTCCGGCGCAAGACAATGCAGGAAATCAACAGAGTTTTAAAACCCGGTGGGATGGTTGCCGTGACATTCGATTATGATGCGGGACGCAATGACCCGCGGCTGGACAAGGGGTTGCGTTACGGCCTGAAAGACAGACTTTTACGCGATGTCGTCGAGCCGGCAGGCGTGGAGATCGTCGGCAATCAAATCCTTTTCGACAACTGCCCGGACAGTTTTTTTCTGGGCAGTCTTTTCATGAAAAAACCAAACATGCGGAGTTGATTCATGGTCATCCTCGGTATTTGCGGCGCGCTGACACACGACCCATCGGCGGCCCTGATCGTTGACGGAAAGGTCGTTGCTGCGGCCGACGAAGAACGTTTCACGAGAAAAAAACACGCGGAGGGCCAATTGCCGGTCAACGCCATACGCTTTTGCCTTGAGACCGCCGGCCTGACACCCGAGGATATCGACCATGTCGCCTATCCATGGTCGACGAGCATCTATCATCAGCTGAAATGGAGGGTAGCCAGAAGGATTTTATTCAAGAGGACTTCCCGCGCTTTTAAGGTGATCGCACAGGAAAAAAAGAAAAATGAGGCGGCGCTTAAGAAGCTCTACGACACGCTTGCGCAAGCCCATATCGACCGTTCGCGCATCAAGATACACCTGGTAGAGCATCATATGGCCCATGCGGCCAGCGCCTATTATTTTTCCGGTTACGAAGATAGCGCCATCCTCTCTTTGGACGGCGCCGGAGAACTTACCACGTGTCTTTTTGCCGAATCGAGAAATGGAAAAATTGAAAAGTTACACGAGATCGTCTTTTCGGATTCCCTGGGGTATTTTTATTCTACGGTTACGGCGTATCTCGGCTTTGAGATCGGTGACGGCGAGTATAAAGTTATGGGCATGGCGCCCTACGGAGATGCCGGCAAGATCCCCATGTCCCATATCATCTGGCCGAAAGGTAGGGATTTTCGAGTGGCGGACGACTATGTCTGGCCCATCCGGACACAACGCTATCATCCTGATGTTTTGATCCCTAAAAAAATGGTGGAAGATTGGGGGCTGCCGCGCACAGGAGACAGCCTGGCTGAACCCTATATCCACATTGCCGCGGCCACCCAGAAGACTTTTGAGGATATTGTGCTGCATCTCTTGGAAAACCGCCTGCAAAAATCCCTGAAACGCTCAGGCCGTCTTTGTTTCGCAGGAGGGTGCGCCTTAAATGTTTCAATCAACAGAAAACTAATCCAGCATCCTCTGGTCAAACAGCTATGGGTCCAGCCGTCGTCGCACGATTCCGGGACTTCGCTGGGTGCCGCCGCCTACGTCGCCGCCCAGCTTGGAGACAAGATCGCCCCCATGGAACACGTCTATCTCGGCCCTGAATTCACCAACGCCCAGATAGAGCCTGTGCTCAAGGCCTCGGGTTTTCGGTTTGAGAAGTGCGCCGACATCTGCGAGACGGCATCTTCGCTGCTGAAAGACGGCAAGATCGTCGGCTGGTTCCAGGGAAGAATGGAGTGGGGCCCCAGGGCCCTGGGCAACAGATCCATTCTGGGGAACCCGACCATCCGCGGGACCAACGACCGCATCAACGCCATCATCAAGTTCCGCGAGAGCTGGCGACCGTTCTGCCCGTCCATGCTTAAGGAATATGCCTCCGACATCCTGGGATCCGATCACCCCGCGCCTTTCATGACGTTCGCCTTTGACGTGGCGCCCCACTGGAAAGAACGGATCCCCGAGGCCGTCCACGTGGACGGCACCTGCAGACCGCAAGTGGTCGATGAACGCCACAACCCAAAATTCCACCGCCTGATCAGTCTCTTCCACAAAAAGACAAGAGTCCCGGTCGTCATCAATACATCCTTGAACAGGCGCGGAGAACCCATGATCTGCTCGCCGCAAGATGCCATCCTCATGTTCCGGGAATCGGGCCTGGAGTATCTGGCGATAGGGGATTATCTGGCAAGGAAGAATTAAACGCCTTCAGGATCACTTCTTAAAAAATTCAAAAAAACGTCTTTCATTAAGCTGCGCCAAGGCATCTTCAGGCAGAAGCCCTCTAAGGCAGGCGATGTCCTGGCAGGATTTATTATAGCGGAAATACTGATAACAAGGCTGACAAGGGAGCCGCCTGGATAAGACGACGGCATTTTCTCTTGAAGGATAAGGACCGTAAACTTTCGGGTCGGCAGGCCCATAAAAAACGGCCATCGGAATATCCTGGCAGGAAGCGATATGGGCCAGGCCTCCGTCATTTCCGATGAATAAAGCGGCATGTTTGATAATAGCTGCGGCTTCGGCGATGTCCGTTTCTCCGAAAAGAGGGATGATGGGCGCCGATAAACCGGAAAAAAGCTTTTCGAAACGCCGCTCGTCGTCTGTCCCTAGAAGCACGATAGCGCCGGGATCGAAAAAGACCCCCAACAGCTTCAAAAACTGCACAAAATATTCCGGCGGCCATTGTTTGTAATAGGCATCCATGCCCCACGTTGCGCCTCCGCCGGCTGAAACGACAATATAGCGTCCGCCGCTCCAGCCGCCATCTTTTAGAAGTTTCTCCGCCGCTGCTTCGACATTCGAAGAAAGCCTTAACTCCGGCTTTTTGTCGGCAATGTCCAGTCCGATCAAGCCGGCCAAATCGCATACGTATTCAATGACGCTTTTACCGCTGTAGCCCTGCTCAGGAAGGTTCAGAGGTTTGTTAAGAAAGATATTCCTCTTCTTATAATTGAAACCCGCTATGATGGGAATACGCAGGAAGAATTTGGCCCAAAAAGAATATTCGGGCTGCATGGAAAAATCGAAAGCCAGGTCATAATGTCTCGAGGCGCAATGGAAAAGAAGTTTTATTTTTTCACGCAAAACGGCGATCTTGGATATGCGTTTCCATAGGTCCTTGTCGATGACGTGGATTTCATCGACATAGGGACAGAGCTGCATTAGCTGGCGGGTCCTGGGGCCGATGATGACATCGAGGCGTTCTGCATCTCTTTGGAGCTTGAGGGCTTTGAGAAGAGGAAAGATAAAAAGCGTATCGCCGATGCCGTAAGGCTGAACAACAAGAATGCGTTCTTTACGCGCTTGATTTTCCATGCTATTATTTTTATCATTATTACCTGCGATGTCAACCAGTTATTAAAATTGTGTTCTGAAGTCAAAACCCCACCGGCATGAAATTCATATTTCTTGACAGGGACGGCGTTATCAACAAATACCCCGGCGACGGCAAATACGTGACCCGTTTGCGTGATTTCCGTTTTCTGCCCGGGTCTTTACGGGCCGTAAGACTTCTGACACAGGCAGGCTATCGCATCTTTGTGATATCCAATCAGGCTGGTGTCACCAAAGGGCTTTATTCCAAAGAAACGCTGGACAAGATGACAGACCGTATGCTGACCCAGGCAAAGCGGCAGGGAGGCAGGATCGAAAAAGCCCTCTATTGCCTGCATACCGACGCGATGAACTGCGCCTGCAGAAAACCCAAAGACGGCCTCTTAAAACAGGCGACGGCGGGCCAAAAAGCGGATAAAGATAATTCATATTTTATCGGCGACAGCCTAAGAGATGTCAAGGCAGGAAAGCTTTTCGGTTGCAAGACGATCCTTGTGCTTTCCGGCCGCGAGAAGCTCGAAAACGCCGGCGGCTGGGATGTCCTGCCGGATTTCATCGCCAAGAACCTTCTGGACGCCGCCAGACACATCGTCGGCAATAGATACGAACGCGCTTAATGAGACTTTTAGGCCAGACCTTAAAGTCTCATTAAAAAGCTGGATGGATGAGCAAAAATATGCAGGTTGTCATTTTAGCCGGCGGCAGGGGGACGCGCCTGGGCCGCCTGACGGACGACATCCCGAAACCTATGGTGCCCATCCACGGGAAGCCCTTCCTGTATTATGATCTCCAGATGCTTAAGGCGCAAGGATATCGCGATATCCTGATCCTTACAGGTTATCTGGGCAAGCGGATCGAGGAATATTTCAAGGACGGCGTCGGGCTGGACCTGCATATCGCCTATTCTCACGAAGAGACGCCGCTGGGAACAGGCGGCGCCCTCAAGCTGGCCGAGAATAAAATATCCGGCAATTTCATTTTGATGAACGGCGATACGCTCTTTCCGCTTGAACTTCATGAATTAGTCGACTTTTTTTATCGACAAGACAGGATGGGTGCGATCGCCGTCTCAAAAGACCCGTCCTGCCGGCCTGCCTTCAATATCACCACAAATGAGGATGGACTCGTGAAAGCATATCACAAAAAACTTCCATCCTCCGGGGCCAGCTACGCATCCGGCGGGGTCGGAGTCTTTAAGCACGACCTGTTGCAGACAATCCCTGCAGGACGCCCTTGCTCTCTGGAAGAAGACGTCTATGACATCCTTATCCGGAATCACGATCTGGCGGCGTACGTCGCCCAAGGTCCTTTTTACGATATGGGAACGCAGGAACGGCTTAAAATAATCCGGGAGTTTTTGGCCACATGACAGTCGAAGATTCCAAGAAAATACTGATCCTTTATGCCACGGCGGGCTCCGGCCACAAAAAAGCGGCCGAAGCCATTTTCCATAAGGCAAAATCCGCATACCGCAATGTCCATACGGCGGACGTCGTCAAATACATGCCGTTTCTTGTCAGAAAACTTTACTCGGACGGATATACGTTCGTCATCAGCCATCTGCCGTGGCTCTGGGCCGTGATGTATCGTTTAAGCGACAGCCCCCGGCTGTCCTGGATCAATGTGGGCCTGCGGCGTTTCATGGACGTCATGGCCTGCAGGTCCTTTGTGCGTTTTTTGCTTGATGAGGACCCGGACATCATCATCTCCACGCAATTTTTGGCTTCCGAGATCGCCGCCTATGCCAAAATAAAGAAAAGACTGAAGGCCCGCATCATCACCGTCGTCACAGATTACGGCGTCCATAACTTTTGGGTCAACCCCGGTACCGACCTCTATTGCGCGGCTGCCCCTTCGACCAAAGATATCCTGATGAAAAAAGGCATCAGCGAATCGCAAATCGTCGTGACGGGCATCCCCCTGGATGAAAAATTCCTCCATGTCGACGAGGCCGCGGCTGTCCGTAAAAAGCTTGAAGTCAAAGAGGGGGTATTCACCGTTCTGGTCGCCACCGGCGGCATCGGCATAGGCCCTATCGCGGAAATAGCCGACAGGCTCAAGAACGATGCGCAGCTCCTGGTGGTGTGCGGCCACAACAAAAAACTTCATCAGGCCCTTACCGATATGAGGCATCCTCATATCAAAGCCTTCGGTTTCGTGGACAATATGCAGGAACTGATGCGCGTTTCCGATGTCATGGTTACGAAAGCAGGAGGATTGAGCGTCACAGAAGCCTTGAACATGGAACTGCCCATGATCCTCTTTTGTCTTTTGCCCGGCCAGGAAACCATCAATGCCAATACGATGCAGGCCCTGGGCGCAGGCAGGATTGTTTCCGGCCTGGAGGCCATAGAAAAAGAAGTGCTCGATTTTAAAAAGAACGAACAAAAGCTCTATGCCTTCCGCGCTAATTGCCGCGCCTTGGCCCGGCCGGCTTCCACGGTCGATATCGTCAATCTTATCGAAGCCCAACTCTGATAAAAGAACAGCATGAAAAAAATCGCCGAGATAGCAATCCCCGTCTCTTTGGCCCTGGACGAAACATTCGATTATCGTATTCCGGCCCGCTGCCGCAGCAGCCTGGCCGTCGGATGCCGCGTCCGGGTCCCTTTCGGCCGCAGACAACTCATAGGTTATGTGACAGCTTTTAAGCGCACATCTCCCTATGAAAAAAAACTCAAGCCCTTGTCGGAATGCCTCGATCCTCATGGGCCGTTGCTGAACGACCGCCTGATATCGTTGGCGCACTTCCTGAGCCGTGAATATTTTTGTTCCCTGGCCCAAGGGTTTGAAACTGTCCTGCCCCGCCCCCTAAGAATCTCAATGGGCCATATCGCAACGACCGTGTCCGACGATACGCCTTCTTCGCTCGATCCTCTGACACAAGAAGAGACAGCATTCCTGGATCGCTTGGATCCGCGCAAGAATATCTATGTGCTTGAGGATGTGTCCGGCAATGCGCGCTGGAAGGCCTATCTCGCCCTCGTCAAATCTACGCTTGCCCAAGGCAAGGACGCCCTTGTGCTTGTCCCGGATTATGCGATGATCGCCCACGCCCGCGAACAATTAAAAACAGGTATCACGGCCTGCGTCATCTCTTCCCACGAGAAACCGGCTGTTGTACGAAATTCCTGGACAAGAGCGCAGCAGAAAACAGGGGTCCTGGTCATAGGAACACGCAGCGCGATTTTTTCTCCGGTCCGCCGGCCGGGTCTTATCATTGTCGACCAGGAAGGACACTTCGCCTATCGTCAACAGCAGGTTCCCAATTATCACATCCGGGATATCGCGCTCAAAATTGCGCAAGCTGAAGGGACAAAGCTTGTCTTTGGGGCTGTCGTTCCTTCTCTGGAGGCCTTTGCATTGGTGGAACGCCAGGAAGCCTCTTTGTTGAGCTGCGGTGAGCCGCGAACGGCGCCGCGGACCACCGTCGTCGATATGCAGCAGGAATTCGTTCCCAAGGGCCATACAAAAATGGTCTCCAAAGTGCTGGAATTCCGCGTGGCGGAGCTGCTTGAAAAGAAAGAAAAAATGCTTTTCTTCGTGCCCCAGAAGGGATTCTCGACATTTCTTTATTGCCCAAGATGCAAAAAAGCCGTCGAATGCGAACGCTGTAGCTCTCCTGTGGCGTATTACCGCACCATCAAGCGTTTGATCTGCCCGGCATGCCATCTGGAGCAAGAGGCCAGGGACATCTGCCCCACATGTTCAGCGGCTTACGTGCGCTATTCGGGTTTCGGGATTGAAAAAGTCGAGAGCGAGCTGCACAGGCTTTTCCCGTCCGTCAGGGTCGTGCAATTCTCAAAGACTGCCGAGCCGTCGGAATCTTATGATATAATGCTGGCGACGCAGGAAATCCTGGAAGACCCGAATGTCTTCAGGCATTGTTTCGACCGGATCGTCGTGGTTTCGGCGGACCTCATGCTTGGGCGGCCTGATTTTCGCGCAACGGAAGATGCCTTTCGCCGTTTCCTGACATTGTCGCGCATCACCACAGGCGAACTCATCATCCAGACAAAAATGCCCGAACATTATGTCTGGGGATTTCTTAAAACACGGGATACTGCGGGTTTTCTCGAAAAAGAGCTTGAAGAACGGCGCGAACTCAACTTGCCGCCTGTTGTCAGGTTGGGGATCCTGACAATAAGGGCGGCCGCAGAACCCGTTGCCCTGAGCGCGGCGAAAAGAGCTTTTCGGATCCTCAAGACATCCCTTAAACGACACGCGACGGCCGCAGAAATTTTTGAGCCGCAACCCGCCAGGCCGTTTAAGTTGCGCGGGAGTTTCCGCTATCAAATGCTTATCAAATACAAGGAACTCGGGGAAACAGAGAAGGCCCTGCGTCGCATTGTCTGCGGCCGCCGCAGCGGCGTCATCGCAACATTTGACCCGGCCCGGGAATAACACATGATGAACATCGTCTTTTTCGGCAGCGGAAACTTTGCCGTTAAAATCCTGGAAAACATCGACAGGCGCGCGTTTCCCGTGAGCCTTGTCGTGACGCAGCCTGACAGGAAACAAGGGCGCCATCTGCATTTAGGCGCAACACCGGTCAAGACCTTTGCCCTCAATCATGGCCTGAACGTCTTCCAGCCGGAGGATATTAATAACGCCGAATCGCTGGAAAGAATGAAGAAAGAAAATGCGGACGTTTTTCTCGTCGTTTCTTACGGCAGGATCCTTTCGGCCGGACTTTTGGATGTGCCGCGCATCATGGGTATCAATATCCATTCGTCGCTCCTGCCGAAATACAGGGGGGCGGCGCCGGTGAACCGCGCGCTCATCCACGGCGAAAAAACAACGGGAGTTACATTTATCAAAATGAACGCAGGCATGGATTGCGGCGACATCCTTCTGCAAAAAACCTTAAAGATCGGCCGGGATGACACGGCACCCCTCCTGGATGAAAAATTGGCTGTTTTGGCGTCGAAATATATCAATAAGCTCCTCGCCATGATCGAGCAAGGCCGCTGCCGCCTCAAGAAACAACACGAAAAGGCTGTCTCTTACGCCGCTCTTATGCACAAGCAAGATGGATTGATCCGTTGGCAAGAGACTCCCGCGCAGATTTATAATCGCTTTCGGGGATGTTACGGATGGCCGGGCACTTTTACGTACTTTCGGGGAAAGATCCTTAAAATCCTTGAACTGAAACCCGGCCGACCTGTCCGTGGAGCAAGGCCGGGGACGATCGTTAAGGCCGCAGATAATGCCCTGGTTATTGCTTGCAAGCGGGGTACGGTCATCATTACCGAAGTCCTGCCTGAATCCCACCGGAAGATGCCTGTATCCAGCTTCCTGGCCGGACATGACGTCAAAATCGGAAATATCCTGGGGGCTTAAAAATCCAGGCAGGTTTTGTACGGACAGAGCTCGCTTTCGGAGGTTATCGGACCCCCGTCCAAACGCTTAAAAATACTTGCAAGAATGCGGTGATGTGTTAAAATTTCTGAGTTACGTTAAGGGCCCAACGACTAAACGGTCTCATTTTAGAACCGTACCCAGGAAAAGACAATGCCCGAATTAAGAAAAGATCCCGTCATTGGAAGATGGGTCATCATCGCGGTCGAACGCTCCCGCAGGCCGAAAGGTTTTAAGGCCCCTTCGCACAAGGACACAGAGGAAGATTGCCCCTTTTGCGAAGGCAAGGAAGACCAAACGCCCCACGAGATCTTTGCCATCCGCAAAGAGGGAAGCACGCCGGACAAGCCCGGTTGGGACACCCGCGTCGTCCCCAGCAAGCGACCTTTTTTGCGGGTCGAAGGCAGCATCAACAGGCACGGGCGGGGGCTCTATGACGTCATGAGCGGCATAGGCGCCCATGAAGTCATCATCGAAACGCCCAAACACATCGGAAACATCGCCGATCTGGAAGAGACGCAGATCGCCAAAACCGTCACGTGCTGGATCGACCGTTTCGTTGATTTAGGGAGAGACGAACGCTTCAAATACGTCCTGGTCTTTAAAAACTACGGGGTCGCCGCCGGCGCAGGGCATGTCAAACATTCCCGCAGCCAACTGATCGCCACGCCCGTAACACCCAAACGCGTCAAAGAGGAGCTGATCGGGTCCAAAAAATACTATGAATATCATGAGCGTTGTGTTTTTTGCGACCTGGTCCATCAGGAGATCGAGTCGAAAGACAGGATCGTCCTTGACTTCGACGGATTTATCGCCGTCACGGCGTTCGCTTCGCGTTTTCCTTTCGAGGTCTGGATCCTCCCCAAAGAGCACAATTGCGATTTTTCCAGCATGGGCGTCGAAAAGCGCCTCTACTTGGGTAAAGTCTTAAAAAAAGTCTTAACAAAGTTAAAAGTGGCCCTAGACGACCCGGCATACAACATCGTCCTTCATACGGCCCCTTTCCGCAGGAAAAAAGCAAAAACGGGGTACTGGACAACCATCGAAGACGATTATCACTGGCACATAGAGATCATTCCCAGATTAGGCAGCACAGCAGGCTTCGAATGGGGAACAGGGTTTTATATCTGCCCCATCACCCCGGAAGACGCGGCGCAATACCTCAGGGAGGTTGAGGAGTGACAGAGCTCAGGCGAGACCCCATTGTCGGACGCTGGGTCATCATGGAAATGGACCAGCCCATGATACCCAAAGACCTGCACATGACGCCGCATCATTACGAGGATGCGGCCAATTGCCCGTTTTGTTACGGCAACGAATATATGACGCCGCCGGAAATCCAGGCCTTTCGCAACCCAAAAACCGAGAAGAACGCGGCCGGATGGCAGGTGAGGGTGGTGCCCAATAAATTCCCGGCGCTCCAGATCGAAGGTAATCTCGACAGAAGAGGGTTGGGGATCTTCGATATGTCCAACGGCATCGGCGCTCACGAGATCATCATTGAAACCCCTTACCACGAGAAAGACCTGTCCGACCTGGAGCTAGGAGAAATCGGGAACGTCCTCAAGATGTATTGCCTGCGTTCCCTGGACCTCCAAAAAGACAAACGCTTCAAATACCTCATGATTTTCAAGAATTACGGCAGCGGCGCCGGCGCGACACTCGATCACAACCACAGCCAGCTCATCGCCCTGCCCATGATCCCCAAAAACGTGATCGAGGAGCTGAAAGGATCCGGGGCCTATTTTGAGTTCCGGGAACGCTGCATCTTCTGCGATATGATCCGCCAGGAATTGGATGAAAAAGAACGGATCATCACGCAAAACGACCAGTTTATCGCGTTTTGCCCTTTTGCCTCACGCTTCCCTTTCGAGATGTGGGTAATGCCGAAAGAACACCAGTTGTTTTTCCATAACATCTCCGACGAGAGCATTGCCAGCATGGCCGGGATATTAAAAGAAGTGCTCATAAGAATGAAGGCGGTCCTGAACGATCCGCCGTATAATTTTATCATCCATACCTCGCCTATCGACGGGGAAGAACGGCAGGGGTATCACTGGCATATGGAGATCATGCCGCGCCTGAGCCGCATCGCAGGCTTCGAATGGGGAACAGGGTTTTATGCGGTCTCCACGCCGCCGGAAGTCGCGATTAAATACCTGAGGGACGTAAGGATATAAACAATTCCTAATTCTAAAATCCAAATGACGAAAGAAATCCTAATAACTCAATGACGAATGGAAAAATATTTTCGGCATTTAGTCATTCGATATTCATTAGGCATTTGACATTCGGAATTGGATATTAATCAAAAGGAGGAACATCATGGCAGTTAAAGTGGGGATCAACGGTTTTGGAAGGATCGGCAGACTCGTCTTCAGAGCTGCAATTGAAGAGAACACCAAGGATATCGACATCGTCGCCGTCAATGACTTGACCGACGCCAAGACCCTGGCGCATCTGCTCAAATACGATTCGACCTTCGGCAGATTCAAAGGCACGGTCGCGGCCAAAGAAAACGCACTCGTCGTCAACGGCAAGGAGATCAAGGTTTTTTCCCAAAAAGACCCGGCCATGATCCCCTGGAAGGACGCAGGCGTCCAGCTCGTGATCGAATCGACGGGAAGGTTCACGGATGCCGAAAAAGCCAAGGCCCATATCGCCGCAGGGGCGAAAAAAGTCATCATTTCTGCGCCCGCCAAGAACGAAGACGGGACTTTTGTCATGGGTGTCAATGAAGATAAGTACGACCCGGCGAAACACCATATCGTCTCCAACGCCTCCTGTACGACCAACGGTTTGGCGCCGTTGGCCAAGGTCCTCTTGGATAGCTTCGGCATCAAGTACGGCATCATGACGACAATCCATTCCTATACAAATGACCAAGTCATTCTGGATTTTCCGCACAAGGACCTGCGCCGCGCCAGGGCTGCGGCTCTTTCAATGATTCCGACGTCGACGGGTGCAGCGAAGGCCATAGGCCTGGTCATCCCTGATCTCAAAGGAAAGATGGACGGTCTGGCGGTCCGCGTGCCGACACCGGATGTCTCGTTGGTCGACCTGACGGTCGAAGCGGAGAAGACGACCACGGCGGAAGAAGTCATTGCCGCGCTTGAGAAAGCATCACAGACGCCGCGACTCAAGGGCATCCTGTCCGTCTGCAAAGAACCTCTGGTCTCCATCGATTTCCGGGGCGACAAGACATCGTCCATCATCGATGCGGAATCCACGAAGGTCATAGGAAACATGATCAAGGTCTTGGCGTGGTATGACAACGAATGGGGATACTCCTGCCGCGTTGTCGATCTTTGCGCCTATATCATCAAAAAAGGACTATGAACTCCAAGAATCACCGTCTGTTGCCGATGATGGAAATAAAGAGGGACGCTTGTGGTTGCCACAAGCGTCCCTCTTTATTGAAAACAGGATAGACCGTCCCAACCAATGACGTCGTTTCCTAACTACACATATCTGTTGTCAACGATCACCGCCGACCAATGGAAACGCATCGGTATCCACCGGCGGGCAGGCGTTGTCGTTCCGTTATTCTCTGTTTATAGCGCCAAAAGCACAGGGATAGGCGAGCTTCCCGACATCCATCTCCTCGTTGACTGGTGCAAGGCCTGCGGCATGAGCATCATCCAGCTTTTGCCCATGAACGACACAGGTTTCGACTTCAGGCCCTACGATGCCCAGAGCATGTTCGCGCTCGACCCGCTTTATCTGCGTCTGGAAAAACTCAAAGGCGCCGATATCAAGCCTTTCCTGCCGCGTCTTCTCGAAATCAAGGATAAATTCCCTGCCGGCCGTCCGAGGGTCGACTACCAGATTAAAAAAGCCAAGCTCGATCTCCTCTGGGATATCTTCTCATCTATATCTCCTGAGGGGGCGGACGGCTTCGGCTCCTTCTTGAAGGACAACGCCTTCTGGATCGAGGATTACGCGCTCTTCAAGGTCATTAAAGAAAGGAACGGGGGCATGGGTTGGGAAGGATGGCCGGAGGATTTAAAGAACCGCGGGAAAACGGCCCTGCAGGCATTCCGCGAGGCCTACAGGCAAAACATCCTGTTCCATCAATGGCTGCAATGGCAGCTCTTCGAGCAATTCAGGGACGCCAGGAGTTACGCCCAAAAAAACAATGTGCTCCTCATGGGAGACATTCCTTTTCTCGTATCAAGAGACTCAGCCGATGTCTGGTCGCACCAAGACTGTTTCAAACTGGACCTTTCGTCGGGAGCGCCACCGGATCTCCTGTATTCCAAAGGGCAGCGTTGGGGTATGCCGCCGTTCAACTGGGACCGCATCGCGCATCATCGTTACGATTACGTCATCGAAAAACTGAAATATGCCCAGAACTTTTACGACCTCTACCGGATCGACCACGTCGTGGGGATCTTCCGTGTGTGGACCATTCCCTTGTCGGAACCTCCGGAAAACGGCGGCCTCAACGGCGCCTTCGATCCTGCCGACGAGAACACATGGGAAAAACACGGCAAAGACCTCCTGACCCTGATGGTCAAGCACTCCAGCATGCTGGCCTGCGCCGAAGACCTGGGGACTGTGCCGAATTGTTGTTTCAAGGTCCTCAACGAGATGGGCATTCCCGGCATCGACGTGCAGCGCTGGATGCGCGAGTGGGGCAAGAGCTATGCGTTCAAATCCCCCGAAGACTACCGCAAATGCGCCCTGGCGACGATCGCGACGCACGACATGAGCAACCTTTGCGCCTGGTGGGATTTTGAATGCGGGACGGTCGACGAAGCGTTATTCCGCAGAAATTGCGAAAAAAAGAATATCGCTTTCGACCGCATCAAAGAAACACTTTTCGACACGGCGGCGTCGCGCCATGGACGCCTGCGATGGAAACAAGAGATCGATACCGAGGAAAAACTTCTCGGCGTCCTTGAAACGACACCCTCCGAAGCATGGGCCCTCCTGGATATGTACCGGGGATCATTCAAGGAAAAACGGCAGTTCCTTCAATTCCTGGACCTGGAAAAAGAAAACCCGGACAGCTGTTCCACGACCTTCATCAAAAATGCCCTGACAAAAATCCAGGAAAGCGCCTGTATCTTCGGCATCCAATTGATCCAGGACTACCTGGATCTCGACCAGCTCTATGAAGTCGATCCTTGGGAGAACCGCATCAATTTCCCAGGGACGCTCTCTGAAAAAAACTGGACCCTGGTTTTGCCTCTTTCCCTGGATGACATCCTGGCTTTACCCATCAATTCCGTGCTCAAATCCATCAACGAAGCGTGCGGCCGCAGATAAAATCGCAGATATCTTAAACGCAGAACTTCTATCGAACGGCTTTCTCGTAAACTTTTCGGAAAAAATAGGTTAGAAACAAACAAATAATTGCATTTTGTCTTTTTTGATTATATAATTTTAGTATGAGCAAAAAGAAATTGTTTTTCATCGTGGTGGCGGCCTTTTTGGCCGCATGGAATATCCTGGCCCAGGCGCAACAGGACCAGGTGACAATCACGACATATTTTCCATCGCCAAACGGTGTTTTCTCCTACATACGCATGAGCCGTGGCGTCGCCAGCTCGACGCTTGGATATGCCGGCGGCGACGGTTCGTTCGCGTGGGGAGGCGCCAACTCCATGGGGCGGCTGCAAGGCGACCAGGGTTCGTCGATCGAAATCGGCAGAAGCAGTGCTGCACAGCCTTATGTCCGCTTTAACAAAGGCGCCGTGACCACAAGGGTCCAACTCTATAACGACAACAGGCTTTATATTTATGTCTGGAACAACTTTTCCATTTTTAATCTGGACAGGAGTTTATGGAAAGATATCCACTTGCAGAAAATCTATTATTTCTGGGGCTGGCAGAACGGAACCATTGAAAAAGCAAACCTTCAATACCTGTAGTTCGTGGCAACCGGAGGTTGATAAATATATGAAGACGATATTCCTCGCGATAGGCTCGGTCTTGGTTTTATTCACCCTCTCCCAGGCAGCGCTGGCCCAGGAACAGGTCAGGATCACGACATATTATCCTTCACCCTTCGGTGTCTATTCGGACCTGCGCGCCAGCAGGATGGCCGTTGGCAATTCCAGGGCCTTCGGCAACGCCGGGGAACTGACATGGGGAGGGAGCACTTCATACGGCGCCCTCACCAGCGACCAAGGGGCTTCGATCGAGCTGGGAGGCAGCAGCAGCGGTTATACGCCTTACATCGATTTCCACAACGATTCCGGCGATTACGACTCGCGCATCATGCTCGCCAGCGATAACGTCCTGGGAATATACGTCCGCGACCGCGTCGAGATCCGCAACACAAACAACCCAAACAATTATGCGGATATCGCTGTCAAGGACATTTATCTTTGCACATAAAATATTTCATGTCCCGCAAAACTCTTTCGTTCCCCTCGACAACACCCAACCATCAAAGGAGAAGAAATGCCAGAAAAACACATCAAGATCGCGGCTGACCACGCCGAGATCATCCTGAATGCCAAGATATATGCCAAAGAAACGATCTTTGCGGCCGGGTATGTCTTCCTGGACAAGGCTTATATCCTGCTGGACCAGTCAGCGGACAAATTCTTCGTCTATCTGTACCCCCAGAATGAGTCGGCCGATCTGAAAAAACTGGCCATGGAATTTTATAATGAGCTGTTGAATTACGCGCATTACTTCACGCGCGTCAAGGCCAACGCCGATGCCATCAAATCGCTCATGCAGAGGGCCCTGTTCTCAACAGCCCCATCGCTCGTCCAGGAGGCCGAGGAAAAAGAAATCGAAGACCTGATCAAAGAGCTCGAGGAGGAAGAAAAGAATGTTTCCGTTGCAAAAAAAGGGAAAAAATAGTTTCGTTCTCAAGTTCCATAAAGACCTTTACAAACAAGAACCCCTTGACCGCCTCCTCAAAGAGGACAAGGGATGGGTCAAAGAGTTGAAAACCAAAGATAAAAGCTATCGTCACTGCGAATTGAAAAACGCTCAGTTGAAAGACGTCCTTGAATGGGCAAACTACCTGTTTTACCTCAACAAGACTTCGTAGATGAAGTTCCTGTGATCCGCCGGGT
This sequence comes from Candidatus Velamenicoccus archaeovorus, assembly GCF_004102945.1. Taxonomy (GTDB): domain Bacteria; phylum Omnitrophota; class Gorgyraeia; order Velamenicoccales; family Velamenicoccaceae; genus Velamenicoccus; species Velamenicoccus archaeovorus. Next base: position 931,485 of record NZ_CP019384.1, on the reverse strand, counting down.
CGACCTCAAGGTAGGGTACAAATGTTCCAACGACTGCCTGTTCTGTGTCGTTGCGGACAAGAGGCCTTTCGGCGAGAAGACAACCGGCCAGATCAAGCGCGAGCTCGTCGAATCCTTCCGCGAAGGAAAAACCGATGTGGTCCTGACAGGAGGAGAAGTCAGCATAAGGCCGGACATCGAAGAAATTGTCGCCTTTGCCAAAGCGACAGGTTTCACCGAAATCCAGATACAGACCAACGGCCGGAAATTCGCGGACGAGAATTTCTGCAAACAGATGATACGCGCGGGGATGACGACGTTCGCGCCTGCGCTCCACGGCCCGACGGCGGCCATCCACGACGGCCTCACGCGTTCTCCGGGAAGCTGGCGTCAGACCGTTCTGGGGATCCACAACATGTGCCGCCTGGGGATCAAAACGCTCACCAACACGGTCGTGACAAAACAGAATTACCGTTTTTTGCCCGAACTGGCAGAACTGCTGGTCAAGCTAGGCGTCATCCAGTTCCAGTTCGCTTTTGTCCATATCCAAGGCAACGCCATGATTTACTACAAAAAAATCGTCCCGAAAGCCGGCGCGGCGGCGCCGTTCATCAAGAAGGGACTTGAGATCGGCCTGCGGGCTGGACGGCGCGTCATGGTGGAGGCCGTGCCGTTTTGTCTCCTGGCGCCTTATGAACGCTGCGCTTCCGAATTTTTTATTCCACCGGCTCAATGCAAGGAAATCCACCAAACGGTCGACAATTTCGATATCGTCCGTAAATTCCAGGCCAAAACGAAATTCCCGACGTGCGCGCCGTGCCGCTGGTTTAATCAATGCGAAGGCCCGTGGATCGAATATCCCCGGCTCTTCGGATCCAGGGAATTTCGACCCGTTTAGGAACAGCTCGAATGAAAATCATCTCCGAAAAATTAACCTTAGATGAATTGAAAGGCATGGCAGTCCGCAGGTTCGGAAACCTCGTCAAAGCCGTCGTCGATGTCGACAAGGAACTTCTTGCCGTCGATGCCGAGCTTCATTCCGACCTGGAAGCGATGCTTTTGGATGCGGGGTCAAAACAGAATAGCCTCTGGGGAATCAATCTTTATCCCGACATTCCAGGAGACGACCATATAGAATTTGATTCCATGATCAACATGCGTCCTTCTCAAAACAATAGAAGCCTCGGGGTTGAGGATGAAGGCATGCGCAAAAAAATCATCGCCGTCGTCAGAAAAAGGGTCCAACAATGAACCTGCATCACAAAGAACTTGCGCAGGGGCGATGGGGCCGCCTGCCGTTTTTGGAACAAATGGCCCATATCGGAAGCGAGGTGGAGAGGGCCTTGAGCTGGAAAAAAAAACAAAATCCGGCCTACAGCCAAATGGCATTCGAACGGTCTCTTGAGCTGATCGACTTGACTCTGGACAATGTCTCCGGCAAGGCCCGCCTCAAAGAGCTGGCGCGTTTGCGCGAGGCGATCGTGGATTTCTTTGCCGGTTCCAATCAATTCCGGTCCACAGAGAATGCCTGGAGAAGATATTTTTCTCCGTTCACCTTTGCCGCGCGGCGCCATCTCTAATATGGTGTCTGCGGTCTATTTTCGATTTTCTATTGTTCTTGCGAAATGTGAAGCTCCGCCGGCAGGATCCGGCGGCTTCTATTTTCTTTGTGCACAGCGAGATCCTGCACCGTCCTGAATCGACTGCGAAATGTTCTTCATGGAGCGCTCAGTCTGGTTCAGGGCTGATACAGGATAAAGAAGCGTTAGAGACACTAAACTAGAAACAAGAAAGAGAAACAAAAAGGATCTCATGCCGCCCAAAGCGGAATCATCAAGGAGTGAAATGAAAAAAACGGAAAAAAACACCTGGGCTATCCTGCCTTACAACATCGAACGCATCAAAAACCATTATCTTGTCAGCAATCTCTTCGGTTCCTGGGACATGCTGGATCGCAAGGAATTTGTTCGGCTCGAAAGCAATGACCTAGGGGAACAAACAGGCCTCTTCAAGCGGCTGCTCAAAGCAGGCATCATCGCAGACGAAAACTCCATAAAAAGCCTGATAGAAACGTACAGACGCCTCCACAGCCATCTCTTCAATGACACATCCCTGCACATCGCGGTCGTCACGACACGCTGCAACATGAATTGCCTCTATTGTCAGACAAAAAACAACGCGCCGCAGGATATGACGATCGAAGTCGCCTCAAGGGTCCTGAAATATGTTTTCGACACCCAGAATCCTTATGCCAATATCGAATTCCAGGGGGGCGAACCGCTCCTCAACTGGGACATCATCAAATTCATCACCGAGAACGCCCAACGCATCAATACGGGCAACAAGCACCTCGCCATCAGCCTGGTGACCAACGGCACCCTCCTGGACGACAAAAAAATCTCCTATCTCGCCAAACACAATGTCGGCATCTGTTTCTCTTTCGACGGTCCGGCCTCCGTGCATAACCATAACCGGGTCATCGGATCCGGCAAGGACGCCTATGATATCGTCAAGGACGCCGTCGCAAGGACGAAAAAGATCTACAAACAACACGGCCTGCCGCACAGCGTCAATCTTTTATGCACGATCACGCGCCGCAGTCTGCAGGAACCCGAAAAGATCATCGACGAATACATCTCGCTGGGGAGCGAAAGGATCGCGCTGCGCCCTTTGTCAAGGCTCGGCCTTGCCAAAGATCAATGGGACGCGATCGGATATACGGCCGAAGAATTCCTCGCCTTCTGGACGCAGGCGATGGATCATATCCTGGAATTAAACAAGAAAGGCCTCAAGATCCAGGAACGCCTCTGCGCCGTCATCCTGTCGAAGATCTTCAAAAAGGAAAATCCGGGCTACGTCGACATGATGAGCCCCTGCGGGGCGGGCAGGGCCGTCCTGGCGTATATGCCGAACGGCGACATCTATCCTTGTGACGAGGCGCGCATGGTCGGCGAGAGCATGTTCCGGCTCGGCAATATCCTCAAGGACGATTACCAGACGGTGATGAAGAGCAACAATGTCTTCTGCCTCTGCGAGGCTTCCCTGATGGATCTGTGGGACTACAATACGGCTTTCCTGCCGTGGCTGGGAACATGCCCAGTCCTGAATTACGCGCAAAACAACAGTCTCGTGCCCAAGATCAAGGCATCGGGACTTCATAAAATTTTTACTTTCCAAATCAGATATATTTTTGATAGAATACTGGAAGATGCCAGGAACAAAGAAGTCTTTCTTTCCTGGCTGGCATAGCGGAGGATTCGTGAACCGGTTAGCGGGTGAGCGAGTAAACCGGCTAACCGGCCATACCGGCCCACAGGGCAACCCGTATACAGACATACCGGCCAACAGGTTACCCGGCAAACAGGCTTAACATCTTTTTGGCGGCATTAATTAAGGAGAGCGCATGGGGCCCAAAAAAAAGAGAAAAATCGAAAAAACCCTGCATGAATTTATCAAAGATGAATCCGGTTTTGTTTCCAAGGAAAAAATCCTCAAGATCGGATTGGGGACGATTTCTGCCCTCGGCATCCTGAGCGCTTTCTCCGCCAACCTGATTGCCGGACACACCAACCACAGCTCGCATGCCAACAATCTCGGGATCACGCCATACTCGACGCGTTGCGTCAAGATCGACCACGTCAGCCATTATTCACATTCAAGCCATGGTTCATATTAAGCCTATGAAAAAATTTACCCTTATCCTTTTGTCGCTGACACTGACCGGACTGGTCTTCGGTTTCGCACGAACGGGAGAAACGACCACGCCAGAAGAGCATCTTTCCCAGAGGGCCGTCCCTATCACGCCCGAGCAAGAAAAAGAAATCGAAGCGATCAAGGAAGGCATCAGGAAGAGCTATGATTTTCAATACATCGTGACATTCACGGCGGCGCGCGAAGGCAATCCGGACATGTGCAAAGAATTAAACGAGGGCGGCGAAACCTGCGAAGAATTGGCAAAGGCCCTGATCGTCATCAAAAATGAAGCCGAGGGAAATTGCAACGATGTCAAAAAAGAATACGCCAGGAACATTTGCAATGCCTATAAGACGAACACCTGCCAATCCCTGAAGGAAGCGGCCCATCGGGACATCTGCACGGCATTTTTAACGGATAACCTTCCCCTCGCCAGCCAAGCCCTTGATATCATTGCCGGCAGGCCCCTTGACAGGAACGAATACTACATGCAGATGGGCGTCTTTTTCGGCTATAAATACTATCGCAGCAAACTGGCCTGCGAGAAATTCAGCAAGGGGATCAAAGGCAAGGGCGAGACGGTGTGCGATGTCTTTTTTGATACGCGCAGGCCATCGGAGATCGCCGAACAATACCTAAACGATTTCGCCTATTTCTATGCCGCCAAAAACCACAATTCTCCCGATCTCTGCGAATACATCCAGGATCCAAAGACCAAAACAAAGTGCCTGGACAAAAAAGTCAAGACCCTCTATCAATAACCCCTCGCGTCGCCCTGCCGCCGCATCCTTGAAAAGGTCGTCAAGCGGCAAACCCCTTCATTCTGGAGCTTCTTGAGCGCCGACAAGAAAGTGAAGGTGTCTTGGCGCAAGCGTACGTTCCCCAGCTTTTCGTGATGACTCAACACGCCCACCACCCGACCAGGGCCTTTCATGCGCTTCCAAAGGATATTCATGAACCCGCGCAAGTCAAATGCCTGATCCCCTGCGGGGATAGAAATATCTACGGGAAGGGACAGGACGCGCCCTTGAGGAAAAATCTCTTTTTTGCGGGCGGAAAACATCCCAAAGTCGCACTCTTCCACTATCCGCAATGTCGCCTTGTCGTATCCGTGAAAAGGAGGGACGAAGGCGTCCACAAAGTCGTCCCTAAAAGCTTCTATCATTTTCGACCGCCCCTCAAGAATATCGCGTCTCTGAACAAGATAAGAACGGGAAGGGCCGAATTCATATTTCCCCCTCCCCAGGACCGTCTCATTTTTCAAGCGATGGTCTGCATGACGCCATCCATGCTGGACGATATCGAGCATCTTCGGTTTTTCTTTCTTCCTCTTCCTCAAAAAACGCACAAGGCCCGGCTGCATCTTTGCCGGGATGACGGCATACACGACCGGGATATCATGGTCAAAGCAATAATCAAAAAAAGCGCGGAAAGAGCGGGAGAGACGCCAGACATCGTCATCGCGGACAAAAATGAATTTATTCATGAGACATCCACGGATCTTCGGACCAGATACTGCCTCTGCCGTGCCGGGCCCACAATCGGCTGCCGCCCCTGCACCAATAAACATAGGCGCATTCCCGGCACCTCGGAGACAGATAAGAAAGAGAGCGGAGGGGCGTTAATGCGGAATGACGCCAGGCTTTCAACATATCGGTGCCAAGATCCGTATCGAGGGCATAACTTGGCTTGAAATGCCCTCCGGCATCCATAACAAGACGGCTGTGGCCGTCGTCCCAAAATCCTCCGGTCAATAAGTGACAACTCGCCGCAAGGTCATCCGCCATGCAAAAGGGGACGGGGTTTGCGAACTTGATCGACATATCCCCCCTATAAACACTTAAACGCGCCAGCAGCCTCCTGAAATCATCTCTCGAAACCATGCCCCTCTTTTGAGAAAAGGAGGTGGGCAGAGGCCTGTAGAGCTCCCACCGGCCGACCCCCAAGGATTGCAAAAGACTGAGGTAATCCGGCAGACGTTCAATTAATGTCTGCGTCACGATCGTTCCTGCGCGCAGAGGAAGGTTGCGGCGCGTCAACATGCGAATATGACGCAATTTATCCGCAAAAAATCTTCCGCCGCCTGTCAAATATTCCTCAGTAGCCCCATCGCACCCCTGACACGACACCAGGATATCGTCGAGATGGCATGCCAGGAACTCCGCATCCTCTTGGTTGATCAATGTTGCATTGGTATTCAAAAGCACCTCTAGTCCCATCTTTTTCGCCGTCAGCACAGCCGGCCGGAGGCCGGGATACAACAACGGTTCTCCGCCCGTGAAGCGGACCTGCGGGACCCCTGCCCGCTTCATCGCCTTCATAACGGCGATGACCCGCTCAAGCGCAAGCCGTCTTGAACCCGTAGCATGGAAACACGTCCGGCAACGCAGATTACAACGATCCGTGAGTTCAAAAGCCACCTCCCGCGGCGCATCCTTTTGTGCGGCAGGAACGACACGGCGCTTAGGTCCGAGGCAAGACAGGTGGAAACGGCAGCTCCGGCAACGGCGATCGCGGACTGCATCGCCCGCAGACGACGGAATATGATCCCAGGCATCCGGCATCAGGCAATAGGGCATTTCCCGCACCACGATAAAATACCTGCGCTCAAAGCCGTTAAGCAGCAGATAAGCCAGGGAACGCACCCTGAAAGGATCGGCTCGACCGACGCAAACCTCTATGAGGCGCCCCTCCTTGCGGACCCGTGCACCGGTCAACGTCATTTTTTTCAGCAAAACCGCCAGGACCGGCATGGTCATCTCCAGATATAGTTCATGAGTTTCATGACTCCCTTTAAGAAATGTGTCTGGGTCAGCATGACACCGAGGAACATGTGGGGGGCCAGGATGATCGAATCATCATTCGTCTTTTTCTTCTCAACTTCATCTGCCTGGAAAAAAATGTCCAGAAGGCCAAAAAAGAAAGTCACCAGGATGATCTTTCTGAAGCTGAGCAAAAGGGACGAGAGGACCTCCAGCGGATGAGGAAACAGCCAAAAGCGGATCCCGATACCGCATAATACAACCACAGAAAATAACGCGTAAGACTTGAAAAAACGCAAAATGGAATGCAATCCGGAATAAAGCAGATAGGTCAACAGGATAAAAATGAGAGGCGAGGCATGGGCGCCAAAAAAACCCAAGAGATAGGGGACGACCCAGCTGATGCTCAAAAGGAGCGAAAATGAAATCATCAGCCGCTTCAATGTCTTCAGGGAAAACAACCGCTGGAGGCATTGGGGAAAAGAACGGATCACGTCCTTCAGCGACAAAAGGATAACGGCACCGCAGGCGATCATGATCGTATTGGCAAAGATGACAAAAGCAGAAAACGGCAGGACAGCCCTGTCGGCGGGAAAGGGGACCATCAATGAATAGACAATGAAGAGTTTTGCGTCACCGGCCCCCCAGCAATCGGTAAAATAGAGGATCAGCCCGAAGCTTGCCGCAATGCAGAAGTTTCCGATAAAGAGAACGGGATCTATCTGAACCCCATGGTATACAATAAGATACCCATAAAGGGCCGTTGCGGCAAACAAGGTAAAAACAAGATCCCAGTTCTTGACGATCCCTTTCCTGAGGTCCGAATAACTCGTCCGGACCCCCAGGATCACAAGCAGCGGGACAAAGGAAAGCGTTACGGTTGCAATATCCATTCAATTCTGTTATATATGATAGACAAGCGTGCCAGGAAATCAAATCTCCAACGCATATTATTTTATAAGAATCGAACCTCAACGTCTATCGTTTTCCCATGCCCATCCGGTATGACAGCATGCGCATCGACAGGCTGCTGATCAAATCTTATCAAGAGAGGATCGAGGCCGATCTCAAGAGGATCAACGGCCTCAACGACATCGAAGGCCTCCTCGGAGAGTGGGAAAAGGAATTTGCGCGCTATATCGGCACACGCCGTGCCCTCGCCCTGAATTCGGGAACCGACGCCCTCCAGCTGGCTCTCCAACACTATGGCCTCAAGACAGGCGACGAGGTCATCGTCCCGAACGTGACGTATCCTGCCGTTCCCCTGGCCGTCATCTATGCAGGGGGCTTGCCCGTCCCGGCGGATTGCCGCACGGCAGACTACCAGATGGATGCGGACGCGGTCCGCGGCTTGGTGACCAAGCGCACCAAAGGCATCATTGCCGTGCACATGTTCGGCCGCCCCGCCCCCATAGACAGCATCCTTGCCATCGCAAAAAAACATAAGCTGTTTGTCGTCGAAGACGTCTGCCAGGCGGAAAGCTCCGAATACAAACACAAAAAATTAGGTTCTTTCGGCGACATCTCATGCTTCTCTTTCTCGTACTACAAACCCCTGTCCTCATGCGGAGGCGGAGGAGGCATGCTGTGTTTTAACGACCCGGCCTGCGAAAAAATCGTAGAAATGACAAAAATATGGAAAGACGACGCCTCGCTTCTGAAGGCCGGCCAGAGATACTCCCGCATGTACCTCTGGGACCTGATGGCCGTCAGGACAAAATTCCGCTTTCTCAAGGAAATCATCAAATCGCGGCTCAAGATCAAGGCATTTTACGAAAAAGAGCTGGGCGGCATGAAAAACATCTCTTTCCCGCGCGACGACGCGCGCACCCTGACCATCCCCCAGGTTTTCGTCATGGCCGCGCGCGAACGCGATGCCCTCGGCCAACATCTCAAAAAACGAGGCATCGACTGGCAAAACCCCTACACGCCGCTGCACCGCATGAAAACATTCTCGTCCTTCTGCCGAACGCAGATGCCGAACAGCGATGCCTACAGCGGGGAGGCGCTTCATCTGCCCCTATTCTCTTTCATGAAGGAAAAGGAGGCTGCGTTCGTCGTCGAGGCCATCCGTGAATTTTTCCACGTCCAAAAGACCAGGCCTTCATGAAAAAGCTCTGCGTCTTCTTCCATAACACGGACTCTCTGGGACATGCGCATATCGTTTACACGCTGACCAAAGCGGTGGCATCCCTGAAGAAAACCGATATCATCGCCATCGAGACGGGAACAAAAAAAACGCATCTTTTTCCCATCAGGCGCTTCGCCGACCACCTTTTCCTGCCGCAACAAAAAAGCGGCATCCATTGGAGCCGCGCCCTGTTCAGGGCGCTCAAACATATCCGCCCCGATGTCTTCTTGACGGAACATTATCCTTTTTTCCGCCACCCGGAACACCAGGTTCTCCTGCCCATCCTCAAACAACTGCGTTCCTCAAAAACAACGATCATCTCCAGCACCGTCCATCTCGATTGGACAAACTCCCTGAACCTGTTTTTGCCTCATCACTACGACCTTGTTCTTTATCACTGGCCGCAAGCGCAGATGAATTCGTATGAATCTTACCTGCCCGCTGACGAAAGAAAACTCCTGAAGGCCGTCCTGCGGCAATGCCGGCACAAGCTTGCCGCAACGGGCTTCGTGCATGACGATACGGACTTTAAGGAATGCCGCCAAGGCGCCGGTCCGGGCCTACGTGTTGTCGTGAGCCGGGGAGGACTGCAGGACCATCCGGGCCTCATCCGCAGTTGTCTGCGCGTGGCGTTGAAACGGCCCGACTGGCATTTCGCGATATCGGCGGGGACGGCGGCGCCGCAAGCCCTGAAAAGGAAAGGAGACCGGCAGACCGCCTTGGAATATTTTTCCTGGAAATATCCCGAATTCGAACAATGCCTCAAGGGTGCCGATGTAAGTGTCAACCTCGCCGGTTATAACACCATGGTCCGGCTCCTGCGCTACCGCATACCGTCGCTTATCCTGCCCGCCGCAACGGCCGAGCAACGCTGGAACGCCCGGTTCCTGGCACAATACGCCACGGCAAGAATCTTGTCCGCAAAAGATATCTCGCCGGAAAAACTGGAACGCTCCATCGCAGGGCTCGCGGACAGACGCGGACACCCAAAAACGAGGACCGTTCCTGAAAACTGGTTCCGGGGAGCGGCCCGTTCGGCAGAACTGATCCTGGAACACCTTTGAATATCTTTAATCCCTTGGCCGGAATTCCCTGCCCGCTTGGGCGGGCGAGGCTACACCCGTGGATGGGTTATGCCTGCGGTTTTGGCCGCTAACATGACCATGGCGGTTCGGGACGTCGCCCCACCTGGGCGGATAGAAAAGACCTCACGGGTTATGCCCGTGGGGCTCCAGAAAAACATTATGAGACGCACAATGCCTTCCATAAAATACTGCTGGATATTCATTACAGACCGATGCCAGCTGGACTGCGACTACTGCTTTTTCTCTTCGAAAACACGACGTCAGGACCTTTCCCTGGCACAGGCCAGACAACTGTTAAACATCCTGCCGAAGGACCCAAAGACTGAATTCGTAATCTCCGGAGGAGAACCTCTCCTGCGATGGGATTTCGTAAAAACGCTTGTCCGGGACATCAAAAAAATTAGGCCGAAAAGCTCTATCTTGCTTCAAAGCAATATGCTTCTTTTGACGGAAGAAAAGATGCGATTTCTCAGGTGCCATAACATATCCCTGGAGCCTGGCATTGACGGGAATCCCGAAAGCACCGCCCGCCACAGGAAAGGGACTTCCGCCCAAAACTACCGCCTCATATGCACGAACATAAAAAAGGCCCTGCGCCTGGGAATCGAGGTATTCCCGACCATGACCGTCCATCCGCAAGAAACCCGTTATATGGCGAAGAATTTTGGGTTCTTGTCGTCTCTGGGGGTCTCGCGCATCGATGTCCATCCTGCATTCCTGGCCCCGTGGGACGCGGCCTCGGCAAAGGATTTCATCGACAATTACAGACATCTGGCGGCATTGTCATGCGCGCGCAAGCGCGTCCTTTGTCCCTGCTACAGCCGCCCCATGAGTTACGGCCACGACCTCGTCGTTCTTCCCCACGGAGACGTTCTTGCAAATTGGACCTTCATGGCGTTCCCCAAAGCGATCCGGGACCGGTTTTTTATCCTGAAGCTTGGAACGGACGGCACCGCATACAACGAAGCCGTCTATCAAGGGCTCCTGGCCCATTACCGGGCGCTTTTCAAGAACAGGACGGTCTCGTACCGTGAATTCAGCAACTACAGCGCTGCGCTGGCCATGCGCCTCTGGAAAAGGACGCGGCCAAAGGCCGGCTTGCGTCGCTACCGGGACATCTGCAGGGCCGTTAAAAATATAGACCAGACGTTCCTCATGACACCGCGCCATGCGAAATAAAATCAAAATTCTATTATATTACACCCACAAGGAGAGCCTCGGCCACACATCGAGGATCACGACCCTGGCGGATGCTTTCGCGTCCTTCGGCCGGGGCCTGTTCGAGGTTTATCTCCTCCAGGCAGGCGTCCCTCAGCACACATTCAGGCCGAAACCCGGCGTCACAAAGATCGACGTTCCCTATCCTTTTTACAGCAAAGCGCAGTTCAAAAATCTTCCGGCAGACATCCGGAACATCGGCCTGCGCGCCGATTTCATCCTCGATAAAACCAAAGACATCATGCCGGACGTCTTCATGACGGAATACTTTCCTTTCGGCAGGAGCGAATGCTTCCTGGAGCTTTCCGAGGCGTTCCTTTTTTTGAAGAAACAACGCAAAAAGATCCTGGCAACCATCGGCTATCCCTACATCACTCTCGATGTCATCAAAAATGTCCAGCGTTTTTTCAAAGAAGTGCGTTTCTACGACAAGATCTTCATCCATACGCCGGAGAATTTCGAATACCCGTATTTCCTCGAGCTCGTCCCGGACAAAGAACGCAGGGACTTGTATGCCTCGATCTTCGCATCGCTGAAGGAAAAAATCATCCACACGGGCTATATCCTGCCGCGCTGCACCGAAGGCGCCGGCCATCCGGCGGCAGAACGGCTGATGAAACGATGGAAAAAATCCAAACGCAAAAAAATCCTTGTGAGCAGGGGAGGGGGGACGACCTGCCCCAAGATCATCGCGAGCGCAATCCTCGCCAAACGATATCTGGGAAACGATGCCGCCATGCTGCTGTCCGCGGGTCCTGCGTCGGGTAGAAAAGAAATGGAATTTTTCGAAGCCCTCGTCCGCAAACACGGCATCAAACACACGTCTGTCGTGCCGTACGTGCCTCATTTCGCCGACTGTCTTGGCGCCTGCGATGTCTCCGTCAGCCTGGCCGGCTACAACACATCCGTCCAGCTGCTGCACCTTGGCAAGAAATGCATCATCGCCCCCTATACCGTCCTCGCTAAGTCCGGGTGGATCAATGACCAGACGCCGCGCGCGCGCCTCCTTGAAAAACATCTCAACGCGCGCCTCTTCGACTATGACGGATTGCGTTCGGAAACCCTTGCCGGGGCCATCAAAGATGTCTTGCAGGCGCCGGCGCCAAAACCGCTGCCCCCGGCCTTTTTCGAAGGGGCGGCCGCCACCGTCAAAACCGTTCTCAAAATCCTCTAAACCTTCTCCAGATTGACCGTCTTGAGGAAACCGTGGTAGGCGTAACAACGGGGACAAAGCCCCTGGAGCCCCATCCGTATCCTTTCTTGGTGCTCAGGGCCGTAGATATCTTTTAAAAAGTGGCTCCCGATGGACGAGACGGGGGGCATATACAGACAAGGATGAATAGCGCCGGCGCATGTAATAAACAAGAAGTTCCCCGGAGTCCGGCAGGCGGTGATGGCCGACACCCCCCGCCTGACAATCCTCTCCAGGAAGGAAAGGACCCTCCCGTCTGCCGTTTGTGTTCCGGACGATTTGACATCTGAAGCGATCGCGCGCAACTGACGGATGATCTCAGTCTTGATGCGAGGATCGTCCCAATCCAGCCCGGCCGTGCGTCCGGATACCCGATGATAATAGGCCTCGGTGCCGAACTCGGCCAGTTTCGGCATAAAACGGAAACCGCGGGATTCCGCAAGGCGATACAACGCAAAAAGATCCCCGTAATTGCGCCTGTTGATCGTGAACTTAATGGCGGGCTTGACGAGCCCTCTGCACCGATACGCCACGTAATCCACCGTCTTCATGCTCGCATCGAAAGCGCCCGCCCGGCCGCGCAGGTCGTCATGATGCGCCTTTAGGCCGTCAAGGCTGATCCCCAGGCTGACACCCTTGAGCATATCGCCGTGCTTTTCAAGAAAACCAACAATACGGGAGTGGCCGAAACCGTTGGAATAGATGCCGATCGCGCGGACAAGCTTTTTAAGCTTCAGGATGTGAAAAAATTTAAAAATACCGTCAAACTGGGGATGAAGAAAAGGTTCTCCGCCGGTCAAGGCCACGGAATTGATTTTGATTTTTTTAAGGAGAACCGATACAATATATTCGATTGCAGAAAGAGACAACGACCTGGCCTTGCGTTCTTTCCAGATGCCGCAACAGCGGCAACGCAGGTTGCACGCGTTGGTGATCTCCAGCGTCAAGTCTGTCAACTGCGGGATTTCTGCCATGAGAAACTTTATTTAAGCATCGTCTTTGTCTTCCGTCAATACCTATGAACGAATCCTCTGACTTTGTCTTTCATGACCGTCTCGACCCGTTCCGGCTCGAAGCCGCAAGGGGAAAACGTCCGGCTGTCGGCCCGCGCTCCGTCAATATCCACCTGACGAACCTTTGCAATCTCCGCTGCATCTTCTGCTGGGAGAAATCACCGCTGGTCATCCCGAAAGACCGCCGCATCCGGCACATGGACTTCCAGCTCCTCAAGAAAACAATCCAGGACTGCGCCAGGATCGGCACGACCGGCATATGCCTGGAGGGGGGAGAAACGATGCTCTACCCCCGCATCAAAGAGCTGATCCTTTTCATCAAACACCTGGGCTTGCGCCTCGAGGTCTATTCCAATTGCGCCGTTGAGACCGCCCTCATGCGCTACCTGGCGCTCGCCGACAAAGTAAACGTCAATCTTTCAGCCGCTGACCCCAGGAATTATTCCAGGATACACGGGCCTCGCGCCGCCGGCGCATTCCGAAAAACATTGAACAACGTCTGCGCCCTGACGCAAAACAAGAAAAGACACCCGCTCGTGCAAATGATATTTATCATCAACGAGATGAATTACGAAGACATCCCGCGGGCGCTCGTATTGGCGAAAAATGCACACGCCTCCGAGGTCAAATTTAAACTTATCGAAGCCACCGCCCAGACACGTTCCCTCTTGCTCTCCGACAACGGCCTTCAAGAATTGAAGGCCTTCCTGAAAGACTTTCGGCCGACAAAGGACGGCGTCAAAACAAACTTAGAGGAGATCCGCCGCGCGGTCCTGCATCCCGGTTTCATGAAAAACAGGAAATCATTGAGAAAAAGCGCCTGGCACAATGACCGTCTTTTCTATTTTAAGGCGTTCCATGAAAAACGCATGCCTTGTTATGTGGGGTGGTTTTACGGTTTTATCGACCTGGACGGCCGCGTGGTCGCCCCCTGCGACAATGTCGGCGTGGCTATCATGGGCAATATCCACGAGACGCCATTTTCAAAAATCTGGTTCTCAAAAAGGTTTGAACGCCTCAGGGCAGCCGCAAGACAGGGGACGGACCCGAAAAAAAAATTATGGCAGGAATGCAGGTATTGCGGATTTGCAGCCTTCAACAAAAGCGTCTGCCGCACCCTCAAAGAAATGTGATCCCCTTCAAGAAGACAGGACAGCCAGAGGATCCTTCATCAGATATTCCATCTTTTTCTGGTGCCGGAGCAACTCGCGCCTGAAGGCAACAACTTCTTTGCCGCGATAAGTCTTCCCAAGGCGATGCGCATCCTTCAGATACTCTCCGAAAGCCTCCAGCCTGATAAGAACGGCGAGGGCCTTTTTCCACCCCCTGGGAAAAGATGCATTTTCTTCGCCAGAAAGCAGAATTTTTCCCAGGGCGGACGAAGGCATCTCCTGCACAAAGCACGAAACAAGCAGACTGGCCATGTCCGTCTGAAGACACGCATGCCGCACATGGGTCAAGTCGATGAAAAACACCTGCCGGTCGCTGCATAATATATTGGAAACCGACAAATCCGCATGCAATGGCACGAGAGGAAAATCCGCAGGAGCGTCTCGAAAAGCCTTGAGACAATCATCCAGAAGCCCCCTGGCGCCCGCGTTCCCTTTGCAGGCTTTCGAAGCATCTTTGAGCTGCCTGACTTTTTCGATAAAAGATTGGCGGCGCAAAGCCAATCCCTCGTGTATCAAGGATCTTAAAGTCTTATTGAATGACTGGATGGCTTCGGTTATCCCCAGATGACGCATCCTGGAAACAGGAAATCGGTAAAGCGGTGCCGCATCGAGCCATTCATGGCAGGTGACAAGATAATGCCTGAAAGGGAGGCAGGGAGGAGAAAACATGCGCGGAACGCAGACGCCTTTTTGCCGCAAGAGACGATGCAGAAGGTGTTCGTGCCGATGAAGATTCGCTGAACCATGAGGATGGAATTTTAACGCATAGCGGCCCCTGGATGTCTCCGCATACACCAGAAAATTGGAATGAGAGATCCTGACGTTCTTCTCCGGCTCGAACGAACAGAGCATCCCGAGCCCGAAAGCCTTGCAGATACCCTTCATCCCGGACTCCGAACAATGAAGGCGCCTGAGATCAAAACGCTTGGCATCCACATTCAGCGGCATCGCCGTTTTTTTCATATACCATACCCTCTTTCTTTTGTCGTGTATTATATCATTTTCGGGAGGCGTGCAAAACACCAAATACCAGTTGCCCGCCGCCTGAAGTTTGCATATAATGACTGGAGTCCCCCTCGGCCTTCGACCGGCGCAGGCCACCGCATCGCTCGCACGATCTCTTGCGGAACAGGCAGTTGCCGCAACCCCGTCTCATCATGGTTGTACGCGCGGCCGGCGCCGCGAACTCGACCAAGCCACGACAGACACAGAACAATGGCAAAGCAATCCAAATCAAGATAGTCATGACCACGCGTGACGATCATCTCAGGCTATTCTCGATCAATAAGAGCAAGGTATTGGCCGGCCCCCACACAGCCCTCCTGCACCTCACGGACGCCTGCAACCTCAGGTGTCTCCATTGCTGGTATCATTCCTCTCTCGATACGCAAGCGCCAAGGGCATCGAAAGAGCTGGGATTCGATGCGATTCGAAAGACCCTTGACGATTGTCATGAATTGCGTGTCGAAGAGATCCGTCTTTCCGGCAAAGGGGAACCGACCCTCCACAGCCGGTTTCCCGAAATCGTTTCTTATGCCTCCCAAAAAAAATTCAAACTGCATCTATTCACCAACGCCACGTTTCCGCCCGACTGGATCAAGCTTATCAGGCATTTCGAAGTCTTGAACATCGATCTCTCCGCGGCAACGGAAAAACAATATCTGACCTTGCAATCCAGGGGACCCGGCGATCATTTCAAAACCGTCTGCAAGAATCTGCGCCTCTTGGCATATCTCAAAAAACAAAAGAAAAAGATGCCCCGCCTCAAGCTCATCTATATCCTGAATGCGCTCAACTACCGGGAGGTCCCAAGGATCTTCGAGATCGCCGGAAAGATGATGATCGAGGAGCTGTTCATCAAAAATATCGACACCAGGCGCTACAACACCTCCTTGCGCCTGACGCCGGAGATCGCCTCAAAAACAGAATCCATCATCAAAAAGATATCGGGCAAAAAGGCATTCCTCAAGATCGACAGCAATCTCAAGCATAATTTCAAGGCCCGCGGAATCTACCTTGACGAGCTCTTCATGAGACCGACGCAACCGGCAGCCTGCTACATGACATGGTATTATGTCTTCATCACCTCGTTAGGCCATATCACGCCGTGCTGCCAGATGCAACACACATGCATCATGGGCAACATCTACCGCGACTCCCTGAAAGACGTCTGGCGTTCCCAGAAATTCCAGCGCTTGCGCCTGCGGGGCAGCCGTTCCCTTTTTGACCATGCGATCCACGAGTGCCGCAGCTGCTGTCACTATCGCGAAAATGACGCTATCGCACGCCAGCTCAGGTCCGTCAGAAACGACGCCGCCGGGAAAACAATGCCATGAATCACGACACATTGCGATTGCTGGGTATTGCCAAAAACAAGCTCATGACGGGGCCCAAGAGCCTCTACTGTCAGATCGACACGGCCTGCAATCTCCATTGCGTCTTTTGTCATTATCACGGCTATTTTCCCGCAGACTGGAAGATAAAAAGCCGGACACGGCTCCCGCTGCCGGTGCTCATCAAGGTGTTCGACGACTGCCGGAGACTGCATGTGGAACATGTCTGCATCTCGGCCAAAGGGGAACCAACCTTACATCCGGATTTCAAGGCCATCATCGATGAAGCTACGCAAAGAAATTTTTTTGTCTCCGTGTTGACAAACGCAACCTTCCCGGAAAAAATGATCGAAACTCTCGCCAAGACACATCTGGTCAAATGCAACCTGTCGGCGGCTTGCGCCGAAGAATTCCGCCTTTATCATCATGCCGGGCCATTGCCGAACTTCGAGACGGTAACAAAAAATATCGCGCGCCTGAGCCGCCTGAAAACCAGCCGGCCCAAAATCTCCATTACTTATGTCATGCACCGGTTCAATTACAAGAGCCTGCCGGCGATCTTCGAGCTTGCCCAACAGCTCGGCATCGACGAACTTAACATCAAAGAAGTGCAGAGCAGCTCATTCCACCGCCTCTCCCTGACACCTGCCATGAGGGCGAAAACGGAAAAAATCCTGGCATCCCTTTTGAAGAAAAACCGTCTGCGCCGCATAAAAAACAACCTTCTGGATCATTATCTGAAAACAGGGAAATTCTTTGCGCCGCCGGGCATGCAAGGAAAACCGGCCCCCTGCTTTATGGGATGGTTCCAAACTTTCCTTATGGAACAGGGAGATCTGATGGCCTGCTGTTCGCGGGACAATGTTGTGCGGATTGGAAACATTTACCATACGGACCTGCTATCGCTGTGGCGGTCGGAGCGCTACCAACAGATACGCCAAATGGCTGCACACGGCATCCTCCAGAAGAAAGCCGGCTATCTATGTTCGGACTGCGCTTCGCATGCCGAAAACGATCCTTTGAGATCGTTTGCCGGAACGCTCAGCGATAACGCATCCGTTCTCGCAAAGAAAATTCTTGATTTTAAATTTGTGCCGGGGAATACCGCTACCGCATAAACAACGGCGGCCATGAATGCCATGAAACATCCAAAGACGCCCGGGATAAACGGAAGAGACAAAAGACTGCTCATTTCCTTGACAAACGCGTGCCCCTACCGTTGTGTGTTTTGCGTTTATCTTCACGACCGGCAACCGGCCGATCTGCCAGCCGAGGCCTGGCTCGATATCCTGAAAGAAGCCAAAAGACACGGCTTTGGGTTTTTAGAAATCGGCTCGCAGGGAGAACCGGCCCTGCATCCGGACTTCGAAAAGATCATCGCTTCAGCTTACCGATGGGGTTACGCCGTGGAGGTATTAACAAACCTCCAGGAAGGCAAACGCATCAAGAAAATCCTGCCGTATCTAAATCTGCTGACGATCAATCTGAATGCGACGGACGCCAGGGAATTCCGGGATATTCATGGAATCAAAAGGAGGGACGCCTTTAAAAACGCCCTTGATTCCCTTAAGGACATCCTTGATCTCGCCCACAGAAAGAAATACGCCGTTAGATTCAAAATCAACTATGTCATCACCAAAAACACGGCCGCCAAAGCCATAAGCTTCGTGAGGAAATTCCACCGCATCCTGCTGGAACGGATGGGCCGGCCCGCCGATCTTTCCATCCATTTCCACCATATGCTCCTGACCCCTCACAACCATTTTTTGGCGCCCGACAAAGAGCAGTTGCGGCGCCTTATCAACGAATTCCGCATCGCTGCAAGACTCCCGTTCTTTGTCAGAACCACCAATGTCCTGGATTTCACGAAAAAAACGCAACAGATCCTTAATGCCCGCACCCTGATGGGGCCGCTTCATCGCAACACCATGCCAAACGACACGAATTCCAAAGTCGTCAAACGTCTCAACGGCCTCATGACGTGCGAGGCATGGAAAAATAATCTCTTCATCGACTGCAACGGGGACATTTTCGGATGCCTCAATCCCACGCGGATCCTCTTCGGCCTGCCTGCGGCAGACGACCCCACGTTTTACGGAAATGTCAAAGACGGCCGCCTCGCGCAGATATTGAAAACGCCGCCGCAACCCGCGATGGACATGGACTTCGCGAACAGGTTTTGGAAGGCCTGCGTCATCTGCGGCCTAAAAAAACGGACACAGCCGTGACGACGCTCCACGACATAAAACTGCTTGAGTTCTTACTGCGGGAGGACCCTTTGCTCTTTCGCGCCACGAAGGCCTATCTTAGCATCAAACAAAGGCACGGGGACGAGAAGAGCTTTGAGGTCTCCAGTGAATCGCTCTCCCGTTGCGCCGCAGGCGTCTCACGGATCGCCCTGACCTGCATGAAGAAAACCGACGCCTGCCGCATTTTTCGCCTGCTGGGGATTGAGACCGAAGCCAGGCGTTATATGTTTCGCAACAACAGAGACAACTGTTTCGGGATCGGGGTGGCATCCTACAAAGACCGCCCGCTCCTGCGGGAGACGCGATACAAGCTTTATAATTATTATCACCGCGCACAGGATCCATCCGATCCCGCCAAGCACGCGACGGCCATCGCCTCTCGCCTGCACCTGGATACGGCCTGTATCGCATCGGACATCAGGCGTTTTCAAAACATCAGGATGTCGGCCGTCGACCTTTATGAAACAGGGAGGAAGGGCCTGAAAATCTATTATGGGCCTTTCCCCACGGATTCGCTGGCAACGGCCTGCGCCTCTGTTCTAAAGAAAGGGGCCTTGAAAACCTATGAACGGTGGCGGAAAATAGGATGGTTGCCGCAAAAAGTCATGCTGGCCATCAGGTATCAGCAGAAAGGAAGCCGGTCCGTACGCACGGATTTCCCATTCGACAGCAGCGATGTCACGGCCCTGATAAGGCGTTTCGACAAAACGCAGGCCGCCCAAAGGTTACATCAAGCCCTGCTTCCTGTCGCCAACGCCATACGCATCACATATATCTGCATCGACATGGACAAAAGACCACGCACCCAATTCTATTTTGAGGTATTATAGGAGGTCTTCATGAAGCTTAAATTCTCCATCCCATACAACGGAGACCTGACCCTCATGGCATGGGCCTTTAAAACAGGCCAGGCGGCGGAAGTCTATTTCGCCGGCGCCGGCCGCAATGACCACTCCAGCCCCTACCAGAACCAGAACAAATTTCAGGAAGAGGAGATCCTTGAATTGATGGCGCTGTGCCGCAAACATAACGTCAAAAGCAATCTTTTGATGAACAAGGGGATCGCGTTCACCGATAACCTCAAAAGCGTCTTTCATTACATCGGATCCCTCGACAAGACAGAAGGGCTGACGTCCATCACGGTCGGGGACCCCGCCATTGTCCCATTTCTCAAAAAGGCCTTCCCGCGGATCCGTCTCCAGACGTCCGTATTCATGAACATCGACAGCCTCCAGAAGATCAAAGAAGCCCTCAAAATGGGAGTGACGGATTTCTGCCTGGACGTCTCCACCAACCGCAAAGGAGAAGAACTGGAAAAGATCAGGGATTATAAAAACAAACTCAAAAATTTCTCCGTAAAACTTCTGGCCAACCACGGCTGCTATATGAATTGCTTCTACTCCATGCGTCATTCCAGCTGGCCGCTGCTGAAAGAGATGCTTGAACAGCAGACGGCGGCGCAACGCCCGCCTCAAAAAAGGTATATTCTGGGAGATCTCATCGATGTCAAAAACTGCGTCTATAAAAAAGAAGATGTCACAGACGAGATCAAACGGCCGTTCATCCGGCCGGAAGACCTGACTTATTATGAAAAAAGGGGATTGGCCGACGTGATCAAAATTGCCTATCGCATGGATCGTACTCCTGTCCTGCGCAAAAAGTTGAAAGCTTATTTCGAGCGCTCTTTTGACGGAGACCTTTTTGAATTGACGCCCCCCAACAAAGGCGCCATCCCCTTCATCTGCGACAACAAGAGCATCCCGGACACATTTGCGAAAAAACTGCTGAGTTGCGACATGAGATGCGAAGGGTGCGATTATTGCCGGCTTGTCGCCGTGAAAGCCCTCAAAAAGAAAAACTATGGCCGACACCTTGCATAACGATGCCTTGAGATTGATGGGGGCCCTCAGGCACAGGATCTTCAGCGGCCCCAAGATCCTGTTTTGCCACCTCAACAACACCTGCAACCTCAACTGCCTCTTCTGCGTGCACCACGGAACGGCCGCCAGGGCTCCGGCGAAAGAAACGCGGCTGGAGACGGAAACCCTGGGCCGGGTCTTTGATGATTGTCAAAAACTCAACGTCAGCCATGTCTGCTTTTCGGCCAAAGGCGAACCAACGCTGCACCCCGATTTCGAAAGCATCGTCCACCATGCCGGCAGGAAAGGACTGGCGGTCACGCTGGTGACGAACGGATTGTTTCCGCACAAACTGTTGAAAACCATCCATCGCATCCACGCCGTGAAATTCAGCCTCTCGGCAACAAACGCAAAAGATTTTTTCAGGATCCACCGGCCGCAAAATCTGAGCGATTTTGATATGGTGATAAAAAATATGAAGCTTCTGGGCCGCGTCAGGTCACGGTCGGCCAGGACTTCGCTCAACTTCGTCCTGCACGCCTTGAACTATCACAACCTGCCGGCCGTCATCGATCTTGCCCGGCGCGTCAAGATCGACGAACTCCGGATCAAATGCGAGCATGTCGAACACAGGACAAGTCCTTTGGCCCTGACGCCGCCCCTCATGAAAAAAGCGGAAAAATTACTCTTAGCCGCCCACCGGAAGGGAACCCTGGGCCGCGTCAAAAACAACCTTTCGGCCCATTATGCCGAAACGGGAAAATTTCTGCCGGCCGGCGCGGATTGCCGAAGTCCAGGACCGTGCCACATGGGATGGTTTGCGACGTTTCTGACAGAGCGGGGCGACGTGACCGCCTGTTGTTCAACGCAGAAAAGCGTCAAGATAGGCAACGTCCACGACAAGGGCCTGGCGGAGCTGTGGATGTCGACACGCTATCACCGCGTACGGCTCAAAGCGGCATCCGGATTTTTCCAGAAAAAAATGTACGACCCATTATGCCGGGGGTGTTTTCTTCTACAGGAAAATGCCGCGCTGCAGTCGCTCCGGCTTCTCTATAAACGCGGCGCCTCCCGGTGCCATCGAGACTATTCAAAACAATACGCATGGACATTGTCACCCTGAAAAAAATCAACCATCTCTTGGCATGCTTCGCGCACCTCCAACCATACCGGGCGGTGCGGCTCCCATTGAAGTCATGCGGTGAATTCCTGAAATTGCCGCTCATGATGCGCGACGATATCCGTCAATTTCCCCCTGAAGGAGAGGCCTTCAACGTAACGGCGACGAGCGGCTCTTCGGGAAAACAAATGTACATCCTGCATCCAAAGGATTGTTATCGGACGCACCTGCGCCGTCTCGTCAAAATTTACAAATCCTGCGGGATGAAGCCGGGCGACCTGTGCCTGAACCTCTGTTCGTATGAACTCAACAGCGGCGGCCGCATCATGGAACAGGCCTTCAGGGCCCTGGGCGCCGGCGTGATCCCCCTGGGATCCCTCACGAGCCCGGAAAAAACAAAAGAGGCGATCGCGTTGATCAAATCGCTGAAACCCGCGTTCATCAACTCCTACACCAACCAGCTTTATGACATCTTCTCCGTTTTGAAACGAAAACATCCGGTGAAATCCTGCATTCTTAACGGGGAACCGCTGTATCCATGGTTCAAAGACCGCCTGAGAGCGTTATCGGGGACGCGCATCTTCGACCATTATGGCGCCATGGAATTCTCGGGGTTCGCGATCGCCGAGGATCCGAAAGATACATTCATGAGGCTCTTTGAAGACGGCCTTTACATTGAGATCCTGGGCGAAGACGGCAGGACGGCGGAGACGGGAGAAGGGCGCATCGTGATCACAGACCTGGAAAACACCTGCATGCCTTTCATCCGCTACGTCCTGGGCGACCGCGTCCACATCACCAAGAAAGGGAACGCCAAATACATCCGCGTCCTCGGCCGGGACGCAGATTCACTCTTGATCGAAGGCAAGATCGTTTCGCGCCGGCTCGTGGCCGAGACGATCTTGCGGCTCCTGGGACATCCACGCTTTTTCTGCGTCGTCGATAAAAACAAGCGGAACTTCAGGGACAACATCACCCTGCACATCCCCGAGAAAAACCTTTCTGCAAGCGCAACGCTCATCAAAGAACTCGGCGTCCGCCTTCACATAGCGCATCTGGTCACCATTCGTCCCCATTCCGGCCATGTTCCCAAAACGTCAACCGGCAAATACCGCCATATCATGGACCTGCGAGGACATGCCACCCGCCATTGAATCCTCCCATATCTTTCTCTACGTCACTGAAAAGTGCAATCTCGCATGCAGGTATTGCTATTTCCGGGACAAGAGAAACAGGTCTTTGTCACTGGAAACGATCAGGGGGTTTATCTTTTTCCTTGAAAAAGAAGGGATGAAACCCCGGCGCTTCATCTTAAGTGGAGGCGAACCTCTCCTGGTGTGGCCGTTAACGAAAAAGGTCATTTCCTTCCTGAAAACGGCTGTGCCCAAAGCCGAGATCGGCCTCCAGACAAACGGCCTGCTATTGGACGCGCCCAAGATCGCCTTTCTCAAGACAAATAAGGTCAATCTGGAGATCGGACTCGACGGCCTTCCGGCAACCACGTCGGCATGGAGAAGGGGTACCACAAACGCGTCCTTCGCCCATCTGGTCGAGATGCTCCTGCTGTGCCGGCTGGCGGGCCTGGCGGTCAACTGCAACATGACGGTCCATCCGCAAGAAATGCCGCGGTTCCGCCATAATTTTCTCTTTCTGGCTCAACTGCCGTTCGGCAAGATCGACGTGACTCCAGCGGCTTTTGCTGCCTGGGACCAGGCCGGACGCCGAACATTCAAACAGGATTATGCCTGGATCGCAAAAAAATACCATGCCAAAATCTATGCCGGCGATGCCAGGCGTTTCTCTCCGCAAGGCGCCTGGGACCTCAGCCTGCATCCGCACGGATATCTCTTGCCGGGAGATGCATTCCTATGTCTTCCGGAAAAACTCAAACAGGAATTTTCGCTCATCCAGTTCTCGCCGCAGCCGCGTCTCAATACGAAAACCCTGGCAATGCTGAAGCAACTCTACCAACGCTTCGGCCGGAAAGAGAAAAAACAGACCTACAGAGACTATATCGTCTCGAGCTTCAAGATCGTCAACGACCTGACCGGCAAGACCGGCATCGACTGGAAGACTTTTGAAGAGCTTTTTGATTTTATGACGAGGGTCAACCGTCAAGACCCTTCAGAAACGAAGAAGGGACAGACGAATGACGGGAGGATTGGCGAATAAAATCCGGCGGCAAAAGAGATGCGTCGGCAATGACTTTTTTAAAAAACGCCTTGTCCGTTTTTAGCCCGGCCGGGAGGAACGTGAAAAAACGGACCGAACCATGCGAAAGCCAGGGGGCCCAGAAAGACGAACCGCAGGCCCGCGCAAGTTTTTGATGAGTCCTGATTTCGGCCAAGCCCTTCTTACGATAATAGGCGCGCGCGCGCCTGGCGGACAGGCTGCAGAGTTCGTTCACGCCCATCCCGCTCAATAAAAGGCAGGGATGCTTCTGGCGCTGCGCGATCAGGCGGAAAAAGACAGCCACGGCCGCGATATCCCTCTCACGAGCAACAAAGGGAAGTGTCGGCCGGAGGGAAACGTAGGCCTTTGCGTAATCGCGCTTCGTGACCGTAATGGCGGAAAACTGCAGGCCCAGACGGCGGGCCAGCGCGCGGCACCGGCGCACAGACCACGTATTGTAAGAACGGAGACTCTTATCACGAACAAGAGCGAAATAGAGATGAGGACGCAAAGGCTTCAACAGGCTGGCCAAAAGAGATGAATCCAGCCCGCCTGTCGCCAGGACGCAAAGCCGGGCGCCCGAAGCCGTGCGCCTCTGCGCGTCCGCCGCGATCTTGCGAAAAATTCCCGTCAAGCGGGCCCTATAAAGATCTGCATCGATCTTGGACATAGGCATCATTATATCATCCTGACGGCTTGAATGCGATAAACAGATGGAAAGCGGCGAAAAACGCGCCGGCGCTTGAAAAAGAGACGTCGTTCCCATAAGATAGAAGAGACCTTATCATGAATAATCCCCTTCTGGAACAATACAAGCCGAGATCTTTCTGCGCCGACCTCATGGAGATCAAGGGCAACGGCCTCCAGTTAGGCCTTTACATGTCCTTGATCCTGGGCTTCAAACCCCTCCTGGATGACTGGATTAGAAAAAACAGGATCGAGGCATTCAAAAAGGCCTGCCGCCGATACGGTATCCATGTCCGGGAGAGCGTCATCTTCCGCAATGTGCACAAGAATGACGTCCCGGATTCCGTGATCGGCAAAGACCGGCTCACGACGACATCGGCCTACGGCCTGCCGCTGGAGACAGATACGGACGAAGAGGTCCACGTCTTTCTGGCAAAAGACAAAAAGACGCTGAAACGGGCCATGTGGTATCCCGTCATCATCAACAACCGCGTCATCTTCGCCCCGCGCGCCGACCATCTCAAATACGGCTACGTCCTGGGATATCCCGATTGTTGCATCAGATTTTTCAGGCAATACAACGACTGGATCCGTTACAGCCATCTTTATGAAGCCTGGCGCCACACCAGGACCCGGCCGTCTTTTCTCTGCAACCCTTTGCTCAAAGACACGATCTTTTCCTACATCTATCACATGCCATGCCGCTACGATTGCCCGGCAACCATCAAGCTGGCAGGAAGGCTGCGGCGTGAAATTTTCAAAAAAGAGCCGGAATATGTCCGCAAGATGGACGCCTACCTCAAACAGACGTTTTTGGTGTTCTATGAACGGAAATTCTACGCACTCGCCGGGGCCGCCATGAAGGACAATATCGTGTCTTATAAACATGCGGCGTTCGTCTCTCATGACGCGACGCGCAATGAATACGGCCGGGACTTGGAGCGGGCCGACGCCCTCAAACTCCACGGCAGGCAGCTGACGCTCCTGCGCCGGGGGAAAATCCTGAAAAACATTTCGGTCCCGCTCAACGTTTTCGCGCCGGAGCATCCGTTCCTGGTCACATTCCAATAGCCATGCACATCGCCCATATCAGTTCAAGCCTCTACCACCCGTGTTTCTGGGAACTCGTCCGCCGCCAGAAAATCAGACACCAAATCACCTATATCTCCCTGGAAACCTCTGTGGATTCCGACGGCCAAACGACTCTGCATTCACGCACAGACCTGAGGCATATCCATATCCGATGTTCGCCGGACAACAATATCGTCTACGACGAACGCCTGCGCCTGGCCCTGGACAACGCCTTGAAGGCGGATCCGCCCGACATCGTCCATGTTCATCTTTTTTCAGGAACGAAATTGCGGCCCATCTTGACTACAGCGGCCAGCCTGGGCGCACGCATCGTCGTGACCCTCCACGACCACTCTTTGTTTTGCGCCGGCGGCAGGTTCCATGACGGCCGCAAGATATGCCGCAAGACAAACCCGGAGGCCTGTTCATGTCCTGATGCACAAAGATTGGCGGCATACAATCATATGCCCCTTTCCGAGTTTAACGCCGCGCGGCGCGGCCACATCCGCCAAATCATAGACATGTGCGATGCGATCATATGCCCATCGCAAACACAAAAAGAAATACTGGCCCCACTCGTCGCCGACCCGGACAAGATCGTTTGCTTGCCTTATGGCGTACACATGCGGCGGCGGCCGCGCGCAAGACGCCAAGACAAAGAGCCTGTCTTCGGCTTTTTGGGGATATGGACGCCCCTCAAAGGGTCGGACACGATCGAATATTTGATAAAACGAAACGGCGGTATCCGCATGCTTCTCGGCCTCTGGACAAAAGGCGCACCACAAAAAAACCTGCGGCAGCTGGAGAATATCGGGAATCGGCCGGACATCGAAATCATCGAGAATATTCCTTATGCCGAGCTCCCCGAAAAGTTTTATTCAAAAATAGACTACCTCCTGGTGCCGTCGGTTTGGGACGAAACAGGGCCCATGTCGCTTTTGGAATCGCTCTACCAAAAGATACCCGTCATTATTCCCAGGCAGCCGAGCCTCCTTGAAAAAACCATCCCCGGCAGAAACGCCTTCGTCTATAGTTCTTTGGCACAACTCAACCGCATCATCGGGAAGATCCGGAGGGGCCGCGCGCGCTTAAAGCCTCCTTTTCACGCCCATGTCCAGGATATCCATTCTTACGCCGCGGATGTAGAAGCCATCTATCGCCATATTCTAGACAAAGAACCCCGGACCCTGTTCTTCAGGGTCGGCTACCGCTGCAATAACCGTTGTATTTTCTGTGTCACGGGCGACAACAAACCCGGGACCTTCACATCCCTGGGGATCCTCACAAAGGCGCTGGCCGCCTATCGCCGCAGTTACGACCAACTGGTCCTTTCAGGAGGAGAACCGACGGCCAGGGAGGACTTCTTTTCCCTTATGGAATCCGCCTTCCGGCTGGGCTACAAGATCCAAATACAGACCAACGGACGCCTCATGGCTAAAAAAGAATTTGTCAAGCGGCTTGCCGCTTATCACCCCGTGATCTATACTCATCTGCAGGATTACAAAGCCAAGGCGCACGATGTCACCACGAATGTCCCGGGCAGCTTCTGGGAAACCGTCGCCGGCATCCGCAACGCGCTTGCCGTCTCTCGCGGCCTTTACGTCAAGATCATGATCACAAGGGCCAATTACCGCCACCTGCAAGAGACGGCAAAATTCCTCAAGCGCCTGGGGGTCAAAGGCATCTGGTTCGTCTTTCTGACCCCCCACGGCTTTGCCAGGACCTACTTCGACAAGGTCGTGCCGACATACACGCAAGTCTCGCCATATCTAAAGAGGGCGCTGCAATGGGCGCGAAAAGAAAAAAATCTGGAAGTCGTGCTCGAAGGCTTTCCTTATTGTCATGTGCCACGGCCGTGGCGCAACAACCTGCTGGAAGGCCCGCGCCTGTCTGGACACAGACAACTCTGCCTGCATCCGGCCGAGAAAGGCCATGACTTCAGGATCAGCCCGACACATGAACGCCTGAAAGACAAAACCAAAGGCCCGCGCTGCCAACGCTGTGCTTACCACCAAAGATGCGAAGGCGTCTACCGGACATATGCGCAGCACCACGGGTTCGAGGAATTCAAACCGATCGGAAATGATCCGAAGAAAACACAAGACCGATGAAAAACCCCAAGCTGAAACTGTCCATCCCTTACAACAACGACCTGGCGCTCATGAAATGGGCGATCGCGACAGGGGGGATCTACGAAATCTATTTTGCCGGACCCGAGGGAGACGACCATTCCAACCAATACCTCAACACCCGCAAAGCCTCCAGCGGCGAGATCCGGCAACTGATCGCCCTCTGCCACCGTCACAAGATCAAAAGGAACCTCCTCCTCAACAAACGGATCAATTTCTTTGACGACCTCAAACGCATCGGCCGCTACGTCAAGGCCCTCGAAGACTCCGGAGGGATCACGTCGATCACCCTGGCCGATCCGTGCATCGTCCCGTTCTTGCGCAAGATGTTTCCGAAGATCGCCCTCCAGAGTTCGGTTTACATGAACATCGACAGTGAACATAAAATCAAAGAGGCGGTCAAGATGGGAATGACGGAATTCACACTGGATGTCTCCTGCAACCGTGACGCACGCGCCCTGGATGCCATCCGCGCCGGCCGCAAACATCTGCCTGCCGTCACCATTAAACTTTTGGCGAATCACGGTTGCTATCTTCACTGTTTCTACGGCGGCAGGCATGCTGAATGGCCCGTCCTCATGGAGGCGGCCAGGACGATGCTGCAGGAAGGGGCGGGATGTTACGTCGGCTTCATGCTCAAAGACGGATGCCAATTCGCAACGCAGGAGCCGGCCGATGAGATCAGGCGGCCATACCTGAGGCCGGAAGACCTTGCCTTTTTCGAGGAAAACGGCTGGGCGGACGGCATCAAGATCGCCTACCGCAAAGACGACAGCCGCCTCCTCAAAACAAAGATCTCCGCGTATCTTGCCCGGTCTTTCAAGGGCGACCTCTTCACGCTGGCGCCGTCCAACAAGGGCCCCTTGCCTTTCATCTGCGATAACAAGGCCTTTCCCAAAGACTTTATCGAACACACCACGCATTGCAATCAACGATGTGTGAGCTGCCGCTACTGCGCCTCTGTGGCACAGGCGGCCATAAAACCCAAAACGTCCCCATGAAGACACTCGCCAGGATAAAACAAGATTTCTTGAGGACGGCGCGCGTCAGCCCCGGATACCAGACGAACACGGCCGACAGCGGCATGACAAGAGGCAACTATATGCTGGATGCGCTGGCCGAAAAGGTCTTCGACCATCCGCGCCTCCTGGGGCTCCTCTCGAAAAAAGCGAAGCACTGGCTGGCATGCGACGACTCGGAATTTACCCTCGTCTTGGCCGGTTATATCGCCTACCTCGGCGAACAATACGGGCAGGCCGAAAAACTTTTTCTCAGGGCGATCCAAAAAAACCCTAAGAACATCGACCTCTGGATGGACCTGGCCTTCAGCCTCTTTCACCAAGACGAAAAAAAACAGAAGCTGGCGCACGACATCCTTTTCAGGCACAAAGAACTGGCCGGAACTTTTCCCGAAGGCAATATCTGTCTGCGTGAAATCCGCAGGTGGCTGGACCGCCAGCCTCCTTATTGCCTGCGCTGACCTTTCCAACGATGCCCTTTACAAGAAGAAAAAATCTGCTATAATACGCCAATCGTTCTCGGGACACCGCAGGACCTAAACCGGAAACAAATACCCATCAAACAATTTTTCGGGGGTTTCTATGAATAAAATGACCGTCAAGGACGTCGATCTCAAAGGCAAAAAGATCATCATGCGCGTGGATTTTAACGTGCCTCAGGATAAAAAAACCGGGGCGATCACAGACGATACGCGCATCAAGGCCGCCATCCCCACGATCGATTACATTCTCAAGAACAACCCCAAAAAGCTGATTTTGATGACCCATCTGGGACGACCCGACGGCCAGGTCAAGGAAACCCTCAGGCTCGATCCCGTGGCCCAAAGGCTCCAGGAGCTGATCAAAACGCCCGTCAGAAAACTCAACGATTGCGTAGGCCCTGAAATCGCCAAGGCCATCGACGCCTCCCCTGAAAAAGTCATCCTTCTGGAAAACCTGAGATTCCATGCCGAAGAAGAAGAGAACGACCCTGCATTCGCTAAACAGCTGGCAAGCCTTGCGGACACATACGTCAACGACGCCTTCGGCACGGCCCACAGGGCGCACGCCTCTACGGAGGGCGTGGCCCACGACCTGCCGGCGGTCGCAGGATTCCTGCTCGATAAAGAGATCGAATACCTGGGCAAATCCCTTGAACAGCCGGATAAGCCGTTTGCCGTGATCCTCGGCGGCGCCAAGGTCTCGGACAAGATCGGTGTCATCGAGAACCTCCTCACAAAAGCGCAGGTCCTGGTGATCGGCGGCGGCATGGCATATACCTTCCTCAAGGCCCAGGGGATTGCCATCGGAAATTCAAAACTTGAGAAAGACAAGATCGACCTGGCCAAAGAAACCCTCCAGAAGGCCAAAAAAGCTGGGGTCAAGGTGATATTGCCGGTCGATCATCTCGTTGTCGACAATATCGATACGCCGACGAAGATCGAAACGACAAAAGATGCGGCCATCCCCGACGGCATGATTGCCGTCGATATCGGCCCCAAGAGCATCGCCCTGTTCTGCGACACCCTTAAAAGCGCCAAGACCATCTGCTGGAACGGCCCCCTGGGCATCTTTGAAAACGACAAGTATGCCAAAGGAACAAAAGAAGTAGCGACGTTCATCACGACGCTCAAAGCCAAGACCATCATCGGCGGAGGCGACACAGCCAGCGCCGTGGCCAAGTTCGGCCTCGAGAGCAAGATGACGCATATTTCGACAGGCGGCGGCGCCTCGCTGGAATTCATGGAAGGCAAAGTCCTTCCGGGTATCGCCGCACTGAAGGATAAACAGTAAGGAGTGCATTTAATGAGGAAAATCATCATCGCCGGCAACTGGAAAATGAACAAGACAACGGTCGAAGCCATCGAGCTGGCCAACGGTCTCAAAAGAGATCTGTATGATATCGACGCTATCGGTATCATCGTCTGTCCGCCTTTCACGGCGATCGACGAAGTCGCCGAGGTCGTTTATCAAACGAACATCGGCCTTGGCGCCCAAAACATGCACTGGGAAGACGCCGGCGCCTTCACCGGAGAGGTATCGGCCCCGATGCTCAAAGAGCTTGGATGCGGTTACGTCATCCTCGGCCATTCCGAAAGACGCCAATATTTCCATGAGACCAATGAGACCGTCAACAAAAAGCTTAAATCGGCGCTCAAACACGGCTTGACGCCCATTGTCTGCGTCGGAGAAAGCCTGGAAGAGAGGGAGGCGGGCCGCACTTTCGATGTCATCCGGGACCATGTCACCAACAGCCTCAAAGGGCTCGACAAAGAAGAAATCAAAAAAGTGATCATCGCCTATGAACCTGTCTGGGCGATCGGCACGGGAAAAACGGCGACGCCCGACCAGGCCCAGGAAGTCCACCGTTTCATCCGCGATCTCCTTGAAAAGGCCTATACCCGCGAGATCGCCGATGAGATCACCATCCAATACGGCGGGAGCGTCAAACCAGGCAACATCAAAGAGCTCATTTCCCAAAAAGATATCGACGGCGCTCTCGTCGGCGGGGCCAGTCTCGACGTCAAAAGCTTTGCCGAGATCGTCAAAGGAGCACAAGTAAGCAAATAAGCCGCAGGGCCAATCAAGGAGTCCAAGTTTATGTTCGCGCTCATCATCACCATCCATATCACCGCCTGCACCCTTCTTATCCTGATCGTCCTCGTCCAGCAGGGGCGGGGAGGGGGGCTCATCGAAACGTTTTCGTCGGCCGAGTCCATCTTCGGGACAAAAACAAGCTCGTTCCTCGTGAAATCCACAACGGTCCTGGCGATCGTATTTTTCTTTACATGCCTGTCGCTGGCGTTCATGTCCATCCAGAAAAGCCGCTCACTGGTAGAACGTTACCTGCCGACCGCTCCCGCGGCTCAGGCTCCTGCGCAGACGCCGGATTCAAAGGCGGCAACGGCCCCGGCGCAGGCCCAGGCCCCCGCGCCGGCCCAACAGACAACGCCAGCAACCCCGGCACCGGCAGTCGCGGCCGAAACTCCAAAGACGCCGGCACCGGCTGCCCCAAATCCGCCGGGAAATGAACAATAGGTTATTACGGGTCTTCTGCCTCAGCAGCGCTGTTTACTTCACGCAAGGCATTGAAACACTCCCTTCCCAGGGTCTTTTTTATTATCTGAAGGAATCATTAAAATTCACGCCGGAAAAGATCATGCTCATTTCCGGCGTGATCACTTTCGCCTGGCTCGTCAAGCCCGCCATAGGATACATCGTAGACAATTTCCTGAACAAAAAGATATGGATCCTTATTTCCCTGTCGTGCAGCGCGCTTTTGGCGGCCGTGATAGGATCCAACCATCTCCCCCTGGCCTTCCTCGTCGGAATGCTTATCGTCAGCTCTGCCTGGGCCGCCTTCAGGGATGTGTCTGTCGACGGCATCATGTGCGTCGAAGGCAAACAACACAACGCCACCGGAAAAATCCAGAGCGTGCAGTGGATATCCATCTCTGTCGCAACACTCATCACCGGCATAGGAGGAGGCTACATTGCCGAAAAGTGGGACTATACGACAGGATATCTTTGCCTGATCCCCGTCTACATCATTGCGGGGGCCTTCGCATATTTTTATAACGCAGGAGAACCCATCCGCAGGGAGACGGCCTCGAAATTCATCCAGGACATGAAAACGTTGCTCGGTTCACGAAGGCTCGTGTGGGCAGGACTGTTCGTTTTCCTGTATCAGTTTGCGCCGTCGTTCGGCACGCCGCTCTTGTTCGTCCAGAAAGATGTCTTCAAATGGAGCAAGGTCTGGATCGGAGCGCTGGGCACCATCGGCACGGTGTTCGCCGTCATCGGGGCTTTGCTGTATTTCAAATTCAGCCAGAAGATAAACCTCAAAAAATGGCTGTTTTTCTCGGTCTTCCTGGGCGCGGCGACGACCTTGAGCTATCTTCATTACACGCCGGCCACGGCTGTCGCCTACGATATCGTCTATAGCCTCATGGGCATGTTCGTCTTCCTCATGATCCTGGATTTCATGGCCAGGAACTCCATCCCGGGGTTGGAAGCCGCCTCGTTTGCCCTCTTGACCAGCCTCAGCAATCTGGCCGTTGTGGCGAGCAATTTTTGCGGCGCCTTCCTGTTGCCCGTCTTGGGCCTGCAGGGACTTATCGTCATGTCATCCGCGGCGAGCTTCCTATGCCTCTTCATCATTCCCAAAATCATCGTCTAGCCATCCTTAATCCCTTGGTCAGAATTCCCTGCCCGCCTGGGGCGGACGAGGCTATGCCTGTGGACGGGTTATGCCTGCGGCCTTAGCCGCGAACATAACCATGGCGGATCGGGACGTCGCCCCACGGAGAGCCCCTGACTGAAAGTCAGTGGCAGGCCCGAAGGGCAAGGCGGGGCTCCAGAGAAAATAAATTATTCTCATGGAAGGAAGGCGGTGCGCTTTGGTATAATACTAACAATTCATATATCTACTGCCGCTTTTGACCACATGATACCAAATCCAGCACGCATCAAATATTCCGTAGATTTCATCCTTAACAGGCTGCTTATCCTGTTGTTCTTCGTCATCCTGTCCGTCTATTGTTCCAGGGAAGTCTCCGATCTCGACATCTGGCTGCACCTCAAGACCGGCGAGATCATCGTCAAGACAGGCCTTGTCCCTCTCAACGATATTTTCTCCTTCACCATGGCGGGCAAGCCGTGGATCAATCACGAATGGCTCTTCCAACTGCTGGCGTTCCTCAGTTTCCTGACAGGGGGGGCCGATGGATTGATCCTCATGCAAAACATCGTCGTTGCCGCAACATTTCTTTTGCTTTTGTTCTTCGGCATCAGACGCGGCCATCCTGTTTTTGTCTTTGTCATTCTCTACCTGGCGATGCTGACGATGGCCTACAGGTTCACCATCCGCCCCGACATCTTCAGCCTTTTCTTTCTCGCCCTTTATTTTTTCATCCTCAAGGAATATAAAAAGCGAAAACATGTCCTCGTCTGGTCGTTGCCCGTCTTGCAGGCAGTCTGGGTCAACATGCACGGCTTCTCTTTTCTGGGCCCTGTCCTCATTCTGATAGACCTCGCCGCCGAACTCATCCAACGGGTTGTCCCGCTTCCCGGGGAGTGGAAGGACAACCGGAGAATGACGAAAGCCCAGATCCACACCCTTATCGTCGTCTTCCTGCTCATGCTTGCGGCATCCCTGCTCAATCCTCACGGCCTGAAAGGAGCAGAATATCCCCTGGCCGTCCTGGGACAGATCAGCCAGAAAGGAAGGGTCGTCTTCCAATACATCCAGGAACTGGCCCGACCCATCTCCTGGTCCAATATCCTGGACTTTCACAGGTTCCTCTATTATAAAGTCCTCATTCTCGTCTCGTTTTTCAGTTTCCGCGTCAACTATCGCCGCACCTCGATTCAAAACATCCTGCTGTGGCTCTTTTTCCTCGTTTTCTCTCTGCTGGCGGTACGCAACATCGCCTATTTCGCCATCGCGGCGGTTTTCATCATCTTCGACAATGTCGACAGCGCATTCAAAAACGGCACTCCGTTGCCGCGTTTTACCTCCCGCGCCTGGGGGACGATCGCCTTCTACGCGTTTGTCCTGTTCTTGTTCTATTATCCGACGAAGGGCGCGTTGCAATATCTGGAAACGGCCAGCTTCGATTTCCACACCTACCGATTGAAATCGGAACTCTGGGGGATCGCCCGCAACCGCTATCCAGAGGAAGCCGTCCGTTTTCTTTTAGGCCATCCGTTTCCCGAACACATGTTCAACGATTTCAACTCCGGGTCGTATCTCGTCGGTCAGACCTACCCCAAGCGCCGCGTCTTCATCGACGGCCGCACAGAACTCTACGGCCCTGAATTTTTTATGAACTACGTCAAGGCGGGAGAGGGCAGGAGAGAAACGATCGAGATGCTCGTCGACCGCTATCACATCAAGGGTTTTTTCCTAAGTAATCCTCAGCGCGACCTCCATGTCGGGCTGATCCGCTATCTTTACAAGAGCCCTCAATGGATCTGCGTCTATTTCGATGATGCCGCGCTCATCTTCGTGCGCGATGTTCCCGAAAACGCCTCTTTGATCAAAGCCTTCCGCGTCAATTTCAAATCCTGGAAACCTCCCGTCGTCGATCTCCTGCGCATCGGCATCGCCCAACGCTATCCCGC
Source organism: Candidatus Velamenicoccus archaeovorus (assembly GCF_004102945.1). Lineage (GTDB taxonomy): Bacteria > Omnitrophota > Gorgyraeia > Velamenicoccales > Velamenicoccaceae > Velamenicoccus > Velamenicoccus archaeovorus. The sequence goes on along the minus strand of NZ_CP019384.1, from coordinate 896,496 downwards.
CCCCGCCTTAAAACGCGCGCACCTCCTGAGCATCCTGGAGTGCCACGAGGCCGCCTGGAAAGAAGCCCGGGCCGCGCTGGACATCATGCCGAACAATGCGGAGGCATTCAAGTATGCGGAAGATTATTATTTCGAGAGGAAAGATTATCTGCAGGCCTATAAATATGCCCGCCTCAATCTCATCTACGGCGGCGCACAACCATGGATGCGCGCCCGGCTGGCGCTCATCTATGCCCGCATGAAAGACGACCAGAAAGCCGAGAAAGTGATTTCGGCGGTCCTCAAGGACCATCCGGACTTTGCTCAAGGATATTATGTCCAGGCCATGATCCTCAAGGACAAAGACCCGAAGCGCGCCATCGAAGCCTTGCGCCGGGCCGTAAAACTCGCGCCCAAGGAATCCCGATACGCCGAAACCTTAGGAAACATGTTGCGGGACCAAGGGGAAACCCAAGAAGCCCTGAAATACTGGAAGGCCGCCTACGAATATGACGGCGCAAATCCTGAACTTAAAGCTCTGGCCCAGGGCGGTTGAACATCAGTTTTTTCTTGTTTTCCTGGCATTTTTTTGTATAATATAAATCTATGCTAATTAATATTTTTAAACTATATCTTGTTACGTTCGTGCCGATCTTCCTGGCCGTCGACATCATCGGCACGGTCCCCATTTATCTGGGAATGACGGAGAACCTCTCCAACAAGCAGAAAAAACGCCTGCTGGCCGAATCCATCCTGACGGCGACGCTGCTCGCCGTCATCTTCGGACTTCTGGGAAAGCTCATCCTCCGGGGACTGGGCATCACGATCGACGACTTCAGGATCGCCGGCGGCATCCTGCTTTTCATCATTTCGGTCTATCTCTTGCTTCCGGGAAAATCCAGGGAATTTACCAGCCAGTCGCTGTATGAAGACATCGGTATCTGCCCCCTCGCGACGCCTCTCATCACGGGACCGGCCGTTCTTGTCACGACCATGATGCTCCTGGATGCCTTCGGAGCGCTGATCACCATGACGTCGCTCATCCTCAATATGCTTCTGGCATGGCTCGTCCTGCGTTTCTCCGACGTCCTGATCACCATCCTAGGAAAATCGGGGATCAAGGCCATTTCAAAGATCAGCTATATCTTCTTGGCCGCCATCGGTGTCATGATCGTCCGGCTCGGGATCGCAGGCTTCATTTATTCGCTCAAATAGGCATGATACCTAACGTTGTCACGTTTATTCTGGCGGGGGGCAAGGGTGAACGGCTTTTCCCGCTCACCAAAGACCGCGCCAAGCCCGCCGTTCCTTTTGGCGGCGTCTACCGCATCATCGACATCACGCTCTCCAACTGCATCAATTCTGGCCTGCGCAAGATCCATACGCTCATCCAGTACAAGTCCATCTCACTCCAGCGCCACCTGCGCCTGGGGTGGAATTTTTTCAACAACGAAGTGAACGAATATATCGACGTCATCCCGGCGCAGCAGAGGGTCGGTTACAGCTGGTACCTGGGAACAGCCGATGCGATTTACCAGAACATCTATACCATCGAACAGGAAAAACCCGAACTGGTCCTGATCCTGGCCGGCGATCATATCTATAAAATGAACTATGCCCGCATGATCGACTTCCATCGCGTCAGCGATGCCGACATGACCGTCGCTGTCGTCGAGCTCGCCAAGGAATTGTCACCGGGCTTGGGTGTCATCCAGACGGATCTCACCGGCCGCATTCTCGGTTTTCAGGAAAAACCGAAGGCCCCAAAAACAATCCCCGGCAAGGACGACAAGATCTATGCCTCCATGGGCATCTATCTTTTCAAGCGCGACGTCCTGGAAGAAGAACTCATCGAAGATGCGCGCAAGGATACATCGCACGATTTCGGCAAGGACATCATTCCCCAGATGCTCAAAAAGAACAGGCGGATCTTCGCGTATCTTTTCCAAGACGAAAACAAGAAAGAATCCCTCTATTGGAGAGACATCGGCACCTTGGACGCCTATTACGAAGCCAATATGGACTTGATCGAAGTGACGCCGATCTTCAATCTCTATGACAAGGCCTGGCCGATCCGCACATATCAGGAACAATTCCCGCCGGCCAAGACGGTCTTTGCCGGAGAAGAAAACCCCGATCGCATGGGCCTGATCCTCGATTCGCTGGTTTCCGGCGGATGTATCGTCTCGGGAGGCCGGGTCCAGCGATCGATTTTGTCTCCCAATGTACGCGTCAACAGTTACAGCGAAGTCCATGACTCGATCCTGCTGGAAGGCGTCAATGTCGGCCGGTATGCCAAAATCCGCCGGGCGATCATCGACAAAGACATCAATATCCCTCCGGGAACGATCATCGGCTACGATCACCAGAAGGACAAAAAACGCTTTACGATCTCCGACAACGGGATCGTCGTGGTCGCCAAAGGCACGGAGATTAAATGAAGACACAATTTATGGAACGGAGTGAACTTGAATTGCTGTCTGAATTAAACCCAGCACTAATTTTGCAGACAGTCATCGTTGATAAAAAATCTACCTTTTGTTTTTGTGCAACAAAACCCAGCGGCAAAATTAATGCTGGGTTTAATTCGCGCAAATCATTTACGGCCGCGTAACAACAATGCAAAGATGCCGTAAATGATGCGCTCAGTGAAGCCTCCCTGGTCTTTAGACCAGGGCTTCCTCCTGAGCAGAAGGCGAAACACCCCTGCCCGCCTTGGCCAAAGGCAGGTGCGAAGGATCAAAAATGATCAGAAAAGCAGGGATCGGAGACGCCAAGACCATCCAAAAACTCATCAATGCCTTTGCCAGCCAAGACCTGATGCTGCCCAGGTCCCTCAATGAGATATTTGAAAACATCCGTGACTTCTGGGTCGCCCTGGATCCCAACGGCCGCGTCGTCGGCTGTGCCGCCCTGCACATCGTCGGCTGGGATAACCTGGCAGAGATCAAATCCCTGGCCGTCCACAAAAAATTCCAAAAAAAAGGATTCGGCGCGCTCTTGATGCGGTCATTGCTTGAGGAAGCCGCCGGGCTGGAAATCGAGAAGGTTTTTGCGTTATCCTATCAGCCGAAATTCTTCAAAAAATTCGGTTTCAGGACCGTCCCGAAGTCAAGGCTGCCGCACAAGATCTGGGCCGAATGCTGCCATTGCCCCAAATTCCCGAATTGCGGCGAGATTGCCCTGGTCAAAACAATCGGATAGCACAGAACAACACAAGAAAGGAATGCACTCATGGATTACCTGCTCAATGAACAACAAATCATGATCCGCGACCTCTGTCGTCAGATTGCGCAGGAGAAGATCGCGCCCGTCGCCGCCGAATACGACAAAACAGAAGAATTCCCCTGGCCCATCGTCAAGCTCCTGGCCCAGGCGGATCTTTTCGGCGTCTCCATCCCCGTCGAATACGGCGGATTGGGAGGAGGGGTATTGGAAACCTGTATTGCGACCGAAGAGCTATCCAAAGCCTGCGGCGGCATCACGCTGTGCTTCGCTGCGTCTTATCTCGGCTTGGATCCGATCCTTTTGTTCGGCAACGACGAACAGAAGAAAAAATACCTGCCGGACCTCGCCGCCGGCAAAAAACTCGCCGCTTTTGCCGTCACGGAACCTGCCGCGGGCTCGGACGCCAGCGCCATCCAGACGACGGCGAAAAAGAAAGGCGAACATTACGTCTTGAACGGCATGAAACATTTCATCACCAACGGCGGTGACGCCGACACCTATGTCGTTATTGCCATGACCGACAAGACCAAAGGGGCCCGCGGAGCCACGGCCTTTATCCTGGAGAAGGGAATGAAGGGCTTTACCTTCGGCAAAAAGGAAGACAAGCTCGGCATTCGCGCCTCTTCGACGCGAGAATTGATCTTTACGGACTGCGAGGTGCCCAAAGAAAACATCCTGGGTAAAGAAGGTCTGGGCTTCATCGTCACGATGAAGACATTCGACGTCTCCCGTCCCGGCGTCGCCTCTCAGGCCCTTGGCATCGCCGCCGGCGCCCTGGAGTCCGCCGTCAAATATTCCAAAGAAAGGCTCCAGTTCGGCAAGCCGATCTCCAGTTTCCAGGGCATCCAATGGATGCTGGCGGATATGGCCACACAGGTGGAAGCCGCGCGCGCCCTGATCTATGCGACGGCGCGCATGATCGATTCCGGCGCCAAGGATGTTTCCAAGTATTCCGCCATGGCCAAGCTTTTCGCCTCGGATGTGGCCATGAAAGTCACGACCGATGCCGTCCAGATCTTCGGCGGCTACGGTTACATCAAAGAATACCCTGCTGAAAAAAGGATGCGCGACGCCAAGATCACGCAGATCTATGAAGGGACAAACCAGATCCAGCGCAACATCATTGCCTTGCAGCTGATCAAGGAGATGGCAAAGAGCTGACGGCCGCTGGAAGAACACAACGGAAGCCCTTAGAAAAGTCTCAAAGAAGAAACAGACAACTTTGTCCTTTCCTGATCACAGCCATTCTCGTCCGGCTGACGATACCCCGGCGACAAAGAAGTATCTGTTGAAAGGCGTTAAGCTTTGCAGTAAACTAAACCAGTACTTTTTGCCCGCAACGGGCCACACCCCGTTGCAGCCCAAATAACCACAACCGGCATCCCATGAACATCATCATCTGTATCAAACAGGTCCCGGACACGGCGGACGTCAAAATCAACCCTGAAACCAACACCCTCGTGCGCGAAGGGGTGCAATCGATTATCAACCCTTTCGATATGTATGCGATCGAAGAGGGTCTGCGTCTCAAAGAACAGTTCAATGGAAAGGCGACGGTCGTCACGATGGGACCGCCGCAGGCGGAAAGCGCGCTGCGTGAAGCGATTTCCATGGGCATTGATGAGGCCGTGCTCATCTGCGACAGGGCCTTTGCCGGCGCCGACACCCTAGCCACGAGCTATACGTTGGCGGCGGCGATCAAGAAACTCGGCGATTTCTCCATCATCCTCTGCGGCAAGCAGGCTTCCGACGGCGACACGGCCCAGGTCGGACCCGGCATCTCGACGCACCTCGACATCCCCCAGGTCACTTATGTCAAAAGGATCGAGTCCATCAAGAACGGCGTCGCCGTCGTCGAACGCATGACGGAAGAAGGCTATGATATCGTCGAAACACCCCTGCCGTGTCTGCTGACCGTCGTCAAAGAGATCAACGAACCCCGCACGCCGTCGCTCAAAGGAAAGATGCGTGCCAAGAGCGCCAAGATCCAGCTATTGAGTGCACAAATGCTCGATTGCGAAGCCGCTCGCCTGGGGCTCAAGGGCTCCCCGACGCAGGTCGTCAAGATCTTTTCGCCGGAGCGGCGCAAGGGCGGCGAGGTCTACCAGGGACCCGTGGAAGAATCCGTTGAAAAAATAGCTGCCGTCATCAAATCACTCATCCCTTAAAAGAGGCACCATGTCTTTGATCATCAATAAAGAGAAATGCGTCGGATGCACCTTGTGCGTCAAGGCCTGTCCCTTTGGCGCTCTTTATATGGAAAACAAGAAAGCCGTTGTGCGTCCTGAACAATGCACCTTGTGCGGCGCTTGCGTCGAGGCGTGCAAATTCGATGTCATCTCGATCAAGAGAGAAAAAACGGCTCAGGCCGATGCCCAAGCGCGGGGCGTCTGGGTCTTCTGCGAACAGAAGCGCGGCGTCGTTCAATCCGTCAGTTTCGAACTCCTCGGCAAAGGCCGCGAGCTTGCGAACAAGCTGGGCTGCGAACTCTGCGGCGTGCTCATCGGCCACGATATCGAATCCAAGAGCCAGGACATCATCCAGAGGGGGGCGGACACGGTTTACGTCGTCGACCACCCTCAGCTGAAACACTACGTGGACGACGCCTACACGGCCGTCCTCGTGCGGCTGATCAAAAAATACAAGCCGGAGATCGTCCTGTGCGGCGCGACATCGATCGGCCGCTCCCTGATATCGCGTGTCGCCGTCAAGATCCACACAGGGCTGACGGCCGACTGCACGGGTCTGGATATCGATCCACACAAAAAGATCCTCCTGCAGACGCGGCCGGCCTTCGGCGGCAACATCATGGCCACCATCATCACGCCCAACCACAGGCCGCAGATGGCGACAGTCCGGCACAAGGTGATGAAAGAAGCGGTCCTCGATCCTTCACGCCACGGAAAGCTCGTCAAGGAAAATTTTGAGGATAACGTCTATGTTTCGAGGACAAAAATCCTTGATATCATCGAAGACGTCTCAGCGACTGTCAACATCGCCGAAGCCGACATCATCGTCTCCGGAGGCAGGGGCATAAAAGGACCGGAAAACTTCAAGATCATAGAAGAGCTTGCGGAAGTCCTCAACGGCGCCGTCGGCGCCTCGCGCGCGGCGGTGGACTCCGGCTGGATCCCCTATTCTCATCAAGTGGGACAAACCGGCAAAACAGTCTGCCCAAGCATCTATATCGCCTGCGGCATCTCCGGCCAGATCCAGCACTTGGTCGGCATGCAGTCGTCCAAGACAATCATCGCCATCAACAACGACCCTGGGGCGCCGATCTTCCAGATTGCCTCCTACGGAATTGTCGGCGATCTCTTTGAGGTCGTGCCGCTGTTGACGAAGACGCTAAGAGAAAAGTTAAGAAAATAGGCGGCTTAAACCATGTATTTCAAAAAACTTGAGATCGCCGGTTTCAAATCTTTTGCCGAAAAGACGGTTCTGCATTTCGAACCCGGTATCACTGCCATCGTCGGCCCCAACGGCTGCGGAAAAAGCAATATCTTCGATTCCATGCGCTGGTGCCTGGGCGAACAATCCATCAAATCCCTGCGCGGCGCCAAGATGGAAGACGTCATTTTCAACGGCACGGAGAACGTTCCCGCCCAGAACATGGCGGAGGTATCCCTCACGATCTCCAACGAAGCCAAGATCCTGCCCATCGACTACGACGAAGTCACGATCACCCGGCGGCTCTTTCGGTCCGGGGAGAGCGAATATCTCATCAACAACAACACCGTCCGTCTCAAAGACATCAACGAACTTCTGATGGGCACAGGCATCGGGGCCGAATCTTATTCTCTTGTCGAACAAGGCAAGATCGACCTTGTCATCAGCTCAAAACCGGAAGACAGGCGCCTGGTCTTCGACGAAGCGACAGGCGTCAGCAAATACAAAGTCAAGAAAAAAGAGGCGATGCGCAAACTCGAGGAAACGGACAACAACCTCCTGCGTGTCAACGACATCATTACGGAAGTCAAACGCCAGATAGGCTCCATCGAACGCCAGGCGAGCAAGGCGCGCCGTTATAAAGAGGTGTTTGAAAAACTTAAATCTTCGGAGATGGCCTTCGCAGCCATCGAACTCAAGACCATCAAGGGAGAGGCGGCGGTCGTGGGGGAAATGGCGAAAAAAGGGACGCAGGAAGAAGTCCAGTTCAATGCGGAACTCCAGACACTCGACGGCCGGCTCATGCGCCAGCAGCAGGAGCTGCAAGAACTCGACGGCCGCATCGCCGAAATGAAAGAAGAAATTTCAAGCCTTGAAAACAGTTCGACCACCTGCCGCCAGCACATCAACCTGAACATGGACCGCATGGGCGACCTGGGCCAGCGCATCCAGGTCCTGACCGGACAAGAACAGCAGCTGACGCCGAAGATCGCCTCTCATCAGGGCAACATCGACGAGCTCTCGGAACAACTGGCCCGCCTGAACGAAGTTTTCTCTGAAAAAGAGTCGCATTTTAAAGAAAGGGAGGCGCTTCTGGCCAAGATGGACGAAGACCTCAACCGCCTCCAGGCCGAAAACAAAGAACTCAAAAACAGGATCTTTGAGCTCAATCTCAACGAGACAAAAACCTCCAACTTGCTCAATGAAAACTCAAGCAGCCTCCACGGCTTATTGGCCCGCCAGAGGCGCCTGGAGACCGAAAAACTAAAAACCGAAGAAGAAAACGCCCAGCTCTTGAAGAATATCGAAGCCATGGGTCTGGAGATCTCCCAGGAAAAGACGAAGATCGAAGAAATACAGTCGCGCCTCACCGGCCTGAAGGCCGAACAGGCGAAGCGCGAAGCAGGGCTCAAAGAGATGGATGCACGCCTGCGCTCGCTCGAAAACGAAAAACTCGGCCTCCAGTCCCAAATCGAATTCCTGAAAGAACTCCGCCTCAAATACGACAGCATGCCCGAAGCCCAGCTGGGTACGCTGGAAATCCACGGTCCGATCGACGGCAAGATATCCGGGATCATCGCCCACGCCCGGGACATCGCCTACGACGAAAAAACAGCCACTACCCGCATCACCTGCGAGCTGAAGTTCATCTCTTTCGACCTCGAGGGGCTGGAACAACGCTCCAAAGACATTGATGCGGAAACCCAGAACCTGCGCGCCGAACTCTCCGCAAAAGAAAAAGAGCTCCTGCAGATTGTGGAGGACGCGCACAAAATCGATGAAGAGCTCCAACAGGAAAAATTCACCCTGACCAACAAGGAAGCCGTCAATACGAACCTGACCGAGAATGCCCGCAAGATCCAAGACGAGATTTCTGTCATTACCTTAGAACTCCAAGATGTGACGCAGGAACTTGGGACCGCCAAAGGCCGCGACGAGCAATACCGCAATGAACTCAATGTCCTATCTGCCGAACTGACGAGCTGCGACAACAAAATCACGCAAAATACCGAACAGGCGGTCAAGATCAGCGCAGAACGCGAGACCGTCCTGGTCGAGATCACGCAACTCAAGGCCGAACTGGACAACCAGAAAGCCAAAGAAGACGGCTTGCGGGCCAACCTCAAGCTTTTTGAAGACGCGCTCAACGCCGATAATCACACCCTGACGCTCGCGCGCCAGGAAATTGCGGAATCGCAGGAAAAGACCCGGCTTCTGGAAGAAGAAACCCAGAATCTGGAGATCAAGATCAAGGCCAATGAAGAGACTGTAAACAAAAAAAGCGAGGAGCTCAGGTCCCAGAGCCAACTGCGTATCGAAGAGGTCAACGCCATCGATTTCATCCAGAAACAAATCATGGACCTTGAGGAGAAGCTGGACCGCATCAAAGAAAGCATCCATCACTACCAGATGCAAGAACAAGAGATGCATTTCAAGCTCACCAACATCAAAAACAGGATCCTCTCGACATACAATGTCGACCTGGACGATGCGGCGACCGTCGCGCCGGAACCCGCCGAAGGCGTGGACGTCCAGGCGCTCCAGCAGGAGATCCAGTCCCTGAGGGAAAAGGTGGAATCTTTCGGGACGGTGAATCTGGTGGCCATCGAAGAACTGGAGGAATTAAAGAACCGTTTCGACTTCCTGACACAGCAGCAAAACGACCTCGTGACGGCCAAGGAATCGCTGAAAAACGCGATCCTCAAGATCAACCGCAACACGCGCAAGATGTTTTTGGAGACATTTCAGATCGTCGCCGAGGAATTCAAGAATTACTTCCGCCTCCTGTTCGGCGGGGGAGAGGCCAAGCTTTTTCTGATGGACGAAGAAGACGTCTTGGAATCCGGCATTGAGATCATCTGCCGGCCGCCCGGAAAGAAACTCCAGAACATCACGCTCCTCTCCGGCGGAGAAAAATCCCTGGCAGCCATCGCGCTGATCTTTGCCATTTTCAAGACCAAACCGTCGCCGTTCTGCGTCCTGGATGAGATCGACGCGGCGCTCGACGAGTCCAACATCGACCGCTTCAGCCGCATGCTGGGCGACTTCGCCAAAACCTCCCAGTTCATCACCATCACACACAACAAAAAAACCATCTCGCGCGCCAATGTGATGTACGGCATCACCATGGAACGCTCCGGCATGTCGAAGATCGTCTCCGTCAAGCTGCACGAAAACGCACAGGCCAAGGCCGCCGCCGCACCGGCGGAACCCCAGCCTCAACCGCAAGAAGACGCCAAAGAAAAAACTCCCGAGACTACCTCGGAAGCGGCGTAATCTTCCAAAACCCCATTCATCAGGCGTATTATTTTTGCCTTACGGCACAGGAGGGCAGGCAACCCGGTTCTTGCCCTGTTTCTTGGCATCGTAGAGCGCCGCATCGGCGGCCCGGATAAGCTCCAGCTTTGTCTTCCCGTTCTCAGGAAACGAGGCAACGCCGATGCTGACGGTGATCTTTTGGGAAGGATGGTCCGTACCTGTTGTGAAGGTGCACTGCTCGATATTCGCCCGGATGCGCTCGGCAACCACCAGGACATCTCTCTTGGCGGCATCCGGCAGGATCACAGCAAATTCCTCGCCGCCATAACGGCAGACCTTGTCGATTTTGCGGGACGACTCCATGATGATCTGGGAAATACGCGCAAGGATCTCGTCGCCCTTCTGGTGACCCCACGTGTCGTTATAATTCTTAAAATTATCGATATCGAGCATGATCAGGCTCAGATAAGACATGTGGTCCTTGGCACGCCGGAGCTCTTCGTCACAAACATACTGGAAATAACCATGGTTCCAAAGATCGGTGAGGGCGTCCTTATGGGCCTTGATCAAGGTGCGCTCATAAAGCTGTGAGTTTTCTATGGCCATGCCGGCCTGGTTGGCGAACATCATCAGGACCCGGATGTCGTCTTTGGTGATGGAACGTTTCGTAAAAATGTTATCAGCGACGATCAGGCCGTTCGACCTATCCTTGGCCTTCAGGGGAATCACGACGAATTCATCGGACGGGAAAATGGCGAAGAGAGGATCCCCCGTAAAGCTCTGAAGATTATCTTTCTTGAAATGGAAGGGCATACCGTCGTTGAACACTTTCGCCAGGATGCCGCCGTCCGGCTCTTTGACGGGCATACGGACGGATTTGACCTGGTTAAAAAATTTCGAACCTTTAATGACCTCATGCGTCTGGGCATAGGAATTGACAAGGTCATCCAGATCCATCTTCTGTTCGTCGATCAGCCTCCAAATGCGCTTGGCCTCTTCACCGTTGTCGGGGCCGATCCCGATGCGGCCTTCCAGGAATTTCGCGGAAGAATCCAGAAGAAAAAGCATGGCCCTGTTAAAGCCAAGGCCCGAATGCGAAGTGACTCCTGTCAAAATAATAAAAAGGATCTCATCCAGGGCAAGGGTCTTGTGCATGGCGTTGGAGATCTCATAGAGGGTCGAGAGCTCCTGTCTCGCCTTGGCCAGCTGCTCTAAAAGAACATCCTGATCGTTTATTGTCCTTGCCTTATCCTGATTTTCCATACGCGCAACTTTAACACATCTCCAGGGGGAAGTCAACCCCGTTAGAAAGGCAAAGTCTTTTCCAACAAATAACCGACAGGGGATTTTTCCTATGCAGCCGCCTTAAAACGACCACGCCCATGGGCGCGGCTTTGTAACGGGGCTGCCCGCGCGGGAAAACGACGTCTTCCAACGTAATCAAGGACGCTCCCTTGACAGGGCCGTATTCCTATGTTATACTTTCAAAAATTTTTAATTAAGGCACTTGTTCTTTTTGTTACGCATTGTCACGACATCACTTAGATATGCGCGGTTGAGCATGCTTTTGCCGCAAGGCATGACCGTTGGCATAAAAAGGTTTAATGCTCACAAAATACTTTATAGGTATCAACTGGGTCGATTTCCTGATGATTGCCGTTATCCTGCGCATGTGCTACATCGGCGTCAAGACAGGATTCATCGTAGAACTCTTCAAGCTCTTCAGTCTCTGGCTTGTCACAGTCACGGCCTTCCACGTCTATACGACCCCCTTATCGGACATGCTCAATCAAAAGCTCCCGGCCCTGCCCCTGGATGCCGGCGATGTCTTTGTCTTCATCGCGCTGGTCGTTCTGGTGACGCTGCTCATCCGCATCGTCCGCGAATCCTTCTTTCTCCTTATCAAGATCGAAGCCAAGAATGTCGTAGATAAGTGGGCCGGGCTCTTCATCGGTTTTGTAAGGGGGCTGTGGATCTGCAGCATCGGCCTCTTCATCATGACCATCTCAACGATCCAGTACCTGGAAGTGAGCGCCAAGTCGTCGCTGTTCGGACACAAGCTCATCGCTATGGCGCCGGCCATTTATAAAGGCAGCTACGAAGGGCTGATCGGCAAATTCTTCCCAGGAAAGCTCAATCCCGAACCTTTCAGGGCCATCGAACGCTAACCGCATCGCGCGGCCGCGGAACATATCGAAAAACAAATAAGGAGCCCCGCATAAGATGAAACTCCAAAAAATCTACGAATTCATCATCGCATCGGGCATCGAAGCAGACCCACGAGGCGCCAAAACCGTCCAGGAATGTCTTAAACAAACGAGCGAAGAATATGCCGCGCTCTCCGCAAAAGAAAAGGCGTGGTTTGACACAGACAAGCTGAAAAACCCCTATGACGACAGCCGGCTCCTCAACGGCCAGCCGGACAAAGAGATCAAGACCATCATGGCGGGCATCGATATCGACACATCCGAGCTCCTGCTCATCGACCGGCTCAACGAATCGGCACGCGGCGCAGGACGCCAAAAGATCGATCTGGCTTTAAGCCACCATCCTCAAGGAAAAGGCTTTGCCGGCCTTCACGAAGTGATGCGGATGCAGGCGGACATCTACGAACAGATCGGCATTCCCGTTAACGTAGCTGAAGGCCTTCTCGGAGAGCGCCTCAAAGAGGTCGGGCGCAGGATCCACGCAGCCAATCATCAACGGGCGGCCAACGCGGCCCAGCTTCTGGGAATCCCCTTCATCTGCGCGCATACGCCGGCGGACAACCACGCGGTCAGCTTCCTGCAAAAACTTTTTGATCGCAAGAAACCAAAACAGCTCAAAGACGTCATAGACCTTCTTTTAGATATAGACGAGTACAAGATCGCCGCCAAGAACAACAATCCGCCCGTCATCCTTTTCGGCGCACCCAGGAACAAAACAGGAAAGATCTTCGTTGACATGACAGGGGGGACCGAAGGGCCGAAAGATATCGCAGACCATCTCCTGGCTGCCGGCGTAGGGACCCTCGTAGGCATGCACGTCAGCGACGAATTCTACAAAAAGCTTCAAAGCAAGAACATCCATGTGATTGTGGCAGGGCACATCTCCTCCGACTCACTCGGCCTCAACCTGCTGTTGGACAAACTCGAAAAAAGCGGAAATCTGAAGGTCTTGTCCTGTTCCGGATTCACAAGAGTCAAAAGGTCAAGTGAAGCCCAGACTTACAGAACGAAGTGAATGTAAGTCGACGGCTGAGATTGACCCAGCACAAATTTTACTTATATTTTCAACAAGCCGATCGGTAAAATTGGTGCTGGGTTTAATTCGCGCATGCAGCTTATGTTCACTTGCCGCTACGCGGCAGTTCCATAAGTTGAGCGCTCAGTGAAGCCTCCCTGGTCTAAAGACCAGGGCTTCCTCCTGAGCAGAAGGCGAAACACCTGTGCCATTTTCCCACGAGGGAACACCGGCGCTATTCCTATAAAGCGCCAGGCGCCGATAAGTGCGGGGTGCAGCAGGACTTCACAACTGCATTTCCGCCACCACAGCTTAGGCGGACCCGCCGATCTTTAGGGGCGGGCATCCCACAGGTTAAAGCCGGGGATGCCTGCGAAGGATTAAAGGTAATGCCCAGACTGTATCCAGACAATCTTATCAGCGACGTCCTGGATCGCTGCAATATCGTCGAGCTTATCTCTTCGTATATCCCGCTCAAGCGGGCGGGGAGAAACTTCCGCGCCAACTGCCCCTTCCATGCCGAAAAGACGCCGTCGTTCATTGTCAGCACGGACAAGCAGATCTTCCATTGCTTCGGCTGCGGACAGGGAGGCAATGCCATCACCTTTGTCATGCAGTACGAAAAGGTGGGCTTCCGGGAAGCCCTGGAAACCGTGGCGCAGAGATGCGGCATCCCTTTGCCGGAACCAGAGCTGACGCCATCCCAGAAAGGCAGGGAAGACAACAGAAAAACCCTCCAAGGTCTCTACGAACAGGCGGCATCGTTCTACCACGCCCGCCTTTTCCAGGCCTCCGACGCTAAAAACGCCAGGAATTATCTGGCCGGCAGGGGCATTTCCAAGGAAACGGCCCAGCGCTTCCGCCTGGGACACGCGCCCGAAGGATGGGACAGCCTCATCGCTCATTTCAAATCGCAGAAAGTCTCCCTTGCGGCGCTGGACAAGTCGGGGCTGATCGTCGCCAAGGAAAACGGCGGCTATTACGACCGGTACCGCAACAGGATCATGTTCCCGATTGCCGATATCAAAGGCCGCGTCATCGCTTTCGGCGGCCGCGTTCTGGATGATTCGCTGCCCAAATACATCAATTCTCCGGAAACAGCCGTCTACATCAAAGGAAAAAACCTCTTCGGCCTGGATGTCTCCAAAGAATACATCCGGCAGGCAGACCAGGTCGTCGTCGTCGAAGGATATCTCGACATGATCGTCCCTTTCGAGGCGGGCGTCAAAAACATTGTCGCCTCCCTGGGAACCGCCCTGACCGAAGACCAGATCCGCCTGATCAAGCGCTTCACGAACCGCGTCGTTCTGCTCTACGACCCTGATGCGGCAGGGGAAATGGCAACGCTGCGCGCCCTGGAACTGCTCATCAAAGAAGACATGGATATCCGCATCGCAAGCCTTCCCAAGGGAAAAGACCCAGACGCCTTCGTCAGGCATAACGGCGGCGGCGCCCTCAAAGAAATCATCGACAAAGCGCTGCCGATCTTTGACTACAAGCTGAATCTCCTGTTGGCCAAATATGACGCCAAGAGCACACACGGAAAAGACAAGATCGTACGCGAGATCCTGCCGACCATCCGGCACTTCAAACATCATACGACCCGCGCGGAATATGTAAAAAGAGCGGCGGCATCTGTCGGCGTCGACGAAGAAGCACTCCTGCAGGACCTGAAAAATATGACGGAGACGGCACGGCCGGCCGCTGCGCCGGACAACGACGCTCTCGCCTTCAGCGCCCTGGAACACCAGCGCCTGACGGAAATCCCGGTCACCGAAAGGATGCTCGTCAAGCTGATGCTCGAAGAGATGCACCTGATCGACCACCTGCGTCAACTCATCGAACCGTCCGATTTCGTTTCTGATGAATTGCGCAAGATCGTCACCTTCATCTTCGACTTTTTCGACCAAGGCAAGAATTTAAAACCGAACGTCCTCATGCATTATCTGGATGACGACGAGGCCATCAACATCATCGCGGAGCTTGCGGCGCTCGACATCCACAACTGTCCCGAAAAAGAAAAGCTTATCGAGGACTGCGTGCGGCGTCTCAAGCGCGACAAGATCCTGCATCGCTGCCAGGAGCTGCACAACCGTATCCGGGAGGCGCAAACATCGGGAGATGAAGGCAAGCTGCATCATCTCGTTCTCGAATACAACAATCTCATCAAAAAAAGGTCGGCTGAAACCGCAGGCTACGGAACTGCTGCGAAAAGCGATAGACACCCGTAAATGAGGAGAAACATATATGGAAAAGCCGGTTGTAAAGAAAAGTCTGGATAAGCTGATCGCGCTGGGCAAAAAGAAAGGTTACCTCACGTATGACGAGGTCAATGACGTCCTCCCGGAGGACATCGTTTCGTCGGATGATATCGACGAAGTCTTTGAAATGCTCAATGACGAAGACATCCAGATCGTCGACAATGAGCTGACGGAAGAAAAGCTCGAGGATATCTCGAAGACGGAGGAGCCCAAGGAGCTCGACGAGGTCGAAGACAGGCTCCTGCCGCTCGACGACCCCGTCAAGATGTACCTCAAACAGATGGGGAGGATCTCGCTGCTGTCCCGGGAAGACGAGCTTCGTCTCGCCAAAAAGATCGAAGAGACAGAGAACAACTTTCGCCAGCTTCTGCTATCCTCCCGGTTCGTCAAACATGCGGTCGTCCTCCTCATCAAGCAGGTCCTGACGAACGAGGTCCACATCGAGAACGTCGTTAAAGAAGACATCGCTATCAAGCGCGAAAAAACCCTCAAGAAATTTTCGACGACGCTCAAAAAACTCCTCAAAACAAAAAAGGACGATGCGACGGCGGCATATCTTTCCGACCTGAACCTAGCCACACCGGCCCTCGAAGACATCGTTCATCAAATGATCGGCCTGGTCAGGCAGGCCGATGCAGCCGACAGAGATCTTAAAAAAATCCGCGAGAAGAAATCAAAAGGCGACAGCCGCGCCTTGAGACAAAAAAAGAACAAGGCTTTAAGACAGATGGGCATGGTGCCTAAAAAGTTCAAGGAACAGCTCAAGCTCATCAAAATCCGGCACGCCCGGTTCCAGAGGGCCAAAAAGGCCCTGGTCGAAGCAAACCTCAGACTTGTCGTCAGCATCGCCAAGCGCTACACCAACCGCGGGCTGTCCTTCCTGGACCTCATCCAGGAAGGCAATATCGGCCTCATGAGGGCCGTCGAGAAATTCGAATACCGCAGGGGCTATAAATTCTCCACCTATGCGACATGGTGGATCCGCCAGGCCATCACGCGCTCGATCGCCGACCAGGCGCGGACCATCCGCATCCCCGTGCACATGACGGAGACCATCAATAAGATCATCCGCATCTCGCGCATCTTCGTCCAGGAGTACGGCCGCGAACCCTCTCCCGAGGAAATCGCCAAATCCATGCGCATGCCGCAGGACAAGATCAAAAACATCCTTAAGATCGCCCAGGAACCCATTTCCCTTCAGACGCCGATCGGCGACGAAGGCGACACGCATTTCGGAGATTTCATCGAAGACAAACGAGCCATCTCTCCGGCCAACGCCACCGTCCATGTCATGCTCAAAGACGAGATGAATTCCGCGCTCAATACGCTGACGGAAAGGGAAAAGAAGATCTTGATGCTCCGCTTCGGGATCTCCGACGGCGCTCCGAAGACGCTTGAGGAAGTCGGAAATGTCTTCAAGGTCACGCGCGAACGCGTCAGGCAGATCGAGGCCAAGGCCCTGCGCAAACTGAGACATCCGTCACGGTCCAGGAAGCTGCGGACTTTTCTCGACATGACCCTGGCGCACGAACGGGAATATTAATCCACCGGATACAGACGGGACGCCCCATGAAGGATATTCTGAATATCATCAAGACCAGGCGCTCCGTCCGTCATTTCAGCGACAAAAAACTCCCGGCTGCAGGGATCGTCAAGATCCTCGAGGCAGGCCGATGGGCCCCTTCGGGGCTCAATAATCAACCCTGGCGTTTCCTTGTCGTTGAAGACAAGGGACTCCGCGACCGCATCGCCGCCTTCACCGCATACGGCTCCGTCATCCGGAGGGCGGCAGCTATCCTCATAGTCTGTCTGGATACGGCTGATTCCTACAACAGGGACAAAGACCTTATGGCCGTGGGGGCATCGATCCAGAATATGCTCCTGGAAGCCAAAAACCTCGGCATCGGGACATGCTGGCTGGGGGAGATCCTGAACAAAAAGAGGGAAGTCGCGGATACCTTGGAACTGAACAAAGATCTCGACCTTCTGGCCGTCGTGGCCATGGGCTATCCGGCAGGCAAGAAGCAGAAGGGCTGCCGAAAAGCCTTAAAAGAACTGCTGATCAACGGATCCAAATACTCATGAATCTGTTATCTTGGTTATTTCTCAGCGAACTCCTTTTGATCGGTGCCGTCTGGCTGATCATTGCCGAACTCAACGACAACTTTCGCAGACAAGACCTGTTTGAACGTATGATACGCGACGGCATCCTCAACAAAGACGCCTCACCGGCCAATCGCCGTCAACATATCCCATGAGCCTCCCCGGGCGCTTCCTGACCGTCATCAGGGGATGGTCTCTGCCTCTTAGTATTTCATCGGTGACCCTTGGGACAACGGCAGCCGCAACAACTCAACGGGGATCCGCCTGGTTGTATCTGCTGGTCGTCTTCGGCGTTTGTCTTTTCCATGCGTGCGCCAACACGTTCAACGATTATTTCGACCTCAAATACGGAGTTGATACCCCTGAAGCGCCAACCGCCATCTACAGGGCCCATGGTGTTTTTGCTGGCCTGATCGCTCCCAAGGCGCTTTTTTACCTCTCCATAATCCTTCTGACCATTGCCCTTCTGATCGGCGCGGCGCTGGCGATTCTGCGCACGGCATATCTCTGGCCCCTCATCATCCTGGGCCTGTTCTTGAACTTATTTTATACGGCACTGCCTGGACATGCGCTCAAATATACAGCCCTCGGAGAGCCTGCTGTTTTTTTGGCCTTCGGTCCTGTCATCATGGAAGGCAGCTTCGCCGTACAGACAGGATATCTCTCATGGAACGTCTTTCTGCTATCTCTACCGGTCGGCATTCTTGTTGCCCTTGTTCTCTTCGCCAATAATCTCAGGGATAGGGAATTTGATTCTTGCAAAAAAATCAAGACCCTGGCGACCCTGCTTGGCCCGCGCGCAGGAATGAAGACCTTCATCGCGCTGGCTTATCTGCCCTATATGATCACAGGCGCCTATGTCGGCATGAAGATCTTGGATTGGCCCGGGTTATTCGTCCTCTTTTCATTACCGACAACTGTCCGCACCGTAAGAAGCTTTTCACAAAACATCCCGGTGGCTGCAGATGCCATGGCATCCGAAACCGCTCTTTCCTTCAATTTCTTCCTCCTCATCTCACTCATTATAAATATTCTGATAAAGATATAACACCTTCCATATTCGCTCTGCATAAGACAAGGGAGGCTAATCCGCTGCAAAGTTGTGGCGGGCGAGGCCTCTCCGAAGGCCGGACGAGATGTCGTTCAATAGCTGGAAGGCGGACAGGTATCACGGCTCGCCGCTCGGCGAAGCCGAGGGCTGTAAAGCCGTGAGTCTCCATAACTTATTATATTACAATTGGTTATTGCTCTCCTTTAATTACATTTATCTGTATGATATACTATAATTGTACGAATATAAGCATTCCTTTTAATAAAAAAATGGCCTTTTGAAGATTCAAATTCGGCTAAAAGGGAAGAGGAAAACCATATTGTTGCACACCGGGGTGAAGTATGTTTATGAACCTCAATACCGAGATCAATCTCGGCACTTCACTAATGGAAAAAAGGCTGATTACGGCCGAACAGCTGAAAGATGCCTATGAACACCTGAAGATCAAAGGCGGATATTTAAGCCAAAGGCTCATTGAACTTGGCTATATCAAAGAAGCGGATATCGCCACTCACCTGACCTGTGAATTCGGCTATTCATACATTCCCCTGAAATCTTATATTGTTACGGAAGACGCTCTGGCATGCATCCCTGCGGAATTTGCGTGCGACTTTTGCGTTCTTCCCATCGAAAAACACGACAAACTGCTGACGATCGCGATGGCCGACCCCCTCAACAAAGGCGTCATCGAGCTGATCCGTCAAATCAGCCGTTGCGAAATTGTCGTCCTCATCAGCATACGCTCAGAAATCCGGCAAAGCATCGAAAGATACTATGGAGGCCATTTCAAAGAGTTTGAACTCGACAGGTATAAAGACGATGTCGTGCTGCGTGACAATCTCATGGAAAAAGAAATTTCCAACGGTCTCTATACGGGCGTTAACCGCCGGCGCTATAAAAGAATGCAAGTAGGATTGGCGGCTGAATACTACGTTTATCCGAACTTTGTCAAAACTGAGATCAAAAATTTAAGCATGGGAGGCATCCTTTTCGAAACACAGAACTATCTACACCCAGGCACAGAACTGGCGATCAATATCCACCTGGATAATTACCGCTATATCACCGCCGTCGTTGAAGTCAGCCGGTCAGAACCAGTCAATATCATCAACGCGGGCTGGGATACCACCAGCAGGGTTATCCATGAAACCGGCGCCTTCTTCAGTTTTATGCCCGAAAAGAATCAGGAGATGCTTGCCCAATTCTTAAAGCACATGATCAAATCCTGAAAACTCTCTCCCCGGGAAACGGCAAGATCAGGATACAGACCCACCATAACAGGTGGGTTTTTTGATTTCCAACAGAAGATAATATTGAGTAAGTAATTGTGTATCTCATGCTCAACTGATTTCAAGGATAGAATAGGACTGTTTTTCTAAAAAATGACGCTTTTCTTCTGAATGCAACCACAATTGGTTTAATAGCTTACATCAAGAAACCCACCCACTTTTTCCCTTGCAAACTAATTAACTTTATGGTATAAATAAAAGTCTTAAATTCTTATTTTTTGCAGATTTATTTAATTATGGCTAAATTATGCCTATGTGGTTCTTTTTTTAAAATTTTTAGCATTATAGGAAGTTGTCTTTTTTAAAAAATCTTTTCCTCCGACGAGAAAAAACAAATTATACAGGGCCCTTAGCTTCCCGACGCTCACGCGTGTTCGGTCGGGATCCCGACTTCCGCCTGCGGCGGAACGTCGGGACAGTCGGTCATCGGATATAGGGATACAAGCAGGTTATGAATAATCAGGGCCCTTAGCTCAGTCGGTTAGAGCAGGTGACTCATAATCACTTGGTCGGAGGTTCGAGTCCTCCAGGGCCCATGAGCTTTTGCAGAGCAAAAGCGAATCCCGAGCGGCTGCAAATTAAGTCATATGCCGCGAGGGATGAAATAAATAATCTCAGAGCTTTTCCTCGATCCATGCATTTAAGAAACGCGGGACCTCGGGATATCACTGAAATATAACATTATGGTGTTCCGCGGACGCATAGCTCAGCCCCTCGACAGGCTCGGGACGAGCTTGCGTTGTTGCACTGTCGAAGGAAAAGATTTTGTCATAGCGTAGAGACACAACAAGACTCGGGCGCATAGCTCAGCTGGTTAGAGTGCTGCCCTCACATGGCAGAGGTCATAGGTTCAAATCCTATTGCGCCCATTTTTTTAAATATGAGAAGGTTCTCCCGCTCCGAAATGAAACAATTTTAGCGGGATCCCGATAGCGAATGAAATGAGCGTATCGGGAAAGTCCTTCTGCGCCCACATTTCACCTCTGGTGAAATGTGTCCCGAACATGCGAAGAGAATTTTCGAGTCGCCTCTGGCGGCTACGAGAAAATTATCGAGCGCTTATGTTCAGGGACGATCAGAAGCCTCTGGCGAAATGTGTCCCGAACATGCGAAGTGAATTTTCGAGTCGCCTCTGGCGAAAAATGTTCTGAGCAAAAAATAAACCCATCATAGGCAAAGTTAAGGAATAAACGTTGACTCCTCGCTTGAACACTTGTAAATTTCCTCTCCGGCCGGCCAAGCCGACCTTCGGGAAATTTACTGCGCAAGCTCGGAGTTAACTTTGAGAGGAAGTAAAACCCATCATAGGCAAAGTTAAGGAGCGTATTTTGTCGACACCAGACATCCGCACAGAACTGATAAAACTCGTCGAACTTCAAGGGTTGGATAAAAAAATATTTGAGCTCAATCAGAAAAAAGAAGAGGTTCCCCTTATCCTGGAAAGATTACAGAAAGCGTTCGAGGGAAAAAAGGCCGATTACAAAACCCTCGAAAGCAACCTGCAGAAGACTCAGCTCCAGCAAAAAGAAAAAGAAGGGGATCTCAATGCCAAGGAAGAGGGTATCAAAAAATCCCAATCGCAATTAGGGGCCCTCAAGACCAACAAGGAATATCAGGCCAAGCTTGCGGAGATCGAAAGCCTGAAGGCCGATAAATCCGTCATTGAAGAAGAAATCCTCAAGTTGATGGATGAGGTCGAAACGGCAAAAAAGGCCTTGGACGAGGAGAAAAAAATCCTCGCCGGCGAAGAAAAAATCTATAACGAAGAGAAAAGGGCCGTTGAAGAACAGGCGAAGGACATAGAGGCTTCTCTGCAGGCCGAGCAGGGAAAAAGACAGATCGCGGCGGCAGGCGTCGACAAAAAGATCCTTCAGGCCTACGAGCACATCCTCCACGGCCGCGGGGGCGTGGCGCTGGTCAAGGTCTCAAATAACTCCTGCGAAGGATGCCACATGCGCGTCCCTCACCAAGTGATCAATGAGATCAAGATGTATAACCGCCTCATCACCTGCGAGAACTGTTCCCGGATCCTTTATCTTGAGGAAGGCGAATGAGGCCTCGCAGGTTTCCGGAAAAAGGATAAATTCCATCACCATGGACATCTATATTGACGGCTCTTCCATGGGCAACCCCGGCGATGCTGGGGTGGGCGTTATTTTTGCGAGGGCGGAGGTCCCGGTCAAGAATATATCCAGATACATCGGACGCCAGACCAATAATGTGGCCGAATACACAGCCCTGATCACGGCCCTGCAGGAAGCCCTGGAGATGAACGTCAGAGAAGCGACCATATTCTCCGACAGCCAATTGCTGTGCCGCCAGATCAACGGAGAATACAAGGTCAAAAACAAGAATATCCGGCATCTGTTCGAACAGGCAAAAATGCTGCTGGGCGAATTTGATGCTTATCGTATTCAGCAGATCCCGAGGGAACTCAATAAAGGCGCCGATAAACTGGCGCGTTTGGCCATAAAGGAAGAACGTTCCAAAATAGGCAGGATAGCCGCCCATGGAGGCCCGAAAGCCGCCGGGGAGGAAAGTCCGAGCTCTAGAGGACAACGCAGCGGGTAATAACCGCCTCCGTTACGTTGCGTAACGGACGGATCAGAGCCACAGAGACGAGTCCCGCCACCAGTGCGTCGGCGGGGGTGAAACGCGGCAATCTCTGCGTAGAGCAATGCCAAATAGGCCCCGACATCCTGGATAACAGGAATAGGGTTGTCCGCCTGAACATCGTGTGTCGGAGCGGGTTGGCTGCTAGATCCCACCGAGCAATCGGAGGGAGAAGTCAAATGGCTATCGCCCCCGCCGTTTTGTTCCGCTTTTGGTGAAACCAGGCGAACCAAAACGCGAAAGCGGGGGAGACAGAACTCGGCTTATATGCCTATTTTGCCGTGAACCAAGCTGATCGCTTCATAAAAAATATTTCGTAGTCGGTTCACGGCACCATAAACCGACAGCGGAACGCACTTTGTGAAGCGGTCGGTCTGGTTCATGGTGAGGGTCTCACGGCCTGCCCGCTTTCAGCGGGCGATCCATAAGGCGTGCCATGGCGTCTTGCGCTCATGGAACAATTCTCTGGAAAACTGAAAAACCGGAAATGCTCGTCATTCGTCTGCGATAAAATAATCTCGACGACAAAATAAGGGAGGAAGCACAATGTCAGGTCATTCAAAGTGGGCAAGCATCAAACACAAGAAGGCAGCGATCGATGCCAAGCGCGGCCAGCTCTTCACGAAGCTGATCAAAGAGCTGACGGCGGCGGCCCGTTCAGGCGGCGGCAACATGGAAACAAATATCCGTCTGCGCACGGCCGTGGCAAAAGCCAAAGAAGGCAATATGCCGTGGGACAACATCGAAAAGGCGATCATGAGAGGCACGGGCGAGTTGCCGGGCGTCACCTATGAAGAGGTCACTTACGAAGGCTATGGTCCGGCAGGCATTGCCATCATGATCGACGTCGTCACCGACAACAAGAACAGGACAACGGCTGAACTAAGAAACATGATGTCCAAAAAAGGCGGCAATATGGCCCAGGCCGGAGCCGTAAGCTTCCTGTTCCAGAAAAAAGGTTTCCTGACGGTCGACAAGAAAGCCATTGGAGAAGACAAGCTCATGGACATCGTGCTCAATGCGGGGGCCGAGGACATGAAAAGCGAAGCCGATGTCTACGAGATCACGACGCAACCGCATGACCTGGAATCCGTCAAGAACGCCCTGACGGCCGTCAAAATCCCGTTTGAGAACGCGGAGATCACCATGATCCCGACCTCGACCATCAAGATCGCGGAAAAAAATACGGCCAACACGATCCTGTCGCTCATGGATTCCCTGGAAGAACACGAAGACGTCCAGCACGTCTATGCTAATTTTGACATCCCGGACGAGCTGATCGAATCAACCGGAGAATAGCGCGCCAGATGCTCATCCTCGGCATCGACCCAGGGTTGCACGTCACAGGTTACGGCCTCATCGAAGCCGACCGGCATGGTTTTACCATCAAAAAGTCTGGTTTCATCAAAACGCGGATAAAAGATGAATTGCCGAAACGCCTCTTGCAGATCCACGGAGAGCTGGCGGAAATCCTGGACCGACACAAACCGGATGCCCTTGTCCTGGAAAAACTCTACGCGCACTACAAGCATCCTTTGACGGCATCCCTGCTCGGACACGCCCGCGGAGTCATCTGCATGCTGGCGGAGGAAAAAAAGGTCGCTTTCTTCGAATATCCGGCGACACGCGTCAAACAGGTCACCACAGGACATGGGCATGCGTCCAAAGAACAGGTCCAGAAAATGATCGAGCATATGTTCGGCGCTGCGCGCGAATCCTTCGGCCCTGTTGATACAACGGACGCCATCTCGCTGGCCGTGACGCACGCCTTGACGATCAGGGCTAAACTATGATCGCACGCATCGGCGGCAAACTGATAGAAAAACGGAAAAACTCGGTCATCCTGGAAAACCAGGGCATCGCTTATGAAATCTTCCTGCCGGTGATCACGATGACGGCGCTCGACAACCATGTCGACCAAGACGGATGCGTGCGCTTCATCACATATCACTATCACCAGCTGGAGCCGTCACGCAGCACACCCGTCCTCATCGGCTTTTTGAATGAGATCGAAAAAGAGTTCTTTGAAGAATTCATTACCGTCTCCGGCATCGGCCCCAAAGCGGCGCTGCGCGCCATCAACACGTCGATTGCTTCCATTGCGCGCGCCATTGACGAGGCCGACGTCGCTTTTTTAAAGTCTCTGCCGGGCATCGGTCCCCAGAGGGCCAAGGAGATCATCGCCAAGCTGCAGGGAAAAATCGGAAAATTCGGCCTCATCCAAGAAGAGGGCGCTTCCAAAACGGCGCCCCTGCCGAAAGATATCATCGACGAGGCCGTGGATATCCTGATGCAGCTGCAATATAAAAAACATGAAGCCAAAGAGATGATCCAAGAAGCCATAAAAAAACAACCACTGTTCAAAGACGCCGAAGAACTGCTGAATTTCGTTTATAAACAACGCATCAACTCTTCGCCTTCCGCGGCCGTGCGCCGGGCGCGCCCGGAGCGATATGCTTGAGACGGCCGGCGAATAACCAAAACTTAGGTGCCCCATGACGGACATGCTCGATCCCCTTCAAATCAAGACAGACCTGGAAGCGCTGATTTTTGTCAGCACCAAACCGTTGCTGCTGGAAGATATCAAAAAAGTATTCACAAATCTCCAGACATCGGAGATCCGCGATCTCATCGAATCGCTCAAGAAAGAATACGAGGAACGCTCCAGCGGCATACGCATCATCGAGATCGCCGGCGGCTTCCAGATGGCGACGGCCCCCGAAAGCGCCGCCACCATCAAGGAATTCTATAAGATCAAGCATACGGAAAAACTGACCGGTCCCTCTCTGGAGGCCCTGGCGATCATCGCCTACAAACAACCGGTGACGCGCATCGATATTGAGGCCGTACGGGGAGTCAATTGTGACGGGGTCGTCAAAAGCCTGCTTGAAAAAAATCTCATCCGCATCGTCGGGCGCAAAGAGGTGATCGGCCGTCCTTTTGTGTACGGGACCACCCGTTTCTTCCTGGACTATTTCGGGCTCAAATCCCTGAATGAACTGCCGAAAATCGAAGAATTCGCCCAGAAAGACATGCTCATGAACATGAAACTGGCTTCCGGCGAGGGCGAGATCACACCGCTCTCCAGCGAAGAAGAACGAACCCTGAGCCAGGAATCCGGCGCCGCAGAAACGACGCCACCGATACGCGAAGAAGAAACGGCGGCACCGGAAGGGGCTTCGCAGGAAACAGAACCCCCCATCCTGAAGGAGACGACAGATGGCCATTAAACATTTGCGCAAAGACATCGATGCGATCGACAAGGAAATCGTCAAGCTGCTCAATAAACGGGCCTGCTGGATCCTCGAGATCGGAAAAATGAAGAACAAGACAGGAGAGGCGGTCTACGCCCCCGCGAGGGAAAAGGAGGTCCTCTCGAAAATCATCCGGGAGAACCAGGGCCCCCTCAACAAAGAAACGTTAACCGCGATCTGGCGCGAGATCATGAGCGCATCTCTCGCCATGGAAAAACCGCTCGTGATCGCATACATGGGGCCGCGAACGACCTTCTCGCACCTGGCGGCGCTGAAAAAATTCGGCGCCAGCGTCTCGTATCTTTCCTGCAACACCATTACGGACGTATTCATGGAGGTGGAAAAAGACAATGCGGATTACGGTGTCATCCCGATAGAGAACTCCATCGAAGGCGCCATCTCGCACACGCTGGACATGCTCGTCGATTCGGACCTCAGCATCTGTTCCCAGGTGATGCTGGATATTTCGCACAACCTTTTGTCGAAACACCTGAAGGACGCGATAGTCAATATCTATTCCAACCCGCAAGTCTTCGGTCAATGCCGCCTTTGGCTGGAAAGCAATCTGCCGAAGGCCGACCTGATAGAAGTTTCCAGCACGACACGGGCCGCCCAGATCGCGGCCAAGGAACCCCGTTCGGCCTGCATCGCATCGCTTCTGGCTGCCAAAGAATACGGGCTGAAGGTCGTCGCCAGGGAGATCGAAGACAGCCCGCACAACATCACGCGGTTTCTGGTGGTCGGCAAATCCCAGGCCCAGAGAACGGGACGCGACAAGACATCCATCATGTTTTCGATCAAAGACAGGGTGGGGGCCCTGCACGACATGCTCCTGCCTTTCAAGAAATACGGCATCAACCTGACCAAGATCGAATCGCGGCCGTCCAAACGAAAAGCATGGGACTACTTCTTTTTCGTGGACCTGACGGGGCACATTCAGGATGACAAAGTCAAGAAGGCCCTGATGGCCCTGGAAGACAAGTGCAAATTTCTCAAAGTTCTGGGGTCATACCCTGTCACGGAATAACAAACAATGAAAATGGAACCCATACGCAAGGATATCGATAATATCGACGCTTATAAACCGGGAAAGCCCATCGAGGAAGTCAAGCGGGAACTCGGTATTGCCGACGTCACGAAGCTGGCGTCCAACGAGAACGCCCTGGGGCCTTCGCCCCGGGCCATCGCTGCCGCCAAAAAAGCGCTGCCATCCCTGAACCGTTACCCGGAAGGAAGCTGTTACTATCTCAAGCGCAAACTGGCACGGCTTTTAGGCATCAAGGAAGTCAACCTTCTATTTGGTAACGGTTCGGACGAACTTATCGATGTCATTCTGAAAACCATCAAGGCCCCGGACGCCGAGATCATCACGGCAGACGTCACCTTCGTCGAATACAAGATCAGCGGCTCCATCAACGGATTCAAAGTAATCAGCGTACCCCTCAAGGATTTCACCTTCGATCTGGAGGCGATGGCCGGTCGCATAACTCCGAAAACAAAAGCCGTTTTTATCGCCAATCCTAACAATCCGACAGGGACATACGTCACGACCCGCCAGGTGCTTGAATTTCTTGACAGGATTCCCCGGGAGGTCATGGTCGTCTTTGACGAGGCCTACGTTGAATTCGCTCAAAAGGAGGACTTTCCAAAAATCCTCGAGCTTTTGGGACACAAAAATGTCGCCATCCTGAGGACGTTTTCCAAGATCTACGGCTTGGCCGGGCTGCGCGTCGGTTACATGATCGCCGACGAGGAATTCGTCGCCGCAGCGGAGCGTATCCGCCAGCCGTTCAACGTCAATTCCGTGGCGCAGGCCGCGGCCTGCGCCGCCCTGGACGACAAGGCATTCGTGCGCAAAAGCATGACCCTTGTTGCCCGAGAAATGAAATTCATGGAGAAGGCGCTGACAGATCTCGGCGTCTGGTTCAAAAAAAGCGCGGCGAACTTTATTTTTGTGCGTACCGGCATGGATGCCAGGAGCCTCTTTGGAAAAATGCTCAAGAAAGGCGTCATCATCCGCGAAATGAGCCAATACAATCTCGACAACTATTCCCGCATCACCATCGGGACAAGACGGGAGAACATAAAATTGATCCGCGCACTCAGAGACATTATCAAGGAGGACTCTAGATGATTATCGTTTTGCGGCCAGACGCCAAAAAAGAAGATATCGACCATATCCTGGACCGCGCCGACAAGCTGGGGCTCAAGCCCCACATCTCCAAAGGCACCGAGAGGACGATCATCGGATTGATCGGTCCCGAAGATGCCCTCAGGGCCATCCCTCTGGAGGCTTTTCACGGCGTTGAGAACGTCATCCCTATTTTGGCGCCCTACAAGCTTGTCTCGCGGGAATTCAAAAAAGAAAATTCCGTCATCCCTATCGGAGAACACCTGAAGATCGGCGCCAAGAAAGTCGTCATCTTCGCCGGCCCCTGCGCCATCGAAAACGAGGACTTGCTCGTGGAAATAGGGGAAGAGGTCAAATTTGCCGGCGCCTCCGTCTTGCGCGGCGGCGCCTACAAACCAAGGACATCTCCCTATGCCTTCCAAGGCATGGGCCTGGAAGGCCTCAAGATCCTCTCGCGCGTCAGCAAAAAGCTGAATATGCCGACGGTCACCGAGGTCATGGACGTACGCGATGTCGGGACGGTCGCGCAATATGCCGACATCCTTCAAATCGGTGCGCGCAATATGCAAAACTTCACGCTCCTCAAAGAAGTCGGCCTGACCCGTAAGCCCATCCTGCTCAAAAGAGGCCTGGCGAATACCGTCAAGGAACTCCTCATGTCGGCGGAATACATCATGGCCGAAGGCAACCATAACGTCATCCTCTGCGAACGGGGCATCAGGACTTTCGAAGATGCGACGCGCAACACCTTCGACGTCAGCGCCATTCCCGTCGTCAAACAGCTTTCGCATTTACCTATCATCGCCGACCCGAGTCACGCCGCGGGCAAATGGAACCTGGTCGCACCCCTGTCCTGCGCCGCCGTTGCCGCCGGGGCGGACGGCCTTATCATCGAGGCCCACACAAAACCCGAGGAAGCCCTTTCAGACGGAGCGCAATCGCTCCTCCCTGAAAAGTTGACCACGCTCATACAAAACCTGGAAAAGATCGCACTGGCGATCCACAGAGAAATCTGATGCGTAGACCTTTATTCAGGAAAATAACGATCGTAGGGGTCGGCCTTTTGGGCGGCTCGATCGGCATGGCCGTCAAAAGACTCAATCTCAGTAAAGAGGTCTGCGGTTATTTCCGCAACCATAAAAAAATAGCGCAGGCCAAACGATACGGGGCGATCGATACAGGGACAAACCGCTTCGCCGCAGCCGTCGAACACAGCGACCTCATCATTCTATGCTCGCCCGTCGAAGACATCAAGACCAAGCTCGGCGCGCTCAAACGGCTGGGAATGACCAAACCCCTCATCACGGACGTCGGCAGCACAAAAGCCGAAATCATCCGGGCAGCCAAAGGATTGAATTTTGTCGGCAGTCACCCTCTGGCGGGGTCGGAACAAAGCGGGGTATCGCACAGCCGGCCCGACCTTTTTAAGGGCTCTATCTGTATCGTCATTCCAGACCAAGCACCGCGCAGCAGTGTGCGCACCGTCTGCCGGTTCTGGAAAACCCTGGGCAGCCGTGTCGTCACTCTCTCGGCCCTAAAACACGATACCGCCCTGGCGTTCACGAGCCACTTGCCGCATGCGGTTGCTTTCACGCTTGCCGCCGTCATGCCGGACCATTGCGAACGATTCGCTGCCGGCGGCCTTAAAGACACCACGCGCATCGCCCTCTCTCATCCGGAAGTCTGGAGCGACATTCTCCTGTCCAATCGGACCAATGTCCTCAAATCCCTCGACGCCTTCGAACGATCGCTGAAACGCCTCAAGAGCGCCGTCGCTGCGAAAAACAGAAAAACACTCAAGAAACTCCTCGTCTGCAGCCGCAATAAGCGCCGACGGATCCTTTCGTAAAAATAATGACAGACCTCAAACCCATCGTAGCGATAGACGGCCCAGCCGGATCGGGAAAAAGCACCGTGGCCCGCGCCGTCGCGCGTAAACTTGGCCTGTTCTACATCGACACAGGAGCCATGTACCGGGCCCTGGCCCTGAAAGCGCGGCAGGAAGCCGTCGATCCGAACGATGCGCCGGCCGTCATCGCCCTGGCACGGCACACCCGCATCGATCTTTCCTATGATCCTCGGGAAGGGACGCTGCGGGTAGACCTTGACGGACGCGACGTGTCCCAGGACATCCGCAGGCCGGAAATCACCGAGCACGTTTCCGTCATCGCCAAAATCAAAGAAGTGCGGGAGATCATGGTGGGGCTGCAGAGAAGCCTGGCGGAAGGCAGGCGCGCAATCCTGGAAGGCCGGGACATCGGAACCGTCGTCTTTCCCGACGCCTACAAAAAATTTTTTTTGGACGCCGCCTGCGAGGAACGCGTCAGAAGGCGTTATCTTGAGATGAAAGAAAAAAACATCCCGGTGGAACAACAGGGCGTGCAGAACGACATCGAAACAAGGGACCGTATCGATTCGACCCGCGCCTGCGCCCCTCTCAGGCGGACGCCGGATGCGGTCTACATCGATACGACACGGATGACGATCGACGAGGTCGTTGCAGCCGTTATCGCAGAAATCAATCGCTGATATGAATCCACGGGAACACGTCAGAAACTTTTCCATCATCGCTCATATCGACCACGGCAAATCGACGCTCGCCGATCGTATCCTCGAATATGTCGGCGCTATCGACAAACGCCATTTTCATGCCCAACTCCTCGATGACATGGAGATCGAACAGGAAAGAGGCATCACGATCAAGGCGTCGGCAGTAACGATCAATTATAAGGCCGATGACGGCCACACCTATACGCTCAACCTCATCGACACGCCCGGACATGTCGACTTTACCTATGAAGTATCCAAATCGCTGGCGGCCTGCGAAGGGGCCTTGTTGCTGGTAGACGCCTCTCAGGGGATCGAAGCCCAGACAGTTGCCAATTTCTTTTTGGCCCGAGAACACAACTTGAAGATCATCCCCGTCATCAACAAGATCGACATCGCCGGCATCGACATCGACCGCGTCAAGGAACAGATCACGGACATCCTCAGGCTCGAAGAAGACGACATCCTTCTGGCTTCCGCCAAAGAAGGGATCGGCATCAAAGAGATCCTGGAGCGGGTGGTCCAAACGATCCCCGCACCGAGCGGCGACGACAACAACCCTCTCGAAACCCTGATCTTCGATTCTTCTTTCGACACCTACAAAGGGGTCGTTATCTATGGACGTCTCTTTAACGGTCAACTGGCGCTGGGCGATACCATCCGCATGATGCAGGCAAACAAGATCTGCACGGTCGAAGAGATCGGCGTCTTCAGACCCCAGATGACATCCACAAAAGCGCTGCACTGCGGCGAGGTCGGCTACATCACGGCCAACATCCGGGACCCGAAAGAAATCCTGATCGGCGACACCATCACGCTCGCCGACCATCCGGCCCAACAACCGCTGCCGGGATACAAAAAAGTCAAGCCGATGGTCTTCTGCGGCATTTATCCCGTCAACGCCAAAGATTTCGCCGAGCTCAAGGTGGCCATGGAAAAACTGGGCCTTAACGACTCTTCTTTTGTGTACGAAACCGAAACGTCACAGTCTTTCGGTTACGGTTTCCGATGCGGATTCCTGGGGCTCCTCCACATGGAAATCGTCCAGGAAAGGCTGGAACGCGAATACAATCTGAACCTCGTCCTGACCACGCCGAACGTCGTCTATCGCATCACCACGCGAGACGACAAAGTCATGGAGGTGGACAACCCGGCCAAGCTCCCGGATCCAGTCCAGATCAAACTGGCCGAAGAACCGTTCGTACGCGCCTTCATGATCGTGCCGACAAATGCCATCGAGGAAGTCTGCGAGCTGACCAAACAGCGCCGCGGAGAATTCCTCGCCAATGACTATCTGGGCGAAGAGAGGGTCAAGGTCATCTACCGCATGCCGCTGGCGGAGGTCATCGTGGACTTTTACGACAAAATCAAATCCGTGACCCGCGGGTATGGATCGCTGGATTATGAATTCGACGGCTACAACCCGACCAAGCTCGTCAAGCTCGATATTCTGATCAATGGAAAAATTTGCGATGCCTTTTCATGCCTGATCCATAAAGACAAGGCCCAGGCCAAAGGCAGACTCCTGGTGGAAAAATTGCGGGAGCTGATCCCCCGTCAACTTTACCTCATCAACCTTCAGGCCGCCATCGGCGGAACGATCCTGGCATCAGAAAAGATCAGGCCTGTCGGCAAGAATGTTACGGCGAAATGTTACGGCGGCGACATCACACGTAAACGCAAACTCTGGGAAAAACAAAAAGAAGGGAAAAAACGCCTCAAGCAGGTGGGCAATGTCGAGATCCCGCAGGAGGCTTTCCTGGCAGCCCTGAAAATCTAAAAAAGCGAGGCCCTATGCTTAAATTAAACGATATGCAAAAAGCGTGGCTTAAAGAATTCTTTGAAACCATTGTCACGGCGGTCATCCTGGCCCTGATCATCCGGACGTTCGTGGTCCAGCCATTCAAGATACCCACCGGCTCAATGGAACCCACCCTGATCCCCGGCGACAGGATCCTTGTCCTGCGTTACGCTTACGGCCTGAGGCTCCCGTTCACCTACAAGAGGATCGCCAAATTCCATTCTCCTGAAACCGGAGACATCATCGTCTTCAATTATCCTGAAGAGCCTATGAGGGATTTTATCAAACGGTGCGTGGGCAGGCCCGGCGATTCCATCGAAATACGCAACGGCCAGATCTACCTGAATGATAAAGCCCTCAAGACCGATCCTTTCAACCGGATCTATTATTATAACCGCGGCCCTTACGGACGGGAGGGAGAAATCCTGCGCGTGCCGCAAGACAACTATTTCGCGCTGGGGGACAACAGCGCTTCATCCAAAGATTCCCGCTACTGGGGATATCTCAACGACAAATACCTCATCGGCAAGGCGTTCCTTGTCTACTGGCCGCCAAACCGGATCAGGATCTTAAAATAATATCCCAGGCCGGAGAGCAGGGGGTGCCGCGTGAACTTTGCCAATAAAATCACACTGTTCCGGATCATCTCTGTGCCGTTCTTTGTGGCCTGCCTTGTTTTTTACACGCCGGCCAAAGATTATCTCCGATACCTGGCGATGGCCATCTTCCTTCTGGCCATCGTTTCCGATGTCGTCGACGGTTATATCGCCCGCCGCCAGAGGCAAAAAACACAGGCGGGCGCCATCCTCGATCCTTTGGCAGACAAAGCTCTTCTGTTGACGGCGTTTATCTTTCTTTATCGCACGAGTAAAACGTATCTGGCAGTCGCGTTGCCCTTATGGTTTTTGTTGATCGTGATCAGCCGCGATATCATCATCCTTGTGGGCAGCGCGATCTTGCTGGCCACCCAAAAAAACACACAGATCACGCCAACCTGGTGGGGCAAGCTCACGACCTTCTTCCAGATGGCCACTGTCATTGCGGTCATCCTGGAATACCCCAAGGCATGGGTCGTCTGGGAACTGGCCGCCGTCTTTACATGCATCTCCGGAATCGACTATGCCCGCAAAGGGATCAACATCCTGAACACTGAATATGGCTCAACACATGCTAAAACCACTACTCGGACTTCTGGTTAGTTACTTTTTAGGGGCCATCCCGACGGCCTATCTCTTCGGCCGGCTTTTAAAGGGAATCGACCTGCGTCGACACGGCTCAGGCAACCTCGGCGCCACAAACGCCTTTCGCGTCCTCGGCAAAGGCGCAGGGACCCTGGTCCTGATCATTGATATCCTTAAAGGAACCACAGCCGTTCTTCTGTCGCGTTACGCTTTTTTTGCGCCGCAGGCCATGCCGCAGGCCGGCATTTCGCTGCCGTTCTACCTCTGTCTGTCTGCTGTCTGTGCCGTCGCCGGACACAACTGGACGATCTTTCTTGGTTTTAAGGGAGGGAAGGGGGTGGCGACAAGCCTTGGGGTACTGATTGCATTTTCCATATTGATCGATAGATTTTTTATTCTTGTCCTCCTCATCACGGGATCATGGCTTATCCTCTTCCTCGCAACAGGTTTCGTGTCCCTGGCATCCGTTATCTGTTCGGCAGCGCTTCCCTTGCTTGGACTCATCCTTCAGCTTCCTGTCAGTATCGAGATCTTCCTCGTCGTTCTCGGCATCTTCTCGCTTGTCCGTCATAAAGCCAACATCTCCAGGCTGTTACAAAAAAAAGAATCCCGTTTCAATACCACCTCGCTGTTTAAAAAGATCTTTAAATAGCGGCATCTCCTTCGTCCCTTCCTAAAAAAATATCCTATCTCTTTTTTTTGCCAGACCTTACAGGAAAGCGCTT
The DNA here is from genome assembly GCF_004102945.1 of Candidatus Velamenicoccus archaeovorus. Taxonomy (GTDB): domain Bacteria; phylum Omnitrophota; class Gorgyraeia; order Velamenicoccales; family Velamenicoccaceae; genus Velamenicoccus; species Velamenicoccus archaeovorus. The sequence goes on along the minus strand of NZ_CP019384.1, from coordinate 862,463 downwards.
TCCCGCGAGGCCTTCCCAGCTATTGTTTTCACTTTTTTTCTGTGCCATATTTTTAATGCAAGATACTGGAGTCAGTTACGATACCCAGCTTCAAAATTTGCCGGGTTGCCATAAGTAAAACAGGCAAAAAAGAAAGGCAGCTCGGCTCGTTTTTTATATGGGGCGGGGAGGAACGCGGATAGCGCGAAAGGATCTCATGAGAGACATGGTCTTCAAAAACCTCACTTCGATGGACAAGAGAAAGAGGGTCCTGTGGGCTTCCGAGACCTTCAATGAGGACGGCATTCTCACGAAGATCCACAAGTATCTCATTTATATCATCAAGGAAGTCCCTGTCCAGGAAAACTACACGAACGAAAAGCCAGAAATCTATGTCCTCAAATACAGGGACACCGGCGAAAAGACGGAAAAATTCCACATCCGCATGAAAGGCGGCATTTACTGCATCGCCAACGGGAAGTGCTTTTTCGTCACCTTCTGCCATACCTTAAAGATAGACCTCTGCGAGGCGCCTCAAAACGCCCATTCGTAAACGGCCGATCCTTCCGAATTCCTGTTCTTCTCTTAAGAACGCATTTGTGATACAATCTTTTCATGTCCCCCGGTTGCCCCCACTGCGGCAGATGGATCCAAGATGACGACGCTCTTTTGTGTCTTTATTGCGGGTCGTCTCTGCGGAGAGGATCCGGGTTCCTGGGGCAGATCAAGGCCGGAAGATGGAAATACGCAGCCCTGATCGTCCTTGCCATCATCATCGCAGCGTTCATCCTCCTGCAAATAATATAGAAACCGATCTTATGTTTATCGAACTCGCCAAACATCGCCAGAGTTGCCGGTCCTACCTGCCCAAAAACGTCCCGCGGCAGATGGTGCTCGACTGCCTGGAAGCCGCGCGTCTGGCGCCAAGCGCCTGTAATTCCCAGCCGTGGCATTTCATTGTCGTAGACGAGCCGGCCACGAAAGACACATTGTGTCAGGCGTCCCTGAGCGGCCCTTATGCGATGAACCGTTTCGTCAAAGAAGCGCCCGTGATCATCGCCGTCGTCACGGAGAAAGCCGGGTTCCTGACCCGTGTGATAGGTTCTTTGCGCGGCACGCCCTATTGGCTGATGGATATAGGAATCGCCGTCGAGCACTTTGTCCTGCAGGCCGCCGAATCAGGTTTGGCTACTTGCTGGATCGGATGGTTCGACGAAAGACAAGCCGCAAGGGTCCTGCGTGTGCCGCGCGCCAAAAAAATCGTCTGCCTCATCTCTTTGGGCTACTCGGATGAGACGCTGCGCGAAAAAAACAGGAAACCCGCCCAGGAAATATACTCGTTCAATCAATATAATGCCACGGGCCTAGAACCAAAAACGCCCCAATAAAAAGGAGGAAATATGTCCAAAGCCCAATTGAGCAAACAGATCCTCGTCACGACCAATGATAAGGTAGGTGAATTTGCCAATGTCACGACAGCCTTGTCGGACGCCAAGGTCAATCTCAAGGGCATCTGCGCATGGGGAGAAGAAGGCAAGGCCCACTTCGCCCTCCTCGCGGACAATAGCGCAGCCGCCAAGAGCGCATTGAAAAATAAGGGATTCCAAGTGGCCGAAGAAGACGTCGTCACGGTGATGCTGGAAGACAAGGTGGGAGCGGCGGCCGCCGTTGCCAAAAAGATCAAGGACGCCGGCATCAATCTGGATTACGTCTACGGGACGGTCTGCGGCTGCGCGCAAACCAGCGCCATGCTCGTCATCAGCTCCAAGGAAAACGCCAAGGTCATCTCTGTGATCAACGGATAGATCAACCTGCACAGATACGAGATAAAATTGTCTTGACTTTTGGAGAGGGGTATATAAAATTAAGGAATAGTTTTGATTCCTTGTATTGAAAAATCAGCAAAAAGACTCATTCCGCCAAAAACTGGATAAAGAAAGAAAAAGACTCCCCGCTTGACCTCTTGCCAATTTCGCTCGCAGGCGCCTTGGTCTCGCCGGAGGCAAGCCAGGGCGCTCGCGAAATCGGCCTGGCCTGCCAAGGGGCAGGCAGGAAGTCATCTCGCCAGAGGCGGAAGTAAGGAGGTTCGATGTTAGCCTGGATCCTGATCGTCATCGGCGTTTTATGCAGATTTCTGCCTCATGTTCCCAATGTCACCCCTGTAGCCGCGATAGCGCTCTTTGCTGCCGCGCACCTGCCTAGTCGCAGACTGGCTATCATCGTGCCGCTCGTCCTCATGATCACCAGCGACCTGTTCCTCGGCATGTACAACACCGTCATCTTCACCTGGGGGTCCGTCCTTTTGATCAGCATGATCGGCATCTCCCTGCGCCATGCCCGTGCGGTCACGACCGTCCTGGCCGGCTCGCTTTTGTCTTCCCTGGTCTTTTTTGTCGTGACAAATTTCGGCGTCTGGCTCGCCGGGTGGTACCCCCAGACCCTGCAGGGATTGCAGGCGTGCTTCATCGCCGCCGTGCCTTTCTTCAGATATTTTCTCGCTGGAACGCTTGTTTCCAGCGTCGTTCTCTTCGGCACCTACGAGATTGCCGCCAGGCTCGTCAAAGGAACACGCCTGGAAACCGCTCTTTTGAAGTAACATTATTATTTCTATAGGCCGTTCCGTCAGCACCACCCAGTAACGGAACAAGGGAAGTGTCGTGATTCAGCACGAATTTTATTTAAAATTCATGCTGGAAATTCGGCCGCGGTCCCGCCGCTGTAATCCTGCGTCCCGGCTAGAATTGCCGGGGCAAAGCAGAGACTCACACAGCCACTGCTCTTTTTTTAAAAGAGCGGGAAGGCTCGTCTCTTAAGCTGCAGGTAAGCCAGAAGACCTGCCTATAGTTTCAGACCTTTTGGCTGCGAGGGTTCAGGCCGAGGCACGATACATTTGGTGCTTTACCCTTGACTTCTTTATGAGGTCAAGGGTTTTTTATTTTGGGGGGAGTGTCATGAGAAAAAGAACAGGGATCGTTGTGGCGATGGCCCTCGTCTTGTCATCCGTCCGGATGGCCTGGGCCGAAACAAAAGGAAAGAAAGAAGACGTCATCGAAATGGAACGCATCGTGGTGACGGCATCACGTGCAGCCGAAGAGATCAAGAACGCAAGCAAATACACGACCATCATCGACGAAGAGGATATCCGGGAATCCAATGCCCAGACGATCCCGGACATCCTGCGCGCCCAGGCGGGAATCGAGATCCGCGACTATACGGGTACGGGGAAAACAGTCAATGTCGATATGCGCGGATTCGGCGAAACAGGGCCCAGCAACATGCTCGTCCTGATCGACGGCCGCAGGGTCAATGCCATCGACCTCAGCAATACCGACTGGAGCCAGATATCCCTCTCGCAGGTCGAACGCATCGAGATCGTCAGGGGCGCTTCCAGCGTCCTTTATGGCGACAACGCATCGGGCGGCGTCATCAACATCATCACGAAGAAAGGAAAAGGCCGGCCTGCCTTCAAGCTGGAAACAAAAGGAGGCAGCTACAACACCTTCGGCACGCTTGTGGAAGTCTCGGCGGCCAACGATAAAAGCTCGGCATGGGCATCCGGCGAATATTACGATACAAAAGGATACCGCCAAAACAGCAACCTGCTGCGCGACGATTTCGCCATGCGGCTGAACCATGCCTTCGGCCAGGCCTGGTCCAGCGGCCTGTCTTTTGGTTATCATACGGATAATTATCGCCTCCCGGGCGCCTTGAGCGAAGCCCAGATGCTCGCCTTCGGCCGGCGCGCCACGACCAAGCCCGACGACCTGGCGCAGACGGAAGACTACTATACGGATCTGGAACTCAAGGCGGATTTTAAAGAAAAGGGACAACTTCAAACCAACGTCTCCTTCCGCAACAGGGACGTCGATTCACAGTATTTCTCGTCGTCCTGGTCGAACGAGAACCACATTACGACCGTCGGCATCACGCCCAAATATACGATAGACGCTTCTCTGGCCAATATGCCGAACACGCTTATTTTCGGCGCCGACCTGTATTTTGACGAAGACAACATCTTAGACGGCATGATGGGCGCTGCCAACGATAAGATCCTCATCACCAAACATACACAAGGCATCTATCTGCAAGACCGTATCCAGGCGACGGATCGCCTGTCGCTCAAAGCGGGTTACCGCCACGAGATGGCGCAATATCTCTTTCACCAGATCACGCAGGTCGACCTGAAAGAAAAGAAAAACCTCACAACAGACGTCTATGACATAGGCATTGTCTATCTCCTCGGAGACACGACAAACTTTTACTGCGACTATTCCTCAAGCTTCCGCTTTCCTCTTGTGGACGAATTTTTTACCTCCAACACCTGGGGTTCCGGAGGACTCAACACAGGACTCAAACCCCAGGAAGGCAAAGATATCGAGGTGGGCATCCGCCACAAGATCTCCCGTCAGGCCAACGTCACCCTGAACTACTTCCATCATGCGATCACCAATGAAATATACCTCAATCCAATGACCTACCAAAACAGTAATTACGACAAGACAACCCACCAGGGCCTCGAAGCCCAGGGCGAATACGCCGTCAACTCTCAATTCAAACTCACGGCCAATTACACTTATACGGACGCCGTGTTCGGCAAGGGATCGTTCGAAGGCAACACCATCCCCGCGGTCCCCATGCATAAGGCTTCCGGAGGCTTCCGTTGGACGCCTGACCAGGCCTTCACGCTCAATTTTCTGGTCAACTATGTCGGATCCATGTATCTCGTCAGCGACCAACAAAACGCTTATCCAAAAATGGCTGATTACGTCACGGTCGATCTGAATGCGAGCCGTCGCTGGAAGAATATGGAACTCTTTGCCGGCATCGACAATATCTTTGATGCGGAATATTCCGAATACGGCGTTGTCTCCGTATTCAGCAGCACGCGCAACTTCTATCCGGCGCCCGGACGGCGGTTCATGGCCGGCTGCCGCCTGACGTTCTGAAATGAAATAAGGATCCCCGCCCCGGTCATGTCCGGGGCGGGGAGGATCACGTTGCCATCCAGCCATATATTCTGTTACAATATTGCTATGAAGGAAAACACCCTTTTCTACAGGTGTCTGGCGTTCTCAGCCATCTTCCACGCTGGATTGATAGCGGCCCTGCCTTACCACATCCTGACATACGCGCCGAGCCAAAGGCCTATCGAAGTCGCTTATGTCCAGAGCTTCGGTCATGAAAAAGAAGGCAGGGATATCTCGCCTGAGCCGGTCGCCCAAAAAGAACGCATTCAGACACCGAGCCCGCAGATACAAGCCTCTGAAGACCGCAAAAATATCCTTGATGATTTCCTCAAGGCGGAGATCTTCCGGCAGGAGCGGGAAGAAGACCTCCCTCAACAAATGAAGCCGGCAGCCGAGGGCCCAAAAAAGAAATCCGTCCAGACCCCCAATATCCCCGGCGAAGTTTTTCAGTCGCCGGAATATAAGAATTATTACCAGATCGTACGCGAAAAGATCCGCAGACAGGCGTACAGGAACTACAGGCATATCCAAGAAGGAGAGGTCTTTTTGACTTTCACGCTCACGCGCTCAGGCGAACTCAAAGAAGCGCATGTGGATACGGCCAAATCCGTGAATGACGAGTATCTGCGCCGGATTGCCTTAGAGAGCGTCCAGGAATCATCGCCTTTCCCGGAATTCCCGATAAAACTCCAGGATAAAGAACAGCTTGCCTTTAATGTCATCATCTCTTTCGAGCTGAAATAATACGCCCTCCTCGAAGAGCCAGGCAGGCGCAACAACAAGAACCGCAAAATGTTGCGGCTTTCAACACGCCTGAAACGGATGAATCTGCCTGTTGACAGCTTTGAAACGAAATGATATGATTAGCGAATTGTGAAGAGGGGAAAGGGACAAACGTTACCCCTTGTGTTTACATCTTGGAAATTTCTGTCTCACCCAGCCTCGTCTCGGCCCTGACCGACAGGTCGGGCCAGGACTCGGACGGGCCCCGTTACAAATTCCATTTGTAACGGGGCGGGTTCCGCAGGAAGCGGAATACCGCCACAGGAAATGGTGCACTTGCCGGTCAGATAAGGCAAGGTGTGGCCCGTTCATCTGGGGCCAGGTGCAGCCATAAATTCTCAAGATACACCGCCGCAGGAAGCGGCGCACTGGCCTTTCCGATAAGGCCAAGTGGTGGAGTTAACCCAGAAAGGGTAGGCCTCCGCAATACCACATAGCGGAGGGCCTAATTCCGCCAGAGGCGGAAAAATACATCAAAGAGAGACTCTTCGGCCAAAACGCTTGTCAATTTCACTCACAAACGCCAGAGTCGTTCGTGAAATTGACTTAACGCAGGCCTCAGAGTCATCCCGCCAGAGGCGGGATGAGGAGAATCGATGTCGGAAGTTGAAGTCAGGAAAGACGAGTCTTTCGAGGCGGCACTTCGGCGTTTCAAGAGGAAGATCGAACGCGAAGGCATCCTCAAAGAGGTCAAAGACCGCAAGCACTACGAAAAACCCAGCGAAAAGAAGAGAAAAAAGGCCCGCAGGAAATTCTGACCTATGTTGGCGCTGTCCACCGTCTGGAATGCCGGCCGAAGAGAGACAGGCCTTGAGGTTATCAAAGAAATCCAGGACACCGGCATCTCTTGCGTTGAGTTGAACTTTTTTCTCGACTCAAAGATGGTGGAAGAGATCCTGGATTATTGCCGCACGCACGGACTTTCCATCGTCAGTCTCCATAATTTTTGTCCGGTCCCCGATGGACTGGAACGCCTCAAAACTCTTCCAGATCACTTTTCGCTTGCCAGCCTTGACGAAACCGAAAGGCTTTTAGCCGTTGCCCATACACGCAATACCCTGCTTGTGGCCCACCGTTGCGGGGCGTCGTGTGTCGTCCTGCATTGCGGCCGCGCGGAGATAAGAGACAAGACGCGGCATCTCATCCGGCTGGCGCAGGAAAGCAAGAAGGAAACGCCGCAATACCGGGAGGATTTCGCAGCCTTCGTCAAAGAACGCAAAACCAAAAGCCGCGACCACATCCCGCAACTCATCAAAAGCCTAAAAGCCCTGAGCGACACGGCCGAAGAATGCGGCCTCAAGCTCGGCATCGAAAACAGGTTCTATTACCGCGAAATCCCCTTTCTGGACGAATTCAGGGAAATCTTTTGCGCGCTCAAAGGCAGGCCCGTAGGATTATGGCTCGATGTCGGCCATAACTTCATCCTCGAGCAGCTGGGTTTTCTGCCGCACGGAAAACTCCTGAAAGATTACGGCGACCGCTTGATCGGCATTCATCTGCACAATGTCAACAACCTCGTCGACCACCAGGCGGCCATGACCGGCCAGGTGAATTTCAACGATTTCAAGCCTTACGTCCGGCCTGAAACCATCAAAGTCATGGAGCTCCACGGCCACGTGACGCAGGACGAAGTCAGGCAATCGGCCGTTTATTTCCGGGAGACCTTCGGTGATTAGGCAACCGGCTGTCGCAGGCCAGTTCTATCCTTCGGATCCCCAACGTCTCAAAAGCCTCATTGCCTCTCTTCTGGACAAGAAAGAGACAAAGAAGGAGCGGGCCGTCGCCTGTGTCCTGCCGCATGCAGGTTACGTCTATTCAGCCAAAGTAGCGGCTGCGGTGCTGTCTTCGATCGACCTGCCAGATACCTGCGTCATCCTCGGGCCGAACCATACGGGTTTCGGGACACCTGCCGGCATCATGACAGAAGGGAAGTGGCAGATGCCTTTCGGAACGATCGACATCGACGATAAAATGGCCCATTCCATCCTGAAACGCTCCAGTTATCTGCAGGAAGACGAAGTGGCCCACGCCTATGAACACTCGATCGAAGTCCAGCTGCCCCTCATCCGCCAGATCAAAGGCGCAACGTTCCGTTTTGTGCCCATCATCCTTGCCAGCGATGAAAAATTGATGTATAAAGATATAGCGCACAGCATCGCGACGGCGGTCCAGGAGGCTAAAAAAGACGTCCTCATCGTTGCCAGTTCCGATATGACTCATTACGAACCGCAGAAACTGGCGATGGAAAAAGATCAAAAAGCCATCGAGGCGGTCCTGGCCCTGGATGCAGACGGCCTGGAAGAAAGAATCCAGCGCCTCCAGATCTCTATGTGCGGATACATACCGGCCATCGTCGCGATCATGGCAGCCAAAGAACTCGGGGCCAGGACCGCACGGCTGGCCGCTTATCAGACAAGCGGAGATGTTTCCGGCGACTACTCATCAGTCGTCGGGTATGCCGGGATCGTGATCTCTTAATATGAATTCGACAAAATAACAGCGAGGGCGCATGATGGACGAAAATTTAAAAAAGAAAGTAGACGAGGGTTGGAAAGACAAGATCAAGCAGGAACCGGCAGATGTCCCGCCGGATGCCGGAAAAGAAAAAGAAATACCCGAGCCGAGCTTTCGCCTTTTCGTGACAAGTCTGGCCATGCAGGCGTGGATTGCCCTGGGGGCCATCCCGAATCCCATGACCGATAAAACGGAAGAAGACATCGCCCAGGCCAAATTCCTGATCGACAGCATTGAGATGCTCGAACAGAAAACCAAGGGAAATCTCGACAAAGAGGAGGCGGAAATGCTCGAACACCTCCTTTATGAATTACGCATGGCCTACGTGGGTAAAACAACGAAAGTTCAATAAAGGATAAACCATGAAAAGAATCCTCGTGATCCACGGCCCCAACCTGGACCTTTTGGGAAAAAGGGAGCCTCAGGTCTACGGCAAAACAAGCCTGGCCGAAATCAACCGCTCCCTGAAACAAACGGCTAAAAAATCAAAAATCAGCCTGACCATCGCCCAATCCAATCATGAAGGAGAGATCGTAGACCTTATCGGCGGCGCCCGCGGAAAATTCGACATGATCATCATCAACCCGGCGGCTTACACCCACACGAGCATCGCCATCAGGGATGCGATTGCGGCTTCTGCGGTCAAAACCATCGAAGTGCACCTGTCGAACATTCATGCCCGCGAAGAATTCCGGCAGACCTCTCTGATCGCGCCCGTTTGTATCGGCCAGATATCCGGCTTCGGCGCCCGGAGCTACTCTCTGGCGCTTTTCGCCGCCGAGGCGCTCCTCAAGAACAGGAACAAGTGAAGGCCGACAAACGCCTCTCAAATATCCGCGCCCTGCTCGTCCAAGAGGGCATCGACGGCCTGTTGCTCAATTCAGAGGCGAATGTCTCCTATGCCGCCGGCTTCGATGCGCCGGATGCCTACGGCTTTGTCTCCGGGAAAAGCGTCTCCATCATTACAGATTTCCGCTACGTCGAAGACTTCAAGCGGTTTGCCAAATCTCCTGTCCATATCCTCCAATATGAAAAATCCCTTTTTGACACAGCTGCCCGCCTGATCCTTGAACACAAAACAAAAAAGATCGGCTTTGAGGCGCGTCATCTGACATTCGCAGAATGTGAAGTCCTGAATAAACTGCTCGGAAAAAAGGCCTCTTTCATCCCCTTGCAGCAGACCATCGAACACCTGCGGGAAATCAAAGACGCACAGGAGATCGCCCATATCTGCCAGGGCATCCGGATCGCCCAAAAGACCCTTGCCTTCGCCAAGGCAAAGGTGAAACCAGGCCGCTCGGAGATGGCAGTTGCCGCAGATATCGAACGGTTTGCCCGCCTCAACGGCGCGCACGCCGTCGCTTTCGAAACCATCGTGGCCTCAGGCCCAAATTCGTCCTATCCGCATGCCCGCCCGACCGACAGGATCCTCAAAGAAGGAGACGCCGTGGTCGTGGACATGGGTGTCGAGGTCAACGGCTACAAAAGCGACTTGACACGCACATTTTTTTTGGGTAAAATTAAACCCGTTGTTCTTAAAGCCGCAAAGGTTGTCCGCAAGGCCCAGGAACTGGCTATCCGCGGTATCAAACCTGGGATCCCCATCTGTTCCATAGACGAAATTGCGCGCCATTATATTGCGCAACAAGGATTTGGAAAGAATTTCGGGCACGCGTTAGGCCATGGAGTCGGTCTCGAGGTTCACGAATCGCCTTCCATCAATAAAAAGAACACTCGCAAGCTTGAACCAGGAATGGTTTTTACGATAGAACCCGGCATCTACCTTCCGGGCCGATTTGGAATACGGATGGAGGAAATGGTGCTTGTAACTCAAGAAGGAGTGGAGGTACTAAGTGGCAACAATAGGGATTAACCAGGTAAAAGTGGGGCTGACCATCGATTTGGATGGGACGCCGTTTATGGTCGTTAATGTCGAACACGTCAAGCCCGGCAAAGGCTCTGCTTTCGTGAGGACAAAGCTTAAAAGCCTCAAAAACGATGCGGTGCTGGACAGGACGTATAAATCCGACGACAAGATCGAAGAGGCCTTCATCGAAGAGCGCAACCTTCAGTATTCTTATCATTCCGGAGATTTTTACCACTTCATCGATTCGGAATCCTATGAAGACCTCGCCATAGAAAAGAACAAGCTTCGCGCGACCGAAAAATTCCTGAAAGACGACCTGGAAGTCGCCGCCCTTTACTACAAGGGAGAGCTGATCGCCGTCAATCTTCCCAATTTCGTCGTCTATACGATCACCCACACCGAACCGGGCATAAAAGGCGATACGGCCAAGAGCGGCACAAAACCGGCAACGCTGGAATCCGGCGCCGTCGTCCAGGTCCCGCTCTTCATCGACGTGGGGACGCGCATCAAGGTCGACACCAGGACCGGTGAATATATTGAACGGGCCGTATAACGGGCCGTGCCGTCTGTTTGTTCTTAAAAGCGGAGATTGAAGGCAAAGGGAGGCCTGCGGTATGAATATCAAAGAGATTAAGGAAATGATTAATCTCATGAATGAGAACAATCTCACGGAACTCGAGATTGAAAAGGAAGGCCTGCGGGTTCGGCTAAAAAAAGGCTCCGAAGGCCAGGTAATCGTTGAACAGCCGCAACATAAAACACCCCTGTCTGTCCCGGTCATGCCGGAGTTCCATCCCGTCCAGACGCCGGCCGCCGCCAAAGAGGCCCCCCGTGAACGCGCATCGGGAAAAAACCTTATCGAGATCAAGTCTCCCATGGTCGGGACGTTCTATCGAGCCCCGTCTCCGGAATCGCCGCCCTTCATCGAAATCAACCAAAACGTGGAAATCGGCCAGGTCGTCTGCATCGTCGAAGCCATGAAGCTGATGAACGAGATCAAATCCGAAATCAGAGGCAAGATCGTCGACATCCTGGTCAACAACGCCGAGCCCGTCGAATTCGGACAGGCATTATTCCTGGTTGAGCCGGCCTAAAATCTCATGTTCTCGAAAATCCTTATCGCCAACCGTGGTGAAATCGCCCTGCGCATCATCCGCGCCTGCAAGGAAATGGGCATCAAGACGGTCGCCATCTATTCCGTGGCCGACAAAGATTCCCTGCATGTGCGCATGGCGGACGAGGCCGTCTGCGTCGGTCCCGCCGCGCCGTCGGCCAGCTATCTCAACATTCCGGCCGTCATCAGCGCGGCCGAAATCACGGATGTAGAAGCCATCCATCCGGGCTATGGGTTCCTCTCCGAAAACGCGCACTTCGCGGAGATCTGCGAATCCTGCCAGATCGCCTTTATCGGGCCGTCGCCGCAGAACATACGCCTTTTGGGCGACAAGATGGCCGCCAAAGAGACCATGAGCAAGGCGGGCCTGCCCATCACGCCCGGCTCAAACTCCGTCGTCAAAACCAAGGAAGAAGCGCTTAAAATCGCCCGCCGCATCAAATATCCCGTCATCATCAAGGCGACCGCCGGCGGCGGCGGCCGGGGCATGCGTATCTGCCATAACGACATCCGCCTCATCAGTTCGCTGATGACGGCGCAGGCAGAGGCGGAGAAGGCCTTCGGGGTCCAGGACGTCTATATCGAAAAGTACATCGAAGAACCCCGACACGTCGAATTCCAGATCATCGCCGACCATTACGGCAACGTCATCCACCTGGGCGAACGTGACTGCAGCATCCAGAGACGCCATCAAAAACTCCTGGAGGAATCCCCGTCATCCGCCCTCGACAGCAAACTCCGCAAAAAGATCGGAGACCTGGTCATCAAAGGCGTCAAGGCCGCAGGCTACCGTAACGTCGGCACGATCGAGTTCCTGCTGGATAAGGAAAAAAATTTCTACTTCATGGAAATGAACACGCGCATCCAGGTCGAGCATCCCGTCACGGAGATGGTCACGGGAATCGACCTTATCAAGGAACAGATCAAGATCGCGGCTGGAGAGAAGCTTAAAATACGCCAGGAAGACGTCAAGATAGAAGGCGCGGCCATGGAATGCCGCATCAACGCCGAAGACCCCCAGAACAATTTCATGCCTTCGCCCGGCCGTATCGAGACCCTCAACCTTCCGGGCGGACCTCGTGTACGGATAGACACCCATGTCTACCAGGGATACCAGATCAGTCCGCATTACGATTCGATGGTCGCCAAATTGATCGTGCACAGGGAAAACAGGCACGAGGTCATCAAAACGATGCTGCGCGCGCTCGACGAATTCGTAATTGAACCCATCAAAACGACCATCCCTTTCCATAAACAGCTTCTCAACCACCCGTCATTCCGAAAAGGGGACATCTCGACCCATTTTATCGAGCAAATCCTCAAAACAAACACGGAAGGGGAATCCAAGGAGGCAAAAACGTGATCCCCGAAGCAGACAAAACAGAGCTGGGCATCATCAAGATCCACAATAATGTCATTGCCTCCATCGCCTATCTGGCGGCATTGGAGATTGACGGCGTTTCCAGGGTATGCGATGATATGAAATCGCGGATGCTGCACTTCATCGGCAAAAAGACCCAGAGCGGCGCCATTGACATCCGCTCGGAAAAAAACGAAGAAATCTCCATCATCGTGCCCATCATCATCAAATACGGACACAAGATCCCGGATGTGGCCATGAAAGTGCAAGAGAGGATAAAGGCGGCCGTAGAGGAAGCCACGGATTTGACGATACGCGACGTCGTCATTAAAATCAAAGGCGTGGACAAATGAAGCTCCGCGGACGAAAACCGCGGGATCCCGAACCGGGGTCGAACGGAAAGATTTAGCACGCGAAAGAGAGGGAGCTCATGAGAACCGCATTAAGCATATTTTTTTATACGGTCGTCTTCGCCTTCCTGGGAACGCTTGCCATGTGTTTTGCTTTCCATGTCTTAGACATCCGCGATGTCGTGATGCAGCTCAACCGTTTCTATACCGACAGCTATCTGCGCTTCCTGACGGGGTTGTCCGGATTCATTTTCATTCTCCTGAGCTTTGCCGCGGCCCAGGCGATCACAGGAAAGATCCAGAGAGAAAAAACAATCGCCTTCTCCAACCCCAACGGCCAGGTCACCATCACCCTTTCGGCCGTCGAAGATCTGATCAAACGTCTCGCCCAGCAGATGAGCGAGATCAGGGAGGCCAAGGCGGATGTCCGGGCGCATAAAAAAGAGATTTCCATCGGCATGCGTGTCGTTTTGGCGCAGGAAACGCATATTCCCGATTTCACGGCCAAGCTCCAAGACCTGATCGCCACGAAGATCCAAGAGGTCTTTGGTATCGACGAAGCGATCAACGTCAGGATCCATGTGGCCAAGATCGTCTCGGGACCGGACAAAAACAACAAGAAACGGCAGGAACCTCCGCGGGACGAGATCTCCATCCCTTATCAGGGGATCAAGATCTAAAGGTCAAACCATAACGGTCCCTTGTCTCTTAAAAAAAGACGCTGATGGAGACGCGGGATCGATTTCAGACAAAACGATTCAGCGGGAAATCGAGAGGACTAAAACATGAGAATCGGAGTACTCACGGGCGGAGGGGACTGCCCAGGATTAAACCCCGTCATCCGCGCCATCGTCAGGAAAGCGTATAACGACAAGCATGAAGTCATCGGTTTCAAGAACGGCTGGAAAGGCATCATAGAAGGCGACACCGTGCCGCTGGACCTCAACGCCGTTTCCGGCATCCTGCCGAAGGGCGGGACCATCCTGGGCACCAGCCGCACCAACCCTTATAAAAAAGACAAAGGCGTCGAGAATGTCAAAGAATCGTTTAAAAAATTTAAACTCGACGCCCTCGTCGCCATCGGCGGAGAAGACACCCTGGGTGTCGCCAATAAACTCGTCAAGGAAGGTCTCAACGTCGTCGGCGTCCCGAAAACGATCGATAACGACCTCAACGCAACAGACTACACCTTCGGTTTCGACACGGCCGTCAATATCGCCATGGAGTGCATCGACAGGCTCCATACGACCGCGGAAAGCCATCACCGCATCATGGTCGCCGAAGTCATGGGCCGCCACGCAGGCTGGATCGCCACGCACGCCGGCATCGCCGGCGGGGCGGACGTCGTCCTGATCCCGGAGATCCCCATCGATCTCGACAAGACATGCGAGATCCTCAAAAAGAGACACCAGAGAGGCCGGACCTTCAGCATCGTCGTTGTCGCCGAAGGCGCCCGCCTCAAAGAATCCGATGTCACCAAAGATCAAAGTCTGGATGAATTCGGACACGTGAAGCTCGGGGGCATCGGCGATTACCTGGGCAAGGAGATCGAGAAACGCACGGGCTTCGAGACGCGCGTCAGCGTCCTGGGCCATATCCAGAGAGGCGGATCCCCCACGGCCTTCGACAGGGTCCTGGGCACGCGCTTCGGCATCAAGGCCGTCGAACTGGTCGAGAACAAACAGTTCGGCCAAATGGTCAGCCTCGCCGGAACAAAGATCATCGGCGTCCCCCTGGAAAGAGGCGTTGAAAAACTCAAAACCGTCGATATGGAGCTCTACGATATCGCCAAGGAATTCTTTGGCTGAGCCGAAGGATAAGAAGATGAAGCAAGCCATTAAAACCCTTCTGCGGGATTCTCTGGATATTCATACCAGGATCCTGCAGGACGAGGATGCGGTTTCCCGCATCGAGAAGGCGGCCGGCATGATTGCGGCTGCCCTGAAATCAGGGAACAAAGTCCTTATCTTCGGCAACGGCGGAAGCGCAGCCGACAGCCAGCACTTCGCCACAGAACTCGTCAGCCGCTTCCAGAAAGAACGGGAAGCCTATGCGGCCATTGCACTCACGACGGACACATCCCTCTTGAGCGCCATCGGCAACGATTACGATTTCAGCAGGGTCTTCGCGCGCCAGATCGAAGCTTTGGGACGCGCCGGGGACATTGCCTTTGCCATCTCGACAAGCGGAGGGGCCAAAAATGTCGTGGCTGCCGTCCAGACCGCCAAAGCCAAAGGCCTGAAAACGATCGCCCTGACAGGCGGCACAGGAGGAGGGCTGGCCCAGGAAGCCGGCCTGGCCTTGATCGTCCCTTCAAAAACAACAGCCCGGATCCAGGAAATCCACATCCTTGTCATCCATATCATCTGCCAGATGATCGAAGACCGCGCGTAGGCCATGCACAAAAAAATCGTAACGCTCCGCCGCCTGAAAGATATTTTACGGTGTTCTTCCGCGAAAAAAGTCGTCTTTACCAACGGCTGTTTTGACATCCTGCATTACGGACACGTGGCCTACCTGGAAAAAGCCAAAACACTCGGCGATATTCTCATCGTCGGACTCAATAGCGATGTCTCTGTCCGCCGCCTGAAAGGAAAAAAACGGCCCGTCAACGATGAAACAGACAGGGCGCACGTCCTGGCGGCCCTGGCATGCGTGGACTATGTCGTTCTGTTCCGCCAGGACACGCCCCTGGAACTCATCAGGGCGCTCAAACCCGATGTCCTGGCCAAAGGGGGCGACTGGAACGTCTCCCGCATTGTCGGCGCCGAAGAAGTCCTCGCCGACGGAGGCAAGGTCTGCGTAATCCCTTATATCAAAAACAGATCGACAACCGCAATCATTGAGAAGATCAGGCGGTTATCTTAAACTCCAAAAACCGAGTGCAAAAAAATTCCAAAGACGCCGAAAGAGAAATTTACAGGGTCTTGGACGCAAATGTCAACCGCGCCAAAGAAGGCCTGCGGGTCTGCGAAGACATCGCAAGATTTTGCCTCAAAGACGCATCTCTCAGCCGACGCCTGCGCTGCCTGCGCCATGCCGTAACAAAAATCCTCAAATCCAGCCGTGTCGACCGCCTCAGGATGGTCCTGGAACGCAAGAGCGCGCAAGACCCTGGCAGGACATTCGCCAATAAGACGACGAAACGCTCTACGGCCCACCTTTTTTTGGCGAACATGCAGAGGACAAAAGAGGCCCTCCGGGTCCTTGAGGAATTTTTAAAACTGCTGGACAACCAGGCCAGCCGAAAAATCCAAAAGACGCGCTTCGACACTTATGAATTGGAAAAAACAAGTCTTAAAAAATTCCCGTCTTTACTTGATCCTCGATAAAGACGTCTGCGGGCCGCAAAAACTTAAAAGCATCATGGCTGCAGCGCTTGCAGGCGGCGTGGACATCGTGCAATTACGCGACAAGACGTCCATGGCAAGGGAAATGATCGCCTTCGCCAAACCGCTGGCATCCATGACCCGCAAGGCCGGACGCCTGTTCATCGTCAACGACCGTATCGATGTCGCGAAAGCGGTTGACGCCGACGGCGTCCATTTAGGCCAGGATGATGCGCCCGTTGCCGTGGCCAGGAAATTGCTCGGCCCAGATGCGCTTATCGGCATCTCATGCCATAGCTTAAAGGACGTGCGCGCAAGCCGCAAAATGCCGGTCGACTACCTGGGATTCGGACCTGTTTTTGCCACTCTTACCAAGCCCGGCATGCGTCCCCGCGGATTAGCACTTTTGCGTCAAGCCCTCTCCTTGACATCTCGACCTGTCTTTGCCATCGGCGGCATCGATCTCGGCCGTCTCCCAAGCATCCTGTCGGCCGGGTCGGACCGCACAGCCGTCTGCAGGGAAATCTGCCTGGCAAAGGATATCGCCTCAACAACCCGTAAACTCAAAGCCATTTTGAAAAAAAACCATGTATAATGAACTGCTCCGAGATGAACATTTCCGTGCAACGGCCGCGCTCGCCGCCGAAAAAGAGAAGATCTCTTGCGAAACACTCCTCAAAAGCGTGGCCGCCGGCCGTTGCGTCATCCCGCTCAATAACCGCAGACAAATCACGTCCCCTTGCGGCATCGGGGAGAATCTCTCCACTAAAATCAATGTAAATCTCGGAACATCGCCGGACAAGATCAACCTTAAAGCAGAGCTCGAAAAGCTCGCCTTGGCCGTCGACCTCGGCGCAGACGCCGTCATGGACCTGAGCCTGGGGGGCGATTTAAAAAAAATACGCCGGTCTATCCTTGAGGCATCACCGCTTCCAGTCGGCACCGTTCCGATCTACGAGGCCGCCATGGGGGCACAAAAAAAACGGGGTTCTTTTCTCAAGATGGAGGCCGAGGACATCTTCGATGTGCTGGAAGGACAGGCCTGCGATGGAGTTGATTTTTTCACGATCCATTGCGGCATCAACAAAAAAAGTCTTGAAGTCTTCCTGAAGTCCAGAAGGCTCCTGGATATCGTCAGCCGGGGAGGGGCCATCCTCGTCAACTGGATGAGGAAAAATGGAAAAGAAAATCCTCTCTTCGAATATTTCGACAGGGTGCTCGACATTGCGCGGCGTTACAGGATCACCCTGAGCCTCGGCGACGGCATGCGGCCGGGATGTATTGCCGATGCAACAGACGCCCCCCAGATAGCCGAACTGAAAGAACTCGGAAAATTGACGCAGAGAGCCAGAAAAGCCGGCGTCCAGGTCATTATCGAAGGCCCCGGACATATCCCCTTGCATGAAATCAAAAAAAATATGGAGCTGGAGAAAAAAATCTGCGATGGGGCCCCATTTTACGTCCTGGGCCCTCTGGTAACGGATATCGGAGCCGGATACGACCACATCACGGGTGCGATCGGAGGGGCCTTGGCCGCATATTACGGCGCCGACTTCCTGTGTTATCTGACTCCTGCCGAGCATATCCGCCATCCGTCCGTAGAAGATACCCGCCAGGGGATCGTGGCATCAAAGATCGCCGCCCATGCCGCCGACATCGCCCGCGGCCTCAAGGGCGCTGCCGGACAAGACCGTCTTATGGCTATCGCCAGAAAGCACAGGGACTGGCAGAAACAGATCCGGTGTGCCATCGACCCCAAAAAAACGAAAGAATACAAACTGTCTTCCAAACCAAAAACCAAAGGCGTCTGCACCATGTGCGGAGAATTCTGCTCGATCAGACTCATCGATACCTGCCTGCCGACCCGGCCGATCGCCAAAGGCAGACCTACCGGTAAAAAAGCCAAAAGCCATCATTAAGACTTATTGACGAAGATTCCTCCTGGTGATAGAATAAAACACCTGTGCGGACAGGATGTTTAAAAATTTGCGAGCTACCTGATTTGCGGGTGTAATTCAATGGTAGAATGGCAGCTTCCCAAGCTGTACACGGCGGTTCGATTCCGCTCACCCGCTTAGGAAAAATTTGTGGGTTCCCTGCCGGGGATTCCTCTTGCTCGCTTAAAATTCGTTTAGCTGTCGGTTTCATTATATGTCTTACATAAAATTCCTCGTAGCTGTATGGCTTGTGGTTGGATTATCTGCATGCGCAAGCGCACCAACAACGCCCCAAGCCCGTCAAGACACCGTTGCCGCCCTGCCCGTCGTATCGCCTTCTTCCTCATTACCGGCAACCACACATACGGTCGCCGCAGGAGAAACCCTCTGGCGCATCGCCCGCATGTACCAAACGGACCCGGAAGAGATTGCCCGTTTCAACAAAATCCAGGATTCAACGATAATTTCGGCAGGCCAAAGGCTCGTCATCCCCGGAGGACAACGCAAGAAAATTACGCCGGCATCCAATTTTACGGCCGGCGGCGGCACCGAAGACTTCATCTGGCCCATCAAGGGACACATCACAGCCTATTTCCGTCAAAAAACCAGGGGAGCCAACAATAAAGGCATCGACATTTCGACACGCGACACGCAAAACATCATGGCCTCGCGGGACGGGCGGGTTGTTTTCATCGGAAAGCTGACGGGATACGGACAGACCATCATCCTGGATCATAAAGACGGATTACGCACCGTCTACTGCGGCTACGCGACATCCAGCGTCAAGCTGGGGGACGAAGTCAAACAGGGGACCGTCCTCGCCAAGGCAGGCAATGTTTCCGGCAAGGATACGGACTCGCTCCATTTTGAAATCCGCAGAAAACACAGGCCGCAAAACCCGCTCTTTTATCTGGATTGACATGGATAACGTCATTGCGTCTTTACGCAAAGAAATCTTGGATCTGCTCCATAAACGCCTCTCGGATTTCCGGGACGGATACCGGCAGAATGTCGCTATCCTCGGCGAAGAGCTGATCGGCAAGACCACCGTTCTGAAGAAATTCCTGGACGGGTTCAAAGAAGAGGGGATCATCCCGATCTATGTGGAAATCTTCCCCCATGAATATTCCCTCTTCCTCAAAAGATGCCTCAACAGCCTTTTGTTCAACTATCTTAAAGACGCCCAGCTTCTCTCCTCCAGAGAAACATTGGACATCCTGGTCAAACGCACCAAAGACCTCCTGCCCCAAACGGCGGCAGCTGCGGAATCCCTATTGAAAAAAATTGATAAAGACCGCCCCGAACGGCTGTTTTCGGAGCTCTTCGACCTCTTCGACCTCTTCGCTACGGAAAGCCAGCGCCGGATCGTCATCGTCTTCGACGAATTCCACCACCTGAAAAAACTAGGGTATGACGAGATCTGCAGCGATCTCGGCAAAAGGATCATGCTGCAGAAGAACACCCTTTTTATCTTTTCCAGTTCCCATAAAGCCCTTGCCAAAGACATCCTCCTGAGCGACCTTTCGCTTCTCTTCGGGAATTTTGAAACGCTGGAACTGGAAAATTTCACAGGGCCCGGCAGCGAACGGATCATTGCGAAAATCTTCGGCGATGTCGAGATCTCGAAAGATCTGATGGATTTCCTGATCTACTTCACGGGAGGCCACCCGTTTTACCTCAAGATCCTTTCCGAAGAAGCGGCCGTTGCATGCCGCGCCGCCCAGCAAAAAACCCTGACCGCCGACATCCTCATCCAGACCCTTGAAAAGCTCCTCTTCCACGACTGGGGGGTCTTCAACCTGCGCTTCACGATGCGCCTGGCCCTCCTGACCCTCGGACGCAATAAAAACGACTTCGTCTATCTTCTGGATGCCGTCGCCCTTGGAAAAAACCGCCTCAAAGACCTGGCGCCCCAGTTAAGACAGCAACGTTCACAGGTCATCCAGAAATGCAACAAACTCATCGATCTCGGCATCCTGACCAAGAACGGATCTTTTTATGTCATCACGGACAGGCTTCTGGCCTTCTGGCTCAAATTCGCCCACGCGGAAAAACTTAACAGCTTGAGCCACGACCTGACGGAACAGGTGGCCCATTTCCACCGCCAGATCCAAAACGAGATCGACGCCTTCTTCAACGTCTCCAAAAAACCGGTTGCCGACAGGATCTGCGAAGTCTTCAACCAGTTCGAGATCGACGATGAGATCCTCATCGACCGCAAGAAATTCCAGCTCGACGCCTTCAAAGAGCTTAAACTCGTCACGTTCGAAAATTCCAATCTGCGCGTCGGCATCTTCGGTAAAACCCAGGACAACCTCTGGATCGCCGCCATCAAAGAAGACGGCATCAACGAACACGACGTCACGGAATTCATTGCCATGGTCAAATCCTTCAAACAGAAAAAGGTACACAAGATCATCATCGGACTGGGAGAGATCGACCGCAATGCAAAACTCCTGGCCAAAGAATCCCGTATCGCCACCTGGGGTATCGAAAACATCAATGACCTCTTGGAACTCTACGGCAAACCGGGGATCATAAAATAATGCGCATCTGCATCATTTCCGATACCCATATACCGGACAGATATGAAGAACTCCCAGTCCAGCTCGTCTCAGAAATAAAACAATCGGATCTCGTCATTCATGCGGGCGACTTTACATCTTATGATCTCTATCAGCAGATCAGGCATCTCAAACCGCTCAAGGCGGTCCTCGGCAACATGGATACCCCGGAGTTACGCGAGCATCTGAAAGAAAAAGAAACATTCACCGTCAAAAATTTCAAAATCGGCATCATGCATGGTTACGGCAACCCCGCGATGATGCTGCAAACAATCAAGGAAAATTTCGATAATTCCTTCGACCTCGTCGTTTTCGGACATTCGCACACGCCTTTCCAGGAAAAATCCGGCAAGACGACCTATCTCAATCCGGGAAGCCCCACCGACAAGATCTTTGCTCCATATAATACCTTCGGGATCGTCGAGATCAACGGAGACTTGCGCGCAAAGATCGAAAGGATAGGGCCATGAATCCCGTTGCATCTTACGATGAAACATCTCCCGGGAAACTTGTGTTTTACGATGACACCGGCGTCTTATGGCGTGAAATCCACAAGAAGAGGGGGGTCTGGCGGAATGAATAAACTCTGGGCTCCGTGGAGGATCGGCTACATCAAAAAGATCAAAAAAGAAAAGGGATGCCTTTTCTGCCATGCCCGCCTGAAGAAAAACGACTGCAGGCATTATGTCTTCCTGCGCACCCGCACTTCCTTGGCCATGCTCAACATTTACCCTTATAACAACGGCCATATCATGGTGGCGCCCTCGCGCCATGTTGCCTCCTTGGACAGGCTAAGCAGGGAGGAAATGTCGGATCTGATGGACTGCCTCAAAAAATCCCAGGCGCTCCTGCGGAAGATCCTGAAACCCGAAGGATTCAATATCGGGATCAACGAGGGACGCGTGGCCGGCGCCGGCATTGAAGGCCATCTTCACATCCATGTCGTGCCGCGATGGCGGGGAGATTCGAACTTTATGCCCGTCATCGCCGATACGAAAGTAATTTCTCAATCTCTGCAATCTTTATACAAGGAACTGACGCGATGAATTCTCCCGTCAAGGCCGTCAGGAAAGCCGCCGCTCAAACCTCATCGACAGAAAAAGTTCCGGTCTTTCCTGGAGGAGTCAACATCCACGAACTGGAAGACCGGTATCTGGCATCTTACGCGGCCAAGTCGAAAGATTCCCGCGGCCGCCGCTACAAAGAACCGGAACACGCCTATCGCAGCCTCTATCAACGCGACCGCGACCGCATCATCCACAGCGCCGCCTTCAGAAGGCTGGAATACAAAACCCAGGTCTTTGTCAACCACGAGGGCGATTACTACCGCACCCGCCTGACCCACTCCCTGGAAGTCTCGCAGATCGCACGAACCCTGGCCAAGGCCCTGAGGCTCAATGAAGAACTTACGGAAGCGCTTTCGCTGGCGCATGATCTCGGCCACACGCCTTTCGGCCACGCAGGAGAAGAGATCCTCAACAAGCTCATGAAGGACTACGGCGGCTTCAACCACAATCTCCACACCTTAAAGATCGTCGATAAACTCGAGGAGCGTTATCCGGAATTCCCGGGCCTCAATCTGACATGGGAAACGCGCGAGGGGATCGTCAAACACACCACTTCCTACGACAAGGCGCGCATCCCCAGAGAGCTAGAACCCCATTTAATGCCTTCACTTGAAGCACAAATTGTTGACATCGCCGACGAAATCGCTTATGATAATCATGATCTCGATGATGGACTCACGTCGGGGTTGATCTCCGAATCGGCCCTGGAGAGCGTCGCTTTCTGGCGTAACACCAAAGAAAAGATCGAGCGGCGCTTTCCTGGCATCGAGGCATCAAAGAAAAAACACCAGATCATTCGCAACCTGATCGCCATCCTCGTGGACGACGCCATCGAGGAATCGAGCCGCCGCTTGAAACAATACAAGATCGGGAATATCGATGACGTCAGGAAACACCCGGGACGCTTGGTGGATTTCAGCGACGCCCTGAAACAACAGAGACAACCCCTGCGCGCGTTCCTGAAAAAGGAGCTCTACAGCCATTACCGGGTCAACCGGATGTCCGACAAAGCCAGAAGATTCATCGAAGAGATTTTCCGTGCCTACATTCATAATACGGCCATGCTTCCCGCCGAACATCAACAAAAGATCAAGACAAAAAAAGACGCCTACGAAGTCGTCTGCGACTATATCGCAGGTATGACAGACCGCTTTGCTCTCGATGAGCACGAAAAATTATTCAATCCTTACAAAAAAGTATAAGGCCCTAGTCTCGGCCCTGCATTCGATCTACCGACTGATCAACACAACCTACGATCTGACCGATCTGGCATCCCGCCTCACAAAACTCCTGTCCCAGATTTTCAAAGCCGATAACAGCACCTTTGTCCTCCTGACATCCTCCAAAAACAACAAAAAGATCGCAACGCGCTGCTTCATAGAAAACAACAAGCGCTTGTTATCCAACAAAAAGGTCCCTGTCAAGAGCAGCCTAGAAAGCAAACTGGTCGCCACAAGTTCCGCCATCAAAAAAGACGACATTCTGGCCGTTCCCTTGATCAGCGACGACATCATCGGCTACATCATCGTCCGGCGCAACAAAAAAACCATCAAAAAAGAGGGAGGATTCGACTATTTCGACCTCGAGACCCTGATGACGTTGGCCGGACAGATCGTCATGGCGATCAAAAACATCCAGCTTTACCTAGAGCAGGAAAAAATGGTAATGGGCACCATCAAATCCCTGGTCACAGTTCTTGATTCCAAGGTCCCGCCGGCCTATGCCCATACGCCGTATTTTTCGCGTCTCGTCAAGGCCTTGGCGGAAGAAATGCATCTGAACAAAAAAGAAGTCGACAGTCTCAAATATGCCAGCATGCTCCACGACGCCGGCAAGGTCAACATCCCGACTGAAATCCTGACAAAAACCTCTCACCTCACGGGAGAGGAATATGACATCGTCAAACGCCATCCCATCAAGAGCGCGGAAATCATCAAGCACGTCCAGATCCTCAAGCCCGTCCTGCCCATCATCCTTCACCATCACGAAAAATTCGACGGTTCAGGCTATCCTTCGCGTCTCAAAAAGAGCCAAATCCCCATCGGCGCCAGGATCATGTCCGTTGCCGACGCCTTTGACGCCATGGTGTACGGCCGCCCCTATAGGGAACGCGTTTCTGTCAAAGATGCCCTGGATGAAATCAGACAGTACAGCGGCACACAATTCGATCCTTCGATCGTCAAGTGCCTTATCAAGGTTTTTCATAATAAAAAGTTAAAAAAGTACTTGAATTTGACTCAATAGTAACTATAATAGTCCCAACATGATAAACACAAATTCCAGGGGCGAGCAGATCGAATTCGAAGTTTTTCCTAAACAGGACAAATCGGATTATTCGTATCTCTCTGGAATTAAAGAAGATGGGGCAAGAAATTCTTCATCGGTCAATGTTGTGCTCTCCTCACAGAGCATCATTATCCTTTTTATCTGCGTATTGATGCTTTTGATTGCCAGTTTCACGCTGGGTGTTGAAAAAGGCAAGCTGATCACGGCAAAAGCTGTAGGGGAAATCAAAGAACCGCAGCTGCCTGCTGCCCCGGAAAAAGTCGCCCTGCCGGCAACAGGCGAGAATCGCAACATAGCGGAGAATGCGGCCGCTGAACCTCAAAAGATTCAGATCGCCGCAGCCGCTGTAGCTTCCGCGCCGGCACCGGTTAAAGAAACACAGGCGCCGACAGGCGGCTACGCCATCCAGGTTGCGTCTTTAAAGAACGAGAGCGCTGCTAAGGGACTGTCGGAGACACTCGCAAAGAAAGGGTTCACGGCTTTTGTCAGGCCGTCGGGAAACTACCTCGTCGTCTTGGCGGGAAATTATTCCAGCAGGGAAGAGGCCCAGGGAAAGATAAAGGAACTGAAGAAAACATATTCTGATTGTTTCATTAAAAAAATCTAGCCCAGAAGGGGCAGACCTGCGCAATTCCGAATAAGCGCAGGGCCTAGTCCAGAAAGGACAGACCTGCGCATGCCGCAGAAAGTGGCATACTGGCTCATCCGATTGAGCCAGGTAATACCGAATAAGCGCAGGGTCTATAAAGGAACCAAATCACATGTCTATCCATCCATCTCTGGGAGCGGCCGTCAAAGGCAAACAGGCTAAATCAGTCCTCAAGAGGACCGAACGCATCAAGTACCTGATGAACAAGGGTCTCTGGAAAGAGGACAGCAAAGTTTTTGGTCTGCCCAAGATCAAGGCCGTTCGCATCAAGATCAAAAAAGAGAAAGCTGCTGAAAAACCGGCCGAAGAAGGCGCCGTTGCAGCAGCTGGTGCGCCTGCCGCCACCCCGGCTCCGGATCAGAAGGCAAAAGCCCCTGCGAAGAAGTAAAACGACCGGATACGCGCCACGCCGGCTTGTTTGCCCCGCAAGAGAATCCAGCACCATAACATGGGTATCCTGATATCCCTTTTGGTCTTTTTTTCAGCCATTGTCGTGCATGAATTCAGTCATGCCTTTGTCGCCTATAAACGCGGCGACATGACGGCTGCCAGGAGCGGACGGCTGACGCTCAACCCGCTGGCCCATATCGACCCTTTCGGCACAATCCTCCTGCCCATCTTTTTGATCGCTGTCAAGTCGCCCGTCCTTTTCGGCTGGGCCAAACCAGTCCCTATCGATTTTTCCGCGCTGAAAAACCCGAAAAAAGATATCATCTGGGTCGGCCTCGCCGGACCCGCAGCCAACCTCCTGTTGGCGCTCGCGGCAACGCTCGTCGTCAAATCAGGGGTTGTTTCCGAAACGATCCCGGCGCAGATCGCCGGATATGTCATCCTCGTCAATGTCATCCTCGCCGTCTTCAATCTAGTCCCCATTCCGCCCCTAGACGGATCCCGCATCGTCATGGGGTTATTGCCCCTGCCGCTCGCCATCCGTTACGCCGCGATAGAACCCTATGGATTTATCATCCTCTTTGCGTTATTATATTTAGGACTCTTCAATATCATCGTCTGGCCCATCGTCGGTTGGGTCATTCATATCCTCGGTCTCATATGAAAACGATCAAGGTCGTCCTGGGTTCCGGTTCCTACAACATCTACGTCGGCAAAAACATCCTCAAACACATGGAACGCCTGGCCAAAAATGCCGGTCTGCCCGGCCGCGGCGTCATCATCTCAACGCCCCCTATCCTGAAACTTTTTGAAAAGAAAGTCAAAAAAACCTCGGGGGGCATCCTGCTGCGCTTTCTCGCCATTCCCGATACAGAAAAAAGCAAAAATGCAAACCTCGCGCTGAAGATAATCGAAAAAATCTTGCCCTTTGACAAAAGCAGGGGGGTGTTTCTGGCGGCGCTGGGGGGAGGGGTCGCAGGAGATCTGACGGGATTCGTTGCCGCCATCTACAAGCGAGGAATCCCTTATATACAGATCCCCACCTCGTTATTGGCGCAGGTCGATTCGTCTATCGGCGGCAAGACAGCCGTCGACACACGCTGCGGCAAAAATCTCATCGGCGCTTTTTACCAGCCGCGTTTCGTGCTTGCGGACACCGGTCTTCTGACAACCTTGCCTAAAAAGGAACTTATGGCCGGCCTCTCCGAAGCCGTTAAATACGGCCTGATCAAAGATCCGGACCTTTACAGATGGATCGCGCGCAACGCCGGCAAACTTTTGAAACGGCATCCAGGCTGCCTGGAACATCTTGTATGCCGTTGCGCAGACATCAAGGCCCGCGTGGTCGGCAGGGATGAACGAGACACAAAAGATATCCGGATCATCCTTAACTTCGGACACACCATCGGCCATGCAGTGGAAGCGGCCTCGGATTTTTCCTTGTCGCACGGCCTATCCGTGGCCATCGGCATGGCCTGTGCCTGCGACATGTCCGCGGCCCTGGGGTTGCTCGACAAGAAAGAAAGGGACGATGTGGTCACCCTCCTGACAACCATCGGCTTACCGACAAATATCCCGAAAAAAATCCTGCGCAGGACAATGCAGGCGCTGGCTCATGACAAAAAATTCAGGGAAGGGAAGAACCGTTTTGTCCTGCTCAAACGCATCGGAGAAACACAGATCGTCGAAAATATTCCGACGGACATCATTCGGAAGGTCTTGCTAGGAAGGTTATCTTGACCGCAGGACGATTTTCTGGCCCTCAAAGCTCAATTCCACCTCATCAGAGCTGATCTTCTCAACCTTCGCGCCATCCACCGTACCGCCTTCAGGAACAACTTTGCCGTTGATCAAGGCCAGGCTTTCCGCATCGCTGTAAAGAATACCCGAAAGAGACAATGCGGGCATGGTCGAAGGGGCTGCTGATTCTGCCGGTAGCGTTTGAATCTGAGGCGTTTCAACAACAGGCGCGGACGCCGCGGTCGCAGGGGAAGAAGGGACAGCTGCCGGGGCGGGGTGAAGTTCGGGGAACTTCTGGGTCTTTTTAGGTCCGGAAAAAAACGCAAAGAGCGCGGCAGCCAGAAAAAAACCACAGACGCCAAAAACAACAATAAACCATAGCATCTTATCGGTCTTGAAGCAGGGCAACAACCCCTTGGCGACCGCGGCTGGCTCCTGTTTCTGAAGAGACAATTCTTCTTTTTGTCCTGATTTCAGTTCGGGATTCTCCATAGAATTAAGAAAATTATAACACTCGCTTTTTCTTTGTCAATCCCGTTAGAAAAGGACTGCAAGCCTTTCTAACGAAAAAGCTGACAGAGGGCTTTTTCTCCGTGCCTCCGCCTTAAAACATCCCGCCCATGGGCAGGGTTTTCTAACGGGATAAAACGCTAAATGGAGCCCCACGGCTTTACAGCCCTCGGCTTTGCCGAGAGGCGAGCCGTGGTGCCTGTCTGTCTTCCAGCGGTCAAACGGCATCTCGTCCGGTTTTCGGCGGGACCTCGCCGGCTGACAGCCGGCGGGCATCCACAGGTTCACACCCGTGGTTTTCCCGCCAGAGGCTCTCTGGCCCGTCCAAGGCGGCTGCGCGAAGGCGGATAAAACACAAAGAAAGACCGGAGACCCGACCACAAACTGTTTGACACAAAAAAACTTATGTGATATTCTTAGTTGGACTTGGAGCGATACCTATGAATTTTCAGGAAAAACGACAAGCCAAACGCATCCGCGTCAACCTGCCCGTTACCTATGAACTCCTTGGGACTGAGAGACTTTCAGGAAAGACGGTCTCCAAGGACCTGAGCACCACGGGCCTGCGGATGAACATGCCGTCTTTTTTCCCGAGCGAAAGCTCCTTCCTCATCAAGCTTAACTTTCCGGAAGTCAACAAGATCATCGAGGGAATCGCGAAAGTCGTCTGGTCTCAACGGATTGCGTTCTCCGATCACTACCAGGCAGGGCTCCATTTTTCGGAATTGAACCCCTATTTTAGAAAATGGCTCCAGGAATACGTCGTCATCAATGACGCGATGGCGCGGTAAGAATAACTTTGTGGCTCAATAAAAACAAACGGACCCCTCGCATTGACAACTTGAAAATTTTCTTCTACACCCAGTCTTCGCTCGGCCCGGAACCCGGGCCAGGCTCAGACGGGCAGAACTAAATTTTCAAGTTATGCTTCGGGGTTAACCCTGCCGGAGGCAGGGTTAAGGAGAACAATCGTGGCAGACAGCAAAGAATCCAAAAAAGTCAATTGCGCCAAATGCAATAAACCCTTAAAAAGAATAAAACGTTACTACAGGAACGGCAAATTCTATTGCAACAGAAAATGCTTTACCGCTTCCAAAGCGAAGGCCGCCGCACCCGCGGCATAACGCCAAATAACCATGACTTCTGCGCAGGAAAGAAGACGTTTCGCCAGGGCCGACAAGAACCTGGCCATTAAGATCAAGGACAGGGACGCCGACTTTGTCACCGAAACAAAAAACGTCAGTTGTATCGGCGCCTATTGTGAGATTGACGGCTACGTCCCCGTCCTGACAAAATTAAGGGTCACGCTTCTTTTGCCGAAATCCAGGAATCTCAAAGACTCCAAGCACATCACCTGCGAAGGGACGGTGGTGCGCATCGAAAAATCATCTCACCCGGTAGAAAGCAATAAATACAACATTGCGATCTACTTTAACCAGATATCAAAGTCGGACATGAAACTCGTCGACCGCTACGTCAAGCACTGCGTCGAGAACGCAGCGCTCAGCACGTCCCCGAAGATCCAGCTGTAGGCTCATGGGCACCCCTTTAAGGTCCCTCCCCGCAAAGCTCATCACAGGCCTGATCGCAAAAGACACCGAACGGCTTGAATGCGCCCGCAAATTCCTTGAAAGGCGTTTTGGGCGCGCCGATAGGACATCGGCCGTTTTTGCTTTCGACCAGACCCATTATTACGAAAGGGAGCTAGGCGAAGGCTTACGGCGGCAGTTTCTGTCTTTTGAAAGGCTCATCGCAGCGGACACATTGGCTGCGATCAAACAATGGACGAACAGCCTGGAAATCAGGCCATTCCGTGGAGCCCAGAAAAGAACCGTCAACATCGACCCCGGTTACATCAGCCTGGCAAAACTCGTTTTGGCGACCACAAAAAACCACAGCCACCGCATCTATCTCCGCCAAGGCATCTTTGAAGAAGTGACTCTCGTTTTCCGCGGCCATACCTTTGCACCCCTGGAATGGACATATCCCGATTACCGCCAAGAATCCCATATCGCTTTTTTCAACGAAGTCAGAAAAACATACAAACAACAGATAGAAAAAAAATATGGCGTATCCCAGTTATATCGATGCGTATAAACAGGGGGTGCTGGCCCAAAAATCCAAGGAAGCCCTGCGGATGCTGGAACACTGCATGATCTGCCCCAGGAGATGCGGAACGAACAGGCTGCGCGACGAACAAGGTTTCTGCCGCACAGGACGGCTGGCCGTTACCTGCAGCTATTTCGCCCATCACGGCGAAGAACCGCCGATCTCAGGTGAACGCGGCTCAGGAACCATCTTTTTTTCCCGCTGTAATCTCCGTTGTCTCTATTGTCAAAACTACCAGTTCAGCCAGAAAGACGAAGGGAGACCCATGGAGGCGCGGGAATTGGCAGATGGCATGCTCTCACTCCAAAAAGAAGGGTGCCACAACATCAACGTGGTCACGCCCACCCATGTCATGCCCCAGATCCTCGAAGCGCTCCTCTTGGCCGTCGGTGACGGCCTGGACATCCCCATCGTCTACAACACGTCGGGCTATGAGCTCCCGGAAACCCTCAAGATCCTCGAAGGCATCGTGGACATCTATTTGCCGGACATGCGTTACTCAAACGAAGAAGCGGCGCGGATATTTTCCGGCGCGGCCGACTATCCTGCCGTCAATCGCGAGGCCATAAAAGAAATGCACAGACAGGCCGGTGCCGCCATTTTTAACGACGACGGGAGCATCCGCAAGGGCATGATCATCAGGCATCTGGTCCTGCCGGAAGATATAAGCGGGACAGAAGAGATCCTCAGGTTTATCGCCGAAGAAATCTCATGCGAAACGTATGTAAGTCTCATGAGCCAGTACTTTCCGGCCTATCTGGCAGACAAACATCCCCCTCTCGACAGGCGTCTGCGTCTGGAAGAATTCGAAGAAGCAGCGGCAAACCTCAAAAAATTTGGTTTGAACAACGGCTGGATCCAAGAGTCCGGCGGCCTCCAGCGTTTTGCGGGAACCCACATCAAAAGAAATACCTGACGTGCCATGAATCCCGCTGGACCTCTCTGTTTTCGGGATCCCGTCGAGGCCAGGACGGACAGGTAATCCCGCCCGGATGCCTATGGCGGTGTCTTCGAGCACCGCCAATCTCTCCCTTTACAGGCGGGGCATTCTGGAAACGGGATAAAAACGCTCGTCGAAAGGTCTGTTGAGATGAAAATCAAGGCTAGGCCGGAAGATTTTGTCGTCGAAGAAATACTCGCTGGCGCGCCGAAAAAAAACGGCCCCTACACGCTGCTACGCCTCATCAAACGCCAGTGCAACACCCTTGATGCCGTCCAAGAGATCGCTGCACGCCTCCGCAAACCCCTGGCAGACATCTCCTACGGCGGCCGCAAAGACAAACACGCCTGCGCCACCCAGTTCATCACGGTCAAGGGGGCCGTTGCGTCCCTGCACACCAAGACGCCGAAATTCCGCCTCGAGACAGCAGGATATCTCGATCGCCCCATGGGACCGGACCTCATCGCGGCAAACAAGTTCCGTATCGTCGTCCGCAACGTAAACCGGCACGAAAAAGAGAAGGCCGTGCCGAGGCTCAAGGAAATTCCCCGCAAGGGCTTTTTCAATTATTTTGACGACCAGCGGTTCGGCCCCTTTGATCCTGCCCAGGGCTTCCTAGCAGAAAAGATCATCAGAAAACATTTCAACGGTGCCGTGAAATTTTACCTGACCCACAGGGTTTCCGAAGACAAAAAAGAGGACGTCCGGCGCAAGGCATTCTTCTTCGAACATTGGGGGGAATGGACGCTATGCCTCAAAGAAGCCGCCAGCCGCACGGAAAAGGGATGGCTGTCACACCTCTCTGAACACCCGAAAGACTTCCTTGCGCTCTTACGCAAGATCCCCGCCGGCGAGCTTGCTTTCCATTTTGCCTCCTTTCAGGCCTTCCTTTGGAATGAAGTCCTGCGGCGGCTCATCCGCCGCACAGCAAAGATCACCAGCAGATATCCAGGCTTGGCAGGAGACTATCTTTTTGCTGAAGAAGGAGCCGAAATAACGGGCGTCATCCCGACGATATCTTCCAAAATGCTCATGGCAGACAATAAAACCGCAGAGACGTACCATGAGCTCCTGCAAGAAAAAGGACTGAAAACCTCCATCTTCAACCTGACAAAAATCAGGCAGGCCTATTTTAAAAGCATCGATAGGACCATCCAGGCCATTCCGGAAGACATGACCTATACTTTCAGCCGCGGAGAAACGGAAAAAGAGAGGGAGGATCTGACGCTTGCCTTCACGCTGCCGCGCGGTTGTTACGCCACGATGCTTATCAAACAGGTGTTCGCTGCCGCCTGATCTCCATCTCGCAAAAATATACTCGCAAAAACATAAAAACCTGAGCCAAGGAAAGATCTAACCCAGAAAGGGTAGACCTCCGTCTTCCTCTAAACGGAGGGTCTAACCCGGAAAGGGTAGACCCCCGCATTCCACATAAAGGAAGGGTCTAATCTTCGCCGCATTCTGCGGCTCGAGTGGAATCTCTCCGCCGGACTAAAGTCCGGGGCTTAGGGGTTTCTTTCCTGGATGACCCCGTATCGTAAGATATCGTAAAAATTTCTCGCCCAGGGCTGCCGGGCACTAAATTTTTCCGATACTCTGCGGGGTTACCCAGAAAGGGTAGACCTTCCTCATTCTACATAAAGGAAGGGTCTAATCTTCGCCGCATTCTGCGGCTCGATTAAAGAATGATTGACACATCTTATTCTTTTAGATAGACTTATCACAAGAGGAAAAATGATGAATAAAAAACAGCTTATCGTTTTAGTCGCTGGAATTTTGGCCCTCATCCTCATCGCCTGGTTCACGCCCCGCTACAAAGTGACCGCCATCGGCGGCGACAATTACATCATCACCGAACAAACCAGCTCTCTCTACGAAAGGTCTCGCGGCGCCGTCAGGCTCCACTGGGACAAAATCCTTTTATACGAAGGCCTCGCCATCCCCATCTGCGGCCTTCTCATGTGGGCCTTCCGGAGGAAAAATGGATAATATTTTCTTCGAACTCAAGAACCAGGTCTATGAGACCGCCGTGCTTGTCGTCGCCTTTTGCAAAAGCGTCAATCTCTATATCGCCGGCGGCGTACTCCTGGTCTTTTATCTTGCTGTCTTGCGCAAATGGATGCCTAAAAAAATCCTGTCATTCTGTCTGACAATATCCTTGCTCTTCATCTTTTATCTCCGCATAGACAACCTGCTCTTGACGACTTTCTCGCAGGAGGCCTCGAGCTTCAGCATCGGCGTCTTCCGCACGGTCAGCATCATCACGGCAGGTGTCATCTTCCTGTATTATGCGACCATAAGACAGTGATATGTCGAAAAATAAAAAAATCCTCCTCGTCATTGAAGACCAGGGGCTGGAAAAAATCCTCACATATCTCCTGAAAGCCTGGAACTACGACGTCTTCGCCTGTTCCGACGGAAATCAGGCCTTGCCGACCGCCGCCCAGCGCTGCCCCGACTTGATCGTGATCGACGCCCATCTCACAGCGGCCGACGGCCTGAAGCTCTGCAAAATGTTAAAGCACGACTTTGTCACCTCCTACATTCCCATCATCATCCTGATCGAAAAAAAACAATTGCGCCGCAACCTTCTTGAGATCGAACAGGGCGTCGACGACTTCCTGATCAAACCGCCTGACCCTATCGACCTCGAAATCCGCATCGCCCTGTCCTTGCGCAGCGCTGCGCACCAATTTCATGCCAACGCGCTGACGAAACTCCCCGGGAACAAATCCATCGAAAAACTGGTGAAGGACCACATTGAAAACAACAAAATATTCTCCTTTGCATACGTGGACATCAATAATTTCAAGGCCTTCAATGACAAATATGGATATATCGCAGGAGACCGCGTCATCCTCCAGACAGCTAAAATCCTGACATCGGCCGTCAAGAAATTCGGCAACAGCGACGATTTTGTCGGTCATGTCGGCGGCGACGATTTCGTTTATGTGACGACACCGCAGAGAGAAGAGATCGTCGCCCAGGAGTGCATCGGCGAGTTCGACCGCCTGATCCCGCTGCATTATTCGGCACAAGACAGGCAAAACGGACACATCAAGGCCAAGGACCGCACGGGGCGGCTGACGGACATCTCGCTCATGGGGTTGTCCATCGCCATCGTCAATAACCGCAATTTCAAAATCGCATCCATCTTCCAGCTCATCGAAGTCGCTTTCGAAATCAAAAATTTCCTTAAAAAACACCGCACAAGCAACTATTTGGTCAACCGCCGTGTCACAGATGCGGGATTGCACGAACGCAAAAACCTTCAGGAAGAATATTCTCTGGAACTCAGGAAACATCATCCCCTTCTTAAATCCTGCAAGCCGATCGGCCAGATCATGCTGGAAACCCATCTTTTGAACGAAACGCAGCTCAATGAAACGCTGCACTATCACTGGACGACAGGACAACGCCTGGGCGAAGCCGCTGTTTCCATGGGTTTTGTGGAAGAGGCCGATGTCAAACGGCTTATCGACCATCAACCGTCATTTCGCCATACGAAGGAATAATTTATTGGAAAACAAATTCAAACAAGGGATAAACATTTATCTCTTGCTCAAACACTCGAAAATTTTTTCCATGAGGGCCTGACCAGCTTTGCTAGCCGGCCGCTCGGTAAAAATTTTCTTCGCGAGTTCGTCCAAGAGACGGGCAGGGTTGATTTTGAAGGTAAAAACCTTACTATAGGCAAAATCAGGGAGGGTTCATGAAACGCTGTCGTGTATGCAACATTCCGCTGGAGGGCCGGTGGGCCCGCATCCTCAAAAACATCCTACGTCTGGAACGAAGCGCTAAAGATTCCGACCTCTGCAACAAATGCGCCGCCAAGGGTGCAGACGCCGGGCCGTCCTCCGTTTACGTCTGCCCGATCTGTAGCAGACAGATCGACGAAAAAACGGCATTAACGCACGTCAAGACGGAAGAATATCTCATCGAGCTGATCCGCCGGGACCATCCGGAATGGAAAGAAGGACAAGGCGCCTGTCCGAAATGCATGGACTATTACCGCCAACTGATCAAGCAGGCGAAGATTTGAATGGAGAACCGAGGGAGGATATGATGAATCCAAAAATAATTTCCGGTTTCTGTTTCGGACTGCTGGTGGCGGTGACTCTCTGTGGAAGCGTCGCGACACAATCCGCTGCACAGGAACAGAAGGCGGCCGTCAAGCTCTTCTATGTTTATTCCGACAAAGGCGCCGCGAACAGCAACTTTTTCATTCCATCCGGCTGGATGGGGGATTATGCGGACCTGACGCTGGATAACGGCTGGTCCGATGATGTCTACGCCGGCGACACGTGCATCAAGATCAGCTATTCGAACAGGGCCTCCAGCGGCGCCCGCTGGGCCGGGATATACTGGCAAAACCCGGCCAACAACTGGGGAAGCAAGGAAAACGCCGGCGTCGACCTGCGAGGCGTATCCCGCCTCACCTTCTGGGCCCGTGGAGAGAGGGGAGGCGAAAGGATCGAAGAATTCAAGATGGGAGGAATCTCGGGTCCCTACCCGGATTCCGATACGGCCGGCATCGGACCCGTCGTCTTAACGCCGGAATGGAAACAATACAGTATCGACCTGCGGGGCAAAGACCTGTCCCATATCATCGGCGGATTTGCCTGGTCGGCCAACCTGGACGGCAACCCGAAAGGCTGCACATTCTATCTCGACGAGATTCGATATGAATGATCCGGCAAATAGCTATATGATCACGCTCAAGATCGTCCTCCTCGGAGCCATCCAGGGAATAACGGAATTCCTGCCGGTCAGCAGTTCCGGACACCTCGTCATCATTCAACGGTTCCTGGGACTGCAAGAGAATCTTGTCTTCCTTGACGTCTCTCTCCATATCGGCACGCTCGCGGCCCTGGCGACATTCTTCTATAAAGACATCGTCGCCGCATGCAAAGACACAAAAGCCATCTTGCGCATCCTGATCGTCACCGCAATCACGGGGATGATCGGAATGACGTTCAAGAAGACATTTGAATCTTTTTTTAATGCACCGGCGCCGGTGAGCGCTTTGTTGATCCTCAACGGACTCTTCATTCTTTCGACGGGCTTCATCAAAAAAGGCGGCCGCCTGCCGGGTTACGCCGACAGCGCTCTCATGGGATTAAGCCAGGGTATCGCCATCACGCCCGGCATCTCAAGATCCGGCTCAACAATCGGCACCCTTTTGATGAGAAAAGTTGAGCCGGGACAAGCCTTCCGTTTTTCCTTTCTGGCATCCATCCCGGCGATCGCCGGGGCGTTTGCGCTTGAAGCCAAAGATACCGACTGGACGAAAATCGCCGAATACCGGCCGCTAGATGTGACAGCGGGCATCATCACCTCATACCTTTGCGGCCTCCTGGCCCTCTTCATCCTAAAAAAGGCCCTGCTGGGCGGACGCTTTCACGTTTTCGGATATTATTGCGTCCTGGCGGGGGCGGCCTTTCTCCTCCTTCTGAAATGATGCTCCAAGAACAAAATATCTCCGGCAGCCTCATCGATATCCTCCTGCGTGCCCATCGCTATTACCCGGACAGGACAGCGCTGATCTTCGGCTCCAAAGAGATCAGCTATGCAGAACTCCTCCAGGAGTCTTGCCGCGTTGCATCCGCCGTAAGGAAGACGGGGGCAAAAGAAGGAGAGAGGATCGCTATCCTGCTGGACAATTCTCCGGAATTCGTCTATGCCTACTTCGGAATCCTGCTGAACCGCAATATTATCGTTCCCATCAACCACATGTTCAAAAGGGAAGAGGTCAAATATATCCTCGACGATTCAGGGGCAAAGGGATTAGTCACCTCCGCCGCCTATACGCTTGTCGCCGATGAATTAAAAACGATGGCGGCAAGTCTGGCGTTTGTGCTTCAAACTTCACAAATAAAAGGAGTGCCCGTCGAGGCGTCTCTGGCCCGGTTCGCCGACATCCCCAAAAGACCTGCGGATCCGGCTGTCTTCCTCTACACATCCGGCACAACAGGTCATCCCAAGGCCGCCATGCTGACGCACAACA
The DNA here is from genome assembly GCF_004102945.1 of Candidatus Velamenicoccus archaeovorus. Lineage (GTDB taxonomy): Bacteria > Omnitrophota > Gorgyraeia > Velamenicoccales > Velamenicoccaceae > Velamenicoccus > Velamenicoccus archaeovorus. The sequence goes on along the minus strand of NZ_CP019384.1, from coordinate 826,001 downwards.
ACCTGTTATCCAACATCCGCTCATCGTCCCGGTGCATCCGCGTCACGCCGAAAGACACCTTTATCTCTTTTTTACCGCTCTTCCACTCTTTCGCAGCGACCGTTTGCATGCTGATGCCTCTGGATGCCGGAGCCAAAACCATCATCATGAAATCGCCCCGGCCGATCAAAAAGCTCCTGAGAACGATCCGTAAAAACCGCATCACGATATTCGTCGGCATCCCGTCCATCTACGGCATCCTCAAAGAAATGAAGTTGCCCCCGTTCCTGCCGCCGTTTCTTCTGAAATTTATAAACCCCGTCAGGCTCGCCATTTCCGGGGCCGCGGCCCTTCCCGTTGAAGTCTTCCTGGGATTTGAAAAAAAATTCCGCCTGCCGCTTTTGGAGGGTTACGGGTTGACAGAGGCGTCTCCTGTCGTCTCCCTTAATCCGCTCAAAGGACCACGCAAGCCCGGATCCATCGGCCTGCCCATCCCGGACATAAAAGCCAAAATCATCGATGAACACGGACAAGCTCTCGGCCCAGGACAAGAAGGAGAATTGTGCGTGAAGGGACCAAATGTCATGCTCGGCTACTATAAAAAAGAAGAAGACAACCGCCAGACCCTCCGGGAAGGATGGCTCTTGACGGGCGACATGGCCAAAATCGACAAGGATGGATACATCTTCATCATGGGGCGCAAGAAAGACATGGTCAATGTCCGGGGGTTGAATGTTTATCCGCGCGAGATCGAAGAAGTCCTCTACCGGGACCCCCGCATCAAGGAAGCGGCGGTCATCGGCGTTCCCGATCCGCACAAAGGGGAGGTTCCCAAGGGATATGTCGTCCTCAAAACAGCCGGATCAATGACAGAACACGACATTATCGCTTACCTGCGCGGGCATCTGGCCGACTATAAAATCCCTAGAAAAATCGAGATCCGGACGGAACTCCCGAAAAACTCAACCGGCAAGATCCTTAAACGCATCCTAATCGAAGAAAATATCGCTCCACCGCACAGAACCGGATGAGTTTCTATTGACACCCCCTGGGTTCAAGTCCATAATAATATATAAAAGAAAGAGTTTATTCATTTCTTTAAAATCTTTTTGGGCCCACGGGCTAAGAATGACCCTCCCGCGAGGCAGGGATACCGAGAAGCCATGACAGAGATCAAAAGCAGGAATTACAGAAAATCGCGGGCCAAAAACGCCTTGCGCAAAACATCAAAAAAAATCCTCCAGATGGGTATTGTTGTCATCATCGGAGAATACCTCCTTTTGAATGTCATCCAGCTCTCGCTGTCGGAACCGAATCCCTTGTTCTTCTACCGCAGCGTCCCTAACCGTATCGTCAATCTGGCTGTCGGCGAAAAACCCATCCTGAGGGTCGCCCAGGCCTACGACTCGATCAAGAACAACATGGAATTTGACAAGATAATCCAAAACCAGTTTCCCGCCCAGATCAAAGGAAGCCGTCCTGATTTCCGGACGACGGATCTCCAGGACCAGGAAGGCGCAAAGGTTGGTTACGTCGTTAAATTCTAAACCGAGCGAAAGGAGACAGATGAACGATCTTAAAAAAACAATCCAGAAAAAAATCGAAGAGGTCTGGCCAGACGCCCAAAAAAATATTTCCAAGATCAGCCATAAAACGCTCAAAACCCTGAAAAAAAGCGAAAAACAACTCCTGGCGATCTACGACAAGACAAAGAAAAAAACCGAACAACTGATCCTGCAGGCCAAGCGCGAAGAACTTTACTACGAACTGGGGAAAGCCATGGCGCCGCTCTTGTCCTCAGACCAGCTCAAGAATAAAACCATTTTAAAAATTTACAGCGAAATCCAGGAGGTCAATAAACAGCTGCGTTCAAAAGCCAGATCATGAAGGGCGCAGGCGTCTGCGGCGGCATAACGGCCCGGCAGGCAAACATCCTGGGTTTTATCCAAAAAACCGTCAATCACACCGGAAGACCTCCGACTATCCGGGAAATCGGCAAACACTTCGGTTTCAAATCCACGGGGACAACGCGCGGCCACCTCAAAAGTCTCTCGCGCAAAGGGTTTATTACCCTGACACCTCGCCAGTCGCGTGCCATCAATCTCAAGACGCCTGTCGCCTTCCGGATCCCCGTGATCGGCAGCATTGCGACGGGAATGACGGATATCTCCCTTGAGGAGGTCGATGAATACGTTTACCTCGACGAACTCATCCCGGGTCCGGAAAAACCGGTTTTTGCCTTGAAGGTTCAGGACGACAGCATGAAGGACAATGGGATCACTGCGGGAAACATCGCTATCGTGCGGCGTCAACGCATGGCCGATGCCGGCCAGATCGTTGCGGCGCTTGTCGGCCATGAAGCCACGATCAAAACCATCGAAAAAGACAAGGCCGGCTTCTACCTGAAGCCGGCCAATGTCTCTTGTCCCGATATCCGCGAACCTTTCAGCATCCTGGGCAGGGTCGTCGCGGTCATCAAAAAATTCTAGCCAAAAACGCTTCCCGTCCTTTCCAAAAGAAAAACTATACCAATCCTTCTTTGCGGCGCTTCTTCAAAACACACGCACTCCTGTCGCGCAGGACATAAAGAACAAGCAGCCCCAGAGGACCCAATATTCCCAAAAAACTCACAAGCCACCCATATCCTTTGCCGCGGCCATACATATACCCGCCGCAGGCCAAAAGGATATAGCCCCCCGCCATCATCGTGTAACCAAAATAGAAATAAGAAAATCCGAGACAGGAGACGATATAGCCGAGGCCGCCGAACAAAAAACCTCCCCACACACCCAAGATTGTCTGCGTTCTGTATTCTTTGAGCATCGCATCCTTTTCTGTTGGCGCCTGATGGAACGCATTGTACCACAGGCTTGCGCTTCTTTCATAAAGAATTGTCATCCGGGGACTTTTTATGTACAATATTTGTTATTATGGATCTTCTGATTTTCGTCATGGGGCTTGTATTTCTGGGGCTGATCGGTGCCGGTGTGTTCGTTCTTCTCAGGGAGCCGGCTTCTTCGAAAATGCTCGGCACCATGCTGGCCGCCAAACCGGCCGAAGGCGAGTCTGCGACCGCCGACCCCGTTCTGGGGCTCCAAAAGAAAATACTCCACCACGAAGAACGCATTGCCACCCTGGAAAAAGAACTGGAGGCTTCGCGCGAAGAAAGCGAACGGTTACGCGGCCGCGAACAAGAATTGTTGAAAGAGCGGTCGAATGCGGCCTTTGACTCCGAAAGCTTCGATAAACTTAAAGAAGAGCACAGCTCCCTGAAAAAAGAATTAACGACAAAGGAAGAGGCCCTTGAGAGCGAAATCTCCGTCAGACGGCGGCAGAACACGGAACTCACCCAGTTGCGCCTCGAACACGAAACCTTGAAGAAAAAAACAACGGAGACTGAAGACGCCTTGCGCAAGGCCCAAACGACGATCGAGGGCCTCAGGGAAGAGAATAAAAATATGAAGATCCTTTTGGAACAGCAAAAGAAAATTGTCGAAGAACATAATGTCAACAAGAACGAAGGACAATGGGTCTCACGCATCGAATTTGAAAGAGTGGAGGCGGCCCTGAAAGAAAAAGAACGGCTGATTGAAAAACTACAATCCCCGCAAAAAGAATGAACCAAAGACGCCGAAACACAACGATCTTTCTCTTCTGGACGCCGCTCCTCGTCTTTCTTTTGGCACAGGCACAGCCGTGTCAGGCGGACCCCAAAGTCACGCCGCCAAAAAAAATCGAATACGACGGCTGGCTCCTTTCGTATAACCCGTCATGGAAAAACGAAGAAACCTACCTGGAGACAAACCTCGATGACGACCCGGAACCCGAAATCATCATCAGTTTTGTGGCGATGCATGTCACGGAGCCCGAAAAATCCAAAGAAGAACCAAAGCCTTTCAGCGTGGCCGAAAAAGAACTCCTGCCTGTCTATAATTACGTCTTCTACCAGATTTATGACATGGGTCCCGACAAGAATTACCACCTCATCAGGACCCTGACAGGCATGGACCGCCCCGGGCAGGTTTATGTCGCGCCGCTGGAAAAAGCAAAATCGCCTGTCATCATCTTTGTGAACCCCGGAGGGACTCACTACAAAGATATTACCGCCTACCGGTGGCAAGAGGGAGGCTACCGTCAGGTATTCGACCACGGCACCAGCGGCGAGGTGGCCATCGTGACAACACCGGAAAAACCAAAGATCATCCTGGAGAAAGACACATATGTCTGGCAGGCTGAAAAAGGCCGTTTTGAACCGGAGAAGAGAGAAGAACCGGCGCAGGAAACAACTTAAAAAGATATAGAAAAATAACGGTTTTAGGTTATAATTGTAGACATGGAAGACAAATCTCTCGACATATTGCTTGTTGATAACGAAGCGGAATTCTGCGAATCGATGTCGTATTGGCTGGAGACCAAGCACCATCGCGTGCATGTCTGCTATTCCGGCGAAGAAGCGCTCACTTTGATCAAGAACACACCCCTGGACATCGTCTTTTTGGACATCCAGATGCCCGGCATGGATGGCATGGCCGTTCTGAGAGAAATCCGCAGCTTTAATACCTCCTTGCCCGTCGTGATGGTCACGGGATACCCCAAAGAAGAAAGAATGACCGAAGCCATTTCTCTGGGGGTATCAGGTTTCTTTCCGAAGACATCCAGTTTTGAAGAACTGGGGCGCATCATCAAAGCATCGATCCGGACGCACAAAGATTTACACTAGGATCCGTCATCCGCCTCCAAATGGAGATCCGCGCACGCCAAAAAAACAACATCATCATTCTTGACCTGATAGGCCGCATCGATGTAAATGCGGCCCATTTTGTCGAATGCGTCGGCCAATGCCTGCACGACGGCCTTACGGACATCCTCTGCAATTTTGACGAAGTCGATGCCATCGATTACATGGGCATCTCCGCCCTCGTCTTGGCGTACAAGGAAGTCACTAACAGCAACGGCCGGATGAAATTCTGCCAAATCCCCGTTCACGTCAAAAATGTCCTATCTGTCGCAGGGCTGGACCGCGTGATCGACATGCATCCGACGGAAGAAATCGCATTAGCGGCCTTCAACGAGGACCAAATCATAGAAAACATCCAAAAACTCCAGTTGCGCAGACGTTTCAAACGCCTCCCCATCGACATCAAGATCGAACTGCGGCCCAAGCATCAAAAAAATCAGGTCTGCCAGAAGGCTGAAATTGTGAACCTCAGCGGCATCGGCGCCTACATCTTCGGATGTCAGCAGTTCAATCTGGGCGATGAATTCGTCCTTACGATGCAACTCTCCCAAAAAGAAACGCCTCTCGTGCTCGACGTTAAAGTCGTCTGGCTCCCCGATAAACACATTCAACCGCATCTCTATCCAGGCGTCGGCGTAGAATTCCATAAGATCTCTCAATCCGACCAGCAAAAACTCCTGGATTTTATTGAAAAAAATCTTTCCAGGATCATTTCAGAAAAATAAATAGAACGCTCGCGAAGGAACAAAAGACCTATTCCAAGTATCGCTTGACAGGGTATGGGGGATTGCTATAATCAGCCTTAACTCGCTGAAAATAAAGCTGTTGCCCTGAAAAAGACGCTCTGCGTTCTCCGGGGCGGCTGAGAATATCTTACACTTCTAGGGAGGCGTTATGAAAACAGGTCTGGTGATCGCAGGTATGCTTTTTTTCTTGGTCGGTTGCAAAACCATGGAAGCGCAGCCCACGGAACAAAACGTCGAGGCAGCCGTGCCGGCGGCTTCTCCTGCGCCCGCACCTCCTGACACTTCCTCTTCGCCTGCCCCGTCTTCTCTAACGATGGAGATACCGAGAGGCAGCTCTCAGAACCCCGCCATAGCGCCGGCGGCGGCGGTGCCGACAGTTGTCGTTCCGGAAAAACCGACAAAAAAAGAGATCCAAACAGCCCTGAAGAACGCAGGCTATTACGCAGGCGACATCGATGGAAAATTCGGCCCAAAAACGAAAAAGGCTGTCGAGGAATTCCAGACAGCCAACAATCTGTCCGTCGATGGGGTCGTCGGGCCGCAAACCTGGGATCTTTTGAAAAAATATCTTAATTCTGAAACACAGCCATCGGAAACACAGCAACAGTAAACATCCCGGCTTAGTCAAAAGGAGAAGTAGCTATGTTCGCCCGCGCATTTCTTAAAAAGATCGGCCTAAAAACCTGCTTTGCCATGCTCTGCTGCGCCCTTCTGTCCGTTTACGGCACAGCCGCAGCTTCCACCAAGGAAGAAAAAAGAAAAACAGACATCCAGAACACCCAGGAAAAATTCTCCTGGTGGCCAACGGACGCAAAGCCGGAACCCGTCAAAGACGCCCAGCGCGGCGGCTATTGGTGGTGGCCAACCCAGCCAGGTCAGGAAGGACCGCTATGGGGCAACCGTGGTTATGTGTATGTCTACAAGATCATCTACGATTATAAATCGGATGAGTTGCCTGCCCCCAAACCGCAGGAACTCAGACCTTCTCTTGTGATCAAAAAGATCATCAAAAATGTCAAAATCTATTTTGACTACAACAAGAGCACGATCCGGGAGGACGCAGCGGTCATTCTGAAAGACGCCGCACAGACTCTCCGGCGCAATCCCGATTCCGATATCCTCGTGACAGGAAACTGCGATACGCGGGGTTCCGAAGCCTATAATGAAAAACTCGGCCGCAAGAGGGCGGAGGCCGTGCAGAATTTTCTCGTCGGCCAGGGCGTGGATGAAGAGAGGATACGCATCATCAGCCGCGGCAAGCTGGATGCCGTCGCGCCCGTCACAGACATCGTCGGGATGCAAAAAGACCGCAATGCGCAATTCATGATCGCAGAGGTCGAAGAGGTCATGATCCCCTATCAAGGAGAGGCTCCGGGAGAAGCCGCCTCGCAGGAACAGGTTGTGACGGAAGAAAGCTCCCCAGAAAACAAAGTTGTTGAGAAAGAAACGGTAGAAAGCGCCGTCCAGGTCGCGACCAAAGAATACACCGTCAAGAAAAACGACTCTCTGTGGTCTATCGCCAAGGCGGAACTCGGTAGCGGCCACCGGTGGAAATACCTCTACGAGATCAACAAAGACCGCATCAAGAATCCCAACAAACTGAAGGTAGGCACAAAGATCGTTATCCCCATCGAGTAAACCCGTTAGAGAGCTTCGTTCTCTAGCGGGGTAAAACACGAGGTCTCCCCCGGGGAAGAGATCTTCCCCGGGGGAGATCCATCTCAACAGCATGGGCATATCCAAAACCCTATGGGACCGATGCCGGGCCGTTGAACTCAAGCGGCAGACAACGCAAACTTATAAAAATACTGTCGGGACGAAAAAAAATCTTGTTTTTATCCTCACGGACCGCTGCAATTTCTCCTGCCGCCATTGCCTCAGGGGCCCGGACAAAAAAGACGACCTGGACCTCGAACTAGCCAAAGGGATCATCGAGGAATCCTGCCGTTTCGGCTTCCGGCATGTGGCGATCACGGGGGGCGAACCGTTCTTGTATCCGCGCCTGCCGGAACTTTTGGAATACATCTGCGCAAACCATAATACTTTTTCAATCGTCTCCAACGGTTCCCTCTTCGCCGAACACTTGAATACCATCAAGACCTGCCGCAGGAACTTGTCTTCCATCGCCTTCAGCCTCGAAAGCAGCGATCCCCGCCAACACGACCATGTCCGTCAAAACGGTTCCTATGAAAAGCTTATGGAGGCATTCTTTCTCTGCCGGAAGACCGGCATCCCCTTCACGATCCTCACGGCTGTCAGCACGGCAAACTTCGAACAACTCTTTGATATCGCTATTCTTAGCCGTAAAAAGGGCGCTCAACGGCTCGTCCTGACGACGATCTTGCCCTGTCCGCGCGCGCAGGACCACCAGTATGTGCTGGACGCCAAGCGGCGCGAAGAACTATTTCTGACCACGGCCGCTCTCTCGAAGGTCACCGGCATACCCATCGGCGTAGGCGCAGATATCCGTACAGCGGATCCAATCCGGATGTGTGCATCGCTCAGCCTCAACGAGATTACCGTCAACGCCGGGGGCGAGATAGTGCAATGTTGTGAATTGGCCAATTTCGATAATGAAAATATCCGCAAGTCCACCCTTGTCTGCTCCATGAAAGACAAGACGTTTGCGCAAGCGCTTGAGATTTGTTCCCAGCGGCTCTCTAGGCTGGAACAAGACCGTATCAAAGAACTCCAAAAGACGCAAGACCCGAACCACGTCGACGTCAACAGTTGTTTTTACTGCGTTCACAAACTAGGAAGTAAAGAATGGGCCCGCCCATGACATCCGACAGCCTTATTTACGGATTGAGCGTCCTGTTCTTTGCCTCAATCGTCTTCTGGGCTGTCTCAGCCTATGCCGAAATGATCATCTACAAAGCCATCAGGGAGGCTTCGTACCTGCTCCAGGACATTCTAAAAACGCGCGGCGAAAGCGGTAAAGAAAGACCGACAGACTACGCTATTGTCGAAGGCCGTTATAAAGACCGTACGATGATCTGCCGCATCAACAGGATCGCGGCCCGTTCCTGGTGGAATTTTAAACTCGGCCTCCATTGCCACATCGAGCCCTTGCGCGTGGCGACGCAAGGCCCTGCAGACCAAAATCATATTTGTTATCCGGCCCTGTCCACGACTTTTACCAGATCATTCGGCCCAAGCGAGAAACTTTCAAAAAACGACATCCTGAACATATTCGAAGACCTGACTAGGGCCGCAGAATTCATCGAAAACCCAACGGCCTCCTGAGACATAGATTCCAACATGACACCGTGTTATAATATTTTTATGTCCCAATGCCTTTCTTATCCCCTCAAAAACACCCCAAAAACCATCGAAAGCATCCTAACCCGCATCCCAAGGACCGCGTGGCTTGCGTTTTTCTTCTTTTGTATGTTCATGCCGGCAAAACCGGCGCTCGCGCAAGTTTGGCATACGGTCAAAAGCGATCACTTTGTCGTCTTCTATCAGGAAGGGGAATGTTTCGCACAAAAGGTCGCCGACAAAGCCGAACGGTATTACCAATCGATCGCTTACGACATAGGCTATCCCCGTTATTCCAAATTCTGGATATGGGAAAACCGTGTCAAGATTTACCTCTACCCGGACAAGCCGGATTACCTCAGAAACACCAGCAGCCCGGAATGGACAGAAGGCCTGGCGGACTACAAGAACCGCTGCATTGCCAGCTATGTAGGAAGCGAGAGCTTCACAGAAAACGTCCTGCCGCATGAAATCGCCCACCTGATCTTTCGCGATTTTGTCGGCTTCGAAAACGACATCCCTTTATGGCTGGACGAAGGCATCGCCCAATGGTGGACATCAGGAAACAAAAACCGGATCATCCAGGTGGTCGCCAAGCAACTTTATGCGCGGGACGCTATTTTGTCGATCGACGACATTTCAAATTTCGAGATACCGAAAATCCGGCAATTCCGCTACGTGGAAAAAGTCCGGACAAAAGACAACGAACCAGCCATCCTCATCCTGACACCGGAACAACTCATCAACACCTTTTATCTGCAATCCGCATCTCTGGTGGATTTCATGAGAAGGCGCTATGGCCAAGACCGGTTTACCAGGTTTTGCCGCGAATTGCGCGACGGCAAATCCATAGACAAAGCCATCCAGTCTGTCTATGGCGACTATTTCCAAGATCTGTATGGACTCGAAAGGACCTGGCGCGAATATCTTGCCAACTGATCATCCTGGAAGGCCGCCAACGGCCGACACGCCATGGAATTCATCCAAAATCGATGCCGTCTTCTTGGATGAAAAAATGCCCAGTCTGGAAGAGATACAAATCTCCAGCAAGGTCAGAAGGACCTATCCCGACAGGCGAACGATCATCCTAACAGCGCAACAGCTCCAGAAATAATCATCCAAGCGGTCAAAAGAGACATAAGGCAAAAAATGAAGAAAGAACATGTGGCCGACGGCATCTTATTTGCTGATTTTTACCAACTCACCATGGCCCAGCTTTACTATCGCACGGGGCTCCACAAAAAAACGGCCCAGTTCGATTACTCTTTTCGCCATTACCCCGATTACGGCGAACACCGGGCGGGATACTGTATCCATGCGGGCCTCGAAAGCTTCCTGGAATGGATGGAAAAATCCCGCTTTGGCGAAGAAGAATTACAATATCTACGCGCCCAAAAAGGGAAGTCGGGACATCGGCTCTTTGCAGACGATTTTCTGACATGGTTGAAAAACAAAAGCGGCTTTGAAGATATCTCGATCGCGGCGGTCCCCGAAGGCCGAGTCATCCATCCAGGCGTCCCGCTCGTCATCGTCAAGGGACCTCTGGCCGCAGCGCAAATGCTGGAATCATCCCTTTTAAACCATATTAATTTCCAGACACTGGTCGCAACCAAGGCCTGCCGCATCAAAGAATCCGGATGCCGGCAGACGATGATAGACTTCGGCATGCGCAGGGCTCAAGGAAAAGGGGCCAATGCCGCCACGCGCGCCGCCCTCATTGGAGGGGCTGATTTTTCCTCGAACACCGGGGCGTCCTGTCTCCTCGGATATCCGCCCAAAGGAACCCACGCCCACAGCATGGTCCAGGCATTTATGGCCCTGGATGGCGGAGGAGGAGAACTGGCTGCATTTCGCGCTTACGCAGGCATCTATCCCGACGACTGTCTGTTGCTGGTCGACACCATCGACACGCTAAAAAGCGGCATACCAAATGCCATCAAGGTCTTCGATGAGCTTAAAAAGAAGGGTCACAAACCCGTCGGAGTCAGACTGGATTCGGGAGACCTGGCTTATCTGGCTATCCGGTCCGCCAGGATGCTCGATGAGGCCGGATTTCCGGATACGACAATCGTCCTTTCCAACCAGCTGGATGAGCTGGTCGTCTGGCAAATCATCGCGCAGATCCGACAGGAAGCCGGTGCCTATGGCGTCAACCCGGAACGTCTCATCGCACGCCTGAACTACGGAGTAGGTACGCGGCTTGTCACATCGTATGGAGACCCGGCCCTCGACGGCGTCTATAAACTGGCGGCGATCAAAGACGGCAGGCGCTGGAAGGCCGCCATCAAGCTTTCGGAAACGCCGGAAAAAATCATCAATCCCGGAGGCAAATCCGTCTGGCGCATCTATGACGCAAGAGGCAAGGCTTTCGCGGACTGCGTGGCCCTTCAAGACGAAAATCCGCGCAAAGAAGATACCCTTTTGCTGCACCACCCGACAGAAGAACAGATCCAGGAAACAATCCGCGCCTGCAACATCTCCAAGATAGAACCTCTATTGACCGGTATCCTGAAGAACGGCCGGCGGATCCGCCGCCAAGCGACCCTTGAAGAGATGCGCCGGCTCCGTCAGAACGACATCGACAGACTCGACCCAGGCGTCAGACGTCTCATCAATCCTCACCGATATCATGTGTCGTTGAGCAAAAAACTCTGGGACCTCAAACAACAGCTTGTCCATCAGCAGAAAACGAAAACCCTGAAAGAAAAAAAACGGTGTCCGGATCTCTGGAAAGGCCGTTCGTTAGCGTCAAGAAAGGGGACACAATGAAAAAGACGATCACGTTCAAAGGAAAACCATTGCTCTTGCAGGGCAGGATACCCGGCGAAGGCTCACCCGCCCCGGATTTCAAGTTGACAAATCAAAACCTGGAAGACGTCGATATTTCCAGATATGGGAACAAAACGAAAATCCTGACGACCTTTCTGTCGTTGGATACGCCTGTTTGCGAAATGCAGGTCAAGGAATTCAACAAGAAGGCATCGCAATTATCCGAAGATGTCGTCATCATAGCCATCAGCAACGACCTTCCCTTTGCCCAGAAAAGGTTCTGTCAGGCCCATGAAATCTCGCAAATAGAGGTCCTGTCCGATTACCGTTACGGCTCCTTCGGCTTCCACTACGGCCTCCTCATCAAAGAACTCAATTTACTTGCGCGCGCCGTCATGATCATCGACAAAGATAACATCCTGCGCTACTCACAGATCGTCGCGGAGGCGACGCAACCTCCGGACTACGTTGCCGCGCTCCAAAGGCTGGATGATATCCTGAAACACCCCGTCCCCGCGGCCGCAACGCAGAGAACCCCTCATTGCGTCCCCTGTCAGGCAGGAACGCCTCCGCTGAAAGAAGATGAAGTGAGACAACGGCTGGCAAAACAGCAGGGATGGGCATCTCCGGACGCCAAAAGAATCGAAAAAATATTCAAAAGAAAAACATTCATGGGGATCAAGGACCTTGTCGACCAAATTGCGATGGCATGCGAAGAAGAGGGACACCATCCCACATTGACGTGGACCTATCACACGCTTAAGGTCGCATTGACCACGCACGCCTCCGGCGGGCTGACGGACAACGATTTCATCGTCGCCGGAATCGTAGACGAGCTGGCGGCGTGAACTTTCGACGCCGATGCATTCCATCGTCCCCCAGGCGACGAAGACCATGAAACCCGCAACGCTGAACCTGGAAGGCTTGCCGGAAATCACCTTGATTCCCAGCCGCGGCCGGCACAAAACGATATCCCTGCGTATTCACGATAACGGACGAGTCGCCCTGCGTTTCCCGGCGCGCATGGACATCAGGCATGCCATAGGCTTCATCCGCTCAAAAACGAAATGGCTGGAGAAAAAGCTCACGGCTTTCCGTCTGGCCTCACAGACACAGGAGGCCAAAGGCTTCTTTGAAGGAAAACCCATCCTTTACCTTGGCAGGCTCTTCCCGCTGTGTCTGGACCTTCCGCAACAAGAGAAGGACGGTGCCGGACAACTTGTCTTTACCGGAGAAAAATTCTTTCTGCCGGCGCGCCTCAAGGATACCGCTGAAAGACTATTTTTATGCTGGTACAAGAAAGCAGCCTCGAACCTCCTGATGCCGGCCATAAAACATTACAGCGCCATGATGCGCGTCGTCCCCGAAAACATCAGGATATCCTCAGCCCGAAGCCGATGGGGATCCTGTTCCTCCAGGGACACCCTGAGCTTTTCATGGCGCATCGCCTTCTTGCCTCAGGACATCATCGATTATATCGTCGTCCATGAACTGGCCCATCTGACGCACAAAAATCACAGCCGCGCCTTCTGGGATACCGTCGGAAACTTTATCGGCGACTACTGGACCAAGAATAAATGGCTGAGAAACCACCGCGCCTGTGGTCCTATCTGAAAAAATCCGAAAAAACACAAATCGTCTCTTTACAAACATTTATGTGGCGATATAATCAACCTAACGGCCCTTATTTATCTCGAAGTCGTTTTATCATTCCGATTTTTCCTGTTCAACCCAGCGTTTATTAACTCAATCAAGCCAAACTAAAACATGACGACACATCCGCTCTTCCTCTGGTTTCAGACCGCCGCGCTTCCAGTATCGGTGTTCCTCGTCACCATCTTCGCCGGCGCGATCGTCAAAAAGGTCATCTTTGCCCGTCTTAACCAATGGGCCCTTGCCACCAAACACCAGATCGACGACATCATCATTGAGAGCATCCGCCAACCCATCATGATCTGGTTCGTTATGCTGGGGCTCTATCTGGCCCTCGGCGTCACCAGCCTCCCCGAAAACTGGGTGCAGGCTACGGGAAAAATCCTCGTAGTCCTCGGCATCTTTTCGGCGACATTGGCGATAGCCACGATCGTCGGAAAACTCATCAACCTCTATGCCTCTAAGATCGAGGGCGTCATGCCGGTCACCTCGCTGACACAGAATATCGGCAGGATCATCATCTTCGGTATCGGCGTCATGATCATCATGAACAGCCTGGGCATCTCCATCACACCGATCCTGGCAACCCTGGGTGTGGGAGGGCTGGCCGTTGCCTTGGCCCTCCAGGATACGCTGTCCAATCTCTTTGCTGGATTTCATACGACGATCGCCCGGCAGGTGCGCGTCGGGGACTACGTCAAGCTGGAGACAGGAGAGGAGGGATACGTCACCGACATCAACTGGCGCACGACGAAAATCCGCATGCTTCCCAACAATGTCGTCCTGGTGCCGAACGCCAAGCTCACACAGGCCGTCATCATCAATTATTATCTGCCGGACAGGGAGATGTCCGTCCTCGTCGAGGTCGGCGTGCATTATGACAGCGATCTCGACAAGGTCGAGCGCGTCACCTGCGAGGCCGCCAAAGAGGTCATGAAAGAAGTCCCCGGCGGGGTGCCCGGATTCGAACCGTTCATCCGTTTCCATACGTTCGCCGATTCCAGCATCAACTTCTCTGTCATCTTGAGGGCAAAAGAATTCACAGACCAGTATCTCGTCAAACACGAATTCATCAAACGTCTCCATAAACGCTACGCAAAAGAAAATATCAATATCCCGTATCCCATCCGGGCGATCAACTACAGGCAGGAAGACGCCCAAAAACAGAAATAAACTATGTGGACAAAAGAAACCCTCCATCAACTCGTCGGCGAAAAGTTGGGCGATTATCTTTTTATCGTCGTCTCCAACAGGGAACCCTACGTTCATCAGTTTAAAAAAGGAAAAGTTGAATACATCCGCGGCGCCGGCGGTGTTATCACGGCGCTGGACCCCGTCATGCAGGCCTCAAACGGCTTATGGGTTGCTCAGGGATCCGGAGATGCCGACAGGAAAGTAACGGACAAAGACGGCAAGCTCCGCGTCCCTCCCGACAACCCATCCTACACGCTCAAGCGCGTCTGGCTCACCAAAGAAGAAGAAAATGGCTACTATTTCGGCTATTCCAATGAGGCCATCTGGCCCATGTGCCACTTGACATTCCAACGGCCGGTATTCCGCGAAGAGGACTGGAAACATTACGAAGGGGTTAACCAAAAATTCGCAGATGCGATCTTAAACGAAATAGGGGATAAAAAGGCCTTCATCTGGATCCAAGATTACCATCTTTGTCTTCTGCCCCGTTATCTCAAAGAAAAAGCAGGCAGCCAGCTCATCATTGCGCACTTCTGGCATATCCCGTGGCCGTCACACGAAGTCTTTCGCATCTGTCCCCAGAGAAAGGAGATCCTTGAAGGGCTCCTCGCCAATGACCTGCTTGGTTTCCACATCCGTTACCATTGCGATAATTTCCTGACAGCCGTCGACAGGGAATTAGAAAGCAAAATCGACAGGGAGCGCTTCTCCGTTATCAAGGGGGGGCACGAAACGCTTATCCGCCCCTATCCCATCAGCGTCGATTTTGAAGGTATTAGTTCCGCTGCGGCATCCGAAAGCGTCCAAAAAATACAAGAAGCCCTGGTCGAGGAGTTCCACCTGGAAAACCAGACGGTGCTGTTGGGCATCGACCGCATTGATTACACAAAAGGTATCCCCGAAAGGATGCTGGCCGTTGACCGCCTCCTGGAAAAAGTGCCGGACCTCAAAGAAAAAATCACGCTCTTCCAGGTCGGCGAGATCAGCCGTCTCCATATCCCCAGATATAAAGCCTTGAACGACGAAATCAACGCCCTCGTCGAACAGATCAACTGGAAACATTCAACGGATAACTGGAGACCCATCATCCTTGTGCGCCGCCACTTAAATTTCCAGGAGCTTCTGGCCCTGCATCGCCATGCCCGCGTCTGCCTGGTGAGTTCCCTCCACGACGGAATGAATCTTGTCGCCAAGGAATTTGTTTCCAGTCGCATCGACAACAAAGGCGCTCTCGTTTTAAGCGAGTTTACCGGCGCCTCGCGCGAGCTGACAGACGCCATCCTCGTCAATCCCTACGACCGGGAAAACATTTCGGAAGGCATCTATGTGGCTTTGAATCTTCCGGAAGACGAAGAACAGAAACGCATGGTAAAAATGCGGGAGATCGTACAAAACAACAACATCTTCCGCTGGGCAGGAAAGATCATCTCCGAATTGTTGAAATTTGAATTCAAGGAATAAAACAGCTGCTATGATGAAGAGCCTCTTTCGTGATTGGGACCGCATCCGGCAGCGCATCCGGCAGCATCCGCTTCTCATCTGCCTGGATTATGACGGGACATTAAGCCCAATCGCGCCGACACCCCCGCAGGCCGTCCTGCCGACAAAAACAAAACAGGTCCTTCGAACTCTTGCCGCTGTCCCCGGAGTGCTCCTGGCGGTCATCAGCGGCAGGGCGATCTCCGATCTCAAATCCATGATCGGCCTAAAAAACATCGTCTATTCCGGAAATCACGGTTTTGAGGCAGAGGGAAGCGGTGTCAGGTTCAAAATCCGCATCCCGTCCGCCTACAACAGGGTCATTGCCCGTCTGGAAAGAACGCTCAAAGACAGATACAAAACAATAAGGGGGGTCGTCGTTGAAAACAAAAAACCCTTCCTGGCCGTCCATTACCGTCTCGCAGAGAAAAATAACTTTCCGAGTATCCGGGGGATCTTCCGGGAGACTGTAAAAGAGGCAGCCGCAAAAAATCTTATCCGCATGAAAACCGGCAAGATGATCCTGGAAATCCAGCCGCCCGTGGATTGGGACAAGGGCAAGATCGTCTTGTGGTTGCTGAAAAAAAGAAGAGGGACTGCCAAAGGAAGAAACGTCTTGCCCCTCTACGTCGGAGATGATATAACAGACGAAGACGCATTC
Organism: Candidatus Velamenicoccus archaeovorus; assembly: GCF_004102945.1. Taxonomy (GTDB): domain Bacteria; phylum Omnitrophota; class Gorgyraeia; order Velamenicoccales; family Velamenicoccaceae; genus Velamenicoccus; species Velamenicoccus archaeovorus. The sequence continues at coordinate 809,521 of NZ_CP019384.1, read as the reverse complement.
CGTGCGCTGAAGAACAAGGGAATAACCGTTTTCGTCGGGGTGCCGGGGACGTCTTCGGCGCAATATTACCTCTCGAACACGGACAAGGTCCACAAGTTCCTGGAACGCATCGTATTGCTGAAATCTCCCAAATAAATCATGACAGAACCCATCAAGGCCAAGGAACCTTTCCGCTTTTACACCCGGTGGCATCTCTCGGAGCTCTTGGGCATCAAGGCTTCCAATTTAGAACAACTCCTGGAACATATCAAAGGCGTGCCTGGCTCTTGCATCTACCATCACACCCACCGCTTCCTGCAGCAGCACCAGTATCTCTCTCCGGAGCCTCCGAATGACTTCGCCTATTGGGTGAGGGAAGTCCTGGGCGACGATGAACTGGGAGAGAGGCTGGCCAGCATCGACACGATCCAGTACAAGACGATCCGCTCCCTGCGTGAAAAAATCGTCGAGACGATCGAGAAATACCTCAAACACAATCCCAAGGCGAACCTCCGTTTTGCCGGAGAAGACGAACAATTTCATTTCATCAAATCCGTCAGTTTTATCGCCCCCACGAATGAGGCGGCGACGGACCTAAGGGAATTTGCCGAGGCGCTCAGGAAGGTCACGATCGATTCCATCTACTTTCACATCTTTGAGGCGCATCTGAGGCTGGAAAAAGGGACCAACGACTTTTCCAACTGGCTGGATACGTCACTGCAGGAAAAAGCGTTGGCCGAAAAAATTGCCAAGCTCGATCCCTACACATATACGCTGGACGGTCTTAGAAAAACGATCTTGAAGATCGTCGAAAAAAGATTGGCGGCTTGACCCATGGTGCACATCAACGACTACATCCCTATTGTCGGACAGTCCACGATCGACGACCTGAAGCTGCTTGCCGAACGCCTCAAGGGCAAAGTCATCCAGCATGTCAATTCTACGTCCGTCGGCGGAGGGGTAGCAGAAATCCTCAACCGCATGGTGCCCCTCTTGGGCGAGCTCGGCGTCGACAGCCGCTGGGATCTGATCAAAGGGGGATCCCAATTTTTTGACGTTACAAAAAAATTCCACAACGCCCTGCACGGCCGGCCTGAAGACATTACGGACCACGATCTGGAAATCTTCATGGAAACCACCGAGACGAATCTAGGACTCATGAACACCTACGGCGACGTCGTCTTCATCCACGATCCCCAGCCGATCGGCCTCATCAAAAAGAAAGCCGGGAATAAATGGTTGTGGCGCTGCCATATCGATGTCTCGCATCCTCATAAAAAAGTTTGGGATTTCCTGATGTCGTTCATTCCGAACTACGACGCTGCTGTCTTTTCATCGCCGATCTTCTCGCAGCGCCTGCCGATCCGTCAATACCTGATCTCGCCTTCTATCGATCCCCTGAGCGACAAAAACAAGGAACTCCCTCAGGAGGTCATCGACGCGGCCCTCGCCAAATACAACATCGTCAAAGACAAACCCATCATCACGCAGATCTCACGCTTTGACAGGCTCAAAGACCCTTCAGGCGTCATCGACGCCTACCTGCAAGTCAAAAGATACATTGATTGTCAGCTCATTTTGGCGGGGGGAACGGCCACGGATGATCCCGAAGGCATCCAAGTCCTGGCCGAAGTCCAGGAAAAGGCAAAAAAAGACAAGGACATCCATGTCCTTCTCCTGCCACAAGATGATATCCTCATCAATGCCCTGCAAAGGGCTTCCGACGTCATCGTCCAGAAATCTCTCAAGGAAGGATTCGGCCTGACGGTTGCCGAAGCGCTCTGGAAAGCCAAACCAATCGTCGCTTCCCATGTAGGAGGCATCTCGCTGCAGGTAAAACATAAATTTTCTGGACTGATGTGCCATTCCATCGAGGGTGCCGCCTTTGCCATCAAACAACTCCTCAATAATCCTGAATATGCCAAGAAGCTCGGAGAAAACGGACGCCAGCACATCAAAAATAACTTCCTCCTCACGCGGCACCTGAAAGAATATATGCTCCTATTCTTATCCCTCTATCATCCAGAGGACATTGTCTACCTCTAAAAAGACAAAAATTTTTGTTCCGGCTGCCAGCCGCAAAACGACAAAGTGTTTATTTCCGGAGCCCCACGGACCTGCCCCCGGCCCTGGCCTTGCCCGGAGATTTTTCCGATATCTTACGATGCGCAGGTCTCCAGGGAAGAAACCTCGCGCCTCCTTGAAAGACTGCGAATTTGGATTTTCGAACGGCAAATCCATCCAAGAAAACAAGTTGACCTCGTCCATAAAGTCCTTTATACTCCACTTTAGTTGCAGAAAACATTTCCCCCACCCTAAAGGGAGGTCGCCCCATGAAAAAGATTCTCCTGATTGTGGTTATCGTTCTCATCGCCCTGCCGGTCATCGCCGTCCTCAGGGACCAGATCATCAAGAACACCGTTACCATAACTACAACTCAGGTTACGGGCGCACCTGTATCCATTGACAGCTTCTCTCTGGGCGTCATCAGACAAACCGTCACCATCAAAGGTTTCAAACTTTACAACCCGCCCGGATTCCCCAAAGAGCTCTTCGTCGATATGCCTACCGTCCACGTTGCGTTTGTCCTCGGCGACATCCTCAAAAAAAAGATCCACTTCAAAGAAATTGAGATCGCGCTCAAAGAGCTCGTGATCATCAAGGACAAGGAAGGAAAGATGAACGTGGATGCCCTCAAGGTCGCCGAAGCGCCGCAAAGGCCAAAAGGAGAAACGACGCGAAAACAACCGACAGGACAACTCCCCCTGCAGATCGATCTTTTAAAACTCAGCATCGGGAAAATCGTCTATAAAGATTACTCCAAAGGCGAAACACCAAAGATCCAGATCTATGACCTGGGTTACAAACAAAAGACGTATCGCAATATCACCAGCGCCCAACAGCTTGTTGCGCTCATCCTCTCGGAAGCCATGAAAAATACGGCCATCAAAAGCGCCAACATCTACGCCGTCAGCTCCATTTTAGGCGTCGGTTTCCTGCCGGCAGGCGTTGCCATCACCCTGATGGGCAAAGACAGCGCTCAGGACAATTTCGATATTCCTTTCGAAAAAGTCTATACGGTGGCTTTGGGCACTGTTAAAACGCTCGGAGAAATCAAATCAGAAGACAAGACAAACGGAACCATCAAGGCCCTCATCGATAAAAATGACGTAACCATCAAGATCCAAAGCGTAACGGAGAAAACAACACAGATCGTGATCCTGGCCAGACGCCTGCTCTTACCCCAACCCCAGGCTGCCGGAGAAATCCTGCAACGCATCTCGGACAAGCTCAAATAGCGACAAACCTGTAGCATGAGAATCTGGGACCTCAACCCATGCCGACTCTGCCGCAACCATCTTCTTGGAGAACATCGGGAGCTCCATGCCGTCTGGTCCATCCTGACGCGCCATAAAAAAGGATACTCGCGGCATCCGGAAACCCTGCGCTGGAAAGGAAAACTTCGAGCGCTCTTCCTCAGGCATGAGGCGCTCGTCAAAGAAATGGACAAAAGACACTATGCCCACCGCAGCCCTCTGCCCCCGCGGTTGGCGACAGGAAGGAATAAACAGGATATCTTGCTCGCTTCGTCTCATCAACAAATTCATATCCTCAGGCTCAAAAAATGTGACTGTGACGTCTAACGAAAAATGGGGGGGGAGACGTGGTAAAATCCAAGATGCATATTTTCAAGATCAAGAACCGTAAAGGATATGCTGCCATCTGCTGCGATCATCTGACCGAAGGCAAGACGGCGGCCCAGGCTGCCGCACGCATGGAAAAGGCCCTGCGGCGACGGAAAAAAACCGCGTAAACAGACGATGGCATACGAAACGACAGAAATGTTCTCTGCCATCGCCCGCCGCTACGACCTGCTCAACAAAATCCTGAGCTGGGGACTGGATGAGAAATGGCGCCGGCAAACGGCAGAAGCCGCATGCCCGCGCGCCGGCAGCCGCATTCTCGACATTTGCACAGGTACCGCAGACTTGGCCTTGAGTTTTTTTAACACGCAACCCCACTGCCGCGTCACCGGCATCGATCTCTCTTCGGCCATGCTGGATCTCGGGAATGCGAAAATCAACGCCAAGCGTGGACGGCCCGACATCTTCCTTGGCCGCGGCAATGCGCTGGATTTGCCGTTTGAAGACTCTTCTTTCGATATCACGGCCACAGCGTTCGGCTTCAGAAATATCCCGGACCGCAGCCGGGGGCTCCGGGAAATGCGCCGCGTCACCAAAAAAAGAGGGAAGATCCTGATCCTGGAATTTTCCCCGCCGAAAAAAAATATTTTTTCGGCACCTGTCCGCTTCTACATTAGCCGTATCGTGCCCATCATCGGGGGATGGATGAGCCGATCGGCCGAGGCTTACGCCTATCTGGCTTCTTCCATCATATCGTTCCTGTCCCCCCAAGAGGTCTGCTCCATGATGAGGGAAGCGGCCCTGAGCGACGTCACGACACGATACCTAGGCGCCGGCGCGCATCTTTACGTCGCCGTAAAACCCTAACGACAATGTCCGCATATTCCAAAGGTCTCATAGCCGTACCCGGAGGAAAAATCTGGTATAAAATCGCCGGGAAAAACAAAACAAGGGCGCCCCTCGTGACACTTCACGGCGGTCCCGGCTCGCCCCATGATTATCTAGAACCCCTGGAGGCCCTGGCCGACGAACGGCCGGTCGTCTTCTACGACCAACTGGGCTGCGGCCTCTCCGAAAAACCCAACGACCCGGCGCTCTGGACCATTGAGCGCTTTGTTGAAGAACTTGCCGAACTACGCCGGGCGCTAAAACTCAAAAGGTTTCACCTCATGGGCGCCTCCTGGGGAACGATGCTCGCCGTCACTTACCTTGGGCTCAAACACCCAAAGGGCATTCTCAGTCTGACCCTTTCTGGGCCCTATCTCAGCTCGTCCCTGTGGCACAAGGACCAGCGACGCTGCATCGAACAATTCCCTGCGGAGATCAGAAACATCATTCTTAATGCCGAGAAGGATGCATCATTCGATACGCCGGAATACCAAGAGGCCATGACGGCCTATTACCAACGCCACGTCTGCCGTCTCCAACCCTGGCCCGCATGCCTGAAGAAAGCCTTTAAAAAACTCAACATGGATATTTACGGCAGGATGTGGGGGCCGAGCGAATTCACGATCCGCGGAACCCTTAAAAATGCCGATTGCACGGCCATGCTCAGGGATATCCGCATTCCCGTCTTATTGACCTGCGGACGCTATGACGAAGCGTCTGTCGAAACCACGAACCATTACCGCAGCCTCCTGCCGAACGGCCGCATGGTCATTTTTGAAGATGCGTCGCATATGCACTACCTCGAAAAAAAACATGACTACACGGACCTGCTGCGGGCCTTTCTGCGGTCGACGGAAGAAAAGAAAAGATCCTGCGCGCAGACAAAGCGTCTTTTTTCATCCACCAACGTCGCCGCAACATAAGGAGGGACCATGCTGGCCATAGAAGCCCTGAAGCTCGCTCTGGAGAAAGAAAATGGTTCCATCGCGCTCTATAAAAAACTCACCAACGCTCATCCGGAGATCGCCGATCTTCTCTCGGACCTTCTCAATGAGGAATACAAACATAAAAAGAAGATCGAAGAAAAAATCAGCGAGCTGACGAAAGATTAACCCCGCCGCTGGACCTCTTCACCAGAGGCGCCAGACGGCATCACGCGCAGACACAAATACAAAGGAGTACTTGTTATGAGCGGACTCTTCGGCGTCATTTCCAGCAACGAGAACTGCAATCAGGCCCTGTTTTACGGAACGGATTACCACTCCCACCTCGGGACGGAATTCGGAGGCATGGCCGTCTTGGGCGAGAAATTCCATCACAAAATCCACGCAATCAATCAAACGCAGTTCAAATCCAAATTCTTCGAAGACCACCATCAGATGAACGGCAAAAAGGGGATAGGCGCCATCAGCGACACGGACGAACAGCCGATCTTTACGCATTCACGTTTTGGTTCGTTCTTTATTGTGACGGCCGGCTTCATCGAAAACAAAGAAGACCTCGTGCAGGACCTCCTGGAGAAAGGGATATCCTTCAGCGAACCCAGCCGCACAGGGGTCAATACATCCGAGCTTATCGCCAAACTCATCACGACCGGCGACAACCTGATCCATGGCATCGAAAGCATGTTCGAAAAAATACAGGGATCCTGTTCGCTTCTGATCCTTCATGAAGACGGCATCTATGCCGCTCGCGACCGCAAAGGGTATACCCCTTTGGCGCTCGGAAAAAACGACGGCATGTGGGCGGTCGCAAGCGAAACAACCGCTTTCACGAATCTGGGGTTTGAAACCGTCAAGTTCCTCGCCCCGGGAGAAATTATCTTATTGAACGAAAACAACGGCCTCGTCAGCCGCACGCCCGGACGCCCCAACCAGCAAATCTGCACGTTCCTGTGGATCTATACGGGATTCCCGGCGTCCAGTTATGAAAACATCGGCGTGGAGCTCGTACGCGAACGCTGCGGCCAGGCGCTGGCGCGACAAGACAAAGACATCGAAGCAGACGTCGTCTCAGGCGTGCCGGATTCGGGCGTCGGCCATGCTATCGGCTACGCCATGGAATCCAAAAAGCCTTACCGCAGGCCCCTTGTGAAATATACGGCCGGCTACGGCCGCAGTTACACGCCGCCATCACAGGAAACCCGCGACCTTGTCGCCAAGATGAAACTCATCCCGATCCGTTCCATCATCGAAGGCAACCGCATGATCGTCTGCGAAGACTCCATCGTCCGAGGCACGCAACTGAAAAATTTCGCCATCCGCAAGCTCTGGGATTGCGGCGCCAAGGAGGTCCATGTCCGGCCGGCCTGTCCACCGCTGCTATTTCCATGCCGTTTTTGCCTCTCGACGCGCACCACGCAGGAGCTGGTCGCCCGCCGCGCCATCCGGGCCATCGAAGGCCGCGATATCGAGGATATCTCGGAATATCTGGTGCCGCATTCCGAGAAATATGCCAAGATGGTAGAGTGGATCGCCCGGGACCTGGAAGTGACGACCTTACGGTATCTGACCATCGACGACATGATCAAGGCCATCGGCCTGCCGAAAGAAAAGCTCTGCCTTTATTGCTGGACCGGCGAATATCCGGCTGAGGCGGCGACGCATAAAAGATCAGCTGAAGCGGGCAAGGAAACGACAAAAAAACAAAAATAAATATTATTTGACAAAAACGGAAAGCTTGCTATAATGAGTTCCGTAGTAAACAAAGATTAGAAGTCTTCAGGCCGCAAGGAGGAGAAATCTAACCTTGCGGTTTTTTATCTGTGTCATTATTACCCCGTTGGAGATCCCGCAAACAGGTAAAAGTGAACAGGATTTCTAACGGGGTTTACTATAATTTTAAGAAAAGGAGGTAACAAGCTATGGCAAAAGGAGTTGTGAAGTGGTTCAGTAACCAGAAGGGTTACGGATTCATCACCCCTGAAAACGGCAAGGATGTCTTCGTGCATCACACCGCGATCAAGGGCGAAGGTTACAAGTCTTTGGATGAAGGTCAGCAGGTCGAGTTCGACATCGAACAGGGCCCCAAGGGCGAGCAGGCGGTTAACGTCGTCAAGCTGTAATCTTTAACCACGCTTAAAGCCCGGCGTCCGCGTGATGCCGGGCTTTATTTCTTTCTCTTCACACCCTATCCTGCCGTGCTTTTTCCTCAAAGGAGATTTTCCAAGATGACAAATCATTCAACGACAAACAAAACCCCCCAGGAGCCTGCTGCGTCCCCTGATAGTTTTTATGGACTGGGCATCGCCCCGGGCATCCTCGATATCCTCAAACGCATCCATTTCATTACCCCCACGCCTATCCAGCGAAAGGCGATCCCTTTAGCTATGGAAGGTAAGGATGTCGTCGGGATCGCGCAGACGGGAACAGGCAAAACCCATTCTTTCGCTATTCCCATGATCCAGCGCCTCAGTCAGACAAAAGGCATGGGCCTGATCCTGGCGCCTACCCGTGAACTCGCGATCCAGATCGATGAAGCCTTCGGCGTCCTTGCGCACCCCTTCAACATGAGAACAGCCTGTCTGATCGGAGGCGCGCCCATGGAACCCCAAACGGTAGCCCTGCATAAAAACCCGCGCATCGTCATCGCGACACCAGGCAGACTTCTCGACCACATGAGGCAATGGCACATCATCCTCGACGATGTCACCATGCTCGTCCTCGACGAAGCCGACCGCATGCTGGACATGGGTTTTGCTCCCCAGATCAACATGATCCTGAAATACATCCCCAAACAGAGGCAGACCATGCTCTTCTCCGCCACCATGCCCAAAGAGATCATGGAAATGGCGACGCATCACATGAAACTGCCCGTGAGCGTCGAGATCGCCGTCTCCGGGACCGTCGCCGAGCGTGTCACGCAGGAATTATTCATCGTCAAAAAAGAAACCAAGATGAAGCTTCTGGACAAGCTGTTGAGGCAATACCGTGGTTCGGTCCTGTTATTCTCCCGCACCAAACATTATGCGCACAAGATCACACAATCCATCCGCGGGATGGGGCACCGCGCAGCCGAGATCCATTCTGACCGTTCCCTCAACCAACGACGCGAAGCCCTGGAAGGCTTCAAATCCGGAAGATACAGGATCTTGGTAGCAACGGATATTGCCGCCAGGGGCATCGATGTTTCGGGGATCGAGGTGGTCGTCAATTACGACCTGCCCGAAGACGCGGAAAACTATGTCCACCGCATCGGCCGCACAGCCAGGGCCGGACAAAAAGGGCATGCCATCTCCTTTGCCACGCCCGACCAGAGCCGGGACGTGCGGGATATCGAAAAACTGATACGGGCAACGCTGCCTGTTTCACGGCATCCGGAGATCCCCTCGGAAGAGTTTACCCAGGAGTCACAGGCGGCCAGACACAAACCCCAGGGCAAACCATCCGGACACCATCATCATGCCGGCAGACGGTTTTCCCATCACCGCTGACCCCGCACCGCCCTCCGGACGTTCCTCCAAGATCACCCCTTGACAAAGAGACATTTCTGATAAATAGTAAAAGCTGGAACGTCACCGCAAAAGGAGGGACCATGAAAGCTTTCCTGATAGGCCTGCTTTTTCTTTTTGTCCTCGGTTTCCTGCTATGCGCCGGCATCATCCTCTTTCCGTTTTTGATGCTTCTCGTTCTATTCTTAAGGATCCTCATTGTCCTCGCCCTGGTCATCTTCTCCATTTGGCTCCTGGGAAAAATCATCATCCTTTTCTTTGAAGAGCTTCGTGGCGGCAAAACAGGGAAACGTGAACAAAAGGGAGGAACCATGGCAGAAAAAGAAATCGGCGTCATCTCGCACTATTTCGGGAAGGTCTCCGTCGGCATCATCGCCCTGAACGATACCCTCAAAGCCGGAGAGACGATCCATATCAAAGGCGCGCACGATGATTTCATGCAAAAGGTGGAATCCATGCAGATCGAGCATGCCGATGTCAAAGAAGCCAAAAAAGGCGATGCTGTCGGCATCAAAGTAGCGCATCCTGTCCACGAACACGACAAAGTCTATAAGATCATTGCCTAGATTGATTCTCTTGTAAACTTGTCCACCTTCTGAAAAAATCGGCAAAAGGCCTCTCTAAAAAGCACTGCAATGGAAAACAAGCTCCCAAACTGGCTACTCATTTCCATAGGTGTCGTATCGTTTCTATCTCTTGGTTTTCTTCTGATCTGGTTAGCCTCTACGGGGACCATTAAATACGAAGAATCGCAGAAAGACATCGCGCCCATCCACACCCAACAGCAAGGAGCGGGTTACAGGTCCTTACTGGAAAAGAACAACGAGAAAATAAAAACCCTCCAATCCCATGAGACCCTCCTGCAGGATCAAAAGGAAAAAGAACTCAATCAGACGCGCTGGGATACAAAAGACCGGCTCCAATTGATGAGCACCCAAAAGAAACTTTCAGATATCTGACTGCTCCCGATCGATATTTCATCCTGCCCCTTCCGGCCATCCTTTTTTGCAGATACGAACTAAAAATACCTAAGCAACTAAAAATACCTAAGCAAAGGTAAACCTTTCACCCCTGAAATCGTCTAATATATAAAACATCATAAGGAAACCCCCATCAGGGAAGTCTGTTCTACAACCGGTCTACGCTGATAGTGGTTTTAGACCACCGTCGACTTCAATCGGGGTAACCGCCGCTTGAAAACGGCGGCTTTCTCTAACGGGGTAAATAAGGGGAGAAAATTATGAAAAAAAGGGCAGGCATTCTGATCGTCATGGCAGTGTTTTTCACGTGCGTTCCTGCGGCAAGGGCAGACTATGTCGTCAGTCTTGGTTTCACCAACGCAGACAGACCTATCTACGGCAAGAGACATGGAAGAGACCGTCTTTTCTACACCAACTACGGTCACTATCCTCACGGATATTATTACTGGCCTCCCAGGCCTCACACCCGCGTTTATACGCAAACCGTCATCAAGACAATCGAAAAGACAATCGAAGTCCAGCCGAAACAAGCGATCTTTTCAGATCAGGAAAAACTTGGCATTTCAGACATCATCTTTTTGAGCAAAGCCGGAATCAACGATGACGTCATCATTGACAAGATCGCCATAACGCGCGCCGTCTTCAAGCTCACAGCCGAAGAAGTCAGCACGCTGGTCAAGGAAGGCGTCAGCAACCGCGTGATTAATTTTATGCTGAATACGGCCAAAAAGGCGGCTTTTTAAAAGAAAGAAAAAAAGGAGAGAAGCACAAATGTAAACCCATTCCTTACCTGCCTTGATATCCACACAAATGTGTGGCATTCTTCAGGTACCCACCACCGCGGCGTCCAACACAAAGAATCACGATTCCTCCCCAGATATACCTACAAAATATCCGATCCGTTGCAGAATTCTCACCCTTTGTAGAACTGTGTAAGTATCGAAGAATTCAATCGGGCATCCGCACAGCCTGGACCCCATTTTCGGACCGCCCCTTGGAGCTTGGAAAAACTATGGAGCCCCCGCGGCTTTACAGCCCTCGGCTTTGCCGAGAGGCGAGCCCGTAGTGCCTGTCTGCATTTCCGCCGTTGCCGAGACCTCGCCGGCTGACAGCCGGCGGGCATCCACGAGTTCACGCCCATGATTTTCCCGCCAGAGGCTCTGGATCGTCCAAGGCGGCTGCGCGAAGGCGGATAAAAAACGCATAAATACATAAATAAAGGAGGTTTTGGATCAGCCTGTTCCATCTGCGGCCAGCTTAAAACCACACCCGAAAGCATGCTGGTTGCGAATTTCGGCCGGACCGTTGGATCCTGGCTGTACCAAGCTTTAAGGACAGATGGAAATCCATCCTACAGAAAAGGCGCAACCGACACAGCCGAACCTCTAAAATCCATCGGCCATTCCTACACGCTGTCAGCAGAAATATGTAACCGGAATGTTGTCTTTTCATGGCTCAGAATGCTGTCAGAAATGGTCGCCCGGCGCGCCAGAAAAAACAGGTGCCAAGGAAAGACCATCAGCCTATGGATCAATTCCAAAAATGAGTCTTTTGTAAGACAAAAAACCTTTTCAATACCCCTTTTAACGGCTGGGAGATATTCATGCATTCTAGGGCCATTTTTGGCCAAAAGAAGGGCATTTTTAGGCCTGTCAGAGCCCTCGGTGTCACCCTCTCCGGCCTCGTTTTTGATGAAACCCCTCCCTTGTTGCCTGAACAAAAAAGAAGGGAGGCCCTCCTCATGGCCCAGGATAAAATCAACGCCAGATATGGCGGCTAGACCATCTCACCGGCCGTCCTGACCGGAATTCATCCCGAGTAAGATAAAGTAGGGCTTTTGGGACATATTTTAAAGGAATTAAAACCAGGTAAAACCAAATACTCAAAATAAGTGTCTGAATATCATTTTTCATAACCTATTATAATACCGCTTGTCTGCGTCAATCTTTCATATATGCTCAAGTTAACATAATATATATTATAGGAACTTGCAGAGATTTGTTTTTATGGTAAAATAAAGCTGTTTTTAGAGCTTCCAGATTGAATTTTTGCCAGATAAATATCCCTTTTATCCAAAATCTTTAGATCAAAAATATAGAGATAAACTATGAGGAAAAAATATAAATCGATGGGACAAAGAAAATCATGCCGGATGATTTTAGCCGGGCAGACAACCTTCAAAAAACACCAAAAGGTTATAATTTCTTTAGGGCTACACCGACCTTCAAAAAAATCGCTTATTTTTTCGTTTTCTGCCTCCTTCAAGCAATCTTTAAGAACTAGCCTAATGGCTTTCTTGTTCCACAAAAGAAACAAAAAATACAACAAAAAACGGCCTTAAAAAAGGCCGTTTTTCCAACCATTATCTCGATTATACAAAGGCTATTCGATGGGCGCTCCTGATGAGGTGTTGCCGACCCTGATGACACCGGATTGATCCAGGAAAAACTCCCGGACGCCTGTCACATTAGGAGTCTGGGGTGCGGCAACAACGGAATAGGTATTCGTGCCCCCTGTCCAAGCAAAACTGTAACCAGACTTATTGCCGCTGGCAAGAACCACATCGATAAAAGGCGGCTCTGTCCCGCTCATTTCGCTTAGATTCCCTGGAAATCTTGCCGGAATCTGAGCCATCCTAAAAGCCTCTGCCGCGGACGTCAACGTTTTCAAAGAAGCTACGGCAGACGCCTCATTGGCATTGATCCTAGCCCTGACAAGATTTGGGATCGCGATGGCGGCCACCGTGACAATGATGGCGACAACAATCAGGATCTCAACCAGCGTGAACCCTTTATGGTCAATTTTTTTCATCTCCATAGGCACATATTATACGAAATCGCTGCCAAGAAGTAAATGCTTTCGGCAAGAAAAAGCCCCCTCGTTCCTCAGGGGGCTTTTTCTTCTCTTATCATCTTGTATTATCTTGTTTTTAGTCCCATTCCGGGCTATTCAACTGGTTTGTACTTCTTGGGATTTTTGTCACTTTTACCAGACATGGATTTCGGACTCCCCTTTTTTGCAGGACTTCCGGAATGATGCCGCTTGTCGCGAACATCTTCTTTCCTGTCGCGCACGTCTTCATGCCTGTCGCGCCTATCTTCGCGCCGATCAATCCTGTCTTCTTTATGATCGCGCTTGTCTTCGCGACGGTCCGCTACATCCTCCCGCCGGTCGCGGATGTCTTCCATCTTATCTCTCTTCCAAGCCTCCGTGCCTTTAGGGGGATTGTGTCTGGCATCCCAGGCGTCTTCCTTGCGATCACGAATATCCTCCCTGCGATCCCGGACATCCTCCTTATGGTCACGGACATCTTCCCTCCTGTCCCATCTGTCTTCCCGCCGGTCACGGACATCCTCTCTTCTGTCCCTACGGTCTTCCCTCAGATCGCGGGGGCCCTCACGAAATTCTCTGGGAGGGCGATGTCTATAGCCCCCTTCCGGTCCTTGCAGTCCTGGCGCCCCTTCTCCCGAAGACACCTGACCGCCTGGCGGCTGTTCCCCAACGGGCCCTCTTCTTGGGGGCCGATTCCCTCTTTCCTCACGCGCACCCTTAATGTCCTCTTTCAATTCCTGGCGTGATGATTGCAAATCTTCCATATCTTGCTGGCGTTGCTGGATATTCCCCTGATGAACTTCGTGAAGCTGCTGACGAAGCTGCTTGGCCGTCTCCTCATCGCCGGACTGCACAGCCTGATGGATCTGGTCTCGCAGATTTTTCTCTTCCTGCCTGGCAGACTGGGCGTTCTGCCTGATCTGGTCCTGCTGCCCTTTCAGCTCCTGCTTGTCAGAGCCGATTTCTTGTTTCAGATTCGTACCGGAATCGGAGGTCGTCTCGTCTTCCTGCGCCATAGCCAAGGTGCCCGTCAAACACAAGACACCTGCGCTCATGCACAGCAGAATCATTCTTTTTCTCATAATTCCTCCTTTTTTCGCCACGAACACCCAAAAATCCTTGCGTCTGTTTAGACGAACGTCTTGCAAAAAAGTTTACTTCCGTAGAATCCCCCCCCCCCAGACTTTAAGTCTGGGACTCCTTTTTTCTAAGGAAGAAGCAAAACGCACAAAAATAGTTTACTCAATAAACAAACTTTTGTAAAAGGAATTTTATTAGTGCGCAGGGATCGTGGAAATCGGCAACCTGCAAAATAAGAGTGGGGGATCTTGGTATTTCAGCTAAGATCTTCCAGAGGAAGGACGAACGCTTTGACGCCTTCTTTTCCGATCTGTTTGCGCAGCTCTTTGACACAGGCAAGGAGACGCGCACCGTCTTTATCTTCGCAGGCCACATAAAGAACATTGTTTTTCCCAGGCCAGATATCATTTCCCAGATGAATCCCCGATGTCTCTCCGCTGCCGAAAACACCAATAACCTTTGTATAATTTTTTAAAGAACACACTCGCAAGGCCTCCATCACCTCGGCGTCAATGGCTTCGTTATAACAGATCATGACCATCTTCATCCCGTTAGACATATCTCCACCACCTTTTCTCTGTTCGCCGAAATTTCCTTTTTTGGCACTCCTGTGGCTCAATCTTCATATCATCCCATCAAAAACTTTGTCTAACGGGATTCATGATTTCGCCCCTCCATTCTTCTTGAGCCTATTCTCAAAAACGGCATACAGTATAGGGACAAAAAGCATCGTAATAAACGTAGATACCAGCAGCCCCCCAACCATAGTCACACCCAAAGGCTGCCAGCTCTCCGAACCCTCGCCTCTCGAAAGAGCCAACGGCAGGAGACCGACAAGGGTCGTGATCGTCGTCATCAGGACGGGCCGCAGTCTCTCTTTGCCGCCCTGGGTGATGGCCTGCTCCATCGACATTCCGCGGGCGCGCAGGATATTGATATAACTGATCAAAACGATGGCATTATTGACGACAATGCCCATCAACATAACAACGCCAAGAAAACTGATAACGTTCAATGTGCTGCGGGTCACCAAAAGACCGAGAATAACGCCCGTAAATGTAAAAGGCACCGCAAACATGATAATAAAAGGGTCCAGCAGAGATTCGAACTGAGCCGCCATAACCATATAGACGAGGATAATACCCAAGGCCAAAAGAAGGGCCAGATCCCTAAAAGCCTTGGTTTGCTCTTCCGCCTCGCCGCCGAAATTTATATAGATGCCGGCCGGCAATACCATCTTGTCTGTTTCCTTTTTGATATCCTCAATGACTTTCCCGGATGACCTATTAAAAGTATTGCAGGAAACACGCACCACTCTTTCGCGGTTCTGGCGCTCGATCTCTTCGGGACCAACGGTCTCCGAGATCGTCGCGATATTGCCCAGTCTTATCTGCTTGCCGGAATAAGGCGATGCGATGGCCAGATTCTCAACATCTTCGATCTTTTGGCGGTTGGACTCCTCCAGCCTGACATAGATATCATAGGTCTCGCCTTTTTCACGGTATTTTGTTGCCACCGAGCCTTCGATATAAGTCTTAACACTGTCGGCGATCGTTTCCATATCAATCCCTAGGACCCCTATCTTTTCTCTGTCGACCTTGATGACCAGTTCAGGCCGCTTCAGCTCGCGCGAGATGGAGACATCGACAGCGCCGGGGACCTTCTCCATGATATTTTTGAGTTGGTTGGCAACGGCATCCGTCGCCTCAAAAGAATGACCGATGATCTCAACCTGGATGCTCTTGCCCCCCGTTCCCGTGATCAACTGCCCCAGAGGGTTGCCTGTCGTGATATCCACCTTCAGGACACCCGGGATCTTGGCGATCTGCTTTCTTATAACCTGGCCGACTTCCTTGACGGAACGCTTTCGTTCTGTTTTGGACACAAGCTTGACGCCGGCAGAAACAACATGGCTTCCGGCCGCCTGACCAGACGTCCTGCCGATACCGGCTACCTGGCCGCTCCTAACGAATAGATATCGTCTCTCTGGCGCCTCTTTGACAAAAATATCTTCGATTCTTTTTGCCACCTTGTCAGACTCTTCGACCCGGGTCCCGATAGGAAGCTCGACTGTCACCCTGACGTCGCCGGAATCCTCCTCAGGAATGAATTCATTGCCGACAAAAGGCGCCAACAGAAGACTGCATGCAAACACAATGGAAAAGCCGATCAAGGTAAATTTCCTATGCCTCAGACACCGCTCAAGAGCATGAGCATAGAAATTTTCCCATGAAGTAAAGATCTTCTCGGAAAAATCATAAAACTTCGCGAAGATGCCTTGTTTTTTCTGCGACGGAGAACTTACTCTTAACCATTTGGCGCAAAGCATCGGGCTGAAAGTAACGGCCGTAAAGAGAGACGCCAGGAGAGTTACGATAACGATGATCGCCAATTCACCAAACATGATACCGACAACACCCGAAATGAACAACATGGGCAAAAAGACCACAACGGTTGTCATCGTCGAGGCGGCAATCGCCAGGAACATCTCGTTGGCTCCGAAGATCGCCGCTTCTTGCGGCCTGTTTCCCTTCTCCAGACGGCGATGGATATTATCGACAATGACGATGGCATTATCTACGACCATGCCGCTCGCAATGGCAACGGAAGAAAGACTGATCGTGTTGATGGTCTTGCCGCTTAAAAATAGATAGACAAAGGTGAATAGATTCCCCCGCCTTTACAGGCGGGGTTCTGTTAAAAGCCAAGCTCCGCTTGTCCTGTGTCTTCCTTGCCTTGCATCTCAACGTACTTCTTGATGACACCCTCATTGACGCCTACTGTTGAGACGAAAAATCCCGTGGACCACATACCCTCATTGTCCCAGTAGAACTTCTTGAGGAAACGAAACTTCAAGCTCAGCTCCCGGGACGTATTTTTCTTCAATGTCTCAACAACCATGCTCACAGCGTATTTCGGCGGAATGACCATGTGCAGATGCAGATGGTCTTCGGCGATCCCGATCGCCATATACTCCCAATCAGGATAATACTCGCATGCCTCTTGAAGTTTCGTTCTCAGGTACTTGGCGACACCCTTGTTGAGGATTTTTCGTCTATACCGGGTAACCCATACAATGTGGTACTGCGTCTGATAGACCGCGTGGGCGGATCGCTTTAATCGCATGGATTCAGTATATCATAACCTCCGGAAGACACAGGAACGGGCTCTCACCCCCGCCTTAACAGGCGGGGAACTCCCGCTGAGTTAGAAGAGAAAAGGGAATTGTCAAAGCAATGATCATGCTGGGAGCGGATTGCCTCAGGAAAAACCACACGACAAAAATAACCAAAACAATAGCCACCCAAACAGAAGACGTCAAGCTATTGACCGAATTGATGATATCCTCGGAAGTATCAAAAATGATCTGCATATGCACATCGGAGGGCAGCGTCTTCTCGAGTTCCGCGATCTTCTTCTTGACGCGTTCAGCCACCTCGACCGTGTTGGTGCCTGTCTGCTTCTGCACCTGCATCAGAAGCCCTGGGTTCCGGTTGATACGCACGATCATCGTGACTTCCTTGAAGCCGTCCTCAACGCGTGCGACGTCTTTCAGAAAAACGATCTTGCCGCCGCTCTTGCCCAGGATGACGGAATTGATCTCATCAGGAGTCGCAAATTCTCCCGGAAGGCGCAGAAGATAATCCGTCAAGCCCATTTTGATGTTGCCGACAGGCTGAGTGATATTTTCCTTATCAAGCGCATTTGTTATGTCCAGGATGGAAAAACCGTATCCTTCCAGCCGCTCCCTGTCGATCCACACATTAACCTGTCTCTGAAGACCGCCAAAAAGATTGACCGTCCCGACGCCCGGTAGCTGTCTCAGGGCATCGCCTACCGAATTATCGATAAGGTCGTAAAGCTCAGGATAAGTCTGGTTAGCCGTGATGCCGAAAAAAACAATGGGAATATTGGCTGTGTTGAACTTATAGAGAAACGGATTATCCATCTCATCGGGGATATCAGGCAAATAACGCTTGGCCTGTTCAATGCGGTCGCGGATATCGTTGGATGCCTCATCCAGGTTTGTCCCCCACTTAAACTTCAAGGAGATAACAGAAGCTCCTTCCATGGAACGCGATGTGATCTTCTCCAGTCCGGGTGTCGTGGCCAGCTGGTTTTCCAGCGGTTCCGTCACCTTGATCTCGACATCCTGCGGGTTGGCGCCCGGATAAGCGGCGATAACGGAAATGATCGGCGGTTCGATCTCCGGCATGATATCAATGCCGATCCTCGTCAGACTGTAAAAAGCCAGGATGATGATGGCGCTGAATATCATCAGATTGCTGACGGGTTTTCTGACTCCAAATTCAGGAAGACTCATTTCAACTCCTCGGTTTCGACAGAAACGCCGTCACGCAACCTCTGCTGCCCCATCACCACCACGACATCGCCGCTCTTGACGCCTTCTGTGATCTCCACGAATTCTCCATAACGGATGCCCGCCTTGACGATTCTCATCGAAGCCTTGTGATCTTCAACGGCATAAACATAAAGATTGTCCCCTTTTCCCATCAGGGCCTCTTTAAGAACGACCGGGACATTCTTGTGCTCTTCAATGATAAGCCCGACATCGGCAAACATCCCGGATTTCAGACGCCCCTCCTTATTGTCAATGGTGATTTCAATGGGCGCGCTGCGGGTCTCTAAGTCCACCACCGGACTGATCAGCGTCACCTTGCCTATAAAGACCACACCCGGATAGGCGTCGACCGTGATCTTCGCCTCCTGCCCCAGAGCAACAAAAGGCAAATATTTTTCAGGGATATCCAGATCGATCTCCATCTTTTCCATGTTGACGACAAAAGCTATCTGCGTTGTCGGCTCGACATTAGCGCCGATATCGACATTGATCCTGCCGACGACCCCCGTCAAAGGACTCTCGACAGGCGCCTTTTCAAACGTAAAACCGACCTCATCTCTGTCGATATATGCAATCACATCCCCTTTGTTAACGGGGCTGCCTTCCTCTTTGACTTTCTCTATGATTTTCCCGCTGACCTTGGGGTAAACGCCGGCCTCGTCTTTCGCTTTGATATTACCTACATAATCAAGGGTCTTCTCCAAGTCTTTTGTCTCCACCTTCATCACCTTGACCGGAATGACCTCTTTTTCTTTGACGGCTTCCGCATTTTTAGACCCGCAGCCGGCGATAGCAAAAAGGCCTATTGCCATACATACACACAAAACCCCATGGATGTCGCGCATCTTGTTCATTTGGCTCCTTCTAACTTCACATTATTGTTCATCAAAGTCAAACCTTCGCTCCTATCCAAATCGACTAGGGCAATGTTGTAGTCGATCAGGCTTTTAAGATAATCGAGGTCCGCCCTGGCATATTTATCCTGATAATCAAGCATATCATGCGTGGAGATCTGGCCTGCGGCATACCTCTCCCTCTGCGCCTCATAGTTCTTCCACTGAGACTCTTTCGCCAATTGAGACGCCTCCACCTGCTGTATGGCCAAATCAACCCCTCTAACCTTGTCCCTGACGTCCAGAATAATACTTTGTTCCAGCCTCTTGAGTTCCATCAGTCCCTGGGCCTTTTCCAGGATGGACTTATTGTAGTCAGCCCGTTCCGCACCGCCCCAGGGAAGACTTAAAGAAACACCCACGCTCCAATCTTTGTAATCCGAGCTGACATTCGACAGACTGTCGGAATAATCCGTCCCAAGGCCGTTCAGCCCGAAACTGCCGATCAGATCAACAGTAGGAAACAGGGCGTTCTTGGTCACCTTGATCCTGATGTCCTTGTTTTTCAGCTCGATTTGCTTGGCCTCATAGTCAGGCCTGTTTTTGAAAGCAGCTACCAGGCTGTCGACGAGGTCGACTTCCTGGTCGTCAAACAGTGGTTCATCCGTCAACGCAACGACCGCATTCCACATCCGGGGATCATCTACGATATTCGTAACGTATTTCAACTCATCCTCGGCTTTTTTCAGTTCCGTCTCAGCCAGGATCAAAGACCTGCGTCTCGTCAAGACGGCCGTCTCTGTCTCAAGAAGGTCCACGGAACTTACAAGGCCTTTTTCGTACCGAAGCTTGTTGATCTTCAATAGGTCCAACGCCATCTGCACGAAATCGTCCGCGATCTTATAGGCCTCGCGATAGTAAAAATAATCATAATAAGCCGTCTTGGTCTTTGTGATAATGTCCATGGCGATGCTCTTCAGGTTCTGCTCAGAGACTTTCTCGTCATTGGCGGCGATCGAAATATCTGCCTTGTTGACCGCGATGCCGAACCCTCTAAGCAAGGGCTGGGTGATCGTCACTTTCGGCTCTGTGGTATAAGAAGGGTTTATCGTCTGAAACGATGAGTTGCTGGAATCCCTGCTATTTAAAAAATCAAGGCTGTACTCAGTGCCGGTGATCAATTTCCCGGAGACGTTAAGATCAAGATTCAATTCCCTGGATGCAGAGACCCCGGCGCCCAAAAGCGTGCTCGCCGCCTGTTCCGTAGTGTCTGTCAGCATATAATCAAGATTCAAAGTCGGCTCAAACTCCGCCCGGGCAATACGGACGTCATCGGCCTTGATCTTCGGGTTGACGCTGGCGATCTTGATCTCGGAATTGTTCTTCAAAGCCAAAAGAATACAATCATAGACGCTCAGCGTCAATGTCTTCTTTTGCTTGGCTGTTTTGATGAACTCTTCCTTGCCCGGAACTGCGGGCTTTTCTTGTTCCTGTTTCTCTGCCGCAAGACATGACACGGTTCCCAGAAAAAACAGCAGCAAAAAAACAGCGGCGGCCGGTTTATGGTTTCTCATAAATAACATCTCGTATCTTCCTCAAAATCTTCAAGTAGGTCTGCCTCTCTTCTTCGCTGATCTTGCCAAAAATATGCTTGACCATCTTTTCCCTTTTGCGGCTGAGCTGTAAAAAAAGTCTGCAGCCTTTGGGCGTCAAATGGATACGGACCACCCGACGGTCATCTTGATCATACAATCTATCCAGTATCTTCGTGCCATGCAGCCGGTCGATCAATCCCGTGGCTGCCGGCAACGTGATCCCCATTTCCAGCGCGATCTGTGTCATCTTCATGGCCCCCTTGCGCCTTAGCATCTCCATGACAAGATACTGAGAGATAGTGATCTCTCCGCTGGTCACCTCATCGGCATGGCGTTTCAGGATCCCCCTCATGATCGTCGGCATCAACTGACTCATCTGCCGGGTGAATTCCCTTAAAGATTCTTGGGTCATATTTAACCTCTCTAATAGTTAACTAACTTAACTATTTCTAAAGTTAAGTATATGCCTGTATTCCCTGATTGTCAAGATAATTTGTGAGTTTTAAGGAAGGTGGTAGTATTTCTGGAGAGCCGAGCTCAAGTCGTCATCCCCTGTCAGGAAAGCCTTGATGCGTTCAACCCCCAAATAGCTGCGGATCTCATCAATCACCCGGGAATCCAGGGGGTCCGCCATGGCGACATACATCGTTCCGCCGACCTCTTTAACCGGCAGGCAACGGCAAGAAGCCGCCAAATGGCCGGGCAGCCGATTGACAATAAATGGATCGATAGCAAGTTCTTTTAAACTTAAATAAGGGACGCCTATTTGGAGAGACAGGATAGAAAATATCTTTTCTTCGCTGGCCATCCCCAGCCGTACAAGGATCGTGCACAGAAAATCGCGGTTTTTCTTTTGTTCATCCAGACCTCTTTGCAGGTCTCCCTCTGTAATGACGCCGTCTTTGACCAACAATGCACCGATGTAACGGTCATTATTCTGGATCGCGCTCACTTAAGCTCCCCCCTTTTGTACAAGGTCACGGCTGCCTTAACGATCTGGGGATGGAACTGGGAACCGCTGCAACGCTCAAGTTCCACGATCGCATAATCCCGCGTAAAAGCTTTACGATAAGGCCTGTCTGTTGTCATCGCATCAAAAGAATCCGCCACGGAAATAATGCGGGCAACATAGGGAATAGCCTCACCGCCTAGGCCTTCCGGATACCCCCTGCCGTCATGGCGCTCATGATGATGCTTGATGCCCAGAATCACTCCATCCAGATTCTTGATGGGGCCCAAGATCGTTGCGCCGATGAGGGAATGTTCGTTGATCTTTTTGCGTTCTTCTTCCGTCAAGGGACCGTTCTTGTTCAAGATAGACTCGGGCACGCCGATTTTACCGATATCGTGAAGCATGCTGGCGATATGAAGCTCCTCGAAGAATTTATCGTCGCTCCTTCCATTCGCATCGGCCGCAATCAGCTTGGCGATCGCCAGGCTGTATTCCGTCACCCGACTGGTATGCCCGCGCGTATAATGGTCTTTAGCGTCGATCGCCGCCGCCAAGGCCATCGTCGTCTCAAAAAACAGGCGTTTATTGCGCTCAATCTCCAGCTGCAAATCCTCGAAAAGGAAGGCATTGCGCAGGGCCATGGCCACGTCGTTGGCCAAGGCGATAAAAAAATCGATTTCCTCGTCCTTGAAACATTTCTTGCTGACCTTCTCTCCCAGCATCAGAACGCCCAGAAGATCATTCTGGAAATAACATGGCACGCTCACAACGGCATCGAAACTCTTCATTTGAAATTTTATGGCAATCAGGAGCTTTTCCGTTTCCGGATCATTATGGAAAAGCTCTTTTTTCTGCAGGAGATAATTGACGCGGCTGAGGATCAAGGCGCCATCTTCAAAAAAACTGAGGTATGCTTCTTTGTGGCGGAAAAAGCGGATGATCGGCGCATCGGGATCCAGGCGGATAAAGCCCGCCGGCAATTTTGCGCCAACCTGGCCGCGAGTGATGGTAACGATATAGCTGTTGCGGGTTTTTTCGTAAAGGAGGGTGCCTGCGTGCTCAATCTTAACTTTGCGCACGATCGTCCGCAGAATCATGCGGATGAGGGTATGCGGCTTATGGACAAGGATCATGTTCCTCGCCGCTTCTTCCAGTTCTTTTTTATAATTGACCCTCATAGGCAACCAAGCTGTTAAGCGTGAGTGGGCCCTTCAAAACCTCTTTCTATAATATAACCTAAAAATATGCTGAGTGTCCAGTACCGCGAGCGAACCGCCGAAAGGATCATAAGTAGACGACCCCAGCGGCGTGATGCCACCGACACCGTAATCGAAGATCAATTCCGCATCTTTTTCCATCTTGTAGCGCGTCTCAAGGAAAAAATTGTTGTGCCACTCGAAGATCCTCTCCCCTGTCGCATTCAGCATCAGCATATCGATCCACCGGGAATAGACATACTTGAACAAAAAAGACAACTTGGCCGTAGGGACGTAGGCGATCTCCAAGCCGTAATGGTTCATGTTGTCGTCGATCTGGCCGGCTTCTTTGAACTGGTTCATGGCAAGATCAAGATAGAATTCCAGCTGAGGAGTTGGTTGAAAGCTGAAGCCGAATTTATAAATATCAAAGTAGTCATAGGGGGGCAGGGGAAAATACTGTTGGCTGTAAAGGAAGGGGATGGCCTCACGGTAAACCTTTCCGTTCTCGACATAGGTCGTGTAGCTGGAATCATTGAACAGACCCCGGGGATAATTGTCCGTGGCCACCGTCGAGTCGTTGGTATGCTCATATACCGTATTCACGGCAACCATTTCATTCACCTGGTATTCCAGGCCTACGGAAACGGTTCCCAGGGAGGGGTCCTGTCCGCCGACGATTGAAGAATTCACCACATACGCATCCAGGTCTTCGTTATAAATGAATGGATCCACGCCCGCCGTCGTCTTATGCAGATTATGACGGATACCAAGAAATTTTGTCATTAATTTGTCCGTCACAGGATATTCCATCTGGAGGCGCGCGACATTCTCGATGAACCTGCCCGTCTGGGAATTATGCACGTTACGGACATCAAAGAGACCTTTGAGATAATGATCGAATATTTTCTTTTCCCCCTCTAGCCGCCAGCTGACGACGGAACGACCGCTGTCGATGCCATCGCCGATGGCAAAGGCCTCGATATCCTCGAACTTCATGGGTTTGGTCAGACCCGTGTAAATGTACAACGGGTGCTTACGGAAAGAAATATGACGGGACCAATACTCATCATCCCTCGTCTGGCTGTAATTGGACAGGGTTGCATCAAACCCCTGGGCCATGCGGACGGCACGCAACCGGCTCTTCAAAAACCACGCCTCATCCTGGCTGCGTCTGACCGCGCCGTAATCCTGCTCATAAAGATCTTCGGAGGGCCATCTATTGACCATGGAAACGAAATACGCCTGGCCACTTTTATGGGTTTCATAAACATCGTCGGAAAGGTCGTAAGAAGATTCCGAAGTCGCCGCCTGGATCACGAACTTGGTGCCGACGATCGGCTCCATCTTGCCGTCCAAGGAAAAGACATTGTTTAGGCCGTCTAAATTACTCTCATTAAAGCCGTAATGTCCGGCATGCGTAAAACCGATTCCGACGTTATACAAAAGATCATACGTCATCCTTGTCGCCGCCGCATAGGTCTCGAACTGGTCATAATCCGCCCAGAGGTTCTTGGGGCTGGCAATGGTGGACCTTAGCTTAAAATCGATGCCGTCATAGGCCAGCGTCCCGCCCCTCAAAGCCGTGAGGCGAACCCCGTCGCTGTCGCGGGTGTAAAATGCCAGAGAATCGTCCCATTGGCCTTTTGTAAAATCAACGGGCGTGGCGCCGGCATTCAACTGCCCCGGCTTCCAATCCGCCAGCCAAGGACTCTCCTCCCACCACGTATGATGATTGGAAACATTCAGGGGATCGTCGCTTGTCAACGCCTGATCCTGGAAGCCCATGGGGAAAAATCGAAAACTCAAGGACTCTTCCTTGTAATCCAGCCAGAATTCCCTGATGGGCATAAAAGTCCTATCAATCTTCTGGGATGGGATGGTAAACGTATTTTTGAAGGTAGAGGTAACGGTCGTTGGGGACGTCATTCCATCAATCACCTTGATTTCCGGCAGGGCCAGGCCGTCGCCATTCCTCAACGTGTTATAGATTTCATTGATGGTCCTGCCGGTATTTGACCAGTATTTCAATTCCACCTCGACGGCATCACCGCCTGCGCCGGTGACCGTGAACTTGTCGGACTTCCCCGTAAAACTCCAGGGATCAATCGTCAGATTGGTGTGGGCCGTCAACAAGCCATCCGAAACTGACTGAGGCTTGGTGTCGATGATAAAACGAAGGCGATCGTAGATGGCGGGGTCGAACGTGTTATAACGCGTATCGCTGAAAAGAATCCTGTAGTTACGCTCATTCAAATCGGCATTGGCTTCTTTCCAAATAAACTCATCCGGCGAACGCACCCCCATGGCCGCCTGATATTCACCTGAAATAGTCGCATAATCCGAAACCTGCTGCCCCGAAAGGCCCTCTTCGCCGGCGTGCTGTGCCCCTCGGCCAGATGGCGCCGCCTCGGATCCCGGCCTTCTTGAGAACTCCGCTAATTGACGGTTGACAATCTCTTCGCGGCTTGCCTGAACCCGTTTTTGGGATGCCGCGCCCTCCTGCGCATCCAGCATTTCGGCAATGACGGCGCTACGCGACGAACCCACCATTTCATTTGTCGCATTTATTTTAGAGATATAATATTGGGCATCGGCATTCTCCGGATCGACAAGAAGCGCCTTGTTGAATTCATGCAGAGCTTCCTGGTAACAGCCCATGCTGTAATACGTCATGGCTGTCTCTACGAGATACTGGGAAGTCGGAGAAAAAGCAAAAGCGGCCTGGGGCGGGATGATGATCGCAGCAACGATCAACAATGACAACGTTCTTTTGAGCATCAACATAGATGTCTGGAGCCCTCGCCCGCCGCTTACGGCGGACAGGGAATTCTGGTAAACGGAACTAAGGATCGATAACGATTCTCTGCAATACCTGCTTTTCAAGCTCATCGAGCATCAAAGGCTTATGCACGCAAGCCAGGACGTTGAATTCAGCCAGACGGTCCAGTATCTTCTGCTCCTCGACACCCGTCACCATGATCACTTTTGTCTGCTTCCCGGCTTCCCTCATTCTGCGCAATGTCTCAATGCCGTCGATGCCCCCCATCCGGATATCCAAAAGCATCAGATCAGGATCCAGGCTTTTAAGAAGGCTCAGGGCTTCTTCACCGCTCTCGGCTGTCACAACGTCAATCTTGCGCCTTCTGAAATAACTCTTGAGGTATTCCCTGACGTCTTCTTCGTCATCGACCACCATCAATTTGGGCATAATCTTTGCTCCTAAATGAAAATCTAAGAAAATAAATTATACAAACATATGTGAGGTAAGTCAAGAAAAATCAGAGGGTTATACTCTTGAAAAAACTAAGGTGAGCTTTTTAAAACTTTTGAAAAAGTTCCTCCCGTCAATCGATCGAGAAGCGCAGAAACTTCTTCAAGTCTGATTTTTCTTTTAGAAAGGTCTTCTGAGCTTAAAAAACCGTCGGAAAGCTCAATCAGAAGTCTTTTACGTTCATAATATAATTGCGTTGCCTCAGCGAGCACATCATTCCTCAACTGCACCATCAAACGTGAACGCACATCAATGCTTGTCTGATCAGGGGAATATATCAAATCACCCAATTCCCAGGACAGATTCACCTGCCAATCGTTAGGACCGACGGCGAAAATCCCATTATAGGATCCGTAGACATTATTGCCATATCCAAACGACAAATCCGGTAAAAACGCTTTAACTCTGGCCTCTTTATGCCAAGAGGCAATCTTATCATTGCTGACATCGCAATATCGTATGACCATTTGCTGGACTTCCTGGATAGTTGGTTCATATTCAGAATCTTGTTTGGTATCTTTGTTTATAGAGATCCTGATTTCGTCATTGCCATCATTCACTTCAAAAGCATAGATCCCCATAGACGTTGCGACGAAAATCTTTTCATTAATCAAAACCAGACCATGGCAAGCATTTAATGGAGCAATCACAGACCAACCATCCCCATCCATTCGAAACACTCCATTTTTTGTCGCAGCATACAGTGCCCCTCGAGATACAGACAGGATCAAATCAAGAATACCCTTTGAATCCAATCCTGTCAAAGGCAGCGACTCCCAAGTTTCTCCTTCATCCCGACTCCGGAATCCCCCAAGCGATGTTGCCAGATAGATCGTGGACGGCGTCCCCTTCTCCCCCATGGCTGCATAAATACGATTTGACACACCTTCCTCGGCGTTTTCTTCCTCATCTTCAGCCGCTTCCTCACGGCTTGAACCCGTACTCAAAGAAAAAACTTTTTCCCATGTTTTTGCTTTGTCTCTCGATCGATAGAGCCCGTCGGATGCCGCGACATAAAGAACCGTTCCTGCGGCATAAACATAATCAATCGTCTTATTTCCCAAGACAGCAATGCTTTTTGTCCATCTTTTTCCCTTCCCGGGTCTCACGAAGAGACCTCCTTTTGTGGCGATATAAATGTTCTGGCCAACGTCAACTGCCACACCATAACATTCATTTTCAGCATCCTGGTCGCTGGAATATATCTTGCAGGTCAAGGAAGAAACGGGATCTATTTCATATACCCCTTTCGAAGTAGCGGCATATCCAAAAGGTACATAAGAAGAAAATTCTATGCGGTTGACACGAACATCGGCAACATCCTCTAATACAATCTTTTGCCATGCTCCGTTTTTCGAAAGTTCCTTCCTAAAAATACCCCCATCAGTCCCGACCCAAACAACCTGACCTCCCGTTTCGTCCGAGCTAATCGACAAAGGTTTGCGCCCCTCCAATCCCCTTGAATCAAGACGCTCAAAATCACCGGCGTAGACATAACAATACCCCCAAAATCCCATCATGATTAAAAATACGCCGGCAAGGCCCAGCTTTTTTATCAAAACCCTACCCTTTATCATCGACATTCTCCATTTTTAAAAAACGAATCTTCATTCTTAACTCATCAAG
Organism: Candidatus Velamenicoccus archaeovorus; assembly: GCF_004102945.1. Taxonomy (GTDB): domain Bacteria; phylum Omnitrophota; class Gorgyraeia; order Velamenicoccales; family Velamenicoccaceae; genus Velamenicoccus; species Velamenicoccus archaeovorus. The sequence goes on along the minus strand of NZ_CP019384.1, from coordinate 781,829 downwards.
CTCGTCAACTATCTTTTCAAACTCCTTATAATCCCGCTCAGAAACAGCCGAACTAAAATGTTTTTTAAGCTTCTCTCTGAGCACATTTCGTCTGCCTTGGAGCCTTTTCAATATCATTGCCTTATCTGTTTGCATCGCCATATCCTCCTCAACCGCGCATCAGACGGAATCAAACCCTCCGCCTTCATAAAATTACAGAAATCCATCCACTGCGGGGTTAATCCCGGACACCTAAACGGAGCACCTCTCAAACTCTCTTAGTTATTCGCTCGTCTTGGCTTCATACGCCTCCAAAACCACAGACATCACTTTATCTTTCGCTTCCGGCGTCATCGTCCTGACTGTTTCATACCATTTATTATCTTTACCTTTTTGTCGCGGCATAGAAACAAACAGACCATTCCTGCCATCCAACACCTGCAACCCCTTGACAAGAATTGCGCCGCTGATTTCGATATCCGCAAATGCCTTGATATTCCTGATTTGCGGATCCAGGCGATGGATCCTATTGACCTTGATTTCAAAAGACATATTCCTTCCTCCTTGTTAATACAACTGTTTTTAACAGCACCTATCTCTCTATTATTCCAGTGCCCACATAATAATTCTTACGTAACCAGACGTCGGATTCCAGGCATTGCCATTTTTGTCTCTGACACTGCCCAAATGATCTGGATCGGTCCGTATGGTTACAGTCGTCGGCGTCATCTCGGCAACAAAAACGCCGCCGCCATACTGCTGGTTCTGTCCTAGCCCCCAAGCAAATCTGCCGGAGCCATCACTATTTTCAGCAAGATAACCGACGACGATACATTTCGTTGTCCCCAGGTTATGCGTCTTCAGATAAGCTGCGTTACGGACGACCACGAACCAACCGCTATCAAATGTCTTCAAGGCCGCTGTAGGCAGTTTCGCATTACCGTCGAGCTTTACTGCCTTATTGGCCGTCGGTACTGCCGTAATATCGCCGGAAAGAACAAAATCACCTAAGCCTTTACCCAAGAACTTAACAGAATCATCGGCGATCTCCGACCGTATGGCATAACCGGAGCTTGTGACTTGTTGTCTGGGAACCATAACCTCGCTACCAACTTTGATCTCAAGATAATACGGCTTGTCAAAGGCAATATTCAAACCAGAAACAGATCCCAGGATCACATTAAACAGCCCCTTGTCCACAACAACTCCGGCATGCGTCTCCTGCCACAATAGATTTCCAGCTGTTTGCGCATCATAAATCTTGAAAGTAACATCATAGGCGCCTGTTAAAGGAATCCCGCTTGAATCCGTCAAGCGCCCTTGGTAATTAATCGCTCGTGGAATCGCCGCTGACACTTCCGATGTCCACAGAAAACTCAAGATCAAAAATACACCCCATCGTTCTACACTTCGCCAACTTTTCATAATTCCTCCTTTTGTTTCATTTTATAAATTTTATATTCCAATTATGAAACATTTGGACCAAAAAAATTATTTGTACTGCGCCACAGCAACAATCTGCCTTCCCCACCATTTTTTTGCGATAAGGCTGATGGGCGCCCACGACGGATCTTCGCACCAAATATCCACTTTAAAATCTTTAAGCATCACCCTGATCTTGCGCGGCGTGGAAACATTGACATGCAAGGCCTTGCCGGCCTCGCCTCTTCCAACAACCCTGACCTTTAACGCATTCTCTAGGAATTCTCCGGCACTTTTGGGCCGATACTTGCCCCTTATGACCCGGAATGTCCATTTTAAAAATCGAAATGGAAGATCCAGCGCCATTTTAAGCGGTTGAAGGTATTTTTCATAATACAGATTCGGAGTCGTAATGATGATCCTTCCGTTTTCTTTGAGGATCTTCTTGAATTTCTCACACGTCCGCTCCAGCTGGTCGTCGTTCATATGTTCAAAAACATCGAGCATAAAAATCAGATCATAGCGGTGGGAAAAATTATGGTCGGCGACATCCCCCATCTCAGCTTTGACAAAAGCCCTCATCTCAACAGGCAGCATCTGGATCGTTTGCCTAGCGATATCAATAGCCGCCCTGCTGTAATCCAACCCCAAGACATGAGCGCCTCTTTTTGCGCAATAATATAACAATTCTCCCCTCCCACAGCCAACATCCAGAATTTCATCGCCTTCCTGAGGACAAGCAATCTCCAAAACGTGTTTATATTTCGGGTGAATAGCGACATCCAACCCACGTGCGTATTCATGGCATCCTTCGTTATCATGATAATAATAATCCGCGTCGTAGAGATTTGGGTCGACGATTTTCCGATCGCTCATATGGCCTTCTTTTGCATTGCCTTAAAGGCGTCCGGCGCCTTCGCGCCGGATTTCTTCTTTTCATGGAACCAGTAATAAATACCGAAGATGCGGACGATAAACCACTCCTCATATCTGGACCTGTAAAACCAAAAAGGCGAAAACAGGTTAAACTTCGATTCCATCCCAACGGATATGCGATACAAGCTAAAAACCCTCCGACAACGCTATGCCCATGGTCTTAAATAGTGTCTTGAGGCGGTCTTGATAGGCATGCCGGCCATTAACGAGATCAAAGCCATTCTTTGCAATCTCCATCCGCTGTTGCGGATGCGCCAGATAAAAGTCAATCTTTTTTCTCATTTCACCGAGAATATCGTCAAACATAACCAGATGCTTGTCTTCTTCAAAGATCTCGCCGATGCCGTTTCCTTCTACTCGATGCGTCAAGAGCATAGCCCCCGCCCCCATGGCCTCAAAGAACCGCGCGTTGATATCATTATGGATAGGATAATTAACGACGATCTTGGCTTTGGAGTAAAAATCGTACAATTGTTCGCGTTCGGCGCGGCCGATGTAAGAATTAGAATAATAATGCCTGAGTGTCTCGATAACAACTTTTCGAAGACTGTATTTTCCTTCCGTGCCGATGAAACAGATATCATAGAGACGTTGCTCATCGCCCAGAAAAACCTGCCCGGGTTTCAGTGCATCGGCAGCCCACGGCAGCCAATAGGCTGTAACTCCGGCGTCTCTTTTCAACCGCTGGATATCGTCTTTTTGCGCCAGGAAAAGCGCATCATAATCTCTGGCCTGTCTTCTGATTTTCTTATAAGGTTTTCTGAGGTGGGTGTCGGAGATCCACCAAGCGGCCGGACGCAAGTGCCGAGGCATCGCAACCGTATAATCTCCGTCGTCAAAGCGGATGTAAAAATCAAAACCCCCTTTGACCGGCTGGATCTCCTGCATATCAAATTGACACAGCTCAAGAAGCGGATCGCGCCGCAGGACCTCCATGCAGCGCTCCCCCATTGCAACCCGGGAATTCCGCTGGAAAACCAAAGCCAAGCGTTTCTTACTTTTTAAGGGAATCCGATTATCCAAGATCGTTATGCTTTAGCCTGCTGTTGTTTCTTCTTGCGTTTGCGGCTTTTCTTGCCATGCGTAACCCAAAACCCATGCCACCATCCGTAAAGATCATACAAGGTCTTGCGGCCCTCTTCGCCGGTATAAACCCACGGTTTCCAATTCCCGCTCCATTCGAGGATTTGTTCTTTCGTATATTTTGTATCGACAAGCCGAACCTTCGACTCCCGGAATTTGCGGCTGCAGATCTTTTGTAATTTGGCGTAATTTGATACGGAAACCAATTCATCCCCTTTCTGGTTATTGAAAGGCGGCAGAGGCAGGGCGGCGCTGCACCGAAAGCAATACCTGTTGATCTGATCCTCAAAATCCTCCACCGACTTTTTCCACCAGCCTTTTTCCAGAGGGTATCCGCCCGGTCCGTCGAAAAGCATATCCATGGCCGCGGCAACTTCACAAAAAAATCCGCCTTTCGGGTTGATCGAAGGCGACCATTTCTCCTGTATCCAGCATTTATCAATCAAAGAACGCATGAAAACCCGATCGTCCAATGCATCCTCCATCGCAATCAAAAGAGGCTGGTGCTTCTGGGTATCGTCTTCATGGTCATTGTAATAAATATTCTCTGCGAATGTCTTGCGGATGATATCCCGATACTCTTTCCATTTGTAGCCGGAAGTCCACAAGAAACGCTTCTCCAAAGGCATCTTCTTGCGCAGAATTTCGCAAATCTCTTTGAACTTTGGATGAATCGTAGGCTCGCCTCCCATCACGCCCACGCCACCGGGGTACCCTTCTAATGAATCAACAGCCTTCTCAAACATCGCCAAATCCATATAATAGGGCTTAACATGATGGCCGACAAAACGTGTGCAATGCAAACATTGGTGTATACACGCATTCGTGATCTCGATCTGGATCAGCCACGTATCTTGGATTGCTTTCATCGTTACCCCCGACTCAGCATAAATCTGTGTTTTCCTTTACAACCGGGATTCTTCCGGCGGCAATTGGCACCTCAAGAACAAATCATATTATACGATTTTCGACGTCATATTCCAGGGTTTTGTTTTTAACGAAGACTAAAAAAACAAGCTTCAAAAACCGAAGAGTTATTCCAGCTAGTCTATTAATTTCCTGGTTAAAAAGATATTTCCTTCTCTTCTTACAAATACGATTGTCCTGTCCAGAATTTTCTCATCAACGGCCTTTTTAACACCGGCTTCATCCCGATAATCATGAAAACACACAAAACAGTTTTTCTTAACTAACGGAAGCCAATCTTCTATGTCTTTCTTAATACCTGTGTAAGAATGATCGCCGTCAATCCATAAAAAATCAATCTTTTTCTCAGACAACCAGGATCTTCTAATCTCGGAAGAAAACCCTCTTAAAGGAATAATCTTGCCCCTCCAGGACGCTGTATTATTTAAAAATTCCGGAAAGGTATCCGCGCGTGTTTGGCGCATGCCGCCATCGTTAAACCAGGTATCTATGGAATATATTTTTGAGTTCTTTCCGTTGAGTCCTTCGGCGATAAAAGAGGTCGACTTGCCTTTATAGGCCCCAATCTCAACAACTACAGCATGATCTTTGAGAGATCTGGCTATTTTATAAACCAACCGGCCTTCGTTCAATCCAAATAGTCCTTCTTGTCTGTCTATTTCCCTAAGGCGTCTATTCTGATCAAAAAGATTCTTAAACGGATAAAGCATATCTCCCTTCCTCTTCTTTGTTCCATTTTATATACTTAATTATTCCAATTATGGAATTACTCAGGCAAAAAAATAATACACCTCATTCAATCACTTCTTTTCTGGCGCGCCACAAAGCTTATTCCACCTACAGCACCGCCAAATTACTGCATCCATTATGGCGATATGCGACCCTCATCTTGAAGAATTGATCTCCTTGCGCGAGGGCAAGCAACCATTTTATTTGAAAAATAGGACCATCCCCATTATTTTCCATGGTCAGTCAGATAAAGTGTCTTGTTGTTTTTTCCTCGATCTCGTTGTGCATCTTCTTGGCTTCTTGCCTAGTCATTAGTTTTAATTTTACAACCTCATCAAAAAAATGGTCATAGAATCCAACATTTCTTAAAATAATAAAATACTCCCTCTGCCTTGCTTCTTCATTTAATAATTCCTGGGAAATGACTCCTTTCGTTTCTTGTTCAAATATTTTTGGATCTTTGAATTTAGATCTATTTTTTTGATAAACGTTGAGCTCCTTTAATATTTCAATCGTTAAATCATAATGTCTTTTACATTCCTGAGGAGGAACAATTTCTCTTGCTTTTTCCAGTGAATCTTTCGTTATGGAAATTGCTTTATTTATATCAGGATCTCCCCAGAAAGAATTCTTTGCCACATAGCGAGTTTTTTCAGATTCCTTAGAGATTTTATTTATTGTTTTAAAATAGTTAATTACCTCTTTTTGCCGTGGCTCAGAAACATTTTCGTATTTCCAAACAAACCATTGCCAGAATGGGTCGTCGTTTTCGTTTTTTTTATTCTCACTGAATGAATTTCCAGGCGTTATAAAAGATACTAATACAATAGAAATTAAAAATAGGGATCTTTTCTTCATCGAGACACTCATTGTGAAAAGTTATCATTCTTCAAACTAAGTCTGTTATTCACCCAAGTCTGGCAAGTATAAGAATCTAGTTTATAGTAATGCTGACCAAGATTTGTCTGGATATTACCATAGACATTTGTAATATATTTTATATCAGTACTTTGCGGAATAGATATTGTCCATGTCTGATTTGTTAACTTTGCTAGCCCAAAAACACGCCCCCCATAAGCAACAATTATACTTCCTGCCACACTATGATCGATATAATCAAAATCCCATGCGCCCTTAAATTGATTGTAATTATCTTTTATTCTTAACCCCCAGTGATTACCCGCATCATCCTGCATGCAATCTTTTATTATTTTTGGCAATGGTCTTTCAACAATCTCAAGACTCATCTGACGTTGCACATGAGCGGCTTTCCCAACAGATTCTCTATTCATCCCGTGGGCGAAATCTTGCATTCCAGAAAGATATGAACCCTCAATTAAGCCACCGATTACTGCACCAATACCTAACCCCATAGCTCCCGACTTCATGGCATCACTAAAGCTGACTCCGTCGCCTAGCGCACCACCGAAACTGCCACCAAAACCAGCCACTCCCATTTCGGAAGCACCAATCAAGAAGCCCCCGCCGAAGGTAAAGCTTTGTTCGCCAAGCATTCCTGAAATGCTATTAGCTACCCCGCCTCCTAGATATCCCCCTATCAATCCACCTGCCAAACCACCAGCAAATCCACCCCAATTACCAGTATTTGCAGCAGTAGTAAATGAATTGACGAAATTGAATATCTGAAAACCAACCATCATATTGCCAGTAAATATAGTTCCAACTACACCAGCGATAAAACCAAAGATTTTACCAAAGAATTTACTAAACCACGAGTGGCCGCTTGGATCCACATATTTGAGGGGATTGTTGCGGCAATAGGAATAACGATTCAGGGTTTGCGGATCGTATGGCGCCTGAACGATACTATCCGGCGTGACAAACCTGGCGATCTCAGGATCATAGTATCGCGCACTATAGAAGTATAAACCGGTCGAGTCTAATTCCTTCCCTGTAAACTTATAGGCAGCGACGTCCGCACCTTCATTGCGAGCAACCGTACCGTAAGGCGCGTATTCCAAATACTGCACCTGCTGACCGTTCTGGTCAGTAACAATACTTGAAGATCCCAGATGATCCCCATGATAATAATCTGTAGTAGATGGCCCACCGCCCACAGACCTAATGCTGCAGACCATCGTCGATCCGGCAAAAATGTGCCTGATCTGCGTTGCCTGATTGCCGGGAGCCGCCGAATCTTTTTTTATTTCAAAGAGCGACCCGATATAAAGAGTCTCTTGGGTTTGTTGAGTTGTCGGATTTATTGAGATCTTTTTTACCCGCCCGCCATCACCGTCGTACATAAACGACGTCACGGCATCGGGTTGGATTATCCTAATTATACGATTTTCAGTATCGTATTCCAGGGTTTTATTTTTCCCTGACGTCATATTTCCATTAGAATCGTATTGATAACCATAGCCGCCCGCGGACGTCATGGCATGCGGCCCGGCATTTACACCATAGAGCATAAAACCGACATCGGACTTATACGTCATATTACCGATACAATCGTACTGAAAATTATGGTCGCGCGTTCCGGCACCGGCGGGGATGCCCTGTGCATAAATCAAGCGATCAAATTCATCATAAGTGTAGGTACGGATATCATTACGCAGGTTATCTGTTAAGGTCGCTACGTTGCCATTCTTGTCAAAAATATAGTTCAAGTCTTGCAAATTAACACCACCACTCACCGTGTATATATGCGCTAACCTCAAGTCTTGACCATGGGTATAATCTGTATTTACGCCGTTACCGTATTGAATACGGCGTATACGCCCCTGGCTGTCATAGTCTATTGAATTTACGTAATCCGTTGGGGTCGAAGCACTGGACACTCTTTCCAAAAATCCGGAATTTGTGTCGTAAGAATATTCAACTGCTTCGCCATCCGGATAAATCAATCTTGTCAAATGGTTCCACGCGTCATATTCTCTTTTGACCTCATACGCATGGGCATCGACAGTCTTGATGGATTTTGTTTCCCGGCCGAACTTATCATAGAAGAACGCCGTCGATCCGGAAGTATCCACGACTTTTGAGAGACGGCCTATACAATTTTCTTTAGCGGCTTCATCGTAAATATAGGTGGCCAGAATTTGCCCACCGGCCTGCTTGCAGGTCAACCGATTTAACTCATCATAGCTGAATTCCAAAATTTGATTCTTTGCATCAGTCTGCTTTATCAAATTCCCCACAAGATCGTATTCATATGTCCAAACCCCCATATCAGGATCATCCATTTTTATCTTACGCCCTAAAGAGTCATACCATATTTGCAAGATATTACCCCTGGCATCCGTTACCTTGATCAAATTATTCTGGATATCATATCCATAGTCTGTTGCACAAACCCCTCCCTGGGCATATTCCGTAACCTTGATGATATTACCATAAACGTCTTTCAGAATGCCCTTCTTATGACCCATGGGATCGATGGTCTCGGTATAAAGCGGTGCAACGTAAAACATCTGGTTTTCGGCATCTTTTGCCGTCCCAGGGAAATCCGATATTGTCTTTTTGACCCGGCCGCGGATATCGTATTCGTATCTCATATATGATATCTGAGCTTCCGGCTCATCGGCATAATGCGCTATCGATTCTTTTCCAACCCGGCCCTTGTCGTCATAATAGATTTCGGTCGAAATCTGACGGCTGTTTTCTCCGTCTTCGCCGCTTGAAACGATCCTGTATTTTCGTGCCAAACCATCGATATATTCTTTTTTCTCAAGAGTGCCCTGCCGGGATATTTTTGTATTAAAGTCAGGATAATCAAATTCTTCTGTAATTACCCCGTCTGCGTCCACGATTTGGGTAGGACGCCCGAAGGAATCGTGGAAGGTTAAGGTCGAGTTAGCATTAGGATCTATCAATTGACTGACCACGCCAAATTTCGGATCATAAACATAGGAAACCATATGACCTAATGCATTGGTGATAGTCGAGGGGAAAGAATTGAATATCGTCTCATATTCCGTCGCCACCGTGTGGCCTAGAGCATCTGTCGTCGTCAGCAAATTACCGAAAATGTCGTATGAATAACTGCTGACCGCCAATAGCTGACTACCTGTTAAAGGATTGACGACAGCCATAGACTCTTTGCTCGCATTACCACGCGAATCGTATTCAAGGCTTTTTTTCGTCACAACAACGCCGTCTTTATCTTTCAAATAAACTTCCAAAGGCCTATTCAAACCGTCTTGGTAAGCCTGAGCATATGTTGTTTGCGTTGTTTTTTCATCGCCTTCTTTTGAAACGTCTCCAAGGCTCTTCGTTTCAAGAAGATTGCCTATCGCATCGTAATTAAACTCAGTAGCCGTGTTCAAAACAGAACCGTCCTCTTCATAAATAGTTGTATCTTGACGAATAAGAGCAGGAAACCCAAGAACATGATCTGCAGGACCGGCTTTCCTGACATCGTAAGTATTGGTCACCTGACTGATTTGGCGGACATTCCCATCGAATGTGACGATCTTTTCAATTTGCCCCTTTAGAGCGCCATCTTGACCAGGTTTACCCTGGTAGAAGAATGTCTCCGTGTAATTTCCCGTAATAGGATCAATTGCTTTGGCTTTTCCAAATCCGCGGAATTCACGCTCCGCGGCATCATAATAGCCATCCAAAAAGACAAACTGTTGGTCGTAAGACTCTTCCGGTGATCCAAGAGGCAAGGTATCAATGATCTTGATCTCAGACGTTACCTGCACCGGAAATGGCAAACCCGGGTTATCTGCGGCAGAGGCGTAAGAATACGTAATCTCCGTCTTTCCACCAATACCGTTAGCAATCCGCTGAAGCAGATCCGGCGGCCTTCGATCGATAATCTGTATTTTCCACCGCAAAATTCCGATCAACTCATGGTCATAACTGACCCTGTCTGATATACCGTCACCATTGAAATCTCCTGCGGCAACAAACTCATCGGCACTGCTGCCGTAATTTCCCAGAAGCCCTTTCGTCAAAAAATTTTCTCCGGTTGAAACCGCATAATACCAATCCTGACTGGCCTTATCCCAATAGCCGATATCCGAAATCCCATCGTTGTTATAGTCTGAAATAACCGATTCCTTATCAGCCCCAAATCCTGAGATCCAAACACCTCCGTCCACAAAAGCCCTGCCGTTGGAAAGCGCGACTTTATATTCACCGCTCGATTTGTTGACAAGGCAAAAATCAGCTAAAGAATCCCCATTAAAATCACCCATTAATACCGAACAATTCGTTCCAAAACCAGCCAGCCAGGTCGCCATGGCATCAAAACCGCTACCTTGACTTAAAGCAACCCGCACCTCTCCCGTTTCTTTATTATAGAGACCGAAGTCACAATATTTGTCGCCATTAAAATTTCCTGAAAAAACAAGCCACGACGAGGGATCCTCCGTGAAATCCAACCATAAGACGGGCGGAGACAACTCGCTCCCCGTAGACAGAGCAATCCGAAGTTCACCGTTTGTTTTGTTATATAGCCCAGCATCCGTTTTTCCGTCACCATTAAAATCTCCTCCTATCGGCGATATCTCACCAGTCGTTGCCCCCGACCGGAGCCAATCAGCTGCACTCGTAAAAACACCGCCCTCTGAAAGCGCTACCTCCCAAACCCCTGTTGCGCCGTTATATAGCCCCAAATCACACAACGCATCGCCATTAAAATCGCCCATGATCGGAAATATAAGATTGGTTGAGACGCTCGGATCTACGACATCAACACCCGCCGAACTCTCGACGCTCAAGCCACCCGCATCCGCCACTATAACAGAAACGGTATGATCTCCGGCATCAGCAAAAGAAATTGTTTTCTCATAAACGTTGTTCAGATCGCCGGAAGCAATTTCCTGGCCGTCCTTTTTTAAAACAAAGGTTAACCTATCTCCATCCGGATCGCTGCTCGAAATTCGAATGACTGCATCTTCACCTTTATTGATAGTATATGCACTCAGGGTTAAAGCGGCTTCTGGGGACCTATTGACATTATTGACAACGATAGATCCATTTTTAGTAACAGTATCGATACCGTCTGAAGCCGTCACACTATAGGAATACGAACCGGCATCATCATATCCTGTCAGCCATTTTCCTGCCATGTCCAGGGGGGATGAGTAATAATAAGTGACGGCATCGCCGTCCGCATCAGTCGCCTGAGGAGTCACAACCGCTAATTGACCTTCCTGAACTGTAATATCAGGCAAGATTACTAGAACGGGCGGACGGTTGACGTTTCTGACATTGACCTTAACATTTTGACTGGCGACAAGGCCGGTGGCATCCGTGGCCGTGACAGTGATGACATACATCCCCGCATCATCAAAGTCTGTCTGCCACCGGCCCTGCGCATCGAACGGCGCGCTAAATGCATAAACGATCTCATCATTATCCAAGTCAGTCGCATGCGGTGTAATCACAATTTCCTGGTTCTCATCCACATAAATGTCCGGGATGAAGTCAAGAACAGGCGCATTAGCCACGCCCTCTACCTGCAAAGTTACCTCATTTGAAGAAACAGAATTTCCTCCCGTGTCCTCTGCTTTAAATATGACCTCCTCTGTCCCATTCCATCCCGGAGATTGTGAAAAACTCACCTCGTGTGTCACAGGATCTATCTGCACCACAACATTCTGATTGCCGCTGACCGAATAATCCAAGGCATGGCCGTCAAAACCCAAAAAGTAATCATCCAGGTCAAACGCATTCGTTTTAAGTTCATTCTCCTGCCAATTCTGGTTAGAGATGGTCTGCGCTAATACAGGCGGATTTGATTTAGTTGTTGCAATATAACCGCTTTCCAGAATAAAAGTTGCACCACGGCCTCCGCCAACGCACGCTTCGCCTAAGCCATCCTGAATAACACTAAAGCTCGACGCCGCACGACTGCCTGCGCCCTGAACGATGGCACCGCTTTGCATCATCAACGTTGAACCACTCATGCTGAACGCCAATGCCTCTTCGGTGCCGCCGAATACCAATATGTGAGCACAAATCAAAACAACCGAGACTATTTTTCTCATAAATACCTCTATCCTGCCCTCAGCCCTGGCCCGCCGCTCACGGCAGACAGGGAATTCTGGCAAACTGGATTAATTATTGCCCTGATACTCAAAGATTTGACCGGGAAAACAAACACCGTCTCCTGCGCACTGCTGGAATGATGTTACTAACGAACGACCCGTATCGTCACTTTTGCCGTATCCGATGATATAACGCCAAACCAAATCGCCATTGCACTTCACCTGGATTTCTTTAAGACGCTTGGATGTTTCTATCTTGGCCCCGCCAATATAACTAAATATATGGTCCGTCCGATCACCCAAAACAAAATCAACCGTATCCCTACCAACAACGCCTGAATTTTCATTACCTGTATAAGTGATACGCGCTAAATAGGCCCTCCCGCCATCTTTAGCGTAATCGTATTTCACATAATTACCATTCGTGTCCAAGGTCTTCGTCAAATACCAGCTGAACGTTCCTCCCCAACCCCCTTCCTTGCTTTCCTCTGTCTCGCCGAACTTTAAGATGTTGCCGTCTTTCCCCAGGGCTCGCCAGCTGTCATTGCTTTCCTTGTAGAATCTTGTAAACGAAGATTCGATTTTTGCCTGATACAAGTTATCGACCAGATGCACCAATTCGGTTGTTCCGGCATCCGTGACTAAACAAAACATATCTTGGGTGTCATCATAGGTCGGCACGCCAAGTCGTGTAGAACGAACGATATATCCAGCCCTCAAATCAAACCCCATGCCGAGCCAAGAATTTGAGCTTGAAGAACGATAGACAAGTGCAAGCGACGGCTGTATGCCTTTTCGTCCCGGGGCCACCGTTATCGGAAAACTTCGACTGAATGCTCCTGTCAAAAGGTCCGGCAACGGAATCTTTACGCCGCCACCGATCGGCTCACCCTGAGAAACCAAACTCATCAAAACCGCATATGTAGAAAAATGATCAACCGAAAAAGTCACGCTATAGCCATCTGAAGAAATTACCGATGTCTTCCCCGTAGAATTGATCTTTTGCCGTACGCTATCGTAGAGCCCCAATTCAACCGGCGTCCCTGGAATACCGGCTTGATCGAGTCGATAAATAAGTTGAACGGGGACATTAAAAACCAAACCATAAGGCTTGCACTCAACAACATTCAAAACTATTGTCTGAGCTGGGACGGCGCCTTCCACAGCTTGAGAATCAACAGGAAGGATCTCAAATCCCCGCGCTACAGATAAAGCTCTCGCAGGAATAACTAACTTTGTCTTTCCATCAGACGAAAAGACCTCTCCTCCGCCGGGTCCAACAATTATCCCCGGTTCTGCGATAGTGCATACTCCCTTTTTTGTCCAGCCAGCTTTTAATCCCCGTGAATCCTGCACATAGAGATATATGTTTTTGGGACCTAAAAACGTCTCCTTAAACGAAACCACCCATCGGACCATCATCTTCTTGCCGCTACCGGAAATGCTTGTTTGCGAACAATCCATCCTCACATATGAATTCTCAAGCACTCGGGCGGTTCCAGGGGCACACCCTGTCCCCCAAGAAGTATTCGCATCATTTCGCAGATAAAGCTTATTGGCGGCTCGGTTATAATAAGCCTCAAATGAATTTTTTTTGTTGGTCGACACATTCACATGGATATAAGCCATTTTGATATCTTTCCAGCCATCGGAATCGCTGTATGCAACGCTAAATGTGACATAATTGTCTGCCGAAAACACAGCGTTGACCGGAGAAACAACGCCTAATGTTGGCGATGCCGCAAAAGCAGAAACCGGAAAAAGCAAAAACAGGCTCAAGCCGATAACAAAAAGTAACTTCTCCATAGATCTTCTCCTGCGTTTCAACCATAAACAATAGGATTCAGGATTGCGGCGCTTGCAAGCCGCATTCTCTTTACATAACCCACAATGACGAGGCATGCCTTTTCTGAGGAATTGTTCGGCGAGTTTTTCTTGGAACTCAAATACGATCATGTTTGCTGATTTAAGGGTAGACTAATTTTGTTGCAATAACGAGTATACATGTTGTTCCATTTATGTCAACTAATATTTTTCCATAAATGGAACAAAACGCTTAAATTGTTGCTTTACAAAATGATACGTTCAAGTTATTTTTCAAATTTTGTACTAAAATATTTCCGTTGTTGTTTGACTTTCTGTTCCAGTTGTGGTATTTTGTTTCTACACAAGGAATCAAGGATAAGATTTATCTGCATAACAAACATTTTAATCGAGACGCAGAAATCCCCAGCTTAAAAGCCGGGGATGCCCGCCACTAAAGATCGGCGGGTCCGCCTAAGTTGTGATGGCGGAAATGCGGCGAAGATTAGACCCTTCTTTTATTTTATGTGGAAGGAGGAAGGTCTGCCCTTTTTGGGTAACCCCGCGAGTAGAGGAAAAATTTCGTGCCCAGAGCTACCGGGCAAGAAATCTTTCCGATATCTTACGATGCGCAGGTCTCCAGGGAAGAAACCCCGTGCTTTAGCACGGGGAAAATTCATTCTGTGCAATCAATTTCACGGAGCAAAATATGAAATTAGGTGAAAAACTTAAAGCACTGAGGAAACAAAAAGATCTCACGCTGGATAAACTCGCTGAACTTTCCGGAGTTGCCAAGGCCACATTGAGCCGCATTGAGAACGGCGTGACAACCGGCAATCTCAATACGCACCTTAAAATCTGCAACGCATTAAGTGTAAACTTGGGAGAACTTTATAAGGGGCTGGAGAATGCCGAAGAAAAAGTCGTCGCCTTTGATGAAAAGACGATTAAGGATGCGGAAGTTTTTAATTATGACGAAAAGGTATCGGCCTTCATTCTAGCCAAACAGACAGGGAAGAAGAAAATGCTTCCCCAGCTTTTGATCATCGAACCACAAAAAGGCACGCCGACAGAAGAAAACCTTCCCGGAACGGATATATTCATCTTTTGCATCGAAGGGGAAACGGATTTAAAGATCGGGGACAAAACCTATCAGCTTAGAAAAAATGGCAGCACTTACTTCGATGCATCCCTCCCTCACTCTGTCAAAAACACCGGCTCAAAACCTGCAAAGCTGATCACTGTCGTTAGCCCGGTCGCATTATAATCAGATAATCTATAAACTTCCAGCAGAGGAGGAAACATGACAGCTAAAAAAAGAATTTTAATATGTGATGATGAGGAAGGCATCAGAGAATCCTTAAAACTTATTCTGGAAAATGATTATGACCTCATCTTTAGCTGCAACGGTAAGGAATGTCTTGAAAAACTTGAATGCGAGCAAGATGTCAAACTAGTCCTTCTGGATATTAAAATGCCAAAACAAAATGGTCTCGAGATTACTCAAGAGATTAAACGCGCCTGTCCAGATATCAAAATCATTATAGTCACCGGCTACGCCAGTCCTGAAATTGCTCAAGAAGCTATATGTATCGGAGTCAATGACTACATCCCAAAACCCTTTGCTTCAAAAGAAATTCTCAGAAAAGTAAACAATCTCTGCTAATGTCATGTTTTCAATAAACTGGTTTTTCATTTCAAGTCTTGTTCTAACTTTAGCAGAATTATTCTTAATTCTCATTCTATTAAAATATAATAATGTCAATTTTCACAAAATGTGGTTATTTTTCAATTTTTCCGTATTTATATGGGCTGTCGGATCAACAATAAGTTCTTTTCTTAATTTTTTTTCATATGAGAAAATTGCCCTATTAAGTTGGAAAATTGGGGATTGCGGAGTAAGTTTCATTTCGGTTTTTCTCTTGCATGCAATTTTATTATTAATCGGTAGACGAAATTATTTGATTCTAATATTATCTTATACTCAGGCCATTATATGCAGTATCGTATTATTAACTACTAATCTAATATTAGGTGACTATTTTGAAAACCATCTGGGTGTTTTAATTCCTTTTTCGGGAAAATACTATTTTCTATGGTATGCTTTGTGGACAATAATCGTAACCTATGCCCATTTTTGTCTTATCACTTTTTATTGGCAAGATCAAAACAAAAGAAAAGATATTAGATTGCTTATCATATTAACTATCTTAGGTTGCTCAAGTGGAGCAATCAACTTTTTCTATATGTACAATCCTCCCTTTTTTCAATTTGCAAACTTAGGAATAGTTGCCTACTGTTTGATTTTCACATATGCAGTATTCCGACATAAAATGTTCGGCATTGAAATCATATATAAAAAGGGATTGCTCTATTCAATTCTGATTGCTATTTTAAGCGCAATATATTTATTATTAATAATTATCATTGAGTCGCTATTTAGAGGAATCATCGGATACCAATCTTTCTTGCTAAGTCTTTTCTCAGCTTTCTTAATGGCACTTTTATTTAACCCACTCCGGCAAAAAATCCAAACTTTTGTCGATAAAATTTTCCTAGGAAAAAGCCCAGAAGAAATCGCAAAAGAAAATGAACTACTTAAACAAGAGCTTGAACGCTCAGAACGACTCAAGGCTGCCAGTGCATTAGCGCTAGGTTTAGCTCATGAAATAAAAAATCCTCTTACAACTTTAAAGACATTTTCTGAATTTTTACCTAAAAAATTTAAAGAAGAAGACTTCGTAACTAAATTTTCAAAAATTATTCCAGCCGAGGTCGATCGAATAAACAACATTGTCCACAAGTTACTCGACTTTTCAAAACCGACGCCTCCTATTTTAAAATCTGTAAATATTTGCGGCATAGTTAGAGAAACACTTGAATTAATGAGTAATGATTTTTTAAAACGGAAGATAACACTGATTGAAGAATGTACGGACCATAATTTGATGGTAGCTGTTGACGCCGCACAGATTAAACAAGTTTTTTTTAATGTTATTCTGAATGCCTTAGATTCAATGCCCCGTGGCGGAAAAATACACATCGCAACAAAAGTAAAAAATACTAAGCAAATCGAGATTATCCTAAAAGATGAGGGCTGCGGAATTCCAAAAAAAGACATGAAAAACATATTTAATCCTTTTTTCACCACAAAAGACGAAGGCACTGGATTAGGTCTTGCCATCAGTCATCAAATCATAAAAAATAATAAGGGAGAAATTGAAGTTGAAAGTGAATTAAATACAGGAACAACAGTGGTAATCAGGCTGCTGCGAGCCTAGGCTTAATAGGAAGGCTGATCGTAAAACAAGTCCCGGACCGATAAACAGAATTCATTCTAATCTGTCCGTCATGAGCAGAGATGATTTTTTGAATAACATAGAGACCTAACCCTGTCCCCTTTTTTGCTGTTGCTTTTGTGGTGAAGAAAGGCGTAAACACTTTCTGTTTGTCTTCAGGCTTAATTCCTATCCCATTGTCCTGCACATTAATATGAAAAAAAGTTTGATCAGTCATGACCGATATTTCGATTCTTCCCCGATAATGATGCTCGTTTAAAATCATTTGACGTTCTTTAATGGCATCGTAGGCATTATCTATCAAATTGAAGAAAACTTCCTGTAATTGAACAATATTAGCATTGAGACAAGGAAGATGTGATGGCATGTCTTTAACGAAATCGATTTCTCTGAGCTTGATCTTATAGCTCACCATCTCCACTGCGCCATCCAGAACTTCCTTGAAGGAAATCCTTTCGAAACCACATTCTCCTGGCCGAGAATATTTAAGCAAACCTCTTACTACTTCTCCTCCCTGCAAAACATTAGCCTGAATACGCTCCAGCGAATTCTTGAGATCATTGAATATCTGCCTTGTCTCTTCGTTGTGCTGAGAACAATCATAAGTTTTTAGAACGTCCATGGCATCGCCGGCAATCAAAGAAAGAGCGTGGAACCTGTTGTTGATCTGATGAGATAAGCCATCGGCCATAGTACCGATCGTTGCCATTTTTTCTGCCTGAAAGAGTGATTCCTGAGTCTTTCTAATTTCTTCATAAAATTGGGCGTTCTCAATGGCCAAAGCTGCCTGGTTGGCCAAAACAGAAAAAACAGCGAAATCATCTTGCGAGTAAAGCTCCCTGGAACGTTTTTCTCCTAAAACCAGAATACCTATGAGTCGATCTTCTACAAAGCTAGGAATAACCAAGGCAGCACTTAAAGAAAATAGTTCTTCCATTAATTTAATTAAATAATAATTATTTGGATCATCTCTTAACCGCAGAGCAATTTCTTCCGTAACGAGAGGCTCTTTTTCAGACATTAGCTTTTTTATTAAAACAGACTGTAAATCAATATTAAAGAATTTTATATTAGATTCTTTTGATGATCGGGAAGCCCTTACTGAAAATTGTTGATTCTCGAGATCAAAAAGATATACAGAAGCGTGCTGTATCTTAACAATCTTTGTGACAACGTAGACTATAAGTTTTAAAAGCACATCTAAATTTCTAATCCGGATCATACCGGCAGAAGCACCTTTCAAAATGCTTTGATATTTTTTTTGTTCTTTTAATAATCTTTCCTCTGCCTTTCTATCAAAATAAATGTATAAGAAAGGCCCCAAAGTAGCAAGAGCGGTAGAACATAAAAAAGGAACAATCCACCAAGAAACGCCTAACAAACCTACCAACTGATTCTGTAAATAATAAATAACGAGTAAAGGCAGACCAAGAATCAAAGAATAAACAGCTACAAAAATACTAGTTCGAGTTACGGCAATGCTAATATCTAACAAACGGTATCTCAAAATGGCATACGTTACAATAAGACAATAAATAGGAATGGTAAAATTACCAAAAGGATAAAAATTAATTCTAAAATGAGGGAAAAAATTTGTTAAGCCACCCGAAAATCCTAAGATTGTTCCAATGGCAAAATAAAGAATTTGATTTCTTAGCTTCCCCCTACTCTGGATTACAGAAATAAACAAACAGTACTGACTATATCCGACCAAAGCCATCCATATAAAGAAAAAAACATAAAACAATACTCCTGGTAAGGCATAATAAAACTGTCCAAAAATTAAATAAGT
The DNA here is from genome assembly GCF_004102945.1 of Candidatus Velamenicoccus archaeovorus. Lineage (GTDB taxonomy): Bacteria > Omnitrophota > Gorgyraeia > Velamenicoccales > Velamenicoccaceae > Velamenicoccus > Velamenicoccus archaeovorus. Next base: position 762,894 of record NZ_CP019384.1, on the reverse strand, counting down.
CCCAGAAAAAAATGTATTAGAAGTTATCGAAAGCAGTGAAAAAATGAACCCCTGGAAATAGGCAAAATATAATAAAGACCTATTTTTTAAATTACAAATTAGATATGTTGTATGAAGAAAAAAAAACAGCAATGAATGCTACGCTTATTTCAGTGAATCTCCATGTTAACAATGCTACATCTGGATTTTTAATACGTCCTATAAAAAATGATCCTGCCCCCCAACTTCCAACGGCAATATTGAATAAAGACCAAACTCGATGCAATAAAGATTTACCCTTAATTTCAGAAATTATAACTAGAAACAAACAAGTTAAACCTAATATCAAACCTGACAAAGAAAAAGTATTCATTTAAAAAACCTTATTAAGCTTTTTAGAGTTAATATACCCACTTTTAATGCAAAAATTAAAGATACGTTCAAGGAAACCCTTGGATGTATCTGGATAGAAAAAATGATGTCTTGCCAAAATTTTCTGGGTTTTCTCAGAAAAAAATAATGCCCCATAGGTGAAATAAGGTAAATAAATTTTTAATATCTTCTTTTGAATAGCGGTCAGGTGGTTTGAATCAAATTCTCCCAGAGAAATAAATTTTGGATTTTTGTAGCCAAAAAAATCAGCAGCAAAATCCATAAGATAAGGCAAAGAGAAATGTCTTGGATTTACTATGTGATAGACTTCTGCTGAATCTTCGTTTTCAGCCAAGGTAAAAATGGCCCTGGCGGCATAATCTACAGGTATTAAATTTAAATAGCCGTCCTTATTTAAAGGAAGCTCGGCAAATAAACCTAACGAAAGAGATCTAAATGGCTTATAAAACATTCTGAAATTGGTTGTCTCTCCACTTAAATAATCACCAACAACAATGCTTGGTCTATAAATTGCTATTTTTAGCCCCTTTTTTATAAAATCTTTTGCTAGTAACTCTGCCTCATATTTACTTTTTTCATATGTGTTATTAAAATTTTGATTCGTGCTCAAATCAACTTCAGTGAAGTGTATCCTAGAATTACCAACGACAAAAGCAGTACTGATATAATTTAATTTTGTAAATTTATTACATGAATAAGCAAATTTAAAAATATTTTCTGTTCCACAAACGTTGACTTTATAAACTTTCTCCCAAGGCTCATTAAATTCAGTCAAGGCAGCACAATGATATATTTCATTAATTTTTTTAAAAAGGCTAAAATATTTTTTTCTACTCAAGCCAAGACAAGATTGAGTCTGATCGCCGCAGAAAACTTCAAGCCGCTTATTATAACGCGTAAACCGATCTTCTTTATAAATGCGAAATATTAATTTTTTTAGCCGTATCAAAGCCTCATCCTGATTTTTTGCTCGAATTAACAAAAAAACATTATGACAAGTCTCATCCAAGATATTTTTTAAAATGAAGGATCCCAAAAAACCAGTCGAACCAGTCATTAAGATATTTTTTGTATACATAGTCTATATTCTTCTCAGAAAGATATAAATCTTTTAAAAATTACACAACAATTATTTCCGCCGAACGCATAAGAATTATTCAAAGCAATATTAATCTTTCTTCCTTCTGATTTATTAGGCACACAATTAATATCACAATCTTCATCCGGTGTTTCATAATTAATTGTCGGGGGGAAAATACCATCCTTAATCACTAGACAACAAACAACCGCCTCCATGGCAGAAGCCGCACCCATCGTATGACCAAGCATGGACTTAATAGAACTACACGGAATACTTTTTAATCTCTTACCAAAAACTTTTTTAAGGGCAGCACATTCGACTTTATCATTTTGCAATGTGCCTGTCCCATGCGTACTAATATAATCGACCTCTCCTGCTGAAATGTTTGATTCTTTAAGAGCTTTTTTCATACAACTAACGATACCTTCTTCTGCCGGTTGAGTCATATGATGCGCATCGCAACTTAAACCATAACCTAAAATTTCTGCATAAATTTTAGCGCCTCTTTTTTCTGCATACTCTAATGATTCTAAAATTAATATACTTGCCCCCTCTCCTAACATCATGCCTTTACGATTTTTGTCAAATGGCTGACACTTCTCAGGAGCCATAGCCATAAGTCGATTAAATCCTGTAAAAGCAATTCGTGAAAATGAATCCGACCCTCCTGCCAAAGCAACATTCAGCTCGCCCTTTTTCACTAAATCAAAAGCAAAACCTATCGAATAATTTCCGGACGCACATGCAGTCGGCATCATAAAATTATATTTTTGACATTTTAATTCTAACGCTGCGTTGACGGCGATAACATTTGTGGGAAATAAAAAAATTGAAGATTTATCGATAGACAAATGTCCAGTTTTTAGCCACCCTAAATTCATCTCCTCAAGCTCTTGAATTTCCCCCATTGTTGTTCCTACGAAAATGCCACTTTGAATAATATTATTTTTTTTAAGCAAGGCATCTTTCGTGGCTAATTTTGCCGCGGCGATGGCCATCTGGGAGGCACGCCCCAAATGTCTGATTTTTCGCTTGTCGATAAAATCTTCGGGGTGGAAATTTTTAACTTCTCCGCCTTTATGGACAGGATAATCCGAGGTATCGAAAGACTCGATATCAGAGATGCCCGACTTACCAGCGATGAGATTCTTCCAAAACTCCGGAACTCCGATGCCTAAAGAAGATACAACACCGAGCCCTGTCACGACAACACGACGCTTTTCACCCTTAGATCTAACCGACGGTTTCATATAGATTTGGCGTCCTGAGAACCAAAGGCAATCTCTGCCTCGGCGATCTTGCGATCTTCAATCGTGATGATGGCGTTAAAAATTCCCATTCTAGACATCATCTTTATGGGTTCAACCGTAATCATCATTTGGTCACCAGGGATAACGGGCTTTAAAAAGCGGCTTTTGACGGAAACGAGAAAGAGCACCTTGTCATTAGCAAATTTTTGTTTGTAGAGAATAATGCCTGTTTGCGCCATGGCTTCGATGACAAGAGCACCCGGCATAATAGGCTGTCCGGGAAAGTGGCCTTTAAAAAATTGCTCGCTGGCTGTGACGTTCTTGATGGCAACAACCTTTTCAGGCGAAGCCTCCAGGACCCTGTCAATCATTAAAAACGGGAACCGTTGGGGAATAAGTTTTTTAATATCTTCTATTTCCAAAACCATATTCTATCCTTTCTCATAGAGATCGATTAGCCATCACCCTCTTTTCCTGGCCGTCTCAACCATCTGAATAATTTTGTTAACAGTTGTCATCTCTTTGAGTCTTTCTTCGGGGACAACAATATGATACTTTTTTTCCAAGGCCGCCAGGATCTCAAGCGCCATCATGGAATCTGCCCCCACTTCCTGCACAAGATGAGCGTCAAGAGAAATGTCTCCAGCTTCTTTTTCGATAACCGTGGCAACGATCTCAAGGATTTCATCCTTTATGCTAGGCGCCATTTGTCAGTCCCTCCTATTCACCGTGTTGTCAATTGCTCGTATGCAGGCCGCCATCAACCTTGATGACTTGGCCCGTGATGTAATTGGACTGCTCGCTTAAGAGAAATAAAACGGTCTTGGCTATATCCTGTGGATTGCCGAACCGGCCCAAAGGGACGGCCCGGCGGAATTTATCCTTGAGTTCCTCCTTGAGGATGCCTAACATGTCAGTTTCAATAAAGCCCGGTGCTATGCAATTGACGCGGATATTGTAGGGCGCGACTTCCTGGGCCAGGGCACGCGTCAGGCCGATGATACCCGCTTTGGATGCCGAATAGTTCACCTGCCGCGCAATGCCTGAAATCCCGCTGATGGACGAAATGTTGACGATATTGCCTTCCTTCTGCTTGAGAAAAGTCACAATGCACGAACGCGCCATATTGAAACAGCCGGTGAGGTTGACATCGATGACGTCCTTCCAATCTTCTTTTTCCATCGTCATAAAAGCCTTGTCGCGCGTGATACCGGCATTGTTGACAAGAAAATCCAAACCGCCGAAATAGGCCTTGACCTGCTCCACGAAATCCCGGCACGTGTCGTAATCGCGCACATCACCCTTGAAACTCAGGGCCTCGGAACCTGCAGCCGCGATTTCCTGGAGAAGTTTTTTTGCTTCGGCATCGCTTTTGACGTAGGTAAAAGCGATTTTTGCGCCTGCGGCGACAAGCTCCTTGACGATCGCGCGGCCGATCCCCCTCGTGCCGCCCGAAACAATGCCGATCCGGTCCTTAAGCAACTCGTTATTTTTCATATTTTGACAGGACAACCGCCGTATTCACTCCGCTGGGCCCAAAACAGCTGATAAGGACATGACGGATGTCCGCTTTCTGCGATATGCCGTCCTTGCAATTGAGGGTGCACTGTGGGTCCTTTTCCCTGAGATTCAGTGTCGGAGGGATAAAGCCCTCTTTGATACTCCCTGATGCCGCCGCCAGCTGCATGGCGCCGGAAGCGCTGAACGTCTCTCCCACCATCGACTTGATTGCAGTTACAGGTATCTTTTGGGCCGTTGAGCCGAAAACCTCCCGGATCGCCACCGCCTCGATCCTGTCCGCTTCAGGCGTGGAATTCGCGTTAGCGCTGATGTAATCGACGTCTTCGACATCCAGATCGGCGGCCCCCAGGGCCTCTTTCATAGCCTTACGGATGCCTGTGCCAAGCCGATGATATTTGTTGATGCGGTAAGGAACGAATTCATAGCCCAGGGAAGAAATCCTGGCATAAATACGCACGCCGCGGGCTCGGGCAGCCTCCGCATCTTCAATAAGCAGCATTGCTGCCCCTTCCCCGAAAACAATGCCATTACGCCTGCAGTCAAAAGGACAATTCAATTCCTGGTCATCGTCTTTTGACCCTGAAAGGAACTGGAGCTTATAAAAACCGAGATATGTCTGCAGGCAAAGCTCTTCCACGCCGCCCACCAGAACCGCCTTGGCGCGGCCCAGGCGGATAAAATCACAGGCGTATTTTAAAGCGTCCATGCTCGACGTAAAACCTGTGGCAATCGTCGTATTAAACCCCTTGATACCGAAACGGATGGATATCTGGCTGGCTGGCGAATTGATGACGGTATTGGGAAAAAGAGCCGGGTTGACATATCTCGGCCCCTCAACAAGGGCCGTCTTGTCAAACTCGCTGATGCTCCAGACGCTCCCCAATGTCGTCCCCAGGACAACCCCCGTTTCGTCTGTGTTCTCCTCTGTGACAGTAAAATGCGCGTCGTCCAAAGCAAGCTTGGCCGCCACATTCGCAAGTTTCGTCGAACGATCAAGAAGACGAAGCCCTTTATCTCCCAGATAAAGCTTGGCATCAAAATCCTTGATCTCGCCGGCCTGCTTGGATTTTATAGAACCCGTATCAAAAAGACTCACCGGCTTGATGCCGCTCACTCCTTTCCGAAGGGCGCCCCAAAAAGCTTCCCTTCCTATACCGTTAGAGGCAACAACGCCGATGCCTGTGATGACGATCTCTGTGTGTTTCATGAAAACCCCTGGACTTACGCCTGACTTAGCCCTCTGGCCGCAGACCAAATTGTGGCCTCAATAAAAAACCCCTTTTTTCAAAGGGGCCTTGACTGGTCGCCTCTGCCTTTCTCTTCCTTCTCTCAGGCGTATCCACTTATCGAGAGCTGCTTTTCTAAATCTCCATCCATGACCAATCTTGAATGCCGGAAGGATACCTTGCCGCGCAAGCTTATGCACCGTAAAGATATGCAAATGCAGGTAATCCGCAACTTCTTTGGCTTCCAGGATCTCCAGATGGTAAACCATATCGCTCCACAAACTGACAAACACAACCAAACACAATGGATTATAGTTTAAAATACCGCAAATAAACGGCTTAGTCAATATCCTAGAGAGAGAATGAGGGCATCTCTGGGAAGGAACAAGACGGCAAAAAAACAAGGCCCTGCCTGATTTCCTTCAGGCAGGGCCTGGATCAATTGCCCATCCGGAAAAACGCTATGCGCCTTCGGCTTCTTCTTCGGACTCCGAAACTGTATCTTCTTCGATCACGGCAAGTACGGCACCAATCTCCACCACATCGCCTTCGTGGGCCACGATCTCGATCACGTTCCCTGAGCAGGGCGCAGGAACATTAAAGGTCGCTTTGTCCGTAGACACCTCGACCAACTCGCTGCCTTCCGTGACCGTCGCGCCTTCTTCCACATACCAGTAAGAAACGGTGGCCTTGGCGACACCTTCTCCTAATTCCGGCAGATATACCTTTACCATTGCCTGCTGCCTCCTGTCACTTCAAATTGAAAAACATGGGCCATTTGTTCAACTATCATATCACAAATCGTTTCCAATTGAACCTCGTCACTGAAAAAATCATTGATTGAAGCCACTTTCACATCCAACCCGCAGGGTTTGATCAAAGAAAAGAATTCCGGGTCTACGCCTACGTTCAACGACATGCCGTGATAGGAAACCCATTTCTTGACGGCAATGCCGATAAAACCAACTTTGTAAGGACCAATCCAGACGCCGGTCATTCCCTCCCTGCGATAAGCGTTCAACCCAAAATGCTCTTTTAAAGGCGCGATGGCGGCCTCTTCAAGCATCCTCATATAATAATGCAGATCCTGGCCTATCTTTTTAAGATCGAAAATAGGATAAAATACCGCTTGGCCAGGACCATGATAAGTGACGTCGCCGCCGCGATCCGTCTGGCATAGCTCGATACCCCTACGCCTGATCTCATTTTCCGAAACAAGGATGTGGTCATGGCCGCAGCGCCGGCCATAAGTGATCACCGCAGGATGCTGACAAACAAGAAGCGTGTTTACAGACACCCCGCAGGCCACCTCCTCGACTAGCTTTTTCTGCAAATTGCAAGCCTCGGCATATGGAATCAAGCCGAGATTCAGTACTTTCAGCGGGAGATCTGCGTAAGCCATGGGTCAAAACGCTCTGGCAAGTTCAGAGACAATCTCGCTTAAACTGGGGTGGGCAAAAACAGTCCTTTTCAGGTCGGGGATGCCTATTTTGTTCTTGATGATGACAGAAAACAAATTTACCAGTTCTGCAGCCTCAAGACCCACGATGCTGGCCCCAAGGATGAGTTTTTTTCTCCTGTCGACAACAACCTTCACAAACCCCTGCGTATCACCAAGGACATGGGCCATCCCCAAAGAAAGATAAAAAATGGTCTTCGTCTCATAATCCGCGCCGAAAGCCTTGGCTTCCTGCTCAGTCAAACCCACAGAAGACACCTCAGGTGTTGTAAAGACGCTGGAAGGAACGGCGCCGTAATCCCTGTTCTGTGCCTTTTGAAACATATTGGAGACAGCCAACTCTCCCTCATAGGCAGCCACATGGGCCAAAAGATATCCTCCCACGCAATCGCCGGCGGCAAAAACATGCTTCATGCTCGTCGCCAGCGTGCGGTCTGTATCGATTGCTCCTTTTTCCGCGCGCAAAGAACAGGATGAGGCACAGACGTCTTCCAAGCGGCTCTTGCGGCCGACAGCGACCAGGACTTTTTCATATGAATCCGGATCCGCCTGTTCCAGGCCCGTCTTGAGCATGACTTTTATGCCTTGTTTCTGAAAAGCCTGTGCCAGTTTTTTACCCAGCTCCTCGTCCATATTCGGCAAGAGCCTGTCGAGCATCTCAACGACCGTCACCTGCGCCCCTAAGCGGCGGAATATCGATGCAAATTCGCAACCGATGAAACCTCCGCCAACAATCAAAAGCGTCCCGGGGACAACCTCCCAATTCAAGACATCGTCGCTGGAAACAACCCTTTGGCGATCAAACGGGTTTCTGGAAATCTCCTTTGGCTCCGACCCCGTGGCCAAAAGGACAAATTTTGACTTGACCTCTCCTTTGCCGCCGACAGAAACCGCTCCGGGTCCCAGCAAAATCCCGCGGCCCTGGACCCATGTGATATTATGCGATTTCAAAAGATAATTCATCCCCTGGGAAAGCCGGGCTATAACTTCTGTCTTTCTCCTTTGGATCTCGGAAAGGTTCGAATTCTTTCTGGATTCTGCAACGAAGACCTTGGTAGGAATGCAGCCGCGGTTAAGACAGGTGCCGCCGATCTCATTCTCTTCAATCAGGCAGACGGTCTTGCCTAGACGCGCTGCCGCGATCGCGGCGTTAAAACCAGCCCACCCGGCGCCTATGATGGAAAGATCGTACGTCATGATGGCTCGCGGATATAACAAACCGGCGCGGCCTTGAGGCATGCCGCGCTCTACGTCAAACCTTAAGCAACTTGATGGAACTCTTGATAGCGTCGGCGGAATCCGCCAAGGACTTGCTTTCCGCCTCGTTCAAATCCAAAGCCAGGATCCGTTCGACACCCTCGGGACCGATGAGCGCCGGGACACCGATCGCCACGTCACGAAGGCCGTATTCCCCTTCAAGACAGATACTTGCCGATATCTCCTTGGAAGTGCCCGAAAGGACCGTCCTGACGATCTCGAAAATCGCGGCCGATGGGGCAAAATAAGCGCTGCCACTCCCATAAAGGGAAACAATCTCGGCGCCGCGCTTTTTTGTCCGCGCGACAATCTCTTCGATCTCTGCAGCCGTGAGCAATTCCGACAAGGGTTTGCCTCGCACCGTAGCAAACCTTGCCAAAGGCATCATCGTCTCACCATGGCTGCCGATCACCATGGCATGGACGCTATCAATGCCGACAAAAAGCTTTCCGGCGATCAAATTGGCAAAGCGGGATGAATCCAGGTTCACCCCCATGCCGAAAACCCGTTGACGCGAAAACCCTGTCAACTTATAAGCCAGGTATGTCATGACATCCAGGGGATTACTCACGACAATCACGAGGGAACCTGCAGCGTGTTGCGAGATCCCGCGGCAGACGGTTTTCATGATGTCGGCGTTCTTTAGTAAAAGATCTTCCCGGGTCATGCCGGGTTTTCTCGGCAGTCCGGCCGTCACGACAACAATGTCCGCTTCCGCCAAGGCCTTCATGTCTGATGTGCCTTCGATGCGCACATCTACGCCGAGCGCATAACGCCCATCTTCCACGTCGTAAGCCTTGGCCCGCGCAACATTCTCGACAACATCAACCAAAACAACTTGGGCGAGACCGCTCTCGGCAATGCGCATTGCCGCTGTCCCGCCCACAAAACCACCGCCAATGATAGCGACTTTTTTCATGATAAGAACTGCTACCCTTTCATTTTTTTGATGATAGCATCGGCCATACCACTCGTCGAAGCGGCCGTCGGGTCATTCCTGTCTTTTTTGAGATCATAGGTAACATACCTGCCTTCTCTGATGACTTCTTTGACGGCGCCCTCCAGCTTATCGGCGGCCTTCATCTCACCCAGATAACGCAACATCATGACGCCCGAAAGGATCGTGGCGGTCGGATTGACTTTATTCATGCCGGTGTATTTCGGGGCCGACCCGTGGACGGGTTCAAACAAAGCGATCCCGTCGCCCAGATTGGCGCCGGGAGCCACGCCCAGCCCGCCGACGAGCCCGGCACACAAATCAGAAATAATGTCTCCGTAGAGATTCGGCAACACCAGGACATCAAAATTCTGAGGCTTAGTCACCAGCTGCATGCTGAGATTATCGACGATCGCATCGCCAAATTCGACTTTGCCGGCATACTCCTGGGCCACTTCTCTGGCCACGGCCAGAAAGAGGCCGTCCGTATGCTTCATGATGTTCGCTTTATGGACAGCCGTGACTTTCTTGCGGCCGTTTTTCAAGGCATATTCGAAGGCGAATTTAACGATACGGCGCGTCGCGAATTTTGAGATGGGTTTGATGGAAATGCCTGAATCCTCGCGGATCTTCTTCGGGCTCAAAGCGTTAATGGTCTCAATCACCTTGGCGGCATCAGGCGACCCTTCCTGAAACTCGATCCCCATATAAAGATCTTCGCTGTTCTCGCGGACAATAACAAGATCTATATTCTTGAAAGCCGCGGATACACCCTCCATGCTGCGCGCCGGCCGCAGACAAATGTAAAGATCAAGGGCGTGACGCAGCTGGACGTTGACCGAGCGAAAACCGGTCCCTACAGGCGTGACGATCGGCCCTTTGATGGCGACCTTGTTTTTCCTGATGGAGGCTATGACGTCATCCGGCAACGGCGTTCCGAATTTCTTGATGGCCGCTTCTCCGGCAATGAATTCTTCCCAGCGAATGTCGACGCCGGTGGCTTCGATGCAACGCTTGGCCGCAAGGCTCACTTCCGGACCGATCCCGTCTCCGGGGATCAGAGTGATGGTGTATTTCGCCATGATGCTCCGTCTGAAGGCTACAGCTTGATGCCGCCGTATTTTTTGAAATGCTCGACGAGGCCGCCGTCTGAGAGAAGTTTACGCATGACAGGCGGAAGGGGATTGATTTTCATCTTCGTCTTCTGGGTCAGGTTGCGCAACTCGCCATTCTCCAGGTCGATCTGCAACTCGTCATTCTCGCGGATCCCGGTCGTATCGGCTTCAATCAAAGGCAGGCCGATATTGATGGCATTGCGATAAAAGATCCGCGCAAAACTTTTGGCCACGACGCCGACGATCCCGGCCTCTTTGATGACGAGAGGCGCCTGCTCGCGCGACGAACCCATCCCGAAATTTTTCCCGGCCACCAGGAAAGAAGCGCCGGGCTTCAGACGCGAATAAAAAGCCGGATCGATGTCTTCCATGATATGCTTGGCAAGTTCTTTCATATCGCTGATGGAAAACTTATATCGACCGGAAATGATATAGTCCGTATTGATATCGTCGCCAATCTTATAGGAAAAGCCCCTGAGAATCATAACACCTTGCGCTTTCTGTGTAATCTGCTTTCGGCAATCTGTGCAATCGCTCTACAAGTTCTTGAATTCATCCACGTTCTTGGCCTTAGACAAGGCCGCTTCGTAACTGATCGTCCCTTCTTTGTAAAGTTCTTTGAGCGTTTTGTCCATGGTCCTCATGCCGAATTGATGGCCCGTCTGGATCAGGGTGGGGATCTGCTCGATCTCCTGTTCGCGGACCAGGTTGCGGACCGCCGGGGTGCCGATCATGATCTCTGTGGCGACGACACGGCCGATGCCGCTGGCACGCGGCAAAAGAAGCTGGGAAACGACACCCTGCAGACAGTCTGCCAGCTGCAACTTGACCTGCTGCTGCTGATGCGGGGGAAAAACATCGATGATACGCTCGACCGTCTGCGGCGCATCCGGCGTATGCAACGTTGCCAAGACCAAGTGGCCCGTCTCAGCGGCCGTCAGGGCAGTGGAAATGGTCTCCAGGTCCCTCATCTCTCCGACGAAAATGATGTCCGGATCCTGACGCAATGCATGGCGAAGCGCTTCGGCAAAAGACTTGGTATCGGAATAAACCTCTCTCTGTTTGATCACGCTCTTCTTGTTATAATGCAAGTATTCGATCGGGTCTTCAATCGAAATGATCATTTCCTGGCGTTCGCTATTAATGAGGTCAATCATTGCCGCCATGGTCGTCGTCTTGCCGACGCCTGTCGGACCAGTCACCAGGACCAGACCATTGGGTTTGCGCGCCAATTCAGCCACAATAGGAGGCAACCCCAAGTCTTGCAATCTGGGGATCTCCAGGGGGATGCGACGAAAGGCGCCTTCCACGGAACCTCTTTGGACATGAATATTCACCCTAAACCTGTCCATCCCCGCCATGGCCACAGAAAGATCCAGTTCCCAGTTCCTCTCGAATATCTCTTTCTGCTCGTTGGTCAAAATGGCATAAATCATCTTCTTCGTATCATCCCGTGTCAATCTGGGATAGTCCGTCAAGACAAGCCGACCATCGATCCTGAGGATTGGCGGAGAATTTTCCGTCAAATGAAGGTCCGAAGCTTTCTTCTCAATTGTCAGCAACAATAGATCTCTGAGTTCCATATGAACTCCTTCATTTTGTCTATGATGGGTATTTGTTCCCAGCAAAATGAACTCCGCAGTTTACGCTGTAAATTTCCCGAAGGCCGGTTCAGCCGGCCGGAGGGGAAATTTACAAGTGTTTAAGCCAGGGCCGGCATCCGGCCGTCTATTTTAAATATGCCCTCGGATCTGCAATGCAGCCCTCAATAGCAGATGCCACGACCGTCGCCGGAGAACCGAGATAAATAAAAGATTCCGGATTGCCCATGCGACCCTTGAAATTCCTGTTAGCGGTAGAAACAACCACTTCGCCCACTGAAGGCACACCGTTATGCGTCCCGACGCATGGCCCACACCCGGGAGTCACGACACTGGCACCTGCCTGGACCAAAATACCAATCAAGCCTTTTTTCATGGCCTGAAGGTAAATGTTTCTCGACGCCGGCGCCACGATGAAACGAACATTCTTTGATACCCTGCGGCCCCTAAGCATTCCGGCCGCGATCTCCAAGTCTTCCAAGCGGCCATTGGTGCATGTCCCCAGATAGGCCTCGTCGATATGGGTTCCGACGAGCTCTTCAACAACCGCATTGTTGTCGACGGCATGAGGCTTGGCCAACTGCGGCCCGATCCTGGACGCGTCATATTCCTTCACAAGACTGTAAACCGCATCCTTATCCGCGTAGCGAGGACTCGGTTTTCTCATTTTATTACGTCCGGAAAGCCATGCCAACGTTTTTTTATCGGCGGGAATAACGCTGAACTTCGCCCCCATCTCGACGCCCATATTGCAGATAGTAAAACGCGCATCCATGCTTAAAGCATCAATGCAGGATCCATAAAACTCGACCGACTGGTAGGTGGCACCGTCTGCCTTCAAGTCCCCGATAATATGCAGGATAAGATCCTTGGAATAGACGCCACGGCCGAGCTTTCCGTGAACCACAATCTTGATCGACTGCGGTACCTTAAACCAGTTCTTGCCACAAGCAAGACTGATGGCCAAATCCGTGGAGCCGACGCCTGTTGAAAGGGCGCCTAGGGCGCCATAGGTACAGGTATGGGAATCCGCCCCAAGAACAAGGTCTCCGGGGAGCACATGTCCGTTTTCGGGGATCACCTGATGGCAAACGCCACACCCGACATCGTACAGGAGAAGCCCTTTCTCGCGGGAAAAATCACGCAGTTTCTTATGAACGGCGGAAACGCCCATATTGGGCGAGGGGGCGCTATGATCTATGACGATCGCAAATTTGCCGCGATCAAAGGCCTCTTTGATCCCCAGGGCGCGAAAACGATCCACGATGATACCACTCGTCCCGTCCTGCCCGAAACAAAAGTCGATGTTGCAGACGGCAAAATCTCCGGCCTTCAAATCCTGGCCTGCATGATTGCTTAAAATCTTTTCTGCTATCGTCTTACCCATCATTCGCCCTCAGAAAATTTTTCAGCGAATGATCCCGAGCTGCCATAAACATAACTCTTATGCAGCGAGGGATCTTTTATAGCTGATTCACCCACTCTTCAATCCTATCCAGACCTGTCTTGATTTTCTCCATACTCGTCGCAAAGCTGATCCGGACATAATCATTACAGCCAAACGGTCCTCCGGGAATCAAAGCCACATATTTTTCCTCAAGTAGACGCTTGGCAAACGCAAACGAATCCATTCCTGTCTTCTTGATATTCACAAAGATATAAAAAGCCCCTTCCGGCTTCTTGTAAGAAAGAACTGTGTTCATCTTATCGAGTCTCGAAACGATATAATCCCTGCGTTCCTGAAATTTCCTGCGGGCATCGTCAAAAAATGCCGGGCCCAGCGAAAAGGCCGCAAGGGCGGCCTTCTGGACGAACGACGTCGGGTTGGACGTCGAATGGTCCTGGATATTGGAGATGGCCTTCGCGATTCCGCTTTCGGCAACGCAATACCCCAGACGCCACCCTGTCATGGAATAAGATTTCGAAAAACCGTTCACCGTCACCGTCAGCTTCTTGATCTTTTCGGACAAAGACGCTATCGAAACATGCTCGATGCCGTCAAAAATGATCTTCTCATAGATCTCGTCGCTGATGCAGTAAATGTTATTTTCTGTACAGAAATCCGCGATGGCGCTGAGTTCCTGCCGACGGTAAACCACGCCGCAGGGATTGGATGGGCTATTCAACACAAGGGCTTTGGTCTTCTTGGAGACACAGGAACGCAGTTTCTCGGGGGTGATCTTGAAATCTTCTTTGAGATTTGTCTGGATGAAGACAGGTTTGCCGCCGGCAAGCTTGACCATTTCAGGATAGCTCACCCAGTATGGAACGGGGATCAAGACCTCATCCCCTGCGTCCACAATGACCTGGAAGATATTATAAAGGGAATGCTTGGCCCCGCAGGAAACGACAACGGCGCCGGCTTCATAGTCCAGCCCATTATCGTTCTTCAACTTTCTAACGATGGCCTCTTTAAGCTCGGGGATCCCGGAGGTGGGGGTGTATTTAGTGAAACCGGACTGGATGGCGGCGACGGCCGCCGATTTAACGACATCCGGCGTATCAAAATCAGGCTCGCCTGCTCCGAAGGCAACAACATCCTTACCCTCTTTGACCATTCTTTTGGCTGTAGCCGTGATCTGGAGAGTTGCCGAAGGACCGACCTGTGTGGCGCGCTTAGATAACATTTAGTGTCAACGTGTCAAGGCATCAATGCGTCAAAGTACAAAAACAAAGAACTTTTGGTCTTATTTCTCTGACACTCTGACACTCCGATACTTTGATACTTATAAAGAATCCCGCTCTGACTTAAAAATTTTGCCCAAGCCGCCCAACGGTTTTTTCAACGGCTTTTTTGCCTCGTGCTTGTGCTTTTCTTTTTCAGGAGGAGCCGGCTCAACATGGGCCTGCGTCTCGAGGGGTTTCTCTGCCTTAGGCTTCTCAGCCGTCGCCGGGACCGTCTTGTGCTTGAGCGTCTTCTGTTTTTCTTTAATCATCGTCAATTCCAGAATGACGATTTCGGCATTGTCTCCCCGGCGCCTTTTATAAGGAATGATGCGCGTATAACCGCCGTTCCTCTCGCGGAACATCGGAGCGATGTCGGAAAACAGCCTCTGCACCAATGCATGATCACAGAGGACGCGAAAAGCCCTCCGTCGCGCGGCAAGCGAATCTGCTTGCTTGCCCCAGGTGACGAGACGATCAACGAGCTTCTTGGCAAGCTTAGCCTTCAGTTTGGTCGTAATGATTCTCTGGTTCTTCACAACAGCCTGGGCCAAAGAGTTCAACGTGGCCTTGTAGTAAGAACTGAAGCGAGAGAGATTCTGTGTCTTGATTCTGTGTCTCATCGATTTTCTCCGATCACACTGATTTGATCCGTGTAATCTTATTTGTCATCCGTGCAATCGTTTTTACTTCTCTTTCTTCAATTTATTTTCGTCGATCTGCATCCCGAGATTCAGACCCATCGCCACAATAAGCTCTTTGACCTCCGTCAAGGACTTCTTTCCGAAATTCCTTAACCCCAGAAGTTCACTCTCCGACTTCCTGACCAAATCAGCGATGATCTTGATGTCGGCCTCGCGCAAGCAGTTGGAACTGCGGACGGACAATTCAAGCTCGGAAATCGGCAGACGCAGCTTTTCATAAAGCTGGGCCTCCTCGGGCGTCATGGCTTCTTCCTCTTCCATCTCTTCGGGGATCTGCCCCAGATTAAGGAAAACATCCAAATGACCGCGCAGGATATTGGCGGCGTATAGCATCGCATCCTTAGGATCGATGCTGCCGTTGGTGAATACCTCGATGACGAGACGATCGTAATCCGTCTTTTGGCCGACGCGGGTATTTTCGACGTGATAAGCCACTTTTTTGACGGGTGAAAAAGCCGAATCCACCGGAATGGCTCCGATCGCCTGTTCTTCTTTCTTGTTGACCTCGGCAGCCACATATCCCCGGCCCCGGCCCACTTCGATCTCAACATTGAATTTAATGTCCTTGGTCAAGGTGGCGATATGAAGGTCCGGATTCAAGACCTCAACGGTCCCGTCTGTAATGATATCACGCCCTGTCACCTCTCCGGCCTTGTCTTTCTTGATATAGACGGATTTGGGAGCCCGGGAATGCGAACTCAAGATCAGATTCTTGATATTGAGGATGATATCCGTCACGTCTTCCTGCACGCCTTCAATAGCGCTGAATTCATGAAGGACATTTTCGATCTTGACGGCCGTCACGGCGCTGCCCTCGATGGAAGACAACAAGACGCGCCTCAAGGAGTTACCCAGCGTCACGCCGAAACCGCGCTCAAAAGGCTCAGCGATAAATCTGGCATAGGTCCCCGTATGCGTCGCCTCATCTATTTCTAAAAACTTGGGTAACTGAAAATCTTTCCACTTAATCCCCATCTTGTCTCCTCCATTCCCACCGTGCTTAGACCCGCCATTATCGGATATGGCGGTCTGCTCTTTTCTGAGCTAGACCCGCCATTATCGGATATGGCGGTCTGCTCTTTTCTGAGCTAGACCCGCCGCAACTACAGACAGGCATCTTTATCTTCGAAGAAATCTTCTACTTGGAATACAACTCGACAATCAACTGTTCCTGAATAGGCATCTGGATATCATCCCGGTCAGGCAGACGCGTAACTGTGCCTTTCAGGACATCGGCATCCAGCTGAAGCCAGGGAGCGACGCCCCTGTCCTTGGAAAGTTCCATATTGGTCCTCACGGTCTTCTTGACGCCTTCTTTTCCTTTGATCTCGACAACGTCTCCGGCGCGTACGGAAAAAGACGGAATATTGACCCTCTTGCCGTTCACATAGACCGAACCATGACGGACAATCTGACGGGCCTGGGTATGAGATGTCGCAAACATCAGACGGAACAACACATTGTCCAAGCGTCTTTCCAAAAGCTGCAAAAGAACCTTGCCCGTAACCCCTTTGGACTTAGAGGCTATCCCGAAATATCTGCGGAATTGCCGCTCCATGACCCCATAGATCCTTTTGACTTTTTGCTTTTCCCTAAGCTGCAAGCCGTAATTGGAAAGCTTGGCACTCCGTCCCTGCCCATGTTGTCCAGGAGGGAATGCCCGGCGCGCTACAGCGCATTTTTCCGTATAACAGCGCGTACCCTTCAGGAATAACTTCATCATTTCCCTACGGCAGAGGCGACAGCTTGGACCCGTATATTTTGCCATTGATTTTCCCTCGTTTCTGTCTTTCTGAAGATCACCCCAAGCCGCCACCCTTATTCCCTTGGCGCGGCGAGAGGTCTTTCATCGTCTTTAAACTCTGCGTCTCTTGGGCGCCCGACAGCCATTATGCGGAACAGGCGTCACATCTTTAATCATCCTGACCATCAGACCCGCGGCCGCAATCGCCCTGATGGCGGATTCTCGCCCGGAGCCGGGTCCGTTGACATATACGTCGACTTCGACAAGACCGGCATCCTTGGCCTTTTTTGCCGCGTCTCCGGCCGCCACCTGCGCGGCAAAAGGCGTTGATTTTTTCGATCCCTTAAAACCGACGACACCCGGCGTTGACCAAGAAATAACGTTGCCCTGACGGTCGGCGATCGTAACGATCGTATTATTAAAGCTCGCCTGAATGTGGACGACACCAGCCGTTGATGTCAAAACCTTCTTGCCTTTTTTCTTTCCTCTCTGTACCATTGATACTCCTTGATTTTGCCTATATTTAGGTGCTTTCCTTGCAAAATCAACTCCGCAGCTTGCGCCGTAAATTTCCGCCGGCCTGCCCTGGCGGAAATTTACAAGCGGTTAAGCAAGGAGTAATATCTATTCTTCATTTCCCTGCCGCAGGCGCCGGCTTCTTCGCAGGAGCCTCGGCCACCCTGATGATACCGACGTTCTTGCGCGGCCCCTTCCTCGTCCTGGCGTTTGTTTTTGTCCTCTGACCGCGGACAGGCAGGGATTTTTTATGCCTCATGCCCCTGTAAGAACCTATGTCCATCAAGCGCTTGATGTTCTGCGATATCTCCCTACGCAGATCGCCTTCCACGCGATAGCTCTTCTGAAGGACCGCCGTGATATGAGAAACCTCTTCCTCGCTCAGGTCCTTGCCTCTTTTGGCGGGATCTATCCCGGCTTCTTTGAGAATATCGCGAGAATTAGATTCTCCAATTCCATAGAGATATCTCAACGACACGTCTATTCTTTTTTCCTTCGGAAGGTCGACACCTAAAATTCTTGGCATTTTTACTCCTTAATTCCGCCACTGGCGGAATTAGACCCTCCGCTTATTCGGTATTACCTGGCTCCATTGGATAAGCCAGTATGCCGCTTTCTGCGGCATGCGAAGGTCTACCCCCTTGTGGGGTTAATACATAAAGAGATTAAAAAAATTCTCTAGTTCTCTACCCCTGCTTCTGCTTATGCTTGGGATTACTGCAAATCACCCGCAGGATCCCCTGGCGCTTGATGATCTTACAGTTATTGCAAATCCTTCTGATTGAAGATTTTACTTTCACTTTCTTCTCCTCATGCCGCCCCTTCCGATCTTTTTCCGGCGGCGGAAAAATTAGGCTTTATATTATTTATTTCTAAAAGTGATTCGGCCGCGCGACAAATCGTAAGGAGACAACTCCACCCTTACTTTGTCTCCTGGAAGAATCCTAATGAAGTTCATGCGGATCTTTCCAGAAACATGGGCCAAGATCTTATGCCCATTCTCCAGCTCGACTCGGAACATCGCATTGGGCAAAGATTCAGTAATGACTCCCTCAACCTCAATCGCTTCTTCTTTAGCCATAGACCGTTGGTTGAACCCCTAAATTTGATGCTTATTGGGTTAAAACCACAGGACCTTTATCCGTCAATGCCACTGTATGCTCAAAATGAGCCGAAGGCTGTTTGTCCTTTGTAACGGCAGTCCATCCGTCATCCAGGACCTTAACTTCCCAGCTTCCGGCATTGATCATCGGCTCAATGGCGAAAACCATCCCGGTTTCAAGCAGGGGGCTCTCCCCCTTGGTCACGTAATTAGGGATCTGCGGCTCTTCATGCAATGCACGTCCGATACCATGTCCCACAAAATCCCGGACTACTGAAAACCCTCGTGTTTCGACATGAACCTGAACAACACGGGAAATATCCACCAAACGATTGCCGTGCTTGAAAACTTTAATGGCCTCTTCCAGCGCCCCTTTGGCCGTTTCGATCAAGCGGCGCCGCATCGTATCGATCCGGCCGACAGGAAACGTCTGGGCCATGTCCAGGAAGAACCCGTCATGTTTGATTCCGATGTCGATGCTGACAATATCGCCTTCCTTCAGGCGCCGCCGACCGGGAATGCCGTGCACGACCTCCTCGTTGACCGATATACAGGCATCCGCCGGATAGCCGTGATACCCCTTAAACGCAGACGCCGCACCAAAAGAACGAATCAGGTCTCCCGCTTTTTCGTCGAGCTCTTTGGTCGTCACGCCGGCTGAAACCATGGCAGCCAATTCCGCCATGATCTTCGCCAATATCTGCCCGCCCCCTTGCATCTTGTCAATTTCCTGACAAGCTTTGATAGGGATCATTTTAAAGAACTGATGATCTTCTTGATGTCCGAAAAAACATCTTTGGAATCCAGGTCTCCGGAAATGTTTTCGAGCTTGCCCTGCTTACGGTAATAGCTCAGAACGCCTTCGGATTCCTGCAGATAAACGTGCAATCTGTTTTTGACGGTCGCTTCGTTGTCGTCCGGACGCTGATACAGCTCTACCAGACACTGATCGCAAAGCATGTCTTTTTTGGGCGGCATGTTTCTCAGATGATAATTCGTGCCGCATTTCGGACAGACGCGCCTTCCCGTCAGGCGCTGTACCACAATATCTTCCGAAGTCTTAAGATAGATCGCCTTATCGACCCCGCCCGGAAGTATCTTGTCCAGGGACTTCGCCTGGGCTTCCGTCCTGGGAAAGCCGTCCAGAATGAACCCCTTGGCGATGTCAGGTGCCGACAGTCTCTTCTTGACCATCTCCGTCACCAAAGAATCCGGAACGAGCTTGCCGGCCTCCATATATGTCTTGGCTTCCCTGCCTAGTTCGGTATTATTTTTCACCTCGCTGCGCAGGATATCCCCCGTCGAGATATGCGGCAGGCGAAAGGCTTCGATCATCATCTTCGCCTGTGTCCCCTTGCCGGCGCCAGGAGGTCCGAACAAAATTAATTTCATAAAATCACCAACGATAAACTATCTGTTTATGAAAACAGAGGATCGAAAATAGACCACAATCGAAATTATTCTTTCTTTTCTATTTTCCATTTTCTATTTTCGATTGCTCCAGTGCGCTTTCAGCGCACTACCGGCGTCCTCTCAACTTGGTCGATTTCAAGAATCCTTCGTAGTTCCTCATTAACAGGTGCGACTCGATCTGCTTGATCGTATCCAGGACGACGCCGACCATAATCAACAAGCCCGTACCGCCGAAGAAGGAAGCCACCAGGTACGGGATCTTCAGCCATGCCATGAGCATATCCGGGAAAATCGCAATAAACGCCATGAAAACAGCGCCCGGCAGCGTGATGCGCGTCATGACAAAATCCAGATATTCCGACGTCGGCCGTCCCGGCCTGATCCCTGGCACAAAGCCGCCGTATTTCTTCATGTTCTCCGCGATGTCCGTCGGATTGAAAACGATCGCGGTGTAGAAATAACAGAAAAAAACGATCAAAAGGGCGTAAACAATCGTGTATAACGCGTGGCCGCGGATCAGGTTATTGGCAAAGGCTTGAAAGGCGGCGTTGGGAATGAACGATGAAATCGTCGCAGGAAACAAAATGATCGACTGCGCAAAGATGATGGCGATGATCCCCGACTGGTCGATCTTGAGGGGGATATACGTGCTCTGTCCGCCATAGACTTTACGGCCCACAACACGCCTGGCGTACTGGACGGGGATCTTTCTCACCGCCTGGATGACCATGGTGACGGCCAGGATCACGGCGATCAAAAGGACCGACATGATCACAAAAACATATGGTTCCAACGTCCTCTTGGAGGGCGAATAAGGAGAAAACAAAACCCACAACTGATAGCCCGCCGATGGGATCCTAGAGATGATGCCTGCGGTGATGATGAGCGATATGCCGTTGCCGATCCCGCGCTCCTGGATTTGTTCGCCCAGCCACATGATAAAGATCGTTCCGGTCGTCAGCGTCAAGATCGTCAAGATACGAAACCCCCAACCGGGGATCATGACGATCTGTAGGCCTTCCGAACGCCCCAGGCCTTCCACCCAGATAGCGATGAAATACGACTGGATGATGGACAAAAGGACCGTGCCGTAACGCGTATACTGCGTGATCTTCTGATAACCCGACTTGCCTTCCTTGGCCAGTTTCTCCAGGGCAGGAACAACAGCCGTCAAGAGCTGCATGATGATCGAGCAGGAAATATACGGCATGATCCCCAGAGCGAAGATCGTCATACGGCTCATGGCGCCGCCGGAAAACATGTTCATAATGCCAAAGAGCGCTCCGCCCTCCGAAGAGGTAATGCGTCTGAACAATTCCGCCAGGGCGGAACCGTTGATGCCCGGAGTCGGAATATAACAACCGACACGGTAAACGGCCAAAAGCACCAGAGCGATGAGGATCCGTTTCTTGAGCTCCGGTATCTTGAAAGAATTTAATAAAGCAGAAATCATTATGACTTCTTCAGGATCTCTACCGTGCCGGACGCGTCCTGAATCTTCTTGACAGCCGATTCGGTGGCACGATGCACTTTAAGATGCAATGCCTTATCAACCTTGCCGTCTCCCAAAAGCTTGACCAATCCTTCCTTGTCCTTAATCAGACCTTCGTCAAAAAGATTGTCCGGGGTCACGGCCGAACCTTTGGCAAACTTATTCAGGGAACCGACATTGACGATCTGGTAAGGATTGGATGAACGACTGTGGAATCCTCTCTTGGGCAGCCGACGGAAAAGCATCATCTGGCCGCCTTCATAGCCGGGACGAAAATCACGGCCGGCCCTGGAGCCCTGCCCTTTGTTCCCGCGGCCACTGGTCTTGCCGCGGCCCGATCCGACACCCCGACCGATAGCCCTGATCTTCTTGTTGGCGCCGCGAGGGGCGCGGATATCAGTTATTCGCATGTTCCTGGCCTTCCGCTGCTTCAAAGCGCTGCTTTCTCAAACTGAAGATATCCAAGTCCCTGTTCAAATCTTTCAAACCCTCGACCGTCGCCAAAATGACGTTCATGGGATTATTGCTGGTTAGACACTTTGTCAGGATATCCTTGATACCGGCGGCCTCGCAGACAGCGCGCACAGGACCCGAAGCGATGATCCCGGTCCCTTCAACGGCGGGCTTTAAAATGACACGGGCCGAACCGAACCTTCCCACCACATCATGCGGAATGGTCGTCCCCTGCAAAGGAACCTGCATCATATTCTTTTTGGCCTGGGCGATACCCTTGCGGATGGCATCCGAGACTTCATTCGCCTTTCCCAGGGAAACGCCGACCTTACCCCTCGTGTTGCCGACGACAACCAGCGCGCTGAAAGACAGCTTTTTGCCGCCCTTGGTCACTTTGGCCACACGGCTGATCCTGACGACCTTCTCTATGGCTTCCTTGCTCTCTGTCACGGAAATAGGTTCAACCATCTTAAAACTCCAATCCACCTTTCCGCGCGGCCTCGGCAAACGCCTTGATACGGCCATGATAATCACAGCCGCCCCGGTCAAACACGACGCGCGTAATGTTCTTATTTTTAGCTTCCCGTGCCACGATCTCTCCCAGAGCCGCAGCCGCCTTGACATTCCCACCGTAAGAAATCTTGCTTTTGAAATCCTTGTCTGCCGTCGAAGCAGCAAACAACGTCGTCTTCTTATCGTCATCAATGATCTGAATGAACAGGTTCTGCAGACTGCGGCGCACATTCAAACGGGGACGCTCCGCCGTACCGGCGACCTTTTCCCTGATCCTTAAATGCCGTCTTTCTCTTGCTGTTCTTTTGATTTTCATGGGTTTTTATCTGTATGACCTAGGCTTAATTTGCGCCATCACTTCGTAACGGCCTTGCCAACTTTCCTGCGGATACGCTCATCCTTGTAACGGATCCCTTTGCCTTTGTAAGGCTCTGGAGGACAAATCCGCCGGATCTCCGCGGCGACCTGGCCCACCTGTGCCTTATCGACGCCCGAGACCACAATCTCCACCTGCTTGGAAGCGTCGATCTTGATGCCTTCGGGAACAGGATAATCTACGGAATGGGTGAACCCGACATTAAGCTTCAGGCTCTTGCCCTGCGTCTGAGCCTTGTAGCCGACACCTTCAATGACAAGGGTCTTTGAAAAACCCGACGTGACACCGATAATCATGTTTTTCGCCAAGGCGCGCGTTGTGCCGAAAAGGGCCCTGACGGGCTTCGTATCCTTCAAGGCACTAAAAAAGAGTTTGTTATCCTTCTGCTCACAGGCGATATCCTCGGAAAGCTTGAATTCCATCTTTCCCTTAACCCCCTCAACCTTCAGACAATTCTCCTGCACGCTGACCTTGACGCCGGGTAAAATATCAACTGGTCTTTTTCCTATTCTAGACATGGCTCCTCACTCACCAAACGTAACAAAGGACTTCGCCGCCCACCCCTGTTTCCCTAGCCTTTGCTTCCGTCATCAGGCCTTTGGATGTCGTCATGATTGCCGTTCCCTTGCCGCGCAGAACCCTGGGCAAGTGTTTGGCATCCGCGTAGACGCGCAATCCCGGTCGGGACACTCTTTTTAAATTGATGATCACAGATTTCTTATGGATGTATCTCAGGTAGATCCTTAAAACACCCTGTTTGGTGTCCTTGATAACCCTGAAATTATCGATAAAACCTTCCTCTTTCAGGATACCGGCAATCCCCTCCAAAAGCTTGGAATACGGCACATCCGTTTTTTCCTGGCGGGCCTTCGCTGCGTTCCTGATCAACGTCAACATATTAGCGACTGGATCCGTAAAACCCATACGATATCTCCTCTTGTCTCGATGCTCAAATCCCGCTTGCTTGCGGCATCGGCGTTCTACCAACTGGCTTTCCGCACGCCTGGAATTTCCCCTTTGGACGCCAGTTCCCTGAAACAGATACGGCAAAGCTGGAATCTC
Organism: Candidatus Velamenicoccus archaeovorus; assembly: GCF_004102945.1. Lineage (GTDB taxonomy): Bacteria > Omnitrophota > Gorgyraeia > Velamenicoccales > Velamenicoccaceae > Velamenicoccus > Velamenicoccus archaeovorus. The sequence goes on along the minus strand of NZ_CP019384.1, from coordinate 739,036 downwards.
CTGTAATAGCCGCCGCTGCGGCCACAGAGCCGGCAACGGTTTGTTTTACGCGTCGAAAACTTCGGCGTTCTCTTCCAGCGATTGATCTGCGATTTCTTGGCCACAGTTTATCCTTCCGTAAAAAATTTAGGAGCTCTTGTCGGTCTTGCTGAATGGAATGCCCATCAACCTCAAAAATTCGTACGATTCTTTCTGGGAGGAGGAAGCGATGACGAACGTGACGTCCATCCCCTGCACACGGGCAATCTTGTCTACGTCGACCTCAGGGAAAATCGCCTGCTCCGTAATGCCTATCGTAAAATTTCCCTGGGCGTCGAACGACTTGGGATTCACGCCCCTGAAATCCCTGATCCTCGGCAGGGCTACGCTGATCAGACGATCCATAAATTCATACATCCTCTGGCGTCTGAGCGTCACCATGCAGCCGATGGCTTGGGCTTTCTTGATCTTAAAATTGGCGATTGCCTTCTTGGAACGTGTGATGACGGGTTTCTGCCCGGTGATCATCCCAAGTTCCTCAACAGATTTTTCCAGCATCTTGATGTCCTGGATCGCCTCGCCCACGCCCATATTGATGACAATCTTTTTAAGCCGTGGGGCCTGCAAGGCATTCTTGTAGCCTATGATCTTCATCAACTCAGGAACAACTTCTTTCCTGTATTTCTCAAGCAACCGGGGAACCGTTTTATTTTCAGCCATTGCCTTTTCCTGAATGTTTCAATCTGTATAATCGGATTTTAAAAATCTGTGGAATCGCCCTTCTTAAAAGGGCTCGTTGCATTTTTTGCAAATGCGTGCCTTCGTCTGGTCCTTGAGGACGGTAAAACCGACGCGTGCCGGGACCTGACAATTCTTACAGACGACCATCAGGTTGGCGGCAGACATCGGCCTCTCCACTTGGACGATACCGGCCTCCTGCTGGTCCTGGCGCGTCTTCCGCTGGTGTTTTTTAACGAAATTGATGCCTTCCACAAGGACTTTCCCCGTCTCCGGCATCACGTGAAGCACCTTGCCCTTCTTGCCTTTATCCTTACCCTTCATGACGGCGACGGTATCGCCTTTCCTGATCTTATTCATAGCTAAATTACCTCTGGCGCTAACGAAACGATTTTCATGAAATTCTTGTCGCGAAGTTCGCGCGCCACAGGCCCGAAAACACGCGTGCCCCTCGGATTGAGGTCCTTGTCGATCATGACAACGGCATTAGAATCGAATTTCAAATAAGAACCGTCGGCCCGGCGCAACGGCGCCTTCATGCGCACGATCACGGCCTTGGCCACTTCGCCCTTCTTGATCGTCGCATCCGGGGAAGCCGACTTGATGTTGACCGTGATGATATCGCCAATAGTGGCGTCCAGTTTGCCTTTACGCCCCACAACGCCGATGCAGGAGGCGATTTTCGCGCCTGTATTGTCCGCCACCGTTAAAAGCGTCCGCTTGTAAATCATTGAATCTCTCCGGCCCTCTGGACAGCGCCCCTGGCGATGATCTCGGTCACCCTCCAGCGTTTGTCCTTAGATAGAGGGCGGGTCTCGCTGATGCGCACCTTATCGCCGATATGCGCTTCATTCTTTTCGTCATGGGCCTTGAATTTCTCCTTGGCCTTGATCGTCTTGCCGTAACGGGCATGCCGGACGAACGTCTCTACCTCAACGACAACCGTCTTCTGCATCTTGTCGCTCGTGACGATCCCGATAAATTCTTTTCTCGTTTTTGCCGTCGTTCTCTCGCTCATGGGAAATTATTCCTTTTTCGCGTTCGCCTGTGTTTCATTCAGCAAGGTCTGGATCTGCGCGATGGCCCTGCGCAGCTCCTTGAATTTATGAGGCTTGTCCACCTGGCCGATGGTCTTGCCGTAAGCAAGGCGGCCCAGCTCTTCTTTAAGCGACACCAGCTTCACGGATAAATCTTCCCTGCTTAAATTTCTCAACTCGGCTATCTTCATTACTCCCTCTTACTTATATCGCGTGAGTTCGCGTCACGAATTTGGTGCGCACAGGCAACTTGAATGCCGCCAAACGCAAAGCCGTGCGCGCCAGGGCTTCGGGGATGCCCCCGAGTTCGAAAAGGATGGCGCCGCGCCTCACCATAGCCACCCAATGGCTCAAATCCCCCTTGCCCTTTCCCATGCGGGTTTCTGCAGGTTTTTTAGTCACGGACTTGTGAGGGAAAACCCTGATCCAAACCTTTCCACTTCCTCTTAACTGCCTGGCCAAAAGCACCCGGACAGCTTCGATCTGATTGTTTTTGATCGAGCCATTATGCAAAACCTTCAGGCCGAATTCGCCGAAACTCAATTCAGAACCTTTTATGGCGATACCGCGGTTCTTTCCGCGTTGAAATTTCCTGTATTTGACCCGTCTGGGCATTAAAGCCATCTCTTTGCTCCTTGTAACATCACGCGCTCAACCCCTGCGACGGAGTTACGCCTTTGCTTCCGAACTTCCGGCCTTGTCCTCAGCCTTCCCCTGCGCCGTTTCTTCCTGTTTCTTGCGGTCTTCTTTAAGTCTCTCCAGGAGAGCGTCTCCTTTGTAGACCCAAACCTTGACGCCGATCAGGCCGTAACGCGTATGGGCTTCCGTAAATCCGTAATCGATATCCGCGCGGAACGTCTGCAAGGGGATGCTGCCCCATTTATACACCTGCGTCCTGGCGATCTCCGCCCCTCCGAGACGACCAGCCACACAAACCTTGATCCCCTTGGCCCCGGAAGACACCGCCTGGTCCATGGACCTCTTGATGGCGCGGCGGAAAGCCACGCGTTTTTCGAGCTGAAAAGCGATATTTTCCGCAATCAGCTGCGATTCAATGGAAGGGCTCTTGACTTCCTCGATATCCACGACCACTTCTTTATCCTTGACGATATCCCTAAGATCGTTTGTCAGCTTTTCTATATCCGACCCATGACGGCCTATGATCACGCCGGGCCTGGCGGAATGGATGCGGATCTTGACCTTGCCGGCAACACGGTCAATCGTCACTTTGGAAACAGCGGCAGCTTTAAGCTGGTTTTTGATGTGTTTACGTATCTTGTAATCTTCCTCAAGATAGAGCCCGAAATCGGCGTGTCGTGCAAACCACTTCGACGCTGAATCTTTGATAAAACCAAGCCTCACTGACGTCGGATTAACTTTTTGCCCCATAAAATAACCTCTTATTTCTTCGATGTTTTCGCCCGGACGACGCGGCGTTTCAAGATAGACTTTTTCGGTTTTTCCGCCGGCGCTGGCGCCGTTTGATGGGCCAGATCCAGTTCGACCTTGATATGACTGGTCTTCTTCAGGATCTCTCCGGCCCGGCCGAAGGTCGCGGCCCGATAACGTTTCCAGCGCGGACCTTCGTCCGCCGTAATCTTGGAAATCACAAGCGTCTGCGCATCCAGGCCTTTGGACTTGGCATTGGCGACAGCGGAATGCAGCACCTTGGACACATAATATGTCGGCTTCTTATTGATGAATTTAAGGACATTCATCGCCTCGACGGCGTTCATACCACGGATCATATCGATCACCTGCCTGATCTTCCTGGCTGAACCCCTGATATATCTCACTTCGGCTTTTGCGATCATTAATTTTGCCTTTTATGTCAGTTCTACGGCCTTCTTGGCTTTGACGCCGCCGTGTTTTCTGAAAGTTCTTGTGGACGCAAATTCTCCCAGCTTGTGTCCAACCATATTCTCCGTGACGAATACCGGCACATGTTTTCTTCCGTCGTGGATTGCGATCGTCAAACCCACAAAATCAGGCGTTACGGTCGAACTTCTGGACCAAGTCTTGATAGGCTGCCGGGAACCACTCCTGCGGGCAGCCTCCACTCTTTTAAGAAGCTTTTCTTCGACAAACGGTCCTTTTTTAAGCGAGCGCGCCATTAGCCATTCCTTCTCTTGACGATATATTTATTGGAATATCTTTTGCCTTTTCTTGTCTTGAGGCCCTTGGCCTTCTGGCCCCATGGCGAAACCGGATGGGGGTTCCCCTGGCCGGCTTTTCCTTCGCCGCCGCCATGCGGATGGTCGATCGGATTCATGGCCGAACCGCGGACTGTCGGACGGATACCCAGCCAGCGCTTGCGGCCGGCCTTGCCGTGCATCTCAGCCTCATGTTCGACGTTCCCCACCTGCCCGATCGTGGCCAAACAATCCAGATGGATCAACCGTACCTCGCCGGACGGAAGCTTGACGTGTGCGCTATCACCTTCCTTGGCGGTAATCTGGGCGGCATTGCCGGCGCTGCGAACCATCTGTCCGCCCTTGCCGCGCGTCAATTCAAGATTATGGATGAATGCCCCCAGGGGGATGTATCTCAAAGGCATCGTGTTGCCCGTCTTGACTTCAAGATCCGCACCCCGCGAGCTCATGATGGCATCGCCCACCTGCAACCCCAACGGTGCCAGAACATATCTCCTCTCCCCGTCCGGATACTCGACGAGCGCAATGCGGCACGTTCTGTTGGGATCATATTCAATCGACAGGACCTTTCCGGCCACGTCGAACTTATCCCTTTTAAAATCAACGATACGATAAAGCCTCTTGTGTCCGCCGCCGATATGCCGCGTCGTGATACGGCCCGCATTATTGCGGCCGCCGGACTTACGCAACGATTCGACCAGCGACTTTTCCGGACGCTTCTTGGCCACCCCTTCAAAATCAGGCAAATTGGCCCAGCGCATTCCCGGCGTTGTAGGCTTGAATCTCCTTAACCCCATCTTGACTTACCTTTCTTCTTTCCGGCAGATCACTTCAGATCGATCTTCTGGCCCTCTGCGAGGCGCACAAACGCTTTTTTCCAATCCGGCTGCTTTCCCAACTGCATGCGGATGCGCTTCATTTTGCCCCGGACGGTCATCGTATTGACGTCGCGCACCTTGACCTTATAGATCTTTTCCACCGCGTGTTTGATATCGACTTTTGATGCGGAAGAAGCGACGTAAAACTGATAGCACCCGTCGGACTCGAGGCGAGAGCCCTTTTCGGAATGAATTAAAGTTTTAATAGTATCATATGGACTATGCATGTTTCAAGCGTTTTGTTAAATTTTTTAACGAGTCTCTGGATAAAATGATCTTCTGGGTATTCATGACATCGTAGGCATTCAGCGACGAAGAATCCGCAAGCTGCAGCCCCCGGATATTGCGTGCCGAACGTTTGATGTTCTCCGTCACCGATTCCAAGACGCACAGGATGGATGCCGCCGGCAGCTTGAGCGCGTCGAGGAACTTAGCAAACTCCTTGGTCTTGGGGGCAAGAATGTGGATCTTCTCGACCAGGACGACGTCCCCGGAAGCGATCCTGGCGTTCAGGCTCGAGCGCAGGGCTTCGTTCCTGATCTGCTGCGGCATGGTATAACCAAAATCCCTCGGATGAGGCCCGAAGACGACGCCGCCGTGACGCCACAAGGGCGAACGTGTCGAACCATGGCGCGCCCGTCCAGTTCCCTTCTGACGCCAGGGTTTCTTGCCGCCGCCGGAAACTTCGCCGCGCGTTTTTGTCTCGGCCAGTCCCAAGCGACGATTAGCGCGATAACCCACGATCGCCTGATACAGGGTTTTCTTCTTTACGGAACCATCAAAGACATGGGCGTCCAGCTCGATCTCCTCGACTACCTTATTGCCCATATCCACTACCGGCATTACGATACGATTCTTTTTCTCCATGATCCCTTACCCCGTTAGAGATAACGACTGTTTTTCAAATCTTCGCGTAAAGTCCAGCCGATTATCAACGGTTTACCCGGTTAAAGACGATTGCCGCAGATGACCCACCCTGTTAGAAATCTTGATTTCTAACGGAATATCTCTAACGGGGCTTACGCTTTCTTCTGCTTCTTGATGGACTTTCTGATCTCAAGCAAACTGCTCTTGTACCCCGGCACAGCGCCTTCGACAATCAGCATATTATTGGCCAGATCGACCTTGACGACTTTAAGATTCTGGACCGTAACCTTCTGGTGCCCCATATGGCCGGCCATGGTCTTGCCTTTGAAGACACGCGACGGATCGGAACTTGCGCCGATCGAACCGACGCGGCGATGAGACATGGAGCCGTGGGTCATCGGCGTCCCCATCCAGTGCCAGCGCTTCATGCCGCCCTGGAAGCCCTTGCCGATGGAAACGCCCGAAACGTCGACGAAATCGCCTTCCTGAAAAATATCCACCTTGATCTCGTCGCCGACCTTATAGTTCCCCTTGTCGGCCACACGCAACTCGCGCACATAACGCCGGACGCCAAGATTCAGCTTCTTAAACTCCCCGACCTGGGGTTTTTTGACCTTGGATTCCTTGGTATCTCCGAAGCCGACTTTAATGTTCTTCTCATTCAGTCCCATCACGACGCAAGGACCCGCTTCGATGACGGTCACAGGCCTTACCTTGCCGTCATCGCCGAACACCTGCGTCATGCCGACCTTCTTGCCCAATATTTTTATCGTCGTGTTCAATACACCCATGGATTCACCATTTTTCTTTGCAGCCGCCGGCTTTCTTCAAAAACGTCAGCGGATTTCCACGTCCACGCCGGCAGGGAGATTCAACTTCCGCAAAGCATCGATCGTCTTGGCTGTCGGCTCATGAAGTTCCAAGAGCCTCTTATGTGTCGCCAGGAGGAACTGCTCCCTGGACTTTTTGTCAATGACGACCGAACGATTAACGGTGTAGATCTCCTTCTTGGTCGGCAAAGGAATGGGGCCTGCCACTTTCGCCCCGCTCCGCTTGGCCGTTTCAACGATCTCTTTCGTCGACTGATCCAAGAGGCGGTGATCGTACGCTTTAAGTCGTATTCGGATTTTCTGTGACATTTGATTCTGCCTATTTTAGGTTCTTACGCCTCAACATCAACTCCTGCCCGTCCTCGGCCTTCGACCACGAACGGGCAAACCTGCGCAGGTAATTTACAAGCGCTCAGGCGAGGAGTTTTGATTTATTCGATGATCTCAGAAACAACTCCAGCACCAACCGTATGGCCGCCTTCCCGGATAGCGAAGCGCAGCTCTTTCTCCATGGCGATCGGGACGATCAACTCGGCCTCAACCGTGATATTGTCGCCGGGCATGATCATTTCGACGCCCTGAGGAAGCTTGATCGTTCCCGTCACGTCCGTCGTCCTGAAATAGAACTGAGGGCGGTAGCCGGTAAAGAACGGCGTATGGCGCCCGCCTTCTTCTTTGGTCAGGATGTAGACCTGTGCTTTGAATTTCTTGTGGGGCGTAATGGAACCTGTCGCCGCCAAAACCATGCCGCGCTCCAGGGAATCCTTGTCAACACCGCGCAGGAGCAAGCCGACGTTGTCACCCGCCTGGCCGTCGTCGAGGAGCTTGCGGAACATCTCGATACCGGTCACAACTGTCTTGCCGATCTCCGGCCTCATGCCGACGATATCCACGTTATCGTTGAGTTTGATCTTGCCTCTCTCGATACGGCCCGTGCCGACAGTTCCGCGGCCCGAAATCGTGAAAACGTCTTCCACGGCCATCAAGAAGGGTTTCTCGAGTTCGCGCTTCGGCATCGGAATAAACTCGTCGACAGCCTTCATCAATTCAAAGATCGGACCGCACTTGGGGCAATCCGGTTTCGCGCACAGGCAGGATAAGGCCTCTGTCGCGCTGCCTTTGACGATCGGCGTCTTATCGCTGGGAAAGTTGTACTTTGTCAAAAGATCGCGCACTTCCATCTCGACCAAGTCAATAAGCTCTTTGTCCTGGACCATGTCGACCTTGTTCAAAAAGACGACGATGGCAGGAACGTTCACCTGACGCGCCAGAAGAATGTGCTCACGGGTCTGGGGCATCGGACCGTCCGCAGCGGACACGACCAGGATCGCGCCATCCATCTGAGCGGCGCCTGTAATCATGTTCTTGATATAGTCTGCGTGACCCGGGCAATCGATATGCGCGTAGTGACGGGTATCCGTCTGATATTCAACGTGGGCGATATTGATCGTAACGCCTCTCTCCCTCTCTTCGGGCGCGTTATCGATCGACTCATAGCTCCTGGCTTCCGCCCATCCCTTTTTCGATAAAACTGTCGTGATCGCAGCTGTCAGACTTGTCTTTCCGTGATCAACGTGGCCAATAGTTCCGATATTAACGTGGGGCTTTGTTCTGACAAACTTTTCTTTTGACATCTTTCACCTCCGTTAGAACCTTCTCCTATGCGGTGTCGGGAAGGATACCCTTTTGGGTTATTTTATCCCTAACACCTTATTGGCTATATCTTTAGGCACCTCTTGATAACAAAAGGGCTCCATTGTAAAAGACGCTCGACCCTGTGTTAACGACCGCACTATATTAGCATAATCAAAAACTTCTGCAAGCGGAACATGTCCGCGCAGGACCCTGACGTTCCCCCTCTGCCCCATGGACACAAGCTTTCCTCGACGGGAACTAAAGTCGCCGATGACCGACCCCATGAACTCTTCGGGGACAACAATTTCGATATCCATAATCGGCTCAAGCAGATAAGAGCCTCCTGAACGCAGCCCGTCCGTAAACGCAATCGAAGCCGCCATCTGAAAAGCGATCTCGGATGAATCGACTTCATGGAAGGAACCGTCTACCAGCGTCACAGCAATATCCGTTACCGGATAACTCCCAAGGACGCCGCTCTTGGCTGCCATGACGATCCCGTTCTTGACGGCAGGGATATATTCTCTCGGGATCACCCCACCCTTCAGGGTTTCCTCAAACGTGATCCCTGTCCCCGGAACCTCCTGAGGCTGCATGATCAAGACGACGTGACCATACTGGCCGCGGCCGCCGGACTGCTGAATGAACTTGCCGGTGACGGACATTTTCTTGCGGATCGATTCTCGATACGCCACCTGCGGACGCCCGACTTTTGCTTCTACATTAAATTCTCTTAATATCCGATCGACGGCGATCTCCAGATGCAATTGTCCCATCCCGGAAATGATCGTCTGCGCCGTCTCGGTATTGTAAGTGACGCGGAACGAAGGATCCTCATCCTGCAGTTTACGCAGGGCAAACGCCAGTTTCTCCTGGTCGGCCTTGGACTTTGTCTCGATCGCCAGGTCCACGACAGGCTCAGGAAATTTGATGGCTTCCAGAACGATCGGATTTTTCTCGTCGCAAAGGGTATCTCCCGTATTCGTCTCCTTGAGACCTACAAAAGCAACGATATCCCCGCAATGGGCCGACTCGATCATTTCCTGTTTATTGGCATGCATACGCACGATCTTGGAAATCCTCTCATCTTCACGCTTGACGGAATTAAAGACCGTCTCGCCGGCATTGATCTTCCCTGAATAGATGCGTACAAAATTAAGACGGCCGACATAGGGATCGCTCATGACCTTAAAACAGAAGCCGCAGAACGGCGCATCCATAGAAACCTGCCTCTCCTCGTATTCTCCGCTGTCCGGCTCAAATCCTTTGACAGCCGGAACATCCAAAGGCGAAGGCAGATAATCGCAGACCGCATCCAAGACTAGTTGGATCCCTTTGTTCTTCAGAGAAGAACCGCAGAGCACGGGGCAGAACTTATTGGCGACGGTCGCTTCGCGGATCGACCGCTTGATATCTTCCTTGGTAATGGGCTTATTATGGATATAAAGGTCCATCAGGTAATCATTGACCTCGGCGACCCTCTCGATCAGCGTATGGCGATATTCCTGGAGTTTCGCCTTATGCTCTTCCGGCACTGGCTTACGCTCAAACTTCTCACCCTTTTCATCGACAGGCATAACCAGTTCTTCTTCGACCAGGTCGATCATTCCGGAGAAATTCTCTTCCGCGCCGAGAGGCAGCTGGATCGCCGCAGCACACGCGCCAAGCTTCTGGTGTATCTCGGCCAAGACATTCGGGAAATCGGCGCCCACGCGATCCATCTTGTTGACAAAAGCGATCCGGGGAACGTGATACTTGTCCGCCTGGCGCCAGACCGTCTCGGACTGGGGCTGCACGCCGGCCACGGCGCAGAAAACAACCACGGCTCCGTCCAATACTTTCAGCGAACGCTCCACTTCAACCGTAAAATCCACGTGGCCCGGCGTATCGATGATGTTGATATGGATGTCGCGCCAGAAACACGTCGTCGAGGCCGACGTGATCGTGATGCCGCGCTCCTGCTCTTGCACCATCCAGTCCATCGTCGCCGTCCCGTCATGGACTTCGCCGATCTTGTGGATCTTCTTGGTGTAAAAAAGCATGCGCTCCGTCGTCGTCGTCTTGCCGGCGTCGATATGAGCGATAACTCCAATATTACGTATCTTTGTCAGATCTATTTTTTGCGTCATGGTCAGCATTCTTTCTGCAACTGTCACTTAAGCCGTCCTCTTTCTTCGGGGGCTCCCTACCACCGGAAGTGCGCAAAGGCCTTATTGGCCTCCGCCATCTTGTGGGTGTCGTCCCTTTTTTTGATGGCAGCGCCTTCGCCTTTGAACCCGGCCATGATCTCATCAGCCAGGCGTTCCGGCATGGGCTTGCCTTTTTTGGCACGCGAAAAGTCCTTGATCCAGCGCAAGGCAAGCGATATGCCGCGCTCCTGGGATACCTCGATAGGGACCTGATAGGTAGCGCCTCCCACGCGGCGGGGCTTGACCTCCAGCCGCGGACGGATATTCTCCAGCGCTTTGTTGAACACCTTCACAGGGTCCTCTTCTCCGGTCTTGGCTTTGATGACATCAAACGCGCCGTAGACGATCGTCTCGGCGGTGGACTTCTTGCCTTTGATCATCAAGATATTGATCATCTTGGCCACAATCCGGCTGTTATATTTCGGATCGGGTAAAATCTGCCGCTTGACTGCGCGTCTTCTTCTCATGAATCGCCCTCTGTATTTTTTCTCCTGCCTGAATGAAAGTTCTTTCGGCTATTTCTTCTTGGATACCTTTGCCCCATATTTGGAGCGGGATTTCTTTCTGTTGGCCACACCCGCCGTATCCAGCGTCCCGCGGACAATATGATAACGCACGCCGGGGAGGTCTTTAACCCTGCCGCCCCTCACCAGGACGATCGAATGTTCCTGCAGATTATGTCCTTCCCCGGGAATATAAGATGTCACTTCGATGCCCGTCGTCAGGCGGACCCTCGCGATCTTGCGAAGAGCCGAATTCGGCTTCTTCGGCGTCATGGTCTTGACCTGAAGGCATACACCCCGGCGCTGAGGACAGCCCTTGAGGGCCGGCGATTTGGACTTGATCTTCTTGGCAATCCTGCTATTCCGTATGAGCTGCTGAATTGTCGGCATTCACACCTTCCTCTTTTACAGAAATGGCCACATCTTCTTTATTGATCTTGAAATCCTGATGAATCTTGAGGCCCGTTCCGGCCGGGATCAAATGGCCGACGATAACATTCTCTTTCAAGCCGAAAAGCTCGTCCCGTTTCCCGGAAGCCGCCGCATCCGTCAGAACCTTGGTCGTCTCCTGGAAGCTCGCCGCTGAAATAAAGCTTTCCGTCGTCAGCGACGCCTTCGTAATCCCCAACAGGAGCGGGGTCGCCGAAGCCGGCTTGCCGCCTTTTTTGATGACGCGCTGGTTCTCCTTCTGGAACCTCCAGCGATCCACCTGCTGGCCGGAAAGGAATTCCGTATCTCCGGCGTCCTCGATCTTGACCTTTTTGAGCATCTGCCGGATGATAACCTCAATGTGTTTATCGTTGATCTTGACGCCCTGCAAGCGGTAGACTTCCTGCACTTCATTGACAAGATATTCCTGAAGGATTTTGTCGCCGCAGACACGCAGGATATCCTGCAAGACCACGGGGCCGTCCGTCAACTGCTGGCCTGCCGTCACGCGATCGCCGCGGTATACATTTGGATGTTTCCCGTGAGGAATCGCGTATTCGCGCTTCATGCCCGTCGAAGACGTCACGATGATCATCCTCTGACCCTTCTTGTTCTCGCTGAACTCGACGAAGCCGTCGATTTCCGAAATGATCGCCGGATCTTTGGGCCGGCGGGCCTCGAACAACTCCGCCACACGCGGCAGACCGCCCGTGATATCCCTCGTCTTTCCGGACACGCGCGGGATCTTGGCGATCAGTTCGCCGGCCTCGATCTTCTGACCGTCCTTCACGAGAATATGGGCGCCGATCGGGATCGGATAAATGCCGACGACTTGTCCGCCCGCATCGAGGATGATGATCTGCGGATGAAATTCCATCTTGTGTTCAACGATGACACGCTCGGCGATCCCGGTGGTCGGATTCATCTCTTCGCGCATCGTGATGTTTTCCTTGATATCTTCGTAGCGGACGATACCGGCGACCTCCGTCAGGATCGGCAATGTATAAGGGTCCCACCGGACGAAGATGACGCCCTTCTGGATCTCTTCCCCTTCGGCCATGGAAATCACGCTGCCCTGCGGAATGGCGTAACGCTCCAATTCGCGGCCCTGGGGATCGTTGATGGTTAAAGAGCCATTACGGTTCAGGACAATCAGGTCTTTGCCTCTGGCGACCGTCCGTAACGCGTGGAAATTCAAAACACCCTTATTTTTGGCTTTGACAAAAGACTGTTCGACGATACGGGAGGCCGTACCGCCGATATGGAACGTCCTCATTGTCAGCTGGGTACCGGGTTCGCCGATCGACTGCGCCGCGATGATCCCGACGGCCAATCCAATTTCAACCAGGCCGTCGCGTGCCAGGTCTTTACCGTAGCACTTGGCGCAGATGCCGCGGTCGGATTCACAAGTCAAGACGCTGCGGATACGGATTTTTTCGATCCCCATCTTTTCCAAGGCTTCCGCCTTTTCTGCCGTGATCATCTCGCCAGCCGCCACAACGGTTTCATCCGTGATGACATCGACGATGTTATCCAGGGTCACGCGGCCGACGATCCGTTCCTTCAAAGGAACGACAACTTCGTCGCCTTCGATGATCGAAGAAAGGGAGATGCCGTTCAGAGTGCCGCAATCCTCTTCTGTAATGATGACTTCCTGGGAGACGTCCACCAGACGACGCGTCAGATAACCCGCATCGGCGGTTTTAAGCGCCGTATCCGCCAAACCTTTGCGCGCACCGTGCGTAGAAATGAAATATTCCAACACCGTCAGGCCTTCGCGGAAACTGGCCGTGATCGGATTCTCAATGATCTCGCCGGAAGGTTTGGCCATCAAACCGCGCATGCCGGCCAGCTGCCTGACCTGCAGTCTGGAACCGCGCGCGCCGGAATCCGCCATCATGAAGATCGGATTAAAAGCATCCATCTTCTTGAAAACGAGGTCTGAGACCTTGTCCGTCGTATGTGTCCAGATATCGATGACCTTGTTGTAACGTTCGCCGTTGGTGATGATGCCTTTGCGATACTGGTCATCGACTTTCGCCACTTCCTTTTTTGCCTCCGCGATATATTCCTTTTTCTCCTCAGGGATCTCCAGGTCGTCGATAGAGATGGAGATGCCGCCGAGCGTCGCGTATTCAAAACCGAGGGCTTTGAGACGGTCCAAAAGCTTGATGGTGGAGTCGTGCCCAAACCGTTTATAACATGCCGTAACGATCTGACCGACATTTTTCTTGTTAAGCTCAAGGTTGACGAAACCAAACTCTTTCGGAAGTCTCTCATTGAAGATGATGCGGCCGACGGTCGTCTCGACCAGGGCCCTTTCGCCGGAATAAATGCCTTCGTTGAGATGATACTGATGGGGGATCCTCGTCTTGATCTTGGCGTGAAGATCGATCGTGCCGTCGTCATAGGCGGCGATCGCCTCGACCGCATCGGACAAAATCATGCCTTCGCCTTTGGTCTTGGGTTTCATTTTGGTCAGATAGCAAAGCCCCAGAATGATGTCCTGCGTCGGCGTCGTGATGGGGCGGCCGTCTGCGGGTGAAAAAATATTATTGATGGATAACATCAGGAGCCGCGCCTCCATCTGGGCCTCCAGCGACAACGGAACATGGACAGCCATCTGGTCGCCGTCGAAATCGGCGTTAAAGGCCGTACAGACCAAAGGATGGATCCTGATGGCCTTGCCTTCGACCAGGACCGGCTCAAAAGCCTGGACGGAGAGACGATGCAGCGTCGGGGCGCGATTCAACAGAACGGGATGGTCCTTGATCACTTCGTCAAGGATATCCCAGACCTCGATCTTGGCGCGCTCCACCATCCTCTTGGCGCCCTTGATCGTGTGGACAAAACCGCGCTCACGCAATTTCTTGATGATGAACGGCTCAAATAATTCCAGGGCCATGCGTTTGGGCAGGCCGCACTGATGCAGATTGAGCTCCGGCCCAACGACGATAACGGAACGGCCGGAATAATCCACGCGCTTGCCCAGAAGGTTCTGGCGGAAACGTCCCTGCTTGCCTTTGAGCATATCTGAAAGGGATTTCAACGGCCTGTTGTTCGAACCCAGGACGGGACGGCCGTGTCGGCCGTTATCCAGGAGAGCATCCACCGCCTCTTGAAGCATGCGCTTTTCGTTGCGGATGATGATCTCGGGGGCGTTAAGATCCAGGAGCTTCTTCAACCGGTTGTTGCGATTGATGACGCGCCGGTAAAGATCATTTAGATCGGACGTGGCAAAACGCCCGCCGTCGAGAGGAACCAGAGGCCTGAGGTCCGGAGGAATGACAGGCAGGACTTCCAGAACCATCCACTCCGGCTTGTTGCTGGACTTCTTGAAATCTTCGACAATCTTGAGAGTCTTCAATATCTTGCGGGCATTCGTGCCTTCCTTGGACGTCTCCAACTGTTTGTGAAGCTTCTTGGAAAGCGCATCCAGGTCGATTTCCTTGAGCAGCTCCAGCACCGCTTCGGCGCCGATCTTGGCCCTGAATCCGGAACCGTACTTCTCCTGAAGCTCCTGATGACGGTCTTCCGTCAAAAGTTCGCCCTTTTTCAAACCCGTATCGCCCGGATCAACAACGATATATTCCTCATAATAGATGATCTTTTCCAAATCCCGGAGGCCGATATCCAGCAAGGCCGAAATCCTAGACGGTACAGCCTTGAAAAACCAGATATGCGTAACAGGAGCAGCCAATTCAATATGGCCCATGCGGTCGCGGCGGACATTGGAACGCGTGACTTCCACGCCGCAGCGGTCGCAGACGATATTCCTGAATTTGTTGCCTTTGTATTTTCCGCAGTTGCACTCCCAGTCCTTGACAGGGCCGAAGATCTTCTCGCAGAAAAGACCGTCCTTTTCAGGCTTGAGGGTGCGGTAATTGATCGTCTCGGCCTTTTTGACCTCCCCCTTAGACCAGGAACGGATCGTCACAGACGAGGCGATCTTGACGGAGATCGAGTCAAACTGAGAGATTTCTTCGTTCGGATTTTTCTGATTGAGATCTCTTCTCATCCTTCGTGTCCTTTTTCTTCCCTCAGGATGGCACTGAGCGAAGTGGTTCGACTTTGCTCACCACGCTGAGCGTAGTCGAAGCGTCAAGCGTGTCATTTTTGTCTTTCCATTTTTATATCAAGCCCTAGACCCTGCAATTCTTTGACCAGAACATTGAAAGACTCCGGCGTTCCCGGACTCAACCGTTGTTCGCCTTTAACGATCGCCTCATAGATCCTCGTGCGGCCGGCGACGTCATCGCTCTTGACCGTGAGCATCTCCTGCAGGCTGAAGGCCGCGCCGTACGCCTCCAGGGCCCAGACTTCCATCTCGCCGAACCGCTGGCCGCCGAACTGGGCCTTGCCGCCGAGAGGTTGCTGTGTCACGAGAGAATAAGGACCGATGGAACGTGCATGGATCTTTTCATCGACCAGGTGGATCAGTTTCATCATATAGATATAACCCACCGTTACCTTCTGGTCGAACTTCCTTCCGGTAAAACCGTCATAGACATCGACCTTGCCGTCTTCCGGCAGGCCAGCCTTGCGAAGCATCTCTTTGACCTCGTTCTCGGAGGCGCCGTCGAAAACAGGAGTTGCAACATGCAACCCGAGAACCTTTGCCGCCCATCCTAAATGCGTCTCTAAGATCTGTCCGACGTTCATACGCGACGGCACGCCCAGAGGATTAAGCACCAACTCTACCGGTGTGCCGTCCTCCAGAAAAGGCATATCTTCTTCGGGGAGGATCTTGGCGATAACACCCTTGTTGCCATGGCGGCCGGCCATCTTATCGCCGACGGCAAGCCTGCGCTTGGTGGCGACGTAGACGACGACTTTTTTCAGAACGCCCGGCGCCAACTCATCGCCCCTCTTGATCTTCTCGATCTCCTGTTCCTCTTCCTGGGCAAGCTCCTTGATCTGTTCGTCAAAAAATTTGGCGATATGCTTGGCCTCTTCGTTATCCTCAAGGTCGGCGGTCAACGCCTTGGCCTTCGACACCCCCAGGAGAGAAGCAATCTTGTTGATCTTTTCCTCCTGGATATATTCGATCTCTTGCACATAATAGGCCTTGATTTCCTTGATCTGGCCCAATTCTTTCTTTTTGTCTTCCTTGGACTTGCGCCCTCTCTCTTTTCTCTGGAAGATCTGCACGTCGATGACCACGCCTTCGATCCCCGGAGGAACCGTCAGGGAAGTATCGCGCACGTCGCCGGCCTTTTCACCGAAGATCGCGCGCAACAGCCTCTCTTCAGGAGAAAGCTCGGATTCCGTTTTTGGCGTGACCTTGCCGACGAGGATATCTCCGGCATCGACTTCGGCGCCGATGCGCACGATGCCGTTTTCGTCGAGATTGCGCAACGCTTCCTCGGAAACATTCGGGATGTCCCGCGTGATCTCCTCATTGCCCAGACGCGTCTCCCGGGCTTCCAGCTCGAATTCCTCGATGTGGATCGACGTATATGCATCCTCCTTCACGAGTTTCTCGCTGACCAGGATCGCGTCTTCAAAGTTAAAGCCGCGCCACGGCATAAAAGCCGCCAGGAGATTCTTGCCCAGGGCCAGTTCGCCGTCCCTGGTCCCGATACCGTCGGCGATCACCTCGCCCTGACGGACCTTCTGACCCAGCTTGACGATCGGCTTCTGGTTCACGCAGGTATTCGCGTTGGAGCGCTTGAATTTCCTTAGTTCATAGACCTTATTGTTGACGGTGATGGCGTTGGCATCGACGGCCTTAACCACTCCATCTTCTTCAGTGATGACGACGGCGCCGGAATCGATCGCGGCCTTCTGCTCCATATCGGTGCCGACCAACGGGCGTTCGGTGATCATCAAGGGCACCGCCTGACGCTGCATGTTGGAACCCATCAGCGCGCGGTTGGCGTCATCGTGCTCTAAAAACGGGATCAGGGATGCCGCCAAGGACACCAGTTGTTTCGGCGATACATCCATGAAGTCGACTTTTTTGGGAGGCAATTTTGGGAAATCGCCCCTGAGGCGGCAAATAACGTCTTTCTCCTGGAAGGTTCCATCTTCATCCAGGGGGCTGTTGGCCTGCGCCATGGACTTATTGAGCTCGAGGTCCGCCGTAATATACTCGATCCTCTTTGTGACGCGGCCGTCGTCAACCTTGCGATAAGGCGTCTCAAGATATCCCAGATCATTGACTCTGGCATAGGTCGTCAATGATGCAATCAGCCCGATGTTCGGACCTTCAGGCGTCTCAATAGGACAAATACGGCCGTAATGGGACTGGTGGATATCACGGACTTCAAACCCCGCCCTTTCACGGGACAACCCGCCCGGCCCCAGCGCGCTCAAACGGCGCTTATGGGTTAGCTCTGCCAAGGGATTGACTTGGTCCATAAATTGGGACAACTGGCTCCTGGCAAAGAAATCGCGGATCTGGCTGGAGAAAAGTTTGGAATTAATCAGATGATAGATCATGACCGCGTCGGCATCCGTCAAAATCGCCAGACGCTCGCGGATGGACCTTTCCAGTCTTGCCAGGCCTATCCTCGCCTGATTCTGGATGAGTTCACCCACGGTCTTGACGCGGCGATTACCTAAATGGTCGATATCATCGATCTCGCCCTCGCCCTTCTTGAGACCCACGAGATACTGGATCACCTTGATCACCGTCTCGGCATCCAGGATGCGCTTATCGACAGAAACGCCCATGCCGAGCTTTCTGTTCAATATGAAACGGCCGGCGCGGGCGATATCGTAGCGCTTGGGATCAAAAAAAAGACGATAGAATAGCTCCTCGGCCGCTTCCGGAGTCACAGGCTCCGTCGGGCGCATCTTGCGATAAAAGTCGATAAGGGCCTCTTCCTTGTTCTTGGTGAAATCTTTCTTGAGGGTATTGGCAATCTCAGGGACATCGCCGAAAGCTTTTGTGATCTCTTCGTCTCCGGAAAACCCCATGATACGCAAGATCTGCGTCGCCGGAAAACTGCGGCGGCGGTCCACATAGGCCAGGATGACCTCGTTCAAATCATATTTGAATTCAAGCCACGCCCCACGATAGGGGATGATGCGGCCGTAGAATATCTTTTTGCCGGTAGGATGCTGCTCCTCTTCAAAGCAGACGCCCGGGGAACGCTGCAGCTGGCTCACAATAACCCGCTCGTCGCCATTGATGATGAAAGAGGCTGTCGGCGTCATCAAGGGCAGCTCCCCGAAATAGACCTCCTGGATCTTAACGTCGTTGGGTGTGATCAGACGCAGGTTCGCACGTAAAGGCGATGCGAAAGTCATTCCCCTGCGGCGGCATTCTTCAACGGAGTATTTCGGCTTGCCGAGGGTGTAGCTGACAAACTCAAGACGGAACCTTTTGTCGAAACTCTCAATCGGGAAAACTTCCTGGAATGCTTCTTGCAGCCCCAAGGATTTCCGTTCTTCGGAACGGACATCAGCCTGCAGAAACTCCTCATAAGACAGGAGTTGCAGATCCAAAAGGTTCGGCATCGGGTAAATTTCTCTTAATTTGGCAAAGCTTTTTCTTTTGCTCATTCAAGTCTCCGTATTCAACGGATGATTTAAGGCCCAGCCCTGTTTACTTCAACTCCACCGTCGCTCCGGCGGCTTCCAGCTTCTTCTTGAGCTCGTCGGCTTCAGCCTTTGGAACGCTCTCTTTGACGGGTTTCGGCGCTCCATCCACCAGATCCTTGGCTTCTTTCAGACCGAGATTGGTGATCGCGCGGACTTCCTTGATGACGGCGATCTTGTTGGCGCCTGCACTGGTGAGCACAACCGTGAATACGGTTTTCTCTTCCGCCGGAGCCGCAGCCCCTGCGCCTGCCCCCGGAGCCCCCGCTGCAACTGCCATCACGGGCGCCTGAGCCGTCACGCCAAATTTCTCTTCGATGGCCTTCACCAGGTCGCTCAATTCAAGGACGGTCATCGATTCGATTTCTTTGATCATGTCTTCGATTTTTGCCATGTGATTACCTCCCCTTTCCTAGGATATGCAAGTTAAGAGTTGAAATTATTTTTTCTGATCTTTAACGGCATTGAGCGCATACGCCAGCTTCGTCACAATCTGGTTAAGGCTCATCGCCAGCTTGCTTATGGGTGCATTCAAAGCAGATGCGACCTGCTGATAGAGACCTTGTCTGGAAGGAAGCTTGGAGATGAAATCAAGGTCTGTCTTGTTCAAGACCCTCTCGGACATGAATCCGCCGCAAAGCTTCAAGGCCTCGTGCTGCTTGGCAAAATTCACGAGGATCTTGGACGTCGCAACAGGATCATCCTTGACGAAAACCATGGCCATCGGCCCGTCAACAAGGCGGACGGCGTCCGCCGGTTTCTTGGTTTCTTCAAAAGCCTTGCGCATAAAGGAATTCTTGACGACCAGAACGCTGGCCCCCACGGTCTTCAAGTCTTTCCTCAGTTGTGTCATCTCGGCGGAAGACATCTTCTGATAATTTAAAAGGAAAATATCCTGGGCATGATCCAGCCGCCGCCTGATCTCCAAGCCGACAAGATTCCTGTAAATCTCCCCGATCCTCTTCGTCATGACGTTCATGCGTTGACCTTTAATCCAGGCCCCATGCTTGTTGAGAGCGCGATCGACCTCACGAACTCACCCTTGACTGAAGCGGGCCTTGCGTTTTTAACGGTTTCTATTAAGGTAAAGGCGTTCTCGTACAGCTGCCCTTCGCTGAAAGACATTTTACCGACCGCCACGTGGATGCCGCCCTGCTTATCGACCTTGAATTCGACTTTACCGGCCTTGAGGTCCCGGATCGCCTGGCCTACGTTCGGAGTCACGGTCCCCGTCTTGGGACTGGGCATCAATCCCCTCGGCCCCAGGATCTTGCCGAGCTTGCTTAAATCCCTCATCATGTCAGGCGTCGCCACGACACTGTCAAAATCCATCCATCCGCCGGCAACCTTGTTGATCAATTCCTGGGCGCCGACATAATCTGCACCTGCCTCCTGGGCCTGTTTTTCGGCTTCCCCTTTACAAAAGACCGCCACGCGGATCTTTTTGCCTGTCCCGTGAGGAAGAACCACTGTCCCGCGGATCATATGGTCCGATTTCTTTGTATCCACACGCAAATGAAAAGAAACTTCAAGGCTTTCATCGAACTTCGTCTTTGGGACGGATTTCAAGACAGCAATCGCATCCTTGAGCGCATACGTTTTGGTTTTGTCCACAAGGTTGGCGCCGGCTTCAAATCTTTTGCTATGCTTCTTTGACATGGATCACTCCACAATATCGATGCCCATGCTACGGGCAGTGCCTGCAACTGTTTTCTTGGCCACCTCAAGATCCGTCGTGTTCAAATCCGCCAGCTTCTGCCTGGCGATCTCCTCGACCTGCTTCTTGGTCACGCTGCCGATCTTCTCCTTGCCGGCTGTTCCCGAGGCCTTTGCGAGGTTGGCCGCACGCTTGATGAGGACCGAGCACGGCGGGGTCTTGATGATAAAATCGAATTTTTTGTCTTCGTAAACGGAGATGACAACGGGCAGGGTGATGCCGTCCTTGTCCTTTGTCTGCTCATTAAAGGATTTGCAGAACTGCATGATATTGACACCATGCTGGCCGAGGGCCGGGCCGACAGGAGGCGCTGGATTTGCTTGTCCTGCCGGAACGTGCAATTTGATCTGCGCAACGACTTTTTTTGCCATGTTTAATGAACGCCCGAATTATGGAGTCGTCGTGAAGCGACGAACGAACATAAATCGGTGCGCGAATTTAACTCAGCACCAATTTTTGAAAATCGGCCTGAGTCCTTGCTAGGGTTTAACCTCTTTGTTCTGTCCAACTCCACAATTCAACGCGGCACAAAAATTGGCGCTGGGCATGTTGGGACGCATCGCTTGCGCCGCTTCGCTTCCGCGGGCGATATCCTCCTCTATACCTTCTCTACCTGCCAGAATTCCAATTCTACCGGGGTCGAACGGCCAAAAATAGACACGCTCACCTTGATCTTTTGTTTTTCCGGGTTCACTTCTTCGATAGACCCGTTAAAATTCAAAAACGGCCCTTCGATAATACGGACCGATTCGCCTTTTTCAAAATGCACTTTGGGAGAGGGTTTGGCCTGCGTCTCGACCGTCCGCTTCATGATGTTGTCCACCTCTTCGGCAGTCAGCGAAGACGGCTGCTTCCCCATCCCGATAAATCCCGTTGCCCCGGGAGTCGTACGCACCAACAACCATGTATTCTCGTTCAGCTCCATCTCGACCAGGATATAACCGGGGAAAAATTTTCTCTGGCTGATCTTCTTTTTGCCGGAGCGAACTTCGGAAACCTGTTCTGTCGGGATCAGGACGCGGCCCATCTGGTCTTTTAGACCGCTGGAGGCGATCCGGCCTTCCAGGCTTTTTCTGACCTTGTCTTCAGATCCGGTCTGTGTATGAACAACGTACCACTTTTTCATCCCGTTAGACCTCCCACCGATGCGAACCGACAACACCAAAGGTATTCCTCACGGCAGCATGGCCCCGGAATGGAAAAATACGCTTATCGCAAGATCTGACAGGATTCATTTGAGGATGATTGCAACGGCTTTGGACAATACAAAATCCAGCGCGCCGATATATGCCGTCAGGATCGTCGTCACGATAATGACGATCCAGGTGGCGCTGATCAAATCCTGGCGCGAGGGCCAGGCCACTTTGACCATCTCCCCTTTGACTTCTCGGAAGAAAACGGGAATTTTTGCGAATGCGCTGAATACGTTGGCCATGACAAATTGTAATCTTCGGTTTAAAACCGGCGGCGCATTATCGCGTCGATGAAATTCTGGCAGGAGCGGCAGGAATCGAACCTGCAGTTCCGGTTTTGGAGACCGGTGGTTTACCACTAACCGACGCTCCTAACCTTAACCCTGCACCAAGATCCTTTCTTGGAATAAATACTGTTACTTGACTTCTTTATGGGCTTCGTGTTTGCGGCAATAGGGACAGTACTTCCTCAACTCAAGCCTTTCGGTATGCTTCTTCTTGTTCTTCGTCGAGGAATAAAGCCTGTTCTTGCAAACCGGGCATTCCAGAAGTATATGCTCTCTCATAGAGTACCGTCATTTTTCAAGCCCCCGACCGGAATTGAACCGGTGACCCCGTCCTTACCAAGGACGTGCTCTACCTACTGAGCTACAGGGGCATTAGTAAAGCAATAAGTTTATTAAAATAAAGCAATTCTGTCAAGGATTATTTTTAAAAAATCTGCTGGGGTCTGGACTTGCAGGCCGTAAGGACGTCAGTTTTTGGCCGAAATGAATTCGCACAGTGACTTATGTTCGCTGACGCTCCATAAGTCACGTGCTCATAATTCCGGCACATAACTTACGTCGTTCGAACCCCACGTAAGTTATGCCGTCATTAAAAATAAGTCAGGAACTTGATCCAGAAGCTGGGGATGCGGCAAAAGACCTGCAAGGAAGAAACGTTCCTGTCGGGGATATCCGGCCCCACAAACACGGCCTTGTAACCAGCCTCCTCCAGGACGGGCGCCGTCTCTTTGAAACCCTGGTACAACGGCAATGAAAAAAAGAGGCATTCCTCGCCGATGGCCTCTTCGATCTTGCGTTTCGATCCCAACACGCTCGTGCGCACGCCTTCCCCCGCCGAGGCCTTTCGAAAATGGCCCGATGCAAAATCAGATTTATGCTGCCGGTAATATTCCCAGAGACGATCCCTCCAGTTCTTCTTTTTGAAAAACAGAAAGCCGCCGCTGGCTTTAATGAACTCATGCATCACGTTGTCTGTTTTCTTATCCGGCACATAAACATTGGATGCCAAGGGCGCCCAAGCGCGTTCGTAAACGGGAATACCCCATATGGAATCCGGGGACGGCATCCCTCCCTCAAACCACTCGTCGAAATACACGGGCATCTC
Source organism: Candidatus Velamenicoccus archaeovorus (assembly GCF_004102945.1). Classification (GTDB taxonomy): domain Bacteria; phylum Omnitrophota; class Gorgyraeia; order Velamenicoccales; family Velamenicoccaceae; genus Velamenicoccus; species Velamenicoccus archaeovorus. The sequence goes on along the minus strand of NZ_CP019384.1, from coordinate 715,948 downwards.
ATAAACGCCGGGATGCTGAAAATCGACGATGCGCGAACCGACGGGAACGATTCGATGGCTCAGACTGTGGGAAAAGACATCGACGAGACCGCTCGAGCGCATCTGCCTTAATTCTTTCCACGTCAGATAAGGCTGTTTGCGATGGCTCAAGTAGAGATTTTCCCAGGAGACCCGGCCTCTCCAATAATCCTCAAGACTTGGATAATCCTCTTCGGAATCGCTGATCCTCGAAGGAATGACAAAGATGGACGCGTGCACCCGGTATTTTTTCAGCAAAGGAAAGATCACGCTCCAGCAATTACGGCGTCCATCGTCAAAGGTCAACACCACCTCCCGCCCTGCCTTCGATCTTTCCTGGATCCGCCCTACGAGGTCGCGCGCGCCGAGAATCCTGTATCTCTTATACATAAGGAGCTCAAGATACTCGCTGAAGACGTCTGGCAGGCAATCATGAAAAGAGAATATCTTCGGGCTGCGATGGTCGAGCCAAAGCTTCAGGAGCACCTTGAGTTTGTCCTGCAACAGCATCATGAGCGGCGGCTCCTCAAGTTTCTTGAAAAATGGCTGATGATCTCGGGTATCAAAGGAACCTCCCTGCCGAACATACGGACGCCCTTCTTGAGGATCGCCTCTTTGATCCTCTCATCTGAGGCCTCCGAAAGACTGAAGTCAAACACCGTCGCGCCGCACCCCATCTCGAAACCTTCGTGCGTATCGCTGCCGCAGACCCAGGCCAAACCCGAACGTTTTACGGCTCGCCACGCCAGATGGTTTTCCAGACGCGGCAACGGGATGTTATTCCTGGCATTAAACATCTCGATCGCATCGAACTGCCTCAAGAAATCGTCCGCACGGGCCAGATGCGGCCACTTGAAAGGATGGGCCAGGACTGCCAACCCTCCCTGAGTGTGTATCCCCTCGAGGATCCGACCGATGTCATCGTGCGCGTCAACCGCATGCCTCAAAAAAAGACCGAGGATATCCCCATACCGCGTCGAGATCTCCTGGCCCGTGATGATATAGAGATCCGGAGCCAGGCGCCGGAATTCTTCCACCCCCGCGATCGTATCATGGTCCGTAATGGCCAACCCATCAATGCGGTGGCGCCGGGCCAAATCGATGATCTTGGCTGGCTCCAAAAAACAATCAAAAGAAAACCTGGAATGGACGTGAAAATCAATGGTCATCATGCGATTTCCAAAAAAAGGAAGATGAGCTGCGGTTTAGATGTGATCTCTGAACCAGGAGACGGTGGCCGACAAACCTTCTTCGAGCCCCACTTTTGGCCCCCACTTCAAAATCTTCCTGGCCCTGGAGATATTAGGCTGTCGCTGCCTGGGATCATCTTGCGGGAACGGCTTGAATATCAACCTGCTTTTGCTGCCCGTCATTTTTTTAACCACAACGGCCATTTCTCTCAAGGTCATTTCCCTCGGATTGCCGATATTCACAGGCTGATGAAAAGCGCTCCTGCTCAACCTGTAGATACCGTCAACAAGGTCTGAGACATAGCAGAACGAACGTGTCTGCGTCCCGTCGCCGTAAATAGTTATGGGCTTCCCCTTCAATGCCTGAGAGATAAAATTAGGTATGGCGCGGCCGTCGTTCGCCCTCATCCGGGGGCCGTATGTATTAAAGATCCTGACAATCTTCGTATCGAGGCCGCGGACCCTGCGGTAGGCCATGGTCATGGCCTCGGCAAAACGCTTGGCTTCGTCATAAACGCTCCTGACGCCTATCGGATTGACATTCCCCCAGTAGTCTTCGATCTGGGGATGGACCAACGGATCGCCGTAAACTTCCGAGGTAGAAGCCAAAAGGAAAGAAGCTTTCTTCATGCACGCCAGCTCCAAGCAATGATGCGTTCCCGCAGAACCGGCCAGCATCGTCTCCAGGGGGTGCTCCTGGTAATCCACCGGGCTTGCCGGTGAAGCAAAATGCAGTACCAGATCCACCGGCCCCGGGACACGCAAACCCTTGACGATATCCTGTTTCATAAACACAAAAGCCTTACGACACAACAAAGGGGCGATATTATCTTTGTCGCCGGTCAGGAGATTGTCGATGCAGACCACGCGATAATTCTTGCGCAGGAACAACTCGCACAGATGTGACCCCAAGAAACCCGCACCACCCGTGATAACAACAGTCTTCATAGTTGGCTTCTCCCGATGCTGACGTAAGAAAACCCCATGGCCTTGAGCATGGACGGCTCAAAAACATTCCGGCCATCGATAATAATAGGTTGTTTCAGGAGTTTCTTGATACGTTTCAAATCCATCTTTTTAATCTCATCCCAGTCCGTCACGATGATCAGGCAATCGCTGCCCCGGGCCGCCTCATAAATATCCCTGCAAAACTTCGCGTCCTTCAGGAGACCGCGGGCCTTCCCGGTTGCCTGAGGATCATAGGCGCGGATCCTGGCGCCAAGTTGCTGCAGCATGGCGATGATATCGACCGAAGGAGCAAAACGCATATCGTCCGTATCCGGCTTAAAGGCCAGACCGGCCACGGCGATCGTCTTGTCCTTGATATTCCAGAGGCTGTTTTCGATCTTCCTGACGAAAAGTTCCTTTTGCGACTCATTGATCCTTTTGGCTTCCTTGAGCAGCCCAAAATCGTACCCGAGCTTCTGGGAGATACGGACAAACGCTTCCAGGTCTTTGGGCAGACAGAATCCCCCGAAGCCGATCCCGGCGTCCAGAAAAGCCCTGCCGATACGGCCGTCCATCCCCATTCCTTCGGCGACCCGTTCCACATCGGCCCCTGCGGCCTCGCAAACGCGGGCCACGGCGTTGATATAAGAAATTTTGAGCGCCAAAAACGAATTCGAGGCGTGCTTGATGAGCTCGGCGGACTTGATGTCTGTGACGATGAGGGGGGCCCGGATGCCCGCATACAGCTGGCGCAGGATCTTCTCGGCCTTGGCAGATTCAACGCCGATGACGATCCTGTCGGGATGAAGAAAATCATGGATGGCCTGTCCTTCGCGCAGGAATTCAGGGTTGGATGCGACGTCAAAGGGAACATGTTTGGCCTTACAGATCTCGATCGTCTGGCGCACGCGGCATCCCGTATCCACGGGAACCGTCGATTTCTCGACGATCAAGCGGTATGAACGCATGGATTTGGCGATCGTCCGAACGACGTTCTCAATCCCCGTCAAATCCGCCTCCCCGTTTTCTTTCGGAGGCGTGCCGATGGCGATGAAGATGACATCGCTCTTCCTGACTCCGTGGGCGATCTGGCCGGAAAAAGACAATCTGCCTTTACGGACATGACGCCGCACCATCTCTTCGAGACCAGGCTCATAAAACGGCACTTGGAGCTTTTTTAAAGCCTGAATTTTGGAGGCATCATTATCAATGCAGATAACATCATGCCCCAATTCGGCAAAACACGCTCCCGTCACCAAACCGACATAACCCGTTCCTATAATAGAGATTTTCATGAAGGACCTCTCGAGGATCACTGGCTGCTGCGAGGCGGAGTGAATGTTGTTTCCGCATTGATACCGATATCCGGGAATTCCTTGATCTTAAAAGCCAACAGGATGCTCACCCCTTCAGTTTCACGCTGATTGATGATGATTTCCATCAGCCAGCAGTGCATATCCCGCGTCAAGTGGTATTCCTGCTCGACAAGATTTCCAGTCTTGAATTCAAAACGTTCATAGATGCTGGCTGTCCAAAACGGATTCAGGGGATAATCCATGCCTACCGTCATCTGGCTGCTCTCGCTGTGGGCATAACGATAGCCGACATGTGTCCGCAATTTTCCGACGGTGTTCCAGAATTCGGTATTGATCGTATTGAAATGCTCCTGGACCGTATCATATTCTGCGTCCGAATCGATCTCAAACCATGACCAGGGCCTGAATTCCAATTCGTATTTGAAAAGCTGGAACCCTTTGCCGAGCGTATCGTTGTCTTCGATATTGTAATCCGATGACAACAAGAGCCGCAGGAGGTCCACACTGACGCCGCCGCGCTTGGTCTGCAGCTTGTTCTCAAGGCCGAGGGTGACCTTGTTCATGCTGTCCAAAGCATCTATAGAATCCATTTGCTGGATCTTGGAGGCGCTGACCGACGGATCGTGCTGATAGCGGTATTGGACCGACGGGGTGATGACATGCCTGAGCTGATGGATATCCATCTTCATGAAATTCGACTCGACGTCATAAAGCTTGAACAGCTTCGTGCTCATGTCCATGCCTGTGAAAAACATGCTGCGCATCAGGCTGTCCCGGCCGCTGACGCCGCGGCTGTAATAGGTCTCCTGCTCTCCGGCAAAAGGACTGAACTCCAGACCCGCCCAGCGGAACAGGTAGCTGACCTGGTTGGTTGTATCCACGCGCGTCGTCTCTACGTTCTGGTTGGAATTGGCCGTGGTGTTCGACAGGAAGGCGGACGTGGTCGTATTCTTAAAATAAAAGCGTGAACCGCCGATCCTCTGGTTGATGGTCTCGAGCTTGAGCTCGGGGATTTTCTGCAGGACGCTTTCGAATGCGTTGACGCGCGGCTGGCCCAAAAAGCTCAACGTGGCGCTTGGAAAAACATGGGAATAGAGGAAAAAGCTGGAAGGGTCGGTGTCGATCTCGTATTCCCGGTAGAAATAATCCTTGCGGAAGTTCACGTCGGAGGCGCGGTAATACGACAGGATCGCCTGATCGACATCCGTCATCTGCCACCTGTGCTGGACCTCGAGACGGGAACGCTCCTGGGTCCGCCGTTCGTTCTCCGGAATGCCCTTATTGGTATCCTTCTCATCGATACGGTAGTACTTAACGTTGCCGATACCGAAAAGCTTCGTATCGTAATTCAGGTCGACACCCTCCGCCCATCCCTTCTGTTGATACCAGTCAAAATGCAACAATCCCCTGGCATTGTCGTTCAGATAATATCTCCAAGATCCGAAAAGCTCCATGCCGTAATTCTTGCGGTGGCCCGGCGTGATCATGAAGCGCGGCCGCTTATCGGTCAGGCGATGCGAATAAGAAGGCACATACATAACGGGGATACCCAAAAGGGAGATCTTCGTGCCCTTGGCGCGCAGGATCTTGCCGGGTTCCGTCGTCACCTCTTTGCAGGTCAGGGCATAGTGCGGGTGCGGCAGATCGCAGGTGCTGATAACGCTGTCTTTGAGATAAATCTTGTCTTCTCCCAGCTTCTCCATGACTGCTGCGCTTCCGTAGTACGGGCTCATCCTCACGTGCGGATTGATGAGCGTCCCGGTCTTGTCGCCGAAATCGAAGATGACCATGTCCCCTTCGGCCTCTTCCGTCCCGCGCTTGAAAACCACATTGCCGTCGGCAATGACGAGTTTCTCGTCAAAAAAGACCCGCACCTTATCGGCGGTAATGTGCATATCCTGACCGATGATCTTCACATGCCCCTCGGCGACGATCTCACGGCCTTCCGAGAAGAACTCGACGACATCGCCGTCAACCGTCAACGGCTGTTTGCCCACGGCCGCAATGCCGCAAGAAACACAGCAAAAAAAGACCGGCAAAAACAGACCGGCGATCAAAAAACGCGGGTGATTCATCTTGCGCCTATCTTTTCCTTTGCCAGCAGGGCCGCCCCCAGGAAACCTGCATCGTTCCCAAGCGCCGCCCTGACAATCCTGACCTTCCCCTTGAGATGCCGCATCGCATGCTGCCTGACACGGCGCCGCAAGGGCCCCAACAAAGCAACGCCGGCCCTGGCCACGCCTCCACCGATAACAACCACCTGGGGCCCCAGAACATTGATGATCCCGGCAATACTCATGGCCAGACAAGCCGCCGCCTCCTGCCAGACTTTTTGGGCCTTGGCATGGCCGCGCCGAGCCAGACGGCTCACCTCTTCGAGAGGGACAGTCTTTCCGAAAATGCGGCGCGCGCGGCTGGCAATAGCCTGGTTGCCGACATACCTCTCCAGACAACCGATGCCTCCGCATTCACAACGAGGACCCGAAACACAAATGGGCATATGCCCAATCTCGCCGCCCAGAAAAAATGGTCCGCGATAAATATCATTGTCCAAGATCAACGCCCCACCCACCCCTGTTCCGAGAGTCAGGCACAGGGCAAAACGGGCGCCCCTGGCGGCACCGAGCCTCGATTCGGCAAGGGCCATACAATTAGCATCGTTATCCACATAAACGGGAAAAGGCAGGTACTTTTTAAGAAAACCGGCGAGATGAAAATGGTTCCAGCCCTTGATATTGGTGAGGCTCAAGATGATGCCCTGCTCCGAATCGACTGGACCCGGCAAACCGACTCCCATGGCAGAGATCTCGTCAAAAGAGACATGTGCCATGGCCGCCAGACGCAAAGATATATCATGCAGCGTCCTGGCAAAATATTGCTTCTGGCTGAAGCCGCGCGAAGATACCTGGATCCTGGAAAAGACCTTCCCTTTCTGGTCTACCAGAGCCGCCTTGGTAAAGGTCCCGCCGACATCAACACCGATAAAATATTCCTTCTTCATGGAGAAACCAACGGACGAGGCCTGCGTCTCCTGCGAGACGACAGAGAAACCGCCACGATTTATCTGACAAGAAGTCCTGAGCGCCGCTCCACATTTTGAGCAGGGCAATAAAGTGTTATTTTAACTTAAGTTATGAAAGGTTGCAAGGAACTTAAAAAAATGATGCACCCCACCCCCAAGGAGGCCGCGAGCTGAACCTGACGACCGGCATTTACAAACCCAAGAAAAACAGAACAAGCACAAACAGGTTGTTGAGCATATGGAAGCTCAAGGAGGCGACCAAAGACTCCGTTTTTTCATAAAGACAGGCCAGAGACACCCCCACAAGAAAAACGTAGAGAAAAAGGAAAAAATAGCCGTGCATGATCGCAAAAACAAAACTGCTGATCAAGACGGCGGAGAGCACATTCATGCGGCGGCGCAAGGCGCGGTAGAGGCATCCCCTGAAAAAAAGTTCCTCAAAAAAAGGACCCAGCAGGAAAATAATGATAAACCCTGACAATCCCACCTGCCCCTTGCGTGCCGCGGCGTTCTCAATCTCAGAGGCACGCAAAAAAGAACTCACCGATTCATAGGCGTGAGACCCAAAAACGGCATCCCATACCCAGGCCGCCAGGGTCACCAAGACGACACCGGACAAAAAAACAAGGATAAACTTCAAGTAACTGCGCAACCCGAAGGAAATATCCCGGCCGATATTCTCCTTTTTTACAAAATAAACAAACGGATTGAGGCGGTATCTGTCAAAAATCTTGACTTTCATCGCCGCCAGGAGACCGCCATAAAAAAGGACCACGGTAACAAAATCAGAGGCATGGCGGACAAAGTGAATGTAGAGACCCGGCGCCTGGCGGGAAAATCCAAGGACAAAGGCAGCTAGAAAATAAGATGCCGTCGCCCAAAAACTAAAAACAAAAAAGAGCACCAGGGCGTAAACGAAGACGACAAAAACATCCTTCACGCTCCAGGGACATTCATTCATGCCGCCGAACCTCCGGCCCGTCCGGTCTCCCTGCAAATCCCCATCACAGCGAGGCCCATCCCCATAAAAACCTAACGGGACTCGTGAAAGGCTGCGAACACATAGACGCGGTCCTTCCCCATTTTTTTGGCCTGATAAAGGGCCCAATCCGCCTTGCCGATAAGGTCTTCCACTTCTGCGGCGTCCTGGGGGAATGCCGCCAGGCCGATTGAAACCGTCACTTTCAGATGCTCGTCATAGGCCTGGATGACGGACTCGGCAATGCTGCGGCGGATACGTTCGGCGATCAAAAGGGCGCTCTCTTTATTCGTCCGAGGCGCAAAAACCATGAACTCCTCTCCGCCGAAACGCGCAAGCATATCGATCTCGCGGACATTGTCCCTGATGTGCCGGCTGATCTCCGTCAAGACCATATCACCCACGATATGGCCGTAACGATCATTGCACTCCTTGAAATTATCGGCATCGATCATGAAAAACGACAGGGGCATCCCCTGCGCCTGGGAACGCCTCAGTTCCTCTCCCAGACGCTCCATGGCGTAGCGCCGCGTGAAGAGACCGGTCAGGCTGTCGGTGATCGCCAATTCTTGCGTCATCCGGTAAAGCTTGGACCGTTTAAGGCCCAGGGCAAAATGTCTGGCAAGGATCCCCAGATAGGGCCTGTCGTGCCCCCGGACCCCCCGGACATAAAGATAACCAAAATGCGTATCGGAAACGGCCAGCGGCTCAAGGAAATCTTCTGCCCGGGCAGAAGACGCAGCAGCCTCCTTCTCTTCTTTCAAGAGCAGGCATTCGTCGTAATCGATCAGCTTCTTGAGGTCCTCCTTGAAACGCTCGAACAATTTCGTCTCATCCAGTGTCGCACAGATGTCGCGCGCCGCTTCGTACATCTTCAAGGTCCGCGAAAAAACCGCATTCAAGGAAACGATTTCTTTTTCTATCTCTTTCTTGGCGGTCAATATCTGCTGAAGAGAAGCCGCCAGGGACGCAAGGTCAGATTCTCTCTCGGAACCCTCTTCGACAAGCAGACGCACAAGACATGTCCATGCGCCGGCAGCTAAAACCAGAAAAATAAAAACAGCTAAGAAGGGCATACCTTGTCCCTCCCCGACCGCTTGGCCTCAAGCAGGGCTTCATCGGCGGCGCCAATGAGCTCTTTTTCTTCCGCGGCATCATCCGGGAATGCAGCGACCCCCAAAGAAACGCGGACCGCGATCTTTTCGCGCCTCAGACTGACATCCTTATCGGACAATGAACGCCGGAAACTTTCGGCCAGACGGACAGCCTCTTTCTTTTGAACACCGGGCAGGATGACGCCGAATTCTTCGCCGCCATAACGGAAGACAAGCTGCCCCGGAAGATCAAAAGAAGTTTTGAGCCACTGAGCCATCTTTTTCAGCACGGCGTCGCCTGCCATATGCCCGTAGGTATCGTTGATGGCCTTGAAATGGTCGATATCGAGCATGAGGAAAGAAATACAGGAATTCTCGCGGCGGGCCCGCAGGAATTCCTCTTTCAACCTGTCGGCGGCATAACGCCTCAGATAGATGCCTGTCAGGCCATCCGTGATGGAGAGCGCCTGCATCTGTCCGAAATAGACGGCATTTTCAATGGCGAGCTTTGCGATGTCCCCGATAACAAAGAGCAGCCGAAGGTCATCGGAAGAATATTGACGTTCCGCCCTGGCATCGATCCTCAGGATCCCCAGCGTCTGCGACTCTGTTTCCAGGGGAACGGCCATCAGGGACTCGACCGGGCGCCTCACCTCCGCCTTGAGGCGTTCCGGGTCGAAACGGAAATCATTGGACGCCGATTCGACCAGAAGAGGCTGGTTATGACGCAAAACCCATGCATCGAAAAGATCGCCTGTCTTTTCACGGATGCGGATCGACTCATCCTCTCTCTTCAAGACCCTCAATCCCAATCGATGGGTCGCCGGATTGACCAGGTATAAAAGAACGTTGCCTCGCGCTTCAAAAAGCTCAAAAAGCTCCCCGGCAACGATCCCGCAGATACGGTCCAAAGACACTTCATTGTTGAGGCTCTGGGTAAACTTCTCCAGCCGCTCGTAGCTTTTGATTTTCTTCTCGAGCGCAACCCGCAGATCGCCCAGGCGCGCAATCTCCTGTTCGGCAATGTTGAATGTCTCAAAAACCTCCTCTTTTTTCAGGGTCAGGCGTGTCAGGACAGAACGGCTGGCTTGAAACCGCAAGAGGAGAAGGAAGAACAAAAAGCAGTAACCGAGGATGATCCATACGAAAAACCTGGAGAAAAAAATCAAAAAAATAAAAAAGGTCAGCCCGAGGCCGGCGAGGAGGGAAAAAAATGCCAGAATGAAAAAAGTTCTCGAGGGTTTATACAATGGTCTTTTCGGTGTCTGCGTTAAAGAAATGGACCTTGCTCATGTCAAAAACAAGGTCCATATCTGCATTGACCGCAGGCCTGTCATGGGCACCGACGCGAGCGATGAAATTATGCTTGCCCGTGTTCAGGTAAAGATAGACTTCGGAGCCCATGGGCTCGACGACCTCGCAGATAACGCTCACGACGTTCTCTGCGGGGGCTTCGGACACGAAAAGCTTGTCATAGATGTCTTCGGCGCGGATGCCGAAAATGACATCGCGTCCGACGTAACCTGCAAGGCTCGGTTCCATTTCTTTGAGGATCCGGACGCGCAGGTTCCCTTCATCAAAATAGAAACGTCCGTCCGACTTGACCACCTTGCCTTTCATAAAATTCATCGGCGGCGACCCGATAAAACTCGCCACAAATTTATTGATGGGTTTATCGTAGATCGTGATGGGGTCGGCGATCTGCTGGACAACGCCGTCCTTCATGACCGCGATCCTGTCGCCCATCGTCATGGCTTCCGTCTGGTCGTGCGTCACATAAATCATGGTCGTCTGCAGGCGGATATGCAGCTTATGGATCTCCGTGCGCATCTGCACGCGCAGCTTGGCGTCGAGATTGCTCAAGGGTTCGTCAAAAAGAAAAACGGTTGGCTTGCGCACGATGGCCCGGCCGACGGCCACGCGCTGGCGCTCGCCGCCGGAAAGCTCCCTGGGCTTGCGCTCCAGATAATGCTTGATCCCCAGGATGTCCGCCGCTTCGTTCACGCGGCGCATGATCTCCGACTTCGGGTATTTTCTCAGCATGAGCCCGAACGCCATATTCTCAAAAACGGTCATGTGGGGATAAAGGGCGTAGTTCTGGAAAACCATCGCGATGTCGCGGTCTTTGGCGGGGATATCGTTGACCAGCCTGTCGGCGATATAGATCTGGCCTTCCGTCACTTCCTCCAACCCTGCAATCATGCGCAGGGTCGTCGACTTTCCGCAACCGGACGGACCCACCAGGACCAAAAATTCCTTGTTTTCGATCCCCAGCGTGACGCTATCAACGGCGCGGGCGCCTCCGGCATAAACCTTGCTGACGTTGCGTAAACTGACTTGGGCCATGATGTCGCTTCGCTCCAATTCCCAATTACCAATTTCCAGACCCCAAACAATCTCGTAATCTATTCCAGCATTTAAAGTTTGGAGTCAGAATTTTAAAATGTTATCACAAAAAACTTAACCGTGTCAACTACAATAATCGATCAGCTGGTGCAACGTCTCCTTCAGGGCCTTCCTGTGGACAATCATGTCCAAAAGGCCGTGCTCCAACATGAATTCGGACCGCTGGAATCCTTCCGGTAATTTTTGCCGCGTTGTCTGCTCGATCACGCGTGGACCGGCAAAACCGATCAGCGCTTTGGGCTCGGCGATGATGATATCTCCCAGGCCGGCAAAAGACGCCATGACGCCGCCCATGGTCGGATTGGTCAGAACCGAAATGAACAAGAGGCCCGCTTCGTGATGCCGCCGCAAGGCCGCGGACGTCTTGGCCATCTGCATCAGGCTGAAAATCCCTTCATACATCCTGGCGCCGCCGCCGGATCCGGAGATGATCGCCAGGGGCAGCCGTTTTTCAATGGAAAACTCGATCGCCCTGGTGATTTTTTCCCCAACGACCGCGCCCATGGATCCCATGATAAACCGGGAATCCGTAATCGCGATAACGGCCTTCTTGCCGAAGATCTCCCCCTGGCCCGTAATCACGGCCTCTGCGAGCGAGGTCGTCTTCTGGTCCTCCGCAAGCTTCTGCGTGTAAGACTTGATCCCCCTGAATTCCAAAGGGTCGGTGCTGGACATTTTTTTATCGAATTCCTTGAAGGAATCCGCGTCCACGATCATCTCCAGCCTTTCGGGCGCCGTGACGTTAAAATGAAAATGACACTTGGGGCATACTTTAAGATTTTCCTCAAGGGTCTTCTTATAGATAGGCTCGCCGCACTCCTGGCATTTCGTCCAGAGACCCTCGGGGATCTCTCTTTTGCGGATCTTGACGACCGTATATTTGGGTTTGCTGAAAAAAGCCATGGGCGCCGAGCGTTATAGTTTGTTGATGACGAGGCCGCTGAGTAGTTTCGGATAGAAATACGTGGATTTTTGCGGCATGACATGGCCGCCCAGGGCGATCGAGCGGATCTGTTCCATCTTGGTCGGGTTGAGGACAAAGACGGCGCTATAGGCGCCGCTGTCGACTTCGGCGACGGCGCGCCCCAAATCGATCTCGTAGGCGATATCCTCCAAGGCGATCTTGCAAAGATGGTCGAAAACAACCTTGTGCAGAATAACGACATCCAGGTTCTTATAATCTTTCGGCCCTTCCTGGATCATCTTGTTGCATGCACGCTTCTCAGAAAGCTTTAACAGGTAAAAATGATGGTCTTTGTAAAGACCGAAGACGCCGACATCTTCCTGCCGCTCTTTCATGGCAGCCGACAATTCCTTGGCGCCCGGCACTTCCTTAACGTCAAAACAGGACGACAAATCTTCAACGGCAAAAACGGCATTCCTGATCAGCCTGTGGGTGGGTAAAATACATAACCCCTCGTCTTCGAGGGGCGTCAGGTACGTCATGATGTAATTATAGGAATCTTTGAGGCCGGCCGGGGATTCCTTGCGCTTGAGCTCGCGAAACATCCTGGCGACCTCATGACGGTGATGGCCGTCGGCGATAAAAAGCTGCTTATCGCCCAGGAACTCCTTGAACTGGCCGATCAGCGTCTCGTCCGTGACCCGCCAGAGCCGGTGTCCGATATCTTCGTCATCGACAATATCAAAGAGGGGTTTTTGAGGAAAGACTTGTTTCTTAAAGATGCCTTCTAACGCGGCTTTGGGGTCGGAAAAAACGGTAAAGATGGGACTCAGGTTTGCCTCGACGCTCTTCAAAAGCTTCAGGCGGTCCTCTTTGGGGGCTGTATGGGTGTGCTCATGCGGATAGACCGAACGGCCCTGCCCCTCATCATCCAGCCGCATCAAAGCGATGACACCGAGGCGAGTCTTTTTTTCTCCTTCGTGCGTAAATACCTGTTCATAGAAATAGATACCGCGCTCGTTATCCTGCGTCAAAACACCCCGGCGCAGCCATTCCTCGAGATAACCGCCGGCCCGCGTATATTTGTTTTCGCGGTCATTGTCGGCGCTGAAATCCTTGCCCAAGATGAGACGGATGATGTTATAGGCGTGTCTCTGGTAAAACTGCTCCTGCCCTCCTGCATCGATGATATCATAAGGAGGACAGACGACCTTGGAAATATCCTCGACGACTTCCAGATTATAGTGCACGCCTGCAAAAGGTTCTATTTTGGCCATGGGTAGAGACCGCCTCCTGCTATTGCACCCAGGACATCCATCGCCCAATCTGCTGCATCCAGGGTGCGACCGGGAACAAAATACTGATGACATTCATCGGTCAAGGCATATAACATTACCACAAACAGCGTGATAAGTAAAGCCCGAATTCTGCGGTGGCCTCCCGCGGCGGCCAGAGCCCACATCAATAAAACCCCTAAAGGAAGATATTCCAAGAAGTGGAGAATTTTATCGGCGCCGCAGAAGAGAGGTGGAACAGCGCTTCCTGGAATAGACGAAAGGTAGAAGATCAAAAGGGCATATCCGCCCACAAAAGCCCAAGGAACGACCGAATGGTTTCTGGGCATTATTTTGCGCTGCCAGGACACGATGAACAACTGGATTTGCTTCCAGCCGAAGGACAGGACGCCGGCGCTCCCTTACGGTAATCGGTAGCATAAAACCCGGACCCCTTAAATATGATGCCGGAGCCGGAGCTGATCAGACGCACGACTTTCCGTTTGTGGCATTTCGGACAGACTTTGATCGCCTCGGCCGTGATAGAGTGGGATTTCTCGAAACGATGACCGCAGGCCTTGCATTCGTATTCATACGTAGGCATTTGCTTCTCCTGGATAATTAGTACATACTTCAGCAATAACCAATAATCAAGGTACAATCGCCAAGCATTCCGTTTGTTGTTTGGTCTTTGGTTATTATTTGGTTCTTGGAAATTGGGGTTTGGTCATTCTAGGCTTATATCTCAACATTCCTCAACCGCGCGAATTCCTCGATGAGCTTTCTCTGGGCCGCGTTCAACCCCTGAGGGATATCGACGACAATACGCACCAATTCATCCCCTTTTACGTGAGTCCTGACATCGGGGACGCCTTTATCGCGGACACGGAAGATCTTGCCGGACTGCGTTCCGGACGGGATTTTCATCTTGACATTCCCGTAGAGCGTGGGGACGTCTACCTCTGCGCCCAGGATCGCCTGGGCCGCATCAATATGGACTTCGCACAAAAGGTTGTCGTCCTGGCGTTCATAAAGATGGTGTTTCTTTACGCTGATAAGCACAAAAAGGTCCCCTTTGCCGCCTTCGCCCTCCTCGCCTTCTCCGCGGACACGCAGGTGGGACCCCGTGTCTACACCGGCGGGGACCTTGACGGATATCTTGCGGGCAACCTTCAGGCGCCCCTGGCCCGAACATTGGAGACATGGCGTTGTGATGACCCGGCCTTCGCCGCCGCACTTGGTACACGTCTGCGTCAAATGAAAGAACCCCTGGGAAACGGTCACCTGGCCGGTACCATGGCAATAGGAACACGTGACCTTTTTACTGCCGGGCTTGGCGCCCGTCCCTTTGCAAACAGGGCAAAATTCGTAACGGCTGATCTGAAATGTCTTTTCCGTTCCAAAAACCGCCTCTTCCAGCGTGATCTCCAGTTCGATCTGAAGGTCGCGGCCCTGTCTGGACCTGCGGCCGCGGCGGGAGCCTCCTCCGAAGATATCGGCGCCGCCAAAGAGCTCATCAAAAATACTCCCCTCTCCGCCGCCAAAATGGACCCCTCCGCCGCCCCGCCCTCCGAACACCTCCTCGAAGATGCTCGAAAAATCGGCGCCGCGGAAGATATCCTCGGTCGAATAACGCTGGTCGATCCCGGCATGGCCGTACTGGTCGTAAAGCCGGCGTTTGTTCTCGTCCGAAAGGACCGCGTAGGCCTCTGAGATCTCCTTGAATTTTTCTTCGGCCTCTTTTTTCTGGGAAGCCTCCACGCGATCCGGATGATACTTCATGGCCAGCATCCGGTACGCCTTCTTGATCTCGTCGATCGTCGCAGATTTGGAAACACCCAGGATCTCGTAATAATCGCGCTGTGTCGTCATAAAAACCAGTTATAGAGTTATAGTGTTATGGCGTTATAGAGCCAGGACATCAAAACCAATGCAATAACCCTATGACACAATAACGCTATAACGCATCTACTTGCCGTCTTCTTCCTTGTATTCCGCGTCGATGATATCGTCATCTTTGCCGCTGCCCGAGGGCTTGGCGCCGTCCGCTTTAGGCTCTTCGGCGGCCCCATCGGACGCAGGCCCCTTGCCTTGGGCCCCTGCCTGCTGTTGTTTCTGGGCAGCTTCCTTATAAATAGCCTCAGCCAGCTTATGCGACGCCTGGGTCAGCTCTTCCATGCCCTTCTTGATCTTGTCGGTATCCTTGCCTTTCATCGCCTCTTTCAGGGCCGCGAGCTTCTCTTCAATGGCCTTCTTCTCGGCATCAGAAACTTTGCTGCCGTATTCCTTCAAGGATTTTTCCGTCGAATAGATCAGGGTATCGGCCTGGTTACGGGCCTCAACCTCTTCTTTCTTCTTCTCGTCCTCTCCGGCGAATTTCTCGGCCTCTTTGACCATCTTGTCGATCTCTTCCTTGGAGAGCTTGTGGGGCGCCGTGATGCGGATCGACTGCTCCTTGCCCGTCCCGAGGTCTTTGGCATTGACATGGACGATGCCGTTGGCATCGATATCGAACGTCACCTCGATCTGCGGAATGCCGCGCGGCGCCGCCGGGATCCCCACCAGGTCGAAACGGCCGAGCTCCGTATTGTCGTTGGCCAGCGGCCTCTCGCCCTGCAGGACGCGGATGGTAACGGCCGTCTGGTTGTCCGCCGCCGTTGAGAACACCTGGCTCTTCTTGGTCGGGATCGTCGTATTTCTTTCGATCAACTTCGTGGAAACGCCCCCCAGGGTCTCGATGCCCAGAGACAAGGGCGTGACGTCCAAAAGAAGGACGTCCTTGATGTCCCCTTTGATGATCGCTGCCTGGACAGCCGCACCCATGGCGACGCACTCCATCGGATCGACGCCGCGCTCGATCTTCTTGCCCACAAAATCCTCGACGAACTTCTGGACGATGGGCATGCGGGTCGGGCCGCCCACCATGATGATCCTGTGGACGTCCGATGCCTTGACCTTGGCGTCTTCCAATGCTTTTTCCATAGGGACGCGGCACTTGTCGATGATCGGCCTGACCAACTCTTCGAGTTTGGCGCGCGTGATCGACATTGTCAAATGCTTGGGCCCCGTATTGTCCGCCGTGATGAACGGCAGGTTGATGTCTGTCGTTAGGGTGCTGGAAAGCTCGATCTTGGCCTTCTCCGCCGCTTCGCGGATCCTCTGGATCGCCATTCTGTCGTTACGCACGTCGATGCCGGAATCCTTCTTAAACTCGGTGGCGATATAATCGATCAGGGTATTGTCCATGTCGGTGCCGCCCAATTGCGTATCGCCGTGCGTGGACTTGACCTCAAAAACACCCTCCGCCATCTCCATGATGGTGACGTCCAGCGTCCCGCCGCCGAGGTCGAACACCATGATCTTCTGTTCCTTACCCGCCTTGTCCAGCCCGTAGGCCAGACATGCCGCCGTCGGCTCATTGACGATACGCAGGACCTTCAGGCCCGCAATCTCGCCGGCGTCCTTGGTCGCCTGCCTCTGGTTATCGTCAAAGTAGGCTGGACACGTGATGACCGCCTCGTTGACCGGCTCGCCCAGATAGGCTTCGGCGTCCTGTTTGATCTTCTGCAGGATAAACGCCGATATCTGTTGAGGCGTATACTCTTTGCCGAAAACCTTGAATTTATGGTCTGTCCCCATCTTGCGCTTGGCCGCCATGATGGTGCCTTCCGGATTGATGGCCGCCTGGCGTCTGGCCGGCTCGCCGACCAGACGCTGACCGTCCTTCGTAAACGCCACGTAAGACGGGAAGGCCTTGCCTCCGCCGACCGTCGTGCCTTCTGCCGAAGGAATGATCACGGGCCTGTTGCCTTCCATAACAGACGCCGCTGAATTCGATGTCCCTAAATCAATACCGATAATTTTTGCCATGATTGCCTCCTCGATCCCGCCTCCGGCGGCATTAAAAATCATCCTTCATTTTATTTCTGTTCTACTCTTTTAGCCACCCTCACCTTGGCGGTGCGGATGACCCTGTCGTTCAATCTGTAACCTTTTTGCATCTCCTCGATCACTTCGCCGTCTTCGTGATCGCATGATTCCGTCTGCACCAGCGCTTCATGCTGGTTGGGATCAAATTTTTGGCCCTGAGCCGAGATCGCAGAAACGCCGCGCTTTTTCAAAAGCTCATAGAGGTGCGCCAGGATCATTTCAATGCCTTTCAAGAAGGCGTCCGAATTCTCCTGCCCCTTTTCCGCAGCCTCTACCGACCTTTCGAGGTCGTCGAGGATCCCCAAAAGATCGACGATGATATCCTCGTGGGCGTATTTCTGGAATTCCTGTTTATCGCGCTCCACGCGTTTGCGCATATTGTCGAAATCCGCCTGCTGACGCAGAAGTCTGTCCCAGGTCTCTTTGGCTTTTGCGGCCTCTTCCTTCAATTTCTCATATTCTTCCCGTTTGAGCGTCACCGTATCGCCGGAACCCGCGGCCGCAGGCGGAACTTCCTTGCCGGGCTTAACAGCATCAGGATCGGAAAAAAGATGGTTCTTTTTATCGTTCGTATGACCGTTCTTATTCATAGCACCTTAAACGCTGTGTTGCCATCTCACCCAAAACAAAGCCTTGTATCGGGGCAAGCCTGCGTGTTCACAGAAGGATCAAAACCTCTCGATATTCCTGGCAAAGGCTTCAGAGACGTATTCGATAAGAGGAATGACCTGATCGTAAGCCATCCTTTTGGGGCCGATCAGGGCCAGGCGGCCCGACCGCTTCTGCTGATCCTCATAACGCGAAACGACGATCGCGCAATGCTCCATCTGCGGACAGGCGATCTCCTTGCCGATATAGACCTGCGTCCGGCCCGAGAAACTGCGGTTGATGAGATCGATCATCTCTTCCTTCTTCTCCAGGATCTCCAGGATCATCTGGACTTTATGGATATCGGAAAATTCCGGATGTTCCAAGAGATAGCGCGCCCCGCAGGCGTATGTCCTTTCCATCTCTTTCCCGCTGAAATAGACGAGACTCGTGTAATGCGTAAAATCCGACATGATCCGGCTTGTCTCCTCAAAAAGGTCGTCAAGCTCCTGCACCTTGAGCTCATAGATCTTATCGATGAAGTCGGTCTCCCGGGAGGAAAGTTTCTTCTTGTCCATCAACACATTGATATACAGCCTGTAGCCTTCATCGGTCGGGATACGGCCGGCAGAGGTATGCGGATGGGTCAAAAAACCAAGCTCTTCGAGCTCGGAAAAGACATTGCGCACACTGGCCGAACTAAGAGACAACCTCTTCTTTTTGCGCAGGGATTCCGAAGAAACAGGCGCAGCTGAATTGAGGTACATCTCAATCGAAGCCAGCAGGATCTCTTTATTTCTTGAATCGTGGTCCGTTAACCTTGGCATGCTTCCGTCTCGGAGGATTGTTTCTCTTCTATCTTATACACCCTAAGTTAGCACTCATTAAAAGAGACTGCTAAAATCAAAATGTTATCATATTTTAGCGGTTTGTCAACCCCATTAGAAACAACTCTCTGCGCTAAATGGTATTACGCTCCAGGACAGGGTTTCTGAAAAAAGGTTTCTTGCGGGGTCAACCGCTGAAATTTTGCTCCCGCCTCTTTAGCGCAACATCAAAAGAAACATGGAGTTAACGTTCTTGACGGCGTTTTTCCCTTGTGAGCTTTGCCTTGTGTTTCTCGACCTGTCTCGCCAAGTCGAGAAAGGCCGCGTTAATGGCCGCGCAATAATCTTTCCCGCGCTCACGGCAATGGATGGCGGCGGAAGGCAGGAACAAACTTAAAGATGCAAAGAATTCGTCTTTCTTGTGGGGGTTTTTGTCCAAGACGCCATGCAAAGAAGTCAGCTCGTCTTTGAACCTCTTCAGGTGCTTGGCGACCTTGGCCGCCCTCTGGTCAAAACACTCCTTGATCGTCGGGTCTTCTTCCACATGGCTCATGGTGAACGTGATATTCATTTCATCTCCCTTTCTCGCTTCGCTCGATCGATGACACAGATTCTTAAAAACGGATTGCACAGATTAAAATCTCTTTTACCGTTGGTCTTTCTTGAATTCCAATCCCCTCTTCCCCATCTTCACCACGATCCTGTCTCCAGGGCCGAAATCCCCTTTGAGAAGCCCCAGGGCGACGGGATCCTGTACCAGCTTCTGGATCAGACGTTTCAAAGGACGCGCGCCGTAGACGGGGTCAAACCCCTCCTTGGCGAGGAATATCTTAGCATCCTTGTCCACAGAAATCAAAATATGCTTCTCGTCAAGCCTTGCCTGCAATTCCCTGAGTCGGATATCGACGATATGCAGGATGTCCGCCTCATCCAACGGCTTAAAGACGACAATCTCGTCGATGCGGTTCAGGAATTCCGGCCGGAAATGGTCTTTGAGGGCCTGCTGGATCTTGTCCTTCACTTTAAGCCGGTCCTTTTCGGCGCCGATGAGCTCGGTGCCGATATTAGACGTCATGATGATCACCGTGTTCTTGAAATTGACGACCCGGCCCTGGCCGTCGGTCAGGCGGCCGTCATCCAGTATCTGCAGGAAAACGTTGAAAACCTCAGGATGCGCCTTTTCGATCTCGTCAAAAAGGACGACGCTGTAAGGCCGCCGGCGCACGCGCTCCGTCAACTGGCCCCCTTCTTCGTAACCGACGTATCCCGGCGGCGCGCCGATGAGACGCGAGACCGTATGTTTCTCGGTATATTCCGACATATCGATGCGCACGAGTGCGTTCTCGTCGTCGAACAAAAACCAGGCCAGCGATTTGGCGAGTTCGGTCTTGCCGACGCCTGTCGGCCCGATAAAAATAAACGAACCCAAAGGCCTGTTTTGATCGCTTAATCCCGTGCGCGAACGGCGTATGCAATCCGCAACCAAACCCAGTGCCTCGTCCTGGCCCACCACCCGCTCTTTGAGCCGCTCTTCCATTTCAAGAAGCTTGTGGCCTTCTGCCTCCATCAACTTGGATAAAGGGATGCCTGTCCATTTGGAAACGACCCCGGCGATATCTTCCTCATCCACTTCTTCCTTGAGCATGGCTTTTTCTTTCTGCAGGGCCGCCAGTTCTTTGTTGGCCGTATCCAGCTTTTTCTGCAAGCCGGCAAGCACGCCGTAACGGATCTGCGCCACGCGATCCAGGTCGCCGGAACGCTCCGCCCTCTTTTCATCGGCTTTCGCCTCTTCGATCTCCGTCTTGATCGCCTGGATGCCGCTGATCGCGTCTTTCTCCTTCTGCCAGTGCGCCGACAACCCTTCTTCCCGGGTTTTGAGGCCCTCCAGTTCTTTCTCGATCTTCCCAAGCCTTTCCAAAGATGGCTTGTCTTTCTCTTTCTTCATGGCCTGGCGCTCGATCTCCAGCTGCATTTTGCGGCGCTTGACCTCGTCGAGTTCCTGCGGCAGGCTGTCGATCTCGATGCGCAGGCGCGACGCCGCCTCATCGATCAGGTCAATGGCCTTGTCAGGCAGGAACCTCTCTGTGATATAGCGGTGGGACATCTCGGCCGCGGCGATCAAAGCCGCATCCTTGATGCGCACGCCGTGATGGACTTCGTATCTTTCTTTCAGGCCGCGCAGGATCGCAATGGTGTCCTCCACCGACGGTTCTCCGATGAACACCGGCTGAAACCGGCGCTCCAAGGCCTTGTCTTTTTCGATATATTTCCTGTATTCGTCCAGGGTCGTGGCGCCGATGCAACGCAACTCGCCCCTCGCCAAGGCAGGTTTAAGCATGTTGGAAGCGTCCACCGAGCCTTCAGCCGCGCCGGCGCCGACGATCGTATGCAGTTCATCGATAAAGATGATGACCTGACCTTCTTTAGACTGGATCTCTTTCAAAACGGCCTTCAGGCGGTCTTCGAATTCCCCCCGAAACTTGGAGCCGGCGACCATGGAGGCGATGTCCAGAACGATGATCCGTTTGTTCTTCAGGCCTTCCGGCACATCGCCCTGGGCAACGCGCTGGGCGAGACCTTCGACGATCGCGGTCTTGCCCACGCCGGGATCGCCGATCAAAACAGGGTTGTTCTTTGTGCGGCGGCTCAAAACCTGGACCACGCGGCGGATCTCCTCGTCTCGGCCGATGACAGGATCGAGTTTGCCGCGGTTGGCCAATTCCGTCAGATCGCGGCCGTATTTCTCAAGCGGCTGGAACTTATCTTCAGGGTTCTGATCGGTGATATGCTGGGCCCCTCTGACTTCTTTGAGGGCCTCCAGGAACCCGTCCTTGTCAACGCCCGCGCCTCTCAGGATGTCGCTCAGTTTTGCATCAACGTCAAGACAGGCCAAAAACAAGTGCTCGACAGAGATATAGCTGTCCTTGAGCATCTCCATATAGGTCTTGGCCTTGTCGAAAGCGCTGTTGGCTTCCCGCGAAAAATAGACTTCGCCCCGGGTCCCGCGCACCTGGTAATAGGTATTCAGGGCATCCTCGATCCTTTTGATCAAGGGATAAACGCCGACCCCCATCTTTTCAACGACAAGAGGCACGACGCCTTCCTTCTGGCGCAAAAGGCCGAGGGCCAGATGCAGGCAATCCACCTGCTGATGGCCGCGCTCTTTGGCTTCGGCCACGGCCTGCTCGACAGCTTCCTGGGTTTTTACGGTCAGATTCTCGGGTTTCATTCTTCCATCTCCAAAATCACTTTGACCCCGCTGATATTGACGCCTTTCTCGTCCATCAGATAATGGATGTACTCCAGTCTCTTGATGTCCTTCATGGAATAAAAGCGGATCTTCTTGAATTTGCGCTTGGGGGCGACGAGACCTTCTTTCTCGAGGGCGCGCAAGGTCCATTCCGGCATCTGCAACAGCTGGCTAACGATGCCGATGGCGTACACAGGGTCTGATTCCGAGATCTTGATTTTCGGCTTCATGGCGATTTCTTAATTAACTTACGATAAAAATTTAGCATATCTAATTAATTTTGTCAAGTAAAATAAGTCTCCCTGCGGCCCGCTATGGGGATCCGGCTAAGAAGAATAAAGTCTCTCGCTAGACCGGACAGAGGGACGACCATGCCTCTATGATGTCTCATATTCCTTCAGCTTCTCGGCAACGATCGCCGGCAACAACGCCGTGACGCGGACACCGTCCTGACCGTAGACGATGTCTTCGACATGCCCCTGCGAATAGATCAGGTCGACCAAGTCCATACGCGCGATCGGCAGTTTCAGTTTGATCTCAAGCGAATATCCTTGCAGGTCATTTTCGATGTGCCTGACAAGCTCATCCAAGTTGCGCTTCTGAAGCGCAGAGATAGCGACGGCCCCCGGATATTGTCCTTGAAAATAAACCGCCCTTTCCTCACCTTCCAGGAGATCGATCTTATTCAGCGCCAGGACGGTCCTTTTGTCCTGGGCGCCGAGTTCATCCAGCACCCGGCAGACAGACGCATAATGCTCTTTGGCATACGGCGAGCTGATGTCCAGGACATGGACCAGAAGGTCCGCCTGGACAACTTCCTCGAGGGTCGCTTTGAAGGCCTCGATCAGATGATGCGGCAGGTCGCGGATGAAACCGACGGTATCCGAAAAAACAACCTTCTGGTGATTGGGAAGCGTCAGGGCACGCGCCAAAGGATCAAGGGTCGTAAACAATCCCGCGCTCACTGTCTGGCCGCTCTGCGTCAAGGCATTGAAGAGAGTCGACTTTCCTGCGCTCGTGTAACCGACAAAGACAATGGTAGGCAGGGAGACCTCGTCCCGGCGGCTCCTGAGCGCCTTGCGCCGCATAGCCAGGGCCTTCAAGTCATCCTTGAGTTTTTTGATACGGTCACGGATACGCCTGCGGTCCTCTTCAAGCTTCTGCTCGCCCGGCCCCCTCGTCCCGATGCCTCCTCCCAGTCGCGATAATTCCGTGCCTTTGCCGCTCAGCCGCGGCAGACGATACTCCAACTGCGCCAGCTCCACCTGGGCCTTTCCTTCAGGACTACGGGCACGCCTGGCAAAAATGTCTAAGATCAACTGCGTGCGGTCAATGACTTTGACCTGCAGGACCCTCTCGAGATTCTTGTGCTGTGTGCCGCTCAGATCGTTGTTAAAAATCACCGCATGGATCTCTTCCGAAGCAACAACATCCGCCAACTGCTTGGCCTTGCCTTCGCCGATATAGAGGTTAGGCGTCGCCTCCGGCCTGCGACACGTCTCTTCCAAAACGACATCGGCGCCCGCGGTCAAGGCCAATTCTTTGAGCTCGCGCTGGGCCTCGACAATATCACGGTGCGTCTTTTGTGAATCGAATCTGACGGTCAGTAATAAAGCTCGTTCCTTCATTTTGCCTATAAGAGGTTTCTTTTTCCGTTCAAAATGAACTCCGAGCTTACGCAGGAAATTTCCCGAAGGTCGGCTTGGCCGGCCGGAGAGGAAATTTACAAGTGTTCAAGCGAGGAGTCAACGTTTATTCCTTCATTTTGCCTATAAGAGGTTTCTTTTCCCGTTCAAAATGAACTCCGCAGCCTGCCTCAAAATTATCACAGGAGAATTTTGAGGCGCTCAGGCAAGGAGCAGGTTTTCGTTCCTTCATCTTGCCTATGGTTGATATTTTCCTTACACCTGGCCCTATCGGAAGGACCACACATTGCCTCATCGGACTGACAAGTGCACCACCTTCTGTGGCGGTGCGCCGCTTCCTGCGGCGCAAAATGGGTCATTCTCTCCAGCCATGAGATGCCCTCTCCGCAATCATTCTGGCGATCTGGGCCAAATCATCGTCTGCGGCAACTTTAATCCATTCGATCCCGGGCTCCCGGCGAAACCACGTCATCTGCCTTTTGGCAAAATGTCTCGTGTTGCGCTTCATCAGCCGCACAGCCTCCTCCAATCCATATTGTCCTTTGAGGAAACCTTCTATCTCCCGTACCCCGATGCACTGTGATGCTGTTCGGCCCAGGCACCGTCTCAAGAGACGCCGGACCTCATCCAGCAGGCCGCCATGGACCATAAAATCCACCCTCTGATCAATACGGGCATACAAATCCGCTCGGTCCCTTTCCAGGCCGAAGATGCGCACGTCATAAGCCACAATCAACCCCTGCCTTTTTTGTTGGAGTTCCGAGATCGGCCGGCGCGTCATCTCAAAAACCTCAAGGGCGCGGATGAGTCTTTTGGTGTCATGGACATGGATGCGGCCGGCGGCCTGAGGATCCACCTGGCCGAGGCGCTGGTGCAGAAAAGAATTCCCTTTTTCGACAGCCAGATGCATCAGCGAAGAACGAATTTCAGCCGAAGATCTCTCTTCAAAGATCCCATGAATAAGAGAGCGGACATAAAGGCCTGTCCCTCCCACAACGACGGGGACCTTCTTTCTTTTGACGCTCTCCCTGACCTTCCGCGCGGCGGCAAGGCAGAATGCGGCAACGCTGTATTCTTTTGACGGCGGGACCACATCAAGAAGATGGTAAGGATATTTCCTGCGCAAAGACACAACCAGCTTATCCGTCACAATATCCATGCCCTTATAGATCTGCATGGAATCTGCGGAGATATATTCACAAGGCAGGTATCGGGACAGGTTCAGCCCCACCTGCGTCTTGCCTGAGCCCGTCGGGCCGACGATAAAAATGACGACCGGTTTTTTCATAAAAAAAGGATTACCGGCCCAAAACCGATAACCCCTGCTCCTTCGTTCTGTCGCTACGAGACTTCCCTTTGCAACATCAGCTCCAAGACGCTCGGTCACTCCAAAGGAAAAACCTTGGCAAGGAATCCGTCCAACTCCAATTTCCTTTTGGCTTCCTCAGCCTCTTTCTGTGTCGCATAGCGGCCGACGCGGATACGACACAGTTTTTTACCGGACAACATGCACAGGACGGAATAAACATTGTATCCCTTCGCCTTAAGCTGATTGATGCACTCCTGCGCATTATCGAAATTGGTGAATGCGCCGACCTGCACCGTATAATAAAACCCGGATCCCTGGAGGCGGCGCGCGTCTTTGGCCTCAAAAGAAAGGGGAAATTCCTTCTGGAGCTTGTCGTAATATTTCCTGAAAGACGCCTGGTCACCCTGTTTAAGGTATATCTCTGCAAGGCGGAAATAAAGGGTCGCGCGCCGCCTAGGCGACGGGTCTGTGCGCAAGAACTGTTCATAAATCTTCAAGGCTTCGGTGTAATTCTCCTGCAAAAACTCGATGTCCCCAAGCCCCATATAGGCATCCTCATAATAAGGAGACCTGCTATACTGGTCGACGATGGCCCGGAAGTTCTTCTTGGCAGTCAGGAAATCAAAGAGGTTGACATAGCTGGCACCCGTCAGATAATTGGCCTGGGAGATAACCTCCGGATTGTCAGGATGCTCTTTGACTGCTTTGGCGCATTCGTCGATCGCCTGCACATACTGCCTCTTCAAAAACAAAAGTTGCGCCTTATCCAAGACGCCCTCTGCCTGCGCCGCGGCGCAAGCCGTCACCCAAACCGACAACAGCGCCCCGAGGACCGGGGCAAAGATAATATTATGCCTTTTTCGCATGTTTCTTTAAGGATTGAGAGATGCTTTTCTGGAGCTCCAGCAGTTCTGCATGCCTGCGTTTCTTGGCGGCCTGCGGGACGTCGTCGGGGAACTCCGCGGCCTTCGTGTGCGGCCGCGTGGAATACTTAAAGATAAAAGCCGAATCAAAACGCACGCTTTTGACCAGATCGTGCGTTGCGCGGAAATCCTCCTCGCTTTCGCCCGGAAATCCCACGATAAAGTCCGAGCTCAATTCCCCATTATATACAATGGAGCGGTAGAGGTCTACAAGTTCGCGATATTTTTCAGCCGTATACCCCCGGTTCATCATGGCCAGGACCCTGTCCGACCCTGATTGGGCCGGCACGTGGAGATATTTCCTGACAACGGGGATATCCCGCATGGCCTCAAACAATTCTTTTTTTGTGTCTTTCGGATGCGAAGTGATAAACGACAAACTCTTGAGCCCTTTGACCTTGGCGACTTTCTCCAACAATTCCGGAAATCCGCAAACTCTGTCCTCCCTGCCTGTCCGGCAGGCAGGTGTACTCTGTTCTCCCTGCCTGTCCGGCAGGCAGGTGTACTCTGTGCCATAGGCGCTGACATTTTGTCCAAGGAGGGTGATGCTGGTTATGCCGGCATCAACAGCCGCCCGGGCTTCCCTGACGATCTCATCTGCCGGCCTGTGGCGCAGACGGCCCCGCACATACGGCACGACGCAATAGGAACAGAAATTGTCGCATCCCTCGGAGACGACGATATACGCATGGTCTTTTTTGTCATAAAAGCCGGTGTGATAAATCTCCTCTGCGCGCGCACGCTCCTTCACCGCTAAGACATTCTTGGTGCGCAGCGCTTCCTCAAGATATAGCGCGATGTTATCGATTTCACTCGGGCCAACGACAAGATCAACAGCCGGGACGCGTTTTTTGATATCAGCCTGATAACTCTGGGCCATGCAGCCAAGAACGCCGATCAAGGGCCGGTTTTTTTTGCGCGACAAAAGTCCGATGCCCGACCAGACCCGCTGCTCCGCATGGTCCCGCACCGAACACGTATTAAACAAGACCACATCCGCCTTCTTCGGATCATCCGTCATCTCGTAGCCTTCCGCCGACAACAGGCCCTTGACGACCTCGGAATCCCGGACGTTCATCTGACATCCGAAGGTGCGCAAAAGCACACGTAGCTTCTTCGGGCTTTTGCCTCCGGAATCGCCTGTATTGTCGTCTTTTCGTTCGTTTTCAACCATTTCATCCCCTCTTCATAGCAAGTCTTCCAAGGCTCATTCAACTCAAACTTCACGATTTCCTGATTCTGGATAGTAATCGACTTAAAGACAATCCGCATGAACGTCTTTATAAGGTAGTCCAATTGGTGATTGTCGCTTTCGGGCGTACTGCGCAACCTTAAAAGGAAATCCTGCGTCGCTTTCACCAAATTGACGGAATTGCGCTTGTCCAGAATCTTAAGATGAATGGCCTTGATATCCTGCTTTAGTTTTTTCTCCTCATTACTTAAAAGCTCGGCTCTGTCCTTATAAAGCCCCATATTTATTTTGTCTTCTGAAAATAATTCGTATATAGCCCTTTGCTTCTCCACGTTCTTTTTAAGAAGCGCTTCCTTCTCCTCCAACTGCTCCATATATACCCGCTCCGGCTCAGAAGCGTTAAGCCGAATCATGTCGCCTAATTCTTCCAGCACGTGAAGATTTTTTCTAATAACTTCAACGATATCCCAGACCTGCTTATTGATAGCATCAGCAGTCACGGATTTATTGTTGCACTTAATATACCGAATCCCTCTAGACGAACATCTATACCACGGACGCCTCATTTTGGTGCGGTGATTAACGATATGCGTCATCCCGCGATAATTACCGCCGCATTCATTGCATTTTAATATACCGGAAAGATGATAAACATTATTCCTGAATCTAACTATGCCATTAGTGCGGTTTCGCTTGAGAAGCGTGGAAGCCTCGTCAAACTCCCTTTGCGAAATAATCGGCTCGTGCGTATTCGGGACCTCGATGATCTTGGAAGGATCATTCTTGATATAGCAATATCCCTTTCCCTCGCCATTTTTAGTCTTGATCTTTGTATCGTAACGCCGCTTATTCCAGACCAGCATTCCCAAATACACTTTATTTTTAAGGATATCCGAGATGAATTTAGTATAAAACTTCCCGCCCTGCCGCGAAGGGATACCAAGCATGTAATAATGCCCGGCAATCTGCGAAGTGCTCTTGCCATTTATATACATCGAGAAAATTTCTTTGACGATTTTCGCTTCTTCAGGGTGGACTTCCAGTTTCTTGGCTTCCTTATTATAACGATAGCCATACGGCGCGTAACGCGCTCCCTGCCAATGCCCCCGCTTAACACCTACAACCATACCCGGAAAAACGCGCTCAACTAAACGATTACGCTCAAATTCCGCGCAACTGCCAAGCATTTGAATCGCCATTTTGCCCGCGCTCGATGTAGTATCAAACGGCTCAGTCGCTGATTTATAGCCAACACCCAAAGAATCAATCTCCTCAAGCAATCCTAACAGATCCTTGAGCCGACGACTTAAGCGATCTTGTTTATACACCAAGACCAAATCAAACTGCTTATTGCGGGCATCGAAGAGAAGCCTCTGTAATGCCGGTCTATCCATATTGCCGCCGGAATAGCCGTCATCCATATAAACATCCCGGCCCGACATACTGCAAAAAACATCCCAGCCGAAGTTCTTCGCATATTGCAAAAGATACGTTCTCTGCACCTCCAGCGAAAATCCTTCGCGAGCTTGATCCTCTGTGCTAACTCTTGTGTATAACGCTACCCTCATTAGTATCCTTTAGTGTCTCCCGCCATTCTTTAATCTTGGCGATACACTCGTCCGTAAACACGGGCCAGTCTTTGTAGTCGCGCTTGGGCTTAACCCAACCCTTGCGGATCCAATTGATCATGGTCTGCCGGTGAACACCCAGCTTTTTTGCCGTCTCTGTCATGGTGTAAGTTTTCATAATTGGCACCCTCTAAGATTAGTGCCCAGTATACCGTATTATACAACCCTATACAAGGGTTTTCTTCTCCGCGTCATACGAGGACAGGAACATTTTTGACAACAACTCAATGCCTTCAAAAAAGGATTTACGCGCCTCCTGAATCTCAATGCTGGATAGGCCGCGGCCTTTTAGCTTTATCTCTAAAGCATCCCAGCCCCTAAGGCTAACCGCCTGATCATTATTTGTGCGTACATCCTTGCTCATTTTCACCGCTACCCATTAGGACATTAGGACATTTTTCGTGTCGTATGATGTCCGGTTTCACTGACATACTGACATAACTCGTGTCAGTGAATGTCAGTCAAAACACCCCTCAAAACCATCGAAATACCCAAAAATTGACACTTTTTCCGCAAAAAATGCCTGTTTTGAGCCTTCCTGACCACATTTTGACGCTCTCCGGATAACCCCATATGACATGACATCACTTTTTCAAAATTTTAGATCACTGACAAACTGCGCCTCGCCCGACCCTCACCCGACACCGGCTGCCAAGGACCCGTAAACAAAATGCGTGCGGAGGAGGGCGGAAGGTGTCGCCCTCTGCCAGACGCATTTATCTGGCAAAACTTTCGCGATGGAAGAAGTTAACAAGAACATCGATCCGGTTCCTCCGCATTAGATTGTTACTCAGCAACCAACTCTACCTGCTCCACTGGCTTTGCGGGCTCAGGCCGATATTTTTTCATAAGGTTATTAATCTCCTGCTCGAGGTCGAAATGCGATACCCAGTGATCCCTGACACGGATATCCTCCTCGATATCTGCCGTTGTCGGCCTGCGAAGCTCGGCGATACCCTTTTCTTTCTCAGCATGAAAAATACTGTGCGGCTCTGTTCCTAAACTGGGGCTAAACGCGGGGTAATCTTCCAAATGCCGTCGGGTAGTCTCTGGATGACCGTAGATAGCAAATGCTAAGGCAAACAACCGGCCCTTCGCCTTCCACAGATCGAGGATCAACGTCTCCTTCTCTCTGTTCATGGCTTTACGGTCTTCGATGAGCCTTTTCATCTCTTCGTCCCGCTTCTCCGTCAACGCTTCCTCCATTTTCGTCTTGAGTTTAGCGAGGCTCTCGGCAACGACATCGAGATTGATATTGCATTCCTCCAACGCCAAATCCGCTAGCTTCACAGCCTCGGGATTAATCCTCTCGCCGCACATAACCCGGCTTCTGATTTCTTTTGCTTTCTCTTTAGCTTCAGTTTTTTCCTGCTCGCAGAGCTTCTGCTTTTCTTCAAGCGCCACAATCTGCTCGGCGATCTCTTCCGGCGTGCTTTTGCCCTTTAACACGTTTAAAAAATTCAGTTTCATTTTTCGTTCCTCCTGTATTTGTTGATTTGAATTACTATTCTTCTGCCTTGGTTTTTACGTTTGCCTACATCTTTCACCTCCCCTTTTTCTACCCTCTGAACGTTGTGAACATTGACTACCCTTATTTTTCTAACTGCCTCTAATGACCCCCTACAAGGGGCTTTCCCTCTTTCTCTTTTCTTTTTTAGAAAAGGAAAGAAACGACATTCACAATATTCATGAATCCCACATCCTCTTGTAGATTATGAGGATAATCCGTGACCAAAGCTGTGAACGTAGCCCGTCCACAGTCACAATGGTCACACCTTTAATACGGCCTTGGATCGTCTTCATCACAAAAATCCTTTCCTTGTTCACCTTCATTCACGCCTTCGTTCACACTGCCTTTAAAAAGCGAATTACCCTTTATCCTGCGTAAGATAACCAGCTTCCTGCCGGTACCGGCTTCACGCTTTTCCGGACGTAAAATATCAATGCCCACACTGCGCATAACCGGAGCGATGCGCATAAGCTCTGAACCAAGTGCCCGGGCGTTGCCGGGTAGCGTCTTATCAAAACCGGTTTCCGGCTTAATGCTCTCAAGCAGTGTGGTCGCAGAACCCGCCCACTCGCCTCCGTTTGACTCCACAAGATAGACCAACTTTTGCGCGAATGTGCTCTCTTCTGCGGTGTCCTCCCATTTATGATCAACCGATTGCTGATACCGCTTAAAAAATTCCTCCCGGGAGAATCCCAAATGCTGTGACAACGCCGCACCCCACTGCGCGAAATCCGACATCCTAAAACGCTCATGCCCGGACACACCGTCAATAACTGCCATTGCGTTTGAAATTGCCGAAAAGAAACCGCCGAGAATACCGGGAAGCGAAGCCCGCCATTCGTAAGCGATGACTTTCTCCGGCCTTGTCTCTTTTAAGATTGGTATATCGAAGATAACTGAACGGTCTAATAGATCCGGACGGCATATAGCACTGCCGATACCGTTTAAAACGAAACATCGGCGATAGGTCCTGATGAATTCCTCATCATTGGTGTAAAGCGATCGCTTCATATCTCCCTCGCCTGTTACTGCCCGGCATAAAAAATCACTGAACCACTCAGACACGCGAGAAAAATTGTCGAAATTATTCAACCAGTGTTTATCCGCGATCATCTGCGCCTGCTCTAAATCCTTAGGCACAGAAATGGACATCACCTTGGAAGGATCGCACAAACTTTTAATGAGCCGGGAGTTGTTGGACTTGCCTGTTCCCTGCTCGCCGATTTGCACCGGTATGACATGGGGAATGTCGGGAATAAAAAATGCCGCTACCACGGTCATAAAAAGGCAAGCGTCATCCTTACTGATATTGCAAAACTCCAATAGCTTTTTAGGATCGCAACCCTTGACCGGCATAACCTGCTCTGCCTGATGCGGATATCTCTTAAATATCGGCGGCAAGAAAACCACCTCCCAGCCGTCTTTGGTAATAACCACCCCGCGCCAATCTTTGGTCGTAAGGTCATAATAAATAGCCCCGTCATGCCAGCCGACACGGTTATAAAGCTCGACTTGCCTTCCACCTTCACACTTCGCCTCTATCTGGACTTTCGCCTGCTTTATGGCTTCGCTTCCCGGAGGATGGCCAAAATCCTCACGGTAACGCATAGCGCAATAATTCCTGAAACGGGAACTGCTTGTTTGACAAATCTCAAGATGTTTATCAAACGGCAGAACAACGTAAGGATTGCCCTGCTGGTCGCGCAGATATTCGCTAACCGTTTCTTCGCAATCTCGGGTGATGATTTCGCCTTGGGTGAGTTTCTTCTGTTTTGGAGATCTTGACGCGTCAAACACGTTTTCGGCATCTTGGACGGCTTTCTCAATAACGCTCTGCCCGTAAGTCCTACCGTCACCAAAATGCCTTTCATCCCACTTAGGTCTCATAAGGCCCGACTGCCGGAATAATAAATCCATACGTCCGGTGTCTTTGCCTGTCCAAAAGGCCAGTTTGTTACACAACGCCAGATCCGCTTCGCTTTGAGACGGGTAATCGTTCTGCCACTGACCTGAATATAAACGCTGAAATTTCCCTGCGTCTTGGCTCTTGGCAATTACGGCGAAAATGTCATCCGAAGGCCCTTTATCTACAAACCGGCTGAATATCGTTTTAAGTGCATCAGTGCAATCGTTAATTTCTGCCGGATAATTTTCAAGGCGATTGCCGGTAACGGTAAAAAATCTGCCCTTGGTATAAATCTCAAGGCCGATCTTTGAAATTTTGCAGGCCCGAGCGATTTCACCTTTACAAAGAATATGAATGCCGGTGCCGCTAGGCGAATACTCGGAATATGAGTTAAGCGCATTTAAAATATCCAACGCATACGGCGCGATCACGCCATCTTTCATACAGTGGTCAATATCCACACCCACATACGGCGGCTGAAACATAAAACCAATACCCGCATAATTGCGCTGAACCGCTAAGTCAACAGCGGTTTCATAATCCGCCCAAGTTGCCGAGTTATTACTTTTGGCAGGCGCGCCCGTCATAACGTTCATCGGGATCTTATCTATTCGGCCGTTGTTCTGTCTGGTGACGTAGCCCACCCACGCCTTTTGAGATCTAATCTCGGCCGGAATGATTAAAGATATCTTGTTAAAATCTAATCTTGCTGTTTGCATCGCCACATCCGTGTTTCGTTAAGTATTTTTCGTAATTTCCGGTTATTGCTGGGAACACTACAGGTAAAAAGCCAAATCTCGATCTCCGAGGCGCGAAACATGACTTCTCCGTTGGGAAGCCGAAAATGCGGAATAAGCCAATTATTCACCAGATAATCAATCTGGCTTCGCTTTAGATTGAGATGGGTCATAAGCCGTTCAACGGTCAACAAACTTTCCATGTGATATCCTCCTCGCGAATTTCTTTTCTACTTGAAGTTTATCACTGAAAAAAACACGCCTTCCCAGCTTTACCCAAAATTACCCAAATTTTTACAATGATTGTGCTTAAAAAAGAAAAAACGCCCTAAGGCGTTTTAGTGAGGATTACTGCTATTTTTTGTACGGGATTGTTACTGAGAGGAATCCTGATCGTCAGCGGTAGGAAGCTCTTCAACGGCGATCTGCCATTTACTGCCGATCTTGCGGGCTAACAACTGATTATTCTCAAGCCAGTTTTGCATGGTCTTACGGCTTATATTAAATACCTTTGCCCAATGCGTTATGGGATACGGACTTGACCAGCCGCTACGCGGGATTAATTTCGGCCTGATTTTGAACTCAGAAGACATTATCCTGTTTCTTGCGCCCATAATGCGGTGCATCATCCCAAGTTGCATATCTTTCGTCTTTTCACACCATTCAGCATAGCCTCCGGGAAGCCACGTTGGAAGCTCAGGAATAACCGGTGTTTCATTCGGTCCGAATAGATATTCTATAATGGGGATAGCCGCTTGATTGGCTTCCTGATAAAGATTTCCCAAGTCAGGCTTTTTTACTTTATGCTTCTTTAGCGTTTTCTCATACTTGTGGAATACATCATCTTTTGTCAGCCAATCATAGGAATCGATTGATGAAAGACCGAGCCTTTCAATAGTCAACACCCACTCACTGGAGGCCTTCTCATACGCTGACCACTTTTTCCAGAACTCCGTAACGCAGTCGAGTTTATTTTTTTTATCCATAACGAGTTATCCTATAGCGATAGCAAATTATAAATCCAAATTCTCCCAGTTATCATTACTGGTCGATAATTCCTTGCCGTCTTTATTAAAAGAAATCCAACGGCCCGTAAACTTACGAGGATCAGTGTTTGTGACGATCCCGCCGAATAGATTTTTGCCTTTCTTATTCTGCTCTTTGATATAGGCGTTAAGTCCATCAATCTTCGTCCCAGCCACCTGCCGAGTTAAACCCGACTTTGTATCGAAAAGGCCCGTTGAACCGTCTTTCATTTGGACAATAAAATCAACGTAGAATGGCTTCCTGTCGCCGTTTTCCTGATAAGGCACAGCGAAGTAAACCGCGTCCCGGTCGCCATTCTTAAACCACCAATGAATGCGCCCTTGCTTTTCAAGAAAACTGATAAACGCCATCTCTATGACAGAAGTCTCATTGCAAAAGAACGGTTGCATTATTGATTTCAACTTGTGATCAATCTCCGTATAGGCCGAGCTGTAACTTATACTTTCCGGAACATCCCAGCTATCGTCATAATCAAGTTCTTTTTCCCGCTTTGAGACATGATCCAGATACCTTGTCTTAGTCTGGTCGATAATATTGACGAAATGCTGAATATTATCCTCATTAAGTACCATCTCGACGATTTCTTCCTGCACGTCCTCATATTTCATGTCCAGCATCTGGTCAAAAAAATAGTAGATAGCTTCTTTCAACCTGCCGATTGATCGGTCTTCCGGATGAAACGGAGAAAGATTTTTCCGCACGAAATAGTCAAAATACTTTTGCAGATCAAATCCGGTCATCTTGATACCTTTGTCACCGGCAATTTTCTGCCCCACGAGAGCGTCAACACTTTCCGCTTTATAATCTGAGATGAAATTTACACTCAAGCCTTTAGATTTCTTTTGTATTTTCTTGGCAAGGCCGTAAGCGCTAGCTTCCTGCAAGAAGACTTTAATAAATAACGTGGATAATCTTGTCTTTTCACGATGCCTCTTTGAATGGCAGGACGGCAGGCCCAAAGGCGTATAATCCCCACGACGCCGGGACGTGTGGACGGTAATATAGTCTCTGGCGATATCCTCTTGGATTTCTATATCGTCCAGATTGGTAAAGATGTATCCGTAATTCAAAATCTCATTCGTGTAATGCCCATAATCCGGATCGGGCATACGCATGATCCTGCCGATAGTCTGGATTGAAAAAACAATGCTTTTCCAGTCACGAAACAATACCAGTATATGGGCCCGGGGACAATCCCAGCCAAGAGCGAGAGCCTGCTTAAAAATTAAGACTTCCGCTTCACTGTCTGCTTTTGAGATATTTTCTAAATTTTCATGGTCTCCTGAGAGATGAATTGCCAACTTGCCGTTTTCGGTCGTTATTTTGTGCTTGTCCTTTAGAATCGCTATAACCTTGTCTTTTACCACGTCTTCAAGACTGGTATGACGATCCGGCAACTGCACAAGCACCAGAGGGTTAATGTCTACCTTTTCCTTTTCGTAGGCTTCCTTGAGGGCTTTTCTTTTTTTTAGGGCAAGCTCGATAACCAATTCTTCGGATTGTTTGCTTAATTGGCTTTGCACCTTGGCGTCTTTTATGACGTTATTAAACTCTGGATTGAGTACGACGGCCTTTTTGATCATGCCTTCGGCCTTGACGTCTTCCAACTGGACAGAAACGATCTCATCCGGACTTTCCAAGACCGGCGTGGCCGAGACCTCAATCGTCAATTTAGGGTTAATGTCCCGGATTAAATTTTGCGATATTTCGCTTGTGGCGTGATGATGGCTTTCATCGATAATGAGAATGATCGTCCGACCTTCTTCCCGGGTGTTGGCAAGAACACTGGTCAGGTTATTGTCCTGCTCATTATCCCGGATATAAATATTGCCTTCTTTATTGATGCTCTCCCAGTTAAAGAAAAGAATTTCGTTTTGATCAATACGCTTGTCGTCCAAATCCTCAAAGAATGAGCACCTCAGGGCCCGGCTTGGCTCATAATAAGAATCCAACTTGTCCCTGCTCTGCCCGTGCAACTGACGTGGAGCTGTCCAGATAAACGAAAGCGGAGCTTTAACCTCCTTATCCTCGCATAACTGCTTTAAAAACTCAGCCACCATTACAGTTTTGCCCGAGCCGGTCGGAGCCTTAAAAATCAGCTTTTTATTATCGGAGTAAGTAAACAGCTTCTTGGATTTACCCAAAAGCTCATTGATGGCGTTAATTTGATAGTTTTTAAGTCGCATTATTTAAAAATTCTCCTGTAAACCCGTAAGATGACTTCGGGAATGGGCGACAGCTTGACCTTCTGCTTAATATCCTTAAATTCATCCTCGAAAGAATCATCCCCGAGCGAAAAGACATATACGCTGAATTTGCCCTTTAACTTGGCAATGGCTTCCTTGAAATCAGGAATCGCTATCTGGTCAAAGATTATGCCGGTGTAGTGGTTGGTATTCTTATAAATCTTAAACGCCTTTTTGCTCGTTATCTTCTCGAAGGTGCTTTCCTTGAGGCAGAGCATCTCCGTGGCCATCTCGGTCAATTTCTTTTTATTCTTATCGGTAGAATCAGCGTTAACGAAGTCCGTGCGGAAATACTTCAGGTTTCCACCAAGGCCCTCAACCTTTTCACCCTTGGAATCCTTGTAACCAGTAATGGCTTTCTTTATACGAGGATAACAAACATCGGAACAAATATTATTTTCATTATTAGTACATATTATAAACCGGCGGGAACCGGCATCATTATTATTTAACTCCAATACCGCATGTCCTGTGGTTCCAGAACCGGCGAAGAAATCCAGAACAACAGAATCTTTTTTTGTAGTTAGTTTAAGAATATCGATCAATAAATAAAGCGACTTAGGATAGTCAAATATATTTTTCCCAAGCATCCTCTTTAACAAATTAGTGCCATGAAATTCGGATTGATACTTTTGATCCAGCCAAACATTCTTCAGCACTTGTTGCTCTCGATATTTATGATAAATTGTAACTTTATCATTATCTTTTTTTGCAGTAAAATAGTCGCCATCGTTGAGCTGATCAAACGTTTCTTTTATATTCTTCCATGCCATTTCTTTGCCATTATTGGTAATAGGGTATATTTCGTGATACCCAGCAATTTTCTCAGATGTTATATGGGTTAAATCTTTACTAACGAATATAGGATACCAATTTAACGGCCTATTTTCTCTTGACCAAACGGTTCTTGCACGCATAAACGGTTCCAGCCTATATTTGCCCTGTTCATCCTCTAAATCAAAAGTGAGCTGGACTTCTTCATTTAGAGCAACCTTGTTAAAACTTACCCGGTCTATATTGCGCGCATAAATCAACATAAACTCGCTATTTTCTGAAAAGAATTTTGATTGATTACGCCCTTTAGGATTATGCAAAACCGTAACCAATCCAAGCCTATTGTTCTCTCCGAAAATTTCGTCCAGCAATAAACCTATTGTATACAATTCATTATTATCAATAGCGCAAATCAAAAAACCGTCACTTGGCAACAACTTATAAGCAAGCCTCAGTCGTTTGCTCATAAACGATAACCACTTACTGTGTCTATAAGCGTCGTCTTTCTCTACGTAATTATTGTTATATCGCCAAGTTTTAGCCCCCGTGTTATAAGGTGGATCGATATAAATAACATCAATTTTACCTGGGTGCGTGTAGTTCAAAACCGACAAGGCATGATAATTGTCACCCTCAATCAGGATATTTGTGGGATCGTGAGGCCCATCGGAAATTTCCTTGTCCTCGACATCCACCAAGACAGGCAATTTCGTCTTGCAAAGTTCTGCGACATCCTCGGGTTTATCCTCCCAAAGTAGCCCGAACTTCTTCCCTTTTTTCAGGCGCTTAATCTCGGCAATTAACTGCTCTTTAGACAAAGTGCTGTATGCGCTCATATTTTTTTCTTGCTCCCGGTCTTGCCCTTCAAAAACTTCTCAATCTGAAATTGTTGAATTTTGCTGGGCTTGGTCTTGTTGTTAAACCATCGATTGACGGTCACAAAAGACACGCCAAGCTGTTCTGCGAGGGCCTGTTGAGTGATCTTATTATCCAAGCGGTAGGAATCGAGTTCTTTGATTAAATCCATATTTAACATTTTATATCATCTTATAAATAAAGCAAGATATTTGTCAGAAATGCCGTAAATTTGTGCCGGGATGGACATTTGCGCGTCCATCCATGTCCATCAAAATGCCCTTTTTCGGCCTTCCCGGGAGTCCCTAAAACACCCCTAAAATCGCCTATTTCCCGTCGCTGGACGCTCATTTTGGCCGGGTTGACCACTTATGCCCAAACCCCAAAAGTGATGGACATGGACATCGATTTTTTTAACCACTATCACTGGCTCCTTGCGCCTCGCCCGACCCTCACCCAAGCCCCCTTCCAAGGACCCAGTGCCACTTAACAACATATTTCGTAAATACAAGAATCCTCCCGCAATAAGGCATTACGGAAGGATTCTTGTAAAAACATTACTTCTTTCTCTTTTTAGCCTTCTTCTTATTTGCGACCTTATCCCCCATCGGTTCTCACCCCCCTTCTATTTTTTAACGCTTATAATATCAAGAGAGATCTTCGCCGTTCGCTTCCGGTTGATAAATGATTTTTTCAACCTGCAGTTTCGCAACACCTGCAGGCACTTTCCATTCAATAATATCCCCAACGCTATATCCGAGTAATGCCGTACCAATCGGCGCTAAGATTGAAACTCTCCCCTGACTAGCATCGGCCTGATCGGGGAAAACCAATTGATACGTTATTTCTTCTTTTGTGTTTAAATCTCGCAAATGAACTTCCGAGCTCATCGTGATAATGTCCTGCGGAATATCTTGAGATTTTATGATTTTGCCCCTGTTCAGCTCAGCTTCTAAATCCTGCAAATACTTCTCTTCTTCTTTTTTAAATTGTCTCGCAACCATTATCAATTCCCGTAATCTTCTCATATCATTATCGGTAATATATATAGTTTTACTTGTCATTTTTACCCCCTCCCTTTTTATCCAACAACACGGTTGACATTCATTACAAAAAGAATACCTTGTCCCGGCTCTTTTAAGTTACCATGTTTTTCCAGTACTTTGATGAGTTTCTCTCTGTTAACATCCAGCGTCAGAAGAATTAAAATCTCTCTACATGAACCAATCTGTAAACCAATTGTGCGTCTACCAGCTTCTGTACACAGCCCCTTACCGGAAAGCACAGTAGCGCCAAAAATCCCAGTGTCTTTAAGGACTGGCATTATTGCCTTTATTTTTCCTTTCGGAAGAATAGCCACAATCAGTTTAAGCATCCCGAACCTCTTTCTCTTCATCATTTCATATCCCCTTTAACTTGTTTTAAATATCCAGCCAATAGATCTCATCGACCAATCTGATATGTTCTAGCATCTTCCGAAAGTTTATAAAAACCAAGGCTCAAACCGTAACATTAAATTTTATGCCAAATTATCATTCGGATTACGGTATAAGCCTGAAAATAATCGAATTCAGCAATAGGCCTCCAGTGTTTTTCTGGGATTGCAGGAGGCCCATTGATCCATGAAGGTTTATCGTCCCTTTCGTTTTTTACCTTTTTTTGATCGCCACATAATCCCCATTGCCATTCACCTCCTTTCAAGGTCAATGTCGGACAGCTTATTAAACGTTTAATACTTCTTTCACCCTTCGTTTAATATATTCCATATTAAAAGGCTGATATACCCACTCTTGCACCCCCAATTCAATTAACTTCTCTTTGCCTCTGATATCTTGTAACGATGACACCACAATAACGCAGGTCCTTAAGCTCATCTTTTTGATTTGCCGCATTATACTTTCGCAATACTCAATCGTCGTTGTAACCCCAACAATAACCATATCCACGCGCTTTTGAGCTAACAACTCAAATATTTCCGAATGGCTGGACAGAGAAACCGTATGATAGCCGGATTTTTCCAGAAGCTCTCTAAAGCCCTGGCCGGGATCATAGTATTTTTGAGCGATCAAAATGGTCAGTTTCGTTCCAATTTTATAGTCCTGCCTCTGTCTAAATAACCGGATTAAGACGCGCCACACCTCTGACATCCTCAATGGTATAAAAAGCACCTTGATCAAATTTCTTTATTATGCCTAAAACGTTATCTAACAACTTGCGCCGGACAATGACAAAAACAATCTTCACCGGCCCCGCTGTCCCCTGTCCGTCAATCGTCGTTGCGCCGTATCCTTTGGAACGAAAATATCTCAATAAACTAGCCGGATTTTTATTCGTTATAAACTGGACAGCTAAATTGCCTATGGCGATTTTTCGTTCGATTGTAATACCTACAAAAGTGCCCATACTAAAGCCGCCCGCAAAAGCGATATAGCTGATCGGGTTATTCAAATTCTGCATAATTTGCGATATGCCGATAAGCCAAACAAGCATCTCAAAAAATCCAATAATAGCAGCTAATGCCCTTATCCCTCGGCTGACAAAAATAATCCTGACAGCAGCCATACTGACGTCTGCCGCCCGCGCGAGAAAAATTAAAATAGGAATCAATATTGGAACAAAATCATTTTGCGGAATAACAAAAGACATGTCTAAAATACCTCCTTTTTAATTCTCGCTACTTAACACTGGCTAAGTTATTTTTCCCTTATGGACTCCTGGAATCCTATAGGCCACCCAGTTTTTAATTGATAAAACACACACCTTATAAAACTACCACGGCAATGTTCTTCCTGTCGTTTCTCACTGGGAGAAAAGGCATTACTCGATACTCCTTCGCAAAAATTATTCCTTTCTTTCGATATAAAATACGGACACATGATTAATTTCCTCTGCCAACATTAAGAATGCGCTCAACTTTCTCTATGAGGATGCTGACACCTTCCGTTTTATCAAAATAATCGTCCGCTTCTTTGATTAAAGACTGCTGATCATCTTTCGGAAAGACGCTGGACACTATGATTTTTGCCGGAGGAGTCCTTCTCTTGATGCTTTCATAAACTTTCATGCCGGTTTTTTTAGAAAGTGCAATATCAAGAATAACTAATCCAATACCCCGCTCTTTATCAAACAATTCCAGCCCCGATTCTCCATCTTCAGCTTCCAAGGTGCGGTATCCAAGACCCTCCAATTGACTACTGAACAACTTTCTTATTTTGAATTCATCTTCGATAATAAGTATCGTGTTTAACGGCATTAAACTGCGCGCAACTTTCTTGATTTTCTCAAGCAAAATATCGACACCTTGAGCTTTGTCATAGTACTCTGCGGCATCTTTCATTATTTCCCGCTGTTCTTCAACAGGATAAACGCTCGTTACAATCACTTTTATACTCTTATGAAATACCTGCATAAGATCAAACAATACGCTTCCATAAACATGAGGAAGGTTGATGTCCAGCAGGATAATATCAAAATGTTTTCTAAGTAAAATTTCGCTGGCTTGCACGGCGTCAGAAACGCTTACCACTGCATACCCTTCGCTTTCAAGCAATTCCGCATGTAACTTTCGCACCTTGTCCTCATCTTCAACTATCAATATCCTCATCATTTAGAATTCCCGTCTTTTATTCGTTTAATAAGCAGCAGTAAGGCTGGGAAAGCGTAAAATTGCGAATAATTCTCAAATCTTGGCAATATTCACAGTGTGCGTAGCAATATCTCTTACGCTCTGAATAATAAATAATAAAACAGTTTCGCCTCTCACCGTCGATTCTGCTGTTTTATTTGTCTCTATTAACTCATCCTGTCTACGGCTGCATATCTTTTTTAGTGTCAGGCTTGTTAAAACAGTTTTCTTCGCTAACGCCGTGTCTTGTTTTAAAAATGAAATGACCGAATCCCAAACTATATTTTGAAAAATTATAGCGAATTGAGAAATATTGATTTTATCCTTGTCAGGGATATTTGTATTCAAGCTTAATAAGCTCTCCGCAATACCGGCGGTTAAGTCCGTAATTTGTTTTAATTCGCTACTAATGTTTATGCTTGAAGAGATGAATTTCAAGACACTGTCCTCGGGGTGATATTGTCTAACGATATTAGTAAAATATTCTTCGTAAGCGACGCAAAGAACCCTTATTTTTTTGTTATTATCTATTATCTCTTGCGTATTCTCGGCATCAAAACGCATCAGAACGCCAGAAATGTTTCTTATTGCCTCCTGCGTCAAACGGCAAATTTGAAGTAAATCATCGTTTAATTTCCGAAGTTCTTTCTCAATGGCTATCATTAAAACATCCTCCGTATTCATCCAATAATTGCGCAATAACCAAACTAAAATATTCATGCCTCATCACTTTTTGATCCCCGCACGGATTTGATAATAATGGACTTCATTTGTAATTGATAGAGTGGGCAATTCATAAATTTACCGACACAATATTGTCTTTTGCGTTTGATGTTGGGGCGAAATAAACCGTCTCCGTAACATCCGCAATGACCAATCGGTCTTGTAGCAACAAAATAAGGACACATGATGCATTTCCTCTTAATAAGCAGCAACCCCTGGCCCCTGTAAAATTGAGGCTGCGAGAAAATGTTAAACAATCTCAAATCGTTGAATATTTTTTAAGCCCCTTAGCTGCTACAAATGTATCAAAAAGGGGATTAACGAAAGGTTAAATAATAATTAAAATTTTTAATGATTATTCGTGAGGATTCGGAGGGATATCGCCGGCAATTCGAGGCAGGTCTACGGTAAAAACAGTGCCTTTTCCGATTTGACTGGACACCGTTATTTCACCTTGATGAAGTTTTGCTATTGATTGTGCGATGCTTAACCCTAATCCACTGCTGGGAGCAGTATCTTTTATTTTCTCACCAATCCGAAAGAACTTATCAAAAAGTCGCGGAAGGTTTTCTTGTTCGATGCCGATACCGGTATCAGCGATGGAAATTCTGATGCGATCAGTTTCAAAATGGGCAACAATATCTATTTTCCCATCCTGCGGCGTGTATTTTATAGCATTATCAATAAGATTTAAAAATAAACGCCGAAGATTTGGTTCATCCGCATTCACCAACGCCGTTGTGTCGGGAACTTGAGCATTGACCGCTATATTCTTTCCCGTGGCTAAAATCTTGGCCTTTTCAAACAACACTATAACAAATTGACTTAAATCCAAAGGCTGTAGCTGCAAATCGTTGGAACGATAATTGACGCGAGTCAACAATAAGAGGTCTTCAATGATCTTAAACATCCGTCGCGTTTCTTCTAAGCTACCGATAATAACTTGCTTATACTCTTCTTTATCCCGTTCCTTTTTTAGGGCAACTTCCGCCTCTCCTCTCATGATTGCGAGAGGCGTTTTTAGCTCATGGGCAATATACGAACTCGATTCGGTGATATAGGCAAAGGCGGCTTCAAGGCGAGAAATCATGTCATTGAAAGCCTTAACTAAAAACTGCGTCTCTTCACCGGCATTCTCGACCTTAACTCTTCTGCTTAAATCCTCATGAGTAATGCCCTCAGCTACCTCGGCAACTTCCTTGATTGGTTTAATAATCTTTCCTATTGAAATCTGGCTCATTAAATAACCCAGCAAAAAAACCGGAGGTAAAGGCATTAAAAGATAACAAATCATTTCAATATTCCGAAAATTGGGACGAAGCAAAAAAAGAACAGTATAATAACCCCCTAAAAATACACTCAATAATATGATGTATAAAAAACTGCGTTTAAAGCTAACGGTTTTGAAACGCATTATTCCTCCCTTATCGTGTAACCTTTACCATGAATGGTATGAATAAGCGGTTTCTTAAAATCTTTATCTATCTTATTACGTAAAAAACTGATAAATACATCAATAACATTGGTGAAACTATCGAAATCCTCATGCCAGACATGCTCAGAAATCGTTGTCCGGGTAACAACATGATTGGCATTAAGCATTAGGTATTCCAGAAGCGCGAATTCCTTACTGCTGAGCTGAATTTCTTTTCCCGCTCTTTTAACGTTATGACGTAATTGGTCTAGTTCTAAATCTCCAATTTTTAAAATGCCAGTCTTATCATCCCTATTCCTTCTTAGTAATGCTCCGATCCTAGCCGAAAGCTCTTCGAAATCAAACGGCTTCGCAAGATAATCATCCGCTCCGGAATTTAATCCTAAAACCTTATCCCTCACCTGATTTTTTGCGGTAAGCATTAAAATGGGCACGTTGATCTTCTTTTTTCTTAACTCTCGGCATATAGTGATCCCGTCTATATGCGGAAGCATGACATCAAGAATAATCAAATCATACGGGTTTATTTCCGCCAGAAACATGGCTTTCTCCCCATCGGTCGCCACATCAACAACATAATTCTCTTCTTTCAGCCCGCGCTCAATAAAATTAGCTATTTTTATTTCATCTTCTACTAATAATATCCGCATTATTTGCTCCTAAGAATTTATTCTTTTAATCGTGCCAAAGCACATTGCAAAACAGAAAAATCTTCCGCATTTGCCAGCACCAATAAAACATCGCCGCCCTCGATCACGGTTGACCCGGACGGAATAACAAATTTGTCGTTGCGCGAAACAAGCATGATCAGGCATTTCACCGGAACATTCAATTCCTTGATCATCTTGCCAATAGCCTCTGAATTATACGGCACGATAACATCCGTCAGTTCCGCGTCAATGCCTTCAACTTTCTCAAATTCTATAGGGTATGCTTTCTTGTCAGGCAAAGGCACATCCAACTTTAGCAGTTTTGAAACCAGAGGAATTGACGTGCCCTGAATAAAAACAGAAGCAATGACAATGAAAAACACGATATTAAAAATTGTCTCGGCCTGAGGAATGCCTGCCGCGAGCGGAAATGTGGCCAAGATGATCGGAACCGAGCCCCTCAATCCTACCCACGAAAGCATGATCTTTTTCGGCACGGCGAATTTAAACGGAAGTAAGCAGAGAAAAACGCTCAAAGGCCGGGCAATAAACATGAGGACAATCGTAACCAGCAACCCTGTTCCAATAAGCGGAACCAAGTGAGAAGGATAAACGAGCAAACCTAAAGTCACGAACATGGCAATTTGGCTGATCCAAGCCAAACCGTCATGAAATTTCATAATGGATTTCTTATTAGGAAATTCCGCCTGCGCTAGACCGAGCCCAGCAAGATAAACCGCAAGGATCCCGTTTCCCTTTAAAAGAACTGCAATAACGTAAGTAAACAAGATCAATGAAATTGTTATAACCGGATAAAGGCCTTCATAATCTAATTTAAGCCGCTTGATAAAGAAAACGATGGCCTTCGCCATTAAATAACCGACAAGCGCCCCCATCCCCATATCCAGAACGAATCTCGGAATCAGCAAAACG
Source organism: Candidatus Velamenicoccus archaeovorus (assembly GCF_004102945.1). Lineage (GTDB taxonomy): Bacteria > Omnitrophota > Gorgyraeia > Velamenicoccales > Velamenicoccaceae > Velamenicoccus > Velamenicoccus archaeovorus. The sequence goes on along the minus strand of NZ_CP019384.1, from coordinate 671,063 downwards.
AGCCCTGATCCTTTCACGGTCAAAAAACTCAAAAACCCCATTGTCAGAAAAATAGCCATCGGATCATTACTGCCGGACTCGAATTCGAGCAACGGTTTCAATGGCTTCTTCAAACTTATGCGTCTTGATCTTAGAATAGCGAATACGGCGGCGGCGTCTGTAGATGAAACGATAGATCCAAGCAACACACCTTCTAATAGAGAAAATTTGAGGACATAAACAGCAAACAACCCCGTAATAATTGCCGTAACCAATACTCCAAGAGTCGAAAGCACGATCCCCGGGAGAATAATTGGTCTTGTGTCTTTCCAGTTAGTATCAAGCCCGCCTGAAAAGATAATAAATATAAGCGCTAAAATACCGATCTGTTTTGCCAGTTGAGCATTATCAAAATTTATATTGCCGATCCCTTCCGATCCGGCAAGCATCCCAACCGCCAAAAATAACAACAACACGGGAACCGCGAACTTGTCCGATATCTTGCTCGAAACAACGCTCACGAACATTAAAACCGAAGCCCATAATAAAATAGTTTCAAATGCCATAAGTGAATTCTGTTTTTACCTTAACCAATTCAATTTTTTTGCATAACTTCTTAATCAATCTGCACCTATCAACGCCTCCGCCAGATCCGCCATGCTGTGTCTATAAGGTAGACAACGGCCAACCGATGGTTCTAATATACACACTCCCCTTTTTGGCTTTATTTTTTTCGTAACCTCTTGATTCGTCAATGTGTTGCACTCTTTTAACACCTCCTCATACATTTGCTGAAATGGCTGGTACAAGCGGACTGAAACCATCTGACCACCATTGATATGTACGGACTCGAATATCAGCTTCAACAGCTCCTTTTTATCCACAATGCCTATCTCTTCTTTGGTCTCATCAAAATTTTCGATCGCCAGCTTAAGAGTCTTTAGATAGGCTTCCGATCGTTCCTTTTCTACGAGTTTTATCTTGCATTTGGCAATCGCCATATTGATTTTTTTCTCTTCTTCCCGCAATGCGGACACCTTCTCCCTATAAAGTTCAGAACCGACAAAATTATCCATGAAGGCATCATTAAGTTTACGCTGCTTCTCCAGATTCAGCTTAAGCTGCTCACTCAACCCATCCAGGTCTTTTCTCACATCTTCGTTATTAAGATAAAGATTAGCCTTAACCAAATTCTCAAGGCGCCCCTGGACAGCATCTTTGTGCGAGAAAATCTTCTGGACTATTTCGAAAATCCTTGGTTCTATATCTTCGGCTTTCACAGGTCTGTTGGAACATCTCACGTGATAAGTGCCCATGCAAGAACATTTGTACCAGCGCTTCCTCTTCTTAAGCCGATGGTTCGACATATTAGATGTTCCTTGGTATCTATAGCCGCATTTCGCGCAATAAAGTATACCTGTCAGGGGATAATCAAGGACATTTATTCTATGCAGAACACCTCTTCGGTTGGATCTTAATTTCGCCTGGACTTCATCAAAATCATCCTGGCAGATTATGGGCTGATGCCTGCCTTGCGCGATCACGACCTTGGAAGGATCATTTCTCACGTATCGATAGCCTTTCCTCGTCAGGGTCCGCTGGTTCGTATCATAATGATTTTGATTCCAAACCAGTTTCCCAAGGTATATGGGATTCTTGAGTATCTTGCATACAAGCGCCGAATTGAACCTACCGCCGGATCTTGTTTTATATTCTTTGAGATAGAGATATTCGGCAATTTGTCCAGAGGTTCTGTTGGCCAGATACATCGTATAAATCAACTTTACAATATTCGTCTCTTCAGGAACCACTTCCAAAAGTTTCTTTTCTTTATTGTAATAATATCCATAGGGAGCATAGCGCGCGCCTTGCCAATTGCCCTGCTGGACCCCTTTGATCATCCCAGGAAAAACTCTCTCCTTGATCCTGTTCCTCTCAAACTCTGCAAAACTACCGAGCTGCTGGAACATAAGCTTCCCGGCGCTCGTAGAAGTATCAAACGGCTCAGTCGCCGACTTATATGCGACCCCGTAACCAGCCAGATCATCAACTATATTGAGCAAATCTTTCAATTTTCTGCTGAAACGGTCAAGCTTATAGGTGATAATCAGTTCAAATCTCTTTTGTCTAGCATCTTCGAGCATTTCGTTCAAGGCTGGACGGTCAATCACGTAACCGCTGACGTCATCGGTATAGACCTTATAAACCTCCCACCCCATGCGTCTGGCATGATCCAAAAGGTACTCCCGTTGGACCTCAATGGAGTAACCTTCCCGGGCCTGATCTTCTGTGCTTACTCTGGTATATATCGCAACTTTCATCTAAATATTCCCACGGGTTAGCCTGGTTATCTCAGCGTATTCCGCCATTTTTTGATATTCTCGATATCTTTCTCCGTAAATACCGGAAAATTGCGATAATCACGCTTCACCTTAACCCAGCCTTTTTTAAACCAATGATAAATGGTCATCCTATGGACGTCTAGAATTTCGGCCGTCTCTTTTATCGTAAATACTTTTTGTCCCTTTATCTTTCTCATGGTGAATGATTATATATCATTATACAAAGTTATTCAAGTAATATTTTTTAATTTCCTTGACGTTTCGGCTTTTTCATCCTGGCATAATTTTTGCAACCGCTTTAAATCGGCTTCAAGTAGAATCTCAAGGACTCTTTTAAAACGATATGCTGAATCATCCAGCCGGATCTTTTTCTCAAGAACCTCGTCCTTATTATCCATATGAGGATTGTCGGTATTTGTCATGACGTTTTGTTTTGTCCTTTTAGCAACAGCCTTGTCAGTCTAAAGAAATCTTTCATCGTTAGAATAACAAAACGTTCCTTCGACAATCTCTCGCCAAATATGATCAGCGGAATACCATTGCCGATGGTAAACCTTTCTTTAATAAAAACTGAATTTTTGTCGTATGACTTTGTCGACTTTTCCACAGAATCCACAGCCCTTTTTTTACTACTAAAAGATCTTTTTATTTCTTTCTTTTAAGTGAGGATAACCTCGCCCCTCTTTTGAGGGTCAGCCTTGTCCTCATCTGCTCCGTTGGGGGGGACATTTTTGTTCCTCGGATCTGGACTTTTCCATAACCTCCAGGATGCATAATCCTTATTGACGGAAAACAGGTTCGTCCGAAAGGAGCTTTCTTTAAAAATGACCTTGTCTTGAACGAGCAATTTCATTGACCTGCGGATGCTACGCTTGTCAACCCCCAGCTCATCTGCAAGACAGCCGTAGCTGATAAATGCACTCGCCTTATTCCATCCATAGGTCCTGCGGATAACAACAAGAATCAGCCTAAGCTCGGTTCCATTGAACGGACATTTGTAAAGAGCGGCCAAAAGATCGTTGTTGATCTTTGTATAAAATCCATCGTTATGATGATAACTTTTTCCCATGAGATATCCGTAAGGCAAATAAAAAGGGCTGGCTCCTGAGTCTCGTCTCAGAAACCAGCCCCTCGGTTTTTCCAATAGGACTGTTTGCTTGCTGAAAACCAAATTGTTAAAATCTAATATACATTATAATGCCGCCTTGTCAAGCTTTTTCATTGAATGTTTTCTTTTTAATCAAACCTTTCTTCACGCCTTCCCTGATCTCCTCTTTAAACGGTGCCGTGTCTATGGATTTCTCCTCCCTTATGGATACAGGCAATCCATCTTCAAAGCTTATCTTAACCGAACCGTAAAATCCCTCCCTGACCAACGAAATCAGGTAATTATGCAATCTAACCATTTATTTATTTGAATTTACATAACCTTTTTGATTACAAGATGTTAAGCATTAAATTGTTTGATTTTTAGGGTTGCTATTGGTCAAAAAATATGCTAAACTCTTGTTAGAGAATATGTTATGATAAAATATCCGTCAAAGAAAAGCGCTGTCCACAAATACTTTGATGCGATGATATAGAGCATAACTTTATGTATCACTTTAAGATAAAGCAATTTTTTTAATCAAAATCTGGAGAACCTTGATGAAACTTAAATACGGAGTTCTGGTGGTCGATGACGATGAAACTCTCGCCCAAGATACCAAGCATTGTCTTGAGCACTATTCAGAGATTGATCTGGAAATAGACATTTGTCTGGATAGCTCCGAAGTCATCTCTTGTCTTAGCAGAAAAAACAAATGTTATGACTTGATCCTCCTGGATATCAAGATGCCGAAATTATCAGGAACGGAGGTCCTTCAGCTTATAAAAAAAGGATTCCCGGATATTCACGTGATCATTATCTCGGCCTACCTCGATGAATACAGCCGCGATGAACTTATCCGGCTGGGAGCATATGCCGTATTTGAAAAACCCTGCGATTACCATAAGGTGAAGGAATACATCAGGCACGCCATTGATGATATCGAAATAACCAACATAAGAATTAAAGGTCTTGACTTAAGGAAGGCCTTATACCAGGTTGCCAAGGAACTGATTTTCAAAGCCTTAAGGCGCAACGATTGGCATCTTGAAAAAACATCAAAAAATCTTAACATCACGCGGTGGTGCCTGGACCGATGGATGAAAAAACTCTATATCAAAAAAACAGGATCTCAAGAACCAGGGAAAGTATAACACGAGTTTCCATCTGGGTATATTTTGCGAAGAATCGGCTCAACCGTCTATGTGCGATAATGCTACGAAGCATGGTTTTCTGGAGCAAATTCGCACGTTATCCCTTTGTCGGAGACTAAACAATGTGGCAGTTCCGCACATGAGACCTGCCTTTAAAAAAATCGGGATTGCTCTTGACAAACCGATGGAAAACCGAAGAACTAATTAGTCGGGGGAAAGCCGTGAGGTATCGCGGGGCTCATAAAATACTATATATGAGGAATCATGGGTTATCTTTAACGCGCTGCTCGATATCGGTAATTTCAGGCTTCTTGTCTTCTTCGGGCTGCCTGTGTTCGGGCCTCTCCTCTGCCAATGGCGGCTGGAAATTCTCTCTTTCGGACTTATAGTCCTCGGTGAGGTTTGAAATAGTTTTGATTTGTTTAGACCAGATGATGAAGAAAACAACCCCCAAGACGCCCAAGAATGCGACAACGGCAATGATCAGTTTCCACGTCAGTATCGGGTAGATTTGTTTGGCTTCGGTCATCAGGGTCTTGGCGGCTTGGAGATCGGCTTTGACTTGATCCAAGAGCTTAAGATTATCCCGGTAATCCGAGATGTAGCCTCCCGGATTCGGATTCACGACCTCCTGCTTATGCTCGATCTCATCGAGTTTCGTCATAATGCTTTCCCGAAGGTAGTTGGCCCGATCGGCATAATCCGTGTCCTGTAAAAGCTTGACCACCTTGTCCACTTCCGACCTGATAGAAGCAAGCTCGTCCTGCGGGATCTTCCAGACGTCTTCCAACTCTATTTCAACCAAAACGGACTCCCGGGGCGCCAAGTCGTAATCCTTATAAAGATAGTAGACGGATTCCTTAGTGTCATAGGCGATATTCAAATCCCCCATCTCCACAATGTTTTCGGGTTTGATCTCTTTGGGCAAATAGGATTTGAAGGGCACTGTCCGCCGTTCTGTCGGCGAAGGATTGACGACAGTCGCCCGCACGACGATGTTGGCTTCAGCAACGGCAGACAAGAGCCAAAAAATAGAAAACAGAACAAAAAATAAAATCTTTGGAATATTATATGTGCGCATCTTCATCCTTCCTGTCATTGTCAACCAATCGATCACTGTCTTTTTTAGCCCCCCGCCCTCTTGTTTATCATGAATACTCAAGCCATGTCTGCACCACGGGTTCTTCTTTGGCCGTATTCTCAATCATCTTCTGATTCAGGAGCATGAGGGCCTTGAGCTCCTGGGTCTTGTTGCGGATGTAGGTGATATTCTGCGACCCTTCCTCGGAAACTTGATAGAGCTTCTCGATGTTCTTCATGTCGGTGGAATTGCTCATCTGATGGACTTTGGCGCTCATGTCCTTGAGGCTGTTATGCAAGGCTTCCAGTTGTTTCGTCGCGCCCGACATATCTGTATCGCCCTTGACCGCTGCCAAGGCCTCAGAAGCCCTTTGGATATTCTGCTCGATGACGTTGAACGCGGCGGAAAATGCCGCCACCTTGTCTTTGATCTCCTGGATCGGCGAAACACTGCCCATGACCGTTGCAAGATCGCTGGATACCTTTTCGATATCCGCCGTGCCTAAACTAATGGTGATGGCGTCGATCGTGCCGTAGGTCGACTCCGAACAGACAATGGCGTAATCTCCCAGCTTCCAGGACGCCGGGAACGTCACGGTGTAGCCGTAAAGACCGGAGGAATATTCCGTCATGTTTGCCGCGACCTTGAGGGCACCCTGGGGATCATAAACGGCGATCGTCGGCGAAACGCCCGGGTATGTCCTATATTGGATGGCGATGGAATCGTTCTGCTTCACCGTCGTCTCATGGTTGAGGATCGCAGACTTCATGGCCGTTTCGACCTTCGACTGGATCTCCGTGGAGGCCGTCGAGATCTTGCTCGGGATGGTCGTCTGCGCCGCCGTCAGGATGCTGGCGGTCTCACTCTTAACTTCCGCGACCTTCGTCTTTACCGCCGACTCCGACGACGCCACCTGGGTCTTGATGTTGGACTCGGCTGTCTGGACCTGCGTCCCCACCGTCACAATCGATGTGTTGAGCGCCGTCAGCTTGCCGCTCAAGGTCTCGCCTTCGGCCAGACCCAGCTTGCTGATGATCTCCTGGGCCAGCTTTTGCGTGATCGTCACGGTGAAGGTCGTTCCGGCTTCATATGAATTGGAGCTCCCGTCGGCCCCGCCGTAATGGATGGTGCATTTGGCAAAATACGTCTTGCCTGCGACAAGCACCTGGCCGAATTCATTAGTGGCCGCCAAAACATCTGTGACGGTCTTGACATACGTTCCGTTGGTGAAATCCTCCGGATCGGGCGCATCCAAAGAAACCGTATTGAGCCACTTTTGACCCGTTTCGTCATACACCTGGACCGTTGCCGTATTGGCGCCGTAACCCAGCTTGTTCGGCGCGGTATTGTAGATGATCTTGCCCCTGCGCTCCAGCCAGAGGCGGATCGCCAAGTCCTCATTGTCTTCGTCGTAGACGAAGCTGGGCATGACGCGGTAGTCCGCCGTGGACTCGGCGATCGAAGTCATATAGACGGTCATATTGACGACGTTATCGTAGGTGCCGTCCAAGCCGTCAGCCAGGCAATCGATTTCTTTTTCGGCCGTTGTTTCCACATAGAGGTCTTTGCTGAACGTAAAATTATAGGTGCCGTAACCGAGCGACCCTTCGCCGGAGAGCGTGAACGGGCTGTTCGTCGGGGTCTCGGGGATAAGGGTGACGCCCGTGCCGGCGTTCGTAACGCTGTAGGTAAATTCCGAAAGATCGGTCGCGTTGACGGAATCCTTGAGGTTGACGACAATGGTATATTTCTCATCGACCGTGACGGTGTTGCAGGCGGAGGAATTCGACACGCCCGAGGCCGAAGCCACGAGCGTCACATAACCGGGGTAGCCGGCGCACGTCACGTAATAATTCGAGAAGGTCGCCAGGCCGTCGACGGCGGTGACCGTCGATGTCGCGCCCGTACCCGTCGTGCCGCCTGTCGGCGTCACCGAGACATCGACATTGGAAGAAGCGGTGTTGCCGTAAGCGTCGGAAACAGCCACGACAAAATCTTTCCACGGCGCATTGGCTACCGCCTTGGTCTTCGGCTGGGTGCTCCAAGCCAGGGTAGCCGCCGAGCCGCCGGCCACAATCACGGCCAGGCGGTCCTGGCCGGTTGTCGTCAGGGCCGGATCGCTGTCGTCTGTAGCTGTAATATAGGCGGTCTCCGCCTTATAAAGAACCATCGTGATAGTCGAGGTATTGACACCCCCGACGAAACGGACAGGTGTCAGCGTCCCGAATTCCGTCGGGCCGCCGCCCAGATCGGTGGCTGTCGGCACATTGCCCAGAATGGAGGTCTCGGCGCCGCTGAAGACGATATTTTTGACCTGATCGGGATGATAGTCCTTGTCGACGTTGTTATTGGTGTCCGTGGCCGCAATCGTGATCACGGCGCTTTCTCCCGCATTAACGTTGATGGACGTTTCGCCGGCGGACCCCCTGACCCTCAGCTTCGTGGCCACAACCGCCAGGGTGGCGTTGTGCGTCAGCGCGGCCGCCGAGGCAAACAGGGAAGTCGCCGGCACATTCATCGTCACGTCGTCATTGACGTCTGTGCTGAATGCGAAGATTTTACCGTCCGCGCCTTCAGGAAGAGTGGACTTGACGACGATGCTCAAGGTATATGTCTTATTCGAGCCGTTGGGCACCGAGAAGACCGTGCTGTCGCCGGAACCGAAGGTAATCGTATTGGCCGCGACCGTCCCTAGGATATTGACCGTCCCGTCGCTCAAGTAAGCGGCCGAGATATAATCCCTCCAATCGCCTGTTGTATCCGACGCTGTCACGCGATTCACGACGACTTTTTTGATATCGCCGGCGTAGCCGTCGGCGCCGGCATCCGTCGCTTTGAAGCCGAAGACCGCCACCTTTGTCGCCGAAGAGTTCGCAATGGAAGAAACCGTATCCGAGATGCCGCTTGTCACCTGCGTCGCGGTGATCTCTTCTAAGGTCGCAACGGTGATCTTAAAGGAATAGATTGTATCCACCGTGTAGCCGGAAATAGACGCCTGGGCCTCGAGATAAATCTCTTCGGGATAGCTATATTTGACGCCGGCAAACGTAGCCACGCCGTTGGTCGTCGTCAGGGTCAAGCCGGAGGTCGAGGTCAGAGAACCGTTGGCAGGAGCTGTGTAGCTTCCGGTCGTGGTGGATGCGCGCAGGGTGATCTGGCCTGTGACACTCGAACAGGCATTGCCGTACTGGTCGGAGATCGCGATCTGCGGCTGTGCCGCGAACGCCACATTGGTGGTCGCAGTGATCGACGGCTGCTGGGCAAACCTGAGCTTGTTGACCACGGCCGCGTTGACGACGAGCGAGTTGGACGCCGCGTTGGTGCCGGTCAGGGCCGCCATGGAGGCCGTGATCGTCGTCGTCTGGGCGCGGTAGAGCGTCGCCGACAGCGGCGCCGTCGTCGACTGGCCGTTGGTGAAGGAGACCAGGGTCGTGTATTCATCCACGCCCGACTCGGGGCCGTTGGCCGTGCCGCTCAAGGTGTAGGTGATCGTGCGGTTGGAGGCGGTGTAGGCGGTGGCGCCGTTGGCCCCGTCGCAGATATTGTCGTAGACGTCGACGACGTCCAAGGTCGTGTCGAAGTTAAACGAGATGCCGGCCACGACCGGGGTGGGGAGCGCCGCATGGAACTTCATGTGGTCGGCCGCGTTGTGGCGCACGACGAGATTGAGGGCCTGCTCGTCCGACGTCGCGACACTGCCCGAGGTCGCCTTGATCACGGCGGTCTGGGCACCGTAGGCCTTGAAGGTGGTTGTCGCAACACTGTTGGTGAATGCCAAAGATGTCACCGCGCCGAAAGCAATGTCTGTACCGGAGGCATTGGAACAGGTTGCCGCGGCCGTCGAAGGCGACGGTGAAGCTGCCGCACCCGAGAAAATAATATCCAGGGAGCCGGTGTATTGCGTCGGGTTGTCGTAGGCATCATAGGCAGTGATGGTGATGGCGCGGGAACCGCCCGCGGTCATGGCTGAGGTATCCGAGGCCGAGACAACGAAGTGATGCATGGAGGCCGGCACGACCGAGAAGGTCACCGAGCTCGTGCGGTAGCTGGCGTTCAAGATGGTACTCGTGGTCGTGACGGTCGCCTGGATGCCGGAGACCACCACCGTGTGCTTGTAGTAAAAGACCGCTGTTGACGCCCCTTCTGTTACGGTTGCCGTCGTGATCTCATTGCCTGCTGTGCATGCCGCGTCGCTGTAGAATGTCCCTGTGGAGGCCGGTGTTGTCGTCAAATTAAACAGGATGCTTTGGCCTGTCGAAAGCGGACTCAGGTTATCGTTCTGGTCTTTGATCGAGATTGTGAAAGCGCTTGAGGCGGCACCCGCATTGACCGAGGTCGGACCCGTCAAAATGACCTTATAGGGCACAGCCGGTTGCGCCGCTACCGTAAAGTCGGCTGTCAGAAGCGCACCTCCCAGAACCTGGTAGCTGGCGCGCACGACATAGTTGCCGGTCTTGTTGCCCAGGGTCAACGTCACAGAAGCCTGGCCGGAGCTGTTGGTCACGGCCGAAGCGGCCGAGAGCGACTGGCCTGTAGCGCCTGTCGGCGCGGATTGGATCGTGAAGTTGACCGTCTCGTTGGAAATCCCCGCGCCGGATTCATTGACAAGCTTGATGACAAAGGGATCAGCCGTCTCGCCGACATTCTTGGTCTGGCTGTCGCCTGAAACCTTCTGTAGAGCCGTCGGCGCGCTGGCGGTCGCGGTAAACGTGACAGGCGAGCCTGAGAGCGCGGCGTTGGTCGCCTGCACCTGGTAGGTGCCTGCGGCCGCACCCAAAGTCAGGATGGTTGAGGCTTCGCCCGAGCTATTGGTCACGCCCGAGGCCGCCGAGAGCGAACATCCGCCGCCACCCGTCGGATAACTTGAGATGGAAAACGCGATGTTTGCGCCGGACGCCGCATTGGTATAGGCGTCGCGCGCGGTCACGACAAAAGCCGCCAGAGCCTTATTGATGACGCCCGACTGACTATTGCCGCTCGTCAACTCTACCGAAGACGCCGAAGCCGCCGCCACGCTCGCTGTATATGGAAAATAACTCAAGCCTGTTTCAGAAACGTAAAGATCAGCTGTTTCCAACTTATAGGGTGTCACCGTCACAGGTGAAACGCCGCTGGCGAATAAGATGCTCTGCGGCACGCCGAATTCATAGCTTGTGTTGACCTTGGGGGTATTGCCGGCAACCGACGAGAGACCGTAAAAAGCCAGGCTATACACACCCGAGTGATCCTTGTCGATATTCCTGTTGGCGTCCGTTGCCCTGATCCGCAGGTTTTTGGCTGTCCCGGCTGTCGCCGTGCCGGAAGTCGCATCATCGGACTGGTTGACGATTTCCAGATATGTCGCCGTCACCGCAATCGTTCCCGTCACGAGGGACACCGCTGCGTCATTCGAAGCCTTCATTCTGGACGAAGTCCCCAGATCTACGCCGATTTTGTCGTTGTCGGTTATAAATGTATAAGTTTGCCCGTCTGTTGCCGTTAATTTAGAGTTCTTCATATAGACGGCAACGGTGTATTCCACCGAGGAGCCGTCGGGCACGATGTCGATGGTCGCGGACGAGTCCGCATTCGGAGTCGCACCGAAGGTGATGGTCGAATTGGTGATGGCTGCCCCTGTGGCCGTGACCAGAGGATCCGTGACCCCTGCCTTATACAGGCCGGCCCAGGCGATGTCGGAGGCGGCCGCCCCGCCCGTGCCTCCGATTGCAATCTGGACCTGATCAATAAGTGTCGGAGTCAGGTCTGAGCCTTTATCCGTCACCTTGAACTTGAGAACGTTGAATTTTTCGGCCAGGGTGTCATTGACAGGATCGAGGTTGAAGCTGGCGACCGGCGCAGACGAGGCTTCAACCGCAGAAGTCTGTGCCGCAGAAAAAGTAATGCCATTGGAAAAAGTAAACAATGACGAAAAAGAAGCAAAGAGATAGATCGTCCCTGTCGTGTCGTACTTGACGCCGGAGAATGTGGCCGCGCCGTTGACGGCGGCAATCGCGTTACCTGTCTGATCTGAAGAGAGCGTCCCGCTTGCCGGAAGGAAGCTCGTATTACTCGTCGAGGCATACAGGGTGATGGTATATGTATCGGCCGTCTGGTTGCCGTATGTGTCCCGGATGGACACGATAGGCTGTTGCGTCAATGCGGCATTGATAATGGCGGTACTGGAAGGTTGTTGTGAAAAAACCAGTTTGGATGAGCTTGCCGGGTTGATTATTGTAGTGAGTTTGAAATCATCCGTGATGACCGAGCCTTCGGTCGCGGCGATCATGGCCTCCGAGCCGGACAAGGCCTTGCAATAAAGGATCAGGGTGCTTGAGGCCTCGCCGCGCGTGAAGGTCAGGCTTGTGGCCGTGCCGAAGGCGATGTCGCTGCTGGAGGCGTCGCGGGCGGTCGGCGCATTGCCGTCAGGTGAGACATCGGAGCCGGCGAACGTGACGCTCTTGGAACCCGTGTAGGCCGGGGTGCGATAGCCGGAGCTGTCATAGGCCTTGAGAATAATGTCTTTGGTGCCGCCGGCGGTGACAGTCGTCGAACTCGAACCGGCGGAAGTCGTGACGTGGAACTTGGTCGCGGTGACCGTATTGGCCGTATACGTCGTCGTCTGCATGCCGGTCGAAACAGCCGTCACAGAGTTGGGTGTGGCCGCCATATCGGTGATGCCCGAGGAGGTCATGGTCAGATAGCTGTCGGATTTATCGGTCTGGCGGCAGATGCCGGCCGTGTCGGTCAGGGTATTAAAGTCCGTCGTCGAGAAGGTCACGACGATCGAGGTGCCGTTGGAGCTTGCAGTCGCAGAATCGGTCAGCGCATATGTCACAGTTGGAGAACTGGCTGTGTTCTGCAGCGTGAAGGCCGAGGCCGTGAAGCTGGAGGCCTTGACCACTTCGCTGAAGTTGAGCGTCAACTGGTGGGTGTTCAAGTTCAGCACCCAGCTACTCAACGTGGGCGCGGTCGTATCGGCGGTGTAGCTTGTGACCTGGCGGGCCGCTCCATCAGCTATTGGCGTGACGGTGTTGGCGTAAGGGTCTGCAATGGCCGATGAGGTCAGGCGCAGGTAGCTGTTGGCAGCAGACTTGCCTAACCCTGAGATGAACTTGATGGCGTTTAAGTCCGTCGTCGATAAGGTAATGACAATGTCGGCGCCGTTGGGCGACGCGGTCGTCGAGTCGGTCAGAGAATATATCGCGGTCGCGGTCGCCGCGTCCTGGAGCGTGAGCTGTGTCACGTTCAGGCTCGCGGCTGAAACGGTCGTGTCAAAGTGTAAGGTCATCGTGCCTGCGTTCATGTCTAAGTCCCAGGACGACAAGGACGGGCGCAGGACCGTATCGGCCGCCACAGCCGTATCCTGGTCGATGCGGCCGGTGGATGAACCGCTAGCAGACGCTGTCTTGATCTGATAGGTGCCGGTGGAACCTGCGGTCGTGGGCACGCGGATATACGTTAAGGTCAGGGATTCGGCGGCCGCGGCCTGCTGGGTGCCGCCGGAGCGCGTCACCGTCACCACCTGGCCGTTGATGCTGACGGCAAACGAGCCGTCCATGCTGCCGCTTGTGGCGGCGGTCGTGCCGCCGTTACTGATCACGAATCCCGACGGGAAGGTCACTTCGATCTTGCCGTCGGCAGGAATGGGATTGACGGTCGTGAAGCTCACCGTGACGTTGCCGGAGGCGCCTGCATAGAGCGAGGCGGGCTCGACATTGGTCGAGGTCAAGGTACCGCCGTTGGTGATGGTATCTGCTGAAACGGAGTTGTCCGAATCGAAAACAACACCGCTCGCATTCTGGGTTTCAATGGCGTATGTCCCCGTAGAACCCGTGTTATCGGGATTCTTTATATTCGTCAACGTGATGGATTTGGCGCCCGGCACCGATGAGGAACCGCCGCTTCTCGTCACGGTTATCGCTTGTCCGGCGACGCCGACGGAAAAAGAACCGTCGATCCCAGAGGATGAAGAAACAACGGTGGCGCCGCCGGAGCTGAAAGAAAAACCTGCGGGAAAGGTGACCTTGATTTTACCATCCGAAGAAAGAGGGTTTGCGGTGGTAAAGCTTACCGTTACAGTCCCGGTAATGCCGGCCACCAAACCCGCAGGTTCGACATTCGTCCCGGTCAAAGTCCCTCCCGGGATAGCCCAATTGATATTATTGCCGGATGAAACGGAATTATTGGCTGTGATCGTGTTGCCTCCCGAGGCATCCGAGTCCTTGACATCGACGTAATTGACGGCCGTGCTCCCCCCGACGGCCACGCCCCACTGCGTGTCCGTTGTGCCGGAACGAAGACTCAAGAGCTGTCCCGAAGCTCCGCCGAGAGTCAACGTGCCGCCGCTGGCGATCGTCTGGCTAGATGCCGCGGCAAAAGTCAACGTGTCGGCCGAAGATACGGTCTTGGTCAGATTGTAAAATGAGTTATTTCCCGAAATGGTCTGGCCTGTGCCGTCCAGCGTCACCGTGCCCGCCCGGGCCGTGAAGCTTCCTGAATCCGTCCAATTGCCGGCGACGTTCATATTGTAATTATTGGATGTCGCGTCAAGTGTGGCGGATGCGCCGATCGTCAGATTGCCGTTGACGTCGAAGTTATTTGACGGCAGATTGAACGTTGTGGCCGTTCCCGGAGAAAATGTCACATGGTGGTGTGCCTGATTCAGAAGCGTCACAGCCCCTGCAGTCTCATCAGACCTGGGCCCCGTATACACAATCGTAGACACGCTCGGCAGCGTTACCGTCCCTATGCCCGAAAAACTTTTGCCTTCCAACTTCAAGGTGGTGCCTTCACCTACCGTCAACCCTCCTGTATAGAGGGAACCTGCGCCGGTCACGAGCGTCCCGGCCGTAAGAGAAACAGGCCGGGTCGCCTCTATGCTATCCAGATAGACATAGCCGCCTGACGCTGCGATGGCGTTTCCGCTCGACGGAGAGATCCTGAAGCCCGTCCCCGTCGTGCCGGTGTTGCGGTCCGTCGAAGGAACGGTAATCTTCAAATAGTAACTTTCATTGGAAACGTTGGTCAAATCGACATTTTCGGAGAGGCCGGTGGGCCAGTCGTTGTAACACTCGGCTATCGCGGGTTCGCCGCCGAATGTCAGGTCGGTCAGCAAAGCCGCCTGCCAGGTCGTCAGCGTCGTGTAGTCGCCTCCGGCCACCGGACTGGTCCCCAATACGCCCGTCGCATCGCTGCCGAATTGTCCGTAACGGAAAATCTGCTGATTCGTGACCTGGGATATCTGGAAAACGCCGTTAAAAGAAGCCGTACCGCCCGTCCCAAGATCAATGACGATCTTCTGGCCCACCTTAAGGTTATTATTCGGATAAGCAGCGCTTAGAATGACTTCAACGACGTTATTTGTCCGCGAGATCGAGGAGATGGTCGCCCCCGCGCGTATAAAGGCAACGCCTGTTCCCCTTAAAAAGCCCACATTGGCCAAAACAACGGTACTCGACATGGCGCGATAGTCCCAGCCGTCGCCGGAGCCGCCGGCGAAAAGAGTAAATCCCAGCCCGTCGGAACAATTATCGCCGTCCCCGCGGCCGCCCTTATACTGCGCTTGAGCAGGGCTTGCTGCGAAGACGAGCACCGCCAAAAGCGTTATGGTTATAAGGTATGTTTTTCGCATCGTCAGCTCGTTGTTCGTTCCTCGTGTTTCGTGGTTCGTCTCGTGTTCGCTGTCGTTCGTGAACGAACCACGAACCCCGAACCACGCACTCCACCCGCTAACCCGTTCATCTCTCTCATCATTATTCTTTCTTGACTTCCTGAACTGCAATGATAATATTGAAACATGAAACACATCATCTTTTCGGACCACGCGCTAAAGCAGATGCTGGAACGCGGCGCTTCCAGAGAAGAAATTATTCAAACAATCCGTCATGGCGAAAGAATTCCAGCTAAACACGGCCGCATGAGTTATCGCCATAATTTTCAGCATAACGGAGACTGGGGCGGCAAGTTTTACCGCGTCAAACAAGTCATGCCCATAGTCAAAGAAGAAAAATCCGTTATTGTCGTCACAGTTTACGTTTTTTATTTTTAGGAGGCCACGATGAAAATCAGTTATGACTCCAAGGTAGATGCCGCGTATATCAGGCTCAAAAAGGGCAGGTTCCAGGTGACCACGCAGCGAATTACGGAAGACATCGCCATTAACTATGCTCCCGACGGATCTGTCGTTGGCATTGAAATACTCGACGCCAGCAAATACATTCTGGAGCATAAGCGGCCTCAGGTGAAATTGGAAAACCTTCAACCGGCCTAAAATTCTCTCCGATTCCTTCATTTCCCCCATAAAATGATGAGATGTTTTTCGCATCGTCAGCTCGTTGTTCGTTCCTCGTGTTTCGTGGTTCGGTTGCGCAAACTCTTTATTAAATTGCGAATCATGCGTGCAATATGATCAACATCTTCGCTCAAGAGATTCTTTTGGTTCTCTGTGATATACCTCAACCGATAAGAGATCTCTGTCTGCGTATCTAGTTCTCCACAAGATCCCAAGGCTATATACAAAAATTGTATCATCTCGTTCGCATGCTGCCGCAGGAACCCTTCCGCAATGTTCGATGGTATAGACACGGATGAACGCCTCAGTTGATTCGTTAACCCAAAGAGCTCTCCTTTGGGGAATTTTCCGGTTATTTGGTACGCTGTCTCAACCAGCCCCATTCCTTTTTGCCAAACGTCTAAATCCCGGTAGCTTTTTATCATCTTCGTTCCTTCTCCTGCCTCGCGTTTCGTTCCTCGTTGTTCGTAAACGAATCCCGAACAACGAACCACGAACAGCGTATTCCACGTCAGCTCGTTCCTCGTCGTTCTTGCCTCGTGGTTCGTCTCGTGTTCGCTGTTGCTCGTGAACGAACCACGAACAACGAACCACGCACTCCACCTGTTCACCGGCTTACCCGCTCGTTCTTCCCCCAAAAACCCCAAAGTGTAAAAGAACAAAAAATCAAGGGGTCCTGGCGAACCGACCTCCGTAACTGCTGCTCCGAGCCGAATCCGTGTACGCCGCGTAGTAGCGGTCTGAGACGCGGGCGTACGATGTGTCATAATACCAATCGCCGCCGCGGAAACCGCCACCAGTGGCGCCTGTTCCAGGCCAGTTTGTAACATCGGCGTTGCCGCTGGAGTCAAGGGTGCCGTTGCCGTGCAAGCCTGTGAAGGCGCGGCCTGTGGCATTGCCGATGGTGACGCACCTCTCCCAGAGGTTGCCGGACATTTCCATCAGGCCGTAATAAGAAGCGCCTGCCGTGGTGCGGCTCGATGAGCTTGTGGCAAACATGCCGCAGCGGACCGGGCCGTCGGGCGAGGCGCTGGAATAGTTGCAGTTGGCATTGGGCCGGGTCGGGCCTATGGCCTCGCTTGAGGTGCCTGCATTGGAAAGATCGGAGAAGTAATCAATGGTCGTGTTCCCCCAGGCGTATTCGTTGGCTGTCGGCGAGCCTGAACGGGCCGGGCCTCGCGAGGCCTTTTCGAATTCCAGCTCCGTCATGGGGCGCAGGCCCGCCCAGTCGGCATAGGCCATCAGGTCCGCCCAGGAGAGCCAGTTGCAGGCGATCCACTCGCCGTCATCGGATTCGTTGGGAACGGCATTGCCGTTCAGGTCGCAGTAAAAAGTGATCGGGTCCGAGGACGAGATGGTCGCGTCGCAGCGGATGCCGTTGCGATAGGATATGGTCGCCGTGTTGCTCATGACGTAGATGTTGGTGACGGATGTCGTGCCCGCAGCCAGGGAGGTTCCGGTCCTGGTGTTCTGCTGGGCACGGGTCAGGGTATTCAGGAAGTCCCGGTATTGCCCCTGAGAGACCTCGTACTTCATCACGTAGAAGCCGCTGTAGCCCTTGGGGAAGGCGGCGGGAAGAGTCCCAGCGTCACCGATGGTATTGTTGCCGGAGGTAGATGTTCCCCAAAGACTGCCTGCACTCGCGGCTATGGATAGCGCATCTTCTGAAGAAATGGTAAAGGGAATAGTTGCTCCACTCGTCCATGAGCCGTCCGTAAAGCTGCCTGATTCCGTTCCGCCGGAACCCAGGACAAAAGAACCTTGGGGGATGTAGACCATTTCGATGGCCATGACTTTGACTTGGATGCTGGAACTACTGCTGACGTTATCTCCAGTGGTGCCGAAATTCCATCTGATCGTCTGGCTGGGACCGGCCTTGCAAAACGCCCCCTTGCCGTCCGAGGTGATGCCGATGGCGGTGGATGTGGCATAGCTGCTGAGCGAACCTCCTGAGACAAGCGTGGCGTGATACCAGGCCCCTGTGCCGCCGATCTGGTATTTGACGAAGACCCAGGCCCGGTCGAAGGTGGCGTTGCCGTTTGAGTCCGTGCGGGTAAAACTGTTATCCCAGGAGACGTCGAACTTGATGTCCACCGTGCCCGCGGTAGAATCCAGGTTCTGGAGGCTGACGTCGGAGACCTTGATGTTGTTGGCGTGCGCCTGCGGCGCAGCCATCATCACCGCTAGAATCGTTAAGGTTAGAAGGGTTATTTTCTTCATATCTATTCCTTGTTACCTTACCCGGTTTGCCTATGAGCCGGTCAGCCGGTTAACCGGTTTATCGGTTCACCCGTCCGCCT
The DNA here is from genome assembly GCF_004102945.1 of Candidatus Velamenicoccus archaeovorus. GTDB lineage: Bacteria > Omnitrophota > Gorgyraeia > Velamenicoccales > Velamenicoccaceae > Velamenicoccus > Velamenicoccus archaeovorus. The sequence goes on along the minus strand of NZ_CP019384.1, from coordinate 652,850 downwards.
TTCGACCGGTGCCTTTGTCCTTTAGGCCCCTGGTGAATCCTGCATCTTTTCTTGAAAACGCACCGCTCGCAAGATTGCGCAACAGAGACTGTCCTACGCTGGCAACTGACAATCCCCCCCCCCCCCCCCCCCCCGCGCGCGGGTCATCAGCACCCGATCGGGAACGAACCGCCTTGTGCTATTGATGCAAAGAACTGAATTCTCGCGCATCACTTCTCTCCTTCAACCTAGCCGCTTCCCGGCTTCGCTCGTCATCTCTACGACCGCCGACAGGCAGCAAAATATCCTTAAGACCTTCTCCGAAATTTGCGTCTTTTTTCATCAAATCAACGACCATCCTCGACCGCAGACCGTGCGTATTGGCGTAAAGGCTGTGCGCCGTCCAGCACCTGACCGAATCGCGGACTTTTTCCCTGCCTGTTTCGCCTTTTTCAAGCAAATAATGAAACCGCTTGAGCCGCCTTTTGAAACGCTTGACATTTCCCGTCGCCAGCCTTCTGAAATCCTTATAGATCCGGAACCCCAGAAACTTGATCCCCCTCTTGGTTGCGAAAACCTGGGATTTTCCCTCGTGAAGGGCAACGTTCAATTTATTTCTTAAAAACTCCCTGATCCGGTCCTTGATTTCTTCAAGCGCGCCCCTGTCGTTGCCGAAAACGAGAAAATCATCCATATATCTGAGGTAATAACGGCACCTCAGGGAAACCTTTACGTAATAATCCAGCTCATTGAGATAAAGGTTTGCGAAAAACTGGGACGTCAGGTTCCCGATGGGCAGCCCTGCGATCCGGTTCCCCGCAGAAACATTGGCCAAATACGCCGATGAATCAATGATGGTATCCAGGAGCGCAAGGGTTTTGGCGTCGCCGATGCAGCGCGCCAGCACCCCTTTCAATATGTTGTGGTCGATGGATTGAAAATATTTTTTGACGTCGCAATGCAGGCAGAATTTATTCAGCCTCAAGAAAGATTGCGCCCTGTCAACGGCCTTGTGGGTCCCCTTTGTCTTGCGGCAGGCGTAAGAATCGTAAACGAACGTCCTGTCCAGAAGCGGTTCAATGACGTCGTGGACGGCATGGTGGACGACCCTGTCGCGGAAGGGCGCCGCCGAGATCAGCCGTTCCTTGGGGTCGTGAATGACAAAAACACGGTAAGCCCCATGCCTGTACGTCCCGTTTTCCAACTGCTTCTTCAGGCGGTTGATCTCCGCCTCGAGACGGAAGGTAAAGTCGGCCGTCGAATCACGATACCGTCTGCCCTTGGCCGCCATGGCTGCGGCGGCATACAGGTTTTCGACGGAACAGATTTTTGTGTAGATATTCTCAATTTTCTTCATCTTTCCCTCGCCTTAGCTGAAGATCCATAAGGAGAAAGTAAGGGGTCTTGGCGAACCGACCTCCGTTATTGTTGTTCCGATTCGAATTCGTGTTCGCCGCGTTGTTGCGGTCTGATACGCGGGCGTTCGATGTGTCATTATTCCAATTGCCGCCGCGGAAACCGCCGGACAACGCTTTACGACCTCGCACCTTTTTACAACCCTCGCCGCGCCGCAAGCGTTCCGCTTTCCCGCGCGGCAGGCGAACTCTTTTTGCCTCGACCTTGTACAAAAGTCAAGGACAGGTGACGACGTCTGGACCCCTTTCTTTCGGTGACCGCTCCTTGTATCCGTGAACACAAGGACTCTGGTTTTGTTTATCCTCCTCGGATTTTCTCCAACCCCCTATCATCCTGCCTATTTCAAGAAGCGAAACGCAGAAAAAGTCATAACCTTTGATATTCACGTATTCCATGTCCTTGGCGATGCGCATCATAAATCTCATCTGCTCGACTTTCAAATTGGCGTTCTTCAGCATTTCCCTCTTCTCCGCCGAATATGTCGCCTCGATCAAGAGCAGAAGCACATCCAAAAGCAGCGTCTCGATCCTGTCGGCCAACAGGAATCTTTGGTCTTTTGGAAAGTTGGCAATTTTGGGCAATGTCCATAAAATCAGCCTGTAGTGCTTCTCCACAACTGGGGTTACCTTTCCCATACCTTCTTTTCTGGTTTATTCATTTCACCGATTCACCGGCTAACCTGTTCACCGGCTTACCCACTAATTCCCCCAAAAACCCCAAAGTGTAAAAGAACAAAAAATCAAGGGGTCCTGGCGAACCGACCTCCGTAACTGTAGTACCGAAACGAATTCGTGTACGCCGCGTAGCTGCGGTCTGACACGCGGGCGTACGATGTGTCATCATCCCAAGCGCCGCCGCGGAAACCGCCACCAGTGGCGCCTGTTCCAGGCCAGTTTGTAACATCGGCGTTGCCGCTGGAGTCAAGGGTGCCGTTGCCGTGCAAGCCTGTGAAGGCGCGGCCTGTGGCATTGCCGATGGTGACGCACCTCTCCCAGAGGTTGCCGGACATTTCCATCAGGCCGTAATAAGAAGCGCCTGCCGTGGTGCGGCTCGATGAGCTTGTGGCAAACATGCCGCAGCGGACCGGGCCGTCGGGCGAGGCGCTGGAATAGTTGCAGTTGGCATTGGGCCGGGTCGGGCCTATGGCCTCGCTTGAGGTGCCTGCATTGGAAAGATCGGAGAAGTAATCAATGGTCGTGTTCCCCCAGGCGTATTCGTTGGCTGTCGGCGAGCCTGAACGGGCCGGGCCTCGCGAGGCCTTTTCGAATTCCAGCTCCGTCATGGGGCGCAGGCCCGCCCAGTCGGCATAGGCCATCAGGTCCGCCCAGGAGAGCCAGTTGCAGGCGATCCACTCGCCGTCATCGGATTCGTTGGGAACGGCATTGCCGTTCAGGTCGCAGTAAAAAGTGATCGGGTCCGAGGACGAGATGGTCGCGTCGCAGCGGATGCCGTTGCGATAGGATATGGTCGCCGTGTTGCTCATGACGTAGATGTTGGTGACGGATGTCGTGCCCGCAGCCAGGGAGGTTCCGGTCCTGGTGTTCTGCTGGGCACGGGTCAGGGTATTCAGGAAGTCCCGGTATTGCCCCTGAGAGACCTCGTACTTCATCACGTAGAAGCCGCTGTAGCCCTTGGGGAAGGCGGCGGGAAGAGTCCCAGCGTCACCGATGGTATTGTTGCCGGAGGTAGATGTTCCCCAAAGACTGCCTGCACTCGCGGCTATGGATAGCGCATCTTCTGAAGAAATGGTAAAGGGAATAGTTGCTCCACTCGTCCATGAGCCGTCCGTAAAGCTGCCTGATTCCGTTCCGCCGGAACCCAGGACAAAAGAGCCCTGGGGGATGTAGACCATTTCGATGGCAAAAACCCTGATCCTGATGGTATCCATCGACGTTCCATAGGGGAAACTCCACCTTAGTGTTTGATTAAGACCCGGCCGGCAAAACGCCCCCTTGCCGTCCGAGGTGATGCCGATAGCGGTGGATGTGGAGTAGCTGCCCAGGGAACCTCCTGAGACAAGCGTGGCGTGATACCAGGCTCCTGTGCCGCCGATCTGGTATTTGACGAAGACCCAGGCCCGGTCAAAGGTGGCGTTGCCGTTTGCGTCCGTGCGGGTGAAGCTGTTGTCCCAGGAGACGTCGAACTTGATGTCCACCGTGCCCGCGGTAGAATCCAGGTTCTGGAGGCTGACGTCGGAGACCTTGATGTTGTTGGCGTGCGCGGGCGGAGAAAACAAACAACAGAATCCCAAAAGCAAAAAGAAACCCGAAAGACATTTCAAGCCGGGCTTAAAATGCTTGGCCCTCAAGAGCGTTGGGATTGCGTTGTTTGTTTTACACATGTCTTTCGTTCCTTGAGTTGTTTTTCGTATCTCCGGAGCTCCCTGCCGGATCACGCCTTCACCATTTCTTCCAATTTTTGACCAAGTGGAATCCCCTGGGGGTTCCCTCCCGAGGCAATACCGCATTTCTCCTCGGCTTTAAAGCCGAGGATTCCTGCCGAGGGATTGATACAGCATGATCCTTATCTCGTCGTATTTCCTGGACAACTCGCCGTATTTATCCCGCCCCAGATATCTGCACTCGAAGGAAAAATCAAGCCACGTTTTTGTCTCTTCACAAAAACCCAAAGCATCGATCACATGCCTTACAAAAATATCCCTGTAATGCGGCTTTTTTACGAGACCCTCTCTTATGCTGACCGCCACAGACCTGGAAGCCGTTCTGAGCTGATCCGCCAACGAACACAACTCTTCCTTGGGATATTCTTTAGTCAGCCAAAATACTTCCATCGCCGTATCAAATGCCGATTCATAAGCCTTGGAATTCTTCGCATTGTCGACCATTATTCTCCCTTTTTTTACATCCGGTTCATTTCTGCTCAATCGCCGAGGCGTCCACAAGAGGCGCATTGCCGCCCGCGTCATTTACCGCAGATGAAAACGCCTTTGCCGTATCGATCTTATATCGCCTGCGCTGGATGATACGGCCGCCTGCCCCTCTGCGGGTAGACATCAGGTTTTGCGCTTCCCGCGGCGTCAAATACACCTTGACGATCTGAAACTCCTCCCGCTCCCTGGCTCCCCAAGGATATCCCACCGGCTTGACCATCACAATGTCGCCGGCGCGATAGGAATTATTGTCGGCTGTCGGGTCGACGCCGATTTTAAGGGCTATCTCATACAAGTTTGTGCCTGGATTTTTTTTCAAGGAGCCCACTTGTTTTTCATCCGTTGTCGTATTCTGACCGGCGGCGCTTTCGGATGAAAGCTGGGTTGCTGCGACGGCTGTCGCTTGGCTTTCCGATCCTTGAGCCGCGCTTTCCGCAAGCTGCCCTGTGCCCCCTGTCCCCGCCTTTATGGAAAACACCCTGTCGGAAACATCGGAGACCGCGCCGTCGAAAGCATCCGAAATTTTAACCAGGGCCCTATCGGTCGTCGTCTGAGGGACGGTCCAGACATAGGACCCTGTATTGGCGGCTTTATCCGATATCGGCTGATAGGTCCTGCCCGCATCGCGCGAATATTCCAGCTTCATAGGGTAAGACGGCTCATAGTCCCATGCGGTCCATGTGACCGCCTGCGATATGCCGGCCACGAGGGCTTCGCCGCCGTTGGGTGCCAACAGGACGATATTGCCCGGCCTGCAGGAAAATGACGCGTAGGCCACATAAGGCGCTGCGTCGCCCTCCTTCCTGAGATTGATACGGCTGCGCAAAACATCTCCGGCGGAAAAATCTCCCCTGGAGGCGTAATAATAAGCATCACTGATACAGCTCTTTCGATAGCTCTTGCCGCCGTCGGCCGAGACGTCGGCACCGGCTCCTCTTCCTTCCCACGCGGGCACGATGATACGGATGGCATAATCCGACTTAAATGCCGGAAAAATGTAATAACCGGAGGTCGCAGAGGTCTCCAGGACAAGCTCCTTTTTACCGTCAAGAGTGGTATTGAAAAATACAGGTAAGTTTGCGGCTTCTTCGGCAAACCCAAGGCTTGCCGGATCTACGAGAGGTTCGGGTGTCACATACTTGCGGCAGCGGATCCAGCGGAAGATGGTCAGGCTTCTGCCTAAACCGAGACCCGTCGTGTTCAGGGCCAGGAAGCCTTCTTGCGGGCCTTCTTTGTCTTCATAAGAAACGACGGCCTCTTTTTTCAAAAAGGCCTCGTCATAACGTTCAAAAGTCAGATGATTATCCTTATCCGCAATCAGGCGAAAGCCGTAATACGTCCCGGCCGCGATGGGTCGGGGATCGTTGGCCTTGACGATGTTGTCAACGACCAAACAGTGCTGGGCGCCGTCCAAACCGGAGGCATAAGCGACAAGTGTCGCATCGGTCGCCGACGCCGGGTCGGGATCGCGCGCGACCAGCCGCGTCTCATAACCCGTCTGGGCGCTAGCCGCATATTCGATGATCCCGTCCCTGAATTCAAAAGCGCGGGCCGTCACGGTCGCGGCATCGAGCAAGAGCCCTTGCCGGGTCACCCGGGCGCTGCCGCCCGTGCCGAGGGTAACGGACCACTTCTCTGGATCAAGCGTCCCGTTGAGCTCCGTGAAATCCTCGTAGAAATCAAACGTATCCTCAGGGGAAGAAAGCGACTTGGCAATGGGATTGCCATAATACAAATAAATCGGCACCCCTCGCTGCGGGATCTGCGGCACGCGAATGAAAAAGGACGCCGTCCGGTACGGTTTCTTTCCTTCCACGCCGACCAACGTATAAGGCACCAGCGTCTCGCCGTCGGCCAGCGTAAAACGGACATCGTTGAAATCCGCCAGGATGTGGCCGTTGCAGGTCACATCCGCGGCGTTCGAAACGACGGATTCACCCACGCGCACGAGGACTTGATAATTGTAAAGCGCGCCGGCCGAAGACCCCGATATCCTGAACTGTTTCCTGTAAAGGAACCCGGAAAGCGCGGGCTCGCCGAAAGTCCCGGCGATGCCGTTGGTGGTCGTGAAGGCCAGAACAAATTTTGAGAGGACCGTCTTGGCGCCCAGGACCGCTTTCCATTTGAGCGTCTCTCCCCGGACAAACCCCGAGACGAGAGGAACGCCGTTGACGACAAGCGAATAGTGCAGACCCCCATCGGCGCTTACCCAAACGGCCGCAGGGCCTGTTGCGTCCCACGTGGCTGTCACAGACGCAATCGTGCCTTTGACGGAAACGGACGGACTGATATATGCCGTATTTTCAGCAATGTCCGGAAGGAGGAAATCACCTGTGCCATCACTGCACCAGGTATAAGGAGAGCTGAGGGTGAAGTTATCGTTGTCCGCGGCGTTGACGTTTGCAGGAAGAAAACTCAGGAAAACTAAGGCAGGGAAAATAAGAAATAACCAAAAGCCTGTTCGGCTTTTGACTTCACTTAGAGAGAGAGAGAGAGAGAGAGAGAGAGAGAGAGAGAGAGCTTGCAGCTGATTTAATGCGTTAGTCGCTCGATGGATCCTCATCGCCCATCCCCCCCCTTTTGCCGCATATTGCATGCGGCTTTGTTTTCAAAATAACACGTTGAGAAAAAAAATCAAGATTTTTTAAAAATTTTAGAACAGGTTTTTATGCATTTTCAAAACAAACTTTTACTTTTTTATGTCATGGGGCCGATTTTCTCGCCCTGTTGAGCCCTTATTTTTTGCTTTGTGCTTGACAACGCCGAGTGTTTCATTTATCAAACCAAGCCGCTGAACAAACTCACTACTTATTTATTTAGAACTATAACTTATTGTTTTTCAATACATTATAGCAACTTCGATGTTTTTCGCCTTCAACGGCTGCCTGTATCCAGCATAAATATACAACACACGAACGCCAGATAGCAATGGGTATTAATACTCGTTTGCCTTGCACATTCTACTCTATTCAAAAAATCAGAAATTGAGTTCCCCGCGTCTTCATAAAGCATGAATTTCTTTCTAAAAAAAGCAGGCCTCTGCCGATAACTCCCGCAGAGGCCTGCATTTATTCAAAATACCCAGTCTTTGTTTCCCTCAAGAACAAAAATCATTTATTTCGTCCTAAATCTTTCGGTATCTTGTGCTCCTCCCGAGTCCAATGCGCTCAACTTTTTTAAGGCGAATTAGCTTATCCAAGGCCTGGGCTACCGTGGGCTGGGCAACTTTGGCGTTCTTCGAGATATCTTTCGGCGATGCTTCAGCAACCGTCTGTAAAAATTCCCAAACAGCGATTTGTTTAGGCGACAGCAATTTTTCAATGTTTTCCTTAGACAATAGTTCAACTGCCATTTGAGACTGCTTATAAACCAGCGAAAGGAAGAAATCTAGCCAAGGGACGATATTGGGCTTGGTCTTTAAGGTTTTCTGGCTTTTTCTTAACGCCAGATAGTAGTCGGCTTTGTTGTCTTCTATTAACTTTTCGTGCGAGACATAAGGCATATACTGATAACCGGCCTGCAATAAAAGCAGATTCGTAAGGATGCGCGAAATGCGCCCGTTGCCGTCTTGGAACGGATGAATTTTTAAGAACTCAACCAAAAAATTCCCTATAATCAACAAAGGAGGATATTTATTTTCTTTAAAGGCATTTTGCGCCGCCTCGACTAACTCCTGCATTTCTTTGGGCGTAAGGTATGCCGGCGTGGTATCAAAAAGAACGGCGACAGACTTCCCTTGCGTATCAACCATATGGACTCTATTCTCGGTTTTTTTATACTCACCCCGATGAAGTCTGTCTTTTTGGACGTATTTTAAGAGCTCTTTATGGAAATGCTTGGTTGTATTTTCGGAAAAACGGATGTGCTTCCAAGAGTCAAAGACATTCTGGAGCAATTCATAGTATCCTTTTACTTCCTGCTTGTCGCGGTCGGCAAATTTCTGTATTGAGATCCCGCGCATAAGCTTTTCTATGTCTTCATCAGAAAGCCTGGATCCTTCGATACGCGTGGAAGCACCGGTTGAGGTAACCAGAACCGATCTTTTGAGGCGCCCTAGGACCTGAGGGCTTAAGCGCGCGCCTATAATCCATTGGCCTTTTAATTCTTCTATCTTGGTGATTTTTGACCAGATTTCCGGTGGGAGATTCTCCAACCTTTGGTTAAAGGCATTTGGCATAAGGACTCCCGTGATTCTCAAGTTAAACTCGTATTTCAACTATATGAGATTATATCAGATTATATACCAAATATACACCTTTCAATATATTTGTCAATGAGTCCCCACTTAAATGAACCCCCGCTTAAACCCAATGAGATTAAAAGTCTTCTTATTCACGATCGCTCCTTTGAGGCTTAAACAGAGCCGAGCTCTCCAGAGCTCGGCTCTGGAATACTGGAAGAGCTCGGCTCTGGAATACTGGAATACTCGTAGTGGGTTATGTCATACACCATCTTGGCTTTGCCTTTTTTTGCTGATCAGCAAAGCAATCAAAGAAGCTTCCAGGCTGCCGAAATTAAAAGGCTTCACCAGATAATCATCCGCCCCAAGAGACTTCGCCTGCTCAACGAGGTCAGGATTGGCGAGGCCCGTGCTCATGATCACCTTGACGTTCGCATTGACCTCCCTGATCCGCTTGAGGGTCAACAGGCCGTCCATGCCCGCCAATGAAATATCAAGAAGAACAAGATCATATGGTTTTTGTTTGATCATTTCTACGCATTCTTCGCCGCTTAAGGCGGTATCCGCGCCAAAACCCCTCCTGCGCAAGAAACCTGCCACCGTCTCCCTGCCTTCTATTTCATCATCGACAACGAGGATATTCCCGCGGATCGTCATGCCTTCAGGCTTGATATAGATTTGTTGATTGAGGACGGAGATAATTTCTTTAATGATGCGCGGATCCTGGAAATCCTTGGGAAGATAGGTGCTGATATCTGCTTCTCTTGAGACTAAACCCGGATCCCGGCCGGGGCCGGAGGCGGAATTGAATAAAACGATGATCTTTACGTCTTTATCGAATGTGCGGATCTTCTTGACAAGGGAAAAACCGCAGAACTCCCCCTCCTGCTCGGCGAGGATGATCAAGGCGGGGCGCTCGTTCTTCAGCAAATCAAGGATCACGGAGCCGGAGGCGACCGTGTGCACGCTCCAGCCCAGTTCCGAAATCAGCTCATAAAGGAAAGACCGTGTTTTGATGTCCTCATCGAAAATGAAAACTTTCTCCATGATGAGTAACGGATAACATATTTCTCCAAAGAAATCAAGGACTTATTTTTGGCCTGATTTTTTCCCGACGTTCCTAATGATCATTTTTCTCGACGGAAAAGTCCGCTTAAGATCGCCCCCTGCGCCATCATCACAAAAAAATCGACCAATTTCATGATGAGGCGCTTTTCGACACATCATCAATACCCCATGGGGCTATAGAGATATAAAACCACTTTTCCTTGGCTTTGACGGAATCCCAAGGATCAACCAAATCCCCTATCGACCACATTTCGGCTCTTCCCGTGTCTGTCTCTGGAATCCATCAAATCCGGTCCCGAACATTCCGGCTTCTATTTCCTGCATAGCAAGAAAAATCTCGCAACCATGGCAATCAGACCTTACGCATTCTTCGCACTGCATTTGCAACTCGTCATATCGAGCCTGCCGGAATAATTCCTCTTCGGGTTGCTCCGAGATCAATTCTCTCTTTTTCTCGCCGATTTTTGCCAAATCAATTTTCGGCAGATCAATGATGCCGAGCCGCACCTGGACGTAACCGAAAGAACCGCAGGGCAGCTTAAGTTTTTTTGTACAGATGCTTCCATCGGAATTAGAAAGGACTATTGAATACCGATAAAGATTGCGCGCGTGGGCGTCATCCTGGCTTGAATGAAAAGCGCCCATGTCGTGGTGGGAATGGATAATTCCGTCCCCGCCCAATTCTTCCTTGAAAGCGCACTCAACCGCATTGACCTCCTGCTTGGGAATCTTAAAGCCGGTGACGGTGTTATCCTTGACCCAAAATATCGCTCCCCACTCTTTTTTGCCCATCCTTTGGGACATAAACAGCCACTGGCTCCAGATGGACCAGGGAATATTCAAGATCTCTTCGTTGGCCTTATCCAAGCACCAGCCGCAATCCGTATAATTCTTGATACTGACATTCAAGATATTGCTGACGTTGTTTTGGATATTATTCATTTTTAGACCTCCTTTTGGCGGCTTTTAGCCATTGCTTTAAGGCTTCTTTTAACTCTTCGCTGGAGACCTTGCCTGATTTGATCTCCTCGATCGTTTCTTTCAGCCATTCTTCTTTTTCTTCGGCGATCTTTTCGTCAAGATCGGCCTGGGTATATTCCTTATCGCAATCTGAACAATGATCTTCCGGATCCACCCTGTTGCAGTCATCGCAGTGGGTGCAGTCGTCGCAATAGCCGTAACCGCTTGGAAGATAATCATCAATGTGATCCGTGATGTAATCTTCATGCTCCTGCTTGGCTTCATCCAGAATCTTCTCAGGAACAAAGGAAGAATGCTGTATGTGCAGCTTGCCCAAATCTTCCATCAAGGACAGGTGCTTATACAGGACCGAGGCAACGCCGGCCGCTGCTGCCAATACCGCAGGAACAACCCAGGAAGGTGTAAACGTATAACCCTGCCGTTCTTCCGTCTCTTCAAAAGACAAGGGAAAAGCCCTGGAAACGTTCAAAATCGTGCCGTCATAGCCTATTCTCTGGTAGATTAAATCGTTCTTTTTACAGTAAGCGCAGATGAGCTGTTGGCTTTTCAAATTGTCCGTGCAACAGAATATCTTGCCGCGCAGAACCTGACAGTCCGGAGATTTTTCGATGCGCATATCGTGGATTTCGATCCGCGTAGATTTCCTGATATCTGAAAGGACCTCTTTTAAAACCTCGATCTTTTTCTTTCCCACATGCCGCTCTTCCAAAAGCAGCCTGTTCAGATTGGATATCTCGATGATATCGCGGTCGATCAGGACTAATTCTTCAACCCCGCTCATCGCCAGAAACACCGCGGTCCAGAACCCTGTCCCGCCGCATCCTACGACTGTGGCGATTTGCGGTATGTCCAATTGGTCGATCAACTCCTGACGCGAATAAATGGCTCCTTGAGGCATTGATTCTTCTCCTATGTTAATAGAGGTTCAATTAACCCGGCGTCCAGGAGGCTCTTTGTCTTTGTGTCCGTGTCCTTGGACTTATCGGATAAGACATCTCTGAGAGCAGAATGCTCCTCCGGCAATATCACGGTGCCCAAGGACGTCAGGTTAATGAGCCTGAAAGACTTGATGACTTCAAGCGCCATGGCCTTGAGCGCTTCAAGCGAATTCAGGCTCGCATTGTTGATCTGGATATCTCCTGTGCAGATCTTGCGGCCGGCGTCCATATCGCTCATGGCTAGATAGTGGCAGCCGATTTCAGGATCCGAAACAAAATCGCGAAAGTCGCCTGTCTGGTCATACTCGCCGTAGAGCGTAAAAGGCTCATGCTTAATAGGGGTCTTGAGCAGATAGGTATTGTGGCCATCGTAGAGCTTGTCGATCACAAGAAGGCCCACGTAGGCTTCAACGTGGAAAAAGCCATCTTTAACACAACACCTGTAGTTTCCCTTAAAGGGAATCTTGAACGTCTGTTCTTTCAAGTCCTCGACAAATTGGCGCCAGGATTCGTCAATACTTTCTACGATCTTGGACGCCGGCCTTGCGTTGTGGATTAGCTTCTCATCAATCATTTTGACCTCTAAAATAGGGAAAGAGGGGAACCTCTCCCCTCTTTCCCGCGTTTTTCTCCTTTCTTTAGCCTGCCTTGACGTATCTTTGCACTTCGATTTCGTGATCCGCGAAGGTTTCAGGCAGATCACTCGTTGAGGCCACCTCAGCGCCGTCAACCAGGATCGTGAAGGAATCAATGCCCTTCTCTTCAAGGAGCCTTTTTAAGGTGTCCTTGACAGAATCAGAAGCATTGACGCTGACCTCCTCTCCTGCGACCTTGATGGTGGTTTTCCCATTTAGATCGTTTAATTGCATAGCATTCACCTCCTCCCTTTGATTTAGTGTTCGCTCGGCAGTATCAGGACGCCGTTTTCAAACCACAGCTCGATCTTCTTGAGCGGAAAATCCGTCCAGTCGATCTTTTCATCGTAGAGCTTGTGATAGTTGCCGTCTTCGCAGACAAGCTGAGCTGTATGGTCTTCGCGCACGGACAGTTTCCAGACGCCGAACTCCTGCAGCCTCGCCTTTGCCCGGGTTATGAACAGGATTTTGTCCAAAAGCCAGTAGGCGCCGCCTTGTTCAGCCACATATTGCACGCCGTCCGTATAAAGATAGCCGCTCAAGTGCCTGAACCATTGCGTCGTGCCTGTGAATTGCCGTAACCCGCTTTCCGTCAACATCTGACTCCTCCTTCTCTGCCGCCTGCCTTGTATTCCCAGTCTTCAACGTGGATCTCCTGGCCCACATGAAAGGAAATACTCACTTGCGCCATTGTCACTTCTTGCTCTAAATTCATCTCATCCACGCTGGACAAGATGATCTTCCTCAAGCTTTCGGGAAACTCCGATACCTTCATAGGACGTCCTCGGTGAACGCGTCCTCATGCGCCTGGACGAACTCTTCGAGCGTCTGTTCAGGCCTGATCTTGAAACCCATGGCCTTGAGCGTATGGACGCGGTTAAGCAGTCTTCTTTCTTCCCAGTACGCGGACTTACCGAAAGAATGCTCAGGAAAATCCTCTTCCTGCGTACGGAATTCTGCCTGACGCGACTGGTTATGCCTCATCATGCAGCCGTCAGCCCTCAACACCCCTTCGTCGAATTTTTGCTCGTTTTCTTTTTTGTTCATGTTTTTCATGGCTTGGTCTCCTTTCTGTTTTCGCTGAAAAAGTCTTGACCTAAGCTCCTGAAGCCGGTTGAGGCAGACCACAACCGGCGGTTTTGGTCAAAAAAAACAGGTATGCCCGAAGACGAACGAACGACGGATGAAGTGAGAGAGTCTTCCTGGGTCACGAAAAAAATTGAGGACTCCCCGAAGGGGCGAAGCCGCTTTTGAGGCAAACCACAAAAGCGGAGACGAATTATTTTCGTGATTTTATTGACGAAAATCAGGGCTTAAGGTTAGAAAAGCGAAAACAAACAGAAAGGAGACGAAGCCGGCGCTTGAAAAATCAGAAAAAAAACAACAAAAGAGACAGAAAGGAAGGTGTTGAGGCTGATCGGCAAACGGTGATAGCCGCGCCAGGCACAAAAAAAGATCCCCTGGCCGGGGATCGATTTTTTATTTTTGCCCGTCTAGCCGATAGCGCAGCTTTTTTTACTGCCTATTCGTTATAGGCAGCAAGAACTGCGTCCTGCAGCTCTTGATTCGCCTCTTTGGAAAGAGGCTTGACGGTAGGATAGTATTTGCCATCCTCCGCCTTCTGAGACGGCATGGCGACAAACAAGGTGTCATCCTTGGTCGCCATGACTCTCAGGCCTTTGATCAAAACGCAATCCGCGACTTTGATGTCCACAAAGGCCTTCAGAGTATCGTTTCCTTCGATACGATGGATCCTTGAGACTTCGAACATTTTGCTCACCTCCTTCCTTTCCTGATTTTGTTGCTGTTTTTTTGCTTTTGGACGCATGTGGTCCTCCTTTCTTTTACGCCAAAAAGGAGAACTCAAGGCCTTTAAAGGCGTTTGAGGCAGACCACAAGCGCCGGTTTAGTCAATAAAACAAGGATTGGCCGAAGGAGAGAGAACGACGAGGGAGAGAACGAACCTTCTTGGATTCTGAGGAAAAAATTGAGGACTCCCCGAAGGGGCGAAGCCGCTCTTGAGGCAGACCACAAGAACGGAGACGAATTATTTCCGGAATTTTGTTGACGAAATTAAAGCATTGAGTATTTTTGGCGAAGAAAAAGAAAGGAGGACTTACTTATTGCGGCCTCAAGAAAAAAACTACAAGATCAAGAAAGAAATATTCTCTAAGCAAAATCTTTCGATACTTCGAAAACGAAAAATTCTGAGCGAAGGAATCTCTGTTGTTAAAACATTTACCTTAAGCTATTGTTTTTCAACCGCTTCAATATATTCTTTTCAGCAAGCCAATCCGCAAGCCTTATCTTCCGATCACTTCTATTCTCTTTCTCTTGTACAGCCATAAAATATCTATCCTTCAACCGCTTATCGTATGCCCTATTAGCATCAATTTTTTTCTTAGACCAACGAGGTGCCCATATAATTTTATTATGTCTTATCCAGTAGTGTGACTTACAATCAAAACTCCAATTTCCAATCGATGGATCCAGTGAAATTGATTCGCCATCAAAAGTCAACTGCCAATCTGTCCGGCCAAATGGAGTTACAACCTCTTGACCACATCCACAACAGCACTTATGAATCGCCGTCGAAAATGTCATTGAAATGTAAATCACCCCTTCCTCTATATCGCGAGGGATATACTCAAGGAATCGATATGTTAATATTTTGGTTCGTTTCATGATTTGTCTTCATTAACTAGAGTATTACCGTTCACTGAATATGCACAGAAGAACTCTTTTTCAAGATCCTTATAAAATCCACACATCTTCTTCCATTTGACGACAGCGAGAGCCGCATTAAGAGCGTTCAAATCGGCGATTTGTATGTTTTGGGAATACTCATTCCCTTCGTTATCTTCTGAAAAAGAAATCCTATCTTTAATGTGCTTGCGCTGCTCAATTGTACTGGCAGTTACGGTAAGCACACCAGTCAATGATTCGTCAACGAGCTGAAGGCCCATGCCGACGTCAATAAATGGAGTACCCCATTCTTCTAACTTTTCAACGATACACTTTTTTATGCCCCCTTTATCAAGGCAAATGA
This sequence comes from Candidatus Velamenicoccus archaeovorus, assembly GCF_004102945.1. Taxonomy (GTDB): domain Bacteria; phylum Omnitrophota; class Gorgyraeia; order Velamenicoccales; family Velamenicoccaceae; genus Velamenicoccus; species Velamenicoccus archaeovorus. The sequence continues at coordinate 637,714 of NZ_CP019384.1, read as the reverse complement.
ATACGAACTTCATTGGCTTAAGAAGATCTACGTTTGACGCATCCACATAAACGTCATGCGAAATAATATGCCGATGCATCCTTGAGTAAATGTCCCTCAAATAAAATACCTTTTTGGGCTGCCTTCGCAATTCATCTATAGAAGGAGCACCCGGCGTTCTAAATGCGTTGTGATTCAGGAACTTATCATTGTCGAAAATGTGAATCTCACTTACCGGAGTTTTCGACACCAAATCCAAAATATACGAACCAGTCCCACCGACTCCTACGATTGCAATGCCGCCGATCTCCAACTTGCTCGTAGCCGCCCCGATCTGGGCTCTGCTAGAAGCGCTATCGATATAATTAAAGAATGATTTATCCTCTCCTGTTGTCGGCAAAGCTGGGAAGGTTGCCGCCGTTACGTTTGGATCTACCGCCTGAGCGTGACCGGAAATCATAGCAATGTATTTTTTTACCTTATCACAATTATCCTTATATTTTCCATCTGGCATAGGCTTCGCAGAAAACGTATGATCAACTTCGATAACATTATCCAGCTTATGTTTTTGGCTCGAGTTGATAATTTTTTGTAGAGGAGATCCATTCGCATCACACGGAGACCCCCCAATAAAATAAGCGACATGGGTATCAGGAGGCACAGCCATGTCCCCAGCTACAGTTAATTTTGATACCAAGGTGCCGCGCGCTATCTTCTTATCTGAATCGACGTATGGAACATCCTTGATAAAAAGATATCCTGACTTGACCTCTATATCATAGCCTTCATCGCGAAGTCGCTTAAGGTCTGGACTACGACTTATTATTTGGTGAGACATCAAATATCATCCCCTCCTTTACCTTGACTGTTTGGCCTTGGACAAGAGTCCCTTGCGTCTTATCGCCGTGGCCCCTACGGTACATAACAACAAACGAAACATTATCGCCGGTTGGCGGATTCGGAAAGGCCAAAGCGACAACCTCACTATAAGATATATCGTCTTTCGCCACCGTTTCTGGGCGAGCATTTACTATAATCGTGACTTGCTTATTGTGTCCCTGTCCTTGATTTTCCATGACTCTTTCTCCTTTCAGTTGCCCTGTGTATTAACCTGGGAAGCGCTCTGGGTCTTTGCCATATGTATATTCGGTTTGGATTTTTCCATCTCGCCCTTGAACAACCACCTGTCCTAAGGGTGCATTCTTCGCGACCTCCTTTGCTTTTGATAATGCGTCTGTTTTGTCCTCGTAATTACCGGCGGCCCGCTGGGCACCTTGCGTTTTAACATCCCATCCGCCTTTACCGTCTGGTGAAACCCATACTCGTTTTCGTTCTGCCATTTACTCCTCCTCTTATGTTAACAAGTCTCCTTAGTTTAAGGTTATTGTTCTTTTACGCTAACTGCGTAAAATTTAATCAAAAAAATTTTCCTAATTCCAGGTTCTTTTCCGGGCATCTTGGTAACTATCAATGCCGTCATTTTCCAGATTGAAATCATCTTCGCGCACAGCCACGGATCGAAACGTCTGCAGCCGAATAAGTGCCGATTGCCTAGACACATCAAAACGAGACGCTAAATCTCGCACTAACGATTCGTGATCGTGAGATATGGCGCGGATTCGCTTAACGTTTTCTTTAAAAATTGATCCTGGCATTAACAACGCCGCCGCTCCTCGGTTAGCTTGCCACTCGATGAAATCATTCGATTTTTTCTCTGGTTCAACCATATCTTCCTGAATATGATGTTCGAAACATTTCAAATGACCCTCGCTACGAAAAAGCTTATCATGAAATAAGGCATGGAACACTTCATGAGCGCACGTAAACCTGAAACGGCCTTTTAGCGCTGTTGAATTCCTTTGCCGATAAAGTTTGGCATTAACTTGAATCAATCGAGATCCATCCGGGTTAAACTTTGTAGCCCCCAAAGCATTATGTTGTAACTCAGTCGCCTCCGGTTCAAATTCAATGTTATCTTTTCTCAAATTTTCATCTATAAAGCGCTCGATGTCAAGGGCTGGATGATCAATGTCACATTTACCATTAAAAAATTCCAGATATTTTATTTCCATAGCCTCATCTATATCTATGCCTGTAGCGATGAGCCGGCGGCCATAGACACTTTGATCATCGTCAATCCATCGCATCATTTTTGATCATCCTTATTTTTATCAAGCTGTTCCTGGATTTTTGCAGCGAATCCAGGATCGCGTTCAATATGCTCAGCTATCTTCCGAAAGAGAACGCCAACTTCTGTTTTCTTGCTTACATCCTCAATAATAGGGTGAACCTTCCCCGCCAAATTCAAAAGATCTTGAGGCTCAAGTTTTAGGACTTTGGCTAGTTGAACAATTATTTTACTATCGGGGGGATTCCGATACCCCTGCTCGATATCATTAAGATATGATACAGATATCGGTTTTTTCTTGTCACTAAATACGGCTTCGCAAACTTTACGAAGGCTTAAATCAAGATGAAGCCGTTCCTGCTTTATCTTCTTCCCAAATTCGTTACTCATGTAGTTATAAGCGTACAGCGTAATACAGTATTTGTCAAGCGTTTTTTACAATCACACGGCTTTCATCCGTTAACCTGTTTATGTATGAGCGCGTTACGCACCCGGGCATACGGGAGTTTTTTTGGGGCGGTTTCTTCGCACCGCCCGAAGGCTACCGTATGCCCCCATCAACTCCAACCCCATCAATTCCACCACCACGCCCAACCCAGAGGGCGATAGAAAGGCAGGAGGTATTTTGAATCTACCGAGGTTTCCTTTCGCCTAAGGCAATTCTGCCATTTCAAAAGCTCCAAGTCATCTTTAAATCTTCCCATCAGAAATATCAAAAAATCGCTCAAAGAATCGTGTCAATTTATCCAGAACGCTCTCGCGCTTCTTGGAACGCTCTCCTCCGGGAGAAAAGCGCGATACAGGCGGTAAAACTTTTGCCAGAGCAGTGCCTGTGGTTGCGACACTGCCGTTACGAAATGCATTTCGCACAAATTTATAGGTTTCGTCGTGATCAAGGTTTTCATGTTTAATAATATCTTCCAGCTCCTCAATCTTTTTCTTCTCCACATACTTCTGCCAGTCTTCATCCACGACCGAATGAGCATCAAGCGAAGCGATAAACTGGTTGATGAGATCTTTTTTGTTGCGCAGTTCAACGCTTGAGTCGATTGCCTTGTTAATGTCGATAAGCAGTTCACGGTTCTTGATATGATCTTCATGGTACTTTTTGACAAGCCCCAAAATATAATCAATATTGATCTCAATTTGCTTAATTAACTCCATTTCAAACACGATGTCATCGTTGATATTTTCCTTTTCGCCTTCGTCTGCCTTGCGAAACTCGTTGTAAAGGTCAATGTAGACGCTGTGATAATCCTGAAGGTCCCGCTCAGTTAGAATTTCATTGCCGCTAAATTCGTCAAAAGTAATCAAGATATTTCTCACCCGTAAAATCGCGCTATACAGCCGGATAAAACTCTTTTGATTTTGTTCTCCAACAATGCGCTCGCCAACCGGAAATTTTGTTAAAAGCTCTTCAACCAGACTTTTATATCCACGGACTTCCTTGTCGCCATCTTTGTAGCCGTTGTAGTATTCGTCATACGATTTTAACAGCACAATCCCGCTGGCTTCCTTATCGCCAAAGAGGGCAATGGATTCATTGGTCGCTTTTTCCAAATTGCGAAAGCAAACAATGTTTCCGAACGTCTTGACGGTGTTTAAAATACGATTTGTGCGAGAATATGCCTGCAATAAACCATGCAAGCGCAGATTCTTATCCACCCATAAGGTATTGAGCGTAGTTGCGTCAAAGCCGGTCAAAAACATATTGACCACCAGCAGAATATCCACTTCTCGATTCTTTACGCGTTCGCTGACATCTTTATAGTAATTCTGAAATTTATCAGAAGAAGTGTCGTAGGATGTCCCAAACATGACGTTGTAGTCTTTGATGGCGTTCTCAAGAAAATCTCTTGAGCTTTTGTCCAGCCCGCTGGTGTCTTCGGAGTTTTCATCTATCACGCCGTCAATTTCTTCCTCGTTTACGCCAAAGCTGTAAATAAGCGCTATTTTCAGTTTTTTATCACTCGGCGCGTCTTTTAACTGTCGTTGAAATTCCGCGTAGTATTTCTTGGCCGCGTCGATGGAAGAAACGGCAAAAATGGAGTTGAACCCCGATAGTCTCCGGTCTTTGAGTTTGTAAAAACTGTTTCGCTTGGTTTTCTGGTCAAAATGGTCGCGGATATATTTCACAATATTTGCCAGCCGTTCCGGCGCGGCAAGCACTGCTTCCCGGTCGATGTCACGCACTTTTTTATCTTCAATATCCTCGGCTTCACGCACGGTAGAAACATAATCCACCTTAAACGGCAAAACATTTCTGTCGGCAATAGCGTCCACAATAGTGTAGGTGTGCAATTTATCGCCAAAAGCCTGCGCGGTAGTTTTAAAATCGGGACGCCCACCGGCAGAAGCATTCACGGCAAAGATCGGCGTGCCGGTAAAACCGAAAAGGTGATAGCTTTTAAACGCTTTAGTAATCTCAGCGTGCATCTCGCCAAACTGCGAGCGGTGGCATTCATCAAAAATCAGCACTATGTGGCCGTTAAAAATTGTGTGTCCCTTGTTGTGCCCTATAAACCGGTCAAGTTTTTGAATTGTGGTGATAATAATACGCGCATTTGAGTCTTCAAGCTGACGTTTTAATATCGCCGTACTGGTATTGCTGTTAGCCGCGCCTTTTTCAAACTTGTCGTATTCACGCATGGTTTGATAATCAAGGTCTTTGCGGTCAACGACAAAAAGCACTTTGTCAACATAGGGCAGCTTGCTCACCAGTTGGGCTGTCTTGAAACTGGTCAAGGTTTTACCCGATCCGGTGGTGTGCCAGATATATCCGCCAGCCTCCACAGTGCCGAGTTTTTTATAGTTGGTGCTGACTTCGATTTTGCTCAATATCCTCTCTGTCGCCACGATCTGATAAGGCCGCATCACTAAAAGCTGTTTTTCAGCGGTGAACACACAGTAGCGGGTAAGGATATTGAGAAGCACGTGTTTGGCAAAAAAAGTTTTGGCAAAATCTACGAGATCTGTAATGGGTCTGTTAGTCGCGTCTGCCCACCAGCTGGTAAACTCAAAGCTGTTGCTCGAGCGTTTCCCTTTCTTAACAGATCCTTCGATAGATTCTTTGATATGTTCGGAGCGCGTAGTATTGCTGTAGTATTTGGTATGCGTGCCATTGGAGATGACAAAAACTTGTACATATTCAAAGAGCCCGGAGCCAGCCCAAAAACTCTCACGTTGGTAACGGTTAATCTGATTGAACGCTTCCTGAATTGCCACCCCGCGCCGTTTAAGCTCAATATGCACAAGCGGTAAGCCATTGACCAGCACCGTTACATCATAGCGGTTGGATCTTTGGCCTTCTTCGGTGGTGTATTGATTGATCACCTGTAAATTGTTTTCGTGGATCTTGTCTTTGCGGAACAGATAGATATTCTTAACCGTTCCGTCATCACATTTTAGATTTTTAATGTAGTCTTCCTGAATAGTGGCTGTTTTTTCAGCAATACTTTGATTAGGGTTGGCGATCTCTTCGGCAAAAAACGCCTCCCATTCCGCATCGGAAAAGGTGAAATCATTCAGCTTTTCCAGTTGTTTGCGCAGATTAAGCACGAGATCAGTTTCAGAGGCAATGGACAAATACTCATACGCCTGTGATCCTAACTGCTCAATAAAAGCGCGCTCCAGTTCCGCCTCGCTCTGGTACGCCTTTGCGGTACGATACTGAGGTGTATATTCCGCCACCACGGTGCTTTGCGGGTTTTCCGCTACTAAATTGTATTTTTTATTGCTTGGCATATTCTTCTTCCAATGGACTAAAAGTAAGCAACTTGTCCCGGTAGTATTCGTATTGTTTGCGCCGGGCGTTCACTTCCGCCGGTAAGCCGACAGAAATATCATTTACCAGTGTGTCAAATTTATCGAGAATGGTAACAATGCGCTCTTGTTCGGCGACAGGAGGAATGGGGATACGGTAAGATTCAAACTCTTTTGCTCGAACATGCGGCACTCCACTACCTTTCTTCATGAAGTGGATAGTTTCCTGTTTTTGCTTCAATAAGTAATAAACAAATTTGGTTTTGAGCAAAGTAGACTCCACATGAACGCTGAATGCATCAGTGAGGAAGATCGGTTCATCCCAGAAACTGACTAACCCAGCATAAGCTCCAGATCTAGCAATAACGATTGTTTCTCCACTTCTGTTACTTTTACCATGAAAATAAATGGCTTTAGGCGCATTGGCAACTACCGGAATTTTTCCACCTGTCGCTTCCTTTGCTGTAATGGCAGTCCCCCTAACAATCTTCCCTATTTCTCCTAGTGTTACCCATCTTACTCTGTCTGTCTGTCTGTCTGTCTGTCTGTCTGTCTGTCTGTCTGTCTGTTTCGTTGAACGTCAGCAGTTCAGTACGATAATATTCATACTGCTTCTTCCTTGCTTCTAGTTCTGCTTCTAGTTCTGCTTCTAGTTCTGCTTCTAGTTCTGTAAACTTATCCAGAATGCGGACGATTTCTTCTTGCACCGGCAGAGGTGGGATGGGGATTTTGAATTTTGAATACTTAGAAATCCAATGACGCGCATGGTCTTGAGGTGAGTACTCAATACATTTCATCGCATAGTAAATAAATTTAAAAATAACATCGGCACTCTTTTCGGGTCGGAGCATTTTCATCGCCGAAGATTTAACCTTGAAATCAAAATCAACCCAATGAAATGATGTAGTGAAGTCATCAAAAATAATAGTGGGATTTTCTTTGCTCGCTTTATATATTCCATCATTTTCGTCTGTATAACCAAGAATAAAACTTTGGCCAGCAGTTAATACTGGCGTAACAAAATCATCGTCATATTCAGTGGATTGCACAAGATAGTTAGTGGGCTGCTCATAATCTAACACTTCACCCAACTCCTTAAACTCTATCCCCTTGGGACAAAACTTGTCGATCAATTTTTCTATTTTATTCATGGGTTTAGTCATGGCTACCCTCAATATCAGCTACAATCTCATCAATTGCCGTGCGGAGTTCGTTCTGCCGTGCAACGATGCCTTTGATCTCGGCGTTGAGTTTTTTGATATCAACAACCTCACGGGTATCTTTTTGCAACACATAACTGGAGACCGTGATGTTGTAGTCATCTTCTTCAATGGTTTTGTTGCTTACCAATTTGGCAAAATGCGCTTTGTCTGCACGCTTGGTAAACGCCTCCATTATTTTGGCGCGGTTTTCTTCAGTAAGCTTATTTTTGTTTCCACCGCGCACAAATTCGGCTGAAGCGTCAATAAACAGGGTTTTGTTATCCTTTTTGCTTTTTTTGAGCACGATAATGCAGGTAGCGATAGTCGTGCCAAAAAAAAGATCAGGTGGGAGCTGGATCACGGTATCGATGTAGTTGTTATCAACCAAATATTTGCGGATCTTCTGCTCAGCACCTCCACGATACAACACTCCGGGAAATTCAACGATTGCCGCTGTGCCGCTGGTAGAAAGCCAAGAAAGCATATGCATGGTGAAGGCAAGATCTGCCTTGCTCTTTGGCGCCAATACTCCTGCCGGTGAAAAGCGCGGGTCATTTATAAGAAGCGTATTACTGTCACCTTCCCATTTGATGGAATACGGCGGATTGGAAACGATGGCGTCGAAAGGCTCGTCATCCCAGTGCTTTGGGTCGGTCAGTGTATCGCCGTGGGCAACATCAAAATGATTGTAGTTGATGTCGTGCAAAAACATATTGATACGGCAGAGGTTGTAGGTGGTAAGGTTGATCTCCTGTCCAAAGAATCCCATTCTTACATTTTCTTTGCCGAGAATTTTGGCAAACTTCAAAAGAAGCGAACCGGAACCGCAAGCCGGGTCATAGACCTTGTTGACTTCCTTCTTTCCAACGGTCGCCAAGCAGGCCAACAGTTCACTCACTTCCTGCGGGGTAAAAAATTCTCCCCCGGATTTTCCCGCGTTGGAAGCGTACATGGTCATCAAAAACTCATAGGCGTCGCCAAAGGCGTCAATCGTGTTATCGTAATAATTTCCCAGCCGCAGGTCACCGATCGCTTCCAAAAGCTTCACCAGTTTTTGGTTTCTTTTTTCCACAGTATTGCCGAGCTTGCTGGAATTTACATCAAGATCATCAAACAAACCTTTTAGGTCATCCTCGCTGTCCGAACCCTTGGCCGATTTTTCAATATTGCGGAGTACCTTGGCCAGCGTTTCGTTAAGGTTGGCGTCTTGACGCGCCTTAGAGCAAACATTGACAAAAAGCTCGCTGGGCAAGATATAGAACCCTTTTTCTTTTACCGTATCAACGCGGCCGAACTCCGCTTTTTTATCCGTGAGCTTGGCGTAATCAAACTCTTTACTGCCACTGCGCCGCTCGTCTTCATTGATGTAGCTGGTGAGATTTTCGCTGATGAAGCGATAAAAAAGCATTCCCAAAACATATTGTTTAAAGTCCCAGCCGTCCACGCTACCGCGCAAATCGTTGGCGATCTGCCAAATAGCGCGGTGCAGTTCGGCGCGTTCCTGTTCTTTAGTCGTATTGTTATTATTTGTCATGCTTATTCTCCAAAACTGCCCGATTGCTGGCAGTTACATTTATTTTGTAAAACTATCTGCTTTTCTTAGTCCAAGTGTCTATCTTATCCTTCCGAAATCTCCACTGACCGCCGAATTTAAAAGCCGGGATTTTCTTTTCTCAGCTTAGCGTCTTATAGTATATGGATGTAGTTTTTAGGGCTTTAGCAACTTCTTCAACTGTATATGTTTCGATCAATTTAGCCATATTCTCCTTATAATAATATGTTACAAATTATAACTCATGAGGCAGCTTTGCACAACCCAAAAATGCCCTATATAAAAATGAAAAACCTTCGCACAGCAGATACTTTCTGCCACACGAAGGTTTTACTTTTTTAAAGTCCGGGATTTATTCCTTTAAACTCTGGATTGTAAGGCTTGATTATTTATATACTACAAATAGGAAGGAAACCAATGATTTTTCATGGATTTGATGAGATTTTTATTTGGATAAGAAAAGAGTCTCTGATGTGTATTATTCTTTATTTTTGGATGCGGGTAAGTATATCTCATTTTTATCCTGTTTTTCATTGCTATCGCTAAAATACGAATCCGTTCCATCGTCTTTTATGATGATATTAAGCTTCTCTTTCTCGGCTTCTGATAAAATGCCGAACAAGGTTTCATTATAATTTTTATAGATCTGCCTTTCTTCCTTAAATCTTTCGAGTTCTTCTTTTAAAGCGTTATAATCCCCCTCCAAAACTCCTCGTTGTACATCATCAAGATCCGGCGCGCGCATCGCCTCCAACAGATCATCCATGGCCTGACGGTATTTGGCGATGGTCTTAAAATAGGCTATATCAGAGGCTATTTTTGCGATGGCTATGTATTGCTTGGCCCTTGGCATAAGGACAATCTCTTTAATCTGCTCGTCAACTATGGGGTTATTCGGCAGAGATATCTCTTCTAATATATCCTCTGAAATGCTCTTTGACGTTACATATCCATCCACCAAGGACGCAAGTTTCGTCATAGCACTATTCCTGAAGTCTTCATTTACGCTATAGATCGACTTCTGTCCCTTGCGATTCTCGATCTGTGAAGAAGTGATGGTGGTCTCACCAACAACTGATTTAACGAAATCTTTCCTGTCTTGAGGTATGTTAATCTTCTTTAAGATATCGGAGATAACGTCTATCTTGCCTCCCTGCAGCAAAGGAATTCCGTCTGTGTTCTTCAGATATGCAAACGGATCGCTTTGACCTTTGCAGGCCTTAAGCGCTGAGTCAATATCAGAGCCTTGGGCCACTTTCTCCTTGACGCATGCGTCTTCGCTTGTTTTCCTTAACTTATCGATATACGTGCCTGCTGCCTTTTCAATATCCTCACACTGGGCATATCTTAAGCCCAGCCTCATATTCGTCATGGCATTGAAATGCTTGACGATATCAGCCAAGGTCGGCGACACATACTCCAAAAGCAGCATGGGCGCAGCCGCCATGGCAGCGCTGGATATACCCTTTAAATAGTCTTCTAATATCTGCTGGGAGAAAAGCGAGGTGAAACTCGAAGCAAAATCAAATCCGCTGCACCCTTTTGATCCGCTGACAATGGAATAGCCAACGCCGGGCTCCTCCGGTGCAACAGGAGGATTGTAGTCAACGCCTCCCCTGTAATAGAACCCGGACCTGTCTTCCGAAACCACACTCTCTATGGTGTAAGGTAATGAGTCGTCTTTCGTAAAAATATCGGCATAACTTACACAGGTAGCGATGAAAACAAAGATCAATACCAGGAGAGCCCTTTTCATTTGAATAATTTTAATATTTTCTCTTTGTCCACATAGCCTGAAATAAAATACTTTTCTCTTTTGCTGTTAAACAGAGCGATGGCCGGATAAGAATTGACCTTAAATAATGTGCTCATCCCTCTATCCTGCGTTGCCGGAAACATGAATTCCCTCAAGTCGTCATCACTATAACCGACAGCGAAAGCCTGGACTTTGATTTCAGGATGGGTGAGATAGATGTTTTCTACAACCCGGGCCTCTTTTTGACAAACTGGGCACCCTTTTAGCATAAAGAAAAACAGGTAATCACCCTGAGGGAGAGCATCGCCGGCAATGCTCGTCGACGAACCTGTCTTTTGCGAATCCGTATCGGTCAAATTATCTCTTCCCCTCGGCTGACCAAGTATCCTCGCCTCTTTGGCAAGCATCTCCTGTGCTCTGATGAATTTTCTGATCCTGTTTAAGTTCCATTCCAGATATGCTTTTGCATTTTCAGGATCAGGCTTATCAAGGAAATCCCTGACCTCTTTAGGCGGCAGGTAAATAGTCATCTTGCCTGAAGGGCTGATAACAGGCTCAGCCCATTCATTCTCAACGGCTTCAAAAGAATCTTGCGCTGGTTTTAAGACAGTATTTTTCTGTGCATCCGGTTCCTTAAAAAAATCAATCCTCTCATATTGAAACAGCCCCTGGCCGCAGGCCATAGGCGCATAAACAAATAAAACAATCAATACAAAGAGACATCTCATTTATTAAGTTTGGCAATGGCTTCATTAAGATCGGACAGGTCTGTAGTCTTATAATGCCTGCCTTCGTGGAAAACGACGTAGGTCGGAGTCCTATCAATACCAAACTTTCTTGCCAGGTTGCCGTTAAGATCGATATCAAACTCCATACCACTGTTGAAATAATTTCGGTTGCGAAGCAGCGTCTGCTTGAGGTTTCTGCTGCCGGGTTCGATAACAGTTTTAACCCTCCAACTTGGATTATCCTGCTTGAATCTGGCAAGAACTTCTATGGCGCCGCCTGAAAACCCGTGATCCGAATCAATGAACAAAGTTATCGAGGAACCTTGATTTTTCCCGCTGCCTTCCAGTCTGTTATAAGCCTGCCTCTCTATCGCCTCTATTTTTTCTTTCAAAGCAGGATTCAATAGAACCGCGTCTTTAGAGCATTCGCTGCAATCGCTTTGCTGGCAAAAACCCAAAGGCACAACCAGCGAGAATATAAAGAAACCAACAACTAATACACGCAGCATATTCTTCTTCTCCAGTAGACCCATAGGTACTTGCCGTTTGCGGATAATTTTCCGGATTCCCAGAGTGCCGGATTCTGGCCTATTTTGATGCATCCAGAAACAACCGGATAAATCATTTGCAGCTTGTCATTTCCAAAAGACGGCACAAACCCCGTTGTCTCTAAGACAACGTGTCCTGGGACATTGAGAGCTGAAGCAATACTCACAGCCCGGATAGCCGCGGCCGCGCTTCCTACGACCTGGCTCTGGTGCGTAAAGAAGCCTCGCCTGGGGTAAGTTGCTCCCCAATACCCCATGCACAAGTCCTCCATAAAACCGGATATTGCAGCGCAGGCCGGTCCGCTTGCAGCTGAAGCCATGCTTTTGGGATTCAGGACTTCCGTGACTCCTATGCGCCACTCCAAAGAATCGAGCTCCGAAAGATATTTAATAAAAAAGCCTGTTGGAAGCTTGTCCGGACACGTCATGCCTAAAGACATCATGATTTCATCCCCAAAAGGAAACGCATACACATGCGCCTCGTTGAACTGCAAGTTTGTCTCCTCTATCTTTGATGAGCCTGATCCGCTGGAAGCAAGTATGGATGATCCAGCGATGCTTTTGGCAAAATTCTTGACTGCCTGGGCCGTAAGATTCTGGAATTCGGGTTTGAGCGATCCGATAATCGTATCGCCGGGCTGCTTGACGGTTTCGATGAGAAGCGCCGGCTCCCAGTACATAATGACAATGCCCGGGATGCCGAAAGGCCCGACGCAGGTCCCGATGACTTTTAAATCCAGACAACTCCAATCGATCATCCCTGGGATATCGCTAAGCTCAAGCGCATATGCCCTGCCGCAAACAAAGCACAGAACCAGCAATAAAACCAAGATAATGGCCATCCTGAAGTATTTTAAATTTTGTATGGACAATGTGTGTACTATATGTTATATTTATATTGCCACAAAGAAGGAGGATAAACCAATGGCACTAGCACAAAAAAATGAACGCATTGATCTACGCATTGAAGACTCCCAAAAGGATCTCCTTGTGTACGCAGCTTCCCTTCGTCACCAGAAACTATCAGCCTTTGTTCTGGCTAGCGCTCTAAGAGAAGCGGAAGATCTGGTGGCTGACAAGGCCCACTTCCAGCTGCCTCAGGCCCAGTGGAAAGCCTTCTGCATCGCTTTGGACAGGCCAGCCAAGGAAATTCCAGCACTCAAGAAACTTTTTCAAGGACGAAGCATTTTTCATGAGTGAAGGATCTTCTCTTACTTCACCTGCCCTGCTTCAGGGGGCTCACGCCATCGATCGATTCGATTGCGGAGACGAATCTCTCAACGGCTACCTGAAAAAGTACGCGCTTATCAATAACCAAAACGGCGCTTCCAGGACCTACGTCACGACCAAAAACAATCAGGTAGTCGGCTACTACACCCTTACCCCCGGTTCGGTAAGCAAACTTGAAGCCCCACAACGCATCGGCAAAGGTTTGGCCAATTATCCCGTTCCAGTCGTTATTCTTGCACGTCTGGCGACTGACAAAACCGCACGAGGCACTGGTTTAGGCAAGGCCTTACTTTGGGATGCGCTCGTGCGCATCGTCGCTGCAGCCGACAGCATCGGCGGCCGGGCTATCCTGGTCCATGCGAAAAACGAACGAGCCAAATCTTTCTATGAACACTTCGGCTTCGAACCCTCGCCCATCGATCCGCTTCATATGTATCTATTGATAAAAGACGTAAAAAAGACTCTGGGAATATAAACCGCTGATCATAAAAATCCACTCGAACATCCTGCCTCGAACCTAAAATCAACAACCCCCTGAATCTTAAGACATCTTCATGATAAAACATAGAGCATAATAAGGCGGCAGCACATTGAAGGGCTGCCCACCGCCGACCACGCTTGTCTGGTGGTTGTCATCGTAGGTGCCTTTTGCACCCAGCTCGCTGCTTCCTGAAAAATACCATGCATTCCACCAGCGGTAAGAGTGCGAATGCGGCGGCATTTCGGCAATGGTCATGGTATGTTTGGCCTCTCCGCCTGTCTTGGTCAAAACCCCTGAAACATTAGTCTCTGGCATGTTTCCCACATCCTGGCTTGCCCCAACCACAAACCTGTCCCTTAAATCAGGCGTGCCATTGGTCCCATCACAGAGCTGCCATCCTGAAGGAATACTTGCAACAGTCCCAGACCAAATGACAATGGCACCTGCGGGAAGCGATTCATTTAACATAGCCCCGGGCACCGAAACCATGCTTGTTACAAATCCTCCAGATACCGAGCTCGTAGGCAGATTTCTTGCGACCAGACCGGTCCATTCCTGAGGCACAATAGTCGTTACGCTAAAACCTGTAGCCGTCGATGAAATGTTATAGGCATTTTGCCAGGGATTATTCGCCGTCCAGTCGGGATTGATATAGCCTGCGGCTCCTAAAACCTGGATATTGTCGGGCCATGCGTCGTTTGAAATGAAATAAGCGCAAGCTGCCTGCTGGATATTCGCCATTTCAAGCGCGGTCTTTTCCGCTGCCTTAATCTGAACCCTTTTGATAAAGACCGGCGTGATGGATGAGGCAAGAATGGCCAAAACCCCCATCGCAATGCACAGCTCGATTAAGGAAAATCCCGTTTTATTGATGAAAGATATTCTTCTTGTCATACTGCAATCCCCACGCCGTGCTTTCAACGGATCTTGTGACGCTAACCAGATCATTGGCGCCTTGATTCTGAACCACAATCTCACTGCCAAAATTTTCAGACATTATGAGCCCTTTTGGCAGCGCTGTCGAAATAGTGACGCTTGAGACGCCGCCTGTTATGGTATAGACATTGCCAAAAGGATTAATGCCCGTTGCCTCAGGACTGAGGTGGGCGGGCCGCAGGTCCGCCGCATCCTGCGGCCACGCCCCGTTCCCCAGATAATATTGAACGCTTGCATCCGCCAAGACATCCATCTCCTGGATCGTTTTTTTGGCCAAAACAGCCTGTCTCATTCTGGCAGCAGAATAAAAAGCCACCCCCAGAAGTATGACAGCTATCGCGAAAACAAGGCTCAGCTCAATTAAGCTGAAACCCTCAGTTTCTAGAATGTCGCGGTCCATGTTCCGGAAGAATAGCTTGTTGCTGTCGCGCTGTTGGCAAACAAAGCAGAAAGTCGCACCGCCCCCGACTCGCTGACCTGTGTCAAGGAGATATCCACCTTGTTGGGATCCGCATTAGGCATAACCGTATAATCCCCTCCCCACGGATTTGACCCTGTCGGCGAAAAACTCTCGGGTAAATAGCCTGCAGTTTGTAATCCGGAAATTACGATCCCTTCATACGTCATATTACCTGAAGCGATGTAGCTTTCCGCGGCCGTCCTTAAAGACTTAACGGACTCTGCGGCTGAGTGGATCTTGGCGTTTTCCCTGACGCCAGACGCCAGACCCACGGCCATAATCAAGAGCGCGATGATACTGATGACCAGAACCAGTTCGATCAACGTGAACCCTTTCTTGTTCCTCATTACCCACCTCCTTTTAGAATTTGGTTCCCACCCGCTATATTCGAAAGATTGCTGTAGACCGGTATGACGAACGCCCACACGATGAATAAGAGAAGAAGCCCGCAAAGCATCAAAAATGCCGGCTGGATAAAACCCAAGAGCGCATCGATGCGCCTCGTCACCTTCTTGAAATATGAATCCGCCAGGCTCTCGAGATATTTGTCAAGGTTGCCCATCTCCTCGCCTTTTCTGATGCTTGAGCAGACAGGCTTGGGAAAAAACGCATCGCGCTTTAAGGCTTGCCAAAGGCTTAACCCACTGATAACGGTATCCTTAACTTTGGCAATCTTTTCGGCAAAGAACTTGTCAAAAGATGTATCGCGAACCAGGGAAAGGGCCTCGATGACGCTGATGCCGTTTCTTTGCAGGATCGCAAGGTTAGAGAACAAAAAGCTGAAAGCCACGTCTTTTATCAAGGGGCCTAATACTGGAATCCTGTAATAAAAATCCCTTATACGCTCGACCTGGCTTACTTTAAGCCTCGAATAAAAGAAGGCCAAAACAACAGGCACGGCCAAATACATGAACCAATAATACCTCAGGCCATGGCTCAAAGACAAAAGCAGGCGCGTGGCAAAGCAGGCGTTTTCCTTTATCGGCAGGAGTGCCTCCAAGTGCGGAATCACCTGGAAAGAAACATAGAACATGACAACGACAAGCAGGCAGAAGACGACCGCAGGATAAACCAAGGCGCCTTTTAAGCTGCGTAAAAAGTCCGCTTCCCTGGAAAAATAGCCTGCCAGATCCCTGAATACGCGCTCAAGGCCTCCGGATTTCTCGCCGACCCGGACCATATTGAGAACCTGCCAGGGAAAGACTTCTGTCCGGCTGAAAGCCTCAGTCAAGGAAGCGCCCCTAGAAAGACTGGCATTGATCCGTGAAAGGGCCTCCTTTAAGACAGGCTCGACTGAGGATTCCTCAAGCGTCATAATAGCCTCATTCATGCTCAGGCCGGTTTCTAGGGTATTCGAAAGGTCCTCAAAAAGTTCAGCCAGAGCCTGGGCCTTGATTCGTTTTCTTTTCAGATAAAATTCGATGGACTTGATAAGATCAGGCTCCAGGGACAAAATGTGAAAATTGTTATTCTTTAGCTTGTCTCTGATCGCCTGATAAGAGCCCTGTTCGGTGCCGCTTATCTCATTGCCGGTCTGTGAAAGGACGCTATATTTGTAGTGCATCTATCCGATGATCCTTTCTGCCTCTTCAAAAGAGGTCACGCCGCAAAGAATAAGCCTGGCTGCATCCTGGCCAAGGTCAAGGCGCGACTTTTGCCTCTCTTTATCATGAAGTGACTCGAGTCGTCCTGACGCAACTATGCTTTTAATCTCCGGATCAAACTCCAGAATCTCCGCAATGACAGTGCGGCCTTTGTAACCTGCCTGGCAATGGTCGCAGCCGACGGCTTTGTAGGCGCGGATTTCGCTTTTGTCTTCCTTGAATTGTTCTTTAAAGAATGCCGGCCACTTCTCTTTCTTGACCGTGACTTTCTTCTTGCAGGATGAGCATAGCTTCCTGATCAGCCTTTGCGAGATAACAGCCAAAATGCTGTTTGAGATATAGGGCAGATCAACCCCTAAGTCATGAAGCCTGTAAATAGAATCAACGGCCGTGTTCGTGTGCAATGTCGAAAGCACCCTATGGCCTGTAATGGCTGCACGGATGGCTTCCTGGGCTGTATCCCTGTCCCTAATCTCCCCGATCAAGATGATGTTTGGATCATGCCTCAAAAAAGCTCGGGTGGCGCCTGCGAACGTGATGCCCTGCTTCTCGTTAATCTGGACCTGATTGACAAGCGGCATCTTTATCTCCACCGGGTCCTCGATCGTGATCACCTTCGTTGAGACGGACTTAAGCTCGTTTAAGATGGCATAAAGCGTCGTTGTCTTGCCTGATCCTGTGGGACCGGCCATGATGATAATGCCGTGTGGCTTCTGCGCAATGCGTCGTATGCAATCAAAATGCGTCCTGTCAAATCCCAGCTGTTCCAAAGTGATGAGCGACCTCGTGACGTCCAGGAGACGAAGCACCAGGGCCGGGCCGTGGGACGAAGGAATGCAGGAGACCCTGACATCAACCGCGTGGTTTGAATAGTTGTGCTGGAACCTGGCATCGTGGAACTTCAAAAAATCGCTGACCGTGATATCCGCCTTGCTGAATATGATGTTGACAAGATTATTGTGCACATCGGGTCGGATCGCCAGCCGAAAATAAAGCATCCCGTCGATCCTGAAACGCACCGTACTTATCTTTTCCTCAGGCTCGATGTGGATATCGCTTGCGCCCTGGATGATCGCTTCATCCAGAAGAGCGTCCGCCAATTCCTTAAGCTCATTGCCGATGAGACCCTGCTCTTTAATAAGGCCTATCTTTTTTTCTATCTCGGCCGCCTTTTTGCGGTTGGAAAGACAATCGAGGTGATAACGGACCTGGTTTTCGCTGCCAACGTAGCAGTCTTTATCACTTAAGCCGTATTTCGACAAACAATCCGTGGCAGCGACGGCAAAAGGATGCGCAAAGACAAACGCCAGGCCTTCGTCAGTCCTCACAGGAACAAAAGATTCTTGCTTGAAAAACTCAAGACCGATCCCATCGATTGTCTCAAGGTCAATCACGTATTTCTTGTCAAAATACTTCCACCCTACCTGATAGGCAAGGGCACAGGCGATCTCCTTGTCTGTTGTAAAGTTAAAATACCTGAGGATCTTACCTATCTTCTCATCCGTCTTTAGGCCCTTCTGGATCGCAAAACAATAGTCCAGCTCTTCTTTTGTGACGCTGCGGGCTTTAAGGAGGATATCGCCTATCTTCTCTATAGCCATGTTTTAATCCATGAAGTTCAGCGTAAATTCCGTTTGATCCGGCTGCTTGAGCGTAAGCGTATCCCTTGTGATCTTTGAGACAGTCAGCTTTGAGGCGACACAATCGCCTTCTTTGAACCTGTAGGGCGTGCCTTTCAAAGTAAGAATCCCTTCTTTCAGGCCTCCGGCGATCACGATCATCAAGAGCCTGACATCCGAAGGATCAACCCCGGAAACCTTGAGCCCTCCCGACAGATCACTTTTCTGAAACTCCTCTTTTTTAACCAACGGCAGACTGTTGTCGATGTCGTATATCTGCTTCTGAGCCTGTTTTT
Organism: Candidatus Velamenicoccus archaeovorus; assembly: GCF_004102945.1. Classification (GTDB taxonomy): domain Bacteria; phylum Omnitrophota; class Gorgyraeia; order Velamenicoccales; family Velamenicoccaceae; genus Velamenicoccus; species Velamenicoccus archaeovorus. The sequence continues at coordinate 619,433 of NZ_CP019384.1, read as the reverse complement.
CCTTCAAGAGAAGACTCTCTTTCTCAAGATCGAGCCGGATCATCTCTACGGCATGACGCTTGTCGTTCATCGCTTCATGGAAAGCCTTTATTTTTTCCAAATCTTTGGCAAATTCATCCCTCTGCCCCGAAACAACAGACGCACTATTCTTGGGCGTTTCTTGTGTCGAAAAGACCTTGTTTTCCCGCGGAGGAATTTTTTTCTCCTGACGAGAGACATCCACAGCCAGAAGGTTATCGTCGCTGGCCCAAACAAGCCTTAAGCCCATACCGAAGACGAAGATTAGAGATAAAATCAAAAGTTTTCTCATGAGGAGATCCTCCTTTCTTAAATCCCGTAAAGACGCATGGTCAGAGTAACAATATTTTTTTCCATATCAACCCCCAGGATCTCCATCGGCCCGGCTTGGCTTAAGCCATAAAACATGCACAACAAAGAATGCCCTGTCTTTTCACTTAAAGTAAACCGGCTAAGGACGTCGAGATATCTTATCCCTTCATAGCCAGACGGCTTAGAAAACTCTTTTATAGCCACCAGCTCCTTGGCTCCGACGATCTTGACATCACAGATCTCATCGTAGTAGGCGGCTATTTCCTTGATGTCGTTGTAAACTTGCAGATAGCATTGGTCCAAAGGCAGGGCTGGCTCATCTCTATAGACGCTAAGACTGTTTTGTTTCAGAACGATCGCCCTGATCTCTTCCCGGGCTTTTTTTAGCCGGATATTAAGCAGGCTCGAGTCCTGGTCAAGGCCCCATATTTTTATGGATAAAAACAAAATTGCCGCCGCAAAAAGAAATGTGATAGTTTTCATGGCTTTGTTTTCTTAAAAACCTCCAAGCTCATCCGGCCCTAAACGCACCGGATGAGCTCTTCGACTTATCATTACGCCTGATTTTCCTCTGCCCCGGCACCTGCCTCTTCGCCGGCGCCATTTGCCTTCTCGCCCTTTGCCAGGAAATTAATCCTATCGACATCCAAAAAGATGCAGATGTCGTCTTCCTTCTTTTTTCCCCAGGCTGCCCTGACAGGGATCCCGCCTGCCCGACCCACAAAGTATTCTTTTCCCTCCTTGCCAACTTTGCGGCTGAGTTTTCCGTAATAAATCGACATTGATTCCACCTCCTTCCATTTAGAAGATATCCAACATCACACGAACTCCGGGATTGCTTTTGACCAGAATATTCTCTGTCTTGGCCTGCCTGAAATGCTGCGGCAGGACGAAAGCAGAGCAGGACCTATCATCATCTGCCAACACAACCGCCTCAAACCGAAAAACTCCGGATGATATTTTCCTCATGACAATGGACTCTATCTTGTATTCATCAGGTACCGCGTTAATAAAGGACTCGAGGTAATCGTCGAAATTGATCTTCACTCCACGTCTGACCATATCTCTGTATTTTGCCGTATAAGCCTGTTTTAACTTTTCGCTTTCGGACCGCTCTTTGAGCTGCAAATCCTTTAATGCAAGCCTCCTGTCCTTATTAATGCCAAATGAGACAGCAAACACGGCCAGAAATACGCTAAGAATTGCAGCCATAACTCCGAGGCTCAGGAAACGCTTCTTTATCTCTTTTGCCCGCCTTAGGCGGATAAATTGCTCGGGCAGGAGATAGTGCATGCTGAATTTGCCTTGCCTAAGACCTGTCAAAGCCGGATAAGGATCCTTAACCAGAGTGATATTTTCATTGGCCTCAAGGCCGCTTGCAACAATCTTATCCTTAATGTCCTTTGAATTGGTGATAATCAGAAAATCAACACCGTTTGCGTCCTTATTGAGATTCCTGTAGTTCTCCTGGCTGCGCGTGATTTCTATTGGAATGCGGTTGTTTAAGGCAAGGCGCCTGGGTGTGGTAAATGCGTCTTCGTGGAAAATCGTCAAAAGCACCGTAGGGTTCAGGTAATCCAGGAAAATGACCCTTTTTTCGACATCCAAGAGATTGTTGATCTTTAGGAATTCCCTCAAAGCCACAGCGTAAGGAACAATACGCCGGACGTTTTCAAAACCAAGACATTTGTAGATCTCGTTGACCTTGGCCTTCTCAATGGCAATGACCTGAAAGAAGTTATTCCCTATCTGTTCTGACTGCGTGACGTATTCGGAGCCAAAGCTTTCGGCTATCAATTGGTCACGGCTGAAGGTATCCTTCTGGGGTGCGGCCAGGTGTTTTTGAAGGGTCTCTACAACTGCAACCGAGACGGTCTTGTCCTCGCCGGTAAAAACCGTCCCGATATCCTGCCCGGATATCCTTCCGGACTTTTCGCCTGTCTCGTAATAAATGTCTGAATCAAGAATGAGGTAGTTCATCGCGGCAGTATTTTAGGAGTAATAAAGATGACCAGCTCGGTCCTGGTCAGGGATTTATTCTTAAACTCAAAGAGCCTCCCCACGAATGGAAGCTCGCTTAAAACGGGTATGCCTTGCTTGCTTTTGGTGTCATTGGATGTGATCAGGCCGCCGACAGCGATGGTCTGGCCGTCCTTGATCTTGACAAGCGTGTGCATGGACCGGGTGGACGTCTTAGGCGCCTCTATGGTAACACCGCTCCCCATGCTGATACTCCTGATCTGATCCAAGGTCGTCACCACGGGAGTCAGCTGCACGAGGATCTCGTCATGCCGAATACTGGCCATAAGCCTTAAAGTCACGCCTTCCTGGACCTGGTCCGTATTGGCGCTTGTCGCCACCAAGCCTGCCTGTGTGGCTGTGGTCGTCGTGTTGGAAACATAACTCGTCACGGTCCCGACCTGGACCATGGCGGACTGGTTGTTCAAAAGCATGACCTTGGGCTGCGAAATCACCTCAACCTTCCCTTGGCTTTCAAGCGCCTGGATCAAGACGCTTAAACCGTTTGATCCGGTTCCCGAATCATCCTTCGGACTGGCCGCACTCAAGGTAAAAAGACTTCCTGACGCGATGCTCTGACCCGTAAAATTAGAGCTGAGGGTCAGTTTTTTGATACCGGCCAAGTTCTTATAGATGGCATTCCAGTCTATGCCGCCGGCATTCTGTCGGGATAAGCTCACTTCCAGCACCTTGACCTCAATCAATATCTGCTTGCTGCTTTCGGCGTTGACCAGGTCAATGTATCGGCCTATTTCGTCCAGGCAGATCGGATTATCCGAAACCACGACTAAACCCGCAGGCTTGTTAAAAGAGTATTTTCCTCTTGCAGAAATCATCTTCGAAAGGTTGGTCTCCATATCCTTCCAGAAAGAGATGCTGCCCTCCTTGGTTTCCACAAAGACCTTGGCGCCTACTTTGACGCTCATATTGGAGGTGGCGCCGGACAAAGTTCCTGTGTTGTTTGAGGTATTGCCTTCCGGATTCGTCCACGACTCATTGCTCACCGTATCGCTAAAATCCTGGCTCCCCGGAGGCAAACTCAGCTTAAAGACCCGGGTTTCCCTGGCGACGATGATGAGACTTTTGTCTTTGACCTTGAAGCTGCTTGATAAGGGAAAAAGGACGTCGCTCAGCACCTGCCATATGGACGCATCTTGTACATCCAGGGCCACGACCGTATCTGAGTTGAATTCGGGGTCATAAACCACGTTCAATCCTGTCAACTCGCCTATCCTGCCTAAGATCGTCCTTATGCTGACACTGTTTGCCCTCAAGGTGATCTTTTTTGAGAAGACTGGCGGCAATCCAGCCGGTTTCGTATCTTTTTTAACCTCGTCTGCGGCCGCTGAGATTTGCTTATCCCCGGAAACGCCGGCATCTGATTTTGCCGCTTGCCACTCGCTAACGAGAATCTTTGACTTCGTTTCCTGGTTTATCGCCTGCGTAGGATTCGGGAAACACAGTAATATCCCTGCTATCAAAATCAAAATACTTGAGCGCATAATCCTCTCCTTCTGTTTTGTCCGACTTATTCTTCGCACCCCTGATCGAGTAGCCGAATCTCTTTCTCCATTGGCCCGGTTCAATCATGACCAGCTCATTGTGTTCAGGGATGAATATTCCATTTTCAATATGAGCTGGCATGACTACATTCTGGACAATGGGGCTCTGCCAGTAAAAATAAGGGAACTCATTGCCGTAGAAGCTTTGCGCAAAATCATGGATATTTTCTTTGACGCCGACTCTATAGCCTTGTTCATAATCGCTTTCCTTCTTGACTTTTGAAGCAAGACTGCAGCAGCCGGCCAATGACAGAAGAAACAATAAAATAAAAAATCTCCTAGCGTAAGCCATAAGGTTTCTCCTTGGCGCATTCTGAAAGCGCCTCCAAATACCTGCCTTCGAATTTTTTCACCTTCTCCTCCAGGTAGGCGTTGTCCTTGGCATCGCTTGTGGCCAGCCAGTAAAGAAAAGGATCGGGCACAAGACGGATGACGCCGCGGGATGAATCCGAAATCATGAGGGCCTCCGAGAACCTCCCCTTCTGGGTCTCAACGGACTTCAAGAGCTCAATTTCCTTATCGGACAACGATGCAAAGCCTCTCAGGGAGTCAATGACATTAGGCTCCTGCTTTAAAAATACCTTGTTGGCTGCGTTGGCCTGGATGGCAATACCGCATTCCTTTCCTATTAAGTCCGTGATCTCCTGCGTTATGGCGCAACAGGAACACCTGTATTTGCGATAGGTCTTAAACGAATTGGTGATGAAGTCAGCCGTGTTCTGGAGCTTGAGTAAACTCCAGGCCTCATCTATAAGCAGAAATTTGCGCTTGGGCTTCATTTCGGACTGCGAGACAAAATGCGTGATGAAATACATGATGTTCAAAAGAACCACCACCTGCAGGTCCTGATGTGAGCTTAAATTCCCCAGCTCAAAGACAGTAAACTTGGCGCCAAGGCTGAACTGATTTTTCCCGTCGAAGAACTTGCCAAAAGGACCTTCCTTGGTAAAAGACCTGAGCTTCAGGGCAAGCTTTATACCGATGCTTTCGCCAACCCCGAGTTTCCTGTTGCAGCTGTGGCTTTTAAGCTTCTCAACCACATCCGACAGGACCAGTTCCTGATCTTTGGTCTTGCCCTTATAGGCGGCCAAGATCGCCTGCTGAAGCACGCCTTCGTGTTCGCGCAACAACCTTTCCCTTTCATCGCCGCCTGAACACATCTGGGAGAGCATCGTCACCAGGAACGCCAAGTGTTCTGCGTCAGGCACTTTTAAGAAAGGATTGATGGTCACGGGATCATTGAGCTCAAACCTTATGTACTGGCCACCTAGGACCGAACAGAGCTTCTTATAGGAATCCCCCTTGTCCAAAACAAAGAAATGCGAATCCAGGCGCGCGTTCTGAAGAATGAAGTCATTCACGAAAAAACTCTTGCCTGAGCCTGAGGCGCCGATGACAATCGTGTGCGGGTTTGTGTTGGAATCAAAAAAATCCCAGAACACAGGCTCGCCTCTTCTGTTTAAGTACAGCTGGGCCGGCGCCTGGGTCCCGCGGACCGATCCGTACAATGGAAGCATGTCGGCAAGATTGTCTGAAACTATACGCCTGGTGCGCTTGATGAATTTTTCATAATGATGGTCGAAGCATAAAGGCAGGCATGATAAGAAAAGTGATCCGGCGATGATCTCTTCTTTCAAGCCCTCGGCACCCATACGAGACAAAGCGTTCAACATGTTATCGGTCAGGTTATTGCAGGACTCCTGGCTTTCGCCGGACACGATAAAATGAATCCGGGGATAGATGATTTTGTGGCCTGAGCTGAAGGTCTCTTTGACGACAGAATCCAGCTCTTCCTTTTTCTCCTGGGCCTCGATGGACTTATCTCCGAAATACGTCGAGCGTTGCAGGAAGGCAAAGGCCTTCTGCATCTTGATCCTCTTTAAGGCCTCTTCCTGCCTGGGAATATGGAAGTTGATCACCATGGTGAAATCCTTCATCATATCCAGCATGGAAAAACGCATCCCCCGGACGATCTCAGCGCTGAACATGCCCGGCTCTGTGTTTAAAGGCAGCTCTTTCAAGGTCACGACCTGAAATAATCTATCCTCAAACTCGAAGCCTTCCCCTGAAACCCTTGGCGCATTGTACAAAACCTGATCAGCCATATATCCATCTTGCCTTAAATCAGGCACTCTCATACCCTGACTGTGTTTGGGGTTCAGCATTAAATACAAGAACTCATGCAACTCTTTCTCATCCACTTTCAAATAGCTGATCTCAGAGGCCTTAAAGACCCCTTCGACGACTTCGCAGAATCTGGCAATGGTCTGGCAGTAAACCAGGAAATCCTGCTCGATCTTTCTTCCGATCGTATCTTTGCCTGTAAAATAAAAGCGGACCTTATCGCCAAAGGCCGGATATACCCACGTCGGGAAATACCTCAGGGTGAAAAAACAGCGTATCCTCTTGGAGGAGAAGGCGCCGATCGCCTGTTCAAAAAATCCATGCCTACCTTCTTCGAGGTGTTTTATTTTGCTCTCACTTGAGCTTCTGATGATCTCATTGTCGAAAACACCTGACTGGCCCTCATATGCTTTTAGCCTCTTGCCAATTCCGTTGTCGCAGACAAGGATAACCTGGCAACTGACCATATCTTCAGGAAGCCTCAAGAGAATCCCTTCCAAGGACCGGCTCAACTCCTCCAGGTGGCTTGCGGATTTAGTCTCGCTTTCGATAAGCGAAATCTCCCATATCTGGCCCAGGCTTCCGTCTTTAAGCACGAAAAAGCCGTTTTCATGGGTGTGATAAGGCAGAAGCTCTATAAAAGACCTGCCTTCTTCAAAAAAAGACTCAAGGGTCTGGGTTTTGATCATTTCGCGCTGGTTTCCTTATAAGGAACCAATAAAGGGATCTTTGCTTTATCCTGTTTTTGGGAATCGATGAACCAACCCGGTTCCCGCACTATGACGTATATCCAGTGGCCGGCCACCAGGGTATCTTTGTCCTCTTTTGACTTATGAGCAGGGATCCAGACAAGCCTGACATCCGCAGGCTTGATGACAGGCGTATAAGGCGCGACATATCCAAATGCTTTATCAATCTTCAGCTTGTCTCTTATAAAATCAGCAGAGTCGCGCCTGCCTGAACTCACTGCTGAAAGATACGCGTCCATCACCTTATCTTGGGCGCCGCTAACAACCACCTTATGGGAAGCCGCGCAGCCGGAGCTAATCAACATAATCGAAATCGTCAACAGAAGCTTTAAGGCCTTCAATTTCCACTCCTTTCTGGATGACCAAAGTCACTTTTGTGCCTGCCTCGATCTTTATGGCAGGGATCATGGCCTCCAATTGTTTTTGATAGTACGAGGCCATGCCCTGGGCGCTGTTAGCCAACCCTGAGAACATGGCGTAATTACCTGTGTTTCCTGTGACGTTCTGGCTAGTCTGGCCGTAGGCGCCCACCACGCTTGTCGTCTGGGCCTGAGAGAGCGCCTCAGCTCCTCCTGCCAAAAACCCCGAGAGGAAGCTTAAAGATAACTGCTTGCCTGTGTTGTAAATCAGCTCTCCTGGAATACCCAGGCGGCCGGTCTCGTCTGTCAGATACCCTAAGTTACCCTCATGCTCAAAAGTGTTGCCTCCAGGCAACACAATCGAAAAGCCGACAATCTGAATAATGGCCCTCTTGGAAACAACATCACCTATGGCCTTACCAATGGCAAAAGCCCCTTTTAGGGGGACCCTTGTATTATTAGGGCCGTAAAAAGCCTCGTCCACGCTGATTAAGACAGGCAAAGGATTATTGACGTTCACAGGCGCATACACGCCGGTCAAAAGAGTGCCTTTGACAAAACTCCCCAACGGCAGATAAACGTATCTTTTTTTCTCAGCATTGGCTTCTTCATTAATCTCATTGACTTTAGCCATCTCCAGGCGCATCGCGGGCTTTACGGGAGTTATCCCGGACAACGAATTACCCAGAATCCCTTCACCACTGCCCTCCTGATTCTCCTGGGAGCCCGACTTGCCTAAATTCATGCTTTCGGACAGCGCAATCGTCACCCTTTTATCAAGATCCATGACAATCTTGCTTACCTCAGACTGGTTCTTTCGCAGGATAGCTATGTCTTTTTCAAGCTGCCCCAGGTGCGCTTCGCTACTATCCTGGCGAGAGGCTATGTCATAGTATTGTTTTTCAATGCGGGAAACATATGTCTTGGTATCCACAGAGCCTACAAGGACGCCGACATCTTTATCTTCAGGGCTGTTTTTTGCCTTAGAAAGATCAGATGCTATAAGGCTTTTCTTGATGTTTTTGGTCTCTTTGACGCCTGTGAAAGCCAAGAATCCTAGAACGATAGCCAAGCAACAGGCCGCTAAAATAACCAGCCGCGGCTTATGAGCTAGCATCGATGCCATGACATTAAAGCCCGGAATGCCCTTAAACGAGATTTTGATCATGGATATTTCCTTACTGATCCTGCGGCTCAATGATCATGTAGGCCTTTGTCATGGAACTGGAACTGTTTTTAGCCTGGGTGCGGGGCCTTGGCCCTAAAACCTGGGCATCCACGCTGACTGCGACTAACCCCGGTAGCTCTATATTCTCTATAGGCAGCACAATGGGCTTATCCATTAGGTTTTCAAAACGCAACACCAGCGCTTTGGCCCCGCCTCCAAGCTCATAAACCTTATCCGTTGATATGCGGAAGACCCCGTTATTGAAGACCTCCTGGCCGCTGGACCCTGCGATAGCTGCCCCTGGCGGCTCTTCTCCCTTTAAAAGCACCTTCATCAGCTCAACCGTGTTCATAACCCCATAGCCTTGGACTTTCTCTTTGGATTGAGTTCTTTTTTTAATTTCAATACAGGTAGGCGCCTCTACGTTATCCATGATCAAATGCAAGCAATAAGAGATGTTGTCTTCTGTGACGACATGAAGATAAGAATCAAAATTTTTAAGCGGCAGCAAAAACATCCTGTTGCCCAGAGTCTCTACCTCGAGGAAATCCGAAGAAACGCTCTTAGTGACGTCCGCGATCTTTTCAGGAAACTCTGCCTGCGTCACCATGCCGGTTTTCAACCGCAAAGGTATGGCATCTTCGGCGCCGTTAACAGCCGCAGACTCTCCAAACGCATCTGTCAGGACCAATCCAAAAACGATCAACAGAGCGCAAAATATGCTAAAAGGACGAAAGGCTGCGATGGATGTTCTCATTGTTCCCCTATCTGTTCTTGTTTTACCCCTGCAATAACCAGGCCGTAAGGGTTGCTTTGAACCGGAGAAACCTTTTCCAGGGTAATCGTATAGCGAAGGCTACGGTCATCCAGTTTTTCTTTGCCCATGAAGAGCGACTTTTCTCCGGTCAATGTCACCTTGAAATCCTTGCCCGATTCCTCCAGCTGCGGATCCTTGCTTAAAGAAAATAAGGATGAGATATTGTCGCGCAGAACACGCGCGACCTCATCTTCAAGGCCGGCCTTTGTTCTTGAAAGAAGCGCCGGCGCCATGTAACGCATGGCCCTTATATAGGTATCCTTGACCGTCACGGGAGTGAAGTTATTGCGGTCCAGCAGCCAGTTTGAGGCAAAGCTACAAACAGCCTCTTTTCCTATCTGGTTGGGATAAGCGATCCCAGCCTCATGCGAGCTTGGAATATAGTAAATAGCCTGAGGCCTTGTGGATAACTTAAACACCGTGATAAGAAGAACGAGACAGAAGGCTATGCAGGCGTAAAGAGTGATCCCCAGGAAGGCGCTGCTCTGTTCAGCGCAGGCCCATTTTTCAAGGAAACCCGAGCGTTTTCCCATTCCGTTGTTTTCTTGTGAATTGAACATGTTTTTGGGCAAATAAAAAGGGGCTGGCTTCTGAGGTTTTGCCTCAGAAACCAGCCCCTTGGTTGTTCCAATAGGACTGCTTACTTCAAATTTGTTCCAACTTTTAACTTACAAAATTACTATATACTATAATTCAAGATTGTCAAGGTTTTTTACACCACTCAAAAAAGACCTTGACAGAAACCATAGGTTGTGGCATATTGTATGTGCAGGCTGGAAACAGACCTGCCTAAACACGCGGTCCCGATCCTTGTGGTCGGGATTTTCGCTTTCTAGGGCCCTCATACCACTTTCCAAAATTAATATACTTCGCGCAGGAATTCCAAAGTTCTCGCGCGACCTGTCCTCTCACCCCAAAAACATAAATATTTTTTCCTTTAAGCTTTAGCCTCGCCAACGGCTCGTGCAAATCAGAATCTCCGGAAAAAAGCAAAATACCAGACACCTTGTCTATTGCGTCAAGCATATCCAGCGCTATTTCAACATCGAAATTGCACTTTGGCTCCTCAATACTTAGTTGCTTCTCTTGCAAATAATTAATGAACTCATCTAACTTCGAATGAGCATTTTGATCAAGACGATTAAGAGTAAATGACTTCACAAAAAGGCTTTTGCCGATTTCTTTTTTTATCCATTTTACTGGTTTGGTAACGAGGATCGCTCCGCTTTCTCTCATCCGTTGATGGAACCGCTGGGATTTCTCCATCTCGCGTTCATTTAAGCCGTAATAAACCCGCACCTCTTTAATTTGTTTAATCGATAGCAATTGTTTAATAACACGATAAATGGAAAACTGCCATTTTAGCGTATCCTGCCAATGAAACATATTACTCAAATCCAGATAGGCAATGACGCTTGTCTCTTTGTTTGTATCCAGTAAGCTAATAAATTCTGAGTGTTTCATAGTTAACCTCGACCGGATTCATGGACATTTCCTGGTTACATTGGACTTGGCACATTATAACATTTAAGCTTGGATTATCAACGAATCCATTAAAGTCCTTTTGAATCAACTCCTGGCACTTATAGAATTTATTTCATCACCGACCAGACCAAAGAACCTACCCATCCCAAAACAGTCCAGCCCAAAAGAAGATTCAGCACAAAAATAGCCAGAATGTTCTTATGCTGCCTGAAGTACGCAACTAGGGTTGGCAGAAAATAAAAAACAATCATCAAAACGATCAATGCCAGTTCCAAAAGACTAAAACTCTGCATCTGCATTGCGATCACCTCCTCCAAAGACCGAATACCTCTGAACAAGCTTCGGCGGCTCGATTAAACCCTTGATCCTCACTCCGTGTTTATAGAACAGGTGCGTGAGATACCCCTGGGGTTTGCCCTGCTTGACTAACCTAAAAGCCACCCATCCCCCAAAGAAAACCGTACCTGCATAAAACGGATCAAAGAAAATGATCATGAATCCGCTGGCCAAGGCCAGGATCCCCACGTCTTCTGGTTCCAGGTCAAAAAGAAGCAAAGGCCTATCGATAGTACGGACACACTTTTTCATTATGTTTTGAACAACCCCTGGAGGATCTTGGGTATAAACATCAGGATCATGAACCCGAAACCGCAGGCGATAGCCATCCCCTGTTTTCCGTTTAAAAGCGCAACCACCCCTCCAATGAGCAGGGTCGCACTCAAGATCTTTGACACAGGCCCGGTCAGGATGTTAATGATAAAAGTGGCAAAATCACTGACAATCTGCTGTTCCTGGCTCGTATCCACCTGCGCTAAGACAAAAGGCGCAAGCATCAGGAATAAGCCCAAAACCAAACACAGGACAGCACACATCTTTAATGCACTCCTTTTTGCAATAAAATTCGTCTGCATAGCTTTTAAAACCTCCTCTCTGTTTGATAAGCCTCGTTTGGTATGTTCAAAAATTGAACATACTACCTGCTCTCCTTATTTTCGAACGGCAGGGATATGAGTCTATCCCTTTCTGCCTTGTTAAATAAAAACTCGTGGTTCGCTATGCGGGTGAGTTTCCCGCGGGAGAAGATCACGGATTTGGCAAAGGGCAGCCTCAAAAACACGTTCTCTGAAACATATTTCTTCTTGGCTGTATGGATATTGCCCTGCGCAGACCTTAAGCCGTCAAGCCTGGCGCCGTTGTTATCCGTTGCCATTGTGTCCACCTGGAAGACGCTCTTGTCCTGGTAGGTGGTTTGCCCGGTCTTTTCAGACCAGAATCTTGCATCAAGCGGGTCTTCCTGGGCAAAGATGACCTTAGTCGCGGTATTGGTAAAAATCGCGTTCTCAAATGCCCCTGAGACACTTGACAAATTCCCCCGCGACTGGTTGGACAAGACCAGGCAGAGATTGGCGCTCCTGACCTTGGAGATCACATCAACGAAGTGCGAACACGCCAGATTCTGAAATTCATCGATGAAGATAAAATAAGGCTGATCCGTCTCCTTGCGCAAAACAGCCTGGGATTTCAAATCGATAATAAGCATCCTGCCTATGGCCTCGGCAAGCCTGGTATTCACCTGGCTCTTTAAGGCAAAGAACGCCACGCCCCCCTTTTTGATCACCTCGGATAAATCCAGTTGATCGCGGTTAATGACCTCAACTTCCGCGATCCAGGAGATCGCGGCCAATAGCCCCTTGACCTCCTGGCTTCTGACGTCAACCGACATAAGGAAACGCGGATCATCCAGGTCTTCCTTAACATGAAGGAAATTTATCTCCTGTTTTTGCGCGGCCATCTTTTTCAAGAGTTCGACAAAAGTCATGGCCTGGACATTGGAATAAAAACCGGCCGGCCCCTGATAGATCAACTCAAGGGCAGTCATGATTCTGTCGACCTTGGAAAGGACATCCCCTGAAGACAGCGGGTTGTAGCCGATGGATACCTCATTAGGATCGATACTGAAGTAGTAAAACTTCTTCTTATTCTCCCAGGCTTTCTTCTGGACATATTTTTTGAAGACCTCATCTCCCTTGAAGTCTATGAAACAACACCCTCTCAGCTTATCCAGGGCCTGTCTGGCCAGCGGCAAGACGACCAGTGAGGTCTTGCCGCTGCCTGTAGAACCCAAGACATGCAGATGGTGGTTGAGGATATTCTCATCCAGGACAACATCCTCTTTCTCATCAGAGACGCCTAAAAAGTATTTGTCTGTTTTCTTGTATCGAATAAGCTTTCTTTCGATGTCGTAATGCACCTTCTTGAATTCAACGCTCTCAATAGAGAGCTCCTTTCTCTTTTGGATATCCCTATCTATCTTCAGAAAATCCTCCAGCTCCCGTTTCTTGCGCGGCAGAACGTGTTTAACCAGATACAAAAACCCCAGGATCCCAAAAAGAACGGCTGACAACCCTACGGCACAGACCAAAAAGAGTCTGCCTTCTTTTTGGATGAACCCGTGCCAGAAGCTCCAAACGATAACCTGCCAGCCTTCAGGGCTAAAAGCAAAATTCGGATTATGGAAGCCGATCCTGGCGAGCCAATAGGCAGAGACCCAGTAGAGATAATACAGCCACAACCAAATGTTCCTTGCGCTCAAGGCTATCGCCAAGACAAACAACCCCACTAAACCCAGGATGTCATAGGGAATGAGATTCTTAGAAAAGACGTTTCCCATAGTCCTGGACAAAAGCACAGTGTCAGAAAAAACCCAGGGATATTTCTCTTGGAACCTCTCAAGAACGAGGTACGGCCTCAACTTCTCCATGTCCCCGGTTCTTCCTGTGGCCCTTAAAAAATCATACAGCTGGCTGACGGACAAACTCCCTATGGAGTGACCAGGAGTTTTCAGCTCATACGCTTGGGCCCGTCCATAGCTTCCGGTCAAAAGAAAGCTTCTGCCTAGGCCGGATCCAGGGCCTTTCTCATAGCTGGGTGGAAAATCAAACACCCAGCTTTCCGGAACCTCAAAATATCCCTGTATGTTAAAATGCATCGAATCATCACTACCCATGCTGGCTCCTGGTGGCGCCAGGGTCACCAATCCAGCTGCTCCGGATATATCCTCAAGCGAAGATCCAAACAGGCTTGTTTTGACGACAACAGGGATATCCGGATAAGGTCCCAAAACAAGGCCCTTTCTGGCATAATTTAGGCCTATGGCCCAGCCAATACCCATGTAGAGGAACGGCAGCAGCAATAGCAGCCTTATAAACACGCTTTTAAAACTTAAGCCCTTATTCATGGCTTCTTCTCCCCATTTTGCCTTAATATTCCAAAGGCATCTTCCAGATGGATCAATTTGTTCTGGTAAAAACACATCCCCTGCTCAAGCATGCCCAGGTCACTCAGGAAGAACCTGCTCGCGCAAAGCTCAGGAGCTATGTTGTAAAGCCGGGTTTTCAGCCCCTCGTAATTTAACCTGCTTGCGGAAATGACCAGGACGCAGTCATACCTGGAGACCCTGGTGATGTCATAGTGGTATCTTTTAACGAAGTATCTTAAAACATCGAGCTTCTTGTACCTGGTCTCTACCTCCAGGGCTGCCCTTGTTCCATCCGGAAGGACCAGCAGGCCATCGGGTATCTTTTCGCGGGGTTCTTTTCCTACCCGCAGGGCCCATTCACAGATCCATTCCTGGATATTAAGATGGCTTTTCAACATGAAGAAGGCCTCTACTGTGGCATTCTGATGAGCAAAGGTATTGATCCCGGCATAGCTCTTCTCAAAATGGTAGTATTCGATCATGGCCTCCTGGGAGATGAGTTGCTTGCCTTTGGGACCCAGATAGTAGATTTTTGTCCTTAATAAGGGCTCATAGTAAACACTCACAAAGTCCTTTTTGAGCGAATAATCTATCAGCCAACGCGTATGAGATATATTTACGATCAGCTGAATGAATGTCTCCATCTGGGTTCTTGTGGCGTATCTAAAAGTAAATAAAAAGCCGGCCAGAAGTTTAATCCTGCGCGCTTGTTCTTCTTGAGTGATTCTACCTCTCTTCATAATCCTGCCTTTCTATTGGCCCCCTGGGTGGGGGTGGGGTGAATGGATTTTTGGGGGATTGGGCGGAAGAAACATGCGGTAGCCTTCGGCAAAGAGGTTGGGAAAATACAACCCGAAGGCTGACGCGGGAAAATGGCATAATGCGCTCATAGCTCAACAGGATGCGCGATAAAAGCCGTGCCGGAATTGTCCGCGTAAGCCTGTTAAAATAATTTAGATACCCTCCCAATTCTTCACCAATTAAAATGTGCATTAATTTGTCCTCTAAACTCCCAATTTAGAACTAACTTTTCCGGTTCCTTTGTCCGCATGAACAGTCAAGGCTGAAGCTGCCTCACCTATGCCGGTCAACACACCTTTGGTCATAAACCAGGCGATGCCTGGAGACATAACCAAAAGGACTCCTGTCACCGTATTAAAATAAGGCCTCTCGAAAAACCAAGAGCTGGTGGTGCCAGAGGCTAACTTGGCCTGTAGCGCGGCCATGTAAAGAGAGGCGTAATGGATAAGCGCCCAGATAATCACCCAGGACTTAACCCAGAAAAGATAGATGAAATACTCTTTAAGGATCTCTGGGGTCCTAAACAACAGACACAAAAGAAGCGTAAAAGGAAAAAGGCTGTAGATGATCATGACAGCATACCCTTCCAAATAAGGCAGGGCCTTGATCATAAACTCAGCCAAAGAACTTGAGAAAAACTGGCCTACCGTAGAACCTAGAAAGGCAAAGGCACCCGTCGCCTTTCTAGCAAGCAAGCTCAAGGAAATCCCTTGAGGATTTATGCCATAGCCAGCCTCGCCAGAGGCTATTTGAGCAGCTGATTTTCCAATCTCGCTGGAAAGCAACGAAATCTTTAAAGCCTTATAATCTACAAACAGATTGACAAATGTGCCTGCCAATCCCCATGTGTCGATCTGTTTTTTGATGTAGTCGTTCAGCCGAGAGTCCAGATTCTCCCATCTCTTTCGTTGAGCAGAGTCGTAATTCGCCACTACATCCTCATCCCCCGGCCACCATTTCTTGGTTATTTGCGTCTGCGCGTTGCTGTTGTTCAGCATCCTTCCCAATGCCTGCGGGTAGTCGTTCTTAAGAAAATCCTCCATGTCCTTTCGAAGGACCGGATCCTTCGTGATGCCACGAGCGCTAAAATGCCCCAAATACAAAGAGACCTTATTTACGATAAAAGGATTATTGAGATAGTTAAAATCCTGCTGCTGGGTAACCTGGGTGATGGCGCTGACCGTGCCATAAACAACGGAATCATAGACCTGGCTTATAAAAACGAGCCCTAAAGATCCAGCTTGTGTCTTTCCGGTATCGATAAAGGTGTTTTGCAGGATCTGCTGGGTGGTGCTTTCATTCCAGCCAGCCTGTTCCATGGTGGATGTAGCATTCGCAATATTCGCCATGGGCTTGATAAAAATAAACAGCAAGGCGAAGTACATGAAAACATAACCCCACAGGCATGAATAATCGGCTTCTTTGACTGCGGTCCACAGAGAAAACAATAACCCTATCAAAAAAACAGCGGCTCCTGTCTTTGTATTAATGAACAGATAGTCCATGATCGACTTGGCATTGACCAAGCCGACTACCTCGAATGCCGCTTCTGTAGGAGATATTCCCATGGGGATCATTCTCGGTACCTTTCCCTTAAATAAAAAGTCCCCAACCCATTAGGCTTGAGGACATAAAGATTCCTGCTTTCCTGATCTATGTTCTAACCAAAGATCATGCTGACATATAGAAAAACCAGATAACTTTAACCGTTTGCAGAACTTATCAGAGAATAACCTTATCTTCAACTTTGCACCTCCCGAAAATAAAAAATGACAGCCTGATTTCAGCCATCATTTTTTTTCGGGAAGTGTGGTACTAGGACCTTCGGTCTGTTTTTTCTTAGTGCTACGGGACGCCTCATCCTGAAAAAGCTCTTTGAGGAAGCGCAATGTCGTCCTGTAGACTTCCAACCATTCGTCATCCGAAGGTACGTATGTAGAGACGTCTATTATTCATTGACAATAAATAAGTTACTTTGCATTAAGGACATTCTTGATATAATCTTCGGGTAGCCCGCAATCTTTAGCTCCCTGAATAACATCACATTGATAATCCTCATGAGGAACACCCACTTCCTTGCCTGTTCTAAAATACACAATGACGCTATGACTCTTGCCTTCATCGTCCTTAACCATTATCGTTTTTTTGTCATACACCCTGCTGAAATAACCCTCATAACAATCTAAAGCTGAAAGATTATCTTCGTTAATCTCAAAAAGACAGCCCCACACTTTCTCGTTTTCTGATTTAATGATATTAGCTACAGCACCCTTTCTGCTCTGGGAATAGCCGTCATAGACAAATTCATAACCTTCAACATATGCCCGCTTGATGAATTTGCTGCTTGGACATCGTTCTTTCATTTGCTTTTTATTCATATTTGAGCCATAAGCAAAATATAGCATTTCTACCTTCCTGATTTCTCAAAGTACTCCAGGTTATCTATTCACTTGCTCATCAACTCTGCACGCTTCTTTCTTGCGCCTAACCTTTCGAGTTTTTTGCTATAAAAGGAGAAGCCATGTCTCACCTTAATATTTTGCCTCCTTACTCGCCTCCTGAACAACTTTATCTGCCTATCAGTCCATCTGGGATGGATGTAATACTCATCACTCATTTGCCTCTTTCGAGGATTATAATGTTCTGATATCTGATTTAAAGGCCTGTATCTGCAATCAGCGATTTGGACCCCCCACCTCTGGCATTGATTAAGCTTTTTGACCATCTCATGGTAATCCTGTTCAAAATTATAAATCATAAAAATGTAAATTTCTTTTCTTGGGTAGCCGGCAGCTACAAGCATATCTATCTGTTTCTTTATCATCTTTTTTTGGCTATACCCATGGTCCCAAGCTATGCGAGGGTTCAGAAAACGCGCTTGTTTGAGTAATTTAGCTACCTCGGAAGTAAGCAACCGCCCGTCGATCCCACACTGGCTTTCAGAGTAAACAACCCTTCCATTGTGTTTTGCATTTTTTAGCTCTTCAAGTATTTCTTTTATATGCGGATTAGCCAATAGGTTATTATCATAAAAGATTATCCTATTACTACAAATTTCATCTTTTATGCTTTTTTTGGAAATAAATTCCGGCTCAATCTTCCATGTTCCGCAAAACTTGCATTTTCTGAGACATCCTCTGCTCGTATGTGCAATCTGATAGTCAACATCAACTAAATCGTAAGCAGGCTTGAATTTCTCAACCCTTTCATCAACACCAACAAAAACCTCATCGCATCCTGACTGCTTGCAATGCTCAGGCATTAACGAAGCATAAATCCCCCCAACGACTATCTTTGCTTTAGGATAAGCCTCCTTGTAAAACTTAACGCTATCCCATACATAATTAGACCAATAAGTAAAAAGCGATGTTATCTTGATTTGACTGGGGTAAAAATCATCAAAATACTGGTTGCCTCTGATTAATTTTATCTCATCTCCTTTATTCCTATGAAAGCTTGCAAGCTTCAACAATCCCACAGGCAAGAAGTCCCTATGATTTTTACTTTTAGCTGGAATGGGAAAATTCGGTTCGACTAATAAAATTTTACTCATTTTTTATTTAATAAAATATCTGGTAATTTTAGTTTAATTCCATTAAATTTTATGGTATTCATTACATCTTTATATTCAGGTAATTTTCTCGCCAACTGCTCTGGATTTGCCCATTTGACCTTTACTTCAATATAATCTGTGCCAAATTCGAAACCTTCAAAGATGGCAAACTCAGGTGTTTCTTCATTAGAATTATTTCTTTTCCAATCATGAAGACTATCTAGAAAAATCAGAAGCACAGCAAAAGGGAACCTATTGATATTTATCGGGAAAATCTTTTGTTTTCTGAACTCTTTCCAAATTCTATTATCATGTAATGCTATGGAAGCCACTGCAGGGATAACATGAGTAACAATTAATGGCCTTGTTGGGCGATTATTTACAGCCTTTGATTCACGCAAAACTCTCGTAAGAAACTGAAAACAAGACGTTACCCCATGAGATTTATGTTTTATCAGATGTTCCCTTAAAATGTCTTTAATTGTTGAATCAGCATCTTCTAATATTTCAGGAGTCCAATTATTAAGGATACGTTTACAACAACAGTGTCTAAGAAAAGATTGGAGTTGTATTGCAGCCTGAAGATAATCACTTTTATCAGCAATTCTGTCCAATCCCGCCACTTCTATGTCTTCGCTATACCCATAAAGATCACCGATTAAACTACTTGCTTTTTGCGAAGGATAACCAATATCATGAAATATAGAGGTTATTAGCCACACATATTCGATTGAGAAATTTTTTTCTCTAGGAAATATATTCTTATAATATTTTTCAAATTCAACATAATATTCATCGATTATTACACACCCTAATAACATAACCTGAAAAGAATGCAAGTAGTGCTCTCTGGTTCCCTTAAGCAAAGGCTCGTAATATTTCAATCTTAAATACTGCTCAGAAGAATAATGAAATTTCTTATTATCGAATATTTTCTTTATTGTAGAGTCAACCAAATTATACTCTTCTTCCGAGATGTCCTTGCGCTTTGGAAGAGCAGAATATTTCGAAACAAACTCTTTTAAAATATTTCTATAAGAAATATGAGTAAGGCGACTGATATAGGTTAATAGTTTATTCGGGATGTGCCCATATTCTTGAGATATTTTTTTATCGACTAACTGCTTATATTTATTTCTATTTAATGTTTTTGCTTTAGGATCAAGAAGGACAGAAAAAGATAAGTTGTCCAATCGCATTATCCCGAATCCACGACTAAAACAGTGCGAAAAAATTTGGTCGTAACCATAATCATTCGGGACATAATAGTAAAATTGGAAATTCTTTATCTTTTTTGTCGCTTTAAGTATCTCGCCAGCGCCTTTAATGGGGAAATCGTTGCTAAGATTTATGTCTATTGCTATCAGGGCCGAATCGTTTCGATAAAAAAGGTCTGGATACCACTTAATATCTTTCAGCAAACGTTTTCTTTCATCTGCCGAAACTATCTTCCAATGGTATTTCTGTATTAATACCTTATCTATCTTTTCCAGAAAGGCTTCTCTTTTTGACATAGTGTTTGAGTTATCCGTTTTTAATTATCTGGTCTATTGCATCTCTTAATTTTTTTAAAAACAAAACTATACCATCTTTTTTTTTCTTATTAGATTCCTTAGACATATCGAATTCGGAAAGCTGTGAACACAATTTATTAATGTTCTTGATTAACCCGCGGCTTGTTACTTTTCCTGTTAAGGTTTGAATCTGCACTTTTTTTGCTAAATCATTCTTCAAATCCTCTACCGTATATTCAATGTCTTCTATCAGTTTTTTTGCTGAGGATGCGAATATCTCAATTTTATTTAATTTCTTGCAAGTCATAATCGCATCCGGCACCCAAAAAAAGGCACGTGTTGTCCCGAGAAGACCTTTTTCTGCTTTTTCTATTAATTTCTTTCTTATTTCATCTTTTGAATAGTCTCTAAAAAAGTTGCGAGATACATTTTTGTCTAACTGTTCCACAAAATTCTGCTCTATTTGAACCAAATAGCTATCATCGATTTTATTTTCAAGAACTTTTTCTTGAGTATCTTTGTCGAATCTCAATAAGCGAAGGCGATCCTCGACTGTTTTTTTATCCATTTTAGTTATCTCTGATATTTTATTGGTGACTTCCATATCAGCGATTGACTTATTGTCCTTTTTTATCAAATCAACATAAAACTTCAAAGCTTGAGCCTGGGCCATTGGTTCCCATTGCTCCCTTAACATATGGATTTGAAACATCCGCTTCAACCCCTCATTTTTATCTCTTTTAATGTCGAGAATATGGATTGGCACCGAACCTGTTTTCACTTTTTGAGCGGCCCTAAGTCTTCTTTCGCCATCCAGTAAAATGTAGGGTCTACCCTTCTTGTCATTCTCATAAACAATCAAGGGAACCATTACTCCATACTGCCGGATAGATTCCTCCAAAGCAATGGAATCCTTGTCCTCGTAATCTTGTCCTCGAGGATTATTAGGATTAAAATCTATGTCCTCAGGAGAAACAAGTTTAATGTTTTCTTTTTTTGACATTTTATACCTCCGTTAAGTAACCATATATTTAAAATCTTTTCTACTTATTCGTCCTCGCCCTCACAAACTCATCTAAATCCGCAGGCAAGACCCTCCATTACTTAATCTTCGTGGCGCGAATCTGCCCTTCCCGGATAAGCTGCCTCACCCTATACTCAGTCAACCCAAGATGCTCAGCAACTTGTCTTACTGTGAGATATCCCCTGAGAGTCATATTAAAAAACTATTGACTAAAAATGTTAAAAAGAAAAACTCTTACATGTACTAAACGGCCATCGTCTTCCTTAGACATGAATACAAAATCCCACTCACCATCAGAAATGGTTCCGATAGATTTCTTGATCCTTGTATGGGTTTTCAAAACCTCTGGCACTTGTGCAAGCACCTCAGAAAATCCCTTCACATGTTTATTGAAAACAATAAGTGCGGCTTTACAATCACGCCAAGTAAGATATCCCAAAAGTTGGTCAACTGCCTCAAGCAATTCTTTGGGTCCTCCCCATATTTTGCATTCAGCAACAAAAGCAGCTCGGCTCTCAGCTTCAATCTTTATATCTGTCTTCCCACTTCTCCTGAAAGTTTCTCCTGACGCCGTTCCTTTAAAGTGCCCGTTTAAATGAGCCAGTAGAATATTCCTTAGCTCCTCTTCGTCATGAACAGAATATGTCTTAGGCGTAGTCTCAAAAGTACGCCCCTCATGCCTTATTATAGAAAGAATATGTTCATATATCTCCAGAGTTATTCCGGGTTCGGGCTTGTAACCGGATTTCGGAGGAGAAGATAAAGGTTGCACAATCTGCCTAATTTCTAATGGCGTTATAGAGGGGGCTTTGCCATCCGTCTTAAGAGGAATTTCTAGCAAATCGGTCAGCTTATCTTGCTTTTTAATTCGGTCTCTCCGCGCCTCAACTTGCTTTTTCACAAGACCCGGCATGATATCATTGTGCTCTTTTATCTGCCTATCTTGGGCACTTAAATAAAATCGCAGGCTCTCTAATTCGCTTTTCAATGCCGCCTTGATTCTCTCAGGATCTTCGTCATTTGGCTGTTCAATAACTATATCTAATTGCCCAATGCCTTTACTATTGAGGGGCATAACCCGCCCATGAGGAACAACCGACTGCCAATGGTTTGGACGAAAATGCCATAAATCGGTGGTTCCAGAATAAGGGATAGAAATTGTTACTCTCACGCCAGGCACATATATTGGCCCTGGATCTCCAAAAATATTTCTATTAGGATAGCGACTCACATCCACCTGGATTTCTTGATGCTCCATAGTTTTTGATTCTTCATACAATTTTAATGGCGAAACTATCAACTTATCGGAAACATAAGCAACTAAGTCTTCTATGCTATTAGAAAGTAACTGGTCTTTAGGGATTTCACCAACTAACCGGGAGATACCACCTTTTATACTTTCTAGCACTTCAGACAATTCCCCATCAGCAAACAAATAATCATCCCGCCTGCTCATATTATTCCTTAGAATTCAAAACCAATTGAATAAATAAATCCCTCTTCGGCATACAACATTACTTCACATTATAACACACAAAAAAACAAAACATTCAAAAACAACTTTTTATCCTAACTATCAACGGGATAACCGGTTGCAAGTTTTATTATGCCTAAAATCATCTCTTGATATTTGTGCCGACGCCCATCCGAAACTGCGGATGAATACTCTTTTTCCAGCGCGCGTTTCGGCGATCGCCTTCCGCATATACCTACTCATTTCTTCCCATTTGTCGCGACAATGATACGGTTAATCATCTTCTCAAGCAGCGCGTTGAACTCATCCGGCGCTTCCAGCATTATGAAATGCCCGTGACCTTTCATCAATTCCATCTCGTATGACGGCACCAGTTTTTTATTGCCTTCGACATTGGTCGGCCAGAGATCGGCATTAACACTTTTTAGCGGCACGGCAAGGCCTTTTATCAGTTCCGGATCAGACACCTTAAAATATTCCTTCATCGAGCTCAACGCCACTTCCTGCGGCGCAGACGACATATCACGGGCAATAGTATCAACCAATTCCTTGTCGGTGTTGACCGGGAACATAGTGCGGACAAACTTCTGTACTTCCGGCACAAAATCCGCGGCAATAGGCTCATATATCTTGTTTTTTACTTCATCCGGATAAACCATCCCCATATCTTCAAGAGTATCAACAGCGACCAGGCCGATTACTCTTTCAGGTGCGATTTTAGCCGCATACAGGACGACCTCCCCGCCCATGGAATGTCCCACCAGGATCGCTTTTTTCACATTCAGCTTCCGCAATACCGATGCAACATCTTGACCAAACGCTTCCGTGGTATAAACTTTCCTGCCGAAACCGGAATTACCGTGTCCCGCCAGATCTATAGTAATTACTCGGTATTTCTTCGAAAAATATGGGATTTGATTATGCCAGTACCGGCTGTCACAACACCACCCATGCACAAAAACCACGGTTGGTTCGGTCGTCCGACCGTAGACCGCGTAGGCAATAGGCACATTGTCCGATGAAAGAGCATTGGCAAACGGCAGCGTACGCGCAGGAGGATTACAACCGCATGCGCAAAAAATAATGACAAAAACCGGAATGATATAACGTGCTAACCTAACCATATGCACTAACTCCTTTACTAAGAATTTAGATGGCTCTATTTATCTCCACAACCCTTTGAACCGCAATCAGCCAGCATCTTTAAAATTCCCAAAATCATCCTCATAGTTTTCTCGCCAAAACCGCTCGAAATCTAAACATGGCGACTTTGTCTCGCGCCGTTTATACCAACGACCAGACCGGAATACAGTTAAACACTTTCTTTAGCGTAACTTCTTGTTTCATAGAATTTGGTTTATGGAACCCAACGGCTTTACAGCCCTCGGCTTCGCCGAGAGGCGAGCCGTGGTGCCTGTCCGCCTTCCAGCGATCGAACGACATCTCATCCGGCCTTCGGCGGGACCTCGCCCGCCACAGGGTGGCGGGCCGTAGCGCAGGATTTACGCATTTCCGCCGTTGCCGAGACCTCGCCGGCTAAAAGCCAGCGGCTTCTATTTTCTCGGTGCATAGCAAAATCCTGCGCCAAACCTTCATCTCCGGACAGCCTGCCCGCCGGAAAGGCAGGGAGTCCCGGGCTTTCTGGTGCAGGGTAATTATATCACGAAATATTACGGGATTGCGTTTAGGGCGTCTTGCGCTACTTTAGCTGTTGCATCATCGTTTTTCTTCAAACTAATATTTAATGCTTTCTGAAAATTATCCTTTGCATTCAGGAAATCTCCAGCTTTATAGTAAGCGCTGCCTAAAGCAAGAAATGTTTGTTGGTCCTCAGGAAATAATTCCAGCGATTCCTTGAGATAACTTATTGCTTTTTCGTACTCTTTTTGAAACATATATTGCGCTGCGATACTATTCCGAAAAACCGAAGCATATCTCGGTATCACTTTAATAGCCGACTCATATGTTTCTATTGCTTTTTCGTACTCTCCCAGAGAAGAATAACAACCCCCGATTCCTAAATAGGCAACCAGACATTTCGAGTCACAATTCAAAGCTTTTTTAAAGCTATCGATTGCCTCGAGAAAACGGCCCTGTTGCATTAATCGAGAACCTTCCAATCCAAATTCCTTCGCTTGGCCCGAACAAGCATACTCTTCTTGAGAATATGCTAGGTTAAAAGAAACTAAAGAAAAAAGTAACAAACAAACCCAAAAACCTTTAACGTTCATGTCGCCCTTCCTTTTTTCTCGAAACAACGCTTCACAATGAATTTCCCCTGGCTAAAGCCAGGGGTTTCTTTCCTGGAGACCTGTGCCTCGTAAGATATCGGAAAAATCTCTTCGATATTTTTCCGATACTCTGCGGGGTTACCCAGAAAGGGTAGGTCTCCGCATACCGTTATAGAGGAGGACCTAACCCGAAAAGGGTAGACCTTCTCCCTTCCACATACGCGTGCGCTCATCGGCTCCTAAAAATAAACCGCCTCCCTATCCAAGCAACAAACAGAACCGATAGTTTACGCATCATGCCTTTGCAATTAATCTACAGACATAACCGGTGATAATGCCTGTGTATGTTCCAAGCAAATTTCCCAAGACCGCCATTAAGATTCCTACGCAAGCCAATGCCGGCTGATATACCGCTGCCACAACCGGCGCAGAGGCCGGGCCGCCGATATTCGCCTGACTGGCAACAGCTGCCAAAAACATCGGTGCGCGTATTATCTTGGCGGAGGCGGCGATCATCAAGCCGTGCAAAATGATCACGCAAAACCCCGCCCCAATAAGCACCAAAGCAGCGTTGAGATCGCGAATGTAAGCCTTGGCGCCGATAGTCGCAAGCACAAAATATAAAAGCCAGTAGCCGAACAGGGTCGAGTTTGACTGTTCAAGTTTCCTTGCCGGCGTCAGCGACAACAAAACACCCAGGGTTGAGGCAAGGATGATTGTCCAGGTGTATGTCGAGATTGTATTCTCAACGGCCGGCAAGTAATAAGCGCAAACCCTGGAGATAACCACGCCGGCCACGGCGGTAAAAATAATCCAAGAAGTCCCTTTTGGTGAAAAACTTTTTTTAAGCTCCTGGCGGCCGCTCAGATGCCGCTTGAGCTCTTCCATGACTTTGCTATCGGCTTTGACCTTTTGATCGAAAATGTTCTGCATCCCGACGACCGCGATCAAAAATGCCATCCAGACATAAGGCACGACCGTATCTACGACAAGCATGGGGGCGAAGACCTGTTCAGGGACGCCTAATGCCTCCTTGACGGCCACCATATTGGCGCTGCCTCCCACCCATGAGGCGGAAAGCGCGCCAAAACCGCTCCACATGCGGTTACCGACTATGCCTTTAAAAAGATAAAAAACCACGGGGACGGCAACCATGACGGAGAGGCTGCCGCTCAACATCATCATCAAGGCCTTTTTACCGAGCCTCGAGATCGCCTTAAGGTCCGTACTCAGCAGAAGAAGAACAAGGCTGGCCGGAAGCAGGTTGGATGCGATGATATTATAAAATGGATTTTCCGCGGCTATGAGGCCCAGCGAAGAAAGAAGCATAGGGATGGCATAGATCCAGAAAACCGGCGGGATGAAATGGAAATATTTTTTAAATCTTTGCCTGCCGGAAAAATACAGGACACAAAACTCAATGAGAACCAAGATGGCGATGACGGCGTAAGGATCTGTGACCATTTCTTTAAGGTATTATGTCTATTCCACTTTTTGTCTTGCTGAGATCATACTCCCCGCTCTTTGAAAGGAATTTATGTCTGTGCCTGTCCTTCAAAAAGAACGGCGTATCCAAATCGACATAATCAATGAATCCCAATCCGGATGCGATATGCGCCGAACAGGTCATGGCAAGGCTGCTTTCCATCATCCCGCCGACCATAAGGCCCATGCGATTGGCCCTGGCCAAAAACGCAATCTCTTTTGCCTGGACAAGCCCGCATTTCATCAACTTGATATTAATCACATCGCAAGCCTTTTCCTTGACCGCCCAAATGGCATCCGCCATATCCCTTACGCTTTCGTCCGCACAAACCTTTGTTTTGGCAAGGCGCGTCACCTTTTTCAGCCCTTCCCTGTCATTTTTGGGAACCGGTTGTTCGATGAGATCGGGAATAATATTATATGTTTCCAGGTCTTTGAGGAACTTTAAGGTTTGTTCCGCACTATAACCCTGATTAGCGTCTAAATACAATTTTGAATTCTTGGCGATCTTGGCTACCGCAATTACCCGTTCCAGGTCCTGGTCTCTATCACGGCCGATCTTAATCTTAAACGCCCTGAAACCGCGGACGTAGAATTCGCGCGCCTTCTTTCGGGCGTTTTCTACGCTATCGATGACGATCGTAATATCGGTATGCAGCTTTACCGGCCTCTCGCCGTAGAATCGCCACAACGGTATCTTTAAAGAACGCGCCAGCGCATCAAAAACCGCCATTTCGACAGCGGCAAGCGCGGCCTTGTTGTCCGGCACCTGCCGGTGGAGCGCAGACGAGATGCTTAAATAGTCGGCTACATTACGCCCGCACAAACTCTGCCCGCACTTTTTAAGGTTATTTTGCGTTTGCGAGAGCGTTTCGCCGGTGATGTGCGTGGCCACCGCCGCTTCGCCAAAACCCACGACACCATTGTTCAGTTCAATCTTAAAAAGAAGATTATCCAAGGTGTCGTGCTGACCAAACGCGGTACGAAAAGGCTGGCTTAAAGGCGCCCTCAGCGGTAACACCTCATGCTGTTTGATTTGCATTCCCTTTTGCATAGTCATAGCTGCCGTTTATCCTTCGTTCGAACATTGTCTAAAAATTATCTTCTTTCATTTTTCAGCGATGACGAGCATTTCAAAGTCTTCGGTGGTCAGCTTGTCGTTTCTTGAATACCCATCCAATCTGGCCCAGAAAATCTAAATGGTTCGGGAGCCCGGCGCTGGATCGCTTCTGAATTTCCTGTCATGATTTATCTCTATCCAATATATTCAGAATATCTTTCTCTTTTGCTTCTTCCAACCCCTTTATTACTTTCTTCTGCCATTTTGGAATCATGGAATTAAAAATCTGTAGAAGAATATCCACATCCCCCTTCTTAATCAATGCTTTCAAAATTTCGACAGCGGTATTTCTATCCTTTATCGCTTTTCCCTCCCTGAACCTGCATTGAAAGATGATCAATTTGTGAAGTGCAAAATTGACAGGATGGGGCAAAGTAACGGAGAAATTTTCTACTTCAACTTTAATGGTATTGCCGGAGAGAAAGCTTAAAAATCTTAAGGCAACGGCATTAACACCCAGCTTCGGAAGCGGAACCGGCTTGTCTACACCTTTTCCTTTTTCGGGAACCAAAAACTCTAAAATAAGTTCCGGGTGATCTAATTTGATGTATCCTTTGGTACCCTTATAAATGGTAACGAAGCCTAAATCCTTTAAAATCTCAGGGATGCTTACGTTATGTCTTATCTTAGAAGGAGCATCAATCAAAAAATCGATGTCTCTGGTTTTTATGGCAGCTTGATCAATGTACGGCACGCCCGCGAAATAATCCTGGTAAAAATAAACGCACCAGCTGCCTATCAGAATTAAATCATCCAAGATGCCTGCCGCATGGAACCTTCTTAAGATTTCCAGGCATAAATCAGATTGCTTCTTTTCCACGCAAAGAACTCCTTAAGAATTTTATTTGTTTTTTGACTTGAGACAATAATTTTCGGTATTTTGCTCTTAATTCTTTGGTCTCTTGATATTTCTTTTTTTCCTCTTGAGATATTTTTCCTTTGTAGACATACCTTACCTTTTTACCTATCCTGTTTACCAGATAATAATATTCATGGCCACGTATCCTTCTTGGCGCAAGACACCCTTTAGGCAATCTGCTCAAAGCCTCCTCATATTCTTTTTTCATCCGAAGAGAATTTTCAAGCTCTTCCGCCAGTACCCCTTTTATTACGCCTCGCATACCCCCTCCTGTTACCTAACAGACTACACTATAATATAACTTGTTGGGTAACAAATGTCAATAAAATAATTACCCAACAAGTAATAATATTGTGCATCTTGTTGGGTAATTAGATCCCAAACCTTATAACTCCTATATTCCCAAGCGCCCGTCTTTTCCAAGACCTCCAGTGCCATTCCGCGTCACTTGCATCAGCAGTCAACCATGGGTGCGGAGAAAAACTTTTTTTGCAATTCAGCTCCTTTTATATCTTCATTATTTCTCGAACAGGGTTTCCAGCTTATCTACCAACTCAAGCATCGTATCCGCAAGGATCGTTATGCGGGAATGGGACCTCTGGACCTTTAGTTCATTGATAGTCCGATCCATCTCCGCAATGACCTCAAGGCCTTTTTTCTCTTCAACGCGAGGTTTTAGCCTGCCCCATACGCTGCTCAACTGTTCGATCCGCTTATTAAGCAGACCATGACTCTCACCGACCTTCGACAACAACGCGATCTCTCTTCCCAGATAATCCATCCAGCCGATCTCGCCGGGAATTATCTGTTCATAAAGATTTTGAAGGTCCAACAGCAACGCTGTTATTTGATTCGCGGTCAGCGCTGCCTGATCAGCGCTCTTTCTGTCCGATGTCAACACGTTCAACCTGAATAACAAATAACCAAACTCATACAGCGATGACGTCGGCAACGTGCTACTTATAAGCATATCTTCAATATCCTGACTTTTAAGGGTTATATCGTCCACGACCTTTTTTGCACCTTCCCAATCACCTGCTCGATAACGGTCTATTGCGTCTTCCGTGTTCTCCGCGGCGGAAATAATTATTCCCGGCACCGGCCCCTTAATATCCTGCGCCGCGCAATATCCAGTTGTGCAAATAAAAATTATCAGACAAACCAGAAGAAGATGAAACGGATAAAGAGCTACCGGCCTTCTCATTGCGCCTCCTCTAATTTCTTCATGTCCATTGCCCGTGTTTATGTCTTGCCAATCTTCCTTTCTCTAGCATAGACTCTTTGGAAATCGCGAGAAACAGAATTGTCAAAATAACAATCGAAGATCCAATCGTTCCAAGATTCAATCCACCTGAGGCATGGGGTTTAGTAAGAAGATCGCCAAACGCAGCCCCAAAAGGCCTTGTCAAAACAAATGCCAGCCAGAATAACATCACACTGGAAACCTTGGTATACAAGTGCAGCAGAGCTATAACAACAAGCATTGCTGACAGCAAAACTGCGCTGTGCATAAATCCAAGCCCCATGTTGTCGGCAAGAAAATCTCCTGCGGCCGTTCCCAGCGTATTAGCAAACAAAAATGCCACCCAATAGAAAGACTCAGCCCTGAAGGTCGTAATATACTCAACATTTATTGATTTTTCTTTCTTGTACCAGGCGGCGAGAATTATCAATAGAAGTACCACTAAAATCAAGGCCCCTTTTGCATAGCCAAGTTTCAAGGTGCGATCGATGAAATCAGATATGGCTGTACCAGCTATGGCCGATGCGGTAAAAGTCAGCCAATACATCCAGGGATGATAGCCTTTCAAGGCAAGTTTGACCGTCAGAAATATCACAAATAAACCCATAAAGATCAAGATCGTTTCCCAATAGCCCAGCTTAAACGTCATGGAAAACATATCGGCGCCGGTCTCGCCAAGAGTGGTCGAGACTATCTTAATCACCCAATACAAAAAGATAATATGCGGAACTCTGTTTTTTATCACTGCAGCCGATTCATTGCTCATTGTTCAATAGCTCCTTTCGCGCTCATCAGTTAACTTCCTTCGAATGCCTAAAATCATCACGCGCCACCCTTCGACTCGCGTCGCTCGCTCAGGGCAAGCTTGTATCAACGGTCAGCCGAAATTTTTAATGAAAACTTTTTTATCTTCTTTCATTTTTCAGCGATGACGAGCATTTCAAAGTCTTCGGTGGTCAGCTTGTCGTTTCTTGAATATGCCCCGAGCTTAGCTCCAGAAACCTCTATCTTCTTATATCCAAGCGAATGAAGCAGCCAGGTGATCTCGCTGGGGACATAACATCGCTCATTGCATTCCAATGTTTTTTTATTCCCTGCGTCATCTTCAAATTCAACGCGATTATGATCGCGGAACGTCATCAAATCGAAGGATATGCTTTTACAAACCGAACCCCCTTCTTTACCCGCCGATCCATAAAATTCCTTTACCGAATGAAACAGCGGAAACAAGGCGTTCAATGTGGTGAATATGAACTTCCCATTATTCTTCAACGCCCTGGTCGCGCCTTTAAGTATCTCAAAATTCATCTCATCCGTTTCCATCAAAGAAAAACCGCCCTCACAGAGCATGATCGCCAGACCGAATTCGCCCTGAAAAGGAAGATTTCTGGCGTCGTGCTTCTGAAAGTCGATGGTCACCCCTGCCTCTAGGGCCTTTTCCCTTGCCCTTTTGAGCTGCGCCGCCGACAAGTCGATGCCGGTCACGTTATATCCTCTTTTCGCCAATTCAATGGCATGGCGGCCTGTGCCGCAGCCGATATCCAGGATTTTTATTGACTTATCGCGGTTTATCTCCTGTTCAATAGAATCACATTCCCCGGATGTTCCATGGACATAACACTCTTGATCGTATTTATGCGCATAATTCTCAAACAACGCCTCATACCATCTTTTCATGATGATCCGCTCCCCCTTGTCGAATATCCCTGATAAAACATGTGCCGCATCGTTTTTTCTCAAATAAATTTGAATTTAAGCTGGGACTTATAGGGTTCCCCCCGCTTGTCGGCCAGGAACTTCGCCAGGCAGTCCGCCCAGTAATCAATGGTCTCATAGGCATATTTCCATTTATCGAATTTTTCCAGGCCGATCAAAGAAGAATTTTTGCCTGAACCTGTCTTGTCGGCCATCGTCACCAGTTTTTTCCCGCTGGAGAAATCCGTGATCGTGCCTTCAAAACTGAACAATCCCTTTGAAGAAACAGGCATATAAGGGACGGGCACGGCCTGCAGGGCGATGTTAACACCGATATTCGTCGTAGCGATATCCAAAAGGCTCAGACGGATGCGCAGAATCTTTCTCTTTCCGGCTTCCTCTTGCGGCACGACAGGCAGCACCGCGCCCAAAAAGACAGAGAAACGGTCACGCATGCGCTCGGCAAGCCTGTCGATATCCGCATCCGAGACCTTTGTGCCGGGGGTCCCCCGCATATTCATGACCTGGACCTCGCTGACATCCACCTTGTCGATAACAATGGCCTCGTAAACTTTAAAATCCACGAGAGGATCAACCCATACCTCCTTGAAACCTTTGACGCGCCTGGCGTTCTTTTCCGCGACAAGCCTGTAACCTCTCTGTTGCATGCATCGGTCGTATTCCTTTTTTCTGCCGGCGTCATCTTGAAGGTCCGAGGCATCGGCCACAGTCCGGCACTCCGTCTCGTCGAGAGTCATCTCACGGATGGTCTTCTCGGGATTCACGTAAACCTTGTTCGCGGCGCATCCCGCCAAGAATGCCGTGCCCAATAAAACCCAACATAGATTTTTCATCTCATCTCCCAGGTGATCGCTGCACGACTTGTATCAACGGATTGAAGATACCCTGTCTGCGGCTGCATGGCGTCTTATTTTCAGATACATCTCAACATTGGTGACACCCCATCCCATCTGCAATAATCCGAGAAATATCCAGAATTTATTTCCTGCATCGAAAATGATTGCTGCCGGATCAACGTCGTGGCCGTATTCCCCAAGGGCCCAAGAGATCAAAAAGGGATATCCAATATTCAATATCCCGATCATCATCAACATGAGCCCGGTCAATAACAGAGTTTTGGTTTTTTTGATGAAAAATGCCGAGATGCCTAAAGCGAGCATAATCAGGCCGATGACTAAGCCGCCGTATACAAGGAACCACAGCAAAGGCCTGAGAGGCTCGAAATGGACCGTGATGATCCTTCTGTCTTCGGCGCCGGCAAAAAACCATAATGCCGTCCCGATGCACCCCCATATCAACAGCGTATTCCTGCTGATTTTTACGGACTTTTCAATTTCAGCCTGGGAAACGGCCGCATCCTGTTCCTTCGCCGGCGCCGTTTCTTTTTGCGCAGGGATGGACTGCCCCCTCTCCCGGAACAATTGCCTGATCGCCTCGAACGCCTCCTCGGAATATTGTTCCCTGTCATTTTCTACGTAAAGATCGAGCAATTCCCGGGTGTCTTTGGGCCGCATATTGTTGGCGATATTCTCCACCAATTTCCCGTTCATATCTTCCTCCTCGTCCGCGCAGCAAACAGACAAAACCGGACCGTCAGCCCTTCTGTGGCTCTGTTTCGCTGAAATAACACATCACTTTTTGCGTCATGATGTCGGCGGCAAGCCTCACCCCTTTGTCCTTGACGTCGAATATCCTGATGACATGCTCATATTTTTTGTATTGGGGGAAATATTCGGATAACGTCTTTGATTGCGCATCCAGGATGTTATGATTGATATATACGCCCTGGTTATCGGGGTAAAGGGACAGATAGAAAATGCCGGATTCCACCAGATCCTGGAAAAAATGGGTCCCGTAGGAGAGTTCCGGCATGACATTGTTGCCCGAGAAAGCCAGCTCCCCCAGGACAGACATATTGTCGATCTCTGCAAACGAAACCGGGACCCCCAGCGACGGGGTGCTCGTCCCCCATCGGCCCGGCCCCAACAGTATGGCCGCGCATTTCTCCTTGTCGGAAACCTGCCTGTTGATGTCTCCGATGGCGCGCGCGATATCGTATTTTCCGGATTGGGACTCGATGGCGCAATAGGCCTGCGGATCCACATAAATGATCCTGTCGATGGCCAGAGAGATGTTGCCGCCCATAAAGTGGCCGCTGGATGCGAAAACGACGGCCTCTTCGGCTATCTTGTCGGGAATGACGACCCTGCTCCCCAGGCCCTTGGTCAACATAGGTCTGCACTGCAGAAGATTGAGCTGGAATTCCCCTCTTTCCTTGAAATTCACGGTAAATTCGATATCGACAGGGTATCCATAGGCCTTCTCCAGGGCTTTCAAGAGCTTTTGCATCTTCTGCCTGAATCCGTTCTGCGACAGGAGCCTGTCAAAGGTGATGATCCAGCGGGGCTCCTGCCCGCCATCCGCGCCTTGGGCCTCATGATCCTGCGTCCCTATCAGGTCCAGATGCACATCTATCTTTTTGCCAAGAAGATCATCCAAAGAAACCGTCTGAAAGGCGTTTTCTTTTATATGAAGCACGTCCACGTCATGCTGGGAAAATTTCCGCGCGTCTCCGGCGCCGGCATGGGCCTTGAGCAACGGCTCATCCAAAGCCGCAATGCGCGGATAGTCGCCCTCGACGCGGTTGACGGCCCTCGTCCCCAGACCAAGGACCAGACGCAACATCCCGGCCTCCGGATCCATGGATTTATTCCAGACAAAGGTATTATAGGAGATCCCGACACCGGCGACATCCGGGAAAAAATATCCCTTATGGAAGGCGCCGGAGACGCGCTGGACCAACAAGGCCATCTGCTCGTCGACTTTGTCCAACCCCCGTTTAAGACGGTAAGCCAGGGCATCCTCGCTCATGGTCGAGGCGTAGACCCTGTGGACGGCCCCGAGGAACGCGGCCAACCGCTCTTCCGGCGTCCCCTGATTGACCAAAAAAACGCTCTCGTACTTGCCGGCAAAGACGTTGCCGTAGCTGTCTTCCAGCAAGCTGCTGGAACGCACGATGATCGGCGACTGGCCGAAATAATCGATGATGCGCCGGAATTGCTCCTTGATCTCCTCGGGGAAAACGCCGCCCGACAGCTTATCCCGCAGGCCGCGGGCAAGCCTGAAATAACCGTCTTTTGTCCGCTGCGCCATCAGCTCCTTCCACCAGCCGTTCTCGACGATATAGGTATAGAAGACGTCCGAGCCGACATAAAAAGAATCGTGCGGCTCAAAAAACTTCTCCGCCTGGAGCGTTTTCTCCTTCAGGAGAATATTGCGGGCCACCAGCATTCCGACCGACTTGCCGCCGATAAAACCGGTCCCGATCATCCGCGACCTGATCGTCAAAAAATCCTCCAGCGTCAGATAATCCTCAGCCAGCCGCAATATCTTCTCGTCGCGCGAGATGATGAGCCTGGAGATCTGGCCGGCCAGCTGTTCCCTTTTGGCGCGCGAGACGCCCGCACGGCTGCAAAGGTCTTCGGCTTTCATAAAAAGCCTGTCCCAGTAGTCCAGTTTCTGCTTGACGCTCCTCTCGCCGCTTTTAAAGACGCTGGAGAACAACCGGGCCGTATCGCCGCTGCTGGCGATAGGGACGAAGCGGCCGCCTTTTCTGATGTGGGGCAAAAACATCGTCGGGGAGTAGCGGTTCCAGACCTTCAGCGGATGGATATAATAGTTGTTCTTGTGATGGTAGACATCGACAAGGAGCTGGGTGGTGTCGCGGATACGCGCCACCGTCATGAAGGAATGCCGGTGGCGCAAAATCGAAAAATAGGCGATCGTATGCAGCTCGAAAAGAAACGGACAGGTGATTTTAAAGAAATTCCCTATCATCAGGTCGTTGGACCAGGCGAAAAGAAGATCCGAAAGGCAATCAAAAACGTAATAAACCCCCTCGCCTTCCTTGCGGATGATGCGGTTGATCTGGGCCGAAAAAGATTCGAAGCCCTCCGAGGCATCCAGCCGATACGTCACGACGTTTTTGGAGCTTTTCAAAAGGGGCTTGTGATTGGCGAAACGTATGTAGACGACCCTCTTCTTCTCCTCGCAGGATTTTTTCACAAAAGGCAGGACAACCCCCCGGTAATCGTCGATGGAATCCATCTGCCAGACGACATTGTCCCCCAGTTGCAAACCGGTGATGACCTGATCCAACCCTTTGTCTCCCGTGCTGATCATGCCCGCTCCCTCTCTTTTATCTTTGTGGACAAACCTGCGCTTTCGCCGGGGCCAGGCGCATGCCATAAATAGCCAGGAGAAGATCCCTGCCTAAAAAGTACCTGAAATAAGACCGCTTCCCCGAAAATAGGCGCCGGAAACCGTTCTTTTCGAAAAACCCTGCCGCTTTTTCAGACATGGTCGCAAAATGGACCCCCGCGACCCCCTCTTTTTTCAGATAATCCAGGTAGACATGGATCAGTTTTGAACCGATTCCCAACGCACGAAACTCCTTGTCGATATTGATGTGCAGGGCCGCCGGATACTCCTCTGAGAAGACCGGCGTCCGGAATTCGCCTTTCAGCAAACTCAGGAACACGTGAAACAGAAAACGCAGATTCTTCCTGCACAAGAAAGTCCCGCGGCGGAAAGCCTTCGGCAATAAAAACGGGAGGATTTTTGTCCCGAATATTTTATCCATGCGCCGCACATCCGTGGCTCCCAGCACATAGCCGGCGACCTTCCCGCCGCAGACGGCGACAAAACACGATCCCGGCTCATGATCGGTGAAATAAATCGTAAGGGCATCGGCGAGAGTCTCATCGTCGTCAAAAAAAACAGTGCCCGGATCGCCCATCAATGCCGTCTGCACGCTGATCCGCCGCACGGCAGGCCGGTCGTTGGGAATATATTTACGGATGACGCAAGAGGTATTATTTTCCAAGAGAATGCTTCCTCCCCATGCGGCTGGCGACAGCCCATGTGATCACATAAAAAACCACGGCGCATATCAATCCCAAAACGAGGCTTCCTGTGAACAAAGGGTAATAGAACTCGTTGAACCTGGAAATGCTGAAATTTCTGACGTATTCCCAGGAAAGCGGCGGGTAGCGCTTGTGAGCCAAGATCAGGCGGCCGATATCGTAAGACGTCCATGTAATGGTGGCTATGGTCGGAGGCAGCGAGATATTCGTACCCAGCAGTATGGCTAATTTATTGGCGCGGGGGACGAGAACCGCCGCAATCACGCAAAGCAATGTGTGAAAACCGTACAAAGGCAAAACGGCAATAAAAGCGCCGATGGCGACGCCCAGGGCGACCTCATGCGGGGCATGGTGCTCTTTAAGCACCTTTGCCAAAGCGCTCACCATATCCTTGATGCTTCTCTTGGACATTCTTCCTCGGCCCCTCGCTCTAAATCAGTGGAATCCCCCCGGACCTTAAGTCCGGGGCTCCTTTTTTCTTGGGAACAATTCTCCGAATAATCCTATTGGCTGTCCGGGAGGGCTCCCTCCCAAAGGCAACCGCATTTCCGCCACCACAACTTAGGCGGACCCGCCGATCTTTAGCGGCGGGCATCAAAGTCATCCCCGTGGGCCGCAAAAGGAATGACCCCCATGGTATTGACCTGCAGGCCCCGCAGCATCTCGACCGCCTCGCCGGGCCGGCCGATCGCAATATAAAAATACGCCCTATTCTTAAAAACGGTGGCGTAAGGAGGATAAATCTCCCAGGCCTTGCGGTAGAAGATCTCAGCCTCCTGCCGGTCGCCGGCCGCCTGTTTTAAAAAGCCCATTAAAAGATAGCTCTGGAGGCTGATATCTTTTGGAAAATAACCGATGCCATCGAAATAATCCGAGGCCTTTTTGAGCAAAGCGGCGCTGGCAACATCGTCTCCTTTGAAAGCGCGGGCCAATGCCATCCGGACAAGGAACCTCGAACGGGGATCGACATCCTTGATGAAGAAGGACTCGTTCTGCAGGAATGGATCATCAGACCAACCCTGCCGTTCAGAAAACCCTCCCGCCTCCGCGGCTTCTTCAGCTGCAAAGAAACGGCTGGTCATCGCCAGGCCTGCGGCATAATCCTTCAGCGCTTTGTCTTCATCCTTCTGTTCCACGAAATAGTCTCCTCGATTAAGGTAGCCGTCGATAAACAACGGACATTTAGCCAAAACGTCTGTCCAGAAAACACCATTGTCCTTCCATGCCGCCGTCCTTTGCCAGGTCAAAACACCCAGCGCAAAAATCCCGGCCGCAACCGTCACAGAACAGACAAAGAAAAACCTGCGCCCGATCGAAAATAACCACACGCCTCCCAGGGCCGCAAGATAACTCAACCCGATAGACGCGATATAGGTATAGCGGTCTGCGGCGAACATCGTCTGGCCGGCGGCGAACAGATGCAATGCCGGAAGGATCCCTGTCAAAAAAATGCCGAGACCGAAAAAGATATTCCTCCGGCTCGAAGGCGGCAGCCGCCTGACGGCATACGCAAGGCCCAAAAGCAACAAGGAAAGAAAAACGGCGGCCGCCTCCATCTGCCATCCCAGCGGCCATGCGTAAACGGCCGATAGGCGGACAGGACACAGCATTTTACCCGCATACAACAGGATCGCGCTGCAACTGCATGCCACCCTGAAGGCAACGAAAGAGTGGGCCGGCAGGACGATCAACGGGAATGACCGCGCCGCGGAAAATATGATAAAAATAAAAATGGAGGCCAGGAAGAAAAAGGGGATCTTTTCGAGCCAGGCCCCCTTCTCCCTCCATCTTCCTTCGTAGCCGTCTACCATGACTGCCGCCAGCGGCCACGTCACGGCCAGCGCCGCTTTCGACAAAAGGCTCAGAAAGAAAAATATCCCGGCGAACAGATAGTCACGCTTCCGGCCGCAACGGAGATAGGCCAGGTAAGCGTTCATTCCCAAAAGATAAAAGAAACCGAACAGAACGTCCTTTCTGGCGCTGAGCCAGGCCACGGATTCAACGCGTAACGGATGCAAGCCGAACAACAAAGCCGTCAGGATGCCCGTCAACCGGCTCTTCGTCAGCCGGCTTATCCATACATAGACCAAACCTGTGTTGGCGGCATGCAGAAGGATGTTCGTGAAACGGTAGACAAAGGGATCGTTTCCAAGAAGGTGGCGCTCCAAAAGATAGGTCAGATGCACGAGAGGCTGGTACTGTCCGAAATAAAAATTCCCCCAAATACGCCTAACCGCGTGCCAACTGAACGCCCCCAGAAGAGGATTCTGCGTAATATACTGGGGGTCATCGAGACTCAAAAATTGGGCATGAAAGAAAGGCCGAAAGACGATAAAAACAAGAACGAGACCCATGGCTGCGCACAAAGTTCTCTTCAGGGAATCCGGGTCCTTCCTGAAATTCATCGACGGCCCCTCTTTACCGATCGTCCGCCCTTTTTGAGGATTACCCTCGACTTGAGCCCCTTCACCAGGGCCTCTTTTTGCCTACGGGTCAAGGTCTTGATCCTCTTTTCTTCCAAAAAGGCCGGCTTGAAATTCCGGTACCGCTTGTGCCAGACGAGTTTCACCGGCCCTCTGTCCCGCGTATACCTGGCGCCTTTGCCTTTGTTGTGCAGCCCGATCCGTCTCTTCAAACAAGGGGTATAGCCCGTATAATACGTGCCGTCGCTGCATTCAACGATATAGACAAAAAACCTGCCGTTCCTCCTGAATTTTCGTTTTTTCGTCCTGGATCCTTGTCTCCGCCGGGACCTACGCATTGTCTTCTTCCCTCAGGCTTGCCAGTTTTTTTTGCAATGCAGCCAGGTCGTGCTCATTGGCAAGCACAAGCAATACGTCGCCGCCCTCAATGACCGTCTGGCCTGCAGGAATGATGTACCTGTCCCCCCGGGAAATCAGCACGATCAGACACTTGCCCGGCATGTTTAATTCCATAAGCTGCTTGCCGACCGCTTCTGAAACATAAGGAACGATCAGATCGGTCAATTCCGCATCGATGCCTTCTATCTTCTCGAATTCAATGGGATAGCGGCGCTTGTTGGCCATAGGGGCGTCAACATTCAGGATCCGTGAAACAAGAGGAATGGATGTCCCCTGGATCAGAACTGAGGTCAGGACGACAAAGAAAACCACGTTGAAGATCGTATCCGCCTGCGGAATGCCTGCAAGCAAAGGGAAAGTAGCCAGGACAATCGGCGCCGCGCCCCTGAGACCCACCCACGCCACCATGATCTTTTTCCTCAGGACCATCGGGAATGGCAGAAGGCACATCAGGACGCTGACGGGACGAGCCAGGA
The DNA here is from genome assembly GCF_004102945.1 of Candidatus Velamenicoccus archaeovorus. Taxonomy (GTDB): domain Bacteria; phylum Omnitrophota; class Gorgyraeia; order Velamenicoccales; family Velamenicoccaceae; genus Velamenicoccus; species Velamenicoccus archaeovorus. The sequence continues at coordinate 580,318 of NZ_CP019384.1, read as the reverse complement.
CCATCAGGACGATCGCAATCAAAAGGCCCGCACCCATGACCGGCAAAAGATGGGATGGAAAAACCAAAAGGCCCAACGTCAGGAACATTACGATCTGCATGAGCCAGGCAAGGCCGTCGTGGAACCTCATGATCATTTTTTTGTTGAGGAACTCATGCTTCCCCATGATCAATCCGACCAGAAAAACCGCCAGAAACCCGTTGCATTGCAAAAGCGCGGCCAGCGAATACGTCAGGAGCACCAGCGAAACCGTCAGGACCGGATAAAGCCCGTCGTATTCCAGCTTAAGCCTACCGATGAGCCAGACGCTCATCTTCGCCATGGCATATCCCACAAGAGCGCCGCCGCCCATATCCAGCACGAAACGAGACGTCAAGGCGATGACGCCTATGTTTTTCACCGTCAGCATGCTGATGAAACTCAATGTCAAAAAGACGGCCATGGGGTCGTTGCTGCCGGATTCCAGCTCAAGCATCGGCTTCAGAGGGCTCTTGAGACTGATATGCCTGGACCGCAGGACGCTGAAGACGGCCGCCGCATCCGTGGAAGAAACGATGGCGCCGAGCAATAGCCCCTCCAAGAGCGAAAACTTCAGGATAAAGACGGAGAAGACCCCGACGATGAAGGCCGTCAGGAAAACGCCGGCTGTCGCGAGGAAAAAACCCGGCAAGGCCACGGGACGGATCTCTTTCCAACTGGTGTCCAGGCCGCCTGAAAAGATAATGAAGATGAGCGCGATGATGCCGATCGTCTTCGCCAGATACGGATCGTCGAAATAGATCCCGCCGGGCCCTTCGAATCCCGCCAGCATCCCGATGATCAAAAACAACAATAACGCCGGGACGGCGAACTTGTCCGAAAGCTTGCTTGAAAAAATACTGATCAAAATCAGTACAGAAACCCAGAGCAAAATGAACTCAATGGATACCGGCATCAGGCCCCCTCCCCCTTACCGCGGGACTCTGCGGCCGGCAGAGGTGTGAATGACGATAAATCATAAATACCGAGTTTCTTTTCAAGGGCCTCCACGCGGCTGACGATCTTATCGAAACCGCCACTGCCCAGATGCCTGACCTCCTCCTGCTCGAAGATATCGCCCAGCATATCGTATTCGGAAACATATGTAAGGGCATGGAAAGTCGGGAAGACAACAGTGTCTTCGCGGGCCTTATGGGGACGGTACATCCGGATGAATGCGCGCATCGACGCCATCAATTTCTTTTTTTCATCCGGGCTTCGAAGGTCTTCGCAAGAAACGATGTCTTTAACCAGCAAGCGCCCCGCCTCGTGCTGACGCTGGAGCGCTGTGATCATCTCTTCAAAAGCCTGCGCATAACGAAACTTCACAAAGACATATTTTTCCTCGAGCCGCTCGTGATAATCCTGGATGAAATCCCGGATGATATCCGTTGCGGAACGGAGGGTCTCGGGTGGAAAAGGCTTGTCCGCCTCCAGCCGTCTCAAAAGCTCTTCATAAATGAGAAGGAGCCGGTCAAGGACGCCGTGCTCCCGCATCAGGTCTTCAAGGACGGAAATATTCGTCTCCTCCTCTGCCGCCATGGCCTTACCGGCGGCCCCGGACGAAGCAGGTTTAAGTTCCGCAGCAGAGACAAACGGCACTGCCGCCAGCCACAACAAACCGGCGACGCCGCATCCCAAAGTTTTATAAGACGGCACAGTCCCTCCTTCTTTGCGCCCGAAACCCCACGGGCATGCCCCTGGCTTTCAGTCAGAGACGACCCCGGCGCAGGGATTAATCTTTATGCCGGTACTTGATGACCTTGACCTTCTCTAAGGTGATCAGCCCTTCGGCGACGACTTCATCAAGAAATGGCAGGATCTTATTAAGGTTCTCTTCCGTATCGACGATCTCTATCACCACCGGCAAATCTTCGGATAACCGTAATAATTTTGCCGTATGCATGCGGCTGTCGGCGCCGAATCCCATGATCCCCCGCAAAACCGTCGCGCCCGCCAGGTTCAGTTCGCGCGCCTTCAGGACGATCTGCTCATAAAGGGCTTTCCCCTGGTGCACGTCGCTCTCCCCGACAAAGACCCTCAATAACATCCCTTCCTGCGGTAATTTCATAAAAAAGACCTCCTATTTGAATAAGCCGAGGAACATCCGGGCCAAGGCATAGCCGGCAAAGACCAAAAAGATCCCACAGAGATTGGAGACGAGAATGTTCAAAAGCGCGATAGGGTGTTCCCCGTCCCGGAACAAATTGAAATTTTCCAAAGCAAACGTCGAAAATGTCGTGAATCCTCCCAAGACCCCGATAAAAATAAACATACGCACCTGGGGAGAGATGGCTACGCCCTCAAAAAGCCCCCAGAGAAATCCGATGGCAAAGGAACCCGCCAAGTTGACCACGAGGGTGCTGATGGGAAAAATTCCGTATGAATATTTATAATCCAGCCCGGAAATGATGTAACGCAAGACCGTGCCGATGGCGCCGCCAAGACCGATCAAAAAAAACTTCATGACATATCCTTCGCTGATGGAGCCTAAAAGAGAAAACAACTTGTCCTTATTATACAGGAGAACCGCCGAAATACAAAATACCCCGTAAGACGGTATATCTTCCTGGAAAAACACCGGGTCCGGCTGGTGACTATCGAGGCAGGGAGATGTCTGCGACAAGGATACGGCCCGCGCAAAGAGGGCCGTCGTGACGGGCAAGGCCTGTTTTGGGGTATCCGAACGTCACGGTCGCAGAGGCGCGGATGCAGGCGCCGTGGGCGCGCCCTGTCAAGGCGTCGAGGCCCGAGGGGACATCCAGCGAAACAACGGGACTGCCGGACGCATTGATGACGGCGATCACTTCATCGTAAGGAGTCCTGGGCGCGCCCCGAAAACCGATGCCGAAGATGGCATCAACGACACAGGCGCGGCGTTTTAAGCTTTGACGCAAGAGCCGGACATCCGCCGGTGTCGCGACCCGGCGCACGGGGCATCCCGACTTCTCAAGGATGTCCCTGTTGAGGCGGGCGTCCGGCGTCAATGCTTTCTTCCCATCCATCAGGAACGCTTCTACGCGGACACCCTTGTTCAGCAGGTGTCGGCAGCAGACAAAACCGTCTCCGCCGTTGTTTCCGCGGCCCGCAACACAGACAACCCGCTTTCTTTTGCCTTTGAGCAGCCGTATAACCGCTTCCGCAGCACTGCGGCCCGCGTTCTCCATTAGAATCAAAGGTGGAATGCCGTATCTCTCTTCGGCCAGTCTGTCCAACCGCTGCATAGCCGCAGGGGTGATGTATTTTTGCATAATCCCGGGGTCCCCGGTTTGCATAGAGCCGCTACAATCATCGGCCTTGCAGGACCTTTTCGATCCTGGAAACAAGATCTTTTGTTTCCAAGGGTTTCACGAGAAAATCAACAGCGCCCAATTCTTTCATGGTGTTTCTGTCCTTCTCCGTATCCAACGCCGAGACGACGATCACGGGAATGTCTTTTCCCGAAGGATCTCCGTTCAACATCCTGCATACTTCAACGCCGCCGATCTTCGGCATAAGGATGTCGAGAAGAATGATATCGGGACAAAACAACCTCACCCGGCACACAATATCTGCAGCATCCTGTACTATTGCCACCTCAAAACGGCCTGTCTCCTCCAGATTGATCTTCATTATCTTGAGAAAATCTTCTTCGTCGTCCACGATCATCACCCTTGTCTTTTTCATGTCAACCCCTGTCTTCCTTGAAAAGCCTGAAAAGAATGGTGAATTTCGTCCCCTTGCCCCTGACGCTCTCTACCCTGATCAAGCCGTTGTGCATCTCGATAATGCTCTTGGCGATGGAAAGACCCAGGCCAGTCCCTTCCGTTCTGTCTTTTGTCGTAAAAAACGGATCAAACACCTTGTTGACGATACCCTCGTCTATCCCGACACCGGTGTCTTCTATTTCCGTCACGACAACTTTTTCCCCTGCCTTGAATCCGTCCCCTTTCCTGTTCCCGACCTTATCCCCGGGAGCTTTCATCTCAGACAGAAAAGAACGGACATAAAGCTTCCCTCCCTGGGGCATGGCATCCAGGGCATTATTGAACAGATTGACGAAGACTTGCTCGATCTTGCCTCGGTCTATGAATATTTTCGGAAGGTTTCTTTCCAGATGAAATAAAAGCTCTACAGGTTGAAGTTTAAGCCTGTGCCTCATCAGTTCCAGGCTGCCCTCGATGACGACGTTAATATCCTGGCGTTCTTGCCTCAATCCTTCGGTCCTGGAAAAATCGAGAAGTGCGCGCACAATACCGTCCGCCCTCTTGACGCTGTCCTTCATCATCTGGAGTATCTGGCGATCGCCTTGCTCTTCAGACGGCAGCTTCCCTTCGAGATAATTAATGCCTTGCAGGATGATCCCCAGGGGATTTTTAACCTCGTGCGCGATGCCGGAAGCCATCCGGCCTATGGCCTCCATTTTTTCGGCATGGACAAGCTGGATCTGGGCTTCTTTCAATCTCTCCAGGCTATTCTCCAGCTTTTCACTGATCCGCTTGTTGTCTTCCAGCATGCTTGTGGTCATTTCGCGGAGCTTGATCTCCTCTGCCAAGGCCCGGCTCAACTTTTCCTCGGCCTTCTTGCGCTCGGTGATATCGCGGATGACGGCCAGATAGAACCTTTTCTTGTCGGCATCGAATGTGTTGACGCTGATCTCGACCGGAAACTTTTCCCCGTTCTTGCGCATATGCACCGTCTCAAAGAGGACACGGCCCCCCTCGTGGACCGACGCAATCTGTCGGCTGAATGCCTCCCGAACTTCAGATGCGCGCAAAAAAGTCGCATGCTTCCCGACCAACTCATCACGGGTATAGCCGTAAACATCCTCGGCGCGCTCGTTGACTTCCAGAAGGTTAAAATTTTCGTCAAGGAGGATGATCAGATCATTGGCGTACTTCGTCAAATACCCCAGGCGCTTGGTGTATTCCAGGATCTTTCTTTCCGCCTGCTTGCGCTCGGTGATATCGCGGAATGTCCAGATACGCCCGAAGTATTTTCCGTTCTTATCTATGACGGGCGAAGAATATCTCTCAAAAATCATCCCGTCTTTGAACTCAACTTCGTCCTTGCTTGTTTCACTCCTGTGGGCATAGAGATAATTGACCTGAGCCAAAAATTCCTTGGGATTCTTCACCCTGCTCGCTGCGAATTGCAAAAATGCCGCATCATCCTTATCGGTGGCGACGGCCTGCGGCACCTGCCATAGCTCAAGCAACCGTTTATTCGTCAAAGATCTCCTTCCGTTTTCATCAACGACGAGCAGCCCATCCAAGGACGCTTCTGTCTGGGCTTCCAGGAATTCGGTCTTCCGTTTTAATTCCTCTTCCATCTTTTTGCGCTCAGTGATGTCGATGCCGTAAAGATTCGCATAGCCGGATCCGCTGACAGGCGTCACATGAAAAAAATATACCTGCCGGCCGTAAGCGATATCGGCATGCTGGCCTGAACCGGTCTCTAATGCCTTGAACGCCAGATCTCTCAGGTGAAGCGGAGCCGGCTGCGCTATTTGCAAGTGCCAGTCCGCCAATTGATCCAGACCGGCCCGGTTGATGAAAAGCAATCTGCCGTCGACGGAAATGCGCAAGATCGGACGGGGGCTCTCGTCAAGGAACTTTGCTAGACTTTTAATCTCCTCATCGACCTGTCTGCGTTTGGGGATATTGGAATAGATCGATACCACAAGGCCCGACGGCAACCTTAAAATATAATTCTCAGTCCAATGCTCGATCCGTTGATCTTTGTAGAGGATGCCGGGGAGGTATTCCGATACGCCGCTGCTCCAGACCCGGCGCAAGACCTCCACAAGACCGATATCTGCCGCCGCGGGAAATACTTCAGTTATCTTTTTGCCGATAATGTCTTGCCGCTTCACCTGCGATATCTTCTCTCCTGTCTTATTCAGATTGACAAAGACAAAATTCCGACCCTCCTCGACAGCCCGATAGATGGCCATGCCGTCGGCCATATTCTCAAACAGCTTCTGGAAGTTTTCCGTGCTCTGTTGCAACGCCATCCGCGAGGCCGAAAGCCGCATCTTTTCCAGCTTATCCCTCTGCTGGATGGACAAAAATGTCCCGACGATCATGAAGAGCAACAGGGTAACGACCGCCGGAGGAAGGGAATGGTAGACGATAAGCGCCGTCCAGTGACGCGCCGCAATATCCACGCCGAGCACGGCAATGATCTTGCCTGTTTCTGGATCTGCGATCGGGACCGCCGCGCTGACCCATCGCCCCCACCGGTCCGATGCCGGCCCTGCGACAACTTCTTTTCCGGTCACAAAGACATCCCGCATGGGTCTTGAGATTTCTGTATAGATCTGGCCGGGAGGCGAATAATCCTTTGAATTAGGCGGTTCCGAATCCAGAAAGAAAAAGACTTGACCGTCCGGCCGCCGGCCCATCAGGTAGGTGAAACGGCATTCGGGGTTGGAGAAACGCGCCAGACTCAATTGTTCCTTCAGGCGCTGATAATCAGGAGAAACAAGGTCGGCTTCGGAACCCTTGAGGCGCAGAATGCGCCAGGGGTCGATGGCGCTCCTCAAGATGCGCGCCCCGACCATGAAATCTTCACGCATGCGCTTGTCTTCGATGCGGAAAACCCATCCGGTCAACACCGTCCCCGCCGCCAAAAGCAGAGGAATCGCAACGAAAAAGAGTTTGTTAAGCTTTGTCTTCATGCAATCACGACCTGCACCATGATTCCGATGCCGCTTTTTTGCCTCTCATGACGAACTGTCTTTATTCAAAAGGACCTTTTCGATCTTGGCGACAAGGTCATCGTTCTCAATGGGCTTTACGAGATAATCCACGACTCCTTTGCCGTAAGCGGCGCGCTTGTCTCCGTCTTTGGCCAGGGAAGAAAGAACGATGATAGGCACTCCCTGACCCAGCGGATCCCTGTTCAGCATCTCGCATGCCTCCAAGCCGCCGAGGCCGGGCAGCAAAAGATCGAGCAGGATCACCTCGGGCTTGAACATATGAAGCGTCTCGATAAGGTCTTTGGCATTCGCCAAGGTCTCAACCGTAAACTTGCCGGTCCCCTCCAGGTTCAACTTCAATAATTTACGGAGATTCTCCTCATCATCCACGACCAGAACCCTTCTCTTCTCCATCCAGCCTCCTCCTTGGCTCCTCTCCTCTCGCACGAAATGAGATGATGTATTTTGTCTTTGCGACAGCCGGGATCGGGCAACCCTCATAAGAAACCCATCGAGGCAGGACGGCCGCCGGAAAGAATCAAAGGCCAGACTTCAATGTCCGGTCTGCAAGCTGATCGATCTCTTTCTTCAACAACTCAGGCAATGACAGAATGTTGGTATCTACAAAACCGCGGATGATAAGGGATTGCGCCTTATCTTTGGAAATCCCTCTGGAACATAAGTATTCGATCTCCTCTTTGGAGATCTTGCCGATCGCCGCCTCATGGGACATATCCACATCCCTGTATTCGGTTTCAAGCTCCGGGATGGCATGGATCCTGCCTTTTTCGTTGACGACAAGCCCCCGGCATTCCAGATGCGCCTTGATATCGGGCGAGGAGGCTTTGAGGTGGCCGCGCGCAGTAACCGATCCCCCCAAGCTGACGGCCCGCGAGATGATTTCCGCCGAAGACCCCCTGCCGTTAAAAATGACGCGCGAGCCGATGTCCTGGGCCGAACCTTCATGGGCCACCATCAGCGAGCTGAAATGGGCCGTGCTCATCTCGTCGAGAACGGCTGTCGGATACATCGTGATGTTCTTGACGGGATCCAGGCAGATGTAATTGGAGATAAACACCCCCGCTTTATCGACGATAGCGATGCTTTTGGGCTCGACGCTCGTCTCCCGTGTCCAGCTATGGATCATGGTGAAGTTCACATAAGCCCCTGCGCCGACAAAAAATTCCGAGATGCCCAAATGATACGCTTCCTGCGAATCGATGTGTGCCGTACAGCCGGTGATGATGTAGACTTTTGAGCCGGGTTCGGCGATGATGAGATTATGGACTTTCTGTTTGAAATTCGCCTTCTTGAGGTAGAGGCACGCCTGCACGGGGAAAAGCACGGTCTTGCCGGCCTTGATCCTGATGTAATAGCCGCCGGACGTTTCTTTCGGATATTCCCGGCCAAGCGCCGCAAAGGCCTTGCCGTAGTATGACGCGGCGTCGGGAACCGTCTTCAAGGCCTCTTCGACGCCCATGACGTCGATATCCTCATGAAGCGTCTTGCGCAGGAGCAAATCGCTGTCCTGCTGGATAAAAGAACCGGCGCGCTCCTTCTCGGATGCATCATAACCGATGCGCTCCAGACGGCGGGTCTCCTCTTTTCCAAGATGTGCATCCTTATCAGCCATAAAGTTCATTGTCCTCGGCAGGTGCGGCACTTTTCATAACCGAATTGACGGATATCTTCAAAAACCTTGCGCGGATCGTCATAACAGCGGATATCGCGGTCCATCAACACGCAGGCGTGTTGGGCGTCGACATAATCCAGGACATAACCGGTGTGCGTGATGATGAGCGAAGCCACGGCATGCTCGCGGATAAAGGCGTTGAGTACCCTGCCCATCATGGCGATATTTTCGATGTCGACGCCCGATTCCGGCTCATCCAGAAGCAGGAGCTTCGGCCGCTGAGACAAAACCTGGAGCAATTCAGAACGCTTCATCTCTCCCCCGGAAAAATTCACATTCAGATCCCTGTCCATCAACTCCCCGACGTTGAGCTTATCGACAAAGATATCTTCCTGCGCCGGCCGCCGTGTGACCAGCTCCACCATCTGGCGTAACTTGATCCCCCTGATCTTCGGCGGGTTCTGGAAAAGGACGCCGATGCCTTTTTTGGCGCGTTCATCCGTCGACAAACCGTTGATCACCTCTCCTCCGAAGACGATCTTCCCGTGGGTGATCGCATAATTCTCGAACCCCATGATGGCCTTGATCAACGTGGATTTTCCGGAACCGTTGGGCCCGAACAAAACAAGGGTGCTGCCCGGGGAAATCTCCAGGTTAAGATCTTCCAAGATCACCCGGCCGCCCACTTCCACCGTCAGATTTTCGATCTTCAAGCTGTTGTCCATGCCGACCTCTGGAGTCCGTGGCCCTAGCCGTAGAAAATTAGTGTCCGCGCGGCCGTTTTTTCTCAAGGCTCGACGCCAATGACCTGGCCACCAGGGGATTGAGCGCCGCTGGCGGCAAGCCCATGATCCTGACCACTTGTCCGCACATGGCCATCAGGTCCGCCGTCGGATACTCGTTGATCACCTCAAACACCGCCCGCTGAATGCTTCGAAGAAAAATAAGACTCTCATCCAAGGCCCGGAGCACCTCGGGACCCCGTTTCGGCTCATCCCAGGAAGAAAGCAAGATCTCGACACCTCGCATATATTTCAACTTATTGACAGACCGCACGCATGCTTCATTGTCGTCATAAATAGGCAGTTGTCCCGGCAGGAGGACGGCATCCGCACAGAACAGCACCTTCTGCTTGCGCAAGAACAATGATAGCGAGCCCCTGGAATGCCCCGGCGTATGAAAAACCTCCATGTCAAAACCGCCCCCCAATCCCAGGACATCTCCGTCTTTAAGTACCCGATCGACCTTGACGGGGGCGGCGACAAGTGTCTCAAAACCAGCCACCGGCCTTTCCCTGAACTGCAAATCGATATCTTCTATCCAGTTTTTCTCCGAGAGATGCGCCGCCACCGTGCACGCCGTGGCTTCCCGGATTGCATGCGCGGCGCCCATATGGTCCGGATGGCTATGCGTCAGGACCAAGATGGAAATATCCTCCGGCTTGCGGCCGATAGATGCGAGATAATCAAAAATGATCTCTTGGCTCCCTGCAACGCCGCTGTCGATCAAGCAGACGGTATCGCCGCACACCAGATAACAATAAACAAACCGTTCCAGGAAATTATCCGGTCCGGCGGGAAGCCGGAATGGGATCTTTAAAGCATGGATGCCTTCGGCGACCCTCATGGCTGGCACCCCTCCAAGATGACGGACCTGGTTTCGGTCGACGTCTCCCTCAAAGGTGCAACCGCCAAATATTCCGGAGATGTGAAACACTTCTTTAAATCCTCCGGCGAATCGAACGCGATCACAACCATCCGTTCCGGCGTCCAGCCTCCGAACATGGGCGTGACGCGGCCGCCCCTGACCAGATAACGGCCGCCATGACGGCGCACGATATCATAAACTTCATCGACATACCGGCCGTATTTTTCCTTGTCCTTGATCTTGGTCTCTATCACCATGTAAACTTTCGACCCCTTCATGCTTTTTCTCCCGCAAAATCAAAAGACTGCGCCCGCTCCTTCTTCAAATATTCCAGCACATTATGTCATCTTCTGAGCCATTTTTCAACCGAGGTCATGCCTGCAAAACTTCACGCCCCTGGGCCGAAGACAGACTCCAAAGACCCTCCTGCCAGGATCTTCAAGACTTCGCAAGCGGCAACAAGGCCGAACATGCCTGTCATATAGCCAATAGAGCCGCGCGGCGTGCGCTTGCGGCCTCTCCTTAGTATCTCTTCGTCCCCTTCTTCGCCCAAGGTCCCACGAGGGTTCTGGATCCCGTAAACACACACAATCCCTTCATGAATACCGTTCTTCTTGAGACGCTTACGGATCCTGCGGGCCAAAGGACAAATTCTCGTCTCGGAAATGTCGGCGACACGGATGCAAAAAGGGTCTGTCTTGTCGCAGGCGCCCATGGAAGAAACAACGGGGATCCCATGGATGACGCAGAATTTAAGGAGTTCTGTTTTGGGATTCAAGCTGTCGATGGCGTCGATCACCGCATCCGGGGCCGGATCCAGGAGCTCGCTTAAATTTTCCGGGCCGGCAAAGACATGCTGCGCCACGACTTGGCAATGCGGATTGATATCAAGGACCCGCTCGCAGGCGACCTTTGTCTTGGATTTACCTAAGGTAGACTCCAAGGCAAAGAGCTGACGGTTGAAATTCGTGGGCTTGACCTCGTCGAAATCGACGAGGGAAAAAGACCCCACTCCTGCGCGTGCCAGGGCCTCCAGGGCAAAAGACCCCACGGCACCCAGTCCGACGACAACCACAGAGCTTTGCTTAAAACGGTGGACTGCATCTTTCCCGAGCAATAAAGCGGTCCTGGAAAAACGCCCCGGATCCTCTTTCATGCCTTCTCCTGAAAATCTTTCGGAGAACCGCTGAGCTTGCCGGCTTCAAAGACCGAGCCATCGCGAGACATAATTCCCTCACAACTTCCTGCCGCGGCGCGCCGCGAATTCCTTGAGGATACCCACAACTTCATCGTCGCTTGTCTGCGAAAAATCACCGTAAAACTGGCTGATCCCGGCCAGATACATCGGCACCTGCAGGACAACGAGCTCGTCGGCGGCACCGGCAAGGATTTCGACGGCATCGCCCGATACGACAGGCAGGGCGGCGATGAGACGTTGCGGTTTCTCCTGTCTCAACGACCAGAGCGTTGCCAACATGGTCGCGCCTGTGGCCGCACCATCATCCGTCACGATCACCAAGCGGTCCGTAACAGAGGCCTTCGGCCTGACTTTTCTGTACTGCTGTGCGCGTTCCTTGATGACGCCTGCCTGCCGCGCCTTCTCTTGTTCGATATACTCCTCATCGGCTCCCACCTGGGCCGCCAGAGCGCTGTTCAGATAAATCTGTCCGCTTTCCGAAAGAGCGCCGATGGCCAATTCAGGTTGAAGCGGCGCGCCGATCTTCCGCGTTAGAGCGGCATCCATGTCTGCGCCGATCGCCCTGGCGATCTCTGCAGCCACGACAAGGCCGCCGCGCGGAATACCAAGAACAAGGGCATCCCTCCCCTGGAATTTTTTCAACGCCTCCGACAGAAACCTGCCGGCTTCCCTGCGATCCTGAAAAATACGGTCTTCATAAGAAATAACGCGTATCCTGCCCATAGGCCACTCCCGCAAAACAAGCCGTCAGGTCAATTCCTGTGTATCCGCCATATAGCACGAAAACCCGGGTAGGCCTAAGCCAGAGATCCGAAAAGCGCCGTGGCGTTGGCGCTCGTCATGGCCGCAACGTCATCCATGGAGACTCCAATGATTTCAGACACGGCTTGGGCCACCAAAAGCAGATGCGACGGCTCATTCAAACCCGTTAAGCCGGCAGGCGGAATATCCGGCGAATCTGTTTCGATCAAAAGCCTATCTCTGGGAACGGCCTGCAGGGCGCGGCGGCCCCGTGTATTGCCTGAACGCGTGATCGAACAGGAAAAAGAAAAATAAAGGCCGTAAATTTGCAGAGACGGCACCATCTCCGCACTCCCTGAATAGGAATGAATGACACCGCCGGCATCCAACGGGCCGAAATCCTTCAAGACATCCAGCAAAACATCCCAGGCCCTGCGGCAATGGATCGATACGGGCCGACGGTACGTGCGTGCCAGCGCCAATTGCGCCAGAAAAACCTCCCTTTGGTCCTGCTCGTCGAAATCCTTGAGCCCGTGGTCCAGTCCGATCTCCCCGACGCCTGATGGCATGCGCTTGAGGAACCCTTCCAAATTCTCCAGCCATTTCGCAGAACGGTCTTTGATATACCAGGGATGCAATCCAAAAGAAGGAATGATCTCGCAAGGGTACTGTTCTTTGAGCGCGGCCACGGCTTCCCAGTCGCTTTCCTCCGAACCGCAGCATACCAGGCGATGCACGCCCTTGTCTTTGGCCCGACTCACCAGAGACCGCAGGTCCCCTTTGATCCTTTCATCCTGCATATGGCAATGGGCGTCAATAAGATCAATCATGGGAAATTTACGGCTCCCCCCGGAAAGGACGCCACTCATCCATGACGGCGTGCGCACGTTTTTTATAGGCGAAAAACGACGGCTTGGGCGTAAAATCCCAGCGGACCAGGCCGAAGAAATCGACGCCGCTTTTGAAATGTCCCAGGTTGTCCCGGAAAAACGCCCAAAAGACCTTCTCGACATCGTCTAAGCCCGTCAGCCGCCCATATACATCCGTCACCCATGCGGCCTGTTGTTTTTCCGTCGGGCTTATGCCTTCCCACCAGGCATTCTCCTTATTGGGCCGCTCAACGCCGGGCGCGCCGATCTCCGTAAACCATATCTTCTTGTCCTGGTCGCCGTTTTTGTCCATCTCGCGGCGGACATTGCGGTATATCGCCAGGACGTCCATCATGGCTTTGGCGCGCAAAGGATTGGCGAAAGGATGGATATTGACGACATCAAAATAATCCTTTCCTCCGTTGCGATAGACGTTCTTGATCGCATAATAACCGCTGTTCGTCATGCCGCCCAAGACGATCTTGCAGGATGGGTCGACGGCCTTGGCGGCCTCGTACACTTTCTTGAGGAGCTCCGTATAACGCTTCATGTCGTCCTGAGGGACCCAGTAAGTCCTCGAATCCGGCTCATTCCAGATCTCCCAATACTTGATCTTGTTTTTGTAACGGGAAATGACTTGGCGGACATAACGGACAAAAGTCTCGTCGTCGTAGGGAGGATAATTCCAGGCCTTGCCGGCCCAGCTGACGGAATAGCCCAGGATCCCCAGGACGCGGACCTGGCGTTCCGTCAGAAGATCGACGATATAGTCGTATTTCTCAAAATGGAGTTCGCCGGGCCGCGGCTCGATATCTTGCCACAAAAAATCGAAACGTACCATCCCCACGCCGGCATCCTTCATGAGATCGACGACCTTTTTCAGGGCGTCGCAGTCGTATTTATAGGCATTCCAGTCGTGATACCAGCTCAAGAATGCCAGGACGGCAAACGGATCATAGCCATTCTCGCGCCAGTCCATGGGCGAAGGATCATAGACATCGTCCACACCATCCCCGTCGCTGTCCGTGGCCGTCCGCCACGGAACGGAGTAATCCTGGTCGAGGGCCAGGATCGCCTTGTTTTCTTTTTCATCCGGGACCAGATGGGCATTGCGTCTTTTCCATTCGGACGCTTTGGTGTGCGTAGCGGTAGCACAGGCAGGCTGTACGCAGGAAAAAAGAAAAACAGAAAGGATGCCCCACAGGCAGATACTGCGATTCCTTGCAGACGTATCCATGGCCCCTCGATCGTATCCTTACGCCCTTTTCTTCCTTCTGGCGTAATAATCCCGCCAGAAATCCAGAAGATCTTTCAACGTCTTCTCAAAAGGTATCTCGGGTTCCCAGCCCGTCGCCTGCCTGAACTTTGCGCAGTCGGGGATCTGGAGCGTCACGTCCGACGGCCGCAGGAGCGCCGGATCGACCTTGATGGCGATTTTTTTGTCCGTCATGCTCAAAAGTTTATTGAGCATGTCGCCAACGGTCATGGAAACGCTTCCGCCGATGTTGTAGACCTCGCCGGGCTTGCACTTATGGACGAGAAGCCAGTAGGCGCGCACCGTGTCCCGCACGTCGGCAAATGTGCGGACACTCTCAAGATTGCCGACCTTGAGGACCGGTTCCTGGATACCGGCCTCGATCCGCGCGATCTGGCGGGCGAACGCCGAGGTGACAAAAACTTCCCCCCGGCGCGGGCCGGTATGCGTGAACATGCGCGTCGTGATGATACGCAAGCCATAAGACAGGCCATATTGGAACGCCAGCATATCCTCGCCTACCTTGCTGACCGCATAGGGCGAAGCCGGCCGGAAAAGCTGCGATTCCCTGATCGGGACTTCGTTCTCGCGCACCTGTCCGTAAACCTCCGAAGAACTGCAGATGTGGATGACGGGATCGATCTTGGCGTAACGCACCGCCTCCAGGAGATTGACCGTCCCGCAGATATTGGTCTCCAGGGTGTTGACGGGCGCGCTGAAGCTGGTCATGACATAAGACTGGGCCGCCAAATGAAAGATGATGTCCGGCCTGACCGAAGCGATCAGGTCCTGGACGGACTTGGCATCCAGAAGCTCGCAATAATGAAGCTGGATCTTCTCGATGATGTGTTCAATGTTTTCGACGGGAGAACGCCAGCGCCGCGTCCCGTGGATCTCGATATTGCCGTCATTAAGGGAAAAGATGTAGTCGGCGAGATGGCTGCCGACAAACCCCGTGATCCCGGTAATCAAAACATTTTTTTTCATGGGAAACTCCTTCATTCTGCCTCTATCGAGTTTTTTCAATCGTCACGATCATGGCATGGCCCAGCAAAAATAACAAAGGCCTCGTCAATACTTCTAGGATATTGACCGCCCCGAACAAGACCCGCGGCACAAAAGGCCGGAAACTCAATCCTCCCGAAAGGGTGTATCTCAAAAAATCATGATAAACAATAGACCTGATCTTCAGACGCGGGAATTTTTTCTCGAATATCCGACGGTCCCTCCTGAAGATAATAGCAGGCATGGCCATGTTGGCGCCTTTCAACCTGCCCGTGCCGTCTTCCTCGGTCAGACGCCACGCCTTCACCGTTTTGTCCGTGTGCTCATGATGGAAATGCCTGTTCATAAAATACCCAAAAGCCGTGGATGACGGCTCGTTACAAACGAACACGCCGCCCGGAACCAGGACGCGGTCGATCTCGGCGAGACATCGTTCGGGTTCCGGGATATGATGCAGGACAGCATTGGCATAAACGGCCTTTAAGGACGCATCGGCAAATGACAGCTTCGAGGCGTCCTCGACTTTGTCGATCCCTTCGCCGGCGACAACGTCCGATGTGACGACGGACGGGATGACCTCCTTTAAAAACCCGCCGCCGGAGCCGATCTCCAGGGAAGGTTGCGGCAACCCTCTCACGCCCTCTTCGGCTTTTTTAAAAGAACCATAGATGAAAAGATAGTGTCTTTTTAAAAGCGGATTGCCTTCGATGATACGGCGATGGATCCCGACCGCCTCCCGGGAGTCCAGATCGAGCTGGCCGACCAAGGGATGCGCATAGTGCGTTTGAAGATAATCTTTGAGAGTCATGATAATGCGTCAAGGTTCCTTTGTGATCCACCCGGCCGCCATTACTGCGTCGGCGGGTTTAACTCGCGGACGCTTCGCTGATCCATCCGCCACTAAAACTTTGGCAGATTTAATTCGCGCATACTTCGCTATAACGAATACTCCGATTCGCCTCAAAACGCTTCATGAAATGTTTCACAATTCATTTTGCAGGCGAACGGGGTTTCCTGCTAATCGCAGGATTTTTGCTGCATAAAACATTTTGGTTCTCAAAATTCGGCCGGGCGACTTATGCCAACCCTCGAAACTCAGCCGCCTTCTGCATGATCCGTCTCGCTTAACCTTTAATAAAAAGCAAAGGAAGCGCTTCGACCTCGGCCCGCCTCACCCTCTCGGCGGACGTCGCTAAACGTGTTGCGGCTTATTCGCCGCAACAGCGACCTCATTAAAAATTATTGTCCGGCCTGTAGTAGACAATCTGGCTGCCCAGATCGTCGAACTTGAAAGGCACGCGCAAGAGACCCTTCATTTTTTTCTTGAATGCGGCCTGCCGTTCGGGTCTCACGAAGAAAAGCATAAACCCGCCGCCGCCGGCGCCGAGGACCTTGCCGCCGATCGCGCCTGCGCGCCGCGCCGCCAGATAAATCTCGTCGATGCGGGAATTGGTGATCTTGCTCGAAAGCGTCCTCTTGATCTGCCAAGACTCGTGAAGAAGCCTGCCGAAGGCATCAAACCCGTCGCCCGGCTTATTCAATATGTCCATCGCCCGGCCGACCATGGCATACATCTCTTTGAGCTCTTTCTTCTTTGCAGGGATATTTCTGATCTGTTCTCCGGCGATCTCCGAGGCCAGCCGCGAGAAACCCGTAAAATACAAAAGAAGATGACCCTGGAAAGCCTTGAGCGTCTTATTGTCCAGTGTTACGGGGGTCACTTCGACGTTCTTGGCTCCTTTAAACTCGATCTTATTGAACCCGCCGAACGCCGTGATCACCTGGTCCTGGGAACCGACATTCTCTTTCATCCAGTTCTGCTCGATATCGATGGCCTCCAGCGCCAGCTGTTTTTTCGACACCATCCTGCCGGTGACGGCATAGAGGCCATGGAGGAGCCCGACAGTAAAAGACGAGCTGGAACCGATCCCCGTACGGGCCGGCAAGTCGCCGACATGCTGGACGCTGATGCCTTTTTTGATCCCCATGAAACGCAGCGTCTCGCGCACAGCCGGATGCTCGATCTCGGAGATCTTCTTCACCATTTCACGCTTGGAATAGACGATGCGGTAATTGCAGTCAAAAAACGGCGGCAGGTAACCGACGGTCAGATAACAGTACTTATCAATCGTCGTAGCCAAGGTCGCCCCGGGATGCTGTTTGTACCAATCCGGATAATCCGTGCCCCCCCCGAAGAATGAAATGCGAAATGGTGTTCGGCTGATAACCATGTAAAGTCTCCTTAATTCCGCCTCCGGCGGAATTAACTCCGAGCGTATCTTGGAAATATCTGGATGCCCGTCCGAGTTCTACGAGGACTGGTCGCAGACAGATATTGACAAGATGATTACGCGAGGAGTAACGTTTATTTCCTTTAACCTTCCGCCTCTGGCGGAATTAAACTATCCCCTTCTTCCCAGCTCGTCCCTCTTCGACAAGATAGGGTCCTTCACAGGCCAGGAGATGTTAAAACGCGGATCGTTCCATTTAACGGTAAACTGCTTGCCGGGATCGTAATAGGTGGATTGTTTGTAGTGAAAAATCGCCCTCTCACTTAAGACGAAATGACCGTTGCCGAATTTGGGAGGCACCAGGACCTGGTGCCTGTTCTTATCAGAGAGCGTGAAAGACTGCCACTTGCCGAAATCCGGGGAGCTCTTATCGTAATTCAGGACGACAAGATAGAATTCCCCGTGAAGACATGAGATCAGTTTCCACGTCAGATCATCGCCGTGGATGCCGCGCAGGACGTTCTTATAAGACATCGAGATATCATCCTGGATGAAGGCGACCTCGATGCCGTTCTTGCGGTAAAGTTCCTCATTGTAGATCTCGACATACTCTCCCCGGAAATCACGGAACGCCTCCGGTTTGATCAACAAGACGCCTTCCAGCTGTGTTCTTTCTACGGTCATCATTAAAACCTCATCACGTAAAATAATTTTTTTTCTTTTTGAACTCGTTCTGGTTGTGGATAAACCACTTCCAGGTCTCCTCCAAGCCTTCCCGCAGCGTTGTCGTCGGGTCGTAGCCGATGAGCTCCCGCGCCAGGGTGATATCCATCACCCGTCTGGGAAACCCCGACGGCTTAGAGGCATCAAAGACATAATTAAAATTCAGAAAACCGTGCAGAGTCTCCACCAGTTCGCGGACGGAAACGCCCCGGCCGCTCCCCAGGTTCACAAACCCGCCCATGGTGCCGTGGTGCAAGGCCAGGATGACGCCTTCCGCCACATCCCGGCTATAGGCAAAATCGCGGATGGCCGAGCCGTCGCCCCAGACGACGACAGGGTCTTCCTTATGGTAGATACGGTACAAAAGCGATGGGATCACCATCGCATTATTGGGGTCGAAATTATCGCCCGGCCCATAGACGTTGCACGGCCGCACCACGGCGAAATTCTCCATCCCGAACTGCACGTGATAGGCATGGACCTGCAACTCGGCCATGCGCTTGGCCCACCCCGCAAAATCCATGGGCAGGCTGTCGAGACGGTAATCTTTCTCGCGAAAGACATCCGTATTGGCATAGGCGCCGATGGAACTGGTATAGACGACCTTGGCCACGCGGTTCTGCCGGCAGGCCTCCAGCATATTGACGTTCATCATCATCGTCGGCACAAAGTGGCTGGCCAGCTTTTTCTCCGTCACGGATGCCGACCCCTTGATCCCCGCCAGATGAAAAACGCAGTCCATCCGGCGCGTGATCTTTTTGCAAAAAATAAAATCCGTCAGGTCACCATAAATATAACGGACGCCTGGCACGGGCTTCAAGCAGTCCAGAGAGACGACCGACACGCGCGCCTGCGCCCCGCAGAGGATACCGACGACCTGGCGGCCGATCAGCCCTGTGCCGCCGGTCACCAGGATTTTTTTGCCGCGAAAATTCTTCAGGATATCCTGCTGGATCATATCTTGCCCCGCATCCGTTGATACCACTGCACCGTGTCTTCCAGCCCCTTCTCCAACGTCACCTGCGGCTCGAAACCGAGGATCTTTTTTGCCTTGGACGTATCCACCATGCGGAAAGGAATGGCCGTCGGCTTGGAGGCATTGAACACCACGCGCGCCTTGGGGTAACCGGCAGACTTGAGGATGCTCTCGACGATCTCTTTGATGCGCACCACCTTGCCGTAACCGATATTCACGGGGTCACAGACGGCGTGTTTTTCGGCGAGGACAAGGCACGCTTTGGCCAGATCGCTGACGTGCAGGAAATCGCGCACCTCATCCCCCGTCCCCCACACCTCGTAAGGATCCGTCCTCTCGACGGCCTTGCGCACCAGCGCCGGGATCACATGGGCCGTCTGGAGGTCGAAATTATCCCAACGCCCATAGACGGCTGTCGGCCGCATGAGGGCGATCTTGACCTTGGATTTCGAAGCGACATACTCCGCCAGCCTCTCGAGATAACGCCGCATCCACCCGTAGCCGAAATACGACGGGTGCGTCGGGCCTGTCCACATCTCGTCTTCCTTGATGGGATAATCCGCAGCCGGATAGCCCGTCGAGGAACCAAAAACGAGGAAGCGATCTGTCCCTGCGGTCCACGCCGCCTGCAGCATGCGGGACGTCAGGACAAGATTGGCGATGATGGCCTCCATGGGGTTCCCCGCCGTGACGGCGGCTGCGGCCACAGCGCCTGCGGCATGAAAGCATATCTCGATATCTTTGAGCACCCTCAAGCAATCCTGGGGATTCGTCAAGTCCGCCGGCACCGTCTCGATCCTCTCGTCCTTGACCACCAGCGGCCTGCGATGCACGGGTATCCGCACCCGCGCGCCCTCTTTTAAAAGTTCCTGCACGATGTGCAGCCCCACAAACCCCGTGCCGCCCGTCACCAAGACTTTTTTATCTTTGTAGAACATAAGGCTCAACTCTCCTGAATTTTCCTGAGGACATGCTCCCGGATCGCAAAAGCGTCCAGGCCGATTTTCTTGCGGATGTCCTGCAGGGTGCCGTACCAGCTACAGAACTTGTCCGGCAGGCCGTAATAACTCGCCCGGACATCCGGCACCTCGCAGACGGCCTCAAATAGCCCGAAGGCGTCGTGCACGACAACGATTTTTGTGTGGCGGAAACGGCTGATGGCCGCATGGTCGATCGGCTTGATCGTGTGGAAATAAACGATATTGGCGTCCAGGTCGCGGCACGCCTCCAGCACGTTGGCCAAAAGGGGCCCGGCGGTCATGACCGTCACTTTGGAATGTCCTTCCTTCAACACAACGGCCTGGCCGAATTTGACCGGCATATCGACCTCATGAGGATGGTCGGACAGCCGGAAATACGTCACCTTCCCGTCGGCATACTGGCTGCGCAACAAAACGTCGAGTTCGTGACGCGAACCCGGCTGGATGATTTCTGTCTGCGGCAACAATCTCAAAATCGCCATGTCCGTATACGCATGATGCGTTGCCCCGTCCCAGGCATAATCAAAGGACGCGCCGCAGGACAGGATGTTGGCGCCAAAACCGTTATAGCAGAGGTCGAGCTTGACCTGTTCGTAACTGCGTTCCGTGATGAACGGATTGATGGTATGGATGAATGGGACGAACCCCTGGGAGCTTAAACCGGCGCCCAGGCTGATCAGGGTGTTTTCGCAGATGCCGATATTGTAAAAACGCGACGGATACAGCGCCTGGAAATCCTTGAAGAGATAGACGCTGACGTCGCCGAAGACCATGACGATCCTGACATCCGTCTTGCCGATATCGAGGACTGTGTCCCTGAACTGTTTCCTCATGACGTTATCCTAACTCCTTGCAAAATTCTTCAAGTTCCTGGTCGCTGGGCGCCCGGCGGTGCCAGGCGTAGTGGTCCTTCATCATAGCCGCGCAACCGTAACCCTTTTTGGTATGGGCGATGATCACGCGCACGCGGCGGTCTTTCTTTCTAATCTCTTTTTTGAGGGCGGCGAGGTCATGCCCGTTCACTTCCGAAACACAACATCCAAACGCCTTGAAACGATCTTTGGGGTTGGGGATCTGCAGACCCCTGGCATGAGACATATTGTTATCGTAGATCACGGTGAGGTTGTCGAGCTTCAGATTTGTGGCGACCATGACCGCCTCCCAGACGCTCCCCTCGTTGGATTCGCCGTCCCCGATCACCGTGTAGACGCGGCGCTCGTTTTCCTTTTTGATCTTTAGGGCGAGGGCTGCGCCTACGGCGATGCCGATGCCGTGGCCGAGAGAACCCGTCGAGGCCTCGATACCGGGGATCTTGAAACGGTCCGGATGGCAGCCAAACGAAGATTCGAACTGGCCGAAGGAATAAACCTTCGAGATGTCAAAATAACCGAACCGGGCCAGGACGCAATACAAGGCCAGGCTCGCATGCCCTTTGCTCAGGATAAAGATATCGCGTTCGTCCCATGCAGGGTTCTTCGGGTCGTGACGGATCGTCTCATAGAGCGCACACAAAACCTCCACGACGGAAAAACACGACGGGATATGGCCGTGGCCCGTGGCTCTCGATATCTTGAGGATCTCTTTTCTGATTTTCAGACACTCTAGGTTCATCATATTCATACGCGATGAGGACCAATGCCTAATTCCAAAATCCAAATGACGAATAAAACCTCAATTCCCAATAACCAAAAAATTATTCAAGAATTTCGATAACATACATCAAAAAATCATATTGTTTTTGGGGCGTCAAGAGATTCGACATTGATTCGGCATTAGATATTAGGAATTTGTCATTGATTTTTCATCAATGCATCTTTTTAAATCATTCAAGTAGTTATTTAATCTCAATGTAAGATATGCGCGACGTCATCGGCATGCGCTGGACCTTGACATTGTTCAATCCCAGAACCTCTTTCAAGGCCAGGGTCTCGCCGGGAAAAATGTCGTCGCACAGTTCGTCGAACACAAGAATGCTTCCCTTGGACAGATACGGCTTAATGGCTTTGAGAGCCGCCTTTGTCGGCGCATAGATGTCGAAGTCGAAGATCGCCAGCGCGATCATCGTCTCCGGATGCTTCTTGAAATACGCCGGAGCCGCCTTGACCGCGTCGCCCTTCACCAGCTCGAAACGCCTGATATGCGACATCGGATTCAGCGTTTCCTGGATGCCGAGGACCTCGGCCAGGTATTTCTCATATTCTTTCGGAACGGAAAAAGAGCCGTCGCGGCACTTGATGCGGCCGCCATCTTTGGGACTGACGCCGCGAAAACCCTCGAACGTATCGAAACCGATGATCTTGCGGTGGCGGTTGAACGGCTCAAAGATCCCCCGCAACGCCGACAACAACGACAAGGTCTGGCCCCAGCGCACGCCGAATTCGACGATCACCCCGTGCATGCCCACGACTTTGCGGTAGATCTCATAAAAAAATAAAAGCCGCGACAAAGTCTTTGAGGTCAGATACACGCCCAGGTTGTCCAGGATCTCTTCCGGTGGGAGCGGCGCATGCTTCAATAACTGGCCCAGGCACGCCTGGGCATTCTTTTCCAGGCCGCTCGACAAAACAATGGCGTCATGCTTTTTTGTTTTCATCCCGTTAGACCCTCCTTTGCTTAAAACGTAGAGGTCGTTTCCTGAACCAAACCTTCCTTAAGCCGATTTCTCAGATACCGCTTCCCCATCCCCGATTTCAAATATCTTTCTCGTCGATAAGTGTCACCTTTATTTAGACACGCTTCGAAATAAATAAGTTCAAGAGGGCGCCGAAGAGATGTATAAAAAACCAAACCTTTCTTATGTTCCTCAAATCTCTTCTCTAGATTATTTGTAGCTCCGGTATAAAAAGTATTGGTTTTCTTACATCGCAAAACATAAGTGAAGAAAAAGGGTCTAACGGGATTCATCTCTTCCAGTGCCTCCTGTTTTCCTGCCACCAGGCCGCGGTTTTGGCGATGCCTTCCCGAGGACCCACTTCGGGCTTCCAGCCCAGAAGCTTCATCGCCTTCGTAATATCCAGGACGCGCGAACGGATCGTGACAGGTTTGTCTTCACGATAGACGATCCGGCGGGGCGTATGCCCGGCGCCGGCGAGCGCCCATGCCACGACGTCCCCCACTGTCACGGCCTTGCCGGAACCGACATTAAACACATCGAAACGGATGTCCGCGGCATTCATCATCGCGACGACCGCAGATGCAAAATCATCCGCATAGATCACGTCCCGGGCGACATCGGCAGACCCCCACACTTCAAAAGGATCCATCTTGTCGACGGCCTTGCGCACCAAAGCCGGGATAAAATTGGCGCGCGCAGGGTCGAACCTGGCAAAGGGCCCGTAAATATTGGCGCACCGCGCCAAGACGACCTCCAGCCCTGTTTTCTCGTGCCAGAACCGACAGAGTTTTTCCACAAAACGCGTCACCCAACCTATTCCGAAATAAGACGAATGGGGATCGTGATCCAACTTCAAATCTTCCTCGCGGACCGGCCCCTCCTGCGGCTGATAAAGAGTAGCGGACCCTATACAGACGACGCGCCTGATACCCGTATCATGGCATGCCTGCAGCAGATGGGCGTTCATAACGGCGTTATCCGTCACCTGCCGCCAGGGCTCGCGGACAGCCGCCTGCGCCCCGCCGGTCTGGGCGGCGGCCATAAAGACGCTGTCGCACCCCTTGGCCGCGCGCCGGCAATCCTGAAGCCGGCACAAATCCGCCCGGACATATTCCAGGCGCCCGTCACGCAGGGCATGGCGCGTTTTTTCGTGAAAGACGGCACGGACGCGCGTGCGCGGACAATGCCTCAATAAATACCTCAATATGCTGCGGCCTGCCAACCCCGTCGCGCCTGCCAATAACACCCTTTTGCCGTCAAGATACATCGTCCGCCCTTCTCACTTATGCAACCCAAAAAAAACCCTGACAATAATCATAAGCACCTGCCAGCCGTTACGCAAAGGCTGCATTTTGCGCGTGCCGCCGATGCGTTTAGGCTCATCCCCGGGGATCTCGGAGGCCCTCAATTTCAATTGCGCGCACTTGATGGCGCTGAAGGGCTCGAAGCTGGGAAGCTCGGGATCTTTATCCGCCAGGGCCAAAAGGTCTTTTTTCCAGGCGCGAAAACCAACAAGGGTATCGGTATAATGAGCGCCGAACAAGATATTGATCATCCATGTAAACATCCAGTTCCCGAAGGCGGTCACGGCATCGTCATCATAGCTCTTGGCGCCGTCCAGATACCTGGAGACGATGACCATGTCATAGCCCTCTTTCATCTTCTCGATAAGAGGCGGTATCTTCTCGGGGACGGAGTTTCCGTCCGGCGTAAACGTGATCACGATATCGCCATGGACGTAAGGCATGGCCTCGCGGTAAGCATTCACCAGCCCTTTGAGTTTCTGTTCAACGACGAGGTAGCCGCTATCGCGGGCATACGCTACCGTACCGTCGATCGATCCGCCGTCAACGACGACAATCTCATCGACCCATTCCTTTTTGATCCTGGGCATAACAGCCTTCATGCCGTCAATCTCATTCAAAGTCGGAATCAACAAAGTCGTCTTCATGTCTAGAATAGACTCCTCGGAGGGATGACCTTTTGCGCCTGCAACAGCCAATAGCTGATAGGATCGTAAATATTCCAGCGGACGAATAGGTGCACAAAGTTGATACTGTTGACCAGATAAATCACGCAGACGGAGAGAAACACGAAAAGCGCACGCCTCTCGTCTTTTTTTTCGGCGGCAAAAATTTCTTCAAGCATCAAGACGGCAAAAAGGCAAACGGTGATCTCCATGCTCATCACAAACCGGATGATCTTGGTATATTTCATGGCGCTCATGACCCCATAGAGAAAGACCAAAAACAAGGCCAGGTACGTCACGGGCTTGGCGGCCCGGCGATTGAGCATGATATGAAAGAGATAGCCGACAGCCAAAAGCACAGTCCATGGAGAAAGCATCAGGTCGTCCATGATGAACTTATACCAGGGCCCCATGCCGAACAACGAATAGGCATTGGTGACGGCCCCGGCGGCAGGGAAATGCACACCTATGAGATAACGGACCAGCGCCAAGCCGTTGGCCCAACCGCCCAACAACCAGAGATACAATAATCCCAAAACGGAAACCGGGACGAGAAAAATACCCAAGAGATGGCGGCCGGTAAGGCGCGGATCATTCTTTTCCCTGAAAAGGACAAAGGCGCAGGCAAAAAAGGCCCACAGGATCGCCGACGCCTCCTTGATGGAAAGACTAATGCAGAAAAACAATAGGAACAACGCGTATTGCCGCCGTTTCTTTTCCATCAGAAAATCGAGG
Source organism: Candidatus Velamenicoccus archaeovorus (assembly GCF_004102945.1). Lineage (GTDB taxonomy): Bacteria > Omnitrophota > Gorgyraeia > Velamenicoccales > Velamenicoccaceae > Velamenicoccus > Velamenicoccus archaeovorus. The sequence continues at coordinate 555,042 of NZ_CP019384.1, read as the reverse complement.
AAAAACCATATGGAGAGCGCCCAGAAAAGATTGAGCATGCTGTCCTGAAGGACGCGGCGGCCGGCCGTCATCAACAGCGGATGGATGGACAAGAGCACCGTATAGAAAGAGGCTGTGCGTTCGCCGAAATATTTCCTTGAAAACCAGAAAGAAACGAACAAAAACAGGACAAAACAGAACCAGGAAAGCCGCGCCAGGGAAAGGAACGTATCGGGAAAGATGCTCAACCAGCCTGCTGTCAGAAGGACATAACCAATGCGGCCGGGATGAGGAAAAAGCTGCGCCACCTTATCCGATAAGTGCTGCTGCAGAAGGACCGGGAATTGGGCCATCCCTCCTTCCTTGACGGCCATCGCGTACATAAAATAATATCCTTCATCGGCAGTCTTGGCGAACCCCTCTTCCCGCGGCGTCGTCATAAAAACCGCAAGAATAGAAAAAGAGATCAGGATCCAGCTGACCAGACGTATCAACCGATCGATACCGAAAGTTTTATCGCATAATATCATTCATGCCTCTTGGCCTGACCCAAAAACCCAGGATAAAAACAGAAAGCCGCCCTCATAGCGGAGAAACAGCCCTGCCCTGCGAGTCGATTTCCAAAGACGAAGCCGACAAATATCACTTCGTCGCCTTCGATGCCTCTCTAGCCTGCTGTGTCTCCCGTGCCGTCTTCTTGAAGGCCGCTACCTCATCGAGGAGCTTTTTATGGTCTTCACTCAAGGCCGTCAATTGGACTTTAAGAGTCTCATTCTCGCGGCGGCAGGCCTCCAACGCAAGAGAAACGCCGGGAGACGCCGTCTGTTTCTTTTTTGAATCCTCGCACGTCATGGCATAATATTTCAGTTTTTCGCTCGCCAGCTGCATCATGGTCTTGGAGGCCTTATTTTCCTCTTCAAGCTCGGTGATCTTTTTCTCGGCGTCCTTCAGTTTTCTCTCAGCCTCTGCGAGGGCCGCGGACGTCTCTCGGGCTTCCTTGAGCTTACGCTCAGACGTCCCTGTCAAATCTTTCTTGAGCTTCGCCTCTCTCGCCGAGGCATCTTCGGCCTGCCGCAAGAGTTTATTGCGCAGAGCCTGCACCTCCAGGACGGCCGCCTGGCGTTTATTTTCAACGGCCTTGAGCTTTTCGGAAAGGACAGTTATCTCCTTCTGGAGATTCTCGCGCTGGCCCCTGATCTCAGAAAGCTCCACATCCTGATCGGCAAAATAACCCGTGAGCCGCTTCTTCGTCGCCTCCAGCTCGCTTTCGGCGCTCTCTTTCTCTTTTTTGAGCTTCTGGATCTTCTCCGCAGACCTCTGGAGGGCATTCTCGGCGTCGGCCAAGTCCGTCTTCAGGCGGTTGTTTTCATCCCTGACCTTTATGAAAACAGCGTCCTTGTTATTGAAAATGCCGTTGACTCTGTCAAGATTGAAACGGGCATCTTTTAGCTGATCGGCGAGGTCGGCCTTTTCAGACTTTAACCGCTCTATTTCTGCATGGGCCCCATCCAGCTCGTTATTGAGCACCGTGGCACGGGATTCTACTTCTTCAATACGCAGTTGCTTTTCTTCGGCGAGGGCCATCTTCTCGGTCTTGAGATGGCTGATCTCATCCATCAGCTTATCCCTCTCCTTGCGAAGTTTGCCCAATCCTTCATCAAGGTCTGCGACGGCCTCCTGGCCATATTCCGAATTTTGGGCATAGGCAAAACCCCGGATGCAAACCAGCGACAAAAACGATGCCGCAACCGCCAAGCGCATCGCCCCCAGGTAACCTGCGGATATCGGCTGTTTCTTCAAGGCGTCGTGGTGTTCGAGATGTTCTGCGCGTTCTTGAGCCATGCGTCCTGCTTCTTCTCCCATCGGTCGACTTTCTGAGTGAGATTGCCAACCTGCCCCTCCAGCTTATCGATCCTGGCCTTGGTTTTATTGGCAAGATCGTCAAGCTGTTTCTGGAGCTTGCTGAATTTGAGCTGAATATAGGAATCCATGTCCATCGGCCGGTAGAGACCAGCCACTTTCTCGATAGGACGATCCTCTTCCACCCAGAAGACATGGCCATCGACGACCTTTTGCACGCGGGTCACATTATAGGCTTCAGATTCGTCGGCATTCGACCTGAATTCTTCAACAGAAAAAACAGCCCGGGCAAGGGCAAAAAAAACAAAAAACAGCAATAACGCTCCGGCAACGTTCTTCATTGCGTCCCCGATAAGGGCTTTCATATTAATATGCATGGCGTATAGCAAAAGGCCGGACGCCCCCCGTGATCATATGTGTCCGGCCTGATCTGCCATCCTTATATTCTTGAAATAAAAACAATGACCCCCAGGACAAGGATGATGATCCCGCTGATACGGTAAGACTGATCCGACATGCTGAACCAACGCGACGTCTTGACCTTGGCGACGGGCGTCAAAAACAGATAGACAGCCTTGGCGATACCGGCCAGCCCCAGAAGCCAAATCAGCCAGCTGACGGCGCTGGAAGATGCCGCGAACAAAAGCATGATGCCGATGATCAAGGGCACAAGACCAAGAAGCCGTGCATCTTTAGGCTTATCCAGCATCTGATGAGCCAACTTGACGACCTTTTTCGGCGTCAGGATCAACAAAACCCCTTCAATGATCAACAAAAGACTGACAAGAAACAGAAAAAACCCCATGTGCGACCTCCTTAATTCCGCTATCAGCGGAATTAACCCCCTGCCTGCCTTGGCCTTCGGCTAAGGCAGGCGAGCGTAGCTAAAAATTTTTGGATACCCGTCGCGACTCTGACGCGACTGGATGTATCCTAAAATTTTTAGCTGTTCACGCAAGGGGTCATGTTAATTTTCTTTATCTTGCCCATCCTAGCTCTTCCTTACAAAATGAACTCCGGGCTTACTCGGTCTATTGGAACAGCAGACCAGGAAAATTTAGGCCGACTCGGCGAAACCAGTCCTGGCATAAATTATCAAGATGCAAAACGCGAGGAGTAACGTTAACTCCCCCTTCTCCCTCCCTCACCTCTCATACGTTCCCATCAGTACCGTTTCCCCCAAAACGTGCCCTTTCATGGCTTCCAGGAGCTTTTCTTTTGTGGCCGTCCCCTTGATCTCAAGCGCACGATCAAGGGCATAAAGCTTGAAATAATACCTGTGCGGCTTGCCTGGGGGCGGACACGGCCCGCCGTAACCCGTCTCCCCGGAATCGTTGATTCCCTGACAGATGCCATCCGGCAGAGACGCATCATGAGGAAATCCCTGAGGCAGCTCTCGGGCTTCAGCCGGGATATTGTAGATCACCCAATGAACCCAAATTTTGGACGGCGCATCGGGATCATCGCTGATGAGCGCAAAACTTTTTGTACCATCGGGAACGCTGCTCCATTGGAGATGCGGAGAAACATCTCTGCCTTCACAGGTGTATTGCGGCGGGATCTTCGATCCGTTGGAAAATGCGGGGCTTTTCAATTCAAGGGCCATGGCTCCACCTCCTGAACACGCAACCATCAGGACCGCCAGATAAAATCCGACAAGGGGATGCAGACGCAGGCCGTTCGCGGCCGGCTTCCCGAAGGTCAAAAATTTCGATGAGGCACGATACGCGTGGAATTTCATAAGTGACCATCCGGCATACCGTTATACTATCACAAGTCTTGTATGGGGGCAAGGAAATCAGAACGAAAAGACAGCCGGCTTAGCCGGCTGGCAGGCGCCGGACAATGATAGGATTTATTTCATATCCCATACCTGGGATTTATATTCATGGAGCATGCGGAATGTATTGAAGCGCCCGGCTTCAGCCAGGCAATGAATCATCATATCGATCCATGCGGATTGAACATGGATGCCGTCTTTGTCATTCGTGCCGTAATACAGACGTGCCATATCCTCGAGAGAGGCATATAAATCGCTGGAATCTTCACTCAGCCTCAGGGCGAGGCCGTCGGTATAGCCGCGCCCCGTATCTTCATAACCGAAAAACTTTCCTATGCCGCTGTCCTTGGCCTCGACGATCCATCCGTCGACGGTGCTCAACTGGACCACGGCGTTGGCGATCGCTTTCATCCCGCTGGTCCCAGACGCCTCATAGGGCGGCAGGGGATTATTGAGCCAGATATCGACGCCGGAAACTAGCATCTTGGCGATATATATATCATAATTCTCCAGCATCAGGATTTTAAGCAAGCCATCCTGGTCCTGGGTCTTGTCGATGGTATTCATGATCTCGTTCACATAGGTAAAGGCGATGTTGTCATTGGGGTGGGCCTTGCCCGCAAAAAGGATCTGCAGCGGACCGACCCGCTTGGCAATATCCATCAAGCGGTCGATGTCCTGCAGGATAAGGCTCGGCCTTTTGTATGCGGCAATGCGCCGGGCCCAGGCCACGGTCAAAACATCCTCTTTGAGACGCCATCGCCCCAGCATACCGGCAAGCCCCTTCTTGTTCTCCCGGTGCGCCTCCCAAAGCGCTTTCCTGAACGCATGATTGTCTTTGAGGGAAAGCACATGCGTCAAAAGACGGGGATCATGACGATAGTCGCCGACATCCTTGCCGAACTTATCCAAGAATTTAAGGATCGGCTCAGAAACCCACGTCGAAAAATGCACACCGTTGGTGATCGCCTTGATACGTTCTTTGTAGGCCGGGAACTGCAGCTTCATCACCTCGCCGTGTTTCCATGAGACGGCGTTGACGCTTGACGCCGTATTCATGGCGAGGACCGTCAGATTCACAACGGAAGATTCCGGGCTTTCAAGCCCATACCTCTTGACAAGGGCCATGTCCTGGGGATTGAGGTATGCTTCGCACTCTCCGACGCTGAAACGATCATGGCCGGCGGGGACGGGCGTATGGCAAGTATAGGCAAATTGGGACTTGAGGGCATCAGGATCTGTGCCTGGGTCATCACCGGCCTTGCGCACAAAAGCAAAGGCAGCGTGCCCCTCATTCAAATGGTGGATGCTGACGGGGTATTTCAATTCCTCCAGCGCCCGGATACCCCCCATTCCCAGGATCAGTCTCTGGAGGATACGGCCGGAGACATCGTCGCTGCGATACAGCTTGTCGGTCAGGCGCCGGCCGGCCTCGTCATTCTCTTCGACATTGGAATCCAGAAGGATAAGAGGCACCACATGGTCGCGAGTCCGGCTGTAAACATAATACTTCCAGAGACGCAGATAGATATCCTTATTTTTAAGCTCAAGCTTGACCTTGTCTTCCAGGGGGATAAGCCCTGGAAACGTCCAGGGATCCCATTTCATCTCCTCGGGCAATTGGCCGAACTTAAACCAGAACCGCTGTTTAAAATACCCCTTGCTCCAAAGGATGCCGATGGCGACCATGGGCAATTTCATATCCGCGGCGGTCTTGATGGTATCTCCTGCCAGGACGCCGAGACCCCCCGAATAGATGGGAAGATCCACCAGGGCATCGACCTTTAACGAAAAAAGGTAGTCGGCAATCCTCTCGTTCGAGAAAACTTCGTTTTCAATAACTCTATTGGCATCCGACACCGGGCGGACAGATGTGAATCCATTATAGAAGCTTGTCGCCAGGCCGTACTCCATGGAGAAATAGGCGATCGTCTTCTGCTTCCCCGCCAGAAGAGCGCGCTCGGCCGCCAGGACAGGCGCTACAGGAAAACCAAAATAAACGTCGTCATGGATATCCGCGGCATAACGGCCCTGGGGATCATCCTTGATCCGGACCAATTCCTGCAGGGAATTATGGCTTTTCATCTGTGACCACCTTGATGGAAGAAAGAAGATCTGTTTCGTCAAATTCGAGATAAACTTTCGGGGTATCGAAGAAGGCAACCGGGTCTCGATAAAGAAAGGTCTTGCCTTCGCGTAAAACCGGTTCTCCGTAACGAGCCAAGACACGTTCCTGCCTCAGCCCGGGCAAAAGGCGGCCCCTATGGATGTCGCGCAAGAGGGCTTTGAACCGTGCCTGTTCCTGCCGCACATAGACGGCCTGTTCTTTCTGTTCATCCCCAACAGCGATCAGCGTGCGCAGGGGTTGGCTGCAGCCGCAGCAACATGATATCGCCAGGGACAATACCGCTATTCTTATCGGGCAATGTTTTGTCATGACAAAAGACACCCTGCCTATCTGTTTTTGAGGGCCGCGCGAATGAATTCCCTGAACAAGGGATGGGCGCAATCGGGTTTCGATTTAAACTCCGGATGGAACTGCACGGCGACAAACCATGGATGGTCTTTCAATTCAACGATCTCGACGAGCTCGCCGGAAGGCGAGGCGCCGGCGATCCTCAGGCCCCGCTTCTCCATGATCTTTTTAAAATCCTTATTGAATTCGTAGCGATGCCTGTGCCTCTCGGAAATCATGCTGCGACGGTAAGCGGCATGGGCGCGCGACGCCGGAGAAAGACGGCAGGGATAAGCCCCCAATCGCATGCTGGCCCCCTTGACCCTGACGCTCTTCTGCTCTTCGAGAAGGCTGATGACCGGATAGGGCGTCTTGGGGTCGAACTCCGTCGAATTGGCATTCTTCAAACCGCAGGCGTTCCTGGCAAACTCAATGACCGCCGTCTGCATCCCCAGGCAGATGCCGAAATAGGGAATCCCTTCCTTGCGGGCAAATTCGATCGCGTTGATCTTGCCTTCGATGCCGCGATAACCGAATCCGCCGGGGACAAGGATGCCGTCGACGCCGCAGAAAAGAGCCGACGTCTTGTGCGTCTTGACGTCTTCGGAGTCGACCTTGACGATCTCCACGCGCGCGGCATTGGCAATACCGCCGTGGATGAGAGCTTCATAAATGGACTTATAGGCATCCTGCAGCGTAATGTATTTGCCCACCACCGCAATCCGGCAGGCGGCTGATGGATTCTTGAGGACGCGGACAACGCGGTCGCTCCAGTCTTTCAGATCTCCCTTTCGAGAGTTCAACTGCAGAAAATTCAGGATCAGGTCGTCCAAGCCGTCATTCTTATACATCAGGGGCACTTCATAAATACTCTGGACATCCAAGGCTTCGACCACCGCGTCTTCGCAAACGTTACAGAAGAGGGCGATCTTCTGTTTGACGTCCTGCTCGATGGGCTTTTCCGACCGGCACAAAAGGATCTCCGGCTGGATACCAATCTCGCGGAGTTTGCCGACGCTGTGCTGGGTAGGCTTGGTCTTGATCTCCTGGGCGCTGCGGATATAAGGCACGAGCGTCAGGTGGATGTTGATGGCACAGGCCGGCCCCATCTCCTGCTTGAGCTGACGGATCGCCTCCAGAAACGGCAGGCTCTCGATATCGCCGACCGTGCCTCCGATCTCTACGATCACGATGTCGGGACGGCCCGTCTGGCCCACCTTTTGGATGGACGCCTTGATCTCGTCGGTGATATGAGGCACCACCTGGACGGTCTTACCCAGATAATCCCCGCGCCTCTCCTTGGAGATCACGGAAAAATAAATCTTGCCTGTCGTCACGTTATTGTCGCGCGTCAACTTCGCATGGGTGAACCTCTCGTAGTGGCCCAGGTCAAGGTCCGTCTCGGCGCCGTCGTCGGTCACATACACCTCCCCATGCTGGAAGGGATTCATGGTGCCGGGATCCACATTGATGTACGGATCGCACTTGATCAGGTTGACTTTCAGACCGCGCGCTTCCAAGATCTTTCCGATCGATGCGCACGCAATCCCCTTGCCGAGGCTCGACACAACGCCGCCTGTCACAAAGATATATTTTGCCATTGTCATCCTCCGCTTGACCTGTGGATAATCGTGCTTCTGCAACAGGGAAGCGGCATTGGTTCCCTTAAAAACAGATACGGGTACCGAGCTTTTTTAGCCCGATACCCGCGCCTGTCTTAAGCGTTTGCTGCACATAACACCTGAAAAAAATTATATCCTATTAATATCACGGCGAAACAAGGAAGTCAATCAAAATATCTCCCTTCCCGGCGATCACAAAGGATAATTCCGGAAAAGACGGCCCCACGCCGACCCCCGAAGGATCTTTCTCTGGCGTCTTCGGCCGATCAGCGGCCACCAGACATAATCATGATACAAAAAGGAGGCATAGACGAACAAATAGACCAGCGGCGTACGGAAAAAGAACTTCTGCAGGGACTTGAGAGGGCCGAACCAGACGGTCCTGCCGAAACGGCTGACCATGTTCTGGCCGACATAGAAATGGAAATTGACGTTCCGGATGTCCTCTCCGGCAATCTCGATATCCCCGACATCGCCGACCCCGATGCCGTCCTCATGCGCCATCCGGATATACGGGATGGCCAGCGGATCGAATCCCATCATCCTGGCCGCAACCGCATCAATGGCCACAGAATCGCTGGAGGCCAGCATATAGCCCTTCTCCACAGGCACCATGGTTCGCGGGCCCGGGCCGCAACCGCAGATCGTGCCGTCCATGACGCAGAAGATCCCGCTATGGATGTCCTGCTGGATCTTCAAAAGGTCCACCAGGACTTCATGGATCCAGCTATGTGTATAATGCCTATGCGTTCCCAAGAGGCCGCCGAAGGCGTTTTTCATGGCGCCTGTCGTCGTCGTATAGATGTGCGTCTTGACCGTCGGCAGATGGACGATGTTCTTGCCGAAGAAATATTCGGGAATCATCACATCGTGGCCGTAAACCTTATGCAGCGCCCGTGTCTTGAATTTCGGATGATACGGGACCCAGCGGATCTCATCCTTGTTGAAATTATACTTCTCTTCGACGCCGTATTGGCGGTAAACCCCCAGAAGCCTGTTGAGCCTCAGCCCCTTGTCCGGATCGGTTACCACGGTGTTATTGTGGACGGCAACCAATCTGTCCCAACCCGACGCCTTCAAGGCCCGGATGACGCCTTCCAGCTGCCATGGCGTCGTGTTGGCCGACAAAAACGGCAGGTGCCAGGAAATATTGTCCTTCAGGATCACCGGCTGGTTTTTGGCCAGGGCCGCCGGCATATCCGCCAGGCGGCAGAGCTTTTTAATATCCTCCAGGACGCATTCCGGAGTTGTCTTGATCACAGCAACTTTTGATCTCAGTTTGTGCATAGCACGCGATAAACCTCCATAGTATCCGACGCAGCGATGGTATTGGCGGGGTAGCGCACCTCACATACCTTCTTCAAGCACTTCCTGTCATTGATCCAGGGAAACCAAGTAGGGTAATAGGCCAGGTATTTCACGTGGCGGGCCGCCAGATAACGCCATAACATATGCCGCCGGAATTCCGGCGGCGCGGGCGAACAGATAACCCTCAGCACATTCAACTTGATTATACCACAGATGTCCACGATCGGCCTTTCCGAAACATAAGAAATGACGCCGATGTCGTTGGTCGCAATCGCATCCTGGGGCGCCGTGTGTTCTTTAAGCCACAAGGCCGCGCGGTAATGCTGCCCATAGATGGATGCGCTGTCCGCCGCATAGATCCCGGCCCACCGGCCAACGCTGAACAGACACCATGCAATCGCCAATACCAACAAGACGCGAAAAGGGTTCCCGTGCAGAATCCGGCGCAACCCCAGGAACCCCACCAGAGAATAGAACGGGACAAGCGGCATGATATAGCGGCCATGATGGATGAGAATAGGGGAAACATGAGAGGCGGCCAGAGGAAAGACGACAAGCCAAACACTTATAAGCCCCCAGCGCCTGCGGACACACTCCCAAAGGCCTGAAACAAGAAAAGGCGCCAGGAACGGGTTGTCCCAAAAAACAAAGCCGATATATTCTTTAAGATAAGGCCCTGCCGTCATCCTCCAAGTAAAAAGCATTTTGGAATAGTAACTGCTGCAGAACAACCTGTGCGTCAGGATCCAGGAGAAAAGAAGATAAGGAATGACCATGATCGCGTAAGTCAGGCCGTAAAGAAGGGTGCCCGGAAGGAGTTGTTTCCAGCGGCGGAGATCCCTGATACAGAGCTCGCCGAACGCCAGGACAAAAAGCAGATGGCCTTCCGGCCGCGCCAAGGATGCCAGGCCGAAAACCAACGCCGGCAAAACGCTCATCCTTCCTTCCTGCGAAAATTTCTGATGGAGATAAATACCGAGGGCCGCCAGAAAAGAAAAAAGCGCGACTTCCATGCCTGAAAGAGCGCCCCAAAGGAAACGGCCGGACAAAAGGACCAGGACCGCCGCATAAAATCCAGTCCGCTCCTCCCTTGTCATAAGCCTAACGATCTTCTCGACGCAAAGAGCAGTCAGAAAAACAAAAAAAATGCCCATACTGAGAGCGGAAACCTCAAAAGGCAGACCCAGGATTTTCAAAAAGGCAAGAAGGGCGACCCATAAAGGAGACGTGCTCCCGCTGGACGGCTCAAAAGGATTTAAGCCGAAAGAATCGTATTGGACAAGATTCCTGGCAAAACTGAAATGGATCCAGGTATCGTCAAGGGGGAAGCCGATAAAAGGCCTCTGAGCGTCTGCGCCGAGGCCCAGAAAAAACACGGTCGAGGCAATCCAAATCAAGACAAGAACAAGAAAACGCCGCAGGGTTGTTGACATGAGTTTATCCGGGCAAGAAAAAGACCGTTGAAGACCGGAACCATATCCCGACGCTAATACTTCGACGGATTTCCGCCGGAGGCGGATCAGCCTACGGCTGAAATTCGGCCACATGACTTACGTCACTATCGTTCCGTAAGTCATGGCTTTGATCTATCCGCCACTAAAACGCTGGCGGATTAATTCGGCCATATGACTTACGTCACTATCGTTCCGTAAGTCATGGCTTTGATCTATCCGCCACTAAAACGCTGGCGGATTAATTCGGCCATATGACTTACGTCACTATCGTTCCGTAAGTCATGGCCTCATTAAAAATACACCGCTGCAATGACAGACGCGAGATAAAACAGCAGATTCAAAAGAAGCGGCTTGTCGGAAAACAGGACCCTTTCCGGCGCCCCTCCTTCTCTCTTCTGAAAAACAAGATAAAGATACCGGAAGATGCCGTAAACGACAAAGATGATGGAATACTGGAGATTCCTCGTATGGAATTTGGCCGTCGTCTCCGGAGAAAGCGCATACAGGACATAGCCCAGGATGGTCGAAGCCGTCACGACGGTCATCATCTGGTCGATAAACGGCAGACTGTAATGGGCCAGGACAGGCCTGTGATCGGCGGCACGGTCCTCCAACAGGACCATCTCCCCGCGGCGCTTCGCCAGGGCCAAAAACAAGGAAAGGAAGATCGTGCAGATCAAGAGCCAGCTCGACATCGGCACATCGATGACGACGGCACCCCCTATCACGCGCAGCAAGAACCCCGCGGCAATGCAAAAGATGTCGAGGATCACGACGTTTTTAAGATAGGTCGAATAAGAAAATTCGAGGACAAGGTAAATGGCGAGGATGAGGCCGAAATTCCTATTCAGGACATAGGCGGCGATAAGCGCCCAAACCATCAGCGCATAGCTTAAAACATGGGCTGTGACCGGCCTGATCCGGCCCGAAGCCAGAGGCCTATTTTTCTTCTGCGGGTGTTTCCTGTCCGCTTCGATGTCCAGGATATCGTTGAGCAGGTAAAGACCACTGGAGGCCAGGCAAAAAACGACCGCCGCGGCCAGGACGACGACGCTCTTCCATGGGTCAAAAAAATTCTGCGAAAAGATCAAACCGGCGAACAAAGCGATGTTCTTGACCCACTGTTGAGGCCGTAGAGCTATCAGCAGATCCTTCATCTTTTTCTCCTCCCTATGGCCCCAAAGGCCGCACGGCTAAAATTCCACCTTCAGGCCGTCCGTCGCCGCCGCGACATTCAACCCTGTCTCCCAGCTCAGCTGCCTTGCCAGGACATGGGGATGGTTCTTGAGCATCGTCAGACCGAAATGGGTCAGGATCGTTTTTTGGGGCGTCAGGCGCTCGACGATCTTTTTGACGTCGCCGAAATTCAGGTGCTGGATACCGGGATGGGGCTCGAAAAAAACGACATTGACGATAAGCACGTCGCAGGCAAACATGTCCTCCAGCCCTTCGAAATATTCCGTATCCGACAAAAGACAAACCCTGGTCTCTCCCATCATGAACTTCAGGCCGTAGGTCATGCTCGGATGGCGCAAGGGCGCCGTCGTCTCGAAAGAAAAATCCCCGAGATGATAAGCCGTCTGCGGCGCCAGGACCTCGATCTTGCCTGCGAATTCCCTCGCATATTTATAGATCACCGGGTCGTCGCCGAGGGCGTCTTGAGGGACGTAAACGACGCCGCGCTTTTTAAAACCCCCCTCTGTCATGGCCTCGATCATCACATTAATGTCATTGGCATGATCCAGGTGACGGTGCGTCAGGATGATCGCGTTGAGACCCGTCGGATCAAGCTTGGGCCTGACGGATGAACACCGCACGAGACACCCCGGCCCCGGGTCGATGAGAACCTGTGTCGTGCCGGACTTGAGCCACAGCCCTCCGGAGGCCCGCAGCTGGCGGATCATGACGAACCGCGCGCCCGCCGTCCCCAGGAATTTGAGCCAATAATCACTCTTGGATTGTTTAGACATCTTCAATCAGAATACGAAATGACCAATTCCAAAACCCTAATCCCAAAATGTCAAATGCTAAAGATTCACCCCAGAGGAAACGGAGAAAACTTTTAAGTCCGCCTTGGACATTGTTTTTTCGACTTCGTCATTCTTCTGTTTTCACGACCGACAAATACTCCTCATCGCTGACGACCTCAATGCCGTTCTGCTTCAGCAATGCGGCCGTCACACCGAAACCGGGGATCAATGTCTTGGTGAACGTCCCGTCGTAGATCTTGCCGCATCCGCAAGAAGGACTCTTGGCCTTCATGACGGCGGTCTTCACTCCGTGCTTGCGCGCAAAGGCCAGGGTTTTTCTGGCGCCAAGAAGAAAAAATTCCGTCACGTCGCGTCCGTCCCTCGAGACAACCCGCGCCCTGCCTTCCAGGACGGCAAAACCATCCCCGCCGCGGATCTCGGAGGGCGGATGCGGGATGCGCATGCCCCCCAGGACCTCGGGGCAGAACAAAAAAACCTCCCCATCATGCAGAAGCCCGGCAAAATGGGACTGACGGTTATGGCTGCCGTCATAAACACAGTTGACCCCGGCCAGGCATGCGCTGACCATCATGGTTCTTTGAGCCATAGGCCTTTAAGCTCCTGCGTGATCTTTTCCCTCTGTACGATATTAAGGACATTCTTGAGATCGGCTTCCTGGGCAACGGACCGCCCCCGCCTCTTGGCTGTGCCGGACGACTTCAGGAAATCGGCGCAAACTATGACCCGCGCGCCCTGGCACCGCACCGCGTACCCCAGCTCCCTGTCATCCGTCACGACGACGATGTTGCGGGGATCCCTGTCCGCGCGGACCATCTCTTTGATCTTCTCATCGGCGGATTCACCCGTCGTAAAAATGATCTCGAACGTCCTGCTTTCTTTGAAACCGAACACCTGCGCAGACCCGTCAAAGACGACCGCCAGCCTGTTGCGCACCGAGCCGTGCGGCCGGCTGCTTTCCAAAAACATAAAAAAGCGTTCCCGCGCCTGGCGCAGGGGCAGATCGCAAAAAGGCCCCGAGCGCTTGATGACGTTATACCCGTCGACGATATAGAATAAAGACATAACCGGCGGCTCCCAAGAGACCCAAGAGGAAGGTGTAGCCGAAATTCATCAGCGATATCGCAAAGGCCTTCTCGGCCGCAATGCCGATCTTGGCAAAGACAAAGACGGAGGCCGCATCCCTGACGCCCAGTCCGCCGATGGAGACGGGCAGGGACGAAAAAGCCGTGATCATCGGCACAAAGATCAAAAAATAGATCAGGGAATAATCCAGACCGAAGGCGCGCGCCGTCAGATAATAGGTAAACGCCAGCCCCACATGGGTGAGTGAAGAGATGATCCATGACATCCAGAGGACGCTGCGTTGCCCCTTGTACGCCTTTGTCTCCTTGTGGATCTTCTCGAAATACCCGCGCACGCCGCCAAACGGGATGCATGCGGCCAAGAGACCGAAGAAGCGGCCCGAGAACATCATGCCGCAAAAAACAAGGACTAAAAATAAAAGGATGCCCGTCGCCAGAAAGATGCTGGCGTCGTTAAAGACTTTATAACCGAACGCAAGGGAAAAAATGAGGACGGTCACGAGGCCGAGGAAGCCGCTGACACGGTCCAAAACGACGCTCGCCAGAATACCGCTCGAATGCCTCTGCGTATGGCGGGAGATATCAAGCGTGCGCACCGCATCCCCGCCGATCGTCGAAGGAAATATCAGGTTGAAAAACAGAGAAACAAGATAGGACAAAAACAGCCGCGGGGGGAAAACATGGATGCCGCGGCCGCGCAGCAAAAGAAACCATCTCAGGAAAACAAGGACATTGAGGAAGAAAAACAGCAGAAAAGCTCCCAGGAGCCAGTAAAAATCGGCCTGCAGGACGATGGAGACGATTTTTTTGAGGGGCGTGCGGAAAAACAAAAGGATCAGCAAACCTGCGGTTATGCCGATCCTTAAAAGGTAAGAAGCGGTTTTTTTCATGGGATCCCGCGGACCTGTTATGTTGCCTGCTCCAGGAATCTTGCGGCCGCATAAGCGGCGATGGCGCCTTCAGAGCAGGCCGTGACGACCTGATTCAAGGGTCTCTTGCGGCAATCCCCACAGACGAAAACCCCTTCGACCGATGCCATCATCCGTTCATCCGTCAGGATATATCCTTCCTGGGTGGTCTCAAGCATCCCTTCCAAAAACGCCGTTTCAGGATTGAAACCGATAAAGACGAAAACGCCGTCGCACGCCAACGACTCTTCGTGTTTGTCTGCAACGTTCCGGATCTTCAGGGCCTCCACGCGGGACGCCCCGACGACCTCGAGGGGAACGAATTCCAGCTTCAACCGGATCTTCGGATCTTTGGCGACGCGCTCCTGGATCAGCGCCGTTGCCCTCAATCCCTGTCGACGATGCACGATGGTGACCGTCTTGACAAAACGGCTCAAATACAACGCCTCCTCCAAAGCCGTTTCGCCGCCGCCGACGACCACGACGTTTTTGTCGCGAAACAGAGGGCCGTCGCATGTGGCGCAATAAGAAACGCCGCGGCCCGTCAACTTGTTCTCTCCGGGGACCCCCAACCTCCTGGGCCTGGCGCCCGTCGCCAAAATAATGCTTTTGGCCTCCAGGACCTCCGGTCCGCCTGCGGCATCGCTATGGACATGGAGACGAAATTCTTTTCCGTTTTTTTCCAGTTTGTCGACGCCGGCGCTTTCCTGCAACTCTACCTGGTCTAAATCTGCCAGTTGTTTCTTGACGACCTCGACCCAGTCGAAAGAATTCATCCGATACACACCCGGAAAATTCTCGATCAACTCCGTCAATAGGATCTGGCCGCCGACGGCTTCCTTCTCCAGAATCTTCGTTTTAAGTTTGGAACGGCCCGCATAAAGCGCAGCCGTCAGGCCGGCGGGACCGGCACCGACAATCACCACATCATAAACCATAGCCACCTGCCCTGCCGTTCGGTTCCCTTATTCCTGCTCACGCAGGCATGCCGGCAATTGTTTATCCTTGCGATGATATGCGATACACTCGCAGCACGTCCCTTTTCTGGGGCAATGCTTGTAATCGCAAGGACACTCGGAAGTATTGCGTTCGCTGTTGGGGCAATCCATGTTGAGATACCTCCTTTGATGCGCTTTCCTGTTGTTGTCTCAAAAAACCGGCTCCTTCTTGTCCCTGCGGCAGGCGTCAAGCAGAGATCCGCGATCCCGCCCTCACCTGTCTCAGTTTGGCTTTCAGTCTTAATTTTTCAAACAAATTGGCATAATCAAAGATCAACCTTCCCCGCAAATGATCGATCTCATGCTGGAGGGCACGCGCCAAAAAATCCGCCGCGACGATGACAACCTTCTCGTTCTTTTCATTCAAACCCGCGACCTTGACCTTCTTGGCGCGCTTCACCTTGACGTAAATACCGGGAAGGCTCAAACACCCTTCTTCCATGGCGGCCGAGCCCCATTTTTTTAATATCCTCGGATTGGCCAGGGCCACCGGCCCTTCTCCAACGTCCACGACCACGAGTTGCTTGTTCAAGCCTACCTGAGGCGCCGCCAGCCCTACGCCGCCGGCGCAACGCATCACCTCTTCCATCTGAACAAGAACAGCCTGCTCCTCGGGACCCACCGCAGCCACCGGTCTAGATCTCCGGCGCAAAACCGGATCACCGTAGAAATGTATTCTTAATCTTGTTTGAAGAATCGACATGCACAACCTTCATCTTGAGATTTTTCGCCTCGTTCTCCGGCACCATCGCGTAAGCCAGGACGATGATTTCATCCCCCTCACAGCCGGACCTCGCCGCAGGACCATTCAGGCACATCTCGCCCGACCCTTTCTTGCCGGCAATCACATACGTCTCGATCCGCGAGCCGTTGTTCACATTGAGAACTTCGACCTTTTCACCGGGAAGGATATCCGCGGCCTCCAGAAGGTCCGTATCGATAGCGATGCTGCCTTCGTAATACAGAAGCGCCCCTGTGATCCTGGCCCTGTGAATTTTCGACTTGCACATGATCCTGTACATTTCCGCCTCTCTTCCAGCACCTCTGCCGCAACCGTCATAAGCTAACCACATGAAATGTCTGCTTGGCGATCATCAACTCTTCATTGGTGGGGACCACCAACACCCTGACTTTCTTGTCATCCAGGAAATCAAAAAGTCCTTTGGTGATCCGGTTGCGGACATGCGCTTCGTTCTCACCGATCCCCGCCGTAAATACAATAGCGTCCACCCCGCCCATCGCGGCGATATAGCTGCCGATATACTTTTTGATCCTGTACGTAAAGATATCAAACGCAAGTTTCGCCCTGTGGTGGCCTTCTTTTGCCGCCTCCCAGATCTCCCTCATATCGTTGCTGAGGCCGGAAACCCCCTTAAGGCCGCTTTTATAGTTCAGGACCCGATCGATCTCTTCTAAGCTGATCTTTTCCTTTTCCGCAAGAAAGATGACGGATGCCGGGTCAATATCGCCGCATCGCGTCCCCATGACCAATCCTTCCAGCGGCGTAAAGCCCATGCTCGTATCGATAGACTGGCCATGTTTGACGGCCGCAATGCTGCAGCCATTGCCCAAGTGGCATGTGATGAGCTTCAATTTCCTCAAGGGCCTTTCCAAAATGCGCGCCGCCTCGTGGGCCACGTACTGATGGCTCGTGCCGTGAAACCCAAACTTCCTGAGATTATATTTTTCGTAATATTCGTAAGGCAGGCCGTAAATGTAGGCATGTTCCGGCAGAGACTGATGGAAAGCCGTATCGAAGACGGCGACCTGTTTGACGTTCGGAAGGATCGCCTGGCAGGCTTCGACGCCCGCGTAATTCGCCGGATTATGCAAAGGAGCCAACTCAAAACACTCGCGGATCTTGGCCATGACCTCTGAAGTGATCAACGTCGGTTTTTTAAATGTCACACCGCCGTGAACGATGCGATGACCGATGGCGCAAATCTCGCTCAAATCCTTTATCTTGGCGCCCTGACCTTGAGTGAGGGTATTCAACAGAAGCTGAATGCCCTCCTTATGGTCATGGACATTGGAATCTTTATGACCGATCTTCTCGATCAACCCTTTGGTGACGAGGGCAAAACGCGCACCGCCGCCTCCGTTCTTGGAGGCACGGAACAGACGATATTTGATCGAAGAACTTCCCGAGTTGATGACGAGGATCTTGCAGGATGTCATATGCCCTCGCCTTCAACTTCATACTGGCAGCGGATCGCCGTAACGGCCGTGCAATCCGCAACATCTTCCCAGCTGCAGCCGCGCGACAGATCGCTGCAAGGTTTAACCAATCCCATCAAGAGCGGCCCAAGGGCACGGCCTTTGGACAGGCGCTCGACGAGCTTGTAAGCGATATTGCCCGCCTCCAGGTTCGGGAACAAAAGGATATTGGCGTCCCCCTGGATCGGGCTTCCGGGATTTTTATGTCTGGCAACATCAGGCACGATGGCCGCGTCCACCTGCAGCTCTCCGTCAACCGCAAGGTCGGGCGCCATCTCGTGCAGCATGGCCGTGGCTTCCCGGATCCTCTCGATAAAACGCCCGCTCGCCGACCCTTTGGTGGAATAACTCAGCATCGCCACCTTCGGCGTGATCCCCAGGACCTTGCGTCCCAGGTCTGCCGTCGACAGCGCGATCTGCGCCAACTGCCGCGTCGTCGGATCGGGAATGATGCCGCAATCGGCAAAAAGGAACGTTCCCCCTTCGCCGTAAGGACAATCCGGAACCGTCATGATAAAACAGCTCGAGATCGTCGCGATCCTGCGGTCCACGCCTAGGCAATACAGGCCTGCCTTGGCGACATCTGATGTCGTTGTGTCCGCTCCGGCGACAAAACCGTCCGCCAAGCCTTGACGGACCAGCATCGCTCCGTAAAAAACAGGATTCAAGACCGTCTGCTGGGCCTCTTCCCTGGCGATCCCTTTGTGCTGACGAAGCTGATAATATAATTCCGTGTATTCTTCGATCTTTTTAGGATCGAGCTTCCCCTTCTCCAGCAAAATAACCTTGGCAATACCTTCCTGTTGAATAAACTCCGCCGCTTTCCTGACGCGGGGATCGTGCCCTTCCGGCAAAACAATCGTCTTTGATTGTTTCTTCGCCTTTTCTCTGATCAACGCTATAGCATCCATTAGCCCAACAACTCCTCTATTTTGGCCACAAGTTCCTGCTTGGCGACGGCCCCGACGACCTGCTCGACGACCTTCCCATCCTTGAAAAACATCAATGTCGGGATGGACATGACGCCGTAAGCCGATGCCGTCTTGGACCCTTCGTCCACATTAAGCTTTGCGACCTTAAACCGCCCCTGAAATTCATCCGCTATCTCTTCAACGACCGGCGCGACCCGACGACAAGGCCCGCACCATTCGGCCCAGAAATCGACCAGGCATGGAATCTTGGATTCCAAGACCTCCTTCTTAAAATTCTCATCGCTCAAATGAATTGCTCCCATGGGGCCTCCTTAATTCCGCCTCCGGCGGAATTACCCCTGCCTGCGCAAGTCCATTTCACGAACACCTCTGGTGCTTGTGAGTGAAACGGACAAGCGCTTAGGCAAGGGGTCTTTCTTAATGTCTTCCGCCTCTGACGAGATTAGGCCCTCCGCTTATTTGGTATTGCGGAGGCCTACCCTTTCTGGGTTAACTCCTTCACCCGGCCTTATCGGATGGCCGGTGTGCCGCTTTCTGCGGCAGTGTATCTTGAGAATTTATGACTGCCCGCCTGAGCTCTGCGAAGGCTGGTCGCAGGCATAAATTGTCAAGATGCTTACACGAGGAGTAACGTTAATTCCTTAATTCTTCTTAAATTCCAAACAAATGTTTCACCCCGCAAAGATGAAACCTTACGCCGGGATAAAAAAATATTACATCATATTTGCAACTCATTTGATAAAAACAAGATATATCACTCTCAAGGCGGGTTGACGCGAGGCACGCTCCTCGTCCTTCCGTTCTCAAAAAAATCTTCTATATTATAACAAATATCCCTAAAAAAGAAATAAAAAAAGCGCTTCTTTTGAAGCGCGCCAGAAACCTGGCCTTCCGTCCGCCCGGGCCTTTCTCCGGATAAACACGACTGCCGGTCTTGCGGCCGCTGCCTATTTTTTCTCCAGGCCCGGCGGGACCTTTTTCCAGGGATAGCCGGCGGCCGCCTCTTCAAAACCAAGGTCAAAAAGTTTCCGCATCTCCACGGGGTCAAAAGGCTCTTTAGCCGCCGAAAGATGGTCACCGGGGATATAGGCAAGATTGAAATCGCCTCCGCGTAACCTTGTGAAGGTGTACAATTGATAGATGTCCCCGATGCCCTGGGCGTTGATCAGCGTATCGACGGCACGTTCTGCAATATCGACAAGACTGTCGGGGATTTCCTTCCAGACAGGATCGACATAGCCATTCCTGATGACGTAAATCCTGTATTTCAACCTCGACATATCCAGGCCTTTTTGGCGGACGGCCTGCTCCAGACCGAGGGCGATATCGTGAAGGAAAAAGACCTGCTTGATGACCCCTCCGTCGACATGCATCTCATCGTATGTCTTGTTGCCGGCCTCCACCTGCATGAAAACCGGCGGAAATGCCAGAGGGATCGATGCCGACGCCAGAATGATCTTTCTAAATAAACGCAACGCCCTCTCGTCTCCTACAGAGGCGATCTTCCCCATATCCCAGATAATAAGCCGCTGCGCATCCAGATCGGTCGTCCCGACGTACAGCCTGCGGCCCTGAGCGTAGGCGGCGGCGACTTCCTTCAGGAATCTCTCGTCGAAGTATTTCTCAAGCAAGCGTTCCAGCGGCCGTGAACTCGCAAAAGAATCATGGGACAGACGGACGTGCATGATGTCCTTTGTCGCATAATTCGTGCAAAGCTCCTGGAGCTGGCGGTCGTAGGCGCTGCCTAAAAAGGCAAACGGGGCGATAATGGCCCCGACGCTGATCCCCGTCACGATCTGAAAAACCGGCCTTGACCCTTCTTGCGTCCAGCCGTTCAGGAGGCCGGCGCCGTAAGCGCCGTATGCCGCGCCGCCGGAGATCGCAAGCAACGTATACGTCCGGCCGCCCCTGAAATCAAAAAAAGACGGGCTGTTCTTTTCCGCCTGCTCCAATAGCCCGATAAAATCTTTCGTAAAAGACTCACTCCGGGCGCCGCTGACCGCCCGGATATCCCGCAGACCCGAAACCGTTACGTCCCCTGTCAGGCCCGACGGGACCGCATGCCGCGCCGCGGCGCAACCAGACACGGATAAAATCAAAATGACCAACCAGCAGATTTTTTTCGACATCTTTTGCCTATTTGTTATGGGCTGCAATATGCAACCCCACAAGCCTGGAAATGAAGATTGCGACATACATCTGGCCGGTGATGGCCTCCAGGTTGGAAAGGGACATCGCCATCCTGTTCACCGGGTAAACATCCCCATAACCCACGGTCGTCAACGTCGAAAAGCTGAAATAGAACAAACTGTATTGATGGGCCGGCGAAGGAAAATTAAAAGCGCAGGGGTCGTAAATATACACGGCATAATAAAACACCGTCCACAGGAACCCCAGAAGCAAATAGACGCTGATGCCTCCGGCGATCGTATCGCTGGTCACTTTTGAGACAGCGAACATCTTGGAGATCAGAAGCGCTATGGACATCAATAAGAAAAACGCGTAGATCACGATGGGTATTTCAAGCAGGATCCTGCCTCCTGCCGCGGGAGCATGGAAGAACTCAAACAAAATGCCGATGGCCAATGCCGATACGCCGGTCAAGGCCATAAGGAGAAATTCCGCCCTTTTGACTTCCAGTGCCCTTAAAGAAAAAAGGATGCCGGACAAAAACATCAGCGGAAAGACGAAATGCTGCATCGGGCCACCCGTCCCGAACGGCACGATAAAAAAGAAAACAACAAGCACAGCCAATAAATGGTAGTACTTGTTGCTCACCAATGCCCGCCATAAATAACTTTTCATAAATTTATTTTTTCATCAGCACCATAGCGTCACCTGTAACGCCTTATGGATCAGATTCATTTTACGGACTCCAAAGACACGGCAAGAATGGAAACGCCGTCCTCTATTGTTTTTTTATCTCTTTCTGTTAAGTTCCCGAATATCGCTTTCAGCAAACCCTTCCGGCGCGCTTCCAATCGCACCAAGCAACTCCTTCCTTTATCCGTAAGTACGAGACTTACCTTCCTGCGGTCTGTATCGCTGCGGCGGCGTATGATGAGTTTTTTTCTGATAAGCCGGTCGGCGATGCTTGTGACACATGCCCCGGAAACAAACAAATCCTGTTTTATTTTGTTCATTTTAACCGGCAAGCCGCTACACAACAGAAACAACACCCGGCACTCTGATAAAGGAAGTTTTTGGGACAGTGAATAGCGGTAGGCTTGGACACGGAAATCCCGCATAACCCTCTGCAATAATTCGGAAAGCCTCACATCATAGGGCACCTCAGACATGATACTCTCCCCGCTCAAAAAGCGATACGCTGGCATCGACGACTCCGGCATCGTATAGCGATCCGCGGTTCCGCATGAGTTCTCCGAGGGCATCGTGCATATTTAGGGCCGGCCTATACGCCTGCAAAGAAGTCATCGCATCAATCACATCGGCAACGGCAACAATCCTTGCAACAGGATGGATGTCCCGGGCGCACAGCCCGAAAGGATACCCTGAACCATCCATCCTCTCGTGATGCTGAAGGGCAACCTCCGCAACAATAGACTCCGGCTTCGTGTCTTTCAAAAGACAAAATCCCAGTTCGGGATGTTTCCTGATAATCGCGATCTCATGGTCGCTGAGACAACCAGGTTTATTGACAATTTCTTGCGGGACATTGATCTTCCCGATATCATGAACAACGGCGGCACAATGAATATGCCTGATCCCTTCGTCGCAATACCCCATCTTTTTGGCCATGGCGCAGGCAATCCCGGCAACGCGCCGGCCGTGGGCAAAAACAGACCCGTTCTTATCTATAAACCTTGTCAACAAAAACAGAATATCCAGTTCTTTCATTGTTTGGACGTACGGACGTGGCCTATCGCAAGATCAATGTTTGACAAATCTTTTTTCGAAACGGACCAGATACCAGAAGACAACGGGAACAAGAATAAAAGTGAACACGATCGAAGCAAGCATGCCGCCGGTCATGACGCCGCCCATGGCCCTCTTGGCTTCCATGACCGACCAGAGCTGCGGCAAGACACCCAGGATGATCGCGATGGATGTCATCATGATCGCCCGGAATTTCTCGGTAGCCCCGATCCACAGCGCTTCCTTGACCGGCACGCCCTCCCTCATCTTGATCAGGGTATAATCCAGCATCAATATCGCGTTATTGACCACCATACCCACGAGCATAACGATGCCCATCATCGATGCGATATTGATGGATAGACCCAGGAAAAACAAACCCAGGATGATCCCGATCAACGAGGTCGCGACCGTCGTCATGATGGCCAAAGGATAGGCGATCAACGAATTCATAAGAGCGCAAAGCAGCATGAACGTCAGGATGACCCCGAGCACAAACGCCTTGCCAAGTTCACGGGTCGCTTCGTCCATGTGTTCAGCATTCCCCACATAACGATAACCATAGCCTTCATGGAATTGCATGGCCTTGAACCGCTTGTCGAGGACGCCGCTGACCACGCCCATCGAGCTTTTGCCCAGGAAACCGTCCAGGTGGATAACCCTCACCCTGTCGCGATGACGGATCATAGGAACGGTCTTGTCGATCACGAGCGTGCCGAGCTCATCCAAAGGGATAAGCCCTTTACGCGAAAGCACGGATATGACCTTGATGTCATCGGCCTCCTGCGCGTAGGCGTCGTTCAACTCAATATTGATCTTGTATTCTTCGCCCTTTTCCTTATACGTATTCGTATCTTCTCCATATACCGACGACCGGAAGCTTGTCCCTACGGTTGCGGCCGTGAGCCCATACTCTGCGATTTTTTCCTGCAGGGGCTTGAGACGGACTTCATCGCCGGGGAATTTGTAAGACAAAATAACGCTCTTGAAATAGCCGCTCTGCTCCATCAAGCCCTTCATCTGCTGGGAAAGCCCGATCATCGTATCGTAATCAATACCATAGAGGTCTATGGCCACATCTCCGGTGCCGGATTCGGCAGACATACCCCGGTCATAACTCACCTCGACATCGGGGATCGCAGCGATGAATTTGGTAAGCTCATCCATGATCTCCGTGTCCGCTCTCTTCCTGTCTTTTAAAGACACAAGATCCAGCGTGATCTTGGCGTTCTCGACCCCATTCTCTCCGATGTTGGTCAGATACGATTTCTTCTCCGGGATCTTTTCAATATACCCCTCTACCAGCCTGCAGGCTTCCAGGGTGCGTTCAATCGTAGAGCCTTGCGGCAAAACCATATTGATGACGAACTGGTCCTCATCGGACTTCGGCGAAAAATCGCTCTCGAGATACGGCACCAGCATCAATGACCCAAAAAACAGCAGGACAACGGAAATAATGGTCGCCTTGGGATATCGAAAGATGAGATCAAAGATATGTCTATATTCCTTTTTCAAGAATTCCATGCCGGCATCAATGCCTTGACGTATCCAATGCAATGGAGCGAATAATGCCTCCAAGATAACATTTGGTTTTCCGGTGCCCCTTTTCTCGCCTTTTTTGGGCTGCAGGAGCGCGGCGCACAGCATAGGGGTCAGAGCAAAAGAAGCCAGCAATGAAAATAATGTGGCGTAGACAACCGTTAAGCCGAAAGACTTCATGAACACGCCAACGATCCCGCTCATCAGGGACAACGGCATAAAAACGACGAGATTGGTGCCGGTAGCCGCGATAATAGGGACAAAAACTTCCTGGGTCCCCTCGATAGCGGCCTTCTCAGGGTCATCAGAACGTTCAAGATGCACCAATACGTTCTCAATGATGACGATGGCATTCGAGATCAATGTCCCGAGCACCGAAGCGATGGCCAACAAGGTCAGCATGTTGATCGAAAACTTCGACATCCACATAGGAAACAGGGTCGAGATAATGGAAGTGGGGATAATGATGCAGGCGATAAAAGCAATATCCCACCTGCCTATAAAAAAATAAAGGATGGCGGCTGTCAGCAAAAGACCAATAAAAATATTCCAAATCGTCGCATGGGTCTCATCGACGATAAACGTCGTCGTGTCCGTCGCTACATCAAGGTTGACACCGCGAGGCAGGATCGCCCTGAACGCATCCAGTCTGCGCCGCAGATCCCGGGCGATGGATACCGCGTTGCCGTCGGAAGATTTATTGATGGAAAGGCCTACGACTTCTCTGCCGTTATACCGCGCCATGGAATCAATCTTCTTATAGCTGTCTTCTATCGTCGCGATATCTTTCAGGAGGCAGCTGGATCCGTCGGAAGAAACCAGCTTCATCCGTGCTATCTCATCGATGCTCTCGAATTCCCCGGTAAACCTGGCCCCGAGCGAATTAAAACCCTTCTCCAAGGCGCCGGCAGGGATATTCATATTCTTCAAGAGCATCGCATTGACCACCTCGCCGATACTGATGTAATGCTGTTTCATCAGCATGGGGTCGAGCCAGACGTTGACCTGCCTCTTCTTGCCGCCATAGACATCGACCTTGGCGACCCCCGCAATAGAAGAAATCTTGGTCTTCAGGGTCTTGTCGGCGTATTCATAGAGATCCCGGCCGTCCAGCGTATCACTGGAAAGCACCAATTCCATAACCGGTACGATCAAGGGATCGTATTTCTCGATGATGGGTTTTTCGATTGAATCGGGCAGGTCGTTCAAGATCGCATCCACCTTGTCCTTGA
The DNA here is from genome assembly GCF_004102945.1 of Candidatus Velamenicoccus archaeovorus. Classification (GTDB taxonomy): domain Bacteria; phylum Omnitrophota; class Gorgyraeia; order Velamenicoccales; family Velamenicoccaceae; genus Velamenicoccus; species Velamenicoccus archaeovorus. Next base: position 529,809 of record NZ_CP019384.1, on the reverse strand, counting down.
CCTCGATGGACTTGACATTGACGTCTGCCTCGATCAAGAACTCAATAGAAATAAAAGCCAGACTTTCATAGGCCTGGCTTTTGATCTTCTTGATCTCGGAGATCTCGGCAACCACGTCTTCGATCTTTTTGACAACCAGAGTTTCGACCTCTAAGGGGGTTGCGCCCGGATACGTCACCGAAACCGTCACAATAGGAAAGTCCATCTTCGGCGTCTTCTCGATAGGCAGGTTGGCATAACTGTATACACCGAGGACCACAAACACCAGAACGAACATGATGGTGGTGATCCGATGTCTGACAAAATAAGCGATCATTGTTTTATAGCCCCATTCCTGTCCTGCGCGCGGGACCGGCCTGCCGGCCCACGATCTTCACCTTATCGTTCTGGCTTAACGAATCCTGACCCCTGAGCACGACCAAATCGCCGGACCCGATGCCTTCGGCGATAAGGGTCCCATAGCCGTTACGGGAACCGATCTTGACATGGATCTTCCTGGCCTTGCCGTCCTCGACCTTCCACAAAAAAGAACCATCTTTAGAAATATCAACGATATCATTGGGCACGACCAATGCGGCTTTCAAAGTTTGTGTTTGCGCAAAAAGCACCAGCCTGGAGCCGGACGCGCCTGAAAAATTGCTAAAACCCACCGTGACCGGGAACATCCCCGTCTCCATATCAAGCTCCTGACCGATCTCTGAGATCGCGCCGCAAGGGATCCCGCTATTGGCGTTCGGGTAGACCGCCTGGCCTTGTGCAAGCTTGTCCTTGATGTCTCCCGTGACAAAACCTCTGGCCGAACCATCCTGGCCGATGATGACGGTGAATTTCGTATACACAGGAACATCAACCGCCATCATTTCTTTGACAAGGACCGGCCTGCCGTATCGCTCCCACTCGGAAACAAAGCTGACGATCTGACGGCCGCGGTCAAGCTGCACAAGGACGATCCTGATAAACACGGCGATGACGCCAAACAAAAGCATGGCCGCGTATACCTTTGCCCTGGGATTAAGATTTTTTAACGACGGACATTTCATTGGCTTTCTCCGCGATCAACTTTTCTATCCTGGCCAGCGTCACATTGATGTTGAACAACGTCATTTCTTTATTCAGCCTCTGGTTGGTCAACAGAAGCTCGGCGTCGTTCAGGTCGGTCAGAGTTACCTGGCCAGACGCGAACATCTCCTGCGTCTGCTTGAACGACTCTTGCGCCAGGTCCACCGCTTCGATATTGGCCTTGAGATTGTCCTTATACTGTTCATATTCCAAAAAGGCTTTCTTGAGTTCCAGCATGTAGTTCCTCCACACCTGCTGTTTTCTCAAGACCGCGATATCCTTGGTGGCCCTCGATTGGCTCAACTGTGCCTGCTTGAGCCCGCCTTCCCAGATCGGGATATCGATCTTAAAGCCCACGAGGGAATAATTATCCAGGTCGCCGCCGGACGGGAATGAATGTTCGTTGCCGCCCCCGGCATAACCCCATGAGGAAAAGGCGGATACGGTCGGGAATAGGGCGGCGAATTTGCTCTTGACCTTTGCATCGGCCGATTCAATGGTCTTATCCAAGCTCTTGAGATACGGTTCTCTTTCAGCCATGACGAAAACGAGCGCCTCGTAATCGTAAGATTCATATTTATCCTTAAAATCCCCAAGCAAGGAAATACTGCATTCATGACTCACATCAATAAGCCTCTTCAAAGTCTCTACGGCCGCGTCGAACTCTGTCCTGGCCTCGTTGACCGCAGGAACGCGCGAAGCCACATCCGTATTCATCCTAAGGATCTCATACCTGGAGCTGCGGCCGCCATAGGAACGCTGGCCCAACAGATCCTTGTTCTCGAGGGCATTCGCGTACGACTTCTCGGTGATGGACAAGGTATTCTTGGCCAAAAGACAGCTGTAATAGCTCAACTTGGCGGTATAGACGATCTCCTCTCTGGTGGCATCCCTGTTGAATCTGGTCGCCTCCACCGCTTTTTTGGCGGCGTTCACCGCATACAGGACCCTGCCGAATGACCAGAGGACCTGCGAAGCGTTGATAGTGTTTTCGGACTCGTAATCGGCTATCTCGGCGGCCGCGCTGTCCGGATAAGACAGGTTACGCGTCCATTGCGACTTGGCGGTAAAATGCGGCAGCATCTCTGCGCGCTCCTCCCGGTAGGCCCCCTCGCTTTTATCAACCTCTTTATCCTTGATCTTCAATTCTTCGCTGGTATCCAGGGCCCTTCCGATGGCCTCGTCAAGACCTATCTCTAAAACAACGGGGCACTCCGCGGCATAACCAACCGCCATGGCCATATTTAAGGTAAGAGCCGCGATAATGACCCGACTGGCTGCAAAGATCAAACGTCTTCTCATCTTCTCCTCGCCGCTCTCTTTATCCCCAAACCCTTCCAGAGAAACCGCAATTGACGCCTGAAATGATAAACAATATCCTTATTGGCGGCGAATTTAGCCGCCAATAACGTACCGCTCAAAATTGTCATTAACGATACCTGCAAATCGTCGATTTTAATGTCTTTGGAGAGCTCGCCATGACGGACGGCCTCTTTGAGGCACTCGCTGAAGAAATCGTCCGGCAGCATCAGTTTTATATCCTCTATACCTTCGCAATCCGGCAGAAAAGTCTGCCTTTCAAGGTTGGATATGGACAGATTCTTGGGCCTCTGCTGCTGGATGATCATCAGGGCTATCAACTGATAAATGATATTGTCATAACGCAATAATTCCTTTCCCAGGTTTTCAAGAACGGCATCGATCAAGGCCACATACGCGCCTTCCGGCACGTCTTTACGGGCCTTCCAGATAACCTGAAGAAACTCCAGGTGCATATAATAGTTGATGATGTCGATCTTTTCCGGAAAATAGTTGAAGAAGGTGCCTTCGGAAACATCGACATCCTCGCAGATCTGGCGGACGGAGATATCGTCGAAACGCGTCTTCTCCAGGCGCTTGATGAAAGCATTCATGATGGCGATCTTCGTTTTGGCATGCTTTCGTTCGCGCAATGAATATTCCTTATGGACCATGCCGGCCTCCTTCAATATTTGAAGCATACATCAAAAATATAGCATACTATAATTATTTCGTCAAGGTTTTTCTGTGAGGGTGATGGACGCACAATGCAGCGTCGTAGCGGAAGATAGTTTGAAATTATCAGGCGTGGGAAATTACTCTAGCGGGGCCTTGCACGAAAAAAACCTAAAAAGAAAAATCGGGGCTGGAAGTTAATGCTGCTGAGGCGTGCCGGCTGTCTCTTGATAGACCAACAGCGCCGACGGAAACGGACTCAGGACGCGCGACAGGACTCCCTGCAGATACGCGATGGCGACGCCGTAATTGGTCAAGGCGACCCCCTGCTCTCTGGCCCTCTCGATCCGGGCCAGCATCTCGCGCCTCGTGAACATGCAGGCCCCGCAATGGATCACAAGACGGAAACCTTTCAGGTTTTCAGGAAAATCCTTGCCGGCGCAGACCTCGACAGGGACATCGAACCCTTTGAATTGAGACAACCACCGCGGGATCTTGACGCGGCCGATATCATCCTGGATCGCATGGTGAGAACAGGCCTCCGCAATCAGGATCTTGTCACCCTCTTGGATCTGATCGAGAACCCCGGCGCCCCTGACCGCCTCGTCCAGATCGCCCTTGCTGCGCGAGAACAGGATGGAAAAAGTCGTGCATGGGATTTCCGGAGGCGTCTCTTCAACCATCCTGGCCACCACCTGGGAATCGCAGACGACCAAAGACGGCGGCGTCCTCAAATTTTTGAGGCATGACGCATATTCGCTTTCCCTGACGACGACAACGCCTCTGCCGCCATCGAGCACATCGCGGATCGCCTGGACTTGGGGAAGGATCAGACGCCCCTTCGGCGCCTCCTTGTCGATAGGGACGATGAACACGCAAAGCTTGTCTTGCGCCAGGAGGTCACCGACCAGCGCCGGCGGATGAAGAAATTCTTCGGGGCATATCTCGATCAGCTGCGCTTTGAAGGAATGGACAAAAGGATCCCGCCCCTGACGGTCGAGACAACTGCAGGACAAAACGCGGGAAGAACGCCGGCGCAACGACTCCATAAAATCAGCCGAAGGAACGCGGGTATCGGCCTTGTTGACGACGATGACGACGGGGATCCGGCGTTTCCGGGCCTCTGCCAAAACCTCATCTTCATATCCTCCCCACGCCTCGGGTTCCGTCAACAGCACCAATACGTCGCACCGGTCGAAAACCTTTTTGGTGCGTTCGATCCTCAAGGCGCCGAGCTCGGAAGCATCGTCGAGCCCGGCCGTATCGAGGAAAACGACAGGGCCGAGCGGCAGCAATTCCATGGGTTTTTCAACCACGTCGGTCGTCGTGCCGGGGATGTGCGACGTGATCGCGACATCCTGGCCGACGACATAATTCAAAAAGCTCGACTTGCCGACATTGGTCCTGCCGAACAACCCGATGTGCAGCCTAAGGGATTTGGGTGTCTTTTGCATAGTCTCAATGCTGAAAATTCCGTGCAGGCACTTATCAGAGGGGGATGGCGACGGTCTTGGTTTTGACGCCGGGGCAGGCCTTGAGCGCCTTCTCCAGGGCCCGGGTTTCGCCCGGAGCCCCGACAACCTCAAGCAGAATCAATCCTTCATCCGAGCACTTGTCCAACACACCGTCATGGATGCCCAAGCGGGTCTTGATGATACAGCCGTAGTCCGTCAAGGCCTTCTGGACCCTGGCCGCAGCGGTACGCCGCCGGTGCATATGGATGACGACGATCGACTTCTTCATCCCGCTAGACCTCTCAAACGCACAGACACATCACGATACACAATACAACCCTGAACCCCGAAGAGACGCTTCAGGCAGGTCTAACGGGATTCATAACATCCTACTTTTTTATATTCTCTTCGACGGCCTTGAGCAACGTATCCGGTTTGATCGGCTTTTCCAGCACCGTCTTGACGGGCAACCAGTCGGAATCCGGCTCAAAACCGAACGGCAGATTCATCTCTTTACGGATGCCTGTGATCATGATGACGGGGATGTCCTTCGTCGCCTCGTCGCCCTTCAGGTTCCGGGCGATATCAAAACCTTCGCTCTTATGCGTCATCATGACATCGAGCAAGATCAGGCTCGGGGCTTCCTTCTTGGCTTTCTTGAACCCCTCTTCGCCGTTCGGCGCCGAAATCACATCATAGTTCTTCGCCGTCAAAAGCGTACTCATGGCGTCAACGTAATCCGCATCGTCATCGATAATCAGGATTTTATTCGACATGTCTCCATCTCCTCTCCTATAGTCAACCCATATTCCCCGGCCTCAGCCTCGGCCTCGGCCAGGGCCGAGGCTTGTTTCTGGTTACTCTAAGCGGCCACAACACTCTTGCGCCCTAAAGGGCGGAGCTTTAGGCCGCGCAGAGTGAACATCCCGCTCAATGTCCCTATTATATCACACCTTTATTTTTAATGAATCCCCCCGGCTGTAATTCACACAACGGCCGATGGCAGAGGCCATTGTTTCCATGCAGGGAACACACGCCCCCGAGGTTTCCGTCAGGCAGCGCTTATGCGGATAGATCTCATAGGCCTGCCTGTAGGGCTGAGGCGTAAAATTCGGCATGAGAACGTTGGCGCCGGACTTCAGGGCCGCGAGGCGATGATCTTCCTCGAGGCTTCCCACCGCCGTCGTGGCCGGCATGTGCGCGTTGTTGACCACGATCCTCGTGACCGCAAGCACCTTGAGCACGGCCTGGATGTCTCCGTCGCCCTCCAATCCCAGAGGCGTGTCTGGATGCGCGATAAATGGACCGATGCCGATCATGTCGAAATCACAACGCTTGAAAAACAGAATATCCTGCGTCAGGTCTTCGGCTGTCTGTCCGGGAAGCCCCACGATACTGCCGGACCCTGTCTGGTAGCCCAGCTCCCGCAGGACGCGCAAACACTCAAGCCGCCTGTCAAAATCCATATCCGGATGGAGACGCCGGTACAACGACGGATTCGTCGTCTCGATCTTCAACAAATAGCGGTCGGCGCCGGCGCCGCGCCACAGGGCATACACCTCCTGCGGCTTTTCTCCGACAGAAAGCGTCACGGCCATCTGTGTGCCGGACTTGATGGCCCGGATGACATCCGCAAGCCAGAAAGGATCGAGCGTATCGTCCTCTCCCGACTGCAAAACCACCGTCTTGATCCCGGAAGACGCAGCCTCCAGGACCGACGCCAGGATTTCCGCCGTGTTCATGCGGTAGCGTTTCAGCTGCCGATGGGCCTTGCGCAACCCGCAATAAGCGCAATCCCTGGAACACCTGCTGGAAAACTCCACGATCGCGCGTAACAAGATCCCGTCGCCCATACGGGCGCGGCGGATATCATCGGCCCGCCTGTACAACGCCTGCGTCTGTGCGCCGGAAGCATTCAGCAACGCCAGGATATCGGCCATATCCGGCGCATCGCTTCCGGCAACCCTGTCGAGCAGGCTTTCAAATTTAGACATACGCGTCGCGGATCCCCCTTTGGATGTCGTCGAAAAAAACGCTCAATTGCCGCCGGGTGTCTTCATCGAGAAGCGTCCTGGCCTCTTCGATCAATCTGTATCCTCTCTCCTTGACGCCCGGAGAAGCAAAATCATCCAGATATTCCTTAAGCGTGATCAAGGCATTCATTTGGCATTTACCTTTGATCGCCCCGGGTTTGGCCAGGCCCATGAATGTCGCGCCCGTGCGTTCCTTGCGATAACAGGCTGCACAGAAACTCGGGCACAATCCTTTCTCAAGCAGAGACCCGATCACCTGGTCCAGATTCCTTGAATCGTTCGGGAAAAACTGGCCGTCGTCTGCGCCGTCATCCTGGGTATAACCTCCCGGCGATGTCCGGGAGCCGGCGCTGACCTGCGAGACACCGACGGCGAAAAGCTCGTCGCGGAATGCCGGCACCTCCCTTGTCGTCAGGATGATCCCCGTATAGGGAACGGCCAGCCTGAGGACGGCGACCGTTTTCTTGAATTCCTCATCCGACAGTTTATAGGCTGTCTGGGACATGAAATCGATGCCGTGCGCCGGCTCGATGCGCGGCACGGAGATCGTATGGGGCCCGACACCGAATGCCTCTTCCAGGTGACGGATGTGCCCCAGAAGACCCAGAGTCTCAAAACGATAATCGTAGAGACCGAAAAGCGGGCCGATGCCCACATCGTCGATGCCGGCGCGGAAGGCACGGTCTATCGCATCCAGACGGTTATCGGGGTCGCTCTTGGGGCCATAGGGATGGAGACGACGATACGTGGCATCGTGATACGTCTCCTGAAAAAGTTGATACGTCCCGATACCCGCTCTTTTAAGCTTGCAGAAATCATCGACGCTCAAGGGGGCGCAGTTGATATTGACCCTGCGGATCTGATGCGCTCCGATACGGACACGATACACCGCCTCGATCGCCTCAACGTAATCCTCCACGACGGGACGACGGGAGCCCCTGGATTCACCGGCGACAAGAAGAATGCGCTTGTGGCCGCAGCCGAGGAGCCAGGAGACTTCCCGCGAGACCTCGCCGGGCGTCAGGGCTTTCCTTTTAACGCTCTTGTTGTCCGCCTTGAAGCCGCAGTAAAGGCAGCCGTTCATGCAAAAATTGCTCGTGTAGAGCGGCGCAAACAGAACGATACGGCTGCCGTAAATCTCGTTTTTCACCCAGGCGGCGGTTTCAAGGATCTTTTTCAAAATCGCGGGGTCTGAAACCGACAGAAGCACAGCGGTCTCTTTCAACGTCAACCCTTTGAGGGTGCGGCTTTTGGCCAGGACCGCCTCGACGTCTGCCGCGGACGCCTTTTGGGCATCGCCCAAGACATCCCATATTTTTTGTTCATCAATATGTTTCACGCTTTTCTGTCCCCTACCCTCTGTTCTCCGCACTCTGTAATCTGTTATCTTTTGCTATTTCTTATAAAAACTCTGGATGATTTCAACGGTCTTTTTCGGCGTCAGGGCTCCATAGACCTTGTCATCGATCATCATGACAGGCGCCAGGCCGCACGTCCCCAGACACCGCGTTTCGGTCAGCGTAAACATCCCGTCCTGCGTCGTCTCGCCGATGTCTATCTTGAGCTCCTTTTTGACTGTTTCCAAAACCTGTGCGGCGCCTTTGACGTAGCACGCCGTCCCCAGGCAAACGGAGATCGAATGCTTCCCCTTCGGCTTGAGGTTGAAATAGTGATAGAAGGTCGCCACACCCCATATGTGGGCCGTCGGGATGTTCATGGTCAAGGCAATATCGTCCATCACCGCCTGGTCAAGGTGGCCGTAGAGTTCCTGCGCGCGATGAAGGATAGCGATCAACTGCGATTCCGGATGGTCGCCGCTCTTGGCCTTCTCCATGAATTCTTTTAATGCCGTCTTCTTGTCTTCTGCTGCGATCATGGGTTTATCTCTCCTCAATGGTCCGTCTTATCTGACTTTTAATTCCTGCGGGATGATGCCTCTGGGCTCCTTGACCTTGTAATGCGTATGCAGAAGCTGATGGGACTTGGCACTCAAGGGCCGTCCCAGGAAATCTTTATACAACCTCTGCACATCGGGGTTCTCATGGCTGCGGCGGATCGTCTTGCGACGGTCGATACCATAGAGCGCTTCCGCCCTCTTTTTGAGACACTCCTCATCCAGGGGCATCGAATTGATGCCGGCATAGGGCTGTCCGCCGCCGCCGATGCAGCCGCCTGGACATCCCATGATCTCGACGAAATGGAAACGATCAGGGTCTTTGCGCACCATATCCAGGACGGTCGCGGCATTGCCCAGGCCGTGGGCCACAGCGACACGGATCTCCTTGCCGTCAATCGTCACCTTGCCTTCCTTGATGCCGGCCAACCCCCTGAGGGATTCAAGCTCGATGTCCATGAGCGTCTCTCCCGTATACAACTCATAGGCCGTGCGGATGGCCGCCTCCATGACGCCGCCGGTGGCGCCGAAGATGGCGCCGGCGCCCGACGACAAACCGAGAGGCTCGTCAAAATCCTCTCCCTTGATATGCAAGAGATCTATTCCTGCGGATTTAAACATCCAGGCGATCTCGCGGGTCGTCACCACCATATCAATGGCCGGCAAACCGTTCACCATCAGCTCCGGCCGCGAGGCCTCATATTTTTTGGCCGTGCAGCACATGACCGCAACACTCAAAATCTCCTTGGGGTCTTTTTTGATCTTGTCGGCAAAATAGGTGCGCACGAGCGCGCCCATCATGGACATCGGCGACTTACAGGTCGAGACGTTTTCCAGAAGATCGGGATGGAACTGCTCCACGCACTTCATCCAGGCGCTGGAACACGACGTGATCATGGGCAGCTTCCCTTTGCCCTGGAACCTCTCTAAAAATTCGCTCGCCTCTTCCATGATCGTCAGGTCGGCGGAGAATTGCGTATCAAAAACATAATCGAACCCCAATCTTCTTAAAGCTGCGGCAATTTCGCGTTCCATGGCGCGCCCCGGCTCCAGCCCGAAGGCCTCGCCGATGGCGGCCCTGACAGACGGAGCGACCTGCGCCACCTTGATAATACTCGGATCGTTCAGCTTGGCAAAAAGATCCTGCGTGTAGACCTTCTCGACAAAAGCCGCCGTCGGACAAACGTTGATGCACTGGCCGCAGGTCGTGCAGACGCTGTCGCGGAACGGCATGTTATATGCCGGCATGACGACCGTCTGGAAACCCCGGTGCGCGTGGCCAAGGGCCGTCACCTTCTGGACTTCCGAGCAGATACGCACGCAACGGCCGCAGAGGATACACTTGTTCGGGTCTCTGATCACGGAGGTCGATGTCAGGTCTTTTTCGTATTTCTTGCGCTCGCCTTCGAAATGCCTCTTGCGGATCCCCATGGAGGCGGCCAGCCGCTGGAGCTCGCAGTTGGAATCGCGTTCACAGGTGTGGCAATCCTGGGGATGATTGTCCAGGATGAGTTCGACGATATCGCGCCGAGCGCGGCGGATCTCCTGGGTGTTGGTGCGGATCTTCATGCCGTCCATCACGGGATAGGCGCAAGACGCCACATATGTCCTGACACCCTCAACCTCCACAATACAGACGCGGCAGGCGCCTTCGATCGAGAGCTTCGGATGATAACAGAGCCGCGGGATATGGAAACCCAGCTGGTCTGCCGCCTGCATGATGGTCAACCCCTCCTGTGTTTGGTATGTCTTACCGTCAATGGTGATCGTTATGGTCTTGCTTTCCATCGCATCTACCCTTTCTTGATCGCGCTGAATTTGCATGTGTCGAAACACAAACCGCACTTGACGCATTTGCCTTGATCGATGAAATGCCGGCTCTTGGGGTTCCCGGTGATTGCGCCGACAGGACAGACCTTCCTGCAGGCCGTGCAACCGACGCATTTATCGGTAATCTCATAGCCGGTCAAGGCCGTGCACGCACCGGCGCGGCATTTTTTCTGCTTGATATGCTCCTCGTATTCGCTGCGGAAATTCTTGATCGTGCTCAAGACCGGATTAGGGGCCGACTGCCCCAACCCGCACAGGGACGCCTTCTTGATCAGGTTCCCCAGACGCTCCAGCCTCTCGATATCGCCCTCCTGGCCCTTGCCTTCCGTGATGCGGGTCAGGATCTCAAGCATACGCTTGGTCCCCTCGCGGCACGGCGTGCATTTGCCGCAAGATTCGTTCTGCGTGAATTCCAGAAAAAACCGCGCGATGTTCACCATGCATGAATCTTCGTCCATAACGATCATACCGCCGGACCCCATGATGGAACCGGCCGCAGCGAGCGATTCATAGTCAATCTTCGTATCCAGGTAATCCTCGGAGAGACAGCCGCCCGAAGGCCCGCCTGTCTGGAGCGCCTTGAATTTCTTGTTGTTCGGAATACCTCCGCCGATATCGTAAATGATGGACCTTAGTGTCACGCCCATGGGCACCTCGATCAAACCCGTGTTCTTGATCTTCCCGGCAAGCGCAAAGACCTTCGTCCCCTTGCTCTTCTCTGTCCCGATCGAGCTGAACCATTCCGCGCCGTCCAGGATGATGACGGGGATGTTCGCCCACGTCTCGACGTTGTTGATCAAGGTCGGCTTGTCAAAAAGCCCCTGGACCGACGGATAAGGCGGACGGGGCCTCGGCATGCCGCGGTGTCCCTCGATCGAATGGATCAGCGCCGTCTCCTCCCCGCAGACAAAGGCTCCGGCGCCAAGGCGTATCTCGATATCAAAAGAAAAATCGGAACCGAGGATGTTCTTGCCCAGAAAACATTCCCTGCGGGCGTCGGCGATGGCCTTTTCCAGCCGTTTGATCGCCAAGGGGTATTCCGCGCGGATATACACAAAACCTTTGCTGGCACCGACGGCATAAGCCCCGATGATCATGCCTTCCAGGACGGTATGCGGGTCTCCTTCGATCGTGCTCCTGTCCATGAAAGCGCCGGGGTCCCCTTCGTCGGCATTGCAGATAAGGAATTTTTCATCCGTCTTCTGCCTGGCCGCCAACTCCCATTTGATCCCCGTAGGGAAACCGGCGCCGCCACGGCCTCTGAGGCCGGACGTCTTCACCTGAGCGATAACATCTGCGGGCTTCATATCGGTCAAAACCTTGGCCAGGGCCTCATAGCCGCGCACGGATAAATAATCATCTATATTCTCCGGGTCGATGATGCCGCAATTACGCAGCACAATGCGCATCTGTTTGCCGAAAAAATTTATGTCGCCGAAAACACGGAAAAACCTGTTATAGAGATGATCCTCGTCGATGGCGAGACGCGCCACGGGTTTTTTCTTCAGGATATGGCTCGAGACGATCTCCGGTATATCGTCCGCCGTCACGTTACCGTAGACGGTATACTGAGGATTGATCGCCATGACAGGCCCCTGGGCACACATCCCCAGGCACCCCGAAAGGTTGACGCTCACCCTGCCGGTAAGCTCGTGCCTGGTCAGCTCCGTCTCGATCGCCGCTTCCAGTTCCTTGGACCTTTTATGGATGCATGTCGGCCCGTCGCATAATGTAATCACGTATCGTCTTGGCATCTCTTCGTCCCTTCCTGCTGATTGTTGTCACCAAGTCACCATGTCACCAATCACCCGTTAAATTTCCAATAACCAATGACCAATCAAAAAACAAATAACCAAGGAACAAATTGGATATTTGAGAATTGGGATTTCATGGGTAATTGGACATTGGTAATTTTCTTGTATCCCAGTGTCTTTTCAATGAATAATCCACTCCTTGATCACTTCGCCTTTTTTCAAATGCTGGTCGATGATCTGGCGCGCCATTTCTCTGGTTACCTTGCCGTATTTGACAGGGATCTTACCTTCCTCCACAACTTCGACGGTCGGCTCCAGGTTACAACGACCGGCGCAGCCCTTCTGACTCAGATACACGTCGGTCAATCCTTCATTCTTGATGGCATTCTCAAAGACCGCCATTACATCTTTGGATCCCGCCGCGATCTCGCATGTCGCCATGCCGACATAGACGCGTTTCGTCGACAAATATCCCTTGCCGAGGATGCGGTTGATCGCCTCGGCCCTTTTCTTTTTGATCATATCCAGTGGCGTTGTCACGCTAAACCCTCCTTAATTCCGCCTCTGGCGGAATTAACTCCACGTGTATCTTGAGAATTTATGGCTGCCCGCCTGAGCTCTGCGAAGGCTGGTCGCAGACATAAATTGTCAAGATGCTTACACGGGGAGTCACGTTACTTTCCTTTAATCTTCCGCCTCTGGCGGAATTAGACCCTCCGTTATGTGGAATGCGGAGGTCTACCCTTTCTGGGTTAACTCCTTGCGTATCTTGGAAATATCTGGATGCACCTGGCCCTATCGGAAAGACCAGTATTCCGCTTCCTGCGGAACCCGCCTGAGCTCTGCGAGGACTGGTCGCAGACAGATATTGACAAGATGTTTACGCGAGGAGTCAATATATGTTTGTCTCTATCAAGGTATTTTTCTGCACCTGGCCCTATCGGCCGAACCTTGGGAAAATTTACAAGCCCCCGCCACCACTGCATCGGCGGGCGTCCCTGCCTACCGGCAGGCAGGCGCCGAAGAACCAGTGGCGGACGTTTGAGCAAGAGATGAATACTTATGCCCTTATTTGATCTCAAACACAAACGCATTCCCTTTCGGCCTGGCCTCTACCCATATCCAACCGCCATGTTTTTCGATAATCTCCTTACTGACAAACAATCCCAGACCTGTCCCCTGGACGTTACGCGTCTCCTCGGATTTCAACCGCGAGAACCTGCGGAAAAGTTTATCTATCTCGTCCTGCGCAAGGGGTTTGCCGTCATTATAGACCTCAACATGCGCTGTGCCATTGCGGATCTCGGCGCTCACGCGCAAGATACCGCCCCGCTGGCCGTACTTGACGGCGTTTCCGATCAGATTGTTGACGACGATCTGCAAAAGATCCACGTCCGCCATCACTTTCAAACCTGCGGCGGTATCGTTGACCACCTGCATCTCTTTGTCCGTCGCCTGCCGGCCGAACGCCTCCAGGGAAGGATCAACGATGTTTTCCTTTAACAAGACTTCGGATTTGCTGACGGCGAGCTCGCCTTTCTCCAAACGGCTTAAATTCAGGAAATTTTTGACGGTCGCCTCCAGATAATCGAGATTGCGCGCAATCGAATCCAGGGCCTTGCGCTGCTTGAAGTTCACCATCCCCAAAAACCCGTCCCGGACCGTGTAGGCATTCATGATCGTCGACGAAAGGATACCCTTGAGCTCATGCGACACAAAGCCGACGAGATCCAGATAGCTCTTGTTCAGTGCCTCCAGTTCTTTATTAAGCGCCTCGAGCCTCTTTTCGCGCTCATCGATCTTTGCCGCCATGTCGTTGAAGGCCTCGGCCAGGACATCGATCTCGCGCACGCGGCTGTTGAACATCCCGATCCTGTGGGAAAGGTCCCCTTTAGAAAACCGGCCTGCGGCCTCCAGGAGCCTGGTGAGAGGCCGCGCCATGCCCTGGGCCAAAACGAGACCCAGAATGACGGCTAATAAAGACGCGAGAACCACGATGCCAAAAAATACCAGAAAAACATTGCGGCGCATGTCCACAAAAGGCTTCTCCAAGATGCCGACATAAAGGATGCCGATCACCTTGCCTTCGATATTACGGATAGGCTCATAAGCCGTGAGATACCAATCGGTAACAACAAAGGCGCGGTCTAAAAATGTTCGGCCTTCCTCGACCACCTTTTTATAGACGGTAGCGGAAACCCTAGTGCCGATAGCTCGCTCGCCGTTCTTATCCAGGACATTTGTCGCGATCCTGACATCATCCAAAAAGATCGTCACCGTCCCCGTCGGCCGGCCTTCATACATCTGGTTTTCGAAAACAAAACTGCGGATCTTATCCACCAGCTCGGCATCCCTGTTGATGATCTTGCCGCCATACATGACGGCCCGCACGTGGCCGGCATTATCAAAGAGCGGCTTGGCATACCCGACAGCCATGGCGCTGTCAAGGATGTGTATTTCCGTCGGCCGCGCCTTGGCGGTAGGCTTGATCTCGATAACGGACTTCTCATACAAAGACCGTCCCATCTCTTTAAGCTCTTCGGGACCGATAATGCGTGTCGCAGCCAGCGCCTTGCCTTCAAACGCCGCCCGGACAACCTCGCTCTTGATGGCCGGCAGGTCGTTCTTGTCGACGACCGAAATATAATCCAGGCCGATCTGGCCTTTGAGTCTTTCGAGGTCGTTAGACGGCCCCACGAGATTGAACGCCAGGCGGATCCTGTCAATCTCCGTATTGTAAGCCCATCGGGCAACCTTCAAGTCGTTTTTGATCTGCCTTTGCGCACGCTGGATGACATTTCTGTTGATAATGTAATAACCCAAAATAGCGACCGACACCACCAAAATAGAAATGACGGCAAAAAAAGACAGGATGATATTGGTTTTAAGATTTCTGCTCTTCATGGATCTCGGCGATGGATTTTTCCAGCCCGTTAATGATGAAATAGATGACAGTCTCCAGTTCCAAAACCAGGTTCACATTGTTGATGACACAGTCGCTGGCCGCCCTCAAGCGTATCGGCGCAAAATTCAGGACCCCCTTGATTCCGGCCGCAAGCATCAGGTCCAAGACCTGTTGGGCCGCGATATCCGGCACGGCGATCACGCCGATCTTGATATGGTTCTGACGCACAAAATCCCTGAGCTGCTCCAAAGGCAAAACAGGGATATCCCCTTCCTTGTGGTTGTATTTCGCGGGGTCGATGTCAAAACAGGCGGCGATCTTGACGCCCTCCTTCTCAAAACCCTTATACTTCATCAGCGCCGCCCCGATATTTCCCCCTCCGACAATCACCACTTTCTGCTGTTCGTTCTTGCCGAGGATATGGTTGAGCTTGCCCAGCAGGGCCTCGATCTGGTATCCGCCGCGCTTATTGCCGCAGATGCCGAAAAGGGAAAAATCCTTGCGCACCTGGGAAGCGGTCACGCCTACCGCATCCGCCAGGTTGTCGGAAAACACCTTCACAAACCCCAGGCTGTTCAGCCTGTGGAGGGCGTTTTTATACCTTAAAAGACGGATAATGCATTTCTTGTTTACCACAAGTATCCTCGATGGTTGCGTTCTTCGGATGCCTGAACAAGAACCTTTGCGCAGGGGGCCTTATGAAAAGAAAATAATATTGTTCAAAAAATCACAATAACTAATATAAATATAACATACCTTTAAGCCATGTCAAGGCCATTTTGTGATTTTTTTCACTATAAAAATCCGGAGGTTTGATGCGGAAAGATGCAGGGATTCCTGGAGGGAGACTGAATCACCTTGGGGCGCGCCTGAGAAACTTCCAAAATACGGCAAAGGCGGCCAACTCCAAGACGACGACGAACAAAAGCACAAAGCGTATGTTTAGTCCATACAGCGCGCCTACGGTAAAGCTGCCCAGAAACCATGCGCCGCCGTAAATGGTATTAAAAAATCCGTAGCCGAACCCCCTCTTCTGAATATGCGTCAGATCGGCGATCGCCGCCCGCATGATGGTCTCGTGCATGCCCATCACAATACCCCAGAGGACGGCAACAACAACGGTAGAAGCGGCAGATGACGGCAAAAAGACAAAGAACGGCACAAGCAGGGTTACGATAGGAACCAATCCGAGGGTCTTGAAGCCCCAGCGGTCGTAGGCTTTGCCGACGGCAAGGGCCGCCACTCCGTCCACGGCCATCGTCAATGCATAGACGAGCGGGATCCAGGCGTCCAAGAGCAAGGCATGGACTTTCCAGTGATAAGAAATGATCTGGAAATTCACGAGACCCGCTACGCACAAACAGCTGAAAGCCGCATAATGCCAATAAGCAGGCGCAAGCTTTGCTTCCTGCGCCGGCTGTGGCTGCGGGTCCCGGGGCGTCTCGAAATCCTCGGGCGCCCGCCCATAGGACTTGGCAAATATCAGAGACAAAATGGTCAAAAGGGTAGGAATAAAAAGGATGCCGAATCCAAGGCGGAAATTATTCTTCCAGAAGAGAACGGCAGCAAAGATCAACGGCCCTGCGACCGCGCCGATCTGGTCCATGGCCTCATGGACCGCAAACCCCCACCCCCTGCCTACCTGCTTTGTCGCATAAGACAGGAGCGCATCTCTCGCCGGAGAACGGACGGCTTTCCCCGCGCGCTCCAGGATAATGAATAACGCCGCTATCTGCCAGCTGCCGGTAAAAGCCAAGCACGGGATCGCCAAAATAAGGCCATACCCCAGAAAAGTAAGCGGCCAATAGGCGCGCGTTTTGTCTGCGGCTACACCCGAAACAAGCCGCAGTCCGTATCCCAAAAACTCTCCGAGTCCCGAGACAAAACCGACTGTGACTGCGGAAGCGCCCAGAAAAGCCAGATACGGCCCCGTCATGGCACGGGCCCCCTCATAGGAGATGTCGCCGAAGAGGCTTACCAACCCCATCATCAGGATAAAACGCATTGCGGCTTTTCTGTCCATGGCTTGACCCCGCCCAAAAGACGGTTCACATCCTACTTCTCATAACCATATTTCGTATAGTCGATGCCGACCGACAAGAGATCGTTCTTCATGAGTCCCTGAAAACCGAAAGGCGTTTCGGCAAAGAAAGCATCCACCATATCTTTCTCGGTGATCTCGGAGCGGTTGTCCTGCAGGACAAGACCCTCTGCCTTCTGGACGATCGTCTTTTCGGCGACAGGACGCATGAAAACCGGCATCTTGCCGATCAAGACCTTGAATTTTTCCTGTGTGGCATTATCCCAACCGATAGCCAAAGAAACCTCCTATTTTTTCCAATTATAGGACAATCATCGGCATTATTCAAGTTGACCCCGTTAGAGAAATTGCATTCTCTAACGGGGTCAAGGTTTCGATAAAAAGCCAGGCGCTATCCCATCAGGGACAACGCCTGGCTCTGAGCACTTATGGGCAGCCTGTCAGCCGATGGCTACGGGACCCCGTTCCTCCGTGCGGATGCGCACACATTCTTCCATGTCCAAGACGAAGATCTTGCCGTCGCCTGTCTGGCCCGTCTTGGCGCCTTTGATAATGGCCTGGATGGTCGGTTCCACGAAGTTCTCGTTGACGGCAATCTCCAGGCGCACCTTGCGCAGGAGGTTCCCCATCTCTTTGGCTCCGCGGTAAACCTCCGTCACGCCCTTCTGGCGGCCGTGACCCAGGACCTCGGAGACCGTGATGAGGTTCACTTCGGCCTTATACAACTCATCCCGCACGGCCTCAAACCGGGCCGGCTGAATGATGGCAATGATTAACCTCATGATACAACCTCTCTTTCCTTTAAACCATCTATGCCTTGATTATTCTATCATCGTATAAGCCCGTTCATGGTGCTGCGACAGATCCAGGCCTATCTCTTCTTCCCTCTCCTCGATCCGTATCCCCAGCAGGGCGTCAACGATCTTATAGAGGATGAAAGTAACCATAACGGCATAGGCGAGAGTCGCGCCCACCGCCAGCAACTGTTTGAGGAACAACCCTGATCCGCCGAAAAATAAACCGTCCGCGCCCGCGGCATTAACGGCCTTGGACGCAAACAATCCCGTCGCCAGGGCGCCCCAGATACCGCCGACGCAGTGGACGCCGAAAGCGTCGAGGGCGTCGTCATATCCCATCTTCGGCTTGATGATGGCTGCGGCCAGATAGCAGAAAACACTGACCATAAGCCCGATGATGACGGCCGGGACAACGCCGACAAAACCGGCCGCAGGCGTGATGGCCACCAGGCCCGCCACGGCGCCCGACGCCACGCCGAACATGGTCGGCTTGCCGACACGGAACCATTCGATCAGGGCCCAGCTCAAACCGGCAGCTGCCGCCGCAGTATTGGTCACGACAAAAGCATTGGCCGCCAGTCCGTTGGCTCCCAACGCGCTGCCTGCGTTAAACCCAAACCAGCCGAACCATAAAAGGGCCGTTCCTAAAACCACAAACGGGAGGTTGTGCGGAGAAGGAACGTTCTTATCCAAACATCTCCTGCGGCCGATGACGAGAGCCGTCACCAGCGCCGCGATGCCGGCGTTGATGTGGACGACCGTCCCGCCGGCAAAATCCAGCGCCCCAAGATTGCGAATCCAGCCGCCGACACCCCAGACCCAGTGGCAAACCGGGTCATACACGAGCGTCGCCCACAAGAGCGTAAATACGACGAAGGCTGAAAACTTCATGCGTTCGGCAAATGCGCCGATGATCAACGCCGGAGTGATGATGGCAAACATCGCCTGAAAAATCATAAACGCCATATGCGGGATAGTGGCTGCATACTCCACAAACGGTTCCTGGCCGACGCCGTTCAAGCCCAGCCACTGCAGACCGCCGATAAACCAGTTGCCTGGAGCAAACGCAAGGCTGTAACCGAACAAAACCCACTGGAGACTCATGACGCACAAGATAATAAAACACTGCATCAGGATACTCAAAATATTCTTCCTGCGGACCATGCCTCCGTAAAAAAAAGCAAGACCCGGCGTCATCAGCATCACAAGCGCCGACGACATCAAGACCCACGCTGTATCACCTGCATTCATATGGACCTTTCCATCCCGCCTTTGACGGGATTAGACTTCCCGCTATCTTGAAGTACCATGCGTAATCAATTGAACAAATACAAAATAAAATAATACCTCCTTCCTGTTTTTGGGACGCCTTTAAGCGCCTCCGGCTATCGCCCTAAACCATCAAAGGCTCAACTTCTCCTGCACCAGTCTGGCATAAATTTTATTGATCCGGCCCGTCCTGAACCAACGCTCGATAGTTGCCACCTGGACATCCAGAATGCGCGACAGATCGTAAAGCGTATACTCCTTTTGGGCTTTTAACAGCCTCATCTTGCGTATCAGCTCCGGATTTTGCATGGCCGCAGGCGTCAATGGTCTTTCGTCGGATTTCAGACGGCGCCATCCCCCATTTCTTTGGTACGGATCCTCATCACGTCGGCCACGGCGGAAACGAAGATCTTGCCGTCGCCTATCTCACCCGTCTTGGCCGCCCTGGCGATGATGTCCACGAATCTGGCCGCATCCGCATCGCGCACGACCGTCTCGACCTTGATCTTCGGCAACAAATCCACCTTAAATTCCCTGCCACGGAATTGCTCCGTGAGACCTTTCTGGCGGCCATGCCCTTCGATACGCGTCACCATCAATCCTGGCGCGCCTGCGCTTTTCAAAGCCTCCATGACATCGTCCAGTTTCTCTGCGCGGATCACTGCTTCTATTTTTTTCATAACGGCACCTCTTTGAAGGATGGCCGGCGGCACGCCGTTCTTGGCGCGCCGCCGCCTTTCATGATTATTGATTGAGGGTGACGAAGTTCGGATACGCAGGCGTTCCGTGTTCCGGAATATCCAATCCTTTAAGCTCTTCCTCCGGAGCCACGCGGATCCCGAACAGCTTATCCATGATCTTGAACGTCAAAAGTCCGAGGCCAAACGCCCAGGTCACGCAAACCGCCGCACCGATCGCCTGCGCAATCAGCTGGCCGAAGCCGCCGCCGTAAAATAATCCCCGCACGAGAGGCGCGCTGGTCGTTGCCAAGCCATAGGTCCCGTCGGCAAATAGGCCGACGCTAAGCAAGCCCCAGACGCCGTTCACGGCATGAACGCTGACTGCGCCCACAGGATCATCAACGCCTTTCGCCTCCCAGAAATAAACGCTGGCGACCACAAGAAAGCCTGCCACAATGCCAATCACAACAGCAGCCCACGCCTCGACCCATGCACAAGGCGCCGTGATGGCGACCAAGCCCGCCAGACAGCCGTTAAGCATCATGCCCACGTCCCATTTCTTCGTCCGCGCAAAAACCACCAGGATGGCCGTTGCCGCACCGGCTGCTGCAGCCAGGTTGGTATTAACGGCCACGACGGCGATGCGCAGCTGGTGAGCGGAGAATGTCGAACCCGGATTAAACCCAAACCATCCAAACCACAAAATAAAAGTCCCTAGGGCGGCCAGGGTGATACTATGGCCCGGGATTGCCCTTGGTTTACCATCCTTGGCGAACTTGCCGAATCTGGGCCCAAGAAGAATAGCGCCGGCTAAACCCACAAAACCGCCGATAGTGTGAACGACTCCCGAACCGGCAAAATCAACATGGCCGGCGCCGAAGGGAAGCTTTGCCAACCATCCCCCGCCCCAAACCCAATGGCCATAAAGAGGATAAATCAGCGCGCTGACAACGAGGCTGTATAAAAAATACGCGCTGAATTTCAGGCGTTCGGCTACGGCTCCCGAGACGATCGTAGCGGCCGTCCCTGCAAAGACAAGCTGCCAAAAAAACAGGAGATATCTTCCGACGTCGTAACTATCGCCGTGCAAGAACCACCCAGTCGTCCCAAAAAGTCCTTTATAATCCTGCCCCATCATCAAGGCAAAACCAAAAGCCATAAAACAGAGGGACGCGACGACAAAATCAATGGTATTCTTGGCCATCAGGTTCGTCGCATTCTTGGCCCGGCAAAACCCCGTCTCTACCATCGCAAAACCGGCTTGCATAAAAAACACAAGAAAACCACACAACAGCACCCAGACATAATCGACCGGAGCCGTCGGCGTCGCGGCAAGCGTCGCAGCCCCGTTCGGATCCGCCGCCCAGACGACAGGCGCAAATCCCAGCAGGATCGCCGCCAACCCGATACCGCCTTGGACTCTTCCCCGTAATGTTTTCATAAGAACCACCTTTCCCCCTGCATCGTATCCTCGAAAGTCTCTCATCAAGAAATAATCCTGTTAGAACGTATACGCCAAACTGAACCCGCCCCAGAAACGTGATTTCTGGCTGCCATCATCAGAGGCCGAGAGGTCGGCAAAAGGGATCGTATAGTTTGCCTTCGGTTTGAATGACAGTGATTTCGTCAAAGGGACCGTGAGCCCTGCGCTCATGGTCGCCTGGCCGCCGTCTCCATTAATAAAGAGATGGTGGTTATACCCTGTGGTTACGCCCAAGTCGAGAGAAATCCCCGGATCCTTCATGACAACCGTACTATATGCCAACGCCAACTCAAGATAGTTCCCTTCTCCGCCGCCGTTTTCCGTTGAGCCGTAATCCCTGTAAAACTTGAGGCTTGTAGAAATCGGTATCTGCGTAAACGGGATCACCGGTGTTCCTACGCCGGCATAGAATTCCCTGCTGTATCCGTTCGTCCCAGGAAAGTCATAATAGGTGTGCCCTACGGACACGCTAAACTTGTCGAAACTCTTTGTGTAATCCACAATGAAATCCATCTCATCGGAATTCAGCCCGTCTTCGTTATCCGCATCCCAGTTCGACCAAAAACTGAAGGTCAAGCCCTTATAACCCACATTAAAGGAAGGCTGGACAACAGGATCGCGGTCGAGCGTAAAACCCCTCCAGATATATTTCGAGTAAAAATCAATAGCGCCCGAGGCCGTGATCCCGAGTTTGGAAAATAACCCCTCTCCTCCCTCTGCAAAAACACTCCCCACGCAACCCAAGGCGAACAAAGAACATAGGACAAACTCAAATGATTTACGCATGCGCCGACTCATGTAAGTATCCTTTTTTGGCATATGGTTTGCATTTTCAATTCTTGGTCAAGAGCACGGCCATGTGCCCAAATGATCTACCCGGCCGCCACCACTGCTTCGGCGGCCGCCCCTGCCTACCGGCAGGCAGGCGCCGAAGCTTCAGTGGAGGACGCCACAAATCGCTGGCGGGTTGTTTTTTCCGGACGAGTCCGGAAAAAACAAAACGTCCAAAAAGACTTCTTTAGTCTCTTTGGACGTCTCTATCCTGTGCGGCTTCAATAGCCGCTTCAATTTTACACTTTATTCCGCGCTGATTTGCGCGGCACCTTGCCCTTATTGAATGATTGGGCAAGTGCGCCACCCTTGGCGCGGTATGCCGCTTTCTGCGGCCACCTGGCTCAAACGGAAAAGCCAGTGCGCCCCTTTCTGGGGCGAAAAAAAGAGGCATTCTCCGACGGAGAATGCCTCTTTGCAACTTGACACACACACTGTGCCTTACGAGATAACTATAGCATACAAAAAAGGAATGTCAAGAGGTCAAACAAAAAATAACCTGAAAATTTTCACTCAAGTTTCTTTTCCAGCTTTGCGATCTCGGCATCGATCGAGCGGCATCGCGATTCAATCTCTTTGAGACGCTGGCCATAGTCTCTGGCCTTGGCCTGGTTGGCATATGTCCTCGAATCGGCCAGGGCGCGTGCTTTGGCATAGCTCTCCAACTCAAGCCCTTCTCTTTCTTTTTTGAGTTTCTGTATCTCGCTGCCTATGGCCGTGTTATGCGCTTTGCGCCTGCGCTCTTCTTCTTTCTTCTGCTTCTCCTCCTGCCGGACCCTGTCGCGCTCCATCTGCAGGCGCGTTTTCTCCCCTCCGGGCCTGGGTTTCTTCGGTTTAAACTCCGTCACACCCTGCTCGCGTTTTTCCAGGTAATAGTCAAAATTACCGAAGAACTTGCGCACACCGCCGTCTTTCACCTCATAAACGACATTGGCCACCGATCTGACAAAATGGATATCGTGGCTGATAAATACCAGCGTTCCCTCATAATGCTCAAGCGCCCGAATGAGCGCATCCACGGCATCCACATCCAGATGCGTCGTCGGCTCATCCAGAAAGAGGCAGTTCGGCGGATGGATAAGGAATTTCGCCAGGTTCAAACGGCTCTTTTCTCCTCCCGACAAAACACTCACCTTTTTATCGACGTCCTCGCCTGAAAAAAGGAATGCCCCAAGGATCGTGCGAAGCGCCTCCTGAGACATGGTGCCGGGCGCAGCGTTATACGCCTCTTCCAACACGGTATTCTCGGGATTAAGAGTATCCAGCCGCGTCTGGGAAAAATAGCCGATATCGACGTTATGGCCGACCTGACGGTTTCCGGAATCGAAAGCAATGACGCCGGCCAGGATCTTCAACAGCGTTGACTTTCCGGCGCCGTTCTCCCCGGCCAAAACGGCCTTCTCCCCGCGCTCGATCTCAAAATCGAGGTCCTGATATACACGGATATCCCCATAAGATTTGGCGATCTTCTCGAGCTTGAGCACGCGGTGGCCGCTCGGCCGGGTGCGTGGAAAATGAAACATGCGGATACTCTCGCGCACATCCGGCGGCAGAACGATCTCCTCCATCCTCTCGATGGCCTTGCGTTTATTGCGCACAGCCGCGGCTTTGTTGGGCTGTGCATGGAAACGCGTAATGAACCGGTCCAACTGCCTGCGCTTCTTCTCCTGCTGCTCAAAACGCCTCGCCATGGTCAGGCGCTGCTCTTCGCGCAATTGTTCGTAGTGCTCATAACTGCCGGTGACTTTTGTGATTTGGCCATGCTCAAGCACAAGCGTATAATTCGTCACTTCCTTCAGAAACGACTTATCGTGGGAGATCATCAAAAACGTCCCGCTATAGCCGGCCAGATAACTCTTCAGCCACAAGGCCGCGTTCAAATCCAGATAGTTGGTCGGTTCATCCAAAAGCAGGATATCGTAAGGCAGGACAAGAAGCTTGGCCAAAAGCACGCGCATCTGCCAGCCGCCGCTCATCTGCGTGATGGGCCGGTTGAAATCCCTTTCTTTAAAACCCAAGCCCATGAGCACTTTTTCAGCCTTGTGCTCCAATTCAAAATATCCGAGGACATCGAGCTCGTGGAGGATCTCGCCGTAGCGATAGGACGCGGCCTGATCGGCGCGCTCCAGATCCTCTTTCTCCTTCAGCAACTTCAGGATCCCCTCGTCGCCGCGCGTCAACTCATCCAGGACCGTATGCTCTGAAGGAAAACTCGACTCCTGCGGCAAATAACCCATACGGACGCCCTTCTGAGTCTGGATCGTCCCTGCCGAGGGCTCCGCATCCGCCAGGAGCAGATGAAAAAAAGTACTCTTGCCGGCGCCGTTGGGACCGACCATACCGATCTTCTCGCCGCGGTTGATATTAAGCGAGATGTCTTCGAAAAGGGTCTTCTTACCGTAAGTTTTGGAAAGATTGTTGATAAAAATCATACAAGCAGCCTATGTGTTCCTATAGCCGGACAATGCCTTGATCCGTTTAAGCATATTGGGATGAGTGCTCATAAACTCCATGAGCTTGTCGCCTGTCGTCAGGCGGACTGTTTTTCTGCGTATAGCGTCCAACTCGTCCGCATCGATCGTGCCCGAATGGTCCATATCGATCTGACGGAGCTCGCTGATTTCCCTGGAGGCGCAGGAAGGATCATTCAGGAAAAAAGCTTTCAAGCCCTCGACATCCCTCAGAGCCTCCTTATCCATGCGGGCGGAACCATACACCAGTTTATAGAGGGCGCTGGCAAGCCTTTCAGGAGGATTCCCGAGAGATACAGATCCTTTGTCTGCAAAATACTCCCGGATACGCGACGCGTAAAGAACCAAGAGGTTCGTCACAAAATAAAACAAGAGGGCCGCCAGGCCGATGAGGGCCGTATTGGCGCCTGAATTATCCCGCCGGCGGCCGCCGCCCCAGAAAAGAAAATACCATGCAATACGATATAGGACCATGGGAATCACGGACAAAACTGTAATGGTCAGGACATCGCGGTTCCTGACATGGCTCAACTCATGGCCGAGAACGGCGCGCAACTCCTCTTTATTCAGCAATTTCAAAATGCCGTCCGTGACACAGACGCGGCTGTCGGACATCCACCGGCCAAAAGCAAAGGCATTCGGCAGCCCCACGTGCGCGATGCCGATCTTGGGCTTAGGGATGCCTGCCCGGCGCGTCAGCTCTTCGACCATCTCATGCAGTTCCGGATAACGGGCGCGGTCCACATACTCGATATGCATGGACCACTCGACCAGCTTCGGCCCCACCATATACTGGATCGCCATCAGCACGAAGGCGACGCCGAGATAGAAATAAAAATTATCCATCCCCATGCTCGTGCCGATGACGGTCACGATCATATAGACGACGCCGAAAAGAACGGCGAGCAAAAGATACATTCTCAATCTAAGCGATATCATCAAAACCTCCTTAATTCCGCCTCTGGCGGAATTACCCCTGCCTGCGCAGGTCCATTTCACGAACGCCTCTGGTGCTTGTGAGTGAAATGGACAAGCGTTTAGGCAAGGGGTCTTTCTTTTTAAAATCTTCCGCCCCTGGCGATAGGCCGACCGGTCGACAGGGCGGCCGGAAGACAAACACAGGGCTTTTATTATATCACCCTTCGCCCCATTGACAATCCCCCGCGACTTGGTTAATATAGGCAGCAGAAGAAGAAAGAGAGGAAATGATGTTGCCTGCAGGCCCCCTGATGATAGAACATAGGCTGATCGAAAAAATGATCGGCATCATGAAATCAGGCCTTGGAGAGATCGAGGCGAAAAAGACATTTAATCCGTCTTTTATCGAAAAGGCCGTTGATTTTTTCAGGACTTACGCGGACAGGACCCATCATGGCAAAGAAGAAAACATCCTTTTCAAGGCCCTGGCCGAAAAAAAGCTGAACGCAGAGCACAAGACGATCTTAGACGAGCTCATCCGGGAGCATATCTTCGCGCGCCAAAAAGTCAAAGACCTCCAGGAAGCGGCCCAAAGATTTTCAAAACAACCGGGCGCTCTCAAAGACGTCACCGATAATATCCGGACGCTGACGGCGTTTTATCCGCCCCACATTCAAAAAGAAGACAAGCGGTTCTTTCTTCCCGTCATGAATTACTTCTCCGATGCGGAAAAAAACAAGATGCTTGAAGACTTCAAGGAATTCGACCGCAACATGATCCACGAAAAATACGCGCAGGTCGTCGAAAACTTCCCGGAAGCCGCCTCATGACCCAGCCTACCCGCGCCGCCCTCGTATCGGCCTTGAACCCCTTGGCATGGATCCGCAAATCCTATGACTGGACCGTGCACTGGGCCCGCACCCCCAGGGCGCCAGCCGCTCTTTTCGGCATCGCTTTTATGGAAAGCTCCTTTTTTCCCGTTCCGCCGGACGTCCTGTTGATCGCCATGGTCGTGGCCAACCGCAAAAAGTGGCTGCGGGACGCCTTGATATGCACCATAGGGTCCGTGTGCGGCGCGCTGCTTGGATATTTTATCGGTTGGGGGCTTTACGAAACCGTGGGCAAATGGATCGTGGCCACCTACCACCTGGAGGCCGCCGTTGATTTCATCGGCGTCCAGTTCAGCAAGAATGCCTTCCTGGCCATCTTTGCCGCCGCATTCACGCCTATTCCCTACAAAGCCTTCACGATCTCCGCAGGCCTCTTTTGCATCCCTCTGTTGACGCTTATCTGCGCCTCCATCGTCGGCCGGGCCGGCAGGTTCTTTTTGGTCGCCGCCGCCTTGCGCATCTTCGGCAAAAAAATAGCCGACTCCATCGAAAGATATTTCAATATCTTCTCTATTATCTTCATCCTCCTCGTCATTGCCGGCATCATGGTCATCAAATACGGATACCATTGATCCTTATCCAACGACAAAAGACCGCCGATAGCACGGCGGTCTTTTGTGTCCAGCCCAAAAATAACCCTACCTAAACGACATTCAAATCCCTGGAATCCTCCCACAAACCGTGGATATTGCAGTAAGACGCAGCCAGGATCTTACCGGGCTTGTCCGTCTTGAACACGACGACCCCTTCCGGATGCGAATAGACGGTGCTCTTGTCCGGCCCTTCGATCGAAGCGCCGTGGGCAGTAAACTCCAAACGCCCCACCTGGTAAGGGAATTTTTCTCCCGACGGATGAAAATACACATCGATCCAACAAATATGATGCTCTGTCTTGTTGGGGTGCGGGATTTCTTTACCGACGCTCACCGTTACGCGAACGTTCTCGCCCTTTTTCGCTTGAGCAGGGGCTTCGATCACGGGAACATGCTTTTCTTTCTTCCAGTCTGCGCTTTGAAACAGGTCTTTGATAGCCATAAAGGTCCTTTCTGGTATCCGTAAAATAGACGGCGGGGAATTTGGGATAAGGAGCAAAATCTACTTCCCGATATCCTCATTCCAGAGATCCGGGTGCTTGCGGATAAAATCCTCCATCAGCTCCCGGCACTCTTTCAGGTCAAGGTCCGTCACGCTGACGCCGTGCTTCTGCATAAAGTCCCTCGCCCCGGCAAAGGTGCGGGATTCGCCGACGACGACCTTCTTGATGCCGAACTGCACGACAGCCCCGGCGCACAAGTAACATGGCATCAAGGTCGAATATAGGACGGTGCCTTCATAGGACCCGACCCTGCCGGCCCGTTGGAGACAATCGATCTCGGCATGAAAAATCGGGCTGCCCTGCTGGACCCTACGGTTATGTCCCCGGCCGATCACCTCGCCCGCCTTCACAAGGACAGAACCTATCGGGATGCCGCCTTCCTTGAGACCTTGCATCGCCTCATCGAAAGCAACCTGCATGAATCCATCCATAAACGGCTATGCGCTGGGCTTGTTGTTGTCTTCAACGAACTTTTTGATATCTTCAATGTGCTCAAGGATCAACTTAGCCTTGCTCAACCCGAAAGAAAACGGATATCTTTCATCTTCGCTCCTTTTCAGGATAAGAACAGGCTTACCTCGGAATTCTCCTCTTTCAACCACACGAACCTCCTTTGTTTTCGTCACGCAAACTTCACTCTCCTGCCTTCGCATCCCCCGTGGGGCAAGCGCTCCCGGCATTCTTTTCAACCTTAAAAGAAGAATACGCCTGTTCGCTCTTTCTGTCCATATAAACTTGCCTGAGACCCCATGTATAGACCTCGCCGTCCTGAAAGATGCCGGCATCGACCGTAAACGAATACTGATCTTTAGGTATCTGCTTGGCGATCAGCTGATTGGCCTCTGTCGTCTGGCGCCCTTTATAAAGCCTGAAATCGTAATACTGTCTTTCCCACATCCGGCCGATGAACGGACTCCACTTGAATTCCAGGGTCTTTTTGTCGGCCAAATTGACCACTTCCCCTGTCGGCGACAGCAATTCCGGTTCCGGCGCCAAGTCCGGCCAATCTGAAGCCGCAACAAAACTGCCAGCAAGGCACACAAACCCCACAACGACCGCCAACCACGTCAATACCTTCGTCCTCATCATGAGCCCTCCTTCCTCCGCCTCCGGCGGAATAAAATACCCGCCCTTCAAAAACTATACCTTACCCGGATGTAAACATTCTTGTCCCTGCGCATCTGGGCAAATGCCGTATGGGTGTCGCCGCCCCAGGGGATATTGACCCCCCAAATCATCTTCCATTGATCTGTCAGATCGTAAGACACGGAACCACGGAAATAACCATCCAGATCCGATGGAGAAAAAAATGTAAAGAGAGACACAGCCACCGTCTGATTTTTAAAAAGCTTGGTGATCCTGTTGGTCAACAGGTGATAATACTGGTCCCAGAAATAATCCAACGGCAGGAGGGCCGCCGCATACTTCGAGTAATCCAGTTTCTCTTCATAATAATACTGGAAACCAATCTTCAAGTCGTGCCCCAGGTCTTTCTCGTATCCTGCCATGGCCTTGAACATGGAATTCTCGATCAGACGGTTGTCGCCGTGATCGTCTTGGGGAGAATGCACATATCCTGCTTCGATATTGCCAATCCCACCGGCAAAAGGCCCCCGCAGGCTGGCGCCAAAAACATCCTGGCGCTCATAAAAAAGCTCTCTGTCGGCCTCATTCAAATAGCTGCGCGGCGACGGATCAAATCCCCGGAAGACATACAAGGCGCCTTCGGCCGATCCGAAATTCCTGAAAACCCTCATCGCATACTCAAAATTCTTGGCCTGCCACCCCGGCTCCACCAGGTAACGGTCGGAGTTGGTGCCGGAGATCCCTCTCTGGAAAGAATCGAAAAACGAAAGGCGTTGGCCGTCGGGAAGGGTATTCGGTTCAAAGCGCGGAATAACGATAAAATCGGTGTTCGCCATGTCCGAATAAAAAGAAAAACGCGCCGCATCCGACGGCTTCTTCAAATACTCGTCATCGCGGCCGATATAAAAAGACTCGTAGTCCTTGGGGAACACATCGTTGATGAAAAGGTAATCCCCCGTCCCCCATGTCAACACCTGCCGCCCGACCCTGACATCCAGGAAATGCGTCGGGCTCATGACCATATTGCATTCGCGCAGATCGAAATCCGTCTTGCCGCCGAAATATTCATCCACCAGGAAGTCGCCCTTAAAAACAAACTGACTCTTCCACCGGCCCAGAAGATCTTCCCCCGTAAAAAAATGATCGGTTTTAAGTTGCAGCCGCTGTTCAAGCATGTTGTAGTTGTCATGCTTGGTCTGGTCCTCCACCCACCGCCCGCCGAAGGCGTATTCAAAAAAACCGTGCCAACGCAAAGGCTCGGCATAAAGATGGGGCGCCAGGACGCCGAAAGAAACCAGGACGGCGCATGCGATAATGGAATAGCCGCGGCGCATCATTCCTGGATCCATTGGAGAGGAGGCTTGCGCAGGTAGCGCTCCGTGAAGATATCTTCTCCCATCTTGATGTCGTATTCAATCTGGCTGAACAAGGCAACGGTCGAACTGCCTGCATTGAGATCTTCGGCTTTCATTTTTGTGATGGTCAAATAACCTCCAACGTCCTTGGTCTCCAAAGCCTCCAGGCGACGGTATAATTTACCTTCCTTGTCATAATATTCGGCCTTAACCGGGACAAAATTGTCCTTATTGATCCATGTCACATAATAAGAGAATTCGACGGCATTGCCGTCTTTGGGCGTGTTTTTGATCTGATATGTCTTGTCATCGCCGCCCATGAGCTCATGCGTGTCCAAAGAGAGGCTCCTGCCTGAAATGTCTTCATACAGGAAGTTGGTGCCAGCAAAACTGGAGCGTTTGTCCGAAGCCGCGATCCTGCGCACAAGATCCAAGGCCGGCAGATACAGCCATCTGTCATCATCTCTGTCCAAATGCTTCCAGACGATATATGCCATTCCCTTAACATCTGTGGGCCTGTGAAAATAGACGTAATATTTCTGTTCGGCGTCGTCTCCGACGTTCATCCGCAGGATAGTCATCACACGCTGGCGGGTGCGCCCCTGGGCGTCCGTCACGGTCATCTCGACCCTGGCGCGGCCATCCTGACCCTCATAGTAAGCGATGTGATTGGCCTTTTTGACGATCTCGTCTGCCGACGGATCACCAGCCTCGGCGCCAACGGCCGTCCCCAGCAGAAGCCCTAAACCAAACACGGCAAAAAACATCCTTTTCATAGTCGTCCTCCGTAAAAACACAAGGTTAACAAACGTTCAAACCATCCTATTGTTGCGAAGGCGGCCGACAATAAAACAAATACCGGCCAATACCACAACAACAAAGACCGCGATCACCGTCGCCACATTCCATCTCGTGAGGGAATAACCCAAAAGAACGTACAGGACAGACGCTGCCAACATGACAGCCAAAAGCATGCATTCGCCGCAAGCGCATCTGCTGACCTTCTTCTCGGGCTCCAGATGGCCGAAAACGACCCGAGGCGCCGCCGAAATGATGGCCGGCAGGATCAAAAGGGTCCCGACGCTCGACACAAGCATGATCATCAGCATAAAAAACCCGACCGTATTGTAAGGCACCAGCCTCGACAAAAACAGGGGCAGGAAAGCGATAGAGATGACAAAGGCGTTGCGCACAAGCGCGCGCGCCGGCGCGCCGAACATCTCCCTGGCCGTATCGGGCCAATTCATCCTTACCTTATAGATCTGGCGCGACCGTTCGATAAAATGAATGGCGTAATCGATGGAGAGGCCCAGGGTCAACGCCGAAAGCACCGCCACGGGCATATCGTATTCCTTGCCGAAAAATCCGAGGGTGCTGTAAATGAACACAATGGTCACCGTCATGGGGATCATGGACAATAATCCTACCAAGGGCGACCGGAACAAAACGACCATCATGAACAGGACGATCAGAAAACTCCCAAGGAAATTCACGAACATCCCGATCACCATCTTGTCCTGCCAGACCATATTGATGTAGGTCAGACCCGACCAGTGATAGATCAGAGGCTGTGGCGCCGGATGTTCCTTGAAATAGGTCTCAACCTGTCTGACCACCAGGGCCATATCCCGGTTGTCCCCCGAAGTCAACTGCATCCATAAGTTAAGCTTGTCGTAGTCCGGCGTCACAAAGTGCCAGAGATCGTCGGGTTTATGCGAATTCTCGAACAAAAGGAGGCATTGCGCCACAGCCTCTTTTGTCGGCGGGATCATCCCGTTTTTCTTGTCGCCGCCCAAAAGCTCGTCGTAGACCTTGGAGACAACATCCGCAAGCGATGTCGACTTCCCCACCGACCCCTGTTCCAGCAGATATTTTTGGAGGCCGCGGATGTATTCAAGCATCGCCGGATCAAGAAAAACCTCTTCTTTTTTGTCTCTCGGTTCCATCACGAGATACGCGCTGTACGTTCCGCCGAAATGCCTGTTGAGCACAATGTCTGCGACGCGGATAGGATGCTTTTTGGAAAACCATTTTGTCGGATTGTCGTTGACCTTGATGCGTGTAAGCCCAATGATGGAAACGGCCACCGTCAAAACGGTCACCGCCAACACAAGCTTCCAGCGATCAACCGCAAGATGACGGGCGAATTCCAGGATGACGTGTTCGGGTCCGGTCGGATTCTCTTCATGTCTGACGCCGAACGTCGCCAGGCGCGAAGCGTCCAGAAGCGCCACATAAGCTGGGATGAAAAGCACTGTCGTCAGCCACGCCACGGCAACGCCGATCGCAACAAAGATGCCAAATACCTGGACCGGTGGGATCGGCGCAAAGGAAAGAGAAAAAAATCCGGCGACGGTCGTCAAGGAAGTAAACAGGTTCGGCATGAAGAGCTTGCGCAGGACATGCCGAATCGCCTCCTCCTTGTTCGGAAAGCGGCGGTATTCCTCATAATAATCGCTCAAAAGGTGGATTGAATCCAGGACGCAAATCGGCAGAAGAAAGATGGGGATCATGGAGCTCATGATATGGATCGGGAACCCAAGGCCGACCATCGCCCCCATCGTCAAGATGACGACGTCCATGGCCATGACCAAGGGCAGGACCACAAGACGCACGTTCCTGAAGAAAACCCACATGAGGAGAAAAATGACAAGCATGGCCGCAGGAGCGGAAAGGGCCATCTGGACGAACATCTCATGACCGAAAGCGTCTTCGGCCAAAGGCAGGCCCGTCAGAAAATACCGCTCTCCCCCTCGATAAGCCTTCGTCAGCTCGCCGATCTTTTTGGCGACCGTATAGCTTATCTTTTTTTCTTTGATGGGCACATAGATCGCCAATGCCTTACCATCGGCGGAAACGAGCGTATTGTAGAACATGGGATTGGCCAGGGCGCGCGAACGGATCCAGAGCGCATCCTGCTCCGTATAAGGCGGAGCATGCATCAGCCATTGGAAACGCACCGTGCCCGCGCCGTCCGACTGGACATCGTCTTTGGTGGAGAGACTCATCATATCGTAGGCGACGACACCGTCGATTTTGCCGATGGCCTGCGTCAGCTGATAGACATCTTCCAGGGTCCGAGGATTGAAAACACCCGCCGGCGAGCTTTCGTCGACAACACCGACAACGATATAATCATAGAGGGTGAATTCCTTTTTGACCTCCTGATGAAAACGCCGGACGAATTCATTGGCCGGCAGCATATTCTCCGGGTCCGTATCGATCTTGATGCGCAAAAACTGCAACAACGCCACGAACGTCAGGAGACCGGCGATCGCAAAAATCGCTTTCGGTCTTTTAAAAGCAAAATCGACGATTCTGTCTATCATGGGAAAGCTCCTTTGCGGCGCTATCAAGCAAGCACGCCCACGATCTTTCGCGCGCGCGCATCCACGACCTCGTAGCAGGTCTTGACGCCCTTCTTCTGGGGCGCGATGACGCCGCACTTGCGCAGGATCGACAGGTGCTGAGAGACGGTGGACTGCGGCAAGCCGAGCGCCGCGACGATCCTGCCGACATTGCAGCCGTGGCGGATAAGCCCTTTGAGGATCCGCAGACGCACTGGATGTCCCATCGCTTTCAACAATTCACTAGCAGACTGTTCGTTCATCATGGATCTCCTTTATCGTTTTATCCAAATATTACGATAAATAGATAGATATGTCAAGAGGTTTTTTCTATTTTTTCAAGACGGCTGTACAGGGTCCTCTCAACAGGAAAATTCATAAAAACCCATCCTAAAAACAAGCGCCGGACCTCATTTGGCTGCGGCCTTCCTGGATCTTTTCACGTCTTCCATCATGTCATCGGCCTCTTCGGAAAGCCCCTGCTTGGCTTTTTCCAGGATCGCCCGGGCTTCTTTGGAATTTCTGTCGACGCCGGCAAGAACGTATTGAGACGTCTTGATCGCCTCCCTGTAGTTGTTGGAATTCAGGAATGCCTTCGCCTGGCCGACGAGATAAACAGCCTTCTGGTCGGTCGTCGACATCGTTTCCGACTTTTTGATCGCCTTGGCGCTTGAGACAACCCTCTTGGCGCATCCCGACGTTACGCATATCATGCCCACGGCAAAAATCAGAACAGCAAGTACGGTTTTGCTCATAACCGCCCCCTCGACCCGTTAGATAAAAAAGGCAACCCTCCTGACTGCGAAGAGTTGCCTTACCTTAAATAAATCGTGCCAAAGACAGTCAAAAGCGTCTCTCTTTTTACCATCCGGCCCCAGTTTACGTCAACCTCTAAAAAAAGTCAAACGGAAAGGACGACGAAATGTCCCCATGCCCACCCCGTAAAACTTCGCAGGATGCCCCATGGGTCCGCAAGACCCAGGAAGATGCCGAAGAGAAAGAGGGTGACAGCGCTCTCCGGCTTCCGACAATAATCCTTGCTTCCTTATCCGGCTTAAATGTAAAATATCATCAGTCCGCCCTGGATGAAAAACGATGCAAAAGAACCTGTTGGAAAAAATAGCCGGAAAGTTGACGCTGCCAGGAATCCGCAGGGCATCTTTTTATTTTTTTCTTATCCTCTACTTCATCTTATGCCCTCTTGTCCTCTTTTATGCCTTTGGTTTCATCATCCGGCCGCATGAACAGAAACTCGTCCAAACGGGGCTCGTCTCCATCAACACCTATCCCTCCGGCGCCTCCATCTATTTAGGACCCAGCCGCTATATCCAGCGTTCCCCAGCCATCCTCTCGGAACTGCTGCCCGGTCGATACAACCTGCGCGTCTTCCTGAACCGATACAGACCATGGTCTCAAAGTTTCTATGTAAGCGCCGGCAAGGCGGTTCTTTTCGATAAGGTCCTTCTTCTGCCGAAGATCCTGATGCCGCGGACGGCCAGCACGCAGGCCTTCGTCAACATCATACCGCTGGAAGGCACGCCAAGCTGCATCCTCGTCAAAGGCCATACGTTCAAAGACGACTACCTCTTCGACGGCAGCGAGATAAACACGGAACCCCTTGCCAGCAAGATCTTTCTCTATGCCGACGCCAGACTCCAGGATCTGATGACGATCCAAGACAACCCGCAGGCCGTCCTGACTCTCATCCTCCAAAAAGAAATAAAATATCTCCTTCTCCTGCCAGCTAAAGATTCCCTTGCGGACATTTCTGCGATCGTCATCCGGCCCCCCGAAAGGTTCTTTTTGGATCCCAACGATACGTCAACGATCTATTCCCTCCACAAAGGCCAAATCGATATGATCAAACCCCAAACAGGAGCGATTTATCCAGAATATGTGGAAAACATACGCGGGTTCGGGGCCAAAGACAGAAAACTCTATATCCTCTCGCAAGAAGGGGTCCTTTTGCGCATGAACCAGGACAAAACCGCCACGGAAATCATCCTTTCAGACGCACCCTTGAGCGCATCCATCTTTGATCCCAAGGGTATCTATGAGATCCGCCCACTCATGCCGGGGACGTTTGTCTTTCTGGGAAACGAAGGGCAGCTTATGACGAACCATTTGCCCCACAGGATATGCGACCGTGGATGCCGAGGCATCTCATTTGACGACCAGAGAGACCGCCTTCTCTTCTGGACGAAGAATAAAATCGGCACCGTAGAATTCCTGAACGACAACCCGGACAACGATCCTTTTTCAAACGGTTCTGTCGTGCAATACATCTTTGAAGCAGGCAGAGATATCAAACAGTGCCTCTGGGTCTATGAAGGCTCCCACATCCTTTTCAGGGATGCCGATAAAATATTCCTTGCCGAGCTCGTGCCGCAAGGCCCCCCGCACATCGAATTCCTCGTCCAGGTCAAAAATAACACGAATATTTTCTATTCTGAAGAAACAGGAACCCTCTATTACCTGGATGCCAAAAAAGAAGGGCTTGAGGCGCTCGACATCGTCTCGGGCAATGCCCCTGCCGCTTTACCGCAGGCGGAATCTACGGAAAACCAAGAGGGAACATGATATTCACCTACAGCCGCTGCAACCTGGACCGCCGCCAACGCACCCTTCAGCGTTTCTTTGAAATCCTTCCCGGAGCCACAAGCTGGGGTATCCTTCTGGGCTTCATCCTGCTATCCCTCTGGGAACCCCTTGTTGCCGCAGCCCTGATCATCGCCTTCGATCTTTATTGGATCCTCAGGCTGTTCTACATGAATATTTTTCTGGCCCTTTCTTATGCGCGTCTCTCGTGGGAACGAAAAACAGATTGGCTTAAACGCATCGACGACACGCGGGATATCGACAGGTCTCTGCGCCGGCCCCAGGCGGCGTCCAGCGGGAACAAGTTGCCTGAGATTATCTCGGAGGTCATCAACCGGCGGGAACTCGCAGAACTGAAAAACAGCGGCCAAACCGTGCCGTCCTACGACGATATTTACCAACTTGTCATCATGCCTGTTGTCCGCGAATCGCGGGACATTGTGGAACCCGGCATCAAAAGCCTCTCTGAAGGGGCATTCCCTTCGCGGCGGATCCTGGTCGTCCTGGCCGTAGAAGAGCGCTCCTCCCCTGAAATCCGGGACGCCGCCCAAAGGCTTGCCGCCGAATATCGCGGACGCTTCCTGGAATTCCTCGTCACCCTCCATCCGGACGGCATTGCAGGCGAGGCGCGCGTCAAAGGGGCCAATGCAACATTTGCCGCAAAGGTCGCGGTGGGATTCTTCACGGAGAAAAACATCCCTTTTGAAAACGTCATCGTCTCCTGTTTTGACGCCGACACGATAGTCAACCCGGACTATTTCAACTGCCTCACCTACAGCTACATCGTCACCCCCAACCGCACTCAAGCCAGCTACCAACCTATCCCCGTCTACCATAACAACATCTGGGAGGCCCCGGCTTTCGCGCGCGTCTTAGACATCGGTTCTTCCTTTTTCCAGCTGATCGAAGCGACGAACCCCGAACAACTCGTCACTTTTTCGAGCCATAGCATGAGTTTCCAAGCCCTCGTCGACGTCGGATACTGGCCTGTGGATATGATCTCGGACGACTCCGCTATCTTCTGGAAATCCTATATCCATTATGACGGCCGCTATCGCGTCATCCCCCTGGCAACAACCCTCTCGATGGACATCACCCAGGCCAAGACGTGGAGAAAAACACTGGTCAATGTCTATAAACAAAAAAGGCGCTGGGCCTGGGGCGTTGAAAACTTCCCGATCCTCATGCGTGCCTTTCTGGGATCGCCGACGATACCCTTGCGGCAAAAACTGCGGCACAGCTTCAAGCTTTTCGAAGGCCACATTTCCTGGGCCACCTGGCCGTTCCTTTTGACCTTTATCGGCTGGCTCCCGACCCTGTTTGCGGGACGGGAATTCAGCCACACAGTGCTTTACTATACCGGTCCGCGCATCACGACAACAATCTTCAGCCTCGCCAGCATCGGACTGCTCAACTGCATCATCCTCAGCTTGCTGCTGCTGCCAAAAAATCCTGCAAAAAACACCTTTTGGACAAAAATGGGACAGGCCCTGGAATGGTTATCCGTCCCTTTTATCATGATCTTCTTGAGCGGCATGCCTGCTTTGGACGCCCAGACGCGCCTCGCCCTAGCCAAAAGACTCGAATTCTGGGTAACAGAGAAGGAAAGAAAAAAGGCAGCCGATAAATGACCAGCTGCCTCTCCGACATCCCCAATCACAGGCCGTACTACTGCTTCCCTGGACCCCCTTCTTTTTTCTTGAAAAAACCGGCATAGCGCCGCAAAAACTTAACGATCTCTCTTTCCTCCCGGCCGATCACCGTCTTGACGTCTTCTATTTCTTCGCCGAGCTTGACATCCAGATGTCTGGATTTCCTCATGCCAAGGATCTGCGAAGGATAAACGCTTCTGTGTCCTGTAATGAAAAAACTGATCACGCAGGCGACCGCGGCAAAAGGTGCAAGCCTGGCATCGAACAACTCCATGGCCATGATGCTGGCGGCGATAGGCGTGTTGGCTGCTCCGGCCAAAACGCTCACCAAACCGATGGCCGCAAACATCGGAACATTCAGATTAAAAACATGGGCGAACCAATCCCCTGCCGTCGCCCCGATGAAAAAGAGAGGCGTGACGATCCCCCCGCTGCCCCCGAAATTGAGCGTGACGCTGGTCGCGACCGCCTTGACAATAAAGGCATACCACGGCACGTGTTCGCCCGACAGGCACCCTTGTATCGTATACAGGCCCAGCCCAAGATAATCCCCGGAAAAAACAAGGGCAAGGACGATCATGGCGGCGCCGCCCAGAAGCCCCTTGAGGGGCGGCCACCAGTCGATCCTCTGCGCCAGACGACGGCCGAAATTAAGGACTTCGACAAGGAAAAAAGAACACAACCCAAAAAAAATACCCGCGGCCACCACCTGAAAAAAAGTGGCCTTGTCAAAAACAGGAATAAAATTCAAGGCCCCATGGAAATATTCGACGCCGAGAGAAGAAGAAACATTAAAACTCACGATCCCGGCGACGAAAGACGGCAGGATAACGTCATAGAGGATGCTCCCCACAAAAAGGACTTCCACGCCAAAGATGGCGCCGGCAATAGGTGTCCCGAAAACAGAGGCGAAACCGGCGCTGATACCGCAGATAACGAGCTTCTTGCGATCGTAATCATCCAACCTGATCAACCGCGCAAAGATTGCAGCCAAACCCGCCCCAATTTGTGCGCACGGCCCCTCCTTGCCCGCCGAACCACCCGACGCGATGGTCATGATCGTCGCGATCAGTTTTACGGGAACGACAGACGCCTTGATTTTACCGGCATGTTTGTGGACGGCCTCGATGACCTTCTCGGTTCCATGTCCTTCGGCGTCAGGAGCCAACATTCTGATCATGAAGGCGCTCAGGAAAAACGCCAGAGGCATGAGAACGAAATAATGCGGCCGTTCGTGCATCCATGCCACTGAAGCCTGGAGCAGATGGAGGAAAACGGCTGTGGACACACCAACGATAATGCCGACAGAAACAGCAAGGACAATCCATTTGATGACGGTATAAACAAGGGCTGTTTCTTCGGAGATGCGGCTTCTCATCCTTCGATCCTTTTGTGGAGCCCCACGGCCTTGCCTGCTCGCTTGTCTCGGCCTGCCCTTCGGGCAAGGCCGGACAAGCAGGCGGGCGATCCGCGGCCCCTTTGTTTTCGAAATTCCGCCGCAGTCGCCTTCCCGACAGGCGGACAGGCAGGGCGTCCCGCCCGAATGCCCACGACGGTGCCTTCGAACACCGCCAATCCCAACCTTTAGAGACGGAACATTCTGGGCGCGGGGTAAAATTCTATACCTTCCCCCGTCCAACGCCGCCCCCTTGGGAACAAAATGGGCCCCATCCCCCCGATGCGCCCCTCATGGTCAACCGGAGAACAAAACCAGAGCCCCTTGTCTCAAGAGAAAACCCCCATGCAAAACCCTGCCCCAAAAGAGGACGGTATGCGTCATGTTTTCAGGATTTTCTCGTAAACACGAAAAGTCTCCTCTACGATCTTGTCCCAGCGATAGCGCTCCATCACCTGCCTGGCCTGTGCATCCCTTGCTTCCTGCGGCATAGGCCTATCAACGAATTCCTTGATCTTTTCGACAAGGGTCCCCACATCCCACGGCTTAAAAAAGCGGTCTTCGGACAGTCCAAACTCTTTATTGGCCGGGATATCCGAAACCAGGCATGAAAGGCCGTAACTCATAGCCTCAAGCAAGGCCAGTGGCAGACCTTCATAATAGGACGGCAAAAGAAAAAGGCCGGCATGGGCATATAATTCCCATAGACGCGCGCCCGAAAGATACCCCGCGAGGACGACGTTCTTGTTCTCCCTGGCCTTCTTTATCAATGTCTGACTGTATGGGGTCTCATGGTCGGCCCAACCGGCGATCACAAGTTTCCACTCCTGATAAAAAGATGAAGCGTTCGCAGACTGGAATCTCGCAAAGGCCTCGATCGCATGATGAAATCCATTCTCCGGAACAAATCGGCCTGCGCAGAGAATATACCTGCGTTTCATCACGGCGAAATGCGCCAGTGTCGTTTCTCCGGGAAAAACCTGCGGGACCGCGACACCATAGGGAATGACCGTTGCCGTCCTGCCGTAATGCTTGAGAATATCAGCTGCGATCGCCCCTGAAACGGCGATGACCTCGTTGGCGAATCTGCACCCCAGGGACTCCCCCATCTTCAAAAACATCCTGGCGAACTTCCCGCATTTCATGCTCTGATAATCCTGACCGTGATGTGTCATAACGGTCTTCATGCCGAAGAGGCGCGCCAAAGGCAGGCATAACGACGGCCCGATGGAATGAAAATGCAAAAGGTCCGGCTTCAGCTTGCGAGCGGCCAGCACGCCCTTCAGCGTATGAACAAAGGCTTCGGCATACTGATCTCTCGGACAGTCCAAAGAAACCAAGGAAACGCCCCTGTATTCCTTCCGGGGTTCTATCACGTAAGGCTGGCGCGTGAAAACAACGGCCTGGCATCCTTTGCCGGCCAAACGCGGATAAAGATTCTCGCAATAAGATTCAATTTTTCCCCGGATATCCGGAAACCCTCGAATACCCAAAACGGCAATTTTCATATTATCTTTCGCGATGCATGGACTAAAAGGGCCGAAACAGGCTGTTTTATTTATCATACCTCAGAGACGGCATTTTCGCAAATGCCACATCTGCTCCAAGCGCCGCGCATGGCTAAAAAAAGCGAAGCAAGAAAAATCCTGAACACCAAAAATAGGGGAGCTGTTTGTATTGTTCCTGCGGCCAAAAACAGGACCGAGAAGCCGCCGTGCCGCTGGACTCTTCCGTCGGCTACCTTGACAAATATGGAATTCTGTGGCAAGCTACTCGCGTGATCCAACGGCAACAACGACGTCTTGCCAGTAAAGGCAAGACATTTTTTTGGATACCCCCTATGAGACAAAAAAAGTTTTTCTGTCTGGCGATTTCCTTCCTGGCATTAATGGCGCTCCTCCAACCCGGCCTCCTCATGCCACAAGGCATCCTTGACGGAACAGAGAAAGAAACCAATCGGTCTGTCTTGAAGACAACCGACGCCGAAGGAAAAGCCCCTCTGCCGGTATTCCTTGACGGGTTGAGTGCAGAGGTGCAAGCCGACCCTGTTTCCGCCATCGTTCCTTTCCCCTGCAAAAACTGCAATAAAGGACCATTCTACTGCGCATTCCTTCCGCAGAGTTTCTGTATTCACGCCCCGCCGATTTTCTCCAGCTGATAGCATTCAAGACAAAACCACTCAACCGCCGCCTTTAAAAATCCGCTTCCTTTCATCTTTTGCGAAAGGTATCAAGCCAAATTCAAAGACGGATTGCGGGCGGAAAACACAGGTCTCCGTATGAAAAATTGGAATTTTTCCCATATTAAAATGGTCTCAGTCTCTCTTTCGGCAGCAACGAAAGAAGCAGCTG
This sequence comes from Candidatus Velamenicoccus archaeovorus, assembly GCF_004102945.1. Lineage (GTDB taxonomy): Bacteria > Omnitrophota > Gorgyraeia > Velamenicoccales > Velamenicoccaceae > Velamenicoccus > Velamenicoccus archaeovorus. The sequence goes on along the minus strand of NZ_CP019384.1, from coordinate 488,645 downwards.
TGCGTGAATTGGCGGCTTTCCTGAAAGAATCGCCGCAAATCAATAATTTTGAAAAATTTGTAGCCGACGTCCTTGAGCGTGAAAGGCGCCAACCTACGGGAGTCGGTCATGAGACAGCCTTTCCACACGCCCGAACGGACAGCATCAACAAATTCGTCGTCGTTTTCGGCCGCGCCGGCAATGGCATTGATTTCGGGGCGATAGACAAGAAACCGGCCCGGCTGATCTTCCTCTTGGGGATACCGAAGTTCGAAATCAGGGGCTACCTCCAGGTCCTGGGACTTCTGTCCCGTTCCCTAAAGAATGAAAAGTTCAGACAAAAACTCCTCGAGGCGAAAGACGAAAAAGAAATCAGGCAAATCTTGGTCTCGATGAACGAAAAACAAAAAACAAGCGCCCACAAAACCCATGCGACAGCCTGATGGCGATGGACCTTTCCAGCCCTGCCGTGTTTCGGATAAGGCGTGTCTGAAGTTTTTTCGATTGGATCCGGAAGTCTGGCTCTGCCGAAGAAGGACTACTCGTATCGCAGCGCTTCGATAGGATCAAGTTCCGAGGCTTTTTGCGCAGGCCAGAGGCCGAAGATAATGCCCACGCCGAGGGAAAACGTCGTCGCCAAAACAATGGAGAACACGGAGACCCGCACGGCCCAGCCGGCAAAAACGACCATGAGCATGGCGATCCCGCTGCCCAAAAGAATGCCGACAACGCCGCCGATGATCGCCATCAGGACCGCCTCGATCAGAAACTGCACCATGATATCCCTGTTATTGGCGCCGATGGCCTTGCGCAGGCCGATCTCGCGCGTGCGCTCCGTCACGGACACAAGCATGATGTTCATGATGCCGATGCCGCCGACCAACAGCGAGATGGCGGCGATGGAACCCAAAAGCATGGACATGGTCTTGGTCGTCGCCTCCAGCGTCTGGCGGATATCGCTCATATTGCGGATCTGAAACGTGTCCTCCTCATCCTTGTCCAAATGATGCCTCTTGATGATCTCGCGCTTGATGGCTTCCTCGGCTTCATCGATGACGTCGGAGCTTCTTGCTTCCACATACATGGAATCGATATAATCCTTGCCGAGAAGGCGGTACATGGCGGTCGTGATGGGGATCAACACCGTATCGTCGGGGTCGTGAAACCCTCCTCCCCCCTTGGGCGCCAGGACACCGATCACTTTGAAATTCTGCAGGTTGATCTTGATCGTCCGACCCACCGGGTCGGCATCCCCGAAAAGCTCCCTGGCGACCGTCGAACCCAACAGGACGACCTTGTCGCGGGACGTAACCTCGCCGGAGCTGAAAAAACGGCCGATCTGGGGCTTTGAAGAACGCACCTCTTCGTAAGCCACGTCGACGCCCTCGATCTGGGTATTCCAGTTCTTGTTGCCATATACAAGTTGCCCCCTGCCGGTCACAGAAGGACTGATGCGTCTGACCACATCCGTCAAACGTTTGATCGCCTCCACATCCTGGAATGTAAAACGTGTCACCGTTCCGGATTCAAGCGCCACAGGGCCCAGTTTGGGCGACCCCGGCCGCACCATCAGGAGATTCGACCCCAATGTCGCCAGCTGTTTTTCTATGGACTCTTTGGCGCCTGTCCCGAGAGCGAGCATGGCGATGACGGCGGCCACACCGATCAAGATCCCCAGGATGGACAAAAACGAGCGCATCTTGTGGGAAAACATCGCAGAAGACGCCTGCTGCAGATATTCAAAAAATTTTGTCTTCCGGGATACGGCCAGACCGTGGGCCAAGGCCTCTTCCACGACGCTATCGGCGCTGCTGTCGGGCCGGACAGCTGCAGACGTCTTGCGTTTTTCATCAGAAATAATACGGCCGTCGCGCATCGTGATGATGCGGTCGGCATATTGCGCCACATCGTATTCATGGGTGACGAGCACGATAGTCTTGCCCTGTTTATTCAAATCCTTGAGCAGGCCCATGATCTCAGCCTGGCTTTTCGTGTCCAGGTTCCCCGTCGGCTCATCCGCAAGGATAATAAACGGATCGTTGACCAAAGAGCGCGCAATGGCCACACGCTGCTGTTGGCCTCCTGAAAGCTCATTGGGCCTGTGATGGGCACGCTCTGCCAGACCGACCTGCTTGATCCGTTCCTGCGCCAGCTCTTTCAAGTGTCTTTTGCCGGCGTAGATCAACGGCAGCTCTGTGTTCTCAAGCGCAGAAAGGCGCGGCAGGAGATGGAACTGCTGGAAGACAAACCCCGCAATACGGTTGCGGATGGCCGACAACTCTTCGTCCCTAAGGTCGTTGATGCGCTTTGTGCCGAGATAATATTCGCCGCTGTCCGGACGGTCAAGCAGCCCCAAAACGTGCATGAGCGTGGATTTTCCCGAGCCGGACGCCCCCATGATCGCGATGAACTCGCCCGCCGAGACGGACAAAGAAACTCCCTGCAGGGCTTTGACCTCGATCTCGCCCATACGATATGTCTTGGAGATATTCTTGATGGTGATCATGGCCCGGCCCGATCCCTATTTTTTACGGCGGAACGGCATGAACGGGTTTGTCCCGCCGGTAGAGTTGCCGCTGACGTCATATTTCTTCGACGTGATAACGACTTCTTCGTCCTTGCTTAACCCCGAAAGGATGGCCGTGTTTTCTTCATCCGAGAGGCCCGTTTTGACCGCGCGCTTCTCGGGTGTCTCGCCCTTGCCGCGGTAGACCCATACGAACGTCTCGCCGTTATCCGTAAAGACGGCCTCTTGCGGGACAAGCAACGCGCCGGACTGCCCTTCCTCCACGAATTCAACGTTGGCGTTCATGCCTGAGCGGAAAAACTCAGGCACTTCTTGCGGCTTCAAATCCACCTTATAGATGGTGACGTTATTGACGGTCTCGGATTCATAATAAATATGCTCGACGACACAGGAAATCTTCGTGTCCGGATAGGCGTCCAGCTCCACATAGGCCTTTTGGCCCACCCTGATCTTGCCGATATCCGTCTCGTCCACTTGCGCGCGGACGATCAGGTGGTCCGAGAGCACGACAACCGCGTCGGAAGTCGTCACGGTCTGGCCGGGCTGGGTCGTCGCCACGATCACTTCTCCGTCGATCGGCGCCGACAGCGGGATCGCCTTGTAAGCATCTTCCCAGTATTTCAACGCCTCTTCCCCCTGGCCGCGGGCGTTATCCAGGAGGGCGGCGCGCTCGGTCGAGCTCATCCACGCCAAGATCTGCCCCACCTTGACTTTCTCGCCTTCTTTGACCAGGACGCTCTCGATACGGCCGTTGACCGGCGGCTTGATCTCCAGGCGGTTTTTGGGAAGAACGGTCCCCGTCGTCGAGATCATCGTATGGATCGTCCCGACAGCGGGCTTGACGATGCGCCCCTCCTCGCTCCCCGCCCCGCCGCCCCTGAAGACCGCCATTTTCACGATGACAAGACCCGCCACGACCAATAGCCCGATACCTAACTTGCGCAGATTATTTTTCATTTTCCAGGGTCTCTCCTTTCGCCAGGATCCAATCGGCCTCAGCCAGAAGCGCGGCGGCCTGGGCGTTTAAAAGGTTTTTCTTCGCCGACACCAGATCGTCCTCAATGATCGTCCAGTTGTCATAAGTCATCAGGCCGATCGAATATTGCGCCTGGGCGATCTTGGAACGTTCTTCGGTCGCAATCAAAAATTTCTGTTTGACGCTCACGTTTTCGACGGCATCTTTCAAGAGCGCCCACGTCTGTTCCAGGGTCACCAGGACGGTATCCTTGGTGCTGCGCTCGGTGGCCTGGGCCTCTGTCAAAAGCGACTTGGCCCGGTTGAGCTCGGCGGTTTTAAGGCCTCCTTCGAACAACGGCAAAGACAACCCCAACCCCAGACTCCATGTATTCGACTGAGGCGGCCAGTGGCTGCCCGATTTGCCGATGCTTGTGTCGGCCGACACCACGGGGAAAAAGTTTTCCTTGGCGGATTTGACGCCGTAAACAGCGGCATTCTTTTCGGCTACCGTCTTTTGCAGGGAAGGATGCTTAGCCGCGATGGCCTGAAAATCCGGCTCCTGTCCTTGCGATTCCGTCACCTCAAAATCACCCTTGACCTCAAGGGGCGCGAAACCTTTTCGCCCCATTTCTTTGGTCAACTGCCATTGCGCCACCGTGACGTCCCTTTTGGCCTGTTCCAGCTCAAATTTTGCCTCGGCAAGGTTGGCCTCGGCGGTCAAAAGCGCCCCCTTATGCTCCAGGCCGGACTGGTATCTTAAGGAAATAAGGACGAGATTGGACTTGCGGATGCTGATGATGTCTTCTGTCACATCGACAAGATTCTGGGCATAGAGAAGGTCGACAAAGGCGCTGCGCAGGCGCTGGCGGACATCGGACGACACAAAGCGGTAGTTCTCTCTGGATGCCTGGACGTTCTCTTTGGCGGCGTTGACGTCCGAAACGGTCTTAAAGCCGTCAAAGACGAGCTGTGAGCCAGAGACATCGTAGGCATAGGTGTCCGACGTCCCCCCGCCGGCGGCCTTACCCGTCGTGCCGCTGACGCTTGAGGTGACCTGCGGATAAAGCGTGCTGGCCGTGATCTGCTTGTCCGCCGTCGACTGTTTGACACCTTCGACGGCCACGACGAGGTCGGGATTGTTCTTGGCCGCCTCCCGGACGCAATCCCCCCACGTCAACGTCTCCGCCGCCCAAACGGGACGGCACAGGATGACGGTAAAAACCATGGAAAAAAACAGGCGTAGCTTCATCGCGTTATTTCGTTTTGGCCTCAAAAGCTTCGCGCAACATGGAAATTTCCGTCAGGAACCGGTTGAACTCCTCGACGGGCACCAGCCCGATCATGCCTCTGCCCTTCGACAAAACGACCATCTTGTCATTCGCGTGGAGACTAAGCTTTTTGCGCAGCTCGACGGGGATGACGACCTGGCCTTTGGCGCCCAGGGTGACGGTCCCGTAGACCTTAGGATGCATCGAATGATCCATAACGCTCCTCCTTCATGACTCCGACAGACTCTTTTACATGCGTTCCCTAATAAAACACAAGCGGTCATTTAACTTGCGCCTCTTGACCCGTACACCAAACCCTCAAGTATGACTTGTATGAAATGTTAGAAATGTTAAATTTATTATACCTACACACCGTACAGAATGCAAGTCATTTTTTCCGGGAATTTTGGAGGCAGGAAAAACTACTTCCCTAATATCATCTTGAACGGCATGGACGCGATCTGAAGGACGCTCTTGGCGCCTGTCTTGGCCGTCCCCCAGGCAGCGTCGATCGTATCGGAGACGCCGGACAGGGCGGGCGCAAGGGCCAGGTTGATTAATTTCCCGACATCCGTATTCTGGATCGCCTTGTAAATGATCAGTCTGACGACCTCGTTTTCATCCTGGAGCCGGACGAATGCCTGGTCTTTGAGGCCGATGGTATAGAGATGGGCCTTTTTACCGGTGGGGGTGTATTCCGTATAGTTGACCGTCCCGATGCTCAACACAAGAACGTCGAAAAAGAAAGGCGTCTTATCTTTGCCGACGGCCCCCGAGTCTTTGATCGGCACCAGTTCCTTGATATTGACCTTGCCCTCCAGGTTCTTGATGATGGAGAGCCGTTCGAGGTCGACGGCTAAAAGATAAACGTTCGGTTTCTTTTGAGTGATGACGGCCCCCGGGTCCCAGACGAGATGGATCGCGTTGATATACGCCAGCTCTTTTTCGTCAAAGCCCACGGGATTATAGATGGTGACCCCTTCGGCGCAGACATGGGTCAATAGCGGCGAGTAGGTCAGTTTTTGTATCATGACGTTGATGCCCAACTGCTGTTCGATCTCCTGCTCGACCAAGTCTTTGATCTTCAGGTGCTTGACGACCGCAAATGTCGTGCAAAAAAGAACGATGATGACAAGAAAGATGACGCCCAAAATGATTGAAAAAGTCCTGACGATCTTCACAATACCTCCCTGGAATGTCCTAATTGTCAAACCCCAAATAATCCGATGCTGTCAAGACGACATCTGCAATACAGTTCAATAAAGCGACTCCGAAAAAAGCCCAGAATGCGGCGCCAGACGCAGCGATGACCATGGGGATGTCTTTGGAAAAAAACATGTCGAAGAATGCCCCCGGCGTACCGCCGAATGCCACAAACGCGACAAAAAATAAAACAATGGAAATGAAATTATTGACGCACCATTTGATGAAGGTCCAATAGTGGGCGTGCTTTTTAAAAAGCTTCATCCGGAGCGCAATCGTAGAAAGCCAGACGACATTGGCCGCCAGCAAACAGACAAACCACTCAAAAAATCTATAGGCATTCTCCTCGCTGCCGCCGATAGCCAGGCACATGGAGTAGTAAGCGAAAGAATGAAACAACAAAAGAGGGAAATCGAGGACGAAAACGACCCAGCGCCACTTTCTGTGTTTCTCGACAAGCAAGGCGGCCGTATACAAATTCCTCGTCGGCGCAAAGAAAAACCTGATCAAAACAAAAGTGCTGACGACCAAGAGCGGCAATGCAACCCAGTTCTTGGCCCGGATCACCGCCTCGGCTGAAGACGCGTATCCCCAAGCCATAAAGATCGCATAGATAACTTCGGCCCGGACGATAAAATCATCAAAACGCTTATGCAACTCCGCTCCGCAGGCCGAACACACTTTCCGATGACTCCCGCAGACATGACACTGCTCCATGGTCCCCCTCTAGAATTTCTCTGTTTTTTGGATCTCGTCTTTGAAATACGTCAGGGACACGCCGCCGGTCTGAACCTGGCAGCGGCCGTCCGCCTCTTCCAACAATTTTCCCTCAACGACATGACCGTCTTTAAGATAAACCCTGATCCCCTGGCCGGCAGGAATTTCGGCCTCGCCGTTCTTTCCGCCTCCCCCCGCCGCGGGTCCGTCCCGATCTTCAAACTCGATCATCCTGGGTTCTGCCGTCCTGGGGCTGCTCTCCGCGGATGCATCGGCCTGCGGTGTGCCGCCGAGTTGCTTCAGAAGGGTGTCGCCTTTGGCTGAAAACGCCTCGCCGTCCTCCCCATAGGCCTTTGTAACGGCCTCACCCGCCGCATCTGCAGCCGTAGGGCTCTCCCGCCCAGCCCTTTTTTCAGCGCCGGTGCCCTCTGGTTTTTCTTTTTTGGCTGCTGCGGCCGCAGCCACAGCTTCTGTCAAGGCCGAATATTCCGCCGCTGATTGAGCCTGCGCGGCATCTGTCAAGGCAAAGACAAAAACCAAGCATCCTGCCGCAAACAATAAGAGACCGTGCCGGTACCTGAAAAAAAGAGCCGTCTTATTCCTCATTTTCATGCAAGGGCTGCTGACCCCGGCTCAGGCGATGAATGATGAAATCGGCGATTTCCTTCTTGTCTGCTTCGCTGATGTCCAAAAACTTGATGCCGGCCGCGTTAAAAGCTCCGGTCCCCGCGGCATGCTTATCTTTGCCGGCATCAATTTTACCCAACCATATCACCCTGCCCCGGCCCTGAATGAGGCTGCCGCCGGGCAGCGTAAATTCAAGTTCTAATGTTTCATCGATACCCACGGGTTCCCGCAAAATCAGGCAAATCCCGACGACGGAGATATTTCTCGACTGGGCTTTTTTCTGCGGCCGGCCGGCCGAAGACTCCGCCTGCGTCCTCCACCTGACCATGACGTCTAAGCCCACCCTGACATAACCCCTTCTTTCCTCCATGTCCCTCCTGACGAATGACTTATTTCCCGGTTTCCGGGAATATGATACCTAAAATAACAAGAACCCACAAAAACGAACCGATGACAATACCGAAAATATTCCAGCCGTTGAACCGACCGTCCACCTGGGCCTGCGGCGACAACCGCTGACCAAGATTATTGATGACCCTCTGGACGGTCAAAAGCGGAATGAAAGAAAACGACGAAATCAGATCAAACGGACTCGGCAGCTTATATGTAACGATCATAAGAATGTAGCACGCCGCCAGGGCGCCGGCTTTCATATCGGCCCCAGCCTGGTGTTGATCGCTATAATCCCTGACAATTTTAAAAAGGCTGTAACAAAACAACGGCCCGAAGATACCTCTGGCCAGAGGGCTCACCTTGAAATCGTGTTTTTCTTTCAAAAATTTCCAGTTCCTGTAAAACCAATAGATCTCGTAAAAACCCCACGTAAAGAAGGCCATGAGGGCCAGTTTTTTCTGGGAGACCGCAAAAAACGGCTGCCCCACATCCTTGCGATAATCGCGGCCTTTGAGCATCGACTCTTCAAGATTCTTCTGCGCCGGCGGTTTGATCCCTTTGGCGGCCAACTCTTCCTTGATAACATCGAAAGCGCCGTCCGGCCACTCATGCCGCTTGTTCCCGACCCAAATATCCAAGAGTTCCTGTTTCGTCTTCTGTCGAAGAGCGCTCCTCAACTGCGCCTCTCCCATCTTATCCATGGACTCTCCTCCATGTTGACGACAAGCCACCCATGAAAAAACCAAGAACGCGCTTACAACGCTCTTGGCTTCTTCTTGCGGGATACGGCATCCATGCCCTCAAGTACCGTTACAACCCAAGGAAGCCGCCGAACCGTCTGCCTGCTTGTCTGGCCTTGCCCTGCCGAAGGCGGGACAGGCCGAGACAAGCGAACAGATGTTCCAGCGGAGCTTCGCATTTACTTACGCTTTTTATATCGCCCTTTGACAACGATGTCAAACGATTATTCCTCCCATAACAACAAATCCACCCTTTCAAAAGCTTCTTTTGTTCTCAGAAGAATATCCATATAGCCCTATTTTCTTGCGATCGGACATGGGCTTGAAATGCACGAAAACACGACCGAAATTTTTATCGTCTTTCTCGACCCGGTGGTAGAGCTGTTTTATTGCCGGCTGATCCAGAAAACGCAAAACACGTTTTTTGAGCTCTCCGCTCCCTTTGCCGGTGATGATCTCAACCAACGGGATCCGCTTGCTTACGGCCTCGTTCATGACACGGCAAAGCTCGGCATCGATCGCCTGCCCTTTGTTGAAAATATCGTGCAGATCCAGCCTGATCTTCGCCATTAACGAACCTCCTTGAGCAAGCGGGACGAAAGTTTCCTGCGGCAGGCGAGACATAGACCCGCTTTCTTGGCGTCGGTATCCTCGACGGAATCGGAAAAATGCATGGCGCAGCGCCAATCGGTGCAATGCCCAAGCCGGAAGGTGTGGCCGAGTTCGTGTATCGCTTCTTTGACGATCCTGGAATGAAACAATCTCTTGTCCTCTTTGCGGCCGTAAAACTCAGGTCTCAGACGCGCCAGCGAAACCAGACTGCAGGCGGTCTTGTGGTTGGCGAGTCCAAAAATGAAATTCATAGGGTCTGTATGCATATCGGCATCTAGAATACCCAGCACCCTTTCCTTTTTCTTATCGATGATAAATTCGTCGGCGAGGTCGTCTAAGATGGCATTGGCATAATACTGGCGCCTTTGAAAATCATAGGCCTCCTCCGTGATCGGTCTCCTGGCCGTTATCTCGACATCCGCAGAGAAAACCTGCGTCAGGCCCCGCCTGAGATCGTCAAAGATACCGCCACGGACCATCTCGATGGGAATAATAAAAATCTTCATGCCTTTATTATACCCTGAGGAACGTAGAAAGCAAAGAATCTACCCGGGGGAAACCGCGGTTTTTCCCGGTTAACCCACAAGGGGTAGACCTTCCTCATTCCATATAAAGGAAGGGTCTGATTTCGCCGCAGAATGCGGCGAAATAATTCGGCCATATAACTTACGCACCATGAGCAACGCGACGGTTCCCTGCCTGCCTTTGGCCCTGGCCTTGCCCGAAGGGCAGGCCGAGGGCAAGGCCAGGGCCAAAGGCAGGCGTAAGTTATGGCCTCATTAAAATATCACGTAGTCTTTGGCTTTGGCGAGGACCTTGGTTTCTTTGCCAAGGTCTGCAAGAGAACGGATGTGGAAACCGCTGTTTCTGGCGGCGAGGATACGCTCGATTATCACTTGGCCGAGGCCGGGCACGCGCAAAAGGCGGTCTCTGTCGTCTCTGTTGACGTTGACGGGAAAGAATTCCGGATGCATCCTGGCCCACATCTCTTTGGGATCGAATGTCAAGGACAGGTTGCCGCCGGCTTCCAGGGGGATCTCGTCGGCCCGAAACCCATATTTCCGAATAAGCCAATCGGCCTGATAAAGGCGATGTTCGCGCATCAACAGATCGCCATTGGTCGCCCGCGAACGTTCTCCAGGCAAGTCGGCCGCGCCGGCGCCGCGCTGGTAGGCGCTGAAGTAAATGCGGTCGAGACCCGCCTCCCTGTACAATTTCCATAAACTCTGGATAATGTCTCTATCCGTCTCAAGAGAGGCACCAACGACAAACTGCGTCGTCTGTTTGACCCTATTGAAAACAGAACCCTTGGCTGTCAGACGGCTGATAAGCCCCAAGGGCCGGATGATGTCGCGGACATAATTCTTGGTTGTGCTGAGCTGTTTAAAATATTCCTCGCCAGGGGCCTCGATATTCAAGGAGACGGCGCTCGCCAAGGCGACACTCTGACGGATCGCCGCGTCAGAGGCGCCGGGGATGACCTTTAAATGAATGTAGCCGCGGAAATGCAGCCGGCGCAAGATCAAGGCCGTACGGTTGATGCGTTCCATGGTCGCATCCGGATCGTCGCTCACAGCGCTGCTCAAAAAAAGCCCAGAGACCCGGCGGACCCTGTAATATTCCAAAAACATCCGCGCCAATTCCTCGGGCGAAAGGCTGCAGCGCCGGGCATCTGCGCCGGCTCTCAAAGGGCAATATTTGCAGTTGTTGATGCAGACATTGGAAAGAAGCGTCTTAAACAGATAGGTCGAGCCGCCGTTGGGAAGGACAACAGGATAGATCCATTTATCGTCCCCGGACCTGCGGCGGTGTTCATCGTCGCGCGTTGCGCAGGCACAGGCCAAATCATACCTGGAATCCTGTGAAAGGATCTCGAGTCTTTCCGTCGTATCCAGCGTTTTTCTGATGAGGAGCGTCATCCGATACCCCGCACGTGCATGCCTTCGAGATAACCCCGCATCGTAAGATATCGGAAAAATCTCTTCAATATTTTTCCGATACTCTGGGGGCAGGGCCAGAGCCGGGAATTTCTGGCCGTGGGATTAAAACAAAAAACCTTCACCGGGCACATAGACCCGATGAAGGTTTTTATTTCGGCAGAAAGCCGAACACCGGCGCAATACCATATAAGCGCCGTGTGTTTTTAAAGTGGCGGATTTACCCCTTCAAACTGCACCACTCCCACACCTATCTATTTTCAACATACCCCCTGATACCGTATTTGTCAATATCGCAAGAGACAGACCGCCTTTATTCGACGCAGCGCTACTTTGTGTCCGCCTCGATGTTCGCTTTATTCTGGTGCATGCAGCAAAAACAACCGTGATTATAAACACTAAGCGTGATCCTGCAGCTCGGATGCTTGCACTTGCGGCCCCTGCGTGCGACCTTGATCTTTTTCATGTCTTATGCCTTTTGCCCTGTACGCACATTGATCGCCCGCGGTCCTTTGGGCGTTTTTTCCACGTCGAATTCTACCGCCGCCCCCTCGCTCAAGCCGTCAAAGTTGGCGTCGACAAGACTGCTCTGATGAAAAAAGACCTCACTGCCGTCGGTATCGCTGATAAAACCAAAACCTCTATCTCGGACCAATTTCTTTACCTTTCCGGTATGCATCTTGTGGCCTCCTTGTACCCCGCCGCCAGCAAAACTCTTTTGCGGGGAAACGCTGTAGACAAAAAACAGGGCCCGGCAATCAAAAGATGCCGGACCCTGCTGGATTATCTGAGGTTATAGCTTGACGACGTTAACCGCCTGCTCGCCCTTGGGGCCCTGTTCGATGTCGAACTCGACCTGCTGACCTTCATCCAAAGACTTGTAACCTTCGCCCTTGATCGCGGTGTGATGCACGAAGACATCCTTGCCGTTTTCAGGGGTGATGAATCCGTAACCCTTCTGGTTACTGAACCACTTCACAACTCCTTTTGCCATTGTTTGCTACCTCCTTTTCTTGTTTGATTATAGCAACAACCCATTAGAGATCCGCATCGCTTGTTAGCTGCTAGATACTTCTGCTCCTAACGGGCCTAACAATGACACTACAAAAAAAACCGCAAGGTTAGTTATCCCACCCCCTGCGGTCCTGAGATTTCTAATCTTTGTTCACTACGGGCTTTATTTTAGCAGGATTCCCCGTCGTGTCAATATATATTTCCAATATTCGCAATCCCCTGTTTTGACAGGTCTTATGCCTCAGAGGCGGCTTCGGCCTTACCCCCTAGAGGCCGAGGCGGGACAGGTCGACACCAGACAAGGCCGAAACCTGAAATTTCTGCCGAAGGATTCACGGCTTCTGCGACGAGCCTCCCGGAACAATTTTTTTTCTCAAGGCGAGATCTACCATGAACGCGATGACGGCGGCCGCAACCAAGGCCCACAAGAGAAAAATAATAGGCCTGACACTCTGGAGATAGGCGTACAGCCGGCCGGCATCCATATCAATACAGAGGATCGCGACGGCCTTTCCGCCGGCATCCTTGATCGGCGCATAGCCCGAAAGCGTCACGCCCCAATCATCCATGCTGATCTTCCTGTCGGCGGACGGTCCTCGGAAACCGTTCAACATTCCAGGATAGCTGCGCGCATCGTACTTGTCGCCCGGAAAAGACCTCTGACTCTTGGCAGTAATGATGGCCGGCAGCGGATCGGCGTCCACGACAAACTGGAGGATCCCCGGCTCGTTGGTGTTGGTCAAGATATACACATATTTAACGATAGGATAGGCCTCTTTTATCTGCAACAACGTATCGAATATGGCCTTGTATTCCGGCGACTTATCGCCGTCCATCGTCAAGGGGATCCGGGCAAGAGTGGCGGCGTCAATGGATGACGCAGACTTCGCGGCAATCGCCATCAATTCCCGACGCAATTCCCGCCGTTTTGCATCTTTGGCATGTTCGTAAAACAGGATATGCCCCAGCGCCCCCAAAAAAACAATGCCGCATACAGACCACAACAACACCCGCTTCATCTTACGCCTCCTTCATTTTGCCTATAACAGGGTAGCCTTTCGTTACAAAATGAACTCCGAGCCTGCGAAGAAAATTTATGCCGACGTGTCTTGGCATAAATTTTCAAGTGCTTAGACAAGGAGTAACGTTTATTTCCTTAATCCTTCCGCCTCCGGTAAAATTAGGCCCTTCGCTTATTTGGTATTGCGAAGGCCTACCCTTTCTGGGTTAGGCCCTTCCTTTAATGGTATGAGGAAGGCCTACCCTTTCTGGGTTATCTCCCTGCCTCGTCCTCGCCGATCTCCTCGACCGTCTTCTGCGGATTCACATAGACTTTCGGCGTGACGCATCCGGCAACAATAGACAAAATAAAAAAAGGGAGATATGTTCCATATCTCCGCACTTGAAAATTTTCATAAACGCATTCTCCTTCGGTCAGATTTTTAAACGGCGTAGTCTTAAGGCATTCCCGATCACAGAAACCGAACTGAAACTCATGGCCGCCCCCGCGATCACAGGGCTCAACAAAAGGCCGAAGAACGGATAAAGAGCGCCGGCGGCAATGGGCACACCAAGGATATTATACACAAAAGCGAAAAAAAGATTCTGCCGGACATTCCTCATCACCCCTTTACTCAGATGCAAGGTCTTGACTATGCCGTTGAGATCTCCTTTAACAAGAGTGATAGCCGCGCTTTCGATAGCCACGTCTGTTCCCGTACCCATCGCCATGCCGACATCCGCCTCGGCCAGGGCAGGGGCATCATTGATCCCATCGCCGGCAACCATCACGACTGCACCCTTGGCCTTCCATTCCTTGACGGCCCCCTGTTTGGTCTTCGGTTCAAGCTCCGCCCGGAAACCATCAAGACCCAGCTGGTTGGCGATCTCCTCGGCAGTTTTTCGATTGTCGCCGGTCAGCATGATGACTTTAAGCCCCATCCGGTGCAATTGCCGCACGGCCCCGGGCGTTGTCGCTTTGACCGGATCTGCGATCCCGAGGATCCCGGCAAGTTGTCCATCGACCGCCGCCCAAACGACGGTCTGGGCCCGCCCTTCCGCTTCGAGGGCTTGCTGTGCGACGGCCGGCAGAATACGGACACCGGATGCTTCGATGAATTTTTGTTTGCCGACAAGAACGGTTACGCCGCCGACGCGCCCCCGGATTCCGCCGCCCGTCACTGACTCAAAATGTTCAACGCCTTGCGGCCTGACACCCTGCTCGTCGGCAAAATCAACGATAGAGCGGGCCAGGGGGTGCTCGCTGTTTTTCTCAAGAGAAACAACAAAAGTTAAGAAATAATTCTGATCCACCCCCGGGGCTGCGATTGCCGTCACCACGCGAGGCCTGCCCTCTGTCAGGGTCCCGGTCTTATCCGTCAAAAGATGCGTGATCTTTTCGGCCTTCTCGATGGCCTCCGCGTTTTTGATCAGGATGCCTGCCTGGGCGCCGCGGCCGACACCCACCATGATGGACATCGGCGTCGCCAAACCGAGGGCGCACGGGCAGGCGACAATCAGGACGGCGATGGCATTCACAAGGGCGTGGGCCAATCTCGGTTCCGGCCCGACGAAAAACCATACGATGAACGTCAACAGGGAAACCCCAGCCACAGAAGGAACAAAATATGCGGATATCCTGTCGGCGACCCCCTGGATAGGCGCCCGGCTCCTCTGGGCGTCAGAGACCATGCGGACGATCTGTGCCAGGACGGTTTCGGAGCCGATCTTCTCAGCCCGCATCAAAAACGTCCCTGTCTGATTGACCGTTGCCCCTACGACCCTGTCCCCTGGTTTTTTCTGGACAGCCATGGGTTCGCCGGTGATCATGGATTCATCCACAGCGCTACGGCCTTCAATCACGACGCCGTCGAACGGGACCTTTTCGCCCGGCCGCACCCTTAAAATATCCCCCTTGCCGACCGCCTCCGCCGGAACATCTTCTTCGACACCGTCGTGCACACGATGGGCGCTCTTTGCCGCAAGATCCAAGAGCGCCCTGATCGCCGCTCCTGTCCGGCTGCGCGCCCTAGCCTCCAAAAGCTGCCCCAGGATAACCAAGAGAGTAATGACGACGGCAGCTTCAAAATAAAGATCGATCTGGCCCGCCTTCTTCAATATTTGCGGAAAAACCTGAGGCCGCAGAACAGCCGCGGCGCTGTAGCCGTAAGCTGCCCCGACGCCTAGTGCGACCAGCGTGAACATATTCGGGCTTTTGTGAACAAGGGACTGCCAGGCCCTGGCAAAGAGAAATCCGCCGGCCCAAACAACGACCAGCGTCGAAAAAGAAAGCTGGATCCATGAAGAAACGATGTAAGGCGCAGGAGACCGCGCGGCGACAGCCGGGATCATGTTTCCAAGAGTCAAAACAAGAACAGGAAGGGCACACACCAATCCTGTCCAGAACTTCACGGACAACGACCGAAGATCGCCGTCTTCTTCATGGCCAGACCCTGCAGGCATCACAGGCTCCAGACGCATGCCGCACTTCGGACAATCCCCAGGCCTGTCACGCCTCACATCCGGATGCATCGGGCAGGTGTATCCGCCGGCCCCGAAAGATGGTGCGGATTTTTGTCCTCCCGAAGAAGCCAGAAACTTTTCCTTGCAATACTCGCTGCAAAAATAATAAACAAGGCCATCTCGTCTCAATGAGATGGCCTTATCTTCCTTGACGTCCATTCCGCAAATGGGGTCTCTTGCCATAAGGTTATTTTTTAAACAGGCACCTCGTCCCGACGAATAACACCACAAATAAACCCTCCGTAACCAGGGAGGCGACGCCCAGCGGTTCCAGCCAGGCGTCGGGTTCGGCTGCAATAAAAGGCAACCCCACCGTACGGCTGGCCACATAGCCCACAAAAGAACATGCCGCGATCACAAAACCAAGGTTCCAACCCCAAGGCTTGCGGCGCAAGATACCGACGGCCGCAACGATCGCCCCGGCGCCATTAAGATAAAAAAGCCAGCCTTTATACACCGCATCCCTGAAGCTGTCCGGCGCATCGCACGCATGGATCAAACCGACAGACAGGATCAAAACAATCCCAAGCCACAAAGATATCTTCTGTCCCTGACGCACCAAAAACCTCCTTAGCTGATTTCTTATTATATAGGGGAAATACGGTAATTAACAAGAGAAATGAAACACCCGCAGCAACGCAAGTCCTCAGTGGCCGGCGGGCACCGTCTCGTTATGATTAGGCTGCTTGAGCAGAAAAACCAAAGGCAGGATACAGATCAATAAGACGGTCGAAAAATGGAAAGCATCCGTAAAAGAGAAAAGATTTGATTGCTTCAACAGCTCCCGGTACACCAAACCCTGACCGGCATACGCCGATGCCGCGCCGGCCTTTAAATTCAGGACCCCCATCGCCTTGTGCAATCCCGCCTGATACGTGTAGCCGAAAGGACTAAGATTCTCGATAAAACGGGCCCGGTGGAACTGCGCCCGCCGCGCCAAGAGCGTTGTCACAAAGGCGACGCCGAAGCTGCCGGCGAGATTGCGGGTCAGGTTGAAAATACTCGTCGCATTCCCTAACTCCTCCTTTTTGATCGTCGCGAAGGCCATCGTCGTCAATGGGATAAAAACCAGCCCCATGCCGAACCCCATGACCGCCCGCGACCAGGCGATCGTCCAAAAATCGACATAAAGGTTGAAACGCGTCATGACGAACGTCGAATACCCCAAGATCGACAAGCCGGTAAACAGCACGGCCTTAGGGTTGACTTTGGAGACCAGCTTGCCGGCGATAGGCATGGTGATCAGGGTCGCGACGCCGCCGGGGGCAAGGACGAGTCCCGAAAGGAAAGAATTATATCCCAACAACTGCTGACTAAAAATCGGCAGAAGAACGATCGTGCCGAAAAGCACGAAAAACGCGATAAACATGATGCTGTTGGCCGTTGAAAACGAAATGTCCTTGAAGACCTTCAGGTGCAGGATCGGATCGCGCTGCCTGAGCTCGACGATGACGAACAAGATGAGACAGACGACGGAGATGATCGAGAAACGTGTGATCAGCGCAGACGAAAACCAATCCTCGCGCTGGCCCTTGTCCAGGACGAACTGCAGGCACCCGATACCGACGGCCACCAACCCCATGCCGAGGAAGTCGATCTTCTGCTGGGTCCTCCTAATATAGGAAGGATCACGGATAAAGAGCATGATCATGATGACCGACAGTATCCCCAGCGGGATATTGATGTAGAAGATCCACGGCCACGACCAGTTGTCCGTGATCCATCCGCCCAGGACCGGCCCGACGATCGGCCCGACCATGACGCCGATGCCGAACATGGCCATGGCCATGCCGTATTGGGCGGGCGGGAACGCCTCCAGGAGGATCGCCTGCGACAGCGGCTGCAAAGCCCCGCCCCCCACTCCCTGGAGGATCCGGAAGAAGACAAGGCTCGAGAGCGTCCGGGAACTGCCGCACATAAAAGAACTCACGGTAAACAGGATGACCGAAAAGATCAGATAACGCTTGCGTCCGAAAAAGCGGCTGAACCACCCGGTCAAAGGAATGACGATGGCGTTGGAGACAAGATACGCCGTAATCGTCCAGGTGGCCTCATCGATACCCGCCGACAGGCTGCCGCGGATATGGTCGAGCGACACGTTCACGACCGACGTATCGATGACCTCCAGAAGCGTCGGCAGGACGACCGATATGGCAATGATCCACTTGCTGACTTTATTCATCTTTGGTGATGATGGTCGGCACGCACGACATCCCCACGCGCAAGACATGACCTTCATCCGTCGTCTTGTCGAAAACGATCTTCACAGGTATCCTCTGAACGACTTTCACGTAATTGCCCAGGGCATTTTCCGGCGGGAAAAGCGAAAAAACGGCTCCGGTCCCCGCCATGATGCTGTCTACGCGGCCCCTGAACACTTTGCCGGGATACGTGTCTACTCTGACCATGACACGCTGGCCGGACCTGACGTTTTTGAGCTGGGTCTCTTTATAATTGGCAACCACCCAGATATCATCGAGGGGCACGACCGCCATGAGCGGCTGGCCCGCCTGGATCTGGTTGCCCACCTCCACCGATCGTTGCGTAACATACCCCCGCGCCGGAGAATAAATCTTCGTGTATTTCAGGTTCTGCCGGGCAATTTTAAGTTTTTGAGCGTCCTCCTCGTTTTTGGCTCCAGCTAGCTGATAATCCGTAAGGATATGTTCGTACTTGTCCTTGGGAAGTACTTTGTCCTGGTAAAGCGCTTCGGCGCGCGCCTTGTCGCGCGCGGCCTGCGCCAAAGCCGCCCGGCTGACCTCTAGCGCCGCCTTGGCCTCATTGACCTTCAGGGCGTAGTCGACAGGGTCGATCTCGACCAAAAGGTCCCCCTTATCGACATTCTGGTTATCGTTGACATTAAGCTTCCAGACGGTCCCCGGGACCTTGGATGCGATGCTATGGATGCGCCCCGTGACATAGGCATCGTCCGTCGTCACATGACTCATGCCCACCCCGATCAAATACGCCAGGACGATCAGCCCGACGGCTGCGACACCGCCGGCAAGGTAAATCCATTTCTTATGCCTGTCATTTAACATGTTCATGCGTCTTCTCCATTGTTTCGTAAAGCAAGGTCAGGTCGATCCCCATGGAATACATGAGCTTGGCGTAACTGCGCTTGACCTCATAATCGCTCTCAAAATAATTTGTCTGGGCTTTCGTCTCCAGCGTGATCGCTTCCAGGACCTCTGTGGTGTTGGCGGCCCCGGCCGCGTATTTGGCGCGATAGAAACGGACATTTTCCGCCGCCTGCGAGAGGACGTCTCTGGCCACAACGACCTTCTCGCGCGCATCTTTCAAGGTCAAGTAGCTGTCTTCTATCTCGAACTTGATATCTTCCGTCACCTTGTTCTTTTCTTCCCTCAGCTGCCTCTGGCGGGCGCGCTCCTTGAACATATCGGCCTGGGCATTCCCGCCGTCATAAAGGTTCACCTTGGCCCCCAGGGCGATATAGGCATTATCCTGATGCACCTCGTACTGGTTTTTCGTATAGGCATAACCGCCATCCGCATAGATCGTCGGAAGGTTCTCGGCGGCCTTGGACCTGACGCTTAACGCCGAGGCCCGGATCTGGTCTTCATAGAAAACGACCTCCGGCCTTTCCTTGACCGCGATACTCCATGCCTCTTCCATCTCGGGAATTTCCGGCGGCTTCATTTCCATATCGCGGACAACAACCTTCTGCCTCAAAGGCAAAGCGAGGATATCGTTGAGGCGCGCCGCGGCAATCTCCCTGGCGCTGCGCGCCGCAATGAGCTTCTGCTTGGCGTCCGCCAGGCGCACCTGGGCAGGCAAAAGATCGTTCTTGACCGCCGAGCCGTGTTCATAGAGATGCTCGACATCATTCAGATATGATGCGAGGCTTTCAACTTCCTTTTCGGCGACGACGATCATTTTCTCCGCCTCGAGGAGATCGAAATAAGCAACGATGAACTCGAGGATAGCGAGCCTTTTGATGCTGTCGATGTGCGCATCGCTCGCCTTGACGAGTTCTTTGGAAGCCTGATATTGAGAAAGGCTCTTGCCGAAATCAAACAGGGTTTGATAGACGTCGAAGCCATAGGAGTAATAGTTCTTGTCGGCGGTGCCGGCAGTCGTAGAACCGAATTTGACGGCCGAGGCATATCTGTTGAATGTCTGCGAGGCGGCCGCCTGGAAATGAGGCAACAGCGCCGAACGCGCCATCATGGAATCCTGGAACGCCATGTCCTTGCCGGGAAGGGCCACCCGGATCAGGCGGCTATCGTGAAGCACCATGGCGATCCCCTGGGAGATCGTAAGGACTTGGACTTCCTTCTGGGGCGGCTGCGGCTGGGGCGCCGCATCCGCGGCCAAAGCCATGTCGGCGGCAAAAAAAGCCCCCGCAAAGACCAATGCCGCCAAGATCGCATTTCGCCTATTTTGTTTCATCGGAAGGCCTCGCCCCGCCTAAAAAAATATCGAGGATGAATCTCGACATCTGTCGTAAACTCAGGGTCTGCTGCATATTCTTTTTGAGCCAATCCATGATCACCGCATTAGAGATGGAACGGAAAATGCCGGCACCCTGCGAAGGATCCATATCGGCGCGGACCAATTTTTGTTTTTGCGCAAGTCTCATGATCTCGCTGATGCAGGCCAGGTATTCCTTGGCCAGCGCCGATGTCGCGATACGGGAATCGATGGACGCCTGAGCCGCCCCATTTTCCAGGATAAAGATCCGGAAGAAATCCTGGTTTTTTTCAAAAAAGTCCAGTTTCTCCTCAAGATAGATCTTCAGCTTCTCTTGGGCGTCCCTGACGGCGGCGGTCCTTTCCTTGATAAGGGCCAAAAGGTCCCTCATTTTCTCTTCCACCAGGGAAAAATACAACGTCTCCTTGTCCTTGAAATACAGATAGACCGTGCCCGTGGCGTATTGCGCTTGCCGGGCGATATCCTGCATGGTGGCTTTATAGTATCCCTTGCGGCCAAAAACATGCTCGGCGGCAGACAGGATGTCCATCCGGCGCAACTTCCGGTCGCGCTCCTTACGGTTAATGGCAAACACAGGTATTCCAGCCTCTCTCGCTGAAAATGAATATATATTCATTTTTTAAATATATCATTCATTTTTAAATTTTGCAAGAAAAAAAGACCACGATCATCAATGTGATCGCGGTCTCTGGTATCAGCCGCCCGGCAAGCGCCTGTCTCATATTCGGTGCTTTGTTACGCCGATCTCACAGCATGCCTCCTATCCGACATGGCCGACAGGAACGATATACAAAGGATATTGCCCATCGGGGAGACCAAGTATTTTCCCCACCTGCACATCGTCGAAAGCGCCGATGGGCACAGAACCCAGCCCTAAAGCCACAGCCTGCAAATGGACATTCTGGGCGATATGCCCCGCTTCCATATCGACATAACTTTTGCCGCGTTCTCCATACCTGGAATACGGCCTCTCGTAGGCAGCGCAGATGACGATATCGAGGCCGGCCTCCCTCACCGGCTCTTGGCCAAGACTGGCGATACTCAAATCGTTACGCAGGTCGCGCTCCATCATGAGTTCAAGCGCGTGCTTTTCGGGAAGATAACGATGCAAGCCGCTTTCGGTAACTGTATATATCTCCATAGGATACAAAGCGCCGGCCGAAGGAGCGCTACGGAAATAAAAATTCCCGGGCTTGGCCGTGACACCCTGTGCAGCCCAAAGCAATTGGCCGACTTCCACGGGCGACAATTGCCCCCTGGAAAATGTCCTTACGGAACGTCTTTTGGCGATCGTCTCTTCCAGCGAAAACCTTCCCCTGGCTGCAGGCCGCGGTAAGAGGATCAATTTATTCTGGGTCATAGATTTTATTATAGCTGAATTAGAAGACCTCACAAGAAGATTTGACCGCTGAATAGCTGTCATGCAAGAACCGGCATGTCCGCATACTCAAAGGACCAACAGACAAAACACGTAGCAAACAAAAACCTTCGCCCGTCCCCAACAAGCGAAGGTCTTGCTTCACATAACACCCTCACCCTGCCAAAATCAGGATTCCTTCACAAGGCTCTCTAACAATTTCTCGATCGAGCCGATATCCTCGTCCTTGAGCGGACCGGAGGCGCGATAACGGATCATGCCCTTGCGATCGATCACAATCACATTACTTTCGTCTGTATTAAAATCGTAATCCTCTCCCATCTTTCCGTCCCAATCGCCGTAGACCGTGATCCCCTCTTTGACCGAATGGCCCCGCAGGCCCGATTCCCATGCGCCCCTGAACAAAACTCCCTGGCAGTCGATGACCCCGACCCGCGCAATATCATTCTTGATGTCCTGCGGCTGGCGCTCATAAAACCGGTTCAACACGTTTTTGAGGTTGCGGTTCTGCTCGACAGCCCTCTTGGCTTCATAAAACAACACAACCACCTTGCCCTTGAGTTCATCCAAGGTCAAGGTTTGCTTGTCGCCGGACACAACCTTGAAAGCCGGGGCCGGGGCATCAACGCCAGGCTTGGCCGCAAAACAAGAAACAGCAGAGCAACATATGGCAGCGCAAACGATCAAAAGATGTTTTTTCATCATCACCTTAAGAAAAAAGGGTTAAAGGCCGGTATCATATTCTTACCAAGTCCAATCTGGCAGATGATATCCCTGCCGACAGCCACCTGGCCCATGGCCATCATGCCCACAGCCAATTGCCCCAAGCCACAGGCAATGCCCACGGCAAGCTGAGCGACGGCAAAAACACCAAAAGCAAACTGGCCTACGGCCACTATACCGACGGCAAATTGTCCGATGGCGATGACCCCCTTGGCAATCAAAAGCCGGCCTGTCTTTTGATCTCTCCCGACGGCAATATGCACGAGGGGCAGGCCGCAAATCTCAGCCTTTGTCCTCCACTCATATCCCCCAAAAGCATTATCTTTCAACATAAGATGCCTATTGTTGCAAATACTTCTGGATCTCGCCGGCGATCTCTTTGACAAGCAGGCAGACGTGCCGGCGGAGCGTCACTTTTTTGATCTATCGGGGTCTTTGATGACGATCGCCGGGCGGTCGACTTCCATGACGACAATGCGCCATTGGGTGCCGTAGAGAGAAACCGTGTCCCAGGCCGCGTATTTTTTGACGACGGTCTTGTCTTCCAGGCCCTTGGCATAAAAATCATAGGAACCGGCGCCGTCTGTTGCCCTGGACACTGTCTCAGAAAATGAAATAAGGTCTTCAAAGGGACGGAAGAAGTCGTCAGTAAAAATATCCCTGCCTATCTGGTTCGGATCCGGATCATAGATGATCAAACCGTCCTTCTGCATCACCCATGCTTTGCATGGGACATCCCGGACAAGCGGCGCGATAATGTCGCCGGTGAGCGCCTGCTGCCTGACCAGCATGCTGACGCCGCCAAGGAACTCCCCCTTATCGGAAAACACAGGATAAATAAAGTCGACGACTTCGATCCCTTCGACGGAAAGAAAAACCCCGCTCAAGATAGGCCTTTTGGTTTTCAGGAGTTCGGCGATATGCACCTGCCGGCTGACGTCCTCGCCCTCGTATTTTCTATACTCCTGCGGCTCGACGACAACCATCTTGCCGGCCGTATCGATAATAGCGCAATCAACGACATAATCGCGTCCGCCAGACAGACCGTTTAATATCCTGCGCGCCTCCTCTCCTTCGAAATCGACCCTCGACAGCTTCCTGGCGGCGTCCGAAAGGTCCTTATTGATAGAGGAGAACATGGTCTTTATGCCTCCCTTGGCTTTTTCAAGGACCGGCATCATCACATCTATATTCATGCAAAAAGCATTGACCGTCATAAGCATGACCAGCCCAACCACCAGCATCATCCCGCGTCTCATGACCCTCTCCTTTGTTTTCACTTACGAAAACATACGATCAAAAAAGACATGAAAGTCAACCCATATTCCCCGGCCTCGGCCTGCCATTCGGGCAAGGCCAGGGCCGGGGCTTGTTTCGGGTTACTCTAAGCGGCCACAACACTCTTGCGCCCTAAAGGGCGGAGCTTTAGGCCGCGCAGAGTCATACCTTCATTTAAAAAGGTCAATGTAGTCTTTATAAGAAAACACCCTGTTGCGTTTCTGGCCGGTTATCTCTTTAAGAATGCCGAGCCTTGCCAATTTAGCCACTAAGGCCAAGGCATTTGGATTTTTTAGCCCCGCGACCCTTTCAACCGTCTTAATTTGAATCAACGGCGCCTTGTAGAGGAAATCCAGAAGAATCTTGCCTTTTGCGGAAGATTTGCCGAGACCCATCACGCGATGAAGGTCTCTTTCTCTCAACTGCAATATCTTCCTCGTTGTTTCGACGGCTTTATCGGCCGTGATGGCGACGCCCTCAACAAAAAAATTCAACCAACTTTCTATATCATCTTTTTCATGGACGGCGTCGAGACGGTCGTAATATTCCTGCCGATGAGACTTGAAAAATTCCGAAAGATACAGAAGGGGTTTTTTCAAGACCCCCTGCTGACACAGATAAAATGTAATCAACAAACGGCCTACCCTGCCATTTCCGTCAAGAAAAGGATGGATGTTTTCGAACTGCGCGTGGATCATGCCGATCTTGATCAGAATGGGCAGGGCCGTTACGTCATGAAAAAACTTCTCAAGATTGCCCAATAAGGCCATGACTTCGTGTGCCGGCGCCGGAACGAACCTAGCTGTCCGGATTGTCACACCCCCCAGCCAATTTTGAGATCTCCTGAATTCTCCGGGGCAACGGCTTTCGCCGCGGACCCCCTTCAAAAGGGTGGCATGTATTTCTCTGATCAATCGCAAGGAAAGAGGGATCTCCTCCATTTTCTTCAAACCATAATTTAATGCCTTGATATAATTAAGTATCTCATCGACATCTTTGTGAATTTCTGCATCCTCAATCCTTGCCTCTGCTTTTAAAACGTCGGAAAATGTCGCCTGGGTCCCCTCAACCTGACTGGACAGCGTGGCCTCTTTCCTTGTATACATAAAGATAAAAAAATCGACATCGGGCAACACCTCGCTGATGCCATCAAGCCTCCCTAATGCGAGATCAGCCTTTGACAACAAAGTCTGCAGAACCCCATCCAGCCTAATCTCAAAAGGCAAAGGATTCGGCACGAAGGCTTTGTATTCCGCATCGCCCTGCAATTGAGCTATATACCTGCCCGACCTGTTCATTGACGCTCCCGTAGATTAAGAATTTTTTATCTACGATAAGTAGTATAAAACGTAGATATAGAAACGTCAAGAGTAATGTTCCGTAGATATATGAAAGCAAAATGGCCGCCCATCTTGGGCGGCCATTTGCCGATCCTTATGTCAATGCCGGCTTAAACAACCCCGTGGGCCAGCATGGCGTCTGCCACTTTCACAAACCCGGCGATGTTGGCGCCTTTAACGTAGTCGATATAGGAACCTTCTTTGCCGTATTTCACACAGTTATCATGGATGGCGATCATAATATCATGGAGCCTCTTGTCGACTTCTTCGCGCGTCCATGACAACCTCATGCTATTCTGGCTCATCTCAAGGCCGGATGTAGCCACGCCGCCGGCATTCGAGGCCTTCCCGGGGGCATAGAGGATCTTCGCCTTCTGGAACACGCCGATCCCCTCCGGCGTCGTAGGCATATTGGCGCCTTCTCCGACCGCGATACAGCCGTTCTTGACAAGTGCCTTGGCGTCGTCCCCGGAAATTTCGTTCTGGGTCGCCGATGGGAACGCGATATCGCACTTAACCTGCCAAGGCCTCTGCTTTTCAAAATACTTGCATTTGAATTCCTTGGCGCATTCCTTGATGCGTCCGCGGCGGACATTCTTTAAGTCCAGGACGCACTTTAATTCCTTCTGGTCGATACCGCCCTCGTCGTAAATAAACCCGTCCGAGTCCGAGAGGGTGACGACCTTGGCGCCGAGCTGAATAAGCTTCTCGACCGTGTATTGGGCCACGTTGCCCGAACCCGATACCGCGCAGACTTTTCCTTTCAGCGATTCGCCGCGCGTCTTGAGCATTTCCTGGACAAAATAGACGCAGCCGTAACCGGTCGCTTCAGGACGTATCAGGCTGCCGCCCCAGCTCAATCCCTTGCCTGTCAAAACGCCTGTGAATTCATTTTTGAGCTTCTTGTATTGGCCGAACATGAAGCCGATCTCGCGGCCGCCCGTGCCGATATCGCCGGCGGGGACATCGAGATCGGGGCCGATATGCCTGAAAAGTTCACTCATGAAAGTCTGACAAAACCTCATGACTTCGTTATCCGACTTGCCCTTGGGGTCGAAATCGGAGCCGCCTTTGGCGCCGCCCATCGGAAGAGTGGTGAGGCTGTTTTTCAAGACCTGCTCAAAGGCGAGAAATTTAAGGATGCTAAGATTGACGCTCGGATGCAGACGGATGCCGCCTTTATAAGGGCCTATCGCGCTGTTCATCTGAATACGATATCCGCGGTTGATCTGGATTTCTCCCTTATCATCGACCCACGGCACGCGGAACATAATGACCCGCTCCGGCTCGACCATCCTTTCGATGATCTTGGCTTCCTTATATTTAGGGTTCTTTTCAAGAAAAGGAGTTAATGATTCCACGACCTCCCGGACGGCCTGATGGAATTCCGGCTCTCCCGGGTTCCTGATGATAACGCTTGCCATCATTTCTTCGACCTTGGCCTTCATGTCTCCTCCTTAATCTCGCCTCTGGCGAGATTAACTCCGAAGCGTATCTTGAGAATTTATGGCTGCCCGCCTGAACTCTGTGAAGGCTGGCCGCAGACATAAATTGTCAAGATGGTTACGCAAGGAGTAACGTTTATTTCCTTAATTTTGCCTATAATAGAGTTCCTATTCCTTGCAAAATTAACCCTGCGGCTACGCAGGAAATTTTTGCCGGATGGCCATCCTGGCCGGCTACGCCAGGCCGACGGCCTACCCTGGCGAAAATTTCCAAGTGATTAGACGCAAGGGTAACGCTTATTCCTTGATGTTGCCTATAATAGAGTTCCTATTCCTTACAAATCAATCTTTGGATTTCCTGTCCAGGTAATCAAGGATAGCGCTGGCCGCCTTCTTGGCCATGCCCATGGCCTCGATCACAGTCCCCTCTCCTCCTACGATATCTCCGCCGGCAAAAACACCCTTGATGGACGTCTCCATGGTCTGGGGATCCACGGTGACGTCGCCGTATTTATCGGTTTTCAACTGAGGCGTCACGCTGGTCAGGATCTTGTTGGCGCCCAACCCGACTGCAATGACGGCCAGATCGCAATCCACCTCGAAATGGCTGTCAGGAATAACCACAGGCCTGCGCCTTCCGGAGCTATCCGGCTCTCCGAGCTCGCAGCGGCTGGAGCACATCTTTCCGACGAACCCCTTTTCATCACCTGAAAATTCTTCCGGCTTGACCAGGAAATCGAATTTGACGCCTTCTTCTTTGGCATGTTCAATTTCAAGCCTGCGCGCCGGCATCTCGACTTCCGTGCGCCGGTAGCAAATAGTCGTGTCGGGCGGGACCCCCGCCAAATGCTGCAGTCTGATCGCGACGCGCGCCGCGTCCATCGCCGTATTGCCGCCGCCGATCACAACGATATGTCTGCCGATATTGATCGGGGTGTGGCTGACAGGGAACAAATGCGCATTCATCAAATTGACCCTGGTCAAAAATTCATTGGCGGAATAGACATTGCAGAGGTTTTCCCCGGGGACACCCAAGAACGACGGGATCCCGGCTCCCAGGCCGAGGAATATGGCGGAAAAACCCTCGCCGAAAAGCTCGTCGATCGTCTTGGCCTTGCCGATGATAGTATTCAAGTGGATCTCAACGCCGAGTTCTTTTAAAGAATTGATCTCCGAGTCGAGGATCTTCCTGGGAAGACGGAAAGGCGGAATGCCGTAACGCAGGACGCCGCCCGTCTTGTGCAGCCCCTCAAAAATAACGACCTTGATGCCCTGGCGCGCCAGTTCGCCCGCGCAGCAAAGCCCGGCCGGGCCCGAACCGACCACTGCCACTTTCACCCCTTTATATTTGGAGCCACCGGATGCCTTGAGGTGAAGGCCTTTTTTGGCGCCGTGGTCGCCGATAAACCTTTCTAAAAAATGGATATTGATAGCCTGCTGGGACGCAAAGGGCTCGCCTTTTTTGGTAAAGACACATGCCTTGCGGCACTGGTATTCGGCAGGACACACCCTGCCGCATATGGAGGGAAAATTGCTCTTCTGACGGATCGTCGCATAAGCCCCGTCATAATCTTTTTTCGTCAATTGGCCGATAAAAGCCTTGATGTCTATCCCGACAGGACAGCCGGCAATACATTTGGGGTCTTTGCATTGGAGACAGCGCGACGCCTCCTCCAGGGCCTCTCCTTCGGAAAACCCGAGGACGACCTCTTCAAAATCCCTGGCCCTGGAAAGCTTGTCCCTCTCTTTGATCTTGACCGGTTCTTTTTTCATGGATGGCTTTGTGCCTGACCCGTCAGGCGGCAGATATGTTTTTCTTTTTCAGTATAGATGCTGTTGCGATTCATCAGTTCCTGCCAATCCACCTGGCCGGCGTCGAACTCCGGGCCGTCGACACAGCTGAATTTGACCTTGCCCGCGACCGTCACGCGGCAGCAACCGCACATGCCCGTGCCGTCGACCATGATGGCGTTAAGCGAGACAAGGGTCGGGACGCCGAAGGGCTTTGTCACAGTGGAGACGGCCCGCATCATCGGGATGGGGCCGACGGCATAAACAAGATCGTATGTGGATTTTTCGAGGAGCTCCTTGAGGGCCTGGGTCACGAATCCCTTGCGGCCGTAAGAACCGTCGTCGGACATGATGATACATTCGCTCGACGCCTCTTTCAGTTCGCGCTCAAGGATCAAGAGCTCCTTGGTGCGGGAGCCGATGATCGAGGTCACATGGTTGCCGGCATTCTTCAATGCCGAAGCCACGGGGTAGATTTCGGCAATACCGACACCGCCGCCGACAAGGATGACCTTTCCGTATTTCTTGATCTCAGTGGGATGGCCCAGCGGGCCTACGATGGAATGGAGGGAATCACCGGCTTTTGCGCCGGCTAAAAGCTTGGTCGTCAGGCCCGCCTCCTGCGCAATCAGCACAATCGTGCCCTTGCCGGGATCGGCCTGGACAATCGTCAGAGGGACCCTTTCTCCCTCTTCTCTGACCATGAGGACGACAAATTGTCCTGCCCTGGCTTTGGCGGCGATATCCGGCGCCTGGATGGCCAGCCTGACAATCCGGACCCCTTGATGATCCGCCAAGACATCTTTGTCTAAAATCTTCATTGATTTTATCTGTCTCTATTGCCGCTCATGCGTGTCTTTCGGGGACTAGGTGCAAAAAAAAGACGTCCCCAGAAGATCATATGGACGTCTTTGTCTCATACTACTCCACACGCATGAACCTGTATATATGCACTCAGAAAGATATAATGTTATAACCGTTTTGCCGACCTGTCAATATTTTTTTATCGGCTCAACAGTCTTATATCGCTTCCATGGTCGACGGCGGCTTGGGCGTGATGTTATAGGTCACGCTCACGACGCCAGGGACTTCCGTCACGATACGCCTCGCCAGAAGACTGAGTATCTCATAAGGGAGCCTGGTCGGCTCTGCTTTGCGGGCGTCGATACTGTCCCAGCAACGGATCTCTATCTGCATGCCGAAATCCCTCCTGCCGTCCCGGATGCCCGTGACCCGGTCGTTGTGAAGAATGGCCATGCATTGAAACGCCTTCTGTGAGACAAGGGCCTCTTCCGTAATGGCCGTGGCATGACGCACCATTTCGATTTTCTCGGGTGTCACCTCGCCGATCACGCGAGCGGCCAGGGCCGGCCCGGGAAACGGCATACGGCTGAATACTGAAGGCGGCAATCCCAGCGCCTGGGCGACCTTGCGCACGCCGTCTTTACGCAGCTGGACCAGAGGCTCCAGGATCTTATAACCAAAGGCCTTCTGCGGGTCGATCCCCAATTGCTTGAAAACATTGTGCTGGCGCTTGATGCCGGCGACCGTCTCATCGACGTCCGTCAAAATAGTCCCCTGCAAAAGATACTTGGCCTTGCTGTTCCTCACCAGACTGCCGAAGACATCCTTATAGAATGTCCTGGT
Organism: Candidatus Velamenicoccus archaeovorus; assembly: GCF_004102945.1. Lineage (GTDB taxonomy): Bacteria > Omnitrophota > Gorgyraeia > Velamenicoccales > Velamenicoccaceae > Velamenicoccus > Velamenicoccus archaeovorus. Next base: position 459,092 of record NZ_CP019384.1, on the reverse strand, counting down.
GATGGCCTCCCTCTTTTCTTCGGGGTCCGTTACCCCCTTGAGGGCCTTAAAGAATTTTTCTTTGGCGTCGATGATATCCACCGTAACGCCCAGCCGCTTGAATAAAAGGACGATCTGCCGCGGTTCATTGCGGCGCATAATGCCGTTATCGATGAAATAAGTCTTGAGCCTCTTGCCCAGGGCCTTGTGCCCCAGCATGGTGACAGCCGATGAATCCACGCCGCCGGAAAGGGCGTTAATGGCAAAACCGGATTTGACGGCCCGGTCGATGTCCCTGACTTTTTCTGCGATGAAAAGCCTAGAGTTCAGTTTGTCGGCCGGGATCTCCTTCGTCTTCATACTGCCCTCCTTGATTTTGTCTATAGCGAGGTTACCTACCTTGCAAAATCAACTTCGAGCCTACGAAGAAAATTTACGCCGGCTGGCCGCCAAGCCAACCCTGGCAGTAAATTTTCGAGTGTTTAGGCGAGAAGTCAATGCTTATTCCTTAATTTTGCCTATATCGAGGTCTCTTTCCTTACAAAATTAACTCCGAGCTTACGCAGAGAATTTTTGCCGACCCGTCGTGGCTAAAATTCTCAAGTGCTTAAGCGAGGGGTCAACGCTTATTCCTTAATTTTGCCTATAATAGAGTTCCTATTCCTTGCAAAATTAACCCTGCGGCTACGCAGGAAATTTTTGCCGGATGGCCGTCCTGGCCGGCTACGCCAGGCCGACGGCCTACCCTGGCGAAAATTTCCAAGTGATTAGACGCAAGGAGTAATGTTGATTGCTTTAATCCTTCCGCCTCCGGCGGAATTAGACCCTCCGCTATGTGGAATGCAGAGGCCTACCCTTTCTGGGTTAAACCCTCCGCTTGTGCGGCGGCCCTACACGCCCTTATGGTAATCCTGCAGCGCCTTCGGAACGATCTCTTTGTTGCGCATGGCCTCGATCGCATCGACGCTGGCCTTGGCCGCGGCCATCGTCGTGATATACGGGATCTTATGCTGAATGGCCATGATCCGGATGTAGCTGTCGTCGACCTTGCCGGACTTGCCCACCGGCGTGTTGATGATCAACTGGATTTCTTTGTTGATAATGGCATCGGCGATATTGGGCCTGCCCTCATGCAATTTCATGATCACCCTGTTTTCGATGCCTCTTTCTTTCAGATGGCGTCCGGTGTGTTCTGTCGCATAAATGTTGAACCCCAGCTCTTTGAGTTTGCGCGCCAACCCGATGGCCTCCCTCTTATCGCTGTCGGTCACAGTGATCAAAACGGTCCCCTGAAGGGGAAGCCTCGAACCCGCGGCGTCCTCGGCCTTGAAGAAGGCGGCTTCAAACGTATCGGCAGCGCCCATCACCTCGCCCGTCGCTCTCATCTCGGGGCCAAGGACAGGGTCGACTTCGGGAAACATATTAAAAGGAAAGATGGCCTCTTTGACGCCCACCATGGGCGGCTTGAACCTGCGTTTCAGTTGAGGAAAATCAGTAAGCTTTTTGCCGAGCATGAGCTGCGTGGCGATGCGCGCGATCAGGATCCCCGTGACCTTGGAAACAACGGGGACCGTGCGGGAGGCCCGCGGGTTTGCCTCCAAGACATAAACCTCGTCGCCGCAGATGGCATATTGGATATTCATCAGCCCGACCACCTCCAGGCTCTTGGCGATCATGTCCGTATATCTCATGATGGTCTCGATGTGTTTGGGCTTGATGGACCTCGGCGGGATCACGCAGGCGGAGTCCCCGGAGTGAATGCCCGCCTGCTCGATGTGTTCCATGATGGCGGCGACGAACGTCTCTTGCCCGTCAGAAAGCGCATCCACTTCAGTCTCGAGGGCCTCCTCCAAAAACCTGTCGATCAGCATGGGATATTCAGGCGAAACGTTGATGGCCTCCAGGGCGTATTTGGCCAGTGCCGATTCGTCATAAATGATCTCCATGCCCCGGCCGCCCAGGACAAACGAAGGCCTGACCATCAAAGGGTAGCCGATCTTTTGGGCGATCTTCAGGGCCTCGTCGAGCGAACGCGCTGTCTGGCTTTCCGGCTGCAGGATGCCCAGGTCCAGCATCCTCTGGCGGAAAAGTTCCCGGTCCTCGGCCATGGCGATATTCTCCGGAGTCGTCCCCAGTATCCTGACCCCGCAGCGCTTGAGTTCTGCCGCGATATTCAGCGGCGTCTGGCCGCCGAACTGGGCGATCACGCCGATGGGCTTCTCTTTCTCGTAAATGGCCAGGACGTCTTCCACCGTCACGGGCTCGAAATAAAGCTTGTTGGACGTATCGTAATCGGTCGAGACGGTCTCAGGATTACAATTCACCATGATGGATTCATAACCTTCATCCCGCAACGCGAGCGCCGCATGCACGCAGGTATAATCAAACTCGATCCCCTGGCCGATACGGTTGGGGCCGCCGCCCAGGATCATGACTTTTTTGTTCGGTGATACCGGGACTTCGTCTTTCCCTTCGCTATACGTCGAATAATAATAAGCGGCATTGTCAACGCCGCTGACAGGCACCGCTTCATACCGGGCCTTCTTGCCCACGGCCAGGCGTTTTTTGCGCACCTCGGATTCCTTGACGTTAAAAAGCTTGGATAGGTATTTGTCGGAAAAACCCCACTCCTTGGCCTTGATGAGGCCCGCATCGGGAAGATCACCCCAGGAATGTTTCTTCATCTCCTCTTCGAACTCCACCAGGTCTTTTATCTCCCCGATGAACCAGGAGCCGATGTGCGTCAGCTTATTGAGCTCTTTGACGCTGACGCCTTTGCGCAGGGCCTCATACATCAAAAACACCCTCTCGCTCGACGGCATCGAAAGGCGGTCCAGGAGCTCTTCAGCCGAAAGACTGCTGATATCCTTGGCCATGCCCAGCCCGTGGCGGCCTATTTCAAGCGACCGGATGGATTTTTGAAAAGCCTCTTTAAAATTCTTGCCGATGCTCATGACTTCGCCGACGGCCTTCATCTGGGTCCCCAGGACGTCTTTGGCCTGCGCAAATTTCTCAAAGGCCCAGCGCGCAAATTTGATGACGACATAATCCCCGCTCGGTTTATACTTCTCCAGCGTCCCTTCTTTCCAATATGGGATCTCATCAAGGGTGAGCCCCGCCGCCAGCCGCGTGGACACAAGGGCGATAGGAAAACCCGTGGCCTTGGAGGCCAGGGCCGAAGAGCGCGACGTCCTCGGGTTGATCTCGATGACGACAAGGCGGTCATCGGCCTTATTGTGCGCAAACTGGATGTTCGTGCCGCCGACCACGCCGATGGCGTCAACGATTTTATAGGAAAGCTCCTGCATTTTTTCCTGGAGTTTTTTCGGGACGGTCAGCATCGGCGCCACGCAAAAACTGTCGCCCGTATGCACGCCCATCGCATCGATATTTTCGATGAAACAGACGGTGATCTTCTGGTTGTTTTTGTCGCGCACGACTTCAAGCTCAAGCTCTTCCCAGCCGATGACCGCCTCTTCGATCAAAACCTGATGGACGATGCTCATGGTCAGGCCGCGCGTCGCGATGACCTTAAGCTCCTCGCCGTTGTAGGCGATGCCGCCGCCGGTCCCTCCCAGCGTATAGGCCGGACGGACCACGACCGGCAAACCGATCCGCGACGCGATCTCTTGGGCTTGCTCGACGGTATGCGCGATCTCCGAGCGAGGTACCGGAATATCCAACTGCTTCATGGTCTGCTTAAAAACTTCCCGGTCTTCGCCGCGTTCGATCGCGTCCGCCTTGACGCCGATCACTTCGACTTTGTATTTTTTCAGGATACCCGCCTTGTAAAGGCTGGACGCCAGATTAAGGCCGGTCTGGCCGCCTAAATTCGGAAGCAGGGCATCGGGCCTTTCCTGGGCAATGATCTTCTCTAAGCTTTCAACGGTCAGGGGTTCGATATATGTCCTGTCCGCCATGCCCGGGTCGGTCATGATCGTCGCCGGATTAGAGTTAACCAGAACGATCTCATAACCTTCTTTTTTCAACGCCTTGCACGCCTGGGTCCCCGAATAATCGAACTCGCACGCCTGGCCGATAATGATCGGGCCTGAACCGATAATAAGGATCTTATGGATGTCGTTACGTCTGGGCATGAAACCTCCGGAAAATGGCAGAAACAGGATTTAAGACAGGATGAGAGACAAAGAGTGTGTTAAGGAAGATACTGCGGTAAAGGCGATCGCCGTTGATCGTCAGGTCCGTCATAGAGATGGAGGATGTTTCGTATCTGCGGAAATCAATCCCCGCGTCTCAAAACGCGAGGCACGTCAAAGGCCCGCTGACTTCTTTGTCCTGACGGGCTTTTCTGAATCCACAGGTTTCCATTATAGCCGAATTACGCGGGGAAACAAGAAAATTCAGCGGTTCAAAAAGGATGCTTTGGGGGAATTAACGCCTGTGCCGGGTTGTTGTCGGCAGGGTGATCTTCTTGCGTTCCTGCGGCGCGGAAACAAATTCAAGGCGAGGGTTTCAAAAACTATACTTGGCTGTCAGCGAACCGCCTCCCTCATAATAATCTTCCTTGAACGCCGTATCCATATCGACCAGCAGGGTCAGATTCTTTTTATCGAAGAACTCAAGCCGCAAACCGAGATTAAAGCTTGAGGGCGCGGGCTGAAAGCCCGTGGTCTGAAAAGACGTCCCCAGAAGATCATATGGACGTCTTTGTCTCATACTTCTCCACACGCACGAACCTGTATATATGCACTCAGAAAGATATAATGTTATAATCGTTTATCTTTCCTGTCAAAATTTTTTCTACACAAAACATGCAGTCAAATTTTCCTTCTTCGATTTTTTCGGACAGCACTTGACGACTTCCGTCTGGACGGAATAGATGCGGTCTTGCCGGCGCCATTGGGCCCTAAAAAACCAAGGATCTCAGCCCCTTCGCCCCCGCGCGCGGAAGACAGGCTCGGCCGTAGACTACAAAATAAAAGATGTCATCTTCCTAAGACTTTGACCCTCCCAAAAAATATCTTTTTTCCATCAACGACAAAATCTTGCCTTTTAAGATCTTCCAGACCCATGCCGAATTTATTCTTGAAATCAGTGATCCAAACGGACTTCCCTGTTCCCGGGGCCTCGATAAAATCCTCGCCGCCCAAAAACAGCATCACGTGGACTATGGAGCCAAGATCGTCTTTGCGCGATATGAATATCAGATCGGCCGGCCTTAACTGTCCCGCCGTTATTTTTCTTGCCGTCATCCACTGTTCTTGCGCATCCCGGGGGACTTCCATTCCCTGGGCACGATAAACGAGATTGACCAAGCCTGAACAGTCGACGCCCGCCTGAGACCTCCCTCCCCACAGGTAGGGGACCCCCAGAAAGAGCTTTGAGGTTTCGATAAGCTCTTCTCTTGTGTCCGTCCGCGGGATCACCCCTTCTGTCTTTCTCAAGGCATCCTTGGAGACCCAGCCAAAACCGCCTTCCCCCATCTCAACCTTGTAGAAATCTTTTTGATCGCCGACGATCCTGAATCTCGTTCCGATAGAAGCAGAAAGCAAAATCCGCGCATCCGGCAAAGGGGCGTCGAACACATCGGCGATCCTGGCGCTGACAACGGAATTGTACTCCGGAAGCCGACCGACAAACCTCGTATCTTCTTTCCGGATATACCCCCGGTATCCCCTCCACCGGTTATCTTGCCTAAAGTTTTTCTGCTCAACAGCCTCGACGTAATACCAATCGCCCATCGAAGACTTATACAAGAGAACTTCGTTGAACAATACCTGGGTCTCCTGCAGATCGTCATGATCGTAGGCGGAGTCTCTTTCCTGGGGTTCTTTCCTTAAATCGGCGACCGGCGCTGTCACCACCATAAACCTTTGAGCGGCGACAGCACTGCCTGCCTGCGAAAAAAATATCAAGGCAAATAATAAGACCATTATTGTCTTGTTGACCATCTTCCTGCTCAAACTCCTTCAGCTTTTATCAGGCCGCCGCCTGTCTTTGATAAAAAATCGGCGGGATTGCTTGTATCGGGGAGAAATAGATGAGAAAAATCCCATAGGCCCACGCCCTCTTGGATCTCTCTGAATCATCAGTTTTTCATTATAGCCGAATTGCGCGGGGAAACAAGAAAATCCGGCCATTTTCAGAGAGGTTCTTTGAACACCTTGAGGTTTTATCCTTGGCTTTGCGCAAAGACCTTCAAGGCCATCGGATGAGGCGTGCCCTATCCCAGGAAGGCACGGAATCCCGCCTTGTGAAACGAACTGAAGTCCTTGCTCGATGCAGGCCAAGAACTCCATGAAAACTGTCTGTGTTTTAAGACGCTAAACAATATTTTTATACTCCGCCGCATAGAAATAGATTGAAATTTTATGCGGGGAGTATAATATTTAGGTTAAAGTACATTTAGAAAACATCTCAAGCGATCATTATGAACAAAAACATAAAAACACGAAAAGCGGATCAACCCCTCCTGGAATTCAGGAATATCACGGTCATAAAAGGAGATAACAAAAAGGTACTGGATTCCGTCTCGATCACGATAAACGCAGGAGAAAATCTCGCCATCCTCGGCCCGAACGGCGCCGGCAAATCATCTTTCATCAAGACGATCGCCAGGGAATACTATCCCCTGCAGTGCGACAATGACGTCTCATTCAAAGTCCTGGGACAGGACCGATGGAATATTTTCGATCTTCGTTTTCTATTCGGCATCGTGTCGAACGACCTCCAGCATACCTTCACAAGAGACATCACCGGCCTGGAAACGGTCCTGTCCGGTTTCTTCGGTTCCGTGGGCTTATACAAAGAACGCCTGACCCGTAGCATGAAAAGGAAAGCCGCCGAGATCATCGGGTTCCTGGAACTCTCCCATCTCAAGGACAGAAGGATCAATGAGATGTCTTCGGGCGAAGCCAGGCGCTTTTTGATAGGCAGGGCTTTAGTGCACGATCCCCGGGCGCTTATCCTTGATGAGCCGACCAACAGTCTGGACCTGCACGCGCTCTACAAATTCAGCAATATCTTGCGCAAGATCGCAAAGGCAGGAGTGAACATCATCCTTGTGACGCAAAATATCCAGGATATCATTCCGGAAATAGACAGGGTCATCCTCATGAAAAAAGGAAAATTCCTCGAAGACGGCCCCAAGGGCAGGATATTGAACGGCAAGAACATCAAAAAGCTTTTTGGGGTCCCTGTAGAAATAAAGACCAAAGACGGCTATTATTACGCTTTAAGGGCTTAGCCGCGCAAGTCTCTCTTTGCTCCCTGCGCATCTGCACATAAAAACGCGGCCATGATCGACATCCTGATCATGGCCGCCAAACCCTTCCCTTGCGCAAAAAAATACCGCTATTTGAGGTCTCCGCTGACGTCGATAAAGATCTGACGGCGGTCATCGATGGCGATCGACAGCTCTTTCTTGTCCGGAGACAAACCGAAACGCTTTAGATCTACTTTCTTTAAGGCGGAATCTTCATAGGTCTTATAATACAAAACAAGATTGGTCAAATCCTTGATCACCACCCATTGGGCATAACCTTCCAGGGTAACAAAAGGCTCAGGGTTTTCTTTGATGACCCCCTTGGGAATGTCGACGATGTTTAAAAGATGCTGGGCCAGGTTCACGGCTTCCTCGGCATCCGCCGGCGGCAGGGCCGCCTCCACGCTAAGCGCCAGACGGACAAAACGCGACGGCGGCGTCCAATCGCCGGGCAAACCAAGCATGCCGCTGCCCACGCCCGTGGGTTCGATCTTAAGGCCGCCGAGCTCCTTGTCTTTTCTGTCGTGCGCATCGAGATTGATATAGTTGCGCAGGTTGTTGATCTGCCAGGAAAAATCCGGACGGTTCGTCATCACGCCCAGCGGATTATCGTAAACATGGACCTTGCCGTCGATAAACTCGATGACCAGGTTCTTTCCGCCGGCATCATGCAGGGCGATGTGCATATATATCTCACCACCGGCTTCTTTGAGACGCGTGCCGGCGACATTGACATCGGACAGAGCCGCCTTCACCTCATCGACTGTCGCAAAATTCCCCATAACCCAGGAGCCAAAATCGCTGATCGTGACGAATCGGCCGGCAACGGCTTCTTGATACTCGGCGCCCGTAAACATCAGCGCGTCAAAAGCCAGCCCCTTCTCGTTGAAACCCTCGACATAGGTGTTCTTGGCTCCATAGGCATCGATCCCCAGGAAACCGTATTTATTGACCCAACTGGTCCCTTTGACCCCCTTGTCGTTGACGCTAACAAACTGCCTGCCTCGGGGGACGATGACCACGCGCGAATGCAGGTCAACGGGAAACTCCATCGAACGGCCGATCACAATGGTGCCGTCTTTGGCTTTGAGCTGAAAATCACTGCAGGCCGAAGACACGCCCGCCGTCAAGGCCAAAAAGAAAATCACCACCGCCCCAATCCTCATCCCTCGTGTTTTTGTCATTGATGTATCCTTTTAGAAATTCCCAGGATAAAATTCAGGGTGGGTTACAGGGTAAAAGACAGAACTTCTTCCCTTTTATTGACAATACTAGTATATTTTTTAGTTTTCAGCTAGAATAATCCAAAAATTAGGCATTACGACTTCGAAATTCCAATTTACGAACAATCTAACTCCTTAAGTTTTTAATTTACCTTATCTGGCACTAGCAAACCCTTAGAGATAAATAAAATCTCTTCACCTTTTTTGACTTTATATGCAGTATGAAGCAAAAAATATTCTCTCTTTTCACAAGTAGCATACAATTCTCTAATTTCTCTTGTATTGTCATAAGAAACAACCCATTTTGATTTATTAATTCTTTTAATGGCTTCACTTAATTTTTTATGATCATCGTGTTCATAATGACTCATATACAATAATGGTCCTTTTGAATAATACGGTGGATCAAAATAAAAAAATAAATTATTCACTTTCCTTTCATTTTGCATCTTTTCAATAAGACACAAAGCATCCATCATATATAATCGAATATTTTTTTTATGAATTGCTATAAACTGGATTCTTTTAATGAGGTTTTCGTCATTGAAACGACAATCAATTTTATATTTTCCTTCTTGCATCATTCCGCCGATGGGTCCTCCGGTAATAATACCAGAGCGATTTGTACGATTAAGAAAAAAGGTCGCAAATCCTAAATCAAAAAGATTGGCCTCTTCTTTCTTAGAATGGATATTCTTAAACTTATTCCAGTTCGCAAGATTAACTTCGGTATTCTTAATTTTTTCACAAAATCTTTCCGTGTAATTTAATATAGAATACCAAAAAGAATAGATAGCCCTATCGTAATCATTTATAATCACCTCTTCAACATAACCGTTTAGCAAAAGATACAAAGCGACCGATGCACCACCAGCATAAGGTTCAACATAACACTTATTTATTTTATTATTTACACATAATGAAGCAATAAACTCTGCTAGCTTATTTTTTCCACCTGGATATCTTAATGGAGAATAAAAAGGCATGCCTATTTCGACTCAACTTTCTTTTTGCACTCGTTAAAAATAAATTTAACCAGTGGGCATATTAAATCCCAAGCTTCTTCAACCCTATATTCTACTGCAAAAATGTCAGGATTATGGTTAATGCTTTCCAAATACCATTTATTATTCTTTATCTCTGCAATTATTTGAACAATTTGATGTTTTGATAATTTCTGCAAATCACTACTCATCTTGGTAAGCACATCATCAAGATAAATATAACCACCTGTTCTGCGCGGATTTGGTAAAGCATTTAATTGCTCTAAGTATTTTTTCAAAGTTTTTTCCAAAAATGTTCGCAACAAATCTGCTGCGGCATTTGGAAAACTTTTGTATTCAAGATTTTGAAGCTCCCATAAAACTCGACCAATTCCTGGGGCATCTAGAGTACATACAAAAGATTTCTCAACCAAGGATTTCCTTTTCTTTTTATAGCTAATAGCTTTAAACTCTGAAGCTGATTTCTTTGTTCTAGTATCAATTTCTTTGCCCTCAAGAATCTCAGAAATAACAGAATCAATATATTTCTTTCTATCCTCATCATGAGAAAGCCATTTACGAGAAGTGGCCACACCTGAAACAATATCAGAAACTACCTTAGAAAAAACTTTATCGAACGAAGCATTAATAGGAAGGCTAACCTCACCCGTAGTTTTATCAAAATCTATGCCTAGTTTTTGTTGAACATATTTATCAGAATAGAGCCTTTCAAGAGTAGTTATATTAAAAACTCCCTTATTCGCTATTTTCTTTCTGATTTCTTCTGGAATATTCTTTAATGACTTTGCAACATTATGCATTTCGAACATACGTATATAAGCCGGTATATCTACACCTTTATATCTATCCATCAAGACTGTAACTGCTTGCCCCCGCTCTTTCTGTGCATAATAAAAATATGCCCGCCTTAAAGCACTCCATGGCCTCCTTGTAGTCTTTGTATGTTTGGCAGACAAATATTCCATTGCTTCGTCCCTAGAAGTTGCTACACGCACTAAAATATCTGTTATTGGCAAACGCCCTTCCATCATTTTCTTAATTTTTGAAGCGTATTTTTCTGGAGCGATTTCAGGATGAACCATCGCCTTCAAGGAAACTACTCTTCGATTACCTTCAAGAACAACAAGCTTGTTATTTTCCTTAATAACAATAGGCGACTCATCTGGGAAAAAGCCATTTTCATAAATATTTTCGAGTATGTCCATCGCATCTTCGTTAATAAAAAGATCATTTGCTATTTCTTTCTCAGATTCATGTTTTATTTCAAGACGAATATTATTAACATCTAAATTAAGGTCATCTACCTTCACTTTATTTTCTTCCCACTTATCTTGATAATTAACTATTTGTTTTTTCATAAAGCTCACTCCCCTTTGAACAAAAAAAAGGAAACGATAATTCTAATTTTTATGACAAAAATAGAACCATCATCTCCTTTCTTTTTATGTTACCGAACCTCAGTTCTCCTAAAACAATAAAGGGTGGGTAACGGGATTCGAACCCGCGACAACTTGAGCCACAGTCAAGCGCTCTACCAAGCTGAGCTATACCCACCATGATGCAACAAATTCAGGAATTTCAACCTTGCATCATGGTGGCTCTGAGTGAAACGAAGAGCCTTCCCACAATGCAAAGAATAAGTAAAGGGCCTTACCAAAATGCAATAAATCTACAGCCTTTCCGCAATGAGCGCCAATTTCCGTTCTCTTGTCCAGCCTTTGATTTCAGCCTCTCGCTTCAAAGCTGCTTCCCTGGATGGAAAAATCTCATGATATAACAATTTAACGGGAATGCGGAATTTAGTAAACCGACAGCCATGACCACGGTTGTGTTGCCCTATTCTGACCTTAAGATTATTCGTAATCCCTGTATAGAACGACCCTTCTTTGCATTCAATAATATAAACATACCACATTTCAAGCTTGCCGCTTAGATCCTTCGCTTTGCTCAGGATTAAATTCGCAGACGGCCGAATACGGAAGCGCCTGGCCTATGATTTACTTTCGCTGGCGCTTCAGTAAATCATCTGCTCATTTAAACATTTTTTTGAATTCTTTCCCGATCGTCTCGAACTGCTCTCCTATCTTTTTATATTGTTCAATGGTTTCCTGAGGATGGGTCACAGCGGCTTGGATGCGGGATCTTAAAAACGAGCCCTTGATCTTCAAATTCTCAAACTTCGGATGATCGAGTTTCGTGGTGATGGAAAAATCGAAGACGGCCTTTCCTTCAGATGAAAGTATAGAATCAAAAGCCAGATACGTCAAATCTTTAATATCCGCCGGCTGTTGCTGCTCCCCCTCTGCCACGGGAGCCTCTTCCTTAAAGGCAACATCCGTCAATTCCGCATGGGTATCAACCTTAAGTTCGTTATGGACGGCCTTCATGGCGGCCTGCGCCTGCAAATGCCCTGACTCCAGGTCCTTCTGAAGATATTGCCGGTAATAGGGCGCCAGATACGTCAGATCAGCGTCCTTGAGGACCAAAACAGCATCGCAATCTTTCGGGAGCCAGTCTATCCAGCCGCTCCCTTGGAGCATCGCCACTGTCTCTTCTTTCGCCGTCTTAACGATGGCCGAGGTGTGGAACTGGATACGCATCGGCTGCGCCAAAGAAGCCTGCCTGGCGTCGAGATTAAGATCATCGACATAAAAGGTAATAGGGCCATCCTCCAGGCTCTGATCCACAAGCTCAATTCTCCCGTTCTTTAGGACGATCCGGCGCACGATGAAGCTTGACTGGGGTTTCTTGCGGTCGCCAGCTGGCGGCAAGCCGAGATCAAACGTGTCTTTACCTGTGCGCGTGACCTTGACGTAAGGCTCGTGGAAGACGATCCTGTCGAAAACCATGCCTACCGTGAATAAACCTGTGAAACCCGGGACAATGTCTACCCTTTTGACCTTGATCGTCTGGCCTATGGCGAGATCATCCATCTGCGCCGCGAGAGGCCAGGAAAACCTGATGGCCGAAGCGCTCACAGAAACCCCAAGGCTTTTTTCCAGCCTAGGCAGGATGATGCTACGGGCATTGGCCACGACGTAGGCAAGGCCGGCCACCGACACAAGGATGATGACGGCAAAAACAACTAAGATGATCTTGATCGTTTTTTTCATGGTCGAAATATGGTGCGCCCGGGCCGAATCGAACGGCCAACAACCGGCTTAGAAGGCAGGTGCTCTATCCAGTTGAGCTACGGGCGCAAAACAGGATATTTTGCACCGGCGCTATTCCGAATAAGCGCCGGGTGTATAACTTATCAATTTTTTCAACATCAAGGTCCGGGGCCAAATCGGCCTGCTCGCCTTATCCTCTGCGAAGAGGCTTGCGCACTCGGCTCGCGACGGCCTCATCGGCACCCGATAATTTTTTGCTTGTCAGAAAAACACACCGAGGTGTCGGCGCCGATTTTGGCCTGCTCGGCTTATCGCCTCGCAACGGCCTCATCGGCACCCGACAATTTTTTGCTCTGGCGCAAAAAATTGTCGGGGAGGTGGGATTTGAACCCACGACCTTTTGCTCCCAAAGCAAACGCGCTAGCCAAACTGCGCTACTCCCCGAAAACTACTTCTTCAAATACAAATTCCTAATAGCCCTCTTGCCTCTGCCTGTTTTAAAAAACTTCTCTCGTTTTAACGCAACAGAAACCGTGTCATATTCTTCCGCTCCGACTAAAATCCAAGGTCTCTTTCCCTTAGTGGCCAAGCTTTGAGACCGATTATGTTGCAATAATCTTTCTGCCACGTTTTTTGCAGAACCGACATAAAAAGTCCCATCTTTTTTGCTCTGCAAAATATATACAAACATCTATACCTTTGCAAGCTGAGTCCGCCACTAAATCTTTGGCGGACTTCGCTGTATAAGACATAAGGGTACTCAGCTACTCCCCGGATACCGTCATTTCAAGGTGGGGTTCATTGTATCATCCAAAAGGGGGTGTTTTCAAACACTTTCAAAAAGGTATGCTATAATAGCTTTTTAATCCGCCTCTGGCGGATTAACTCCGAAGCCTGCGCCAGTTCATTTTGAGAACGCCTCTGGCCCGTCCTCCGGCGGGACCAGGGCGTTTGTGAGCAAAATGAACAAGCGTTTAGGCGAGGAGCCAACGTTAATTCCTTATGAAAAAACGCTCCATAATACTTATTCTTTGTCTTGTCTTCATTGCCTTTTTGGCAGGGGGATTTTATTACATCAACAAGGTCCTTTTGCCTTCAGTCGTGCGCCAGAAGATCGTCCAGGGGCTTTCGGATTTCACAGCTTCCAAAGTGACCCTTGGGGGCCTGCGCCTCAATCTCCTGAAAGGCCTGGTGCTCAAAGACCTCGTCATTTACGACAAAGACACGCCTCAACAGCGCCTGGCCGAGATCAAAGAGCTCTCTGCCGGATTCCTTATCCTGCCGTCCTTCAAGGAAAAAAAGATCATCATCCCCTCTTTGTCCGTCAGGGAGGCGACGCTGACCATCGGCCGCCGCAAAGACGGCACACTCACCATCGCCTATCTCCTGGAGAAGATAAAACCGAAAAAAACGGACACGACGGCTTCCATGCCAAGCGTCATCGTCAGGCAGGTCAATCTCAAAGACAGTGCGATCCTCTGGACAGATGAGACCATCGAACCTGCGGCAACAGCCCGTCTCCGCCTTAAACAAGCGGAAGCGCGCCTGGGATTTAACAAAGCTATCCTTAGCGCATCAACCGAGATCATACGCGGCGATGCGACAACATACATCTCCATAGACGCAGACTATGCCTACGGCACAAAAAACTTGAGCGGCCGCATCGTCCTGCGCGATCTCGATATGGCGCGTTACCTGGATTACCTCCCAGGCGCGCCCTATGCGCCGACGCAAGGGTTCGTTGATACGCTCGAGGCGAGTTTTACCCTCCAGGAACAAAAAACCTTTTCGTCCCAGATCCAGCTGCGCTCCAAAAAGATCAATGCGGTATACCAGGATATCGCCGTGAGCGACGCCGAGATCAATGCAAACTTTTCCTTCTCCGTCCCGACGGACAACTGGTCGGCATGGCAAGGCAAAGGACAACTGGATGTCGTCCAGGCGGCCCTGCGCTCAACAGCGCCCCTCCAGGCAGAGGCCCGCATGACCGGCGCGCATGCCGACATCACCTGCGGTCAGGCTGTCATCGGCATTATCTCCGACTTTACCGTCGCAGACCTGCGAGGCCAAAGCGGAGACATCAAAGCAGCCGGCATCAATGCCTCTGTCCATGCGCAAATCGATATCCCGCGGCCCGACACGACAGATGTCAAAAATATCCCGCTGAAATACAAAGGCAGTCTGGACGTCACCTCCGGTACACTCAGCGGCCTGCCTTATGTCGGACAAATAAAAATCGCATCCCTTCAGGCATCTTTTGAAGAAAAGAATATCAGCCTGACCCAGATGAGCGCGGAAGTTCTGGGAACGACGATCACCGCCAGCGGCTCGCTCAAGGATAACGCTCTCAATCTCAAGGCCTCGGGAAAAATAGGACTCCAGACACTCCTGCCTGTCATCAAAGAATATTATGGCGGGCCCGTTACGGAACTCTCCGGCGAGGCTGACGCGACCATCCATATCCTCGCCGACCTCGCCCATAAAAAAACATCCTTTGAGGGAGACATCCTTCTGCAGGAACCCGTCATCGTCTTAGACGCCGCCAGTCCGCTCAAAGCTTCGGGCGGACGCGTGAGCTTCAATACGCAGGAAGAAAGAATCGCATGGCACCTGGAAGGCCTCTCTCTTCTGGGGCGGGCCTTTGACCTGGACGGCACATGGAAGGGCTTCCAAACATCTTCCTGTGTCGTGAAGGCGGCAGCGCAAGACATGATGCTGGAGGCCCACATCAACAAAACAAACAATGCTCTCGACATCCCTTCTTTAAAAATCTCCGTCAAGGATTCACAACTGGAAGGCTCCGGACAGTACGACCTGGCTACGGCCGCCTTTCATTTGAATGCCGGCGGCGACATCAATATCACAGACCTCAAAGAGTGGGTGCCGCAGAAGGCCGTCTTTGAAAAACCCGTCGACCTCAACGGCCTCTGCCATATCCAGCTCAATGCCGCAGGCCCGGCCAAAGAGTGGACATCCTGGAAGATCAACTCCAACATCACCAGCAAGGCCGTACACGTCAAAGGATTCACCATCAAAGACATCGCGCTCAACTATACGCAGACAGCCGGGCAGGGCCTTATCAATTTTCTGAACTTTACGGCCTACAACGGCCCGGCCGTCATCAAAGGCCGGCTGATCTTAAACACGCCCAGGCCCCGCTATTCAGTGACGGGCGAGATCAAAGACCTCGACCTGAACCTCCTCAAAAACGACATCCCGGACTTGAAAGGCAAGACTTTTTACGGCAAGCTCAGCCTCCAGGCCGTTGCCGATGGCGCAGGGACGGACCCGAAATCGATCAGCGGCCAGGGGCAGATCGTCGTGACGGACGGCAATATCTGGGAATTCAACCCGCTCAAGGGACTTGGAAGTTTCATCTTCATGCCGCGCTTCGATACTCTCTCATTCAGCCATGCGACGGGAGATTTCTCGATCAAAGACGGCTGGTTGATGACGGAAAATCTGGATCTGATGGGACAAGACGTGGAACTACTGGTCAAAGGAAGGATCGGCTTCGACGGGACGCTGGATCTGATGGCGGTCACTCAGGTCCCAACGACAGGCCCCGGACAATCCCCTATCGGGGATGTCATCAATACCGCAGGCGGCATGACGGCGATCAATATCACGGGCAACATCCAAAAACCGCAATACAAACTGCAACCCATCACCAAAAACATCTTCAATAAAATTCAAGACTTCCTCTCCAACATCGCGCCTTAAAATACACAAATTCCGAATTCCTGATATCTAATGCCGAATAAATACCGAATACCTCAATGACAAATTTTTTAGTCAACCCATATTCCCTGGCCTAAATGTTCCGGGTACCTCTAAGCAGCCACAACACTCTTGCGCCCTAAAGGGCGGAGCTTTAGGCCGCGCAGGGTCATTGGACAAATTTGGATTTATTTCGTCTTCGGATTTCGGAATTAGGCATTCCGTGAAAGGTATTCCAGGATCAACCGACGGGCTTTTTTAAGGGCGCGGAAACGATGGCTCATCGCATGCTTGACCTCCGGCCCAAGCTGGGCGAAGGTCTTGCCGAACTTCCCGATCAAAAACAAAGGGTCATAACCGAACCCGAACGTCCCTTTCGGCTCAAGCGCGATCGTGCCGGAACAGGAGCCGCTGACCACGCCGATCAGCCCCTGACCGTCGGCCAAGGCCACGGCGCAGCGGTAACGCCCACCCCTCTTCTTCAACGGCACACCTTTGAGTTCTAGCAGAAGCCTGCGGTTATTTTTGAGGTCGGTGGCGTCCTCGCCGGCGTAGCGTGCGGAATAGACACCGGGACGGTTATGCAACGCCTTGACTTCAAGACCGGAATCCTCGCCCAGGACCAGCTTGCGGGTGCAAAGGGCGATCGTGGCCGCCTTTTTGATGGCGTTCTGCTCGAAAGTCCTGCCGTCTTCGACGATGCGGGGCGCATCCGGATAATCTTCAAGGGACGTCACGCGCAGCGGCAAATCTTTCAAAAGCTCCCTGATCTCCTGGAGCTTTTTTTTGTTTTTCGTCGCCACCACAAGCTCTATCATCCGGGCGGGAAGTTTCACGTTATTGCACGTCTTTCAGCAGGTCTTTCTGCATCTCGATAAGCCGCGTAATGCCTTTTTGGGCCAGCCCCAGGAGCACATCCATCTGTTCCTTGGAAAACGGCTTGCGTTCCGCCGTGCCCTGGATCTCGATGAAGCTGCCGCTGGAGACCATGACGACGTTCATGTCGACTTCCGCTTTCGAATCCTCTTCGTATGTCAGATCCAACAGGGTGGCCCCGTCGACGATGCCGACGCTGGTCGCGGCGACGAAATCCGTGATCGGGATGCGCCGGATCATCTTGCGCTTTCTCATGACGTCGAGGCAATCGACCAGCGCGATAAAGCTCCCCGTGATGGACGCGGTCCTCGTGCCGCCATCGGCCTGGATGACGTCGCAGTCGAGGGTGATGGTCCTCTCCCCCAGTTCGCGCATGGCCACGGCCGTCCGCAGAGACCTGCCGACCAGCCGCTGGATCTCAAACGTGCGGCCGGATCTCTGCTTCTCGCGGTTGACGCGCGTCTCGCAGGAACGCGGCAGCATTCCGTACTCGGCCGTGACCCACCCTTCATTCTTACCCTTCAAAAAAAGCGGTACTGTCTCTTCGACGCTTGCCGAACAAATGACCTTCGTCTCGCCGACCTCGATCAAGCACGACCCTTCGGCGTGCTTGAGGAATTTACGCGTCACCTTCACCTTTCTCAACATATCCGTCGAACGGCCATCGGAACGATTCATCGTCTTGTCCTTTCGTGAATGGAAAAAATATCCCTGCCTCTTGCATCGATACCGACGATCAGAGGAAAATCCTTGACGGTCATCTCTACGACGGCCTCCGGACCCAGGTCTGCGTAACAGACAAGACGGGCGGACTTGACCTTTTTAGACAAAAGGGCTCCGGCACCGCCGGTCGCCAGAAAATAAACCGCCCCGTACTTGCGAATGGCGCGACGCACCTCCTCTGAACGACGCCCTTTGCCGATCATGCCTTTCAGGCCTGCTTTAAGCAGAGGCACGGTCATCTTGTCCATGCGGCTTGCTGTGGTCGGGCCGCAGGAACCGATCGCCCTGCCGGGCCTCATCTTTGTCGGACCGCAGTAATAAACAACACGGCCCCTGACATCGACGGGAGACCTTGTCCCTTTCTTGAGCGCCTCAACGATCCTCTTATGCGCCTGGTCTCGGGCCGTCAGGAGTTTGCCGGAAAACAAGACCTCATCGCCGGCCTGAAGGGACTTCAGGACAGAAAGATCCAGGGGTGTCGAAAGACGAATCATGTTAGGCCCTCCGCTATGCGGATTACCTGGCTCAATCGGATGAGCCAGTATGCCGTCCAGCGGGACGCACCCGCTTATCCTATTAAAGCGGGGTGCCGCTTTCTGCGGCATGCGGAGACCTACCCTTTCTGGGTTAGGTCCTCCTCTATGTGGCATGCGGAGACCTACCCTTTCTGGGTTAGGTCCTCCTCTATGTGGAATGCGGAGACCTGCCCTTTCTGGGCTAAAGGATTTCACTGGCGCTCCTTAAGACATGACAGCTGATATTGACACATACGGGGAGACCTGCGATATGAGTGGGATACAACAAGATATTGACGCCCAGGACCGTCGTCTTACCACCAAGCCCCATCGGGCCGATGCCCAGACGGTTGAGCCTTTGGATGAGTTCTTTTTCCATGCGCGCCACATGCGGGGCGCGGCTCCTCTTGTCAATGGGCCGCAAAAGCGCTTCCTTGGCCAACTGACAGGCGTAATCCGAGCTACCTCCGATGCCGACGCCGACGATATAAGGCGGGCAAGCGTCCGGTCCGGTATCTTTGACAGCCTCAACGATGAAATCCTCTATGTCTTTTGCATCGGCCGTGGGCGGCATCATCTTGAGCTGCGTCTTGTTCTCGCAACCGAACCCTTTAGGCAAGAGCGTCACCTTTAACCCTTTGCTACGGACAAACGACGTATGCACGATACACGGCCCGAAACCCGGTTTTCCCCGACGCAAAGGGTCTGCGACGATAGAATCCCTGAAGAAACCCTCTCGATACCCTCGGGCCACGCCTTCCTGCACGGCCCCTGTCACGTTAACACCGCTCACATCCACATCGGGGCCGATCTCGACGAAAACGACAGGCAGGCCGGTATCCTGACATAAGGCCAGGTTGTCGTGCCGGGCGACCTTCGCATTTTCAAGGAGCTCCTGCAGGATCCTGCGGCCCCGGGCCGAGGTTTCTCTGGCCGCCGCAGCCGAAATCGCGCGGCGCACATCGCCCCTAAGGCGGACATTGGCCTCCAAGACAAGACGACTGACGCATTCACGGATCGCCTGGGATGAAATCTTTCTCATCGCCCCCGATACTCCCTCGTCACGACGGTCGTGATCCCGCCCCTCGGATTAAAACGCGTGACGATCTTGGCCCAGCGCGGCCGGGCCGCCTTCACAAAATCATCCATCAGCTTATTGGCAAAATGTTCATGGAAGATGCCGACGTTACGGTAGAAGACCAAGTATTCCTTGAGCGATTTCAGCTCGACGCAGACCTCGGCGGGGACATAGTCGATCAGGATCACCGCGAAATCCGGCAGGCCGGTCTTCGGACACATGCACGTGAATTCCGGGATCTCGATATGGACGGCAAAACGCTTGTCCGGGTATTGATTCTTCCAGACCTCGATCTCCGGCGTCTTTAGGCGACGTATGTGATTTTGCAGATTTTCGTAAGACGATTTTTTCATGTTTCCTTCCTATGGACGAAGTCCTATAGCTATTTAACCCCTGCCAGCTTATGGGCCTGGGAAAGGATATGCACGGAATTCACGCCGCGCTCGGCAAGAAGCCGTTTGAAAGCCTCCATCTTCTCTAAAACATTAGGCCCCATGTCCTGCCATACCGGCTGCAGGACAACAGGGATGCGGCCGCTGAAAGAAGCCAAGATAACAGATGAGGCAACGATATCTTGCGCCTGCGTCGATAAACCGACGACGATCTTGACAAAGGCGTCTTTCGCGGCGGCAAGCTCCAGAAATTTCTTGTGCTCATCCCAAAAAGGCTTCTGCCCGCCGCTGGAAGGCAGCTTGATATCCATGGCCACGATGTCCACATTGTCGCGCACCAGAGAAAATTCCCGCCACAGCGTACCGTTCGTCTCCAGGTATATCTTCGGCCGGTCCTGGCGCAACAAAGGTAAAAACGAAACAAGGAACTCCGCCTGGACTAGCGGTTCGCCCCCCGTCAAAGATATGGAATGGCAGCCGTCGTAAGCGGCGATCTGGCGGCGTAGACTTTCCGCCGTATATTCCCTATAATGCGTCAAAGGCGTATCACAAAAAGAACAGGACAAATTACAGCCATAGAATCTGATAAAGACCTGCCGCTCACCCGTATAGAGGCCTTCCCCCTGGATACTCTCGAATATTTCAGCAATCTTTGCCTTCATGACAACGCCGGATCCTTCATCCCGGCCTCTTTGAAACCTTTGGCCCTCAACAAACAGCTGTCACAGCGGCCGCAAGGCCTGGCCGCACCCCGGTAACACGACCACGTCAACTGGTAAGGAACACCAAGCTTTGTCCCCAGCCTGATGATCTGCGATTTTTTCATGTGCAAGAGCGGCGTTTCGATCCTGATGGGCGCGCCCTCCACCCCGCTCTTGGTCGCAAGCCTCGCCAATCCCTGCCAGGCCCGGTAATACCGCGGCCGGCAATCCGGATACCCGGAATAATCCAGGGCATTGGCGCCGATGAAAATACGGCGGGCACCGATGCTCTCGGCGAACGACAAAGCAAAACTCAAAAAGATCGTATTGCGCGCCGGAACGTACGTCAACGGGATGCCGTGCGTCGTCTTGCCGCCCTGCGGCAGCGGCTTTGAACGGTCCAGCAACGCCGACCCTCTCCAGGGCAATCTGATCCCAAGCACCTGCGCAGGACAATCCAGCCGGCGCGCGATCGCCAGCGCCCGCCTCACTTCTTTGCCGTGGCGTTGACCGTAGCGAAAAACAAGGGCATGGACGTCGTAACCTCTCGCTTTGGCCAGATACAGCGCCGTCGCAGAATCAAGCCCGCCCGATAAAAGCACAACGGCTTTCTTCATGGCTCGCGATAAGAAGCAAAGGTCGTCTCCGTCTCCCAGACCTTGACGGCCTCCAGAAGAACAGAAGAACCGTTCATCCGCTCTTTCATCTTGCCGTAAATGATCTTGGCGATATTTTCCGACGTCGGATTCTTCTTTTTGAAATAAGACAGGGTGTTGAGATATTTATGGTCGAAAAGGGCCAGAACCTCTTTGAGCTTGCTTTTGATGAGCGTAAAATCCTCCACCATGCCGATCTTATCCAGGAGCGCCGAACGCAGGATGACCTCGACTTTCCAGTTATGGCCGTGCAGCGCCTCGCACTTGCCTTGGTAGCCCCGCAGGTTGTGTGCTGCGCTGAAATTCATAGAAACGCAAACTTCATACATGGTTTGTTCTCTCAACAAACTCCTGCTTTCTTGACGTCCTTGAGTTTTTCGCCCAGGAATCGGCTGGCGACATTGGCAAAGATCGCCACCTCATCGCTGACGAAATATTCGCGCGTCGATTTCTTTTTGTTCTTGCTCAAAAGCCCCTCCTGGATCAAGACCTGGCGCACCTCCTGCGCCACCTGCTGGGCGGAATCGATCAGGCGGACGCCGCGGCCCATGATCGCATGGATCTTAGGCTTGAGCAGCGGGTAGTGGGTGCACCCCAAAATCAGGGTATCGATATTCTTCCCCCTTAAAGGCGCCAGATACTTATGCGCCACATGCAGGGCGATATCGTCATTCACCCAGTCCTCCTCGACGATCGGCACAAACATGGGGCAGGCCTGGCTGAAGACCTTGATCTTGTTGTCCAGGCGCTTGATCTCCTGCTCATAGGCGCCGCTGTTGATCGTGGCGCGCGTGCCGATGACGCCGACCCTGCCGTTCTTGGTGGCGTAAACCGCCTCTTTGGCGCCGGGGAGGATCACGCCGATGATCGGGATCTTGAAATGCTGGCGGATCACGGGAAGCGCCAGACTCGACGACGTATTGCAGGCGACCACGATCACCTTGACATTCTTCTGCAGGAGAAAGAGCGTGTTCTCCAGGGAAAACTTGATGATCGTCTCGCGGGACTTGACGCCGTAAGGCACGCGGGCGGTATCGCCGAAATAAACGATGTCCTCGTGAGGCAAAAGTTTGAGGAGCTCTTTGACGACGGTCAAGCCGCCGATGCCGGAATCAAATACGCCGATCGCTTTGTCCATTAATTTTGCCCCTTTTTTTAGGTTATTTCATCGCAAAATTAGGCCCTCCGCTATGTGGATGACCTGGCTCAATCGGAAGAGCCAGTATGCCGCTTTCTGCGGCATGCGGAGACCTACCCTTTCTGGGTTAGGTCCTCCTCTATGTGGAATGCGGAGACCTACCCTTTCTGGGTTAACCCCGAGCGTGCGCCGAAAATTTTTCCGGCTCGCCCTGGAAAAATTTTCAAGCGTTAACGCAAGGGGCAAGATTTATTCCTTAACCTTGCCCTTTCCGTTTTCCCCTGCAAATTTCTTATTCCGACCCTTCTGCATAAATCTTGAATCTCATGATCCCCGCTGCGATACTCTCTGCCATGCGCTTGCGGTATTGAGGATCGCACAGCTTCCTTTCGCCTTCCCCGTTGGAAAGATATCCAATCTCCACCAGAACCGACGGGATATAAGCCCCTTTAAGAACGGCAAACCCTGCGCCTTTGACACCAAGCATTTTCAGGTTCATGGAAGCTGAGACGACATCGCCGAGATGCTGGGCCAACTCGATCGACTCCTTGCGATTCTCCGTCTGGATCATGTCCCACAGGATCGCCTTTAAAGATATGGATTCGAAGAAATCCGCGTCTTCCAACTCCAGCGGCGCATTCTCCGCCGCCGCCAATGCCCTGGCATTATCGTCAACGGCAGTGCTCAGATAATAGACCTCAAATCCTTCGATCCAGCGGGACCTGGTGGCATTGGCGTGAATGCTGACAAAGATATCGGCCTTTTTGCTCCCCGCGATCTTCGGCCTTTCGGCAAGGGGGATGAACCGGTCGTCGTCACGCGTCAAGTAAACCACAACACCGCACCGCTGCAGTTCTTTTTGCACTTTTTTGGCGACATCCAAAACGACATCTTTCTCGCGCAGGCCGTTCTTACCGATGGCCCCGGGATCCTTGCCGCCGTGTCCTGGATCCAAAACAACAACCCTGACCGGCCTCAAGAAAATCCCCTTCTCCTTTCCGGCCTTCGCTGCGACAGGACAAGGCACGGGGATCAGATAGGAACGCACTTCAACAGGCGCCCAAACAACGCTATCCTTCAAGACCACAGGCCGGGAGAGCCGGATCGGCGCATTTCCCAAGATAGCCCGGTCGCTGCCAACCAAAAGCTCAAGCGTCTTGTTGTCTTTCTTGAGGATAAGGACCTGGCTCAAAGGGTCGTAATCCCACGTTACGCCGTCTGCCTGGCACATCTCCATTACCGGGAAATAGACGGTACTATGAATGACTTGCGTCGTATAAGGAAATTTTGACGTCGTGGCGCAGCCGCCTGCCAACAAAAGCAACGCGCACACAAAAAAGAATTTATTTTTCAAACCGTTCTCCCTCATTCTGCCCGTCACGTTTTAAATCTTCCGAGAGCCGACGGATCCAACCGAAAGAAAAAATTACGGGCGTTTGAACAAAAAGAAGCCTTCATCTCAAAAGAATATCTCTGGCGATACCAAGACGGTGGCGCAGCGACAGGCTTCTATAGATACACATAGCGTAATGCAATATCCAGCCCGCAAAACCCAAGACGGGAACGCCCAGGACCGTCCCGCAGGCGCGAAAATTCGCCATCGGCACCAGGTATCCCAAATCCACCGGTCTGTACGCTTTAAGCTTCTTACGGCCCGCGCACAACCGCAGAATATTTTCGGCAGCCAGGTGCCCCTCATTGAGCGAAAACTGGACGGCCATGCGCAAGGCCCTGCCTTTTTTCATAAAGGCCGCCGCGTCGCCCGCGGCAAAAGCCCCTTCGGCAAAACTCAGGGTCTTGCCAACCTTCAGGCGCCCCTGCGGGTCCTGCTCAGAAGGCAGGCGGCGCACAAAGCCGGGAGTCTGCACACCCGCGGCCCAGATAAGAAGGCAATCATCGATCCGAAGACCATTGGATAACGTCACGCTGCTCTCTGTCCTCTGACTGATGGAGGCGCCGACATGAAGCTGGATGCGCAAACGGCACAGGTTGAGACGGCAATAATCCCTCATCCACTCCGGCAGGGCCGTAAGAATATCTTCCTGGCGCTCGACCACATGAATGTTGTACTTCCTGATCCTGTGCCGCCTCAAAAACCTGGCGATATTCGTGGCGATCTCGATACCTGTATAGCCGCCGCCGACGATCAAAAACTTCTTCTGCGGATACGTGACCACCGTATTTTGGATCATGGCGGCATCGTCGGCCGAATCCAGCTTCAGGGCGTGCTTTTCTATTTCGACGGCGCCGTAAAAATTAGTCACAGACCCGCAGCACACCAAGAGATATTCGTATCCCAGCGCGTGGCCGTCTTTGAGACGGACCTCGCGGGCCGCCATGTCCACGGACGCCGCTTCGCCATTCTCAAAATTCACCCCCAGTCTTTCAAGGTATTCCGCCACATCAAGGACCGCGTGGTCGCGGACGATGCGGCCGCCGAGCATGTCCGGAAGGATAGGCAGAAAATCAAAAGTCCTCTTGGCGTCAACGAGGATGACGCGGCGACCGCCCAGGGCTCTTCGATGCCTGGAAAAAACCCTGGCCGCTTCCAAGCCGGCAAATCCGGCCCCGATCACAACGATATCTCCCACGGAGAACTCCCAGGTACCCGGGTCATGAAATCCTGCCGGCCCCAAACGTTATGTATTCAGGGCCAACACAGGGTAAACCCTGTTGGAAAGGACTCTATCCTTTCCAACGAAAAAACGGACACAATGCTTTTACTCCGTACAGTTGCCTTGAAATAATCCCACCCAAAGACGCGGCTTTCTATAACGGGGTAAACTATATGATATTATACTTCCAAAAGCTTTGCAAGAGTATTGCGGCCGCCGGCCTTTTGTGCTACATTGAATCCCGTCAGAGAAGCCAAACACAGGACTGCATTCAATCAGAATAGTCCATGATTTGTGGTGAAAATCACGGAACCGCTTCAGCAAGAATTAGTTAAGTCTGTTCAAAATGTTTCTTGTCCAGCTAGATCTAACTGGACCTGTCTCTAAGGGGATAAGGCGTCTATGCTGGTTCGTGCACGCTAGTAAACCCCGTTAGAGAACTTCGTTCTCTAACGGGCTAAATCAATGATAGAAGGATACTTAAACAAAATCAATGCAGGGATCCGGCGGGTACTGGATGAAGCCAACCGGCACTACCGGCTACGCCAGGTCTCGGACCATCTTTTCGCCTTCACGAGGGAATTCGTCCTGCGCAAAGGCAAGCGCATCCGCCCCCTCCTCTTTGTCTTAAGCTACAAAGGATATGCCGCAAGACCCGCACGCGACGATGATTCCCTCTTTACTTCTGCCGCCTCGATTGAGCTCCTGCACGATTATATGCTGATCCATGACGACGTCATCGACAATTCCAGTCTGCGGCGAGGCAAACCGACACTCCACAAAATGTTCGACCATAAACTTCACCTTCCCGACAAAGCCAGGATCGGCAAGGACCTGGCGATCGTGGCCGGAGATATCCTCTTCGCTTTGGCCATCGCCTCGCTGACGTCGGTCAAGGAAGACTGCCGACGCAAAGAAGAAACCTTGAAAAAACTCGCCGAAACAGCGGCCTACACGGGCGCAGGAGAATTCATCGATATCGTCTCCGGCCACCAGGACATCGATGATTTGACGCAGGGCCGCATCCTTTTAAACTACACCCTCAAGACGGCGCGCTACACCTTTGAGTGTCCGTTGCTCATGGGCGCGATCCTCGCAGGTGCGCCGGCGGCACAACAGAAAAAACTCTCTCAACTCGGCCTGGCCGCAGGGCAGGCCTTCCAGATCTACGACGACATCCTTGACCTTTTCGCCACGCAGGACGTCATCGGAAAACCCGTCCTGACAGACCTCAATGAATCCAAAAAAACCCTTCTGGTCTTCAAGGCCTATAACGGCCTCTACGGGAAATCCCGCGCCCAACTGCGCCGTATCCTCGAAAAGGACGACAAGACGCTCGCCGATCTCGACGTCCTGCGCCGCCTGATCGTCTCCAGCGGATCCTATGCTTCGTGCCTGGAAAGGATGAAAAAACTCCAGAAAAAAGCCATGCGCCTCTGCGACGAACTGAAAATGAAAAAGGCACACCGAAAGGCGCTGGGCTCCGTCATTGAAAAGCTCTCGCCTTCCCGCATGCCTCTTGAACTTCCCCGCTCTTGACCTCCAAAAACCGCCTCTAAAACCTACACCTTCTTGATCTTACGGGGCCGACAAAGATACTGAGGCGCCAACGCCAACCGGCCGCACGAATTACAGATGTAGCTCAACCTCTTTAACTTGGCGTCGCACATATGCCGCGCATCCATGATCAGCGAACCGCACCAATTGCATGTCTCGTCTTTGGCCTTCAGCGGTGCGCACAAGTGGCCGTGATCCCTGACGCTCTTGCCGCATGTCTTGCAACTCTTCTTTGCTCCTGCCGCCATAGCCCCTCCCCTCGCCGGCCCTCTTATGAAATACCGCCCCTTATGCCACAACGGGCAAAAACAGCATTTCCTGAGAACCCGTATATTCGATCTTGACGATCTTCCAGCCGGATGTTTCCTTGCGCCAGGAGGCGATAAGCTTCCCGGCATCATAATAGATCTGGCCGCTGCCGCCGCTTTTCTTAAACAGGCAGCGATAGGCGATCTGTGTCGTCGCCTCCGGGCCCTGGACCTCTGTTTTTAATGCTTTGATCTCGACCTTAAAAGGCTTGTAGTCCTTAAAGGCATCTGCCGCGATCTTGAGGACCGAGGCCTTGTCGTTACCATATTCATCTTTATACGACGCCGAAAGGACCCGCCCGTAACGTGCCGGCTCGTTTCTTTCGACGCCCAGCACGGCGGCATAAACGGTGCGCCGGATCTTCGCCTCGTCGTTTTCCTGCAGAAAAGACACCAACGCATAGCCGATCACAGCCAGGAAAGCGACGCCGAAAATAAAACGGCCGGGATGCTTCAACACGGACACGCCTTTCTCTTCACCGGGAAATCTCAATGATCTTGTATTTCAAAATTCCCGCCGGGACCTGTATCTCGACCGTCTCACCCGCCTTGCGGCCCAACAAGGCCTTACCGATAGGCGATTCGATCGACAGCTTGTTCTGTGTATAATCCGCCTCGGCCGGAGAGACTAGCGTGTAGGCGCTTTCTTCTTTGGTATCCTCGTCCCGCAATTTGACGCAGGCGCCGATATAGACCTTGTCCGTCGGGATGTTCTCATTCTCGATGATCCTGGCGCGCGACAGCTTGTCCTCGAGTTCGACGATGCGCTTTTCCAGATGGCCCTGCGCCTCCTTAGCGGCGTCGTATTCGGCATTCTCAGACAAATCTCCCATCGCGCGCGCCTTGGCGATCGCTTGAGAGATCTCGCGGCGCTTCGTGGTCTTCAAAAATTCCAACTCCTCGCGGAGCTGCTCATAGCCTTTCTGCGTCAAAAAAACATCTTCCATCGTTTTACCCTCTATTTCCCTGCCGGCCTCTGCAAAAGAAAGTTTTCACTCGACGAGATGCCCCACTTTTTGCGGCGAGATGATGATTTCGATGCGGCGGTTCAGGCGGCGCCCCTCCTTGGTCTCATTGGACGCCCTGGGCCGGTACTGGCCGAATCCCGACGCCGACAGGCGCAAGGGATCAACGCCTTTTTGTTTAAGATATTCGACAACGGCCAAGGCGCGCGCAAAAGAAAAATCCCAGTCCGATTTCCACTCGAAGACCGCCAGAGACTGGTTATCCGTATGACCTTCCACATAAATATAATTCTCCGGGAAATGCCCGGCCGCGACGCTGAATATTTTGTCCAGGAACGCTTTCCCCTCGTCGCTCAAGCTGGCGCTGCCGGAGATAAACAGTTTTTCGGAGGCGATCGTGATCACCAGTCCGCGGTCGGAGACCCTCAGCCAGATATTCCCGGCGGCGATGTCATCGGCCAGGGCCTTTTCAAAGATATCCGCCCCCTGGACGAATTGTCTGACATCCAGGTGCTTGAGGTTGCGGTACAGCGTCAATTCTTTCTTGAGCTCTGCGTTCTCTTTCTTGGCCAGCTCGAACTTCTGAGCCAGGGCCTCATAAGCCTGCGCCTGGCTCTGTTTCGGCCGGCCATGGGCGCATCCGCCGCATGTCGCAAGAAAAACTGCAAGGGAAAAAAGAAATAGGCGCTTCATCTGCCTCTCATACGGCTCTTTGGAACAAACAGTTCATCTTCGTCCCGAATGGTCCTGCAGGATCCCCTGCATGGCGACCTCTTCCAGGCGCCGCCTGAACTCCTTGAGGTGCCTGCGGCCAAGGCGCTCGACGATAAGCCGCTCGACCGCTTTCAGCTTCAGACGCAAGAAAACATACTCGAACTTCAAAGACCCGGCTTCCGAAAACTTCAGCTTGCGGGCGTCATCGGCCTTTTGCGCGATATATGTTTTCCACTCTTCGACAAAAGGCCCCACGCCGCAACGCAAGTCTTTGTCCAACGACGCCGCGTCCCGTTCCAGAAAAGCCGCAATCCGTTCATCCAACACCAATTGCGTAAATTTCCTGTCAATGCGATCGGCATCTTCCCTGATGGTCTTATATAACCAGAAAAGATATCTTTTGTAAAGAGATTCCCTGTCCTGGACACTCAGTTCCATCGCTTGTTTCTTCATCGGAGCCGGATCACCTCCTCTCGAGTTCATATATTCCGGTCAACACACCGAAGCGATCATTTTTAAATGATGATACCTGCGGGCGATGTCCCGGCCCGTCACCCGGCAGCTGCGCTCCACGCCGAAGCCTTCCACATTGAACGACGCCATGATCGTGCCGTAGGTGATCGCTTTTTTGACGGCGACCGCGTCGATCTTGCGGCGGCTCGCCAGATATCCCATGAACCCCCCCGCAAAGGTATCCCCCGCCCCCGTCGGATCTATGACTTTCTCCACCGGATAAGCCGGAAGGCAATAAAGAAAATCCTTGCAGAAAACGATGACGCCATGCTCCCCCTTTTTGATGACGACGATGGGCGCGCCCATGCGACGCAGCGTCTTGGCCGCCGCAAACAAGTTCGTCTCTCCCGAGAGGCTGCGGGCTTCCGCGTCGTTGGCGACAAAGATGTGAACATCTTTGAGCAGCCGGACAAGAGACCTCTTTTTGTGATCGATCCAATAGTTCATGCTGTCGAGGCCCACCAAGCGAGGAGAATGCATGTGCGATAACAGGTGCCTCTGGATGTCAGGGTCGACATTCGCCAAAAAGATATTATCGATCAACCTCTGGTGCTCGGCGATCCTCGGCTTGAAAAATGAAAGCACGCCCAGCTCGGTGCTCAACGTCAGGGCGGCGTTTAAATCGCCGCGATACTCTCCCTCCCAGCGGAACGTCCGCCCTTTTTCGACGGTCAAAGACGTCAGGACCACGCCCTTGCGGCGCAGGAATTCCATATGTTTCTTGGGAAAATCGGAGCCGACGATGGCGACAAGGTTCACTTGCGTAAAATGGTGCGCCCCCATGGAAAAATGCACGGCAGACCCTCCCAGCATTTCCCGGCGGGCCCCTGAAGGCGTACGAACCGTATCCAAAGCTGTTGTCCCCAAGACAAGTATGCTCATTAATTTTGCTCCTTTTAGAAACTTCCTTGCAAAATTAGGCCCTCCGCTATGTGGAATGCGGAGGTCTACCCTTTCTGGGTTAATCCCGAGTCTGCGCAGACAATTTTTCCGAGTGGCCGGCTAGCGAAGATAGCCAGGCCCTCCTGGAAAAATTGACAAGCGTTGAGACGAGGGATAAACGTTTATTCCTTCATTCTGCTCCTTTTAGAAACTTCTTCAATGATGCGCTTTCCGCTTAAACCTCAACACCCAGCCGACGACCAAGGAAAAAAGGATAAAATTCACGATACTGTAGGTCTTAAAAACGATGTCATCCGACCGCAAAGCTGCAGGCAGCATGGCGATCAGGCATATCCATACACCCAATGCCCAAGAACGGCTGAAATCCTCGGCCGATCGCCTCTTATGGATCTTGATAATCAAAGGAATGTTCCACAGAGGAAGAACGACGGCGGCGATCAAGGCTATCGTCTTCATGGATTCCTTTTATGCCTGCGGCCCGGGGCGTGATGACAAAGCAGATGATAATAAGGCGCCACTCGGCCGTCCTCCAGGGGAAATTCCCGGCAGTAACGGGGCCGGATCGGATAAATCCTGCAGCGCATATTCTTGTCTTGAAAAACGCACCTCTTGTCCCTGACGATCGTCGAAAAGACAAACCCGGATGGAGATCTCTTGTCGGCGCGAAGATAACGGAACCACGGTTTGGCCAGACCCAATGGTCGATTCCGGAGCTGTTTTAGGATCCGCGCCGCCTCGAACAGATCAACCTCAACGCCGTCACGGCAACAACGCCCAAAACCGCAGGCACGACATATTACCCCATGCCGCATCTTGTGTTTCATCTTCGTTATCCGCTTCTTGAAATTATGCTAAAGGGACTTCCGTATACCCCTTATCTCCGATGTTCATCAAGGAGATCCTGGAAGGCACAATGACGATCAGGATGAAGGCCGGATCTTCGGGCCCTGAAAAAAACTGCCTGAGCATCATCTGCTTATTCCACAATTCTTCTTTCAATGCCTGCTCCTGGCTGACAGAGGCCTTGCCTTCTATGCGGCAATGGCTGAGCTTCCTATCGACAAAACAAACCTCGACCTTAGGGTTCTTGGCGATTTGGCCGATCTTCTTTGTAGCTGGAAACGTCGCCGCCAGCAATCTGCCGTCATCCCCCATAACAGGCATCATCGCCCTCACCCGCGGCTGGTCTGCATCGCATGTCGCCAGGTATCCCATCCCGGCCTCAAAGATCATCTGTCGAATAATATCTAAAGACATACATAACCTCCTTGATTTTGTCTATACCAAGGTTCTTACCTTACAAAATCAACCCTGCGGCTACGCAGGAAATTTCCGCCGGATGGCCGTCCTGGCCGGCTGCGCCAGGCCGACGGCCTAACCCTGGCAATAAATTTTCGAGTGTTTAGGCGAGGAGTGACGTTTATTTCTTAATTTCGCTACGCTTGCCTATATTCCTGTATCAACTCTGCCGCAATCGCCACGGCGATCTCTTCCGGCGACTCGGCGCCGATATCAAGGCCTATAGGTGTATGGACCTGCTTCAACCGTGCCGGACTGAATCCCAGGCGGCGCATCTGGCTAAAGATATGCGCGATCTTGGCACGACTGCCGATCATCCCGATATAACCAGCTTTGCTCTTCAAGGCCAAGCGTAACGCGACGGCATCGTGAAGATGGCCGTGCGTCACGATCACGATGGCCGTCGCCTCATCGATAGCAGCCTTCGGCAAAGCAACCTCATAACGGCCGCAAACGACGTGATCAACATGAGGAAACCGGCTCCGGGAAGCATATTCTTTACGGTTATCGACGACCGTCACCTCGTATCCCAGAAGCTTGGCGATCAAAGACAGGCTCAGCCCGATATGGCCGCCGCCGGCGATAACCAAATGCCGGCGCGGAGAGACAACATCATAGTAAATGCTGACCTCGCCGCCGCAAACCTGGAGGCCGTCGCCCTTCTTCAAAGAATAAGTTTTGAGAAACGACATCTTCTTTTTTAGAGCGGCCGAAGCATCGCCGATCGCCAGTTTTTCAAGACTGCCGCCCCCCACCGTGCCAAAGGTGGCCGCGTCGTCACAAACAAGCATCCGCGCGCCGATCTTGCGGGGAGACGACCCCGAAGAAGCGACAACGGTCGCGACCACGCACGACCGGCCGCGGCGCGAAATCTCAAGAATCCTGTTGATTATCTCATGCATTGTTTTAGAATGAACTTATGGTTTCCTGTATTGTGCTTGCTGCAGGGGCCAGCAGCCGTTTCGGCTCTCCAAAGCCGCTCACCCGCCTCCACTCCCGGCCGCTGATCTCGTTCCTATCGGAACAACTGCTCAAAACGCAGCTGGGAGAGATCCTTGTCGTCCTCGGCGCCGATGCCGACGCTATCCGCCCTTGTGTTTGCCGTGATCCCAGGATCAAATGCATCTTCAATGAAAGTTTCACCCGCGGGCAGACGTCATCGTTCAAAAAAGGATTGACGGCCGTCTCGGCTGATACCGAAGGCGTCCTGCTGCTTCCCGCCGATACGCCCTTCGTCCTGCCCGAGACCATCGACACGATCGTCGAGACGTTCCTAAAAAACCCTTTTCCGATCTTGGTACCGACCTATAAAGGCCGAGGGGGCCATCCGCCCGTCTTTTCGAAAACCCTCTTTGCGGAATTCGCAAAACTGAGCGACGAAGCGCCCCTTTCGACCGTCCAACAGATCCACGCCTCCGAGATCCTCAAACTCCCCGTCTGCGACGAGGGAGTCGCCCTGTCTTTTAATACACCCCTCGAATTTGAAAAGATCAGAAACAAAACTTCACTCGGCGGCTGATTTCCGCCGGCGTCTTTCCTTAATGCCTGCCGCTTCTAGCCGCGCGTCCTACTCCTGCTTTTTGTTCTTGATATCTTTCAGGGCCGCCAGGACCTTCTGGGGCGTGATCGGCAGATCCTTGATCTGGACACCGACGGCGTCGTAAATGGCATTGGCGATGGCCGCGGCCGTCGGCAAGAGCGAAGCCTCTCCCATCCCCTTGGCGCCGAACGGCCCCTGGGGATCGTTGGTCTCGATAAAAACAGATTCTATCGGGATCATCTCCGTGGAGCGCGGAATACGGTATTTGGAAAAAGAAGGGTTGACGACGCGGCCTTCCTTGAACTTCAAATCTTCGTAAAGCGTATATCCCAGGCCCATGACGATAGACCCTTCGATCTGCCCGTGGACACTCGCCGGATTGATGGGATAGCCGATGTCGTGGACATCATACATTTTCAACACCTTCACCCGTCCCGTCTTCGTGTCGACCTCGACTTCGGCGATCTGGGCTTCAAAACCATAGCTGCCGGAGATATTCCCCTCTCCCGTGCGGAAATCAATGGGCGTTGTTTTGGGATTATAGCTGCCCCGGCCGATGATGAGACGGCCATAATTGAAGGAATAGCATAAAACCACCGCCTGGTCGAAAGAAAGAAGCATCTTTCCGCTCTTTTTATTGACCACCTGTTCGTCCTCGATATCCAGATCCTGGACGCCGAGCTTTAATTCCTGCGCGACAACCTCCAGGATCTGACGTTTGGCGTCGGTGGCTGCGTTCTTGGTGGCATTGCCTGAGATGAACGTCACGCGGCTGGCAAAACTCCCCGTGTCAAAAGGCGTGATCTCGGTATCGGCCGCCTTGATGCGGATCCTCTCATAGGCCACACCCAGTTCGTGCGCCGCGATCTGCGCCATGGCCGTATCCGATCCCTGGCCCGTATCCGCCGCGCCCGTAAAAAGATATACCGATCCATCCTCCTCCACCTTGATGATGGAACCGGCGGATTCATGCGACTTGTACATCTTGGACCCCATGACGTCCGCCGCGATACCGATACCGATGCCGCGCAAGACACCGGGTGACGTCTCTTTTTTGGCGCCGTACTTCTCTCTCCATCCGGAAATCTCGGCCGCCTTCCTGATACAATCCTTGAGGCCGTTGGAGGAAATGATCATCTTGTTGATCGTCAGCGTATTAGGATCCGTCGTATTCTTGAGGCGAAACTCGACAGGGTCCATGCCGATGCCGCGCGCCAGCATGTCCATGTGCGACTCGATGGCAAAACCCGACTGCACGCCGCCGAAACCACGGATGGCGCCGGAGATCGAATTATTTGTATAAACGCGTGAACCAAAGAGTCGGATATTCTTCAACTGATAAACCATCATGAAACGCATGATCCCCGCTGCGATGACCGTCGGGCCGTAGCTGCAATACGCCCCGCCGTCGGCAATGACCTCGCCGGTGATCGCCATGAGGGTCCCGTCTTTCTTGACCCCTGACTTCAGCTTATAGATCATGGGGTGTTTGCGCCGCGTGCAGGAAAAAACCTCCTGTCTCGTGCACATCATCTTGACCGGCGCGCCGCCGCACTTTTTGGACAAGAGGCAGGCGCAGAAATCCATGGGGAACATCTCAAGCTTACCGCCGAACCCCCCGCCGACGTTCAATTTGATGACGCGGATATCCGCCTCCTGCATCTTGAGCGTTTTGGCCATGGCCTCCCGGATCTTGAAGGGCGCCTGCGTCGACGACCAAAGCGTGATCCTGTCCGTCGACACCTCATACTGCCCGATGCAAACGTGAGGTTCCAGCGCCGCATGCGCCGCGCTCGGCAGGACAAACACATCCTCGTGCACGTAATCCGATTCCCTAAGGGCGCGGTCGGGGTCGCCGAAGCAGACCGGCAGCATGACGCCGATGTTATTCCTCGCCGCATGGATCTGCGGCGCCCCCGGTTTCATCGCCGCCACCGCATCAAAGACCGCCGGCAGGACCTCATATTGAACATCGATCAAGGAAAGGGCCTGCTCAGCTGTCGCCTCGTCTACGGCCGCAACCGCAGCGATCTCATCGCCGATATAACGGACCTTCTCGAATTCCAGGGGATATTGGTCGACGGTATAAGGAAAGAAATATTCATTGGAGCCAAACTTGATCTTCGGCGTGTCCTCAGCCGTCACGACCGCCCGCACGCCTGGGAGCTTTTCGGCTTTTGAAGTGTCGATCTTGACGATCCGGGCGTGCGCATGGGGACTGCGCAGCATCTTGCCGACAAGCATGCCGGGGAACTTGAGGTCAAAGACATACGTCGCCTCTCCCGTCACCTTCTGACGCGCATCGATGCGAGGCACGCTTTTCCCTACGGGGCTCGTCGTCTTCATGAGGTCTTCTTCATCTTTTGGGCCGCAGACAAAACAGCATTGATGATACGCACATAACCCGTGCAACGGCAGAGATTGCCGTCCAGGGCATGGGCGATCTCTTCTTTTGTCGGCAAAGGACAACGATCCAAAAGGGATTTGGATGCCAAGACCATGCCCGGCGTGCAGAAGCCGCATTGGACAGCGCCTTCGTCGATAAATGCCTGCTGGATGGGATGCAGAGACGACCCTTGGGTCAGCCCTTCGATGGTCATGATTTTTCGACCCTCGGCTTCAACGGTCAACATCAGGCAGGACAAGACGTTCTTTCCGTCCGCCAGCACCGTGCAGACGCCGCAATCGCCCTCCAGGCAACTGTATTTCGTACCCAGGAGCCCCAAACGGTCCCGCAACGTCTCGATCAGAAGCTCTCCGTCGGGAACATCCAGACAAAATACCTTGCCGTTAACATCCAGGGTTACAGTTTTCATGTTTGTTTGAATTTGCCGATCAACAATTCCAGATCGGCGCAGAGACAATGCAGGCGGTAGTCATCGAGCTTGCTCTGCTGTAGATCGCCCCGAAGCGCCTCTGCCGCCTCCGCAGCCTTCCACTTTTTGATGTCCGTCGTCTCAAAATAAGACGCCGTCCCCGCCAGGCGCACGGGCCGCGAGAGCGTCGTATTCACGATACAGCGTACGTCTTTGACCGCATCTGCCTGCCGCCGGGCCGCAAAGGCGATAGCGACAATAGGGACATCCACTTCTATAGTCTGTGTATGGCGGAAATAAACTCCGGTCAGGCCGCTCTTGGGCAAAACGATTTCCGTCAAGATGCCTCTGGCCTCCTGGCCCGTCAGGGCGAGAAAGTCTTCGATGGTTAATGTCTTTTTTGTTTTGACGCCGGACCAGGCCGCTTTGGCGCCGAGCGCCATGAGGACGACGGGCAGGTCGACCCAGAAGAAACGGCTCGCCACGTTGCCGCCGATCGTCGCCATATGGCGTAAAGGGGTGGTCGCCGCACGGGCCGCAGCTTCGGCCAAAACCGCAAAATGCTCACGGATGACGGGAGACGATGCAATCTCGGCCAGCGTCGTCATGCTGCCGATCGCCGTCTCCCTTGCCGTATCCCTGATGCCGTGCAACGGTGCAATCTTCCTGAGACCGATGACATCTGTCGGATAAGCGGCGGTTTTTTTAAGGGTATTCAACACAAAGGTTCCGCCGGCCAAAACGACCGGTTTTTCACACTTGCGCAAGAGTGCCAGCGCCTCGTCAACGGAAACAGGTGCGTGATAACGAAAATCCTTTAATATCGGCATATCGCTATGGCCTCATTTTGCCCTCTCAGGGCAGAAGAATTATAACAGAAATCACCTTCAAAGAAAACGGCATTGGAGATTCGCCGCTAGGCATGCCCTTCACCCCTGGCCATCGCCAACGCATGAGGCACGAGTCCGGCAACGGCCTCAAAAGACTCGGCCGCACCTTTAGGGCTGCCGGGAAGATTGATGATGAGCGTGCGGCCCCTTAATCCGCACACCCCCCGCGACAAGACGGCCCGCGAGGTCTTTTCAGCGCCCCGCGCACGGATCCATTCGGCCAGACCCGGCGCCTCCCTATCGAGGACGGACCGTGTAGCCTCCGGCGTCACGTCCCGCGGACCCAGGCCTGTTCCCCCCGTTGTCAAAACGACGTCAACCTTGAATGCATCGGCGTAGCCTTTGAGCAAACCGGCGATCTTCGGCAAATCATCCGCCACGATCTCGCAAGAAATGACGTCCGCTCCGAGCGATTCCAGGAGTCTTTTCAAAAGAGGACCGCTGGCGTCCTTTTTCGAACCGGCTGCGCATGAATCACTGACCGTGGCCACCGCCACCCTGCAACCCGCCCACGACGCATCCCGGACAGCCCGATGTCCCGTACGCCTCATCATTCCACCTTGATCCCTTCCACCATGGAACTGACCTGTTTCTGGAGATAACGCTTGTTGCGCTCCGGCAGAAGATTGGAGAGTTTCTCCTTGAATTCATTTTTGAGCCACAGGATGCGCGGACTCTCGATATAAGAAGAAATCTTGAACGGAAAAGAGACAGACGGCTGGTCATGCTTGATGTAAACCAGCATCTTCCTGAACTGTTTCGATTCATTGAGAAGACGCGTGGAAATGACAACAGAAAGATAGCCATCCATCGTGTCGTAACTGGTGACATCACCCTCCAGAAGGGCTGAAACATCATCCGACGTCAGGGAGACCTTCGAGGAGTAATCTCCGCGGCCGCCGCTAAAAAAAACGGACAAATCCTTAAAGGCGATCTTTTTCAAGGAAGGCACACCCAGAAAATCCGCAACGGCATTCATAAGGGAATTCTGTTCGATCACGCCGTTTGTCACAAAAAACTGCCCCTTGAGCATATCTTTGAGCTCCGTGTCGAATTTCAGGTCGCCGTCCAGGCGGCCAAGGATAAGCGATGTCTGTTCCGGTGTCTGCTCGACAAAAGTCTGAAGGTCCATGCCGCGGACATGCCCTTCCGCATTGGCGCCAAAGGCTCCGGCCGTTGTCGAATAAAAGAAAACCCGGCCTTCCAGCGTCCCGCCGTAACAGGCGGCCTTCAAAGGTTCCAGCGCGAATCCCTCTTTCTGTTTCCTGCCGGTGGCCGAGACGTCCTTCAATATGAAGGTGCGATGGAAGACATCTTTGGTGTTGTTGTCTTTTCCGGATGTGACGTCGAAAGAAAGACGGACATCGTCCGAAGAAAAAGACAGGTCTCGGTCGATCCCCGCCTCCAATCCCTTAACGACAAAGGCGATATGATGGACAAGATCCTGGGACACATAGCGCCAGGAACCGCCCGCCTCCCCCCGCAGGCGGAGGTCCTGCGTCCAATCCGCATCGAGCTTAACGACGAGATCGCTGGAATCCTTACCCTGCGGCACAGAGCTCAAATCCAGAAAAATGTGGGGCCGGGTCCTGCTGGTGTCGACCAAAAAATCTGCCTGAAAAGGGACCTGATTAAGAAAAAAATCTATCCGGGAAGAAGAAATCCTGCCCTTCTCATAAACGACCGTGCCGTTCACCTTGCGCAGGGACAAACCGTCCAAAACCTCCTGTTCGGCATTGTCGATCTTCAGCGTCGCGCGGATGTCCGGCCGTTTCAAGGGCCCGCCAAGATGAAGCGTAAATTCCGCCGTACCGCGCGTCTGCATATCCTTGCTGTTGATGACCGGCAGATCGTCAAGGATAAGACGGCGCGCATTGAGCGCCATGTCTATGGCGGCCTCGTCTGTTCCGACGCCGCTGATCTTGCCTGAACCCGCACAATGCAGGAGTGCATTATTGATCTCGAAACGCTGGATCTCCCCCGTCCCGTCCTTGACCTGTATATCCAGAAGATAATCCAGGGGTTCGGCGATGCCTCCGTTGAGGGCTGCCGGATCCACCTTTTGCAAAAAAGCAACGGACAAAAGGGTCAGCTCTCCCTTGGAGATATAAAGGCCTCCCGGAAGGCGGGAGAGATATCCTTGGATGGCAACAGCTCCGCTCTCTCCAAGACTGAGGCGATCGCATCCGAAATATGTCGTGTCAAAAAAACCGACATTCCTGTCCAGGCGGCCGGTGATACGGCCTAGGTCGTCCGCATGCGCAAAGAGCCTTCGGGGATCGATGCGACTCTCCCCGAAAACAAGATTTTTGATCTCGACCTTGCCGCGCAGGACGGAGGAAACATCGAAGCCGATGCCCAGGCGCTTGATGCGCCACAGAAAACCCTCGCTGTCCTCGCAGTAGAAATTATTAATGACAGCGCCCGAGAAAAGATTGAAAATGGCGCGTCCATGACCAAGGGTCAATCCTTCGGAGCGGAAAAACGGTTTCAAGGCCGAAAGCTGTGCATTGAGGATCGCTGTCAGCACAGCGCTTGCCGATGCCCAGAAAAGAAAAACTCCGGCGACAATAATAAGCAGGCGCCGCCACGTTTTATGGCGAGAGTTCGAGGAAGTTTTTATCATCGCGGAAAACCTTGATCTTGTCGACGTAGTCATAGACAAGATAGGAGTGATCGAAAATGGACTTGTAGGAACGCGGGATCTTCCTGTCGTAAAAGATCAGAAAAAGCGGCTGAGAGAAAAGCTCTTTGCGGATCTCTTTGATCAAGGCCGCCTGTTCTTCGCTCAAACGCTCATCTTTTTTGATCCCGGTGATGATCTTGTAAATGATAAGCTTGGCGAAGACGACCCCCTTGTCCTTCGGATAGCGGCTCACGTAGTCCGAAAGGGTCTTGATGGCATTAAGCGTATCCGCGTTATCGAAATAATACTCCCCGAGGGCAAATGCAGCCGCTGGCGCATAAGGAGAATTCGGGTCGTCTTTGACGATAGCCTTCAGGTGCATGAAAGCAAAATAGGACTGGTCATTCCGGAAGGCCTGGATAGCCGCCCGGTACCTATCGCCTGTCTCCGATACCGTCGCGCATCCCGCCACAAACAGGGCCACGCCGCACAACAATCCCAAAGCTCTTCTTCTCATCATGCCACCTTTTGATTCCTGCCTTTGGCCTTATCCTTGGTTCTGGCTGTAGACTGAAGCCAAGGCAGGTTGCCTGCTAAGGCTTTCTCTTGTCAGAAAATCACCCTAATTCTGCCTCGATCTTGGAAATACGGCCGTCGCGCACTTGGGCCGCAAACGGAGCTCTCACAACACAGCCCCCGGTCTCAAGGACGACTTTTTCGCCCTCATAAAGCCTAATCCGGGCCACACGCACACCGTTTTTGCCGAACGTATCCCTCTTTTTCGGGTTAAGGTATGTGACGATCGTACGGCCAAGGAAGA
Source organism: Candidatus Velamenicoccus archaeovorus (assembly GCF_004102945.1). Classification (GTDB taxonomy): domain Bacteria; phylum Omnitrophota; class Gorgyraeia; order Velamenicoccales; family Velamenicoccaceae; genus Velamenicoccus; species Velamenicoccus archaeovorus. The sequence goes on along the minus strand of NZ_CP019384.1, from coordinate 419,183 downwards.
GGAATGTATACGCCGACACAGGCGTCTGGATATCGCGCCGCCGTCCGTCGATATCACAACAAGTATCCTGCCGCACCTTGGCGGTAAACAAATCCCTGGACAGCATGGGTTCCATCCGCAAAGAAAGCTCTCCGGCGTTATCCACAAAAAAAGGCCTCTGGCCTATGGACACGAGAAGCCACATGTGGATGAATTCGGCTGTTGAGCCACTGAGGCGCGCGACGAATCCCTGGCCGTGCACGGACGGATCGACATGGGCGCTGGATGCCATGAAAGACGAATTCTCCAAGATGCTGCGGCCGTAACGCTGCGGCCTCTGAAAACAAACCAGCACTTCCGATGCGCTCTTATAAAATTCTTCTATCAAACCATTCTTCAAAAGCTCCAGGAGATATTTATATTCCATGTGAAGCCAGATAGACTCGTTCTCAAGCCACCCCGGCGTAAAGGCCCTGGCGCGGCCGATCTCATAGCTCTCTTTCTGAAGAGACGCATTCACCTTGTACATCCTGAGCTTTTTGTCCCAGAGGGGGCTTTTTTTGACGGCCCTGTGGATCTCTGCAGATTTGAAGTGTTCCGTACGCAAGGCATGCACATAACCTTCCAGAAACATGGGCAGACGCCTCTGGCGAAAATCGCGCACAACCACACGATGCCTTCCGGCGGCATCCGTATGGGTCTCATGATGAAGGGCCGTGTAGGAAAAATACGTCCTCACCTGGCCTGTGGCCTTATCGCACCCTTTGGCAATGCCGGCATTGATCTTCCTCAAAGCCAGATCAAAAAAGGCCTTCAATTCGGCCACGGTGACGATCTTGGGGGCATCGCCGGCGACCCCGCGCCTCACCCGGGCGCGATAGCTTTCCTGGGCCGCATGGGACTCGTCCCAATATTCCTCATCGGAGAGCGTGCTCTCCAGGAAATCCCTGATCTGCCCCATGAAACCGCCGACTTCCGCAACGAGCTGAACCGTTTGTCCGTCGGGAATATGCAGCTCCTCAAAGATCCTCTTGAGAAAAAGGATCAGGCGTTTGATCTCGAATGTTTCGGAAAGCGACGACCCGAGGAGAGCTGGAAGACCATTGAGGGCATCATACCAATTCGGCTTGTCCGCCTCCATCTCGACACCGGCGCCATAAGGGTCCAGGGTCGCCAACTTGTTCGTGATGAGGCAAACGAGCTTATCGATCAGCGTGGTTTTCAGGACTTCACCGTCGCCGTTTTGCGTGCGGACCTTGTTTTTGTGGTCGTGACGCTTCTGGATAAGCTGGTTCTTCTCTTCGTCGACATAGACGGCATGGAACTGCCGCACCTCTCCATGCTGGACGCAGTAACGCTCCGAACGGGGTTTGACGCAAGCCGGAGAATCGAAATACGTAAAAGTCCTGTCTTCAAAAAGGAGATGGTTCATCCGCTCCGGGTAGAGCGCGTAAAAACTCTCCAAAAGGTCCGTGTTGTACGTCCAGTGATCCGACCAATACCCTTCGCCGAAAAGGGCCTCCTCGCAGGAAGACGACAAAGAAAGGATGCGGCGGATAAGCTCATCCCGGGAGCAGGTTGAGCGGATCCGGTTCTCGCTCAAATACTGAAAGACTTCTCCGACGGTGAAGGGCTTGCTGAGGATGTGCGCCAGCTTTTTGGCGTCTTTTTCATGGAAGCAATCCGCCAGCCCGCCGGCCACAAAATCGTCGGGATGGATAACATGCCTCCTGCCCTTGTAAATCAGGGGATTGTAGCCGTCGAGCTGAATGAGATTCAAAAAATCGCGGACATTCTGGTCGCCGACCGCTGGATTGAAAAACACGTCGCTGCGCCTGTTCTGGTTGACGTCCCGGTAGTTGCCTTCCCCTTCGCTGAAGTATGTGGCCGTCACCACGAACCTGTTGTAATCGCGTTCAAGATCACCATGTTTGCGCGAAAAAACATAAACCGTTTTTTTCTTGCCATCCAACCCGAGCGTCACCGGAAGGCCGCCCCTCAGGACATTATCGAGATATGTCTGGCGCGCATACTGGTCCAGCACGGGCTTGCCGCTGGCGGTAAAGATCCTGTCGGTGATGTCCTCGACGAGAATGCGGTTCTCCCGGCGCTTGGCGCGGATGAAAGAAGCATCGATCTTTTCCAGGCCGTACTTTTTGACGTCGCCGACGTCGAAAACGTGCCCAAGCAAGGACATATGCGAAGAGAACTGCGCTTTCTTCAGATGCCAGCGCAGAAAAGAAAAAGCGCAGGCCATCTTATTGGTTGCCGCCTGGCGGGCCGGATAGGCAAACGCGGCAGACTCTTCAAATCTCGAGGGACGAATAAGATCCGTCTCTTGACCGAAGATCGCCTGCGGGTCGGCGATGACCTTGTTGGAACGGCAGGTCTTGCCTTCCTCAAACCCCATATAGAAATGCGCGCCCCTCACAAAAGCCACCTGGGCGGTGTCCCGAGGGTCTGTCGATAGTTTATACAGCGGGATGCCGCTGCCGATATTCTCGACCGTCATCCATGCCTCGATGGTACGGCTCATCTCTTTCAAAAAGAAATTATTGACGCCGTAAGGCACGAGGGCGGCCAGACCGTCTAAGACGACAAGGCCTTGGGGCTGCGGCGATATATTTGTCACCGTCAGGCAACGCACCAGGGCCGCATAAGGTTCACCGGGGAGACAAAAATAAAGGACCTCCGTCTTGAGACCAAGGACGGTATTGACCTCCGTCAGCTCCAGTTCATACGGTCTGATAGTGAGCCTGTTAGAAATGCCTTCGGCCGCCCCTGCGGCATGAACGGGGGAAAACGGCTCATAAAAAATCTGTTTTTTACCTCGGCGCACCTTGATGAACGTCCGGAACCCCTGCGTCGGCGTCAACTGATATGCCTTGTTCGCGGGAAGATATTCCATCATGGCCTCGTCCTTGGTGCGGATGCCGGCGGAGGCGATACACTGGCCGCGATTGACGTAAAAGACCCACAAAGGGATGCCGTAAAGGCCGGCGATCCCCGGAAAAAAACTCGACCATGCCCTGGCGCGATTATAGTCTTCAATGACAAAATCGCCCGTCTTCTGAAAACGATAAGCTACAGACACTGTCTCGAACTCCTTTCATGAACGGATGATTTATGGAATTCTTCTGCAAATTCCATAAGTCATAGGCCGGCAGGCCGGCCGCGAATGAAACCCCCGCACCCATTATCACTTTATCGCTATTACAAAATCTTCCCCCGCTAACACCCTTGATAATTAGTGTGGGGGTCAAATTCCGGCAGGTAACTTAGCGGCGCTTCGCTCGCTAACCCAGAAAGGGTAGGCCTTCCTTATACCATATAAAGGAAGTGCCTAAACTATGCCGTCATTTGACTACTCGACTATTTCCAAAAACACCTTCACGACCCGGGCGTCAAACTGGGTATTCAGGCCCTCTTTGAGGATTTTGATCGCCTCGTCCTTGGAAATGGCCTTATGGTAGGGACGGTCGGAAGTCAGCGCTTCATAGACATCGACGACGGCGATGATGCGCGCGCCAAGGGGGATCTCTTCTCCCTTGAGCCCCCTGGGATACCCCTTACCGTCAAAATGCTCGTGGTGGCACAGGATATAGGGAACGATGTCTTTGAGGAAACCGGCGACGGAAATGATGTCGGCGCCGATCACCGGATGCTTCTTGACGATTTCGTATTCTTCGGGCGTCAACTTCCCCGGTTTCAGCAATATGGCGTCCGAAATACCCAACTTGCCGATATCATGCAGCATGGCGGCGCGGCGGACATTGTCCACCTCCTGCTCGTTCATGCCCATCCGCTGGGCGATCTTCTCGGCGTATTCGACCATGCGGTCGCAATGCTCTTTTGTCCGGCGATCCCGCAACTCGATACTCTTGGCCAAAGAATAAATCGCCTCCAGGATGCTGCGTTCGCTGCGGACGGCGTAAAACGAAAGACGCTGCTTGACGGAATCGATGAAGCGTTTGCGGTCCTCCTCCGGCATTTTGTCCAGGTTGTGCTCGGCCACACCGATCTCGTGGCCGTAGAGGGCCACGCCGTCGCCGCCGCGCTCCTTGACACGATAAATGCACTCTTCGCCGGCGTCGATCAATTCTTCAACGGAAAACAAAGGGTCTTCCGGATAGCTGACGATACCCATGCTGCACTTGAGCTTGATGACGTTCGTAACATCCCCAAAGCTGCGCGTCCGAAACAGCTCAAGGATCTTGTTCGTCACCGCCAGACCATCGATACGATTGGTATCCGGCAGAATAATGGCAAACTCTTCGCCGCCCCAGCGCGAGACCACGTCGTTAGTGCGCAATTCCGCCTTCAGGAACCTGGCGACCTGTTTCAAGACGCGGTCGCCGTATTGATGGCCATAGGTATCATTGATGGACTTAAAATAATCCAGGTCCATCATGACGATCGTCAAAGGCTGCAATGTCCTCTTGGCGCGCTCGAACTCCGAGGCGAGACGTTCACGGAAATAGCGGAAATTATAGATCTCCGTCAGGGGGTCCTTCAAGGCCAGGCTCTCAAGCTTGTCTTTAATCTCATTGAGCCTGCTCTCCGTCTCGACGCGGTCGGAAATATCCACATCCATGCAGTAGATCTCGATGACCTTGTCGTTGTGCAAGATCGGGAACATCGACGAGTAGACCGTGATCTCCTTGTTGTTTTTGGTCCGGGCCTTCCATTCCCGCGGCGGCGTCGGCCGTCCCGTCTGCCTCATCGTCTCAAAAAGCTGCTGGAATTCCATCCGGTCCGATTCCCTGAGAATAAAATCCTCGCCCCGTTTGCCCAGGATCTCGTGCTTAAGATAACCATACAGGAGCTCGGAGGCGTGGTTCCATTCCAGGATCTTGCCGTCGAGAGAAAAACCCTGGATCGCAATATTCGGGGTATTCTGGATCACCGCCTCAAAACGCAGGTAGGCCGAGCTCATCTCTTCTTCCATCCACTTGCGTTCGCTGACATCCATGGTGATATATTCGTAATACCGGAGCTCGCCCCTTTCGTTCCTGACCGCCTTCGCCGACACAACGGCCCAGACACCGCTGCCGTTTTTCTTTTTGAGCTGGAGCTCTTTGATCAATGTTCCGCGATGATTCAAAAGCTCGCAGAATTCCCCGTAACTCTCCTTCGACATATGGATGTCGACCGGCTTGAAGACAAACAACTCCTTCTCGCTCAGATCGAGCATCTTCAAAAACCCGTCATTGGCCTCCAAGAACGCCCCTTGGTCTCCGGGCGTCTGGCGGCAGAACCCGACATCCAGATTCGTGATGGCCGCGGCCAAATCTTCTTTTTCCCGGTACAGGGCGCGGCGCATGCGCAAAAGATACAGAAAGAAAAATATGAGGGCAAAACTGAAGATAAACTGGAGGATGGCAACGAAGGGGACGATCTCGGCGTGGATGTTCCACACAAAAGACCAAACGAGCTGACGGTCCGGCCGGTAATACGGCAAAAAGAAAAAGCTCAAAAAGATGACGGCCACGAACAAAACCGCCAAGACCCTCTTGAACACATAGATGGCGTTTCTCTTATTGATCCTTAATGGCATCGTTACCCCGCTAGAGACAGATCAAGACATGGTCTCTAACTCTCTCTTTGTGAGACCAACAGCTCTATGTCAAATCACATCCCGTTATTGAAAAACAAAAAGTGCCTCTAACGGGGTTATAGAAGATATTCTTTTTTGATCCTCTGCAGACTGCGAAAAATATTGGACTTGACCCCCGGCGCCGTTTTCTGCACATCCGCGATGATCTTCTTGACAACCGCGCGCTGCGTCCGGCCGGCCTGGGGACACAGACAGCCGCAGACCGGAAACTCCATCAGACGCGCAAATCGGCTGATCTCGCGTTCTTCGACATAGGCGAGCGGCCGGATGATGTGGAGCTCCCCCTTAAACATCTCTTGCTTGGGCGCCATAGCGCTGATCTCGCCTTCAAACAAAAGATTCATCAGGATCGTCTCGACGATATCATCCTTGTGGTGACCCAGAGCGATCTTGTTGCAACCGTTCTTTTTAGCTTCTTCAAAGAGCACGCGGCGCCGATTCCAAGAACACCAGAAACATGTCAAGGGTTCCCGCCCTCCCTCGCCCGCAACTGCCTGGCGGCGCACCTCAAGAGGATATCCCTCTGTCTCCAGATATCTCCGGAAAGCCTCCTGTTTAGTCCCGGTAAACCCCAGATCCACATGCAATGCCAACACATCATAATGGATCGGGACAAATACCCTCCTGTCCCAAAGGATCTTCAAAAGCGTCAGGCTGTCCTTGCCGCCGGAAACACCCACCAAAATCTTGTCGCCGTCCTCAATCATGCCGTAATCGGCGATCGCCCGGCCGACTTTTTTGGAGATGGCCTTCTGGCGTTCCTTTGCCCGATTAGCATCTGTTTTCTTGAGAGCGGCCACGACGTGAAGCTTCACGGTTTTTCACCATGGCATCTTTATTTTTCTGGCTTCCGTGAAGTTAAACCCCACACCGAGAGCCGTCCATCCATGGCTGGACATCCGCGGCTTTCTGGTGCGCGGGTAAAAACCTACAACAGGTTGTTGGCTTTCAATTCTTTTTCCAGGAGCTCTACGGCTTCCTTGAGATGCCAGAAGAGCTTGACGTTGAGCGAGATCCCCTTGGCCGTCGGCACTTTCTCCTGTCCGCCCTGATTGAGCGCCCAAATACGCAGGTCGATCAGGTCATTGCCCTGGTACTGCGTGATGCCGACACGGATCTCCTGAAACTTGTTTTTCTCAAATGTCTTGACGACCTTCTCCATCTATGCCGCCTTTCTGCAAACGCCGCGACGCCGGGGCCAAGAAGCCTTCACCCTTCCTACTTGACTGTCCACTCTCCGTTAAAACACTGGATCGGTGTCTTTGCCGGGGCTTCTGTCTGGATCTTCCGGGTGAAAAACCTAACCGTTTCATTCACGGAAACCTTGTCCTTTTTTGCGACATACGCATAGATCGCAGAACGGTCCCTGTTTTCCTGCTCCACCAAGGCGACCAGATTATTTTTTTTGGAAGCCCCCCGCTTGACGATCTCAACATGCCCATGCATGTTTTCGCCGATCACGCCCTTCTTTTCCCAGGACAGGAGTTCATTGCGGCGGGCACTGCGGCGTTCAATCGCATCACGGACCTCTTCGGGATAATCCCCGCTCTCGCCTTTTGCATCTTTTGCTTCTGCTTCTTGATTTTTCACTTCTGTCTCTTTGGCGTCTTCTCCCTCAGCCCAAGCCTCTCTGACACCCGAGAAAAAACCAAGACAGACCGCCCCTCCTGACCGAGGTTCCGAAGAAACCGCATCTCCAAGCCGGATAGACTGTTTTGCGCCAACGCCCATGTGCGCGAAACCAAACAAAATGAATAAAATTAAGCCGCTTTGGAACACCCTTCTCTGGGAAATTGGCATCGTGTCCTCCCTGCGCCAGAATAATCTACTGGAATGACGGCCTGCTTCTCCTGCAGAACCGTATCCATCCTTATGTCCTAACCCGAGTTGCGTCAGCGAAACCTCCCTCGCCTAAAGACCAGGGCTTGCTCCTTTCGCAGAAAGCGAAACACCTGCGCCATTCCGATAAGCGCAGGGTGTCGCAGAAGGCGAAACACCTGCGCCATTTTCCCACAAGGGAACACTGGCGCAATTCCTATAAAGCGCCAGGTACCGATAAGCGCGGGGTGCAGAAGAACTTCACAACTGCATTCATTCCACGGGCTTCCGCCCTGACCATCAGCCAGGCCGCATCGCAAAAGGCCTGGGGATTTCTACTTAGGATTAAATCTTCCTTAATATCATAATAGTAATTTTTTAAATTTTCAATCACAATATTTTGACTTTCTTCGGCTCCGAATCTTGGTCCAAAACGGCTGGGTCAAGCGCCACGGCGGCCGGATGAGGCTTGCGCCAAACATCCGCAATCCACCTTTCTGTCACAGCAATGGCTTGGCTCGCCTCAAGAATGAGCCGGTGCATGCGAAAAAAAAGAACACGTGCAATCTTCAAGGATAACAACGCAAGGAAGGCAAGGGAAGGAAAAACAACACAACCGAGAAAAGAAATCCTCTCACTCGAAAAGAGACGACCGCTTATCCATTTTCCCGGAATGCAGAAGGATCTGCAAGATAAAGGATTTCGATATCGGCCGTAATGTCGTCATCTGAAGACAGCGTGCCTTGTTCGTCCGAAGCTTCGTCCATCAGCCAAGCCGCATCGCGAACCAGCGCCTCTTCCCGTGCCGCCGGAGAAAACACCCTCAGATGCGTGGCCACGGCGAACATAATGACCAGGACGGGAAGCGCGATGAGTGCCGGGCGCCATACGGACGCAACCCAAACGAACCGCCGGCCGGTGCGGGGGAAGCGTTCACATTCACGCTCGAAGATCTTCTTCTGCAGCTCGACATCGAACTTCTTCCAGAAATCTTCGGACATCTGCGTTTCTCGATGCAAGCCGGCAGCCTGGAGGCCCCGGCGGATCTCCGCCAAACGGCCGCGGCAGGCCGGACAGCTTTCCAGATGCGCGCGCACCTGCACGGCCTGGCACTCCGGAATATCCCCTTCGGCAAAATCAAGCAGTTTTCGTTTCACAAAAAAACACATACCCATAAAACCCTCTCTGGTTACGAACGCCCGTCCATATACGGCCCCATGATCCTGCCGATATGGCGGACAGCCCGGAAAATATGCACCTTGGCTGTCGGGACCCCGCACCCCAGGATGTGCGCCACTTCTTCGGTCTTCAACCCCTGGAAATAACGCAGCGAGAAAGCCTCTCTCTGCCGGTCCGAAAGCTCGCACAACGCCCCGTTCAGCACACTCTCGCATTCATGCTCTTGCGCCGCCTTATCGGGCCTCCACGTCGCATCAGGAACGCTCTTGGCAGCCCCGTTTTCGTCCTCTTCATCGAGCGAATAGGAAAAAAGCTTACGGGACCTCCCCCGTCGGCGCAGCATGTCCCGCGTCAGGTTGATCAATATCCTGTAGAACCACGTCTTGAATCCCGATTCTCCCCGAAACCGTCCCAACCCTTCATAAGCACGCAGAAACCCTTCCTGGAGGATATCCGCGGCATCCTCGACATTCCCAATAAGACTGTAAACAAATCCATAAGCCTGCCGCTGATGCATCCTCACCAGCTCGTCGAACGCGGCCTTCTCGCCTTCCTGAAAACGGCGCACGCACTCCAGGCTTCTTTGGGCATCAGCGGACGTCGTCATATTCAGCGGCTTTCCGTTGCGGCTCTCTCGGCCCCGGCGCTCCGTGTCCCCGGCGACCCGAAGTCAGCCGCTCCTTGAGACGCGGATGTTTCTCAAGAAACTCACGGAAGGCCTCGGGGTCTTTCTGCCGCAGTTCCTGCAGATGCCCCAGCTTCTCCTTAAAAGCTACAACCTTCTCATATTTCTGGGGGTCGGTCTCTTTAAGCCTGCTCAAACGTTTATCGACAGCTTGACGCCGACGTTCCATGATCCGGCTGAATTTCTCGGGATCTTCAGTCTTGAGGCGCCGCAGCCGCTCAATCTTCATCTGCCGGATCCTGGCGACGACCTGTTCGTATTTCTGGGGGTCTTTTTCTTTAAGGTCCCGAAGTTTTCCACGCAGCGCCTGGGCGCGGTCCCGCACCAGCTGGTGGAATTTCTCAGGATCTTCCCGTCTTAAACGATCGGCCTTTTCGCGCAGGTCTCCGGCGCGGCCGGAGCGGCCAGGCGCCGATGACAACTCCTCTTCATCGCCCGCGGCCAGACCCGCCTGAGAAAAACAAAAACATCCCCCCGCCAAAACCAGGACACCCAACCCGATCAACAATAATTGTTTGGCGAAATTTTTCATAGCATCCTCCCTTTTGTTTCGCTTCCTTCACGTTAGACGAACAACGAAACAAAAGGTTTACGCCGTTAGAGATGACAGGACCCCATCCATCAACTGGGAAATCCAATCTGTTAATCTGTTAAAAAAACAGAACTTTTCTCTGTGAACCCACATATAAAGTCCCGTTAGAAACCTCATTTCTAACGGGACATATCTCTAACAGGGTGACCCCCCTATCATTCTTCATAAAGGACCACCTCTTCGTCCTTTTGCGGCATATAAGGATTCAGGTTGTATTCGCAAAGCCGGTCATAAAGGCTCTTGGTCTGTTCTTCATCCCCGTGCACAAGAAAGACTTTTTTGAAAGGAGAGCACTCCTGGGCATAATGCAGGAGGTCGTTGGAGTCCGCGTGGCCGGAGAGCGCGTTGATCACGACCACCTCGGCGTTCAATTCATACTCCAGGCCGTAAATCCTGACCATGCGCTCGCGGTCCACGATCCGTTTTCCCAGCGTGTTCTTGGCCATATACCCAACAACAAGGACCGTATTGCGGGATTCCGTTATATTGTTCTTCAGATGATGCAGGACGCGGCCGGCTTCGCACATGCCGGAACCGGCCAGGATGATCATCGGACGCTTGTCATTGTTGAGGGACTTGGACTCCTCCTGCCCCTGCACATAATGAAGATGCACGAAATCAAAGGGGCTGTGTTCCTTGCGGATCATGTTTTTGGCTTTGGGATCCATATAGTGGACGTTGTTGCGGAAAACCTCCGTGATCCTGGTCGCCAGGGGCGAATCCACATAGATAGGGATCTCGGGGATCGCCCGTTCCTTCAGGAGCTCGCTGATGTAATAGAGGACTTCCTGGGTGCGCTCAAGGGCGAAGGCCGGGATGATGATCTTGCCTTTGCGCGCCACGGTCTTGGTGATCGTCTCGCGCAGCTTCTCTTTGGCTTCCGAGATGGGGGCGTGCATCCTGCCGCCGTAGGTCGATTCCAACACAAGATAATCCAGGTCGCGCAAGACGGTAGGGTCATTGAGCATCGGCAGGTTTTTTCTGCCCAGGTCAACGGCATACCCGAGGCGGACCGCCTTGCGGCCCATGCGCACCTCGATCAGAATGACGCTGGCGCCGAGGATGTGGCCGGCGTCATAAAAGGTCAACGTCACATCATGGGTCACCTGAAACCTCTGGCCGTAATGCAAAGGCCGGAATTTTCCCAACGCCCGGAGGGCTTCGCGTTCGGTATAGAGGGGGCCGCGGAACGGCGGGGCGTTCCGCGGGCCGCGGCCTCCTGACCCACGGCCTATTTTTCTCAAATACCTGAAATCTTCTTCCTGGACCCTGGCGCTGTCCGCCAGCATCTGCTTGCAAAGATCTCGCGTGGCCGACGTCGTGTAGATCTTCGAACGCAATCCGTGTTTCAATAACGTCGGGATATTGCCGCAATGGTCGATGTGCGCATGGGACAGCGCGACGGCACTCACCTTCGAGAGATGGCAGGAAAACGTCGTATTGACCTTGTAGAACTCATCGCGGTGGCCGTAGAATAATCCGGCATCGATCAAAACCTGCGATTTCGGCGTCGTCAACAAATGGCTGGATCCTGTTACTGTCCTGACGCCGCCGAGAAATTTCAGCCTTACCTGCGGCCAAACACACTTGTTTTTTTTCATCTCTCAAACACCCTTGACTTTCTTTTTCTCATACAATTCCCATTGCCTGGAGTGTCCCTCTTCCAGAAGCATCTGGAGCATCAGCTCAATGTCTTTCCATGGAAGCCCGACGATGAATTGCCCCCGGATGTACCCCTTGCGGTCGATCAGAAACAGGCTTTCCCCGCCAAGATAATCATAGGCCACCCGCATCGTCCCCTCCGAATCCATAACAACGGGAAATCTGATGTCGAGCTCCCGGATCTTGTTTAAAACCATGGCCTCGGACACATTCAGCCCCCATCCCGAATCATGGACGCCGATCACCTCCAGCCCCCGGTCTTTATAGCGGTCGCGCAGGGCATTGATCTTTTGCATCACCTCTGCCGAAACCAAGTCTTGGCTGTCCCAGAAGATCAAAAGAATGACGTTTCCCCTCAGGGATTTAAGGCTGATATGGGGATATTGATCGACATTGAACCAGGTGGATCCCTTGATTTCCGGTGCCCGGCGCAGCGGTTCAGGGGACAAATCGCACATGCCGCGGGAAGAGAAGAACGACAGGGACAAGAGTGAAAAAAGAGTTATCCGCCAGAAGGCCGTCCTGACCGGTGTATGCATGTTCCTCAAGGGCATATGGAAACGGATCAAAGGGCAAACTTGGATTTCAGGCCGCCGGTAGAACTGATCTCAACGATTTCAAAAACCTTCACCTTCAGGATAACGAATTTTTCCGGCAGCGTAAGGTCCACAGGCGAGGCCTTTCCTCCTGTCCTGACATTAAACAAAATGCGCTCGACCGTGAAATTCGTCTTGATCTGCTGGAACTCCTCGGAAAGCCTGTCGAATTCTTCCCCGGAGGCGATCACAATGACGGCGCCGTTCAACTGGTAACCCGTCAACGTCCTCTCGTCGACGAAAGAGAGGGAAACGCGTGGATTGGTCTTGAGATTCGCGTAGGTCGATCCCATGACGTAATCGACAAGATAGACCAGATTATTGTCGACTTTCGCGATCAGCTTGGGCGCCACATTAGGCATGCGCTCCTCATTGCAGGTGGCCACATTGACGAATTTCCCCCTGGAAAGGAACGGCAGATAATCATGCAGCAGGTTTTCCTTCTCTTGCGGCGTGATCGGCTCGTAAACTTTTTTACGGCGTTCCATGCGTCTCCTTCAATAAGGCTGAACTTCCCGGAAAGAATATTTTTTTAGACGGACAGACCGAAGCCAAAATGCATACCGGACACTTCGGCGCCCTCGCCATACATGTCTGGCGGCCATGCAGGATCAGGCGCAGGCTGAAATCCCCCCACTCGCGCCGCGGCACCCGGCGCATCAGGTCCTCTTCAATCCTGACAGGATCATCGTGTTCCGTGAGCCCCAGCCGCCGGCTCGTTCGCATCACATGCGTATCTACGGCGATCCCCTCGTTTTTGCCGAACGCGCTGTAGAGGACGACGTTGGCGGTCTTGCGCGCCACGCCTGGGAGCGTCAAGAGCTCCGGCATCGTCCGCGGCACCTCCCCATGAAAGTCGGCAACGATCTTCTTGGCCGCAGAGATGATATTCTTGGCCTTATGACGGTAAAACCCCGCCGAGCGGACCTCCTGCTCCAATGTCGCCGGTTCGGCCTCTGCGTAATCCTGCGCCGTCCTGTATTTCTCAAAAAGGCCTTCTGTCACAAGATTCACGCGCGCATCCGTGCACTGCGCAGACAGGATGGTCGCCACCAAAAGCTCCAAAGGATTACGGGAATGCAGGGCTATGCGGGCAGAGGGATATTTTTTCTTCAGACGCTTGATGACCTCATCCGCCCTTGCCCCGTGCATACCCGCCATCCCCCGCCTCCTCGTCCCCGCGAATCCCGGCCGCTATGCGGCGATGGGAAGCCAAAACCTCCGAAGCATTCGGTGCCGCGTTTCGTTTTATATCACACGAAGAAAAAGCACTGACTGTCTGCAAAGCAGGCGCGTCGGCGGAGTTTCACGGCTTTTCATCCGCCGGCAAGGATCCCGAAGAAAGCCCGCGATGGGCATTGAGCGTTACCTGCAAGACCTGCATCAACTGTTCAAACGTATAGTTTTTGGCGAAGAACCCGGAAACACCGAGAGATCGGGCCGCAACGATCTTGCCTTCGTCCCCGTAGGCCGATGTCAGAAGAATGACCGGCAGGTCCTGATCGGTCTGACGGATAGCCCTCAAAGTCTCCAGGCCGGTCTGGCCCGGCATATTGATATCCATAAAAACGATATCTGGCCGGCGTGCAGCTATGGCCTCCAGGGCCTGACGGCCGTCCAGCGCCATAGCCACATCATACCCCTTGGAATGCAGCCAGAAAGAAATGGGCTCGATAAAATCTTTCTCGTCATCGACGAGCAAAATATACTTAGGGGGTTGTTGGGCCATGGCTGTCCGCATCCGTGAATATGACGGCCCTGGCGGCGGCGGCGGCATTATGCCGCGTCGACATCAAACGGCCGCAAAACCAGGCCTTGTTTTCCTTGTCCTCCTGAAAATTCATATCGATCAGAGCATCCGCCCCGGCCAGCCGCGCCCGCTTCCTTAATTCCTCATCGATCTCCTGGCGGCCGGTCTTCGGCTGGGCAACGACCTTTACGACACCGATCTCCGTGTAAGGACGATCGATTTGCTGACCGGCCTCGTAGATGGGGATTTCGGCATCGGCGGCCTTTGGCGCAAAAACCTGGCCCGTCATGTCATAATATTCCGAACGCATGAGCATGCACTTGGCACAGCCGCTTGCCATAGAGAACACCAAACAGAGCGCGGAAAACAGAAAAACAAAAAAACCAACCCTCCTGGGTCTCAATAATGAAATGATCTCACTTATCGCTTGCCTCTTTTTCTTCATGCCTCACCCCATCTGTTCTCTGTGCTCTATCGACTCATTTATTATATCCGCAGGACAGAAAAAATTCTAAACCTTTTTGGACATACCCGCTCGCGGCAAAAAAACTAGCACAACTGCGCACACATCTCATCTAAAACCAGCATTCCCTGAAGTGTGGTGCGCACCACGCCTGCGTATTCTTCCAAGAGCCCCTCCTCGATGAACTGCCGGACGAGGGCCTTCTGGCGCTCCTCCAGCATCACGCCGAATTTCTGTTCCAGGCCTTCAAGCCAGACGCCTTCGCACATCCTCAAACCGATAAGGAAAGTCTCACACAAACGCTGTTGAGGCGTCAAGCGTTCCTCTCCCGCGCGCGCAAGGCCCTTCGTTTTCATAAGGGAAACGTATTCTGAGACTGCTGCGGCATTCCAGAAACGGTGGCCCAGGATATGAGAGTGGGCAGACGCCCCCAGCCCGATATAATCCCCGCCGCGCCAATAGTGCATGTTATGCTCGCAGAGATATCCCGCTCTGGCAAAATTGCTCACTTCGTACTGGGCATATCCGCACGCCTTCAAAAATAACACGACCATGCGGTAATCGTCAGCCTGCCGATCAGGCTCAAGCGGCTGGATCTGGCGATGCGACAGATCAGTCCCTTCCTCGATAGACAAGGCATAGAGGGAAATATGTTCGCTGCCCAGGGCCTCGATCGCTTCAAGGTCGGCCTTGACTTGATCCTGTGTCTCATGGGGAAGCGCGTAGATAAAATCAAGGTTGATGTTCTTAAAACCCGCGTCGCGCAACAGCTGATAGCTTTCAAGCGCCTCTGCCGCCGTATGCGGACGCCCCAGCCATCGCAGGGTATCGTCATGTAGGGACTGAACGCCGAGACTCACACGGTTGACCCCCGAATGCAAGAGAAGTTTTGCCTTGGCGCGGTCGAAGGTCGCCGGATTCGCCTCGACGGTGAACTCAGAACCCTCATCCCTCGAAAAATAGTCCCGGACGATCCCCAGTACCCTCTCAAGCTGCATCGCGGATAAATACGTCGGAGTCCCGCCGCCGATGTAGACGGTCGAGCATGGAGGCCTGTCATAGCTTGCCGCCTCCTGCTCCAGCATATCCAGGTAGGCGTCGATCATATCTTCCTGGCCCGGATACGAAGCAAAAGAGCAATAAAAACATTTGGACTTACAGAAAGGGATATGGATATAAAGGGAAAGGTCCATATGCTCTAGAGCAACTCCTGATAATACTGGCCGATGGTCTTTAAGGCGTCCGCAAGGGCGACGACGAGATAATACGTCGCCACGATAACGACGACGCTCCAGACGATCTTGCTCTTCATGGTGAAGCGCGGATTGAACCACAAGAGCGGCAAGGCCAGAGGCCCGACGCAGAGGAAGGCGATCACCAGGGCCGATGTCTTAAAGTACCACGGCGTCTTAGGCGCTGCAGATACCAGCCTGCTGCTGGATTCCAGCATACTGCCGCAGTGCTTGCACTTGATCGCCTCATCCTGGATCTCTTCGGCACAAAAAGGGCATTTTTTCACAGCCGCCTCCATCCTCTCTTTTACGTCTTTCGCTTATTATATCCTAAATCGGGCAATAAAAAAACCAAAGCGTTAAAAGCTTTGGTTTCAGAAAATACATCGAGGTGGTGGAGGCAGAAACAGGCTGCTCCGCTTATCGCTTCGCAACGCCTGTTTCTGCGCCACCAATTTTTTCCGTTAAGGAAAAAATTGGTGGAGCTGCCGGGAATCGAACCCGGGTCCTCAGATAGAGAAGCGAAAGCCGCTACATGCTTAGCCTGCCATTTATTCTCGCCCTGCGGTCTCCGGCAGACAGGATCTCACAGGACCAGCCGGCTTAAATTTCGCCCTTATCCCGCCGGCAGGGTAAGGACTATTCTGCCTGCTTTAAGGCCTTGCGGCCCTAAAGCCCGTCATCACCGAAACACGCAGAATTGCCCCGGTCATGGCTTAGTCCAGCGAGTGGACTAAGGCTTATCTTACGCCTACTAACGGCGCATTGAATATCGGGTTAACGATATTAAGCGCTGCTAGCACTGTTGGATCAGTTTCAGCGTTTGTATTGTGTAAGGTGTTTAAAGAGGCCTCCTTACAACCTCTGCATGCTGCTCATCACCCGACATACCTGAATCGAGCCCAATCAGCCCCAGGTAAATTTTTGCTCTACAAAAATTTACAGAGCAATTGAGCAATCGAAATTAGAAAATAGACAAACAAAGGCTCAATTGCGGTCTATTCTCGATTTTCTATTGTTCAAGCTCTTACTCTATATCAAAGAACAACTATTTCCTTCTGGCCGCCCGCCGCATGTCGCGTTCCATCTCGCGGCGCTTGATATCTTCCCTGCGGTCGTAAAGTTTTTTGCCGCGGACCAGAGACATCGCCACTTTGACGAGGCCCCTGGTGTTGAAATAGAGCTTCAAAGGAGCCAGGGTAAAACCGCGCTGCGATACCTGGCCCGTCAATCTACGGATCTGGTTTTTATGCAACAGGAGCCTGCGCGGCCGGGTCGCCTCTTCCTTGAAATAACTGGCCTTTTCATACGGAGTGATGTGGCAGTTGTAAAGATAGACCTCACCCGTCTCTATCCGGCCGAAGGCATCATCGATGTTGGCCTTGGCTTCACGCAACGACTTAACTTCGCTGCCCTTAAGCTCGATACCGCACTCAAAGGTCTCCAAGACCTCAAAGTCCCGGTAGAGCTTCCTGTTCGTTGCGATAACCCTTTCTTCCATATTATTTTACCATCCAAGATGAAGAATTTCCAGGGCAGGATCGCCTAATTGAAAAAACCTGAAAAAACACCGTAAAGCCCCAAGAACAGCGGGATTGTAAAAATGCTTGCCACATGGCCGTAAAAAATAGCCTGGTTGATCAAACCCTCCTCCAGTTTTTGATTCTTGGCGATGACGGACAAGAGCGCTGCCGGAGGCATGCAGGCCTGCAGCATCAACAGCAAACCGACGAGGGGTTTTGGTTTGACCAGCAGCACAAAAACAAGAAACACCAGGGGCACAAAAAGGAGCTTAACGATCAAGCTCAGGACCAGGGGCCGGACGTGTTTCAAGGAACGGATGCGGATCAAGGCCAGATTGCCGCCCACGACGATGATCGACAAAGGGATCGCGCAGCGCCCCATCATCTCGACGGGTTTGGAGACGAAAGGCGGGATGAAGCGCGTCCACCCAAAAAAGACGGCGGCCAGCGCCAACAGCGTCGCGATCACGGGCGCATTGAACATGTCCTTGTAATCAAAACTGCAGGCCCTGCCTTTGCAGGACAAGACAAAGACGCCGAACGAAAAGATCGTCATGTTAAAACCCAAAAGGAAAAGAAATATGTAAATGAACATGTCCGATACGGCGCCGGGCGCAAGCAGGCTGGCAACCAACGGCAAAGGAAGATATCCCGAGTTCTGGAACATCGCGATACCCAAAAAAGGCCCTTCCTGCTGAATGAGAGAACGGTCCAGACCCACCAAGAGCAGACCCAAAAGGTAGCCGACAGCCGTCATCAGAACGCTCAAAAGCGGGAAGACCCACCAGTCCGAAAACTGCCTGAAGCTAAAACGCGCGGCGATCTCACTGAACATCAAAAGCGGCAAAAACAGGCCGATCACCAGTTCGCTCAAGGTGTTCAGGCCTTCTTCGCTGACGATCTTTCCGCGGATCAGAAAAAAACCGACAGCGCCGAGGATCACCAATTCCAGGATCGCCTGGCACGTCGTGAAAAATGAATGGAAAATCATGACGTTATTATGGAGCTCCCTCCCCCTTTCAGCGGACGAGCTGCGGTTCTTTGAAAACCCGCCGCCGCTTCGCGTCGGCGAGGTCCACCTTCACCGTATATGGCGACATCTCGCCGTAGCGCTGATGGCTCGCATTTCCTGACCTCGCCGACTCCTGCCAGTCGCAATCACGAGTTTATACCTGCGGTTTTTTGCGCGAAGGCGGATAACACAGGCGGGGTCAGGGGCGATCTACAATCTCAATCTGCCATGGGTGGCTCACGATGATCTCCGGAGACCCCCGATATGATTTGATGAGGCCGAAGACACTGACCTTCTTGCCGGCATAATCCTGCGCCGGATGAATGCCCTCCTTCTCAAAAAAGCCGAAGTCTTTGGCAAAAATAATGACGCGGAGACCTTCCATCTCAAGAAAGACCATCTTGTCGGTCCTTCGTGTGTCTGCGACCTTCCCTGTCACAAACTTCCTCTGGCCGAGAAAATCGCAAGCCTGCGCACTCGGGACATGAAACTCATGCGCCCACATGCCCGCCTTGTTGCGGCGGGCCTCCTTCTGCGCCGCCAGAAAAACATCCACATAGCGGACATTCGGCGGCAAAGTATAGAGAAAAGCCAGGCCGCGGCGCAAGAGTTCCGTCTCTACCATGACCTCTTTGTTGTTCTCGCGAACAAAAACATACGCCAGGGTCCGGCCATATTTATCCTTCTTCTGGACGTCATACTCCAGACGGACCTTTTGGCCCATGACGAGCGCTTCGTTCGCCTTCTTGGCCTCTTCTCCGTATAGATCTCCCGTCGGAATCCAGCCGGCGGATGTGCGCCGCCGCGTCTCAGGAGTATCAATGCCGATATAGCGGATGGTGATGCCCGAATCCGCGTCGACCGTATCGCCGTCGACGACCCGCACGACGCGGACCTCGTTGGAGCTGCGCGACAAACATCCGAAAACAAGAGAGAACGCCGCCGCGACAAAAAGCGACGCAATGGCATAATGCGTCCTCGAGGCAAAGATGTGCTTTTTCATAGGAGACTATCCGTTTTATACCTTAGTTTTTGCTCGCCCGAGCATCAGCTTGCCTTAATAATTCATAAGCCCTGACAGCATCTTACGCATTTCATCAAGGTTCTCTTTCGGAGCTTTATGTTTTTCTTCTCCTATCAATTTCTTCCTCTTGCACAACTCTAAGATCGGAATACACTCAAATGCTGATCCACGAGAAATTCTAAAGAAATTCTTCCTATCTGGCTTGCCATACCTGCCATTTCCTTCTGCGATGTTGGTCGAAATCGATAACGCCGCTCGATTCAGCTGGTCCGTAAGATAATAACTGCCTTTTGAGAAGCCTTCCGTTAAACCGCTAATTTCATCAGCAAAAGCGATTGCCTTTTGATAAACTTCGAGACTCTCAAATAAAAATGCCATCGGTTACCTTTTGAACAATAGAGCAATAGAACATTAGACCGCAATTGGGCATAGACTCTCTTGTTCTATTTTCTATTGCTCAATTGCTCTGCCCAAGAGGGCATCACATCAACTGCTGGACGATCTTGACGAAGACATTTTGTGCCATGCCCAGCCGCGGGAAAATGCCGCGCCTGGCCTTGACCTTCAAACGGATGGATTCCGGCGTGATCTGGAAGATTTGCACCCTCACCTTGGCGCGGTCGATCGTGGCTTCGACAGTGCCGGCGGAGGAATCGCGGTTGCCGACAGTGCCGAGGATGCTGCAGACGGACTGGGCGGCCCGCCAGGCGTCGTCGAACTTGACATCATATTCTCCCTGAATGGTATCGCGCGTCACGGTGTAGCCTCCGACGGCGCCGACGCCGCCGACAATCAACCAAACGCATCCGTTTAAAAAAACCGTCAACACGCCCAAGATTAAAAACGACAATAAAGTTTTTTTCTTCATTTGACCTTTCATGACGGCATAACTTGTCCGTCGGAACGAAACCTCAACCAACCCATAACTACTTGACCTCTCTCTTTGAAAAAATCTTATAAAAACAAAATATGGCCAATGAAACGATTCCCAGCCATGACAACGCCAAAAGGATCCAGCCGGAGAGAGTCATCCCGCTTAAACCTCCAAGTTATTCTGCCGGCGGCGCCAGGCAAGCTTGACCAGGATGGACAAAATCACAAAAAACCCCACCAAACCCAGGCGTGTCCAAAAGATAAAAGGCTTGTCTGCTTCCGCCACGCCCCTGAGCAAGATCGTCGGCAAACCCTCCTGGTAAAACCAGAAACCCAGGATAACCAGAAGAAAAACAGGCGTCACGTATCTGATGATGAACTTATAGACACGGGGCACGGCAATGTCCGCGCCGTGATGGATCTCTTCCCACGCCCTGTCCATACCGAAGACCCAGGCGAAAAGAATGGTCTCGACCGTTCCAAAAAGGACGAGACAGAATGTGCCACCCCAGAAATCCAGCTCGTTGACGACGCCGCGGCTCAAAAAAAAGATCGCCGGCTGACAAAGGACAAAGCTGACGACCGCAAAAATCCCGACAGCTTTTTTACGGGAGATGTCGAATTCATCTTCCAGAAAAGCGACCGCTGGCTGCGCCAGAGAAACGCTCGACGTCACCCCGGCCATAAAAAGGAGCGCAAACCATAAAAAACTTAAAACCGCGGCCAAGGGGATCTTACCCAGGATCAACGGCATGGTCACAAACCCCAAATCGAATGCCCCCTGCTTGGCGATCGCCTGGACATCCACGGGCCCGAAAAAGACGAAAGCGGCCGGGATGATGATGCATCCGCCCAGGATGACCTCTGCGAACTCATTCATGCTAACGGCGGTCAAGCCGGAAAGCGCGACGTCGTCTCCACGCGACAGGTAGCTGGCATACGTCAGGATCACGCCGATACCGACGCTGAGCGTAAAAAAGATCTGGCCTGCCGCCGCCAGCCAGACCTTGGCCGACTTGAGTGCGCTGAAGTCCGGATTCCATAAAAACCCAAGACCGTTGACCAGATTCCAGTCCGGCCTTGCCGGATCAGGTGCGCCCAGCGTCAGGACCCGGACAGCCAGGATGATCCCGAAAAGGAACAAAACAGGCAGCGCGATCTTGCACAAGACTTCAATGCCGCCGCGTATGCCGTAATAAATCACAAAAATATTTAAAAAGAACGTCGCGATGAAAAAAAGATACGCCGGGCCGATATTGGAAAAGAAAGAATTCTGCTCCAGCCCCTGGTACCCCTTCAGGAAGGCCTGGATCGATGACTGGTCATGGAGCTGGGCCAGGACGCCTTTGAGGCTGTAAAAACTATACCCCAAGGTCCAGGATTCGATGAATGTGTAATAGATAAAAATGACAAACGGCCCGAAGATACCGATCACGCCGAAATATTTGACGAACCGGTTCTTCTGAAGGAGGCTGTGGAAGATACCCGGGGCCGTCCCGTGTTCAAAACCTCCGCCATAACGGCCCAGCGCCCATTCGATCCAGACCAGAGGGATCCCAAGAACGAGAAGCGCCACGAAATACGGGATCATAAAAGCGCCTCCGCCGTTGCCTGCGGCCTGAACCGGGAACCTCAAAAAATTCCCAAGCCCGACGGCAGAACCGGCCACAGCCATAATGATCCCGAGACGGGATCCCCACGATTCGCGCTTTGGCTTGAGTCGTCTCATGATCGATTTTCATTATAGCCACGGCCTAACTTTTTTGCAACTTTAAGTTTTCCTGGGGAGGCACAGCGGCAAAATCCATGATCCGGCAGGTCAGAAAAATCACCAGCTCCGTCTTGCGCGTCTCCGAGACCGTGTTACGGAAGAAAAAACCAAGGATAGGGACGTTGCCGACCCAGGGGATCTTGTTGGCCGTTTTGACCGTTTCGTCTTTCATCAGGCCGCCGATAACCAGCGTCGCGCCGTCCTTCAGGAGAACCGTCGTTTCCGTCTCCGAGGTCTCGACAATAGGGATCTTATTTCCGGTCGATGTCGTGTAATTCTCCGTCACGGCGCTGACCTCCGGCCTGACCTTGATGGAAATGAAATCGTCCGCCCCGATGGTCGGCGTCACATACAATTTCACGCCGACATCCACGAAATTGACCGCCTCGGCCGTCTCGGTCGTCGATTGACCCTGGACCGCCGTCGTCGTCACGTAAACCTGCTTGGAGCCGACAAGGATCCTGGCGGATTCGTTGTTGACAACGGCCAGCCTTGGCGCCGAAAGGATCTTTGTATCCCCCTGCGTCCGCAGCGCTTCGATGACGGCGCTGTAATCATTGCGCCCGCTGGGGTTCAAACTGCCAATCGTCCATTTGTTGCCGGTCGTGGTGATTACGTTGCCGAACATTCCCTGGACGGAGAATTTTTTATTCAGGACGTATTCCCAATCGATGCCCAGCGAGGTCTTATCGGTCAAGTTGACCTGAACGATCTTGGCATCGATCAGCACTTCCCGCGTCCTCTGATCCAGACCCGCAATCACGGCCTCGGCCCGGTTGAGACGTTCGGGATAATCCGTCACGATCAGGCGGTTGGCCCGGGTGTCGACGACCAAACGGCCGGTGTTCGCGGAAAGGACTTCCCGCACGGACTCCGCCGCTTTCTCGCACTTGGCGTAATTCAGGTCAAAGATGCGCGTTTCCATCGGACGGTCCATCTGCCGAACCAGGATCTCCATCTCATGCAATTTTTGGGGCGTCTCCAAAATGATGAGGGTGCCTGAGGCCTCATCGACGACGATCTGCCCGACACCCGACTTCACCTGCGTCAGAAGGCCGGCCGCCTGCTGGACGGCCAAATAACGCAAAGGCAAGCGCAGCATCCGGCGGGGATCGGCGTATTTCTGGCCGTAGGCCTGTTCGTAATCCTGGGCCGTCATGATCCTCGCCACCTCCCCCTCCTGGTGCAGGACCAGGTTGTTGGAAGCAAGGATCGTCCTCATCGCGTCAGAGGGTGAGACATCCTTCACAAAGACGGTCACGCGGCCGCTGACGTTCTTGTCAACGACCACGTTGATGCGCACCTTGGATGCCAGCATCTTCAAGACCTCCACGACATCCATGCCCTTGATATCGAGCGACACCTTGTCAGCGGCCGTTGCCGCGGCAGGCGGGTTCAGGTCCTGGGCCGAGACGACGCCGGCGAAAAATACAAGATATGCAAATAAAAAAATACTCGTCACGTTAGAAAAAGCCGCTGCCTGAAAGCGATGGTCGTCTCCGATGGAAACTGACGGTGACTTTAGACCGCCACCAGAGTAAACATTTCGAGAACAAATTTCTCTAACGGGATTCACAGCTCGAGGGCATAGCATTGCCCGCCTCCTGAAAAAACCACCTGGTGATCGCCGATCTCGGAAACCACGAGATCTCCGACAGCATCATTGACACAAAGATAGGACGTCCTGGCTGATCTCTTGTCTTCGACGGCGGCACGCCTGCCTTGTCCCACGTCTTCTACGATACCGACAAGCACCAACTGCGCCAGGATGTCCTCTTTCTTTTCCTGCGTCAGGATCGCCCGCTTCGGCTTGGTCTTGGCCGACCCGAATATCTTTCTGCCTGCGGCCGTCACATAGACCTGAGGTTCCGCAAAGGCCCTACCCGAACCAATCGCTTTTTTCAGATAATCCCGGGCTTTCTTTTTGGGTATTCGCAGATCGTCGAATACCTCAAGCGCCATGCGGACACCGACGAGAGACGCACCTTCTGGAGACGCAGAAATCGCCATCGACTCAGGCGAAGAAAAAAATGTGAGTTCCGAAAACCCGTCCAAAAACCGATAGACGCCGTCTTCCGGCGCCTGAAAAGTCATTTCGATCTTCCTGCGCCGCAGACCCTGCCGGTCATTTTTTTCGTCTGCCTGCGCCGGCTTCATAGAACCCAAAAAAATCCTCTCTCTTTTTGCCAACATATGCAGTTCTTTTAAAGACTCATCCAGAGAGATCTCGCCCATTTTTCTTCGGCCATATGTCTCTTTTAACCCCTTGTCTTCGTTCAAAACATTCAAAAACAAAACAACAGCCTCCTCCTCTTGTCTGCCTCTATCCAGCAACACAGAAAGGCTTTTATCCGCCTGACGCAATGCCATCCAGCCGGGTGCGCTCAAAATCATGCATAATCCCATGGCTAAAAACGATCTTTTGGCCCGGGCCCAGGGATATGGTTTAAAGATGTGTTTCGCAAATGAACTTATGTTCATAGAAACACCCAAACAAGTTAAGTTTATTCTCCAATGACGAATTTCTAATGACCAATGCCGAATAAATATCCAAGACCTCAATAATTCATGAATCAGTTTTCCGGCATTTGTTGACGATCGCGCAAAAAATAAGATTCAATTCTTGCGCCTCCCCTGCAAGTCTTTTCGCCTCTTGCTCTAACGGTTTTTGGACTCTGACCACCATGCGCAACCAATGTTTTGTTTCGCGAGCCTCTTTTTTGCAAAATCAATAATGTCTTCTCCAAATTTTGCAGTCCTTTCCTCAAGATCATAATTCGGCATGTTTTTCTTTAGGCATTGAACATTTATTCGTCATTGGGATTTCGATATTAGACATTTCAACATATTATGTGCTGTTTACAAAGACAAGATCCAGCCTCAATAGTCAACCCATATTCCTCGGCCTCGCCCCTGGCCTTGCCCGAAGGGCAGGCCGAGGACAAGGCCAGGGGCAGAGGCCGGGGCTTGTTTCGGGTACCTCTAAGCGGCCACAACACTCTCCGCCCTAAAGGGCGGAGCTTTTAGGCCGCGCAGAGCCAACTATGGGATAGCGACCCTGAACGACACGGGTCCTTCTGTCAGCGCGTCTTTATTCTGGATAAGATACTCCAACCGGGCCTTTTGAAAAACGCGCTCCGATTTCAAGGACTTCACATAATCCAGGACATGCGTCATGTCTTTGCCTGAGCCTTTGAGGGATATCTTGGCTCCGCCCTGGACGCGAAGCTCGTCTATCATGATGTTTTCGTCGCTGTGCCGCCCCAAGACGGATAAAATCTCCTTGTAGGTGCCTGTCGCGACAAAGTGGTTCTCAACCCACACCCCGCGGGCCACGGCATCGCCGATTGTCATGACATCCTTCTGTGCCGCCATCTCATGCCTTAACCTCGTGAACGCGTCGGCGTCCCGGACGACCTTCGCGGCATACAGAAACCACAATATAAAAACAAGGCCGCAAAAAAGAAACGCGCCATGATGCCACCGTCGGCCGACAGCCCGCCCCCTGGCCTCCGCCTTGCATTCGGGCGGCCTCATATCCATACATCCGTTTTCGGGATTCATGGCCAGTCCGAGACTGGACGCAAACGATAAACGCTCCTCGGCCGGCAAAGACCGAAGGAATGGATTTCCCGCCTGGATCACGTCTTCAATAACAACAGCGTCGAAGAAACTATGGCTTTTCAACGCCTGGAGCTCTTCTGGCGAAAAAGATCCCGCGACATAGATCTTTTTGTCGAAGATAAATTCCACGCCGCCCAGCCGGCGGCAAAGCTCCAGGCTCATCTTGATCTCGCGCAACAACAATGAGGCCCGCTCCGGCCCCGTGATGGGAGAAAACGAAAAAGAACGGCTGAAATAAATTCGGCCGTCGCAGAAGACATTGAAATCAAAACCGTCGGGCCCCGCATTCAATAGGCACAAAGACCTCCCTGTCGCCTCGCGGCTGGCCTTTTGCAGCAAAAGCCATCGCCCCATTCCCTCGACATTAAACGTCACCAGAGACGGATTCAAGCCCATTTTTTTCAGGACAATCAAATAATATTCCAACCGGCTTTTAGGAAGACTATAGACATGAACGAGGGCATATCCTTGCGCGTCAAGGCCTGCAAACTGATAGTCATATACCACTTCCTCGCCTGCCGGACCGCTGTTCCTTGAAATGTGAAGCCGGACCATTTCCTCGAGCTCATGTTTATCTTGAGAGGGCAAACGCAATGTCTGGACGCTGGCAAGGTGACGGGGAATAATGACAATGGGATCTATCGGCCTGAAACCGTGCTTGCGGAAATGCCGGGCGAGAACACGCGGATTATTCAGGACGCCCTCCCGATCCCTGATGATAAAACAATGGGTCAGACGCCTTGATCGACGCCGCATCTCGCTGCGACAGCATTGCAAAGAAGAGCCGCTGAATTCCAGGACATAAAGAGGTGAATGGGGATGCATGAGACAAACCTCTTGCGTTCCATAACTGTAACACATAAGGATTATTAAATCAAGCTTTATTTTCCATTTATGGAACGAAATAAGGTAAAAAATAACCCCTGAGAATCTACTTCCCAAAGGGGACGCTTCCAACATAACTACTGATAGGATAGACCCGGACAAACCCCAGACAGAACCTTATCTCTACTTTATCTCAAAATCCCCGAAATTTCTGGGATGACCTTGCTGACGCGCCAGGAAATACCGGGGAGGTTCATAATGGTTTTCAGCGGTAAAAGGCGCCAAAAAAAGGTCGCCCGCGAGGTCTTCGCGGACAAAAAAAGCGTTCCCGCCGCCAAAATCGCAACCGACCAATTTATAACCCTTCCGGGCGCCCAAGAGCTCCAGCGACTTCAGACTGGCGCCAAAATGGGACGTGCCGTCCCATTTATGTTTTAAGTTTTCCTTCATGACCCATGGCATCGATGGCGGAAAAATCGCGTTGTATTCCATAATGACGACACGCGGGGAAAACCCCGTGAGCGCCTGCCAAACCCAATAATCGTTGCCATCGATATCGATAGAAAGCAAGTCGAATTCCCGGGGGACCTGACATTCGGCAAAGACCTCATTGATATTTTCAGAAGTAATGCATGCGCGCCAAACGGATAATTTGCCTTTATCGATCAGGGGCTTGAACTTACTTTTGATCCGCTCGACATAGACCGGCTTATATTCCATCCAGATGCCCTGCCACCCTTTTAACAATAACAAAAGACTGTTATTTTCCGTGCCATGCTTCCCGCAGCCGAACTCGACAAAAAATTGCGACGTCGTCTTGATCCGGCGAAAGATCTCTTCAATTATGCCGTCTTCACCGTGCTGCGAGAACCCTTTATGCTCATATCGCGTCAATCGCTTGGCGTCCTGATATTTGGGATTATTATATAAAAACTGCCGTATGTAGGTCTCTGTCTGAAGGTTGGCCATCAACCCGCTTAATGCGCGGATTTCTTCCAGTTCTCGTGCCGCCTTTTTTAAATTTTTAAACATCCCAGGCCCCCTCCCCTGAAAACATCAAGACGTTGGACGAATTTTACTCAGTGCCAGAAAGCCCCAGACTCCCCGCCTTGCCGGCAGACAGGCTGTCCGGGGATGAAGGTGCAAAGCCCGAAAGGCTTTCGGTGCGGGGTTTCGCGAAGCGCCGATAAAGCGGAGCTTCACTTTTTCAACTCTTCCAGAATCCGGTCAAGCTTCTGCTCGATCCTCTGGAGGATTTCAAGCTTCCTCTCTTCCATCCGGTGTTGCTTGTCCTGCACTTCTTTGGCCGTTTGCGCCAGCTTGGCCATGTCGGGGAGATTAAACATATATTAACTCCTATAATGAATGTTACTCAAGTTACGTCACTTGCCCCGCTCCGTAAGATATCGTAAAATTCTTCCAGAATTTTACGGTACTCGCGGGATTAATTCGGGCTGATGACTTAGCTTCACCGCCTACGGCCATCGGCTCGCTAAGTCATGCCATGGTGCCATCCGCCACCAGTACATTGGCGGATTAATTCGGGCTGATGACTTAGCTTCACCGCCTACGGCCATCGGCTCGCTAAGTCATGCCATGGTGCCATCCGCCACCAGTACATTGGCGGATTAATTCGGGCTGATGACTTAGCTTCACCGCCTACGGCCATCGGCTCGCTAAGTCATGCCCTCATTAAAATTTCTTTCCATGCCGATACGGCCGGCTTTTGTTCTTCTCGGCTTTCTTCTTGAGCGCCTCCTCTAAATCCAGGCCGCGGGCGCCGCAATAATCAAAGATGCGGATACAACAATCCGCCAGCTCCTCGGCGATGGCGTCCTTGCCCAGGTCGTTACGCATCGCCTCCAGTGCCTCGGAAAGCTCGGAATGCATCAAAGCGATGAGCTCGCCGTCGGAGCGCTCGAAATCCCACCACCCCTTTTCCTTGGCTGTCGCGTGACATAACTCGATCCACTGCTTTATTGTCATAAGAACTCCTTGAGTAAATCACCAATGATCAAGAAACAATAATCAAACACCAAATTCAAATAACCAAACGTTTACGTGTTTGTTTCTTGGAATTTGGTTATTCATCACAACCTCATCTCCCCTCAAAACCCTTCACGGCATCTATGAACCTCTTGACGCGTTTATGGTCTTTTTTACCGGGTGCCTTCTCCACGCCGCTGGAGACATCAACGCCGTAAGGTCTGAAAACTTTTAAGAACCCGCCGACATTCTCCGGCGTCAGGCCGCCAGAAACAATGATCTTCGCCTTCTTGTCTGCGAGAGGCGCCAGGACCTTCCAGGCGAACGTCGCACCCGTTCCGCCGAAGCGACACCGGCGGAAAGTATCCAGAAGAAAAAAATCCGCCCGATACCGGTCCAAACCCTCCAAAGAACGGCGATCCCGGACGCGGACCGCCTTGATGACGCCGCATCCTTTAAAAGAATTCACGTAGGCCGGCGTCTCTGTGCCGTGAAACTGCACCATGTCCAGACCGCAGGACGCCGCCACCGCCTTCACGCGCTCTTTGTCTTCGTTGACAAAGACTCCAACCTTGCGGACCGTCCGGGGCAGCCGGCTGATCAGGCGGCGGGCCCTGGAAGGCGGGATGTAACGCGGGCTTTTCTTGTAAAAAACAAACCCGAGGAAATCCGCGCCCGCAGCCACAGCAACCCTGGCATCGCGTAGGTTCGTGACCCCGCAGATCTTAACGTTGACGCTCATGGAACTCTACAGATTTTAAGTCCGTGCTGCCTATAAACCCTCCTTCGCCAAGCAGCTTGCGCGCTTGACTTCGGAGAGGTCATCCGCATACAGTCAACCATGAACACCCTAGTGACATCTACCGATAAAATAAACCTTTAATCTCCTACGACAGCGGATGACTTCAGGAAAGAAACGAATACCGCGGCGAGCGCGCCGGGGTCTTTGGCGCGCATAAGGCTTGTGCCGACCAAAACACCGCTCACGCCGGCCTCTTTGATCAATGCGAGATCCCCTTTGTCCTTGACGCCGCTCTCGCAAATAACCAGTCTGTCTTTGGGAAGTCTACCGGCCAGCCGCGTCAAGACGCCGAAATCCGTGGAAAAATCCTTAAGGTTACGCGTGTTGATGCCGATGAGCGCTTGAGGCGCTTCTGCAACCATTTCGACCTCAGCCTCGTCGTGAATCTCCAAAAGAACGTCGAGCGAACAATCAGAGGCCAGCCGGGCGAAACGGCGCAGGGCCGGCCGGTCCAAAAGGGAGGCGATCAACAAGACCGCGTCCGCTCCGTGCGCTTTGGACTCGTAAATCTGGTATTCGTCGACGATGAAATCCTTGCGCAGGACCGGCAGAGAAACGGCCCTTCTGACCTCATCCAGATACGCAAGCCTGCCGCCGAAATATTTTTCTTCCGTCAAAATGGACAAAGCGCTGACGCCCGCCTGGGCGTAAGCCGAGGCGATCGCAAGAGGGTCGAAGTCGGGGCGGATGACGCCGCAAGACGGGGAGGATTTTTTGATCTCTGCGACGAGGTGTATCCTGCCGGGGACGGCAAGGGCCGCCTTGAACCGCGGGGCCTCTAATGGACCTTCCAGGCGCTTCAAAAGGTCCCGCTGGGATGTTTCTTCTTTGCGGCGCTCAAGATCCTGACGCGTCTGCAGGACAATCTCATCAAGAATATTCATAGATTCGTGTATTCAATGAGCTTGTTGAGCTTCTTGATGGCCGCGCCGGAATCGATAGACTCTTCGGCCAGGCGCATCCCGTCTTTGATCGTATAAGCCTTGCCAGCCACATAGAGACCGCAGCCGGCATTCAAGACGATGATGTCCCTTTCAGGTCCTTCCATGCCCTTGAGGATATTTAAGGCGATCTGCTTGTTGGTCGCCCGTCCCTCGCCGAGCACATCGCGGGGATCGGCCTTCGGCACATCCAGCTTCTGGGGATCGACGACATATTCCTTCATGGGGGATTCTTTGGCGGCGGCGACTTCGCAGACATGGGTCGGCCCCCAGGTGATCAACTCGTCATATCCTCCCTCTCCCCAGACGACAAGCGCATGTTTCAGTCCAAGGTTCCTGAAGACTTCGCCAAGAACGGGCAATAACTTCCTGTCATAAACGCCGACCAGCTGATGCGTGGGAGAAGCCGGATTGATGAGGGGGCCGAGGATGTTGAAAACCGTGCGCGTCTGGAGCTTGCGGCGGATGGGCTGAACGTGGGCCATGGCCGGATGCAGGAGCGGTGCATAGAGAAACGCAATACCCGCCTCATGCAGACACCTCTCGACGGCCTCCAGGGGAGCGTTGATATTGACCCCCAGTTCTTCCATCAGGTCCGCACTGCCGCAGGCGCTCGAGACCGAACGGTTGCCGTGTTTGGCGACGGTGACGCCGGCGCCGGCGACGACAAGGGCTGCGACCGTCGAGACATTAAAAGTCCCCTTGGCGTCCCCGCCCGTGCCGCAAGTATCGAAGACCACCTCGGCCCCGGCGTCCAGAGGCCTGACAAACCGCCTCATGGCACGGACGGCGCCCGTAATCTCCTCTGCCGTCTCGCCTTTTTTAGCCAAAGCGCTCAAAAAAGCAATCGTCTCTGCCTCCGGCGCCTGCCCCTCGGCAACAAGAGAAATAGCAGCTTCCATCTCCTGCGCGTTCAAGGAAACACCGGACGAGACTTTTTTAACGGCATCCTGCATCATAGCTCAAGAAAATTCTTTAAGAGATGTTTGCCGGATTTTGTCATGATCGATTCCGGATGGAACTGAACGCCGAAAATAGGGTCTTTTTTATGCATCAACCCCATGATCTCTTTGTCTCTGGTCCATGCAGTCACCACGAGCTCTTTGGGAAACCCCTTGGCATCGACGAGAAGCGAATGATAACGCGTGGCCTCGAAAGGATTGGCCAGTCCTTTGAATATCCCCTGCCCCTTATGGTAGATCAACGACGTTTTGCCATGCATCAGCCTATCGGCCCTCACGATCCTGCCCCCGAAGCAATAGCCGATGGCCTGATGGCCGAGACAGACGCCCAAGATAGGGACCTTGCCCCCAAAGGCGCGGATGACATCGATGGAAATACCTGCATCTTCGGGACGACCCGGACCCGGCGAAATCACGATAGAGCGGGGTTTGAGTTTTTTAATCCCGGAGATCGTGATCTTGTCGTTGCGGAAAACCTTCAACTCCTGCCCCATCTCCCCCAGATACTGGACGAGATTATAGGTAAAGGAATCGTAATTGTCGATCATCAATATCATACAAGCCCTTCTTCAGTTTAATGACGAATTCCCAAGCCCGAATGCCTAATAAAGTTCGAATGTCTTAATGTCGAGAAATATCAAAAAAGTCCTTGGTTCTTTGAGGCATCGGGATTTGATTCGTCATTAGAATTTCGAAATTAAACATTTAAACGAATCATTCTTTCACGCGTTCTATCTTTGCTCCTAAGACTTTTAACTTTTCCTCCAGACGCTCATAGCCGCGGTCCAAATGGTAAATCCTGGAGACCTCCGTCCGGCCTCGGGCGACAAGCCCGGCCAACACGAGGGCTGCCGACGCCCTGAGATCGGAGGCCATGACAGGCGCACCGCTCAATTGCCTGGTGCCGTGCACGACCGCATACGGACCCTCCCTCTTGACCTGCGCCCCCATGCGGTTCAACTCCGCCACATGCATGAAACGGTCGGGATATATCTTTTCCGTGATCACGCTGATCCCGTCGGTAATGCTCATGAGCGTCATGAACTGCGCCTGCACGTCCGTCGGAAAACCTGGATACGGCAGCGTAACGACGTCCGTCGGCTTGAAACGGCGCGAGGACTTCTTGACAAGCACGCTGTCGCGCGCGATCTTGAAATCCATGCCTGCTTCCTCAAGTTTTTCTAAAACCGCCATCATGTGTTCCGCCCGGGCCTTCCTGACAAGCACCTCGCCCCGTGTGACCCCTGCAGCCATGATAAGAGTCGCCGCTTCGATCCTGTCCGGGATCACCTCATACTCGACGCCGTGCAA
The DNA here is from genome assembly GCF_004102945.1 of Candidatus Velamenicoccus archaeovorus. Lineage (GTDB taxonomy): Bacteria > Omnitrophota > Gorgyraeia > Velamenicoccales > Velamenicoccaceae > Velamenicoccus > Velamenicoccus archaeovorus. The sequence continues at coordinate 386,956 of NZ_CP019384.1, read as the reverse complement.
CTCTTTGACGCCCGCGATCTCAAGGTACGGCGACCCCTCGCCTTTGATCTTGGCCCCCATCTTGATCAGGAACCGCGCCAGATCCACGACTTCGGGTTCGCATGCCGCATTTTCGATCACCGTCGTTCCGGCCGCCAGCGTCGCGGCCATCATGACGTTCCCCGTAGCCAGGACCGACGAGCCAAACGCGCCGCCCAGGTATATATGCGTGCCCTTGAGCCGCCGGCCGTCGGCGATAACATAGCCCTCCTTCACCTGGATCTTGGCACCCAGCTTCGCCAGACCTTTAAGATGAAGATCCACCGGCCGCACGCCGATGACGCATCCGCCTGGCAAAGAGACGCGGGCTTTTCCGTAGCGCGCCAACAGAGGGCCCAAGACACAGAAAGACGCCCGCATCGTCGAAACCAGTTTATACGGCGCCTCGCAACGCTCCAGGCCGTTCGGCCTCAGGCGGATGACATGATCCTTGAACTCATAAGCAACGCCCAGATGCTTGAGGATCTTAAGCATTGAGACGGTGTCGCGCAGATCCGGTGCATTCTTAATGACGCATTTGTCTTTTGTCAAAAGCGTCGCCGCCAGGATCGGCAAAAGCGAATTCTTGGAACCGGAAACTTCCACGCTCCCTTTTAAGGGGATACCGCCTTCAATGACAAGCTTGTCCATATTTGCAACCTCGCATGATGACGTTGAATAAAATCACCAATAACCCTGCCTGCGACAGGCAGGCAAGAAACAAATACTCCCGCCATGCGGGATCCCGCCTTAGGAAACATTTTGGTGCGGGACAAACAAATCCAAATCCTCAATCATCAAACAAAAGATATTGCTTGGTTATTGGTTTTTGGTAATTGGTTATTATTTGGTCCTTGTTTCTTGGAACTTGGTTATTTAAATTGTTTTGTCATGATCGCGACGCGATCCCGACCTGCAAGATCCTTGATAAATTCTACCGCAGACCAGCCCTGACGTCTGCCAAAAATTTTCTCGATCTCCCCCGCCTGTGTATCGCCGATCTCAAGAAAAAGCGACCCGCCTGGTTTTAAAAATCTTGCGGCTGTGCGGGCGAACCTGCGATAAAAATAAAGCCCGTTTCCCGGCGCAACCAAAGCTTCCCGCGGTTCCCGCCGCACATCCTCAGCCAGATGCCTGTATTCACGCAAAGACACGTAGGGCGGATTGGAGACAATCGCGTCAAAACACTCGCCCCCCACCGCCGAGAAAAGATCGGATTTGACAAACCTGATCCTGTCGGCCACGCCGCACCGCCTGGCATTGACGCGCGCCACCGAAAGGCAGGTTTCGGAAATATCGACGGCTGTAATCCATCCACGCTTATTTTGCGGCAAGAAGGCGGCCAGGGCGATCGCGATATTGCCGCTGCCGGTGCCGACATCCAGGATGTTCAAACGTCCGCCCGTCTTCGGCAGGCAGCCACAAAGAAAACGCCTGAGCGCCTCATCGACAAGGATCTCCGTTTCAGGCCTGGGGACGAGCACGCCCGGCCTGACGCAAAGCTTCAGCCCCATGAAATCGACATCGCCCAGAAGATACTGCAAAGGCTCGCCCTGCAGGCGGCGGCGCAGGATCGCTTCCAGGCGCCTGTTTTCAACGACACGGAGCGCCCGGCGGGAATGGTCGAGATACAACGACGACCTGTCACACGCCAAAACCTTGCAAAGAATGGACTCGATCTCGTTCATCCCTTCTCCCCTTGCACCTCGGCGCGAAGCAGCGCCTCGGTCACCTCATCCAGCGCGCCGTCCAAAATCGCCTCGAGGCGATGCGACGTAAAATTGATCCTGTGGTCCGTGACGCGTCTGTCCGGAAAATTATACGTCCGGATCTTCTCGCTGCGGTCTCCTGTGCCCACCTGGGACTTCCTGAGCTCCGAGCGCGCCGATTCCTTCCTGTGGCGCATCTCATCGGACAGGCGCGTACGCAGGACGCGCATGGCCTTGGCGCGGTTCTTGATCTGGGAACGCTCGTCCTGGCACGTCACGACCAGGCCCGTCGGCAGATGTGTGATGCGCACGGCCGAGTCCGTCGTGTTGACGTGCTGGCCGCCGTGGCCTCCGGCGCGGTAAACATCAATCTTTAAATCCTTGGGATCGATCACCAGTTCCGTCTCTTCGGGCTCGAAAAGAACCGCGACGGTCGCCGCCGACGTATGGATGCGACCCGAAGCTTCCGTCTCCGGCACGCGCTGGACGCGATGGACGCCGCTTTCGTATCTGAGGTGCTTGTAGGCGCCGGGGCCGATGACGCTGAAAACCACTTCCTTGATCCCGCCTAGGTCGGTCGGGTTAATGGACATCAATTCCACATCCCAGCCCTTCACCGCCGCATATTTCGTATACATCCTATAGAGATCCGCCGCAAATAAACTCGCCTCTTGCCCGCCGGTGCCGGCGCGTATCTCCACCATACAGTTCTTGTTCATGTCCGGGTCGGGCTCGGCCATCAGGGCCTTGAGTTCCAAGTCGGCATTATGTTTCTTTATCTCAAGGACAGCCAATTCATGATTGGCCAAATCCTTAAACTCCTTGCTTTGATTTGGATCATCCAGGATATTAAGGACGTCCCTGATCTCGCTGTTAATCTCGTCTAAATCGTCCTTCTTTTTAAGGATCGGTGCAATCTCGGCCAATTCCTTGGCGTATTTAACAGTCAAGGTATTATTGGAGACGACATCCGGCGAGACCAAGAACTGTTCAAGCTCGATCTTTCTCTTCTTGAGGTCCTCGATAGAGCGCGGCATGGATCACGCAGACTTTTTGTACTTTTTCATGAACTTCTCGACGCGGCCGGCCGTATCGACGAATTTCTGCTTGCCCGTGAAAAACGGATGGCAGGCCGAGCAGATGTCGACGCGGATATTCTGCTTGGTCGAGCGCGTATGGATCACCTCGCCGCAGGCGCAGATGATCGTGGTCTCTTTGTAGTTCGGATGGATCTTGTCTTTCATTTTAGTCTCCTTGATTTTGCCTATAACCAGGCCCTTTCCTTGCAAAATCAACCCCGAGCCTGCGTAGGAAATTTCCGCCGACTCGTCCTGGCGGAAATTTACAAGCGCCCAGGCGAGGGGTCGATCCCTGTTATTTCTGATTCATGCTGTCAAGAAAATCACCATTATTCTTGGTTTTGGAAAGCTTGTCAATGAGAAGCTCCATCGCTTCCGCCGAGTTAAGCTCGTTCAAGACCTTGCGCAGGATCCATATCTTCTGGAGGTGCTTGGGGTCGATCAGGAGCTCTTCGCGGCGCGTGTTGGAACGCTTGATATCAATGGCCGGATAAATACGGCGCTGGAAGAGATTGCGGTCCAGCTGCAATTCCATATTACCCGTCCCCTTGAATTCCTCGAAGATGACTTCATCCATGCGGCTGCCCGTATCCACGAGCGCCGTCGCGATGATCGTCAGGCTTCCGCCCTCTTCCAGGGCCCGGGCCGCGCCGAAGAAGCGCTTGGGCTTGTGCAGCGCATGAGAATCCATGCCGCCCGTCAGGATTTTACCGGAATGCGGCACGACCGTATTATAGGCGCGCGCCAGACGCGTGATCGAATCCAGGAGAACAACGACATCTTTCTTGTGTTCGACAAGCCTCTTGGCCTTCTCCAGGACGATCTCCGCCACCTGGACGTGACGTTCCGCAGGTTCATCGAAGGTCGAACTGATGACCTCGCCCTTGACCAGTCTCTGCATGTCCGTGACTTCTTCGGGGCGCTCGTCGATCAAAAGGACGATCAGGACCGTCTCCGGGTTGTTCTTGGTGATGGCGTTGGCGATCTTCTGCAAAAGGACCGTCTTGCCGCTGTAAGGCTGGGCGACGATCAAACCGCGCTGCCCTTTGCCGATCGGTGTCAGGAGATCCATGATGCGCGTCGAGGCATCCTCCGCCATATGCTCCAGCACAAAACGCTCGTGCGGATAGACGGGCGTCAAGTTGTCAAAAAGGATCTTATCCTTGATGGTCTCCGGGTTTTCGAAATTCACGGCCTCGACCTTCAGGAGCGCGAAATATTTCTCGCCTTCCTTGGGTGGACGGATCTGGCCGGAGACCGTGTCGCCGGTGCGCAGGTCGAACTTGCGGATCTGCGAAGGAGACACATAAATATCGTCGGGACAGGGCAAATAGTTGTAATTCGACGATCGCAGGAACCCAAACCCTTCGGGAAGGATCTCCAGGACCCCCTCCCCAAACATCAGCCCCTCGCGTTCCGCCTGCGCCTGCAGGATCTTAAAGATCAGATCCTGCTTCTTGGAGCCGCTGATGCCGTTGACATTCAGCGTCTTGGCGAATTTCGCGAGATCTGCGATCTTCATTTCCTTGAGTTTTGCGATTTCTAGCTTTTCCACGTTTCTTCCTCCATGATTTTTTTCACTTGCATGTACGTCTGGGACTTGGTCCCGTTATTATGGATGATCATATCGCAACGCGCGCTTTTCCGTGACAAGGGCATCTGATGGCGCACCCGCCGCGCGATATCCTGCGGAGTGAACCGGTGAGAACGCAAGAGCCGCTTTCTCCGGACGGCGGGAGAAGCGACGACGCATGCCGTCACATCAAATAATTTATAAAAATCCGTCTCGAAAAGAAGCGGGACTTCGGCGACGGCGACGCCGCTCTTTTTGTTCCTGCGCAAGAATGCCGCCAGCTTCTTTTTGACAATGGGATGGATCAGGCGCTCGAGCCGCGCCACTTTCCCCGGGGAAGAAAAAACTTCTGCCGCCAGCTTCTTTTTGTCGAGGCGGCCGTCCCTCAGGCAGACTTCGCCGAAGGCGTTCCGGATCTTCCTCTTGAGCGCCGCATTGGCTCCCAGTTCCCGGCGCACCACCTCATCGGCATTCCAAGTCTTTGCGCCAAGGGAACCAAAGAATTTCAGAACCGTGCTCTTGCCGGTCCCCAGCCCTCCCGTCAAACCGATCGTCGTGGAGCCCCGCAGGCTCGCCCTCGGCCCTGGGCAAGGCCCGTAACGCCTTTCTTCTCCGCCTGTGGGGCGGAATCCTGAGCAAAGGCCTGCGGCTGAAAGCCGCGGCCTGCGTCGAAGGGTCATCCGCGCCCCTCCCGGGAATGACGCTGCGCTTTCTCGTACAACGCGACATATTTCCTGGCAGATTCCTTCCAGGAAAAATTCAGGCGCATCACGCGCTTCATCAGGTCCTGCCATGGCATCTGCCGGCTGAAAAGCTGCCTGGCTGCCACAACAGCCGCCAGAAACTCTTTTTGCCCGAACCGACCGAAGACAAACCCGGAACCTTTCTGGGGATCCGCCTGAACGTCGCTGACCGTATCCGCCAAACCGCCCGTTTTATAAACAATGGGGATCGTTCCGTATTTGAAACCGATCAATTGGCCGATGCCGCAGGGTTCAAAATGCGAAGGCATCAAAAACGCATCCGAACCGGCATAAATCTGGTGGGCGAGCCTGTCGTCGAAACGCGAGCTATAGTATATATTGTGCGGATACTGCCGGGCATACTGGAAGGCGGCCGCTTCGTACTTGGGATCGCCGACACCCAGGATCACCATCTGCATTCCCGCCTTGACACATTCCGGGATGATGTTCAAAATAAGCTCCACGCCTTTCTGTTCCACCAGCCGGCCGACAAAACCCAAAAGAAAAACATTCTCGTCCTGCGGGAAACCGCAGACCCCCTGCAGCTTCAGCTTATTGATCTTCTTGTCGCAGATGGTATTGATCGTATAGCTCTTGAAGATCAGGGCGTCCCCTTGAGGATTCCAAGTTTTATAATCGACGCCGTTGATGATGCCGGAAAATCGGTCCTTCCTTTGCGCCAAAACCCCTTCCAAACCGCAGCCGAAATCTTGCGTCTGGACCTCGCGGCTATAAGTCAGGCTCACCGTGTTGATGTCATCCGCCCCCAAGATGCCGCCCTTCAAGAGATTGATCTTGTCGTAATACTCGAGACCTTCCATCGTGAAATACTCCCAGCCAAGCCCCGTCTCGGGCATCCGCTCTTTGGAAAAAATGCCCTGGTAAGCCATATTGTGGATCGTCAGGACCGTCGCCGGCATCCGGCCGTCCTTCTTGAAAAACTGGCGGCCGCGGTCTTTCAGGTAAAGAGGCACAAGGGACGTCTGCCAATCATGGCAGTGGATCACGTCGGGAACAAAACCGATCTTTTCAAAAAGCTCCAGCGACCTCAGGCAAAAATAGGAAAAACGCCTCATGTTGTCTGGATAATCGCCGAAAGAGTCGCCGTAAAGCCCGGCCCGGAGATACATGTCGTGTTTCACAAAAAAAACACGGATGTTTTCCCCCAAAAACGTCATGTCATAATCGCTGTTGACGGTCTTGAAAAGAAAACGTGTCCCTTTGACCGACTGATACTTCGGAAGAATCAGGACAACTTCGTGCCCGAGAGCATCAAGTTCCTGAGGCAGGGCTCCGCATACATCCGCCAACCCGCCTGTTTTGGCAAACGGCACGGCCTCGCTGGCGCATAAAGCGATTTTCATCTTGAGCCTCCTTCAATGAACGCGTGACTTATGGAACAAAGTGAACATAAGTCACTGCGCGAATTGAACCCAGCACCAATTTTACTAAAAAGCTTGGACTCTTGAGACAGCGGTTTGTGTTTCAGCATAAACCTTTGTATTTTAAGATAAGCGTATCAGTAAACCCCATTAGAAGACTTTGTTCTCTGGCGGTCTCTTGCCGACGGTGACTTTATACCATCGTCGGCTTCAATAGGAGATACCCGCCGAACGGAATCGGCGGCTTTCTCTAACGGGGTAAAATTGGTGCTGGGTCAAATTCCGGCAAATAACTCACGTCACCTAACACCCTACAACGGTTCCGTAAGTTATGCCGTCATTTGATCTTCCATCTCCAGCCAATTCTTCCCCGCCTTGACAGACACATCCAGCGGCACCTTCAGTTCCATGATATTCTCCATGCTGCGGCGCACCTGCGCCACAGCATCCTTCTGTTCTTTATGCGTCACTTCCAAAACAAGCTCATCATGAACCTGCAGAATCAGGCGCGACTGAAACCCGTTCTCGCATAGATGTTTGTGCAAATCGATCATGGCCAGCTTGATCAAGTCGGCCGCCGATCCCTGGATAGGGGCGTTGACCGCCTGACGCTCGGCAAACTGCCTGAGAGCCGCATTCGGATTATGGATCTCCGGGATATAACGCCTGCGGCCCAGGAGCGTCACGACATAACCGTTCTTGCGGACAAAATCAATCTGGCCATCAAGATAAGCCTTCACCCGGGGATAACGTAAAAAATATTCGGAAATAAACGCCTGCGCTGTCGCGGCGTCAATGCCGAGATCCTTGGACAGGCCGTAAGAACTCATGCCGTAGACGATGCCGAAATTCACGCGCTTGGCGTTCTCGCGCATTTCCGGCGTCACGTCCTCTTCCTTGACCCCGAAAATCAAGGATGCGGTGAAACGATGGATATCCCTGCCTTTGCGAAAGGCCTCCAGGAGCACCGGGTCCTCGGAGAGGTGCGCCAGGATACGCAGTTCCACCTGCGAATAATCTGCCGACAGGAGCGCATCAAACCCCTCGGACGGCAAAAAGGCGCGCCGGACCTCGCGTCCCAATTCTGTCTTTACGGGAATGTTTTGCAGGTTCGGTGAGCTCGAGCTCAGCCGCCCTGTCTCCGTGCCTGTCTGGTTGAAGGTCGAATGGATCCGCCCTGTCCGCCCATCGATCAAACCCGGCAGCGCATCAACATACGTCGTCTTGAGCTTGGCGATCTGCCGGTATTCCAAAAGGATACGCGGCAATTCGAACCCGCCGGAAAGCTTATGAAGCACCTCTTCATCCGTCGACAGGCCTGTCTTGGTCTTTTTGACGACAGGCATTTTGAGCTTATGGAAAAGAACTTCCGAGAGCTGCTTGGGCGAATTGATGTTGAAAGAACTTCCGGCCAGCTCGAAAATACGCTCCGCGATCCTGCGCAGGTTTTCCTCCATCCGGGAAGAAAGATTGTCCAGAAACGCCTTGTCGACCTGAACGCCGGTGCATTCCATGTCGAAAAGAACATCCGCCAAGGGCATCTCCACATGATAAAAAAGAGAGTCAAGCCCCTTCTCCTTGAGGGCGCCGGACAAGACATGCTCCAGACGAAAGAGGAAATGCGCTTCCTTGCCCAGGTAATCCTGGCGGCTCAAAGACTTCTCCTGGAGATGATCCCAGACGAGATTCTCCAATTCCGCCACATTCCTCGAAGATTCCAGGAGATGGGCGGCGATCATGGTATCAAAAAACCTGCCTTGGGGATGAAGCCCGAAATCCCTCAAGAGGTGCCGGACGGCCTTGGTGTCGTGGCAGACGATGGTGCTCTCTTTCAATGACAGAAGCGCGCGGATGTCCCGGAGGGTGCTGACGCCATAGACGACCTCTTCGTCGCAGGCAACATTCACGTTCAGGATGCCGCCCTCCTTGTCCGCTTCGTTGACGGCAAGAGCAAAGATGTGGTTCTTTGCGATACGCCGGACAATAACATCAGGATCAACGCCCTCTTTCTTGGGGACCGAGAACTGCCGGGGTTGCGACAGCCGGCCTGCGGACAGCTCCTTGAGCATGCCGCGGAATTCCAGTTTGGAATAAATCTCCCAGAGCTTGTCAAAATCCGGCTCCTGGACTTCCAGGTGTTTCAGGTCCGCCTCCACGGGCGCATCGTATCTCAAAGACGCCAATTCCTTGCTGAGACGGATATCTTCTGCATGCTCGACAATGATCCGGCGGACAGCTTCCCTGGCAATCTTCTCCTGATGCCGAATCAAGTCATCCGCATCCTTGAAAGTTTTTAAAAGCTCCAACGCCGTCTTCTCGCCGATGCCGCGCGCGCCCGGAATGTTATCCGAAGCGTCACCCATGAGCGCGATCAGATCCGCGATCCTGTCGGGCGCAACCCCCATGCGTTCGCGGACGATTTTCGGCGTAAAAATAATCCCCTCATCCTTATAAGGGTTATACACCTCGACGTCGGCGGAAACGAGTTGCAAGATGTCCTTGTCCGAACTCACAATAACTGTCTTTTTGACCTTTCCGGAAAGCTTTCGGGAGAGGGTTGCGATCACATCATCCGCTTCAAAACCAGACGCCTCGCAAACCGTAAAACGGTAAGCCCGGACCACATCTTTGATATAGGGCACCTGCGATACCAAGGAATCCGGCATCGGCGGCCGGTGTCTTTTGTAATCCGAAAATTTTTCCGTCCGGTGAGTCACCTTGCCTACGTCGAAACAAACAGCCAGGTATTGCGGCCCAACTTCCTCCAATATCTTCTTGACCATCCGCACGAAACCAAAGACAGCGTTCGTCGGCTGCCCCTGGGACGTCGACAACTGTGTTTTAATGGCGTAGAACGCCCTGTAAAAGAGCGAATTGCCGTCGATCAGACAAAGCTTAGAAGTCATATGCCGGAAAATATCTAAGAGGTCGAACCAGAGGAGATGTGTGCCGTCATGTGGTTGTTTAAGACAATCTCTTTAAAAAGGGATGTGTTCGTGGACTTGCCCCGGCGCCCCTCCCCGCCGCGGCAAAAGGGTCATCGTTGCCGCATCATTCCCGACCAGGGATTTCAGCGCCGCCTGCTGCGGCTCGACTGGAACCCCCATGGGGTGACGTCCCAATCAGCCACGGCCGAGGGATCAATCGTTAAAGAGGGACTTTTGCTGGACTTCTTCCAGGGTCTTGGAGATCTCTTTGTTCTTGGGATCCAGGACCGCCGCCATTCCCAGTTCCTTGAGGGCCTCGGTGAACCTCCCCATGGAGTAGAGCTGTTTTCCCCGCATCAAATGCAGGCGCGCGTCACGCTTGCGCCTTTTGGGATTCAGGTCGTTGCCTTTCGGCTCGCCCTTGATGTCGTTGCTGGCCTCCATGCGGGCCATCTGTTCGTCTAAAAAGTTCTGCTTCAGTTCAGGATCGTTGACACCGAGCCCCTTCAAGGACTGGCGCGCCTTTACCGTCCATTCGTCGTTCCAGTCGCCGATCAGGACCCGCTGTTTGTAGTAATAAATCGCCTTGTCGAAATTCCCTTCTTTCTCATAAATGCTGCCCAGGTTGTAATAAGGGCTGGGGAGCGAAGGATCGATCTCGATGGCCCGGCCATAAGCCTGCTTCGCCCGGTCATACCACCCCTTGGATTCATAAAGGACGCCGGCATCGTTATAGGCGACGGCGAAGTTCGGATCCAGCTCGATGGCCTTCTGGAAATAGATCAACGCCGTATCCAGATCGCCCGATTTCTGATAACGCAATCCCTTGTCGCGATAATCTACGGCCATCTTTTTAGTCTCGGAAGACACAGACCAATCTTCTTCAGCAAAAGCGCATGAGACAAAAGAAAGGATCGACAGGGAATAAAGGGCAATTAAAAAGAGAGGTGTGATTTTTCTCATCCTGAGGATATTGTTAAAGTTAGAATAATACATTTATTTAAAAAAAGCAAGAGAAATATCTGCATAACCCCGCATCGTAAGATATCGAAAAAATTTCCCGCCCAGGGCTACCGGGCATGAAATTTTTCCGATACTCGCGGGGCGACCCAGAAAGGGTAGACCTTCCTCATTCTACATAAAGGAAGGGTCTGATCTTCGCCGCATGCTGCGGCTCGATCAGAGAAGCGGCGGCATATCCAGCGCAGGATGCGCCTTGGCCTTCAGGAATTCCAAAAGCTCCTCGATCGTCTGCGCATTCGTCTCATCGGCGATCTTTTCGATAAAGTCCGGCAGGTCAAGCTCCCGGCAACGCTCGACGAGACGATTCCTGAGCGCCTCCTTCAGGTCCCGCGGCATCCAGACAAGGCGCGGCAATCCGCCTTCGGCGGAAATAAACTTCCTGCTGGTGAGATAAAGCTTGCCTACGCCGATGAAACCCGGCGTCTGGATCCCGCCGCCCACGGAACCGGCCATCTGGGTAAAGGTCATGCCCAAGGGCGTCATTCCAGCATAATCACGGTTGACGGCCATGACGCCGTTTGCCTCCGGGACCAAGGCGACGATGCATTCGAAGCAGCCGCAACTCGACTGCGGCGAGACCAAAAGGGAATACATGCTGACTTCGGGGATGGTCCTGTTGGATTTTTCGAGAATGAACTCGTTGATGTTGCGCCACTGGCCGAGGTTCGGCTCAAGGCACACCCCCTTGACGATCGGCTGGTTGCCGCCCGTCGGCTGGATCTCATAGGCGGCCTTGGCGTCAAGCCAGGAATAAGCGCCGCACAGTCCCAGGCGCTCGGGAGTAATGATACAGATGTGATTGGGCGCAAACGACTGGCAAAGGGCGCAGCTGTAAAAGGTATCGACGCTCTCGTCGGTCATGCCGCGCAGGCGCTCATCACGAGCCTCATAGACACCGGCGGCCGCCTTGAGGGCCTGGGCGACGTCTTCTTGTCTCGTCATCAGGCGCACTTGGACCTTGTCGACGATGGCGCCGAACTCCTTATGCAGCATCGCATGGATGATCGTGCCGAAATGTTTGAGACGGAATCCCTTCTCAAAGGCCTCGCGGGAAATCCGGACCCAGATCATATCCCTCTGGCCCATGTGCATGACCCCCTGCGCCTCATTGAGATACCTGTGGATCTGTCTTTCCAGGATCGGCTCAAAATCCTTATTGGCCTGCCGCGCGGCGACATCGACCCAAATGCCCAAAGGCATGGCCTTGCCTGTCACAGCGTCGATATCCGGGCCCATAACCTCCACGCGGCCATCCGCCACCTCTTCCATAGATCTATAGGCAAGATACTCAAACGCCGAGGAATACTTTGAACCAAACTCTACTTTTAGGTTTTCCTTACGTACGCGTTCGCCCTCGAACGCCGGGCTGTAGAGCACCGGGATAGGCAGGTGCGTCACCTGGATCTTGATGCCGCGCGTCTCGATGCAACGCGACACAATCCTGTCCATATCCTTTTCGACGACCAAGGCCTCGTATTTCGTCGTCGGGATCTTCCCCACCTCGGCGGCGTCGGCATCCATGATGATCGGAAAACCAAGGCCGAGGACGCCGGCGCCGGTCGTCACGATCACCTCGTCAAGCTTGCCCAAGACGACGACAAAGGCAGGCACGCGGTTCTGCGTATATTCCAACACCTGTTTCCACTGCCCGCCCTTGCAGCCGCCGAACGTCAGGGCCGCGCGCACGGCAAAATTCACGGCATAGGCGCTCGACAACTCATCCGGCCCCAGGGGAACGATATAGTTATCCAATCCCAGCTCGACGCCGGCGTCCGTCAGCTGGTCGCGGATGTTGCGCGCCCCCGCGTTGCCGACGAGAAGCGAGACGATGTTCTTCTCCTGGAAGCCGCGGATGATCTTGACGGCAGAGGCGTCGTCTTTGGCGCACCCAAGGATGACGGCAATGCCGGCGATGCGGCCGTCGACAAGCTGGACGCCCAGAGAACGCAGGACCGTGTCAGGGACAAACCCCAGATATCCTTCTTTGGGCTCATGCGTCAAGGCGCATAAAAGCTCCTCGGCCAGGAGCGCGGCCAGGCCGTGGTTGAGCAATCCGTCAAGACAGGAAAAAAACAAACCGTTCGCCAGAGACCTACCCTCCAGGAGGCGGCGGCAGTTCTCAATGATCTGAGAGGCATCGCCTATGGTCTTAACTTCCAGGCCTGTGAGGGCAAAATTCAAAGGAAGGAAAAAAGCAGTACCTTCAAAGCCCAAAGAGAAAGAGCCGCCTTTGGCAACCAGGGCCTTTTCCAAGGCCTCCTGCGCCATGGCAACGATCTTCTTCGACGTCTCCGACGCGATCGTATTTAAATCCGGCATAGACACTTTCCGCATTTGCGGCCCGACGCATAGGCCGCTTCCCAGCCGCGGCCGGCCTCTTCTTCTTTCTGACGGCAGACGTCCCCGGCGGCCCACACAAAAGGAATATTGGTGCGCATCACCTCATCCACGACGATCCCTCCATCCGCATGGATGTCCGTATCCTTCAGAAAATCCATATTCGGACCCGAGGCGCCGCTAAAGATCACCAGCGTCGCTCCCACCACTTTATGGTTCGTAAGTCTGACGGCGCGGACATCGGCCTCGCCCAGAATCTCGATGATCGGATTGTCCCGCACCTCCTGGACGCCTTCCAAGGATCGGTCCAACATTCCAAAAAACTTTACTTCCGTTTGTTTGGCAGCGATGATACGCGCCAGCTCCTGCGCCACAGGACCTGCGCCGACGATCAGTACTGTATGGGCGATCGGCAGGTTTTCCTGGATAAATTTGATGTCGGCCAGACTATTGACGGCAACAACACCCTCCTTCTGGACCCCCTTGACCGACGGCAGGATCTCTTTACGGCCTGAGGCGACGATAAGCTCGTCGAATTCCAGAGGGTCGCGCCCTTTCAGGGCCAAACGCTTCCTGTGCGTGCTGACACCTTCCACCTTTGTTTCCAAAAACAGCATGATGCCGTGGTTCTTGTAAAAATCAGGGCCGCGCCAAATCAGATCTTTCTCTTTGAGGCGGCCGTCGAGGATCCCCAGCATCTTCGGCCTTTCATAGGCATGAAACGATTCTTCAGAAACCATGGTGATCGCGGCCGACTTATCGTGTTCGCGGATACCCTCAGCCGCGCCCACGGCCGCCGCGGAGTTACCGATAATGACTATTTTTTTAGACATAATTTTATGTTTGTGAAGCTAACAAAAAATCAATCATCAAGAAATAAGATACAAACAAAACTCAATAACCAATGACCAAATAATCAAACGCTGATATTTTTTGCTTGATGATTGAATTTTGGTGTTTGGTCATTGTTTGGTTATTGCCTGCTCTGCGGGCGTAGCCCGCGAAGGCAGGTTCCTTGGAACTTGGTTATTCCGTTCTCCACTTATCACCCAACCGCATCCAAAAGTCTGGGCACCATGCCATACCAGCCGATGGGCATGAAATGGATGCCATCGCACATGGGCTGCAGCGTCTTGAATAAACGGACGGCAATTTCCAGACATTTCTGTTTCTTGTCCGTCGAATTCTCCATCTCGGCAATCACGGCCTCCGGGACGGCAACGCCGGGGATATTCTCGTTCATGTAGCGCGCCATGCGCTCGCTCTTGAGCAGCATGATGCCGGCGATGATCTTTGTCTTGAGATGCCGCGTCTTTGCCAGGAATGCCTCGAAGCTGCCGATATCAAAAATCGCCTGCGTCTGGAAAAATTCCACGCCCGCGGCGATTTTCTTTTCCATCTTGATGAGCTCCGGTTCCAGGGGGTCGGCGCCCGGATTGACCGCCGCGCCCACGCAGAATTTTGGCGGCTGGCCCAAAAGCGGATTCCCGTTCATATCGGCGCCTCGTTCCAGGGTGCGCAGGATCCCGATCAGCGTAACGGCGTCGATATCAAAAACGGGCTTGGCCTGAGGATGGTCGCCCAAGGCCGGATGGTCTCCCGTCAAAGCCAGGATATTCTCGATCCCAAAAGACGCCGCCGACAAGATATCCGATTGCAGCGCCAGCCTATTCCTGTCGCGGCAGGTCATCTGCAGCACAGGCTCAAAACCTGCACCCTTGATCTGGATGGATGCTGCCAGAGAACTCATGCGCATGACGGAGCTCTGCAGGTCCGTCACGTTGATCGCATCCACCCGCCCCCGCAAAGGAGCGATCTCCTTCAATATTTTTTCAAGGGAAATACCTTTGGGCGGACCGACCTCGGAAGTCAGCACAAAACGAGACGAGGAGAGTTTTTCTTTAAATGTCATGCCCGATGGACGCCGCGGCCCTTCCCGGCCGCGCTATGATTGCAACTTCAAGGATTCTTTGAAAAGTTCGCAGATATTCTTCATCAACAACATGACCGTCAGGGGCCCGACGCCGCCGGGAACGGGCGTGATGAACGACGCCTTTTGGCGCGCGGCCTCAAATTCCACATCCCCCACAAGGCTCTCGCCGCACTTGTTGATGCCGACATCGATGACGACGGCGCCCGGCGCAATCCACTCCCCTTTGATCACCCCCGGCTTGCCGACGGCCACGATAAGGACATGGGCGCGCCTGACGTGATCCTCGAGCTTATGGGCCTCAGCCGTCGCGATATGGCAGACCGTCGTCGTGGCAAATTCTTTAAGCAACAAAAGGCTCAAAGGCTTGCCGACGATCGAGGAATGTCCCACCACGACCGCTTCCCGGCCGTAGAGCTTGACCTGATAATGATGCAAGAGTTCTATGCAAGCTTGGGCCGTGCACGGCGCGATGCGCCCTTCCCCCAGGACGAGGCGGCCGAGGTTCGCGGGATGGATGCCTTCGGCATCCCTTGCCGGCAGGATGAAAGAAGCCGCTTTTTCCAGATCGATCCCCGACGGCAACGGACACTGAAGCAGGATGCCGGTCACCGAAGGATCATTATTGAGGGCCGCGATCTCGCCGATCAAATCATCCGGGCGGATATCCTCGGGCAGAGCGACGACGGCATGCCCGATACCGAGTTCCTGCGCAACCTTAGCCTGGGATTTGAGGTATACGCTTGCGGCGGCATTCCGGCCGACCACGATGCATCGCAATTCAGGCCGCCGCTTATGCCGGGCCGACAATGACGCGATCTCGTCTTTTAAAAGACCGCGCAAATGCTCGACCGCGACCCTGCCCTCCATAAGAACTGCCATGTGCGCCTCTTTTGTCTTTTGGCCCCGCCCCACGGCTGTCAAACCGCGCGGCTCCGCCCGTACGCCTCTATGACAAACGCTTAAGCTCGTTCAACAGTTTCGCATATCTTGCGCTGTTTTTCAAATGAAGAACATTAACCCGCACATACGACCGGGCCGCCGTTGCGGACAGCCGCGCCAAAGAGACGGCGAGATCGGCGTCGGATCGCAGGCTCCGGTTGCCCTTGCGGCTGACCTCGCGCGCCAGGCGCATTGTCTCCGCCGACAGGCGGCACACCCGCGCGGGAACAGAGATAGACCGCGCCTCATCCTTGCTTTGATAAGCCGCCACATCCGCGTCGAGCAAGCGCAGAGCTTCCTCTTGAATCGCCAGGCTCCTTGTCAAGATCCGGCGCGCGCGCGGTCCGAACGCCCTGTAGCGCTCTTTGCCTACGGTATAGGCAGAGGCCATCGCCACAAGGCCTGCAGCACAGGCCAGCATGAGCGCCGCGACAGACCCGCCGCCGGGGGCAGGCATTTTTTTCGAAAGATCCGCCGCATATCTCGATAAGGGGGCTTTGGCATAACGCATCATAAGACCTCGCTTCTATGATAATCCTCTGACATGCCCTTCGGCGTCGATATCGACCATCTCGCCGCGCGGCTGGCGCGGCAGGCCCGGCATCGTCTGCATCCAGGAGGCGTGCGCCAGGACAAAACCGGCGCCGGCGGCCAGACGGACGTCTTTGACAGGAAAAACAAAACCTGCCGGCGCGCCTTTAAGCGATTCATCGTGAGAGAGCGAAAACTGCGTCTTGGCGATACACACAGGCAGACGTCCGAACCCCTCGCCGGCGCAAAAATCCAAAGCCTGTCTGGCCGGCGGGGCATAATCCACAGAACCTGCGCCGTAAATATTTTTGGCGATCGTTTCGATCTTCTCCTGCAAAGAAAGGTCGGTCTCGTAAAGAAATTTAAATCCGCTCGACGCCTGCCTTGTCTGGCGCAAGACGCTTCTGGCCAGGTCGATGCCTCCCCGCGACCCTTCCTCCCAGAGGCGGCTCTCCTGAGAATCCTGGGCGCCGAACTCAAGGGATTTGGCGCGCACCCTGTCAAGTTCACGCCGGCTATCCTGAGGAAAAACATTGATGCAGACGATAACAGGAATACCGAACAACTTGAGATTCTGGATATGTTTCCTGAGGTTCTCCAGGCCCTGTTCCAGCGCCTCTGCATCCTCAGCGAAGAGGCCGGACGGCATCTTCTCCCCCGGCGTGATCGTGACCTTGCGGCTTTGGGCCTTGAGGCCCCGCAGCGAACAAACCAAAACGCAGGCATGGGGCTTGAATCCGCTGGCGCGGCACTTGATATCAAAAAATTTTTCCGCCCCGCAATCTACGCCGAAACCGCTCTCCGTCACGACATAATCGCAAAGCCCTAAAGCCATCCTGTCGGCAAGAATGGAACTGGTGCCGATGGAAACGTTGGCAAAAGGCCCTGTATGGATAAAACAAGGCGTGCCCTCGGATGTCTGCACGAGATTCGGCTTGATGGCATCGTTCAAGATCGCCGCCATCATGCCGTCGGCCTTGATGTCGCGGCTGCGCACGGGCGCCCCCCGGCGTGTGCGCGCCAGAACGATCTCGCCAAGCCTGGAGCGCAAGTCCGCCCTGTCGCGGCTCAAGGCCAAAATCGACATGATCTCGGAGGCAGCGGCGACCTCAAAACCAGCCGCCATTTCATAAGTCTCGGCGCCGGACTTCAGCGTATAACGAATATTCCTCAGCGACCGGTCGCTCGTATCCAGACAACGCCTCCAGGTCATGCTGGCAACGTCGATGTCCAGGGGGTTGCCGTGAAATACCGAATTTTCAAGAAAGGCTGCAAGAAAATTATTGGCCTCAGCCACCGCGTGCATGTCGCCCGTAAAATGAAGATTGATCTCATCCTCGGGCACGACGCGTGATGCGCCGCCGCCGGTGGCCATCCCCTTGGAACCGAAAAGCGGCCCCAGAGACGACTGCCTCAGACAACAGGCTGACCTGACCCCCAGACGATTCAAGGCCATGGAGAGGCCGATCGTGGTAACGGTCTTGCCTTCTCCCAGCGGGGTCGGCGTGATCGCGGTCACAAGGATGTAGCGCGCATCTGTCTTGCGCAGCCTCTCTAAGATCGAAAGATCGATCTTGGCCTTATAGCGTCCGTTGGGCTCCAGCTCTTTGTCTCGGATCCCCAGAGAACGTGCGACGCGTGATATGGGTTTAAGCTTAGCCGTCATCTCTATAGACCTCTTGCGCTGTGAAAAGCATCGCGGATCAGCCTCGCCGAAGGCCCTTGCGCATCCTGGCAGACGGCAACCACGTCGAACCTGGCGCGGCAGCCGAATAAATTCCTCTCCTTCAAATACCATAGGGCCAGACGGTCCAGGCGTCCTTGCTTCTTTGCGTCCACGGACTCCATGGCCCGACAGATGCCGTCGGCACCCCGGCGCGTGCGCACCTCGACAAACACCAAGACCCCGCCCTGGCGGGCGACGATATCGATCTCACCGACGGGTGTGCGCACATTAAGCTCCAGGATCCGGTAGCCCGCCTTCCGCAGCAACCGGACCGCTTCCTGCTCGCCCCACTGCCCCAACGTCAGTTTATCGCTCACGACGGAAAAAGAATGCGGTGACAGAATGTACGTCTATGAAGAGGAGAAAGTCCGCACGCGCTCATGCGGTCCAGATGCTCAACAGTCCCATAACCTTTGTGACGGGAAAAACCATACTGCGGATAGATGCGGTCATAAATTCCCATGATCCTGTCGCGGACGACCTTGGCCACAATGGACGCCGCGGCGATGGATAAAGACAACCCGTCGCCCCCCACGATCTCTTTGGCGTCATAAGACAGGTGTGAACGCAACCTCCCGTCCAAGAGTAAAATGACCGACCTTTGGCGAGGCGGGGTCCGGAACCGTTCGATGAGCCTCGCGACGGCTTCGTCCACAGCCAGATGGGCGGCAGCGGCAATATTGACAC
Organism: Candidatus Velamenicoccus archaeovorus; assembly: GCF_004102945.1. Lineage (GTDB taxonomy): Bacteria > Omnitrophota > Gorgyraeia > Velamenicoccales > Velamenicoccaceae > Velamenicoccus > Velamenicoccus archaeovorus. The sequence continues at coordinate 368,349 of NZ_CP019384.1, read as the reverse complement.
TGTCGATGACGCCTTCATTCATGATGCCTACGCCGTAGGACGATTTTACAACAATCTCGGCGAATGCCTCATCTCTTTGGCGCGCCGTTAACTTCTTGGAATCGTCAATGCGGGATAAGAAAGCATGCGTCTTGAGGATCACCGCCGCCGCGACGACAGGGCCGGCCAGAGGACCCCGCCCGGCTTCATCCACGCCTACGATAATGGAATAACCATCCTTTTTCGCACGACGCTCGTGATACAACACGCAAAGGCCGCTTGTCACCGTTCCAGGATCCCTTGGATTTTACTTGGGACCCAAGATCACGGATTTAGAATTTAACATCACAACTTTTGGGATCCAGGAATGACCCTGCACCAGAAAATCCCCGGACCTGGCCTGCGGGCGCATCTGGGGGTGAAGGCATAAAACCTGAGGAACTTTCGGTGCAGGCTTCCGCTGTCCACCGAGGAAAAGAACCAACCAGACGTGCCGGCGGAGCTTCACTTCTCGTTTCCAGCTTTCTGTTCTTCGATCTTCGTCGCCTTGCCGATACGGCCGCGCAGATAATAAAGCCTTGCCCTCTTGACCCTCCCTTTTTTAACCAGCTCGATGCCCTCGATGGTGGATGCATAAAGCGGGAATGTCCTCTCCACGCCCTCCCCATAGGACATCTTGCGGACAGTGAAGCTGGCGGCCATTCCTTCTCCGCGCGTCTCGATCACCGTCCCTTCAAAAGGGTGGATCCTGAACTTGTCTCCCTCGGGAATCTTCACCAGGACTTTTACCGTGTCGCCGACCGAGAAGACCGGGATGTTCTCTTTCTTGACGAACAGATTTTCAACGAGTTTGATCTTGTCCATAATGACTCCTTAATTCCGCCTCTGGCGGAATTACCCCGAAGCCTGCGTAAGTCCATTTCACGAACGCCTCTGGTGCTTGTGAGTGAAATGGACAAGCGTTTAGGCAAGGGGTCTTTCTTAACAATCGTCCGCCTCTGGCGGAATTAGGCCCTTCGCTTACTCGGTCTGCTGAAACAGCAGACCAGGAAAATTTATGCCGACGGCGAAGCCGATCCTGGCAGAAATTTTCAAGTGTTCAAGCGAGGGGTGAACATTTCATCCCTCCAACAAATCCGGCCTTCTCTTCTTTGTTATCTTCAGCGATTCTTTTCTTCGCCAGGCCTCGATCGCCTTGTGGTCTCCGGACAAAAGCACCGGAGGGACTTTCTTGTCGAGGAATACGGCCGGCCGCGTATACTGCGGATATTCCAGCAACTGTTCCTGAAAGCTTTCATTGCGCGCCGATGAAGCATTGCCCAAGACGCCGGGCAGAAGGCGTACGACAGCGTCGATCACCACCATCGCAGGCAACTCGCCACCCGTCAGCACATAATCGCCGATGGAAATCTCCTCATCGGCCAGGTAACGGCTCACCCTCTCATCCACGCCTTCGTAGTGGCCGCAGACAAGGACCAAATGCTTCATTTTCGCCAGGCGCGCGGCAGACCGCTGGGTAAAACACCGGCCCCTCGGTGAAAGAAGTATAATGCTTCTTTTGCTTTTCGCAACCTTTATTTTCCTGAGGATCTCGTCGCAGCAGGAAAAGATGGGCTGCGGAGCCATGACCATGCCGGAACCGCCGCCATAGGGCCTGTCATCGACCTTATGGTGCTTGTCCGCGGTGTAATCGCGGATATCATGCACATGGATCCCCACCTTTCCGCCGCTGACGGCCCGCTTGATGATGGATTCCCCCAGAACGGACCCGAACATCGACGGAAAAATGGTCAAGACGTCTATGCGCATAATGAATGGAACCGCCCGGCCGAAGGCTAAGGGCACTAGCCTTCTTTTTGTCTATACCGCGACAGAAATTCCCTCTTGAAAGACGCAAAACGGCCCTCATGGAGAGACGCGCGCACCTTTTTCATCAGGTCCAAAAAGAAATAGACGTTATGATACGACACCAGCCTCAATCCAAGGATCTCGCCGGTATTGAACAGGTGTCTGAGATAACTCCTGGTAAAATTCCTGCAGCAGTAACAATCGCAGCGCGGGTCCAGAGGCGTCCGGTCGCGGCTGTAGGCCCCGTTTCGGACCGTGATCTTGCCACAACTCGTGAACGCCGAACCATTACGGCCGTAACGCGTGGGCACCACGCAATCGAACATATCCGCGCCCAGTGACACGGCTTCCAGGATATCTTCCGGCAGGCCCACCCCCATGACATACCTGGGGGCCTCAGCAGGCAATTCCCGGGCCGCAAAAGAAATCATATTATACATTAAATCCTGGGGTTCGCCAACACTTATTCCGCCTATCGCATATCCTTGGAATCCAATGCTTTTGAGCTCTTCTGCAGACTTTTTGCGCAATTCAGGATAGGTCGACCCCTGGACTATCCCGAACAACACCCCCCGCTGGGTCTTGGCCCACTCTTTTTTTGAACGCCCGGCCCAGAGCGTTGTCCTGTCTACGGCCTTCTGGGCCAGGTCAAAGGAAGCCGGATAATGCACGCACTCATCCAGCGGCATCATAATGTCAGACCCCAGATCATTCTGGATCCCGATCACGGACTCAGGGGTCAAAAAATGACGCGACCCATCGAGATGCGACTGGAATTCCACGCCTTCGTCTTTGATCTTACGCAGGAGCGAAAGACTGAAAACCTGATAACCTCCGCTGTCCGTCAGGATGAGCTTCGGCCAGTTCATGAATTTATGCAGGCCCCCGGCCTCTCGGATGATCTCCGTGCCTGGCCGCAGATACAAATGATAGGCGTTGTTCAGCATAATCTGGGCGCCCGCCTCTTCCAGTTCCCGCGGTGACAGGGATTTCACTGTCGCCTGCGTACCCACAGGCATAAACACGGGCGTCTCGAGTGAGCCCCGCTCCATCTGCAGGATGCCGGCGCGGGCCTGCGTCTCCTTATCGGTATGAATAACGGAAAAATTCATAGGCATGGCGCTATTATCTGGGGCCCTTCTTGGATTTGGCCGGTTTCTCCGGCATCTGCGGCCCTGCCGGCGCGACTGCGGGATCGGCCGGCCAGACGACCTCATACACATAGATCGCGCTGCCTTTATCATCGACGGATTTATCAAACAGCTTCAGGAAATCCAAGCCCTCCCCGCCGAAGAAATACATGCGTACGAGCATACTTTTGGCCAGCGCCGTATCACACAGAAGACTTTTATATTCCCCTTTTTCCTTGAAGACGATCGCGCTGTAAGCAAGATCGGGCTTCTCCTGCCTGACCTCCTTGAAGACGGCGTTATCCATATAAAAAAGACTCTGGGGGACGCCGCGGCCCGCAGGATCCTGGCTCTGCACAAAGGCATGCCAGTTCTCCGTGTTCACGCTCAGGCCGTTATCGAAATACAGTATCGGACCGTCCTGGCGGGCCGAGCCCACCGGCGAATAATAATCCAAAAAATGCGAGAACCATGTCCGCGAAGCCTTCTTGTCGACAAAAAAGATCTCTTCGTAGCGGGACCGCGCCTCTTGCGGCGCCAGATGATGGCGCCTTTGGGCATAGGCCAGGAATTCATCCCTGGACAGACGTTGATGCTTGAACCAGAGGTCCACTTTGGAAAAATCCCAGTTACCGATATAAGAAATCGGCGATATCTTGGCGGGCATATCATAGGAAACGACAAAATAGACCGGTGGCAGATTTTTAGGGAACAGAAGCTCCATGACCCTGCGGACCCGCTCCGGCGGCAAGGCTTCCGCCAGATATGTCCGGGCTTGCGACGGGCTGGCGGCCAGACAACGCCGCACCAAAGAAACAGCGGCAGACAGGTCCATCCGGTCCGCCCCTATCAGCTCATCGACGGCCTTATTGCCGGAAGTATTGATCATACGCAGGATGCCCGTAAATTCCCGCGGGTTATCCGTCAGGAGGGCCGATGCCACCCAGTAGGCATAAGGGGTATTCTGGGTCATGCCGTCGAAAAGGACGCGCCTGTCCGCTGCGCCCGTAAACCAGTGTCCATAATCCCACCAGGAATCGATGACGGCGTCCGGAGGCGTTTGTGTCTTGATCTTCGTCAAGACGCCGTGCCATTGGTCGTCCATCGAGAAAGGAGGCGTCGAAAGCCTGACGCAAAGATCGGCAATGTTGACGACGGGATAAAGCGATATCACGAACGCAAGGAGGCCCCGCCCCAGGATCGCCTGCGGCGCCGTCAGGTATTTTTGAAAAACACCGGCCATGGCCTCATAAAATTTAGCCACGGCCAGACCAAAGGCCAAGCCGACGGGAACGACCAGGAGGAGCGTGAACCGGAAGGCCTCTATCGCCGCATAAAAGGTCGTGACGATCCAGAAGACCAGACAGAGAAGGCCGAATCCGTAGCGGGGATTGCGCAGGGCATGCTCAAAAAGGGCGGCATAGAGAAGAACGATGAGTCCGCTAAAAAAAATGAGCTGTCCGCCGAGGCCGCGGATGACATCCATGGCGCTGGCCCGCCCCAGTTCGGCAACGGTCAAAAAAACATTCGGCCACATGGCATTCTCTGTCACCTTGAGGATGGAGGTCAGACGAAGCGGTTCGATCCAACAGTCCGCCCATGCGGCAAAACCGCTGAAAAAAACGACAAGAATGGATCCGAAGCTGAAAAAAAGCGCCAGGCATGCGCCATAATGCCTCATGATCTGTGGCGGCGTGGCCTCTTCTCTCTGGCTCTGCTTGAGATTGACAAGAAAAAGGACCCCGGAAAGGATCATGATATCGAAAACAAACCACCACCCTTTCCATGTAGAGGCGTAACAGGCGGTGAAAAAACCGGCCAAGGCGCATAAAAAGACGCGGCGCACCACCGTGCGCCTGCCGGCGCCGGCATAAAGAAAAGTGCCGAAGATCAACAGCGGAAAAAGGACATTGTAAATATCGGTATCGAACCACTCGGAGGCGACGCGCACGACCAGAAACGGCGACACGTTGACGGCGACGGATGCGATAAAAGCGCCCAGATCGTTGGCGCCCAGCTTGCGGGCGACAAAAAAACTAAAAACACCGATGATGCAGGAAAGGACAAGCGGCACATAGAAAAGCGTGCGCTCAAGAGGAACGCGGGGATCAAAAAAAGACCAGATTTTATAAAATATGAGCCCCAGCCAGATGTGGACACTCTTCTTTATCGTCGGGTCAATGGGCTGCCTGACCAAATCGTCATACGGCGCCCCGTTGAGCTCACGGTCGCCGATCTGGCCCCGTTTCATGAGATTTTTCAAGAGCCGTTCCCAATAATAGGAGTCGATACCGCGAAGATAGGGATTGCCGTTTTCATCCAGATAGCGTCCTTTCATTTCCTGGGCCCGCTGTGCGGCACGCTGCTGCAGCGACAGACGATCCGCCTTCAATCTCTCCTCAAGGACTCTGCCGGCCATCAACTCCCGAGTCGCGCTATCCGCCTGAGGGTAGAGATCGGCAAGACTGCGGGTCACGGCCTTCGCCTCTTCGCTCTGAACCTCCTGGACCGCCTTCTTGTCAAAAAAAGGCAAAAATGACGGATAGACCCTTAAATAAAGACCGGCGGCGACGGCCGAGAGGATCAACAGCCAGGGCATGATTTTTTTATTCATAGGGCTCCTTGTAAGACGCCGACTGCGGGAAAAAGATGGATGCAATTCCAAAAGTGTCAATGTGTCAAAGCATCAAAGTGTCAAAGAAAAATCTTTTTGTGTTTTTTCCTTACACTCTGACACTCTGATTCTTTGACACTCTGACTCACTAAACAATCAGCATGGCATCGCCATAACTGTAAAACCGGTATGAATGCTCAATCGCGTGACGGTAGGCCTCCAGAATGGATCTTTGTCCGCCAAACGCCGCGACCAGCATCAAAAGTGATGTGCGCGGCAGGTGAAAATTCGTGATCAGCCCATCGACCACCCGAAAGGCGTAAGGCGGATAGATGAACAGGCGGCTCGAACGCCGGATGTCAACAGCCCTGTCCCCCTGAAGGATCTCCGAGGCCGCATCTTCAAGGGCGCGCACCACCGTGGTTCCCACGGCAATGACGCGGCCGCGCCGCCCTTCTTTGAGACGCCGGATCGCCTTCACGGCCGCCGCCGGAATGTAAAAATCCTCTTCGTGGACCTGGTGACGACGGATGTCATCGGAACGCACCGGAGAAAAGGTGCCATAACCGACATGAAGGGTCAAAAACGCCGTCCCGACGCCCTTGGTCCTCAATACCTCCAGAAGCCGCCGGGTAAAATGCAACCCAGCGGTCGGCGCCGCCACCGCGCCCGGATGGCGCGCGAAAATCGTCTGGTAACGCGTCTGGTCTTCTTTTTGCGGCGGCCGGCGCACGTAAGGCGGCAAGGGCAGGACGCCCGCCTTCTTCATCACATCCTCCGCTGGCCTGCCGTCAAAATCCACGATCCTGTTTTTCGGATCCAGCAACCGGCAGACCAGGCCCTTATCTAAAAAAATTTTCTCCCCTTCTTTGAGTCGACCCAGCGGCTTGATCAATGCCTGATACGTAAATCTCGCAGGCCGGTGGCACCGTTTCGACGCCGGCCCCAACAGAAGGATCTCGACACAACCGCCTGTGGCCCGCCGCCCCAGGAGCCTCGCCGGAACCACCCGTGTATCGTTAAAAACCAGAAGGTCTCCGGCCGCCAAGTCCTCGGCCAGCTGGAAAAACCGCTTGTCCCTGAGCCGACCGCCGGCGCGTTCCATCACTAACAGCCGCGATGCGTCCCGTTGGGCCGCCGGCGTCTGGGCGATCCGGTCGACAGGGAGCTCATAGTCATAATCCGAAAGATGATGCATGGTAGCTCAAAAATGCAGGCGTCGCGCCTCTAATATATCTTGGTGACACGGGAACCCGGATAATAGAATGCCAATATCTCTTTATAGTCGTACCCCCGGCGCGACATGCCCAAAGCGCCCCACTGGCACAACCCGACGCCATGCCCCCACCCTTTGCCGTTGAAAACAACTTTTGAACCCTTGACCGTGATAGTGAAATTGGTCGAACGCACGATGTCCGGCCCCATCGCCTGCCGGAAATCTTTAGCGGAAATAACGACCGAATCGCCCGCCTCGTCTTTAAGACGCAGGGAATGGACACGCCCCGACGCATTGCGTTCCTCAACGGAGATGTTTTGCAGCTCCCCTTGGAGCGTGTAAAACGGCCCTAATTTTTTACGGATGGTTTTGAAATCCAGAGAGATATTCCAGTAATAATGGGGAGACGCCGAGCAAAAAGAACAAAGGCGGTCGCCTTTGAGAGGTTCTATATCGAGCTTCCATAGTTCGGCGGCACTTTCCGTCGAACCGCCGCAGGTCGCATGAAAATACGCAGGGAAAATCTTGCCGCCATAAAGCAGCACCTCGCCGAAAGTAAAGTTGACCGCGCGATTCGTCTTGTTTCTTTCCGAAGCGAACCCCCCGTAAACCTGTGAAAAGGTGTCTGCCACAAGGTCGTAAGGCCGGTGGCTGCTGATCTCCTTCTGATATAAGGCATACGTCCTGGCGGCGATAGCCTGCGCCTTGATGGCGTCGATCGGCCACGCAGGAGAAATCTCATGGACGAGGACGCCCTTGACATACGATTCGACATCCAGAACATTGATGGCCGACAACGACCCCTCGGCCGAGCGAATGAGGACGATATCGCCGCGATAAGGCCTGTGATTGACGAAAATGGCGGCTTTCTTGTGTGCGCTGATCCTCAAAGAAGATGCATCGTAGACCGTCTGATGGATCTTGATGCCCTTATCAACCGCCACGGCCTTGCTGGAGGCGAGACGGCTGCCGTGATATATCTTTTTTCCAGCCGGCACGGCGGAGATGTCGAATGCCCCTTCAACGGCAAGGGTCAGCTCTTTGGTGTCGCGAACGATGGCCACACGCACCGTCGGAGGCTGAGACGAACCCCATACCGTCCCGCAAAGGCAAACCCCAACGCCTGCCCCTGCTGCCAGACATAACCACCATTTCATCTTTTCGATAAAAACCATAACACCGCGGACGCCGCCAGACTCAAAAACAAGGATGTCATGAGGGGCGCATAGAAAGTGATATTCTTCTTATGGATCACGATATCGCCGGGCAGGCGGCCGAAAGGAAACGTCTTCAAGACATTTCCCAACAGCCCCGCCAGGATCAAAACAATACCGGCAATGATCAACGCCCGCGACATCGGCACCACTCCTCTGTGACACGTATGATCTTGTTCATCATCGCCACCGCCTCAACCGGATACCTGCCTGCCGCCGTCTCGGCCGAGAGCATAACATAATCAGAGCCGTCCAGGACCGCATTGGCCACATCCGAAACCTCGGCCCTCGTCGGGATACGCTCGACGGTCATGTGCTCAAGCATCTGGGTCGCCGTGATGACGGGTTTTTTTCGGGCATTGCACTTGCGGATGATCTCTTTCTGCACGACGGGGACGTCCTCGATGGGGATCGAGACGCCCATGTCCCCCCTGGCAACCATGACAGCATCGGAGGCATCGATGATACGATCGATGTTGCGGATGCCGTCGGCATTCTCGATCTTGGCGACAAGACGCACCTTTCCTTTGCGGCCGACAGGCAGGACGCGCCTGACGGCCAGCATATCTGAAGCCGTGCGCACAAAAGACTGGGCCAGGAAATCCAAGCTGTGGACGCAGCCAAAGGCGATGTCCTCCTTGTCCTTGGAGGAAAGGCCGCCGAAATGAAGACGCGCCTGCGGGATATTGACGCCCTTGAATTCCCCAAGCACACCGTCAAACACGACGCGCGTCTTGAGGACCCGGCGGGAAACAGAAAGAACGTCAAGGGCGATCAAGCCGTCGTCAACGAAAATCCTGTGTCCCTGATGGATGTCCTTGATCGCCCCTTCATAATCAAAGGCCACCCTGTTGCCTTCCCCCACAAACCCTGCGTCCTGGACGAGCCACAACGTTTGCCCCTTGCGCAACGTCAAGGACTGATGATCTCGCAGCCGGCCGATACGGACCCTGTGACCTTCCAAATCGCCCAAGAGACGCAGAGAACGGCCATAACGTCGGTTCAGCTGCCGCACCATCCGGATGGTCTGCAGGCATTCCGCGTGCGTGGCGTGGGAAAAATTCAACCGCACAACATCCAAACCCGCGCGCATCATCCGTCGCAAGACGGCCGACGAACGACTCGCCGGCCCTATCGTCGCTATGATCTTCGTCTTCACCATGGCGATCCGTCAAAATGAACCCTGCAAGCTAAAACCATATCGTAATGGCGTCCTGATCTTCGTCGCGGAGGACACCGTAACCGCCTTTTTGAAAAACAACGTTGGCAGTTTCAAAAACCTCTTCCCGTTTTTCCTCGGTTACCGGAAGATACACCCTCAATCCCACCGGTTCCTCTCCCGAAAAAACCACGCCCACAAAGATTGCGCCGGCCATATAAAGTTTTTTGATATAGGCAGGCGCATTTTGCGGTCCCGTACATTGACCTGCGAGGCGAAAACACACATCGTCATCGTGCTGACGAAGCCATTGCCGCGCCTCCGGTTCGGGCGGCCGGACGGACGCTTCTTCCTGGCATCCCGCAGGCGATATCACGCACCAAAAAATACAGCAGGCCGCGACGGCCACCCTCCAAGACCTACGCCCGGAGGCGCGCGTCCGGAGGCCTTTTTTTGTTTCTCTGCTCGACACTTTCTTTCTCTGAATAGATACAGCCGCAATAATTCTGATGATACAACTCCCACTCGCGGGAAAGCTTGTGGGACTCCGCAAAGCCCTTCCGGAAATTCCTGACGATGAATTCAAGGCCGTGCCCCTGGGCGATCTCTTGGCCCAAGCGCGCGATCTCGCCGATATCCTGATAAGGACTGCTCAAAAGCGTCGTGGTGAAGGCGCCGATGCCGTGGTCGCCGGCGGCCTTGGCGGTCTCTTCGAGCCGGATACGCCAGCAAAGGCTGTGCCGGCGCGTGCGGTCCTCAACGCAAGAAACAAGCTTGAGAAAACGCTCGAAATCATAACGGTGGTAGATCGTGCTCAGGTTCAGCCGTTCGCTGGCGGCCAGAACAGCTTCATAACGTCTGAGGTACTCGGAATAAGGATGGATATTGGGATTGTAGAAAAAGCCTTCGACTTCAAAGCCTTCCTCACGCAGGAGGCTCGCCGGGTAGATCGCGCAGGGTCCGCAACAGATATGCAACAAGACCTTCATCATTAGAATAGGTTACGGGCAAGATCGGTCGCCTCCCGCCCGCGGGATGTGCGTTTCAGAAAACCGGCCTTCAACAGATACGGCTCGATCGTATCCATGATGGTGTCCGGTTCTTCGTTGAGGGTCGCGGCGAGGGTCTCGATACCGACAGGTCCGCCGCGATAGGTCGACAGGATCGTCCGCAGGACACGCCGGTCGGCTTCATCAAGGCCGTGTTCATCGATGCCCAGGCCCTTGAGGGCCTCATCGGCCAAGGAGCGCACAATACCGGAGGCGCCGTGGACCTGGGCATAGTCCCTGACGCGTCTCAACAGTCTGTTGGCGATGCGGGGCGTGCCGCGCGCGCGGCGCGCGATCTCCGCCGCCCCGCCATCATCCACCGCGATCCCCAACAAAGACGCAGAACGCTTGATGATCCTGGCCAGATCTTCGTCCTTGTAGAAATCGAAGTGGTGCAGGATCCCGAACCGGGACCGCAAGGGCGAACCGATAAGTCCGCTGCGGGTCGTGGCCCCCACAAGGGTGAAACGTTTAAGATTGAACTTGATCGTCCGGGCGTACGGCCCCTTGTCGATGACAAAGTCAATCTGGAAATTCTCCATGGCGGGATACAAAAATTCCTCGACGACCTTCGAGAGCCTGTGGATCTCATCGATAAAAAGCACATCTCCCGCTTCAAGGTTTGTCAGGATACCGATCAGGTCGCCGGCGCGTTCGATCGCCGGTCCCGATGTGGCCGTGATCTTCGTTCCCATCTCATGGGCGATGATCGACGCCAAACACGTCTTGCCCAGGCCGGGCGGGCCGCAGAGAAGCACATGCTCCAGAGGCTCGCTGCGCTGCCGGGCCGCCGTGATGGACAGCTTCAGGTTGTCGACGACCTCTTTTTGGCCGATAAATTCTTCCAGCGTCGCCGGCCGCAGGGAAATATTCAGGACGACGTCTTCGTCTGTCTCGTTGCGCGACGTGACCTCGTCACCTTTCGCCGCGCCCCGGGCTATGATATCGTCGAAAGAAAAGGCTTTTTCGTCCATGGTCTTTAACGGAAGGCTGGATTATGATGCTTCAGGCGCCGCCTGGACCTCAGGTGAAACCTGAGGTTCGATATTGGCTTTATTGCGAAAAACCTCGATCTCCCCGAAGACATTTTTCTGCACGACGATGATCTCCTTGAGGCGGATGAGCTCCAAGACTGCCAGGAACGTCGCGATCGCCTCCAGCTTGCTTTTGGCGCGCTCGAAAAGCCGCGTCAGCTTGATGTGCGGCGTCTGGGCGATCATATGCAGAAGGTCGTGGACCTTGCCTTCGACGGTAAACTCATCCTTGATGACTTCGTAAAAAAGTTCTTTGGGGACGTCTTTGAGGGCCTTGGAGAAAGCGTTGATCAGGTCAAAAAGGCTGGCCTCAAAATAAGACTCGCCGCTCTCCTTGTCCTCGAGGACCGGCTGGCGCTTGAAGATATCCTGGCGCGCGCGTTCCTTGGCCCTCAGCGCGTCGGCCGCCTCCTTGAACTGCTGGTATTCCAAAAGGCGTTTGACAAGCTCCGCCCGCGGGTCACGTTCATCCTCAGGGATGTCCTCTTCCAGATTGACCTCCTGCGGCAGGAGCATCTTGGACTTGATGTGCATGAGGGTCGCGGCCATAACAATGAACTCACCGGCGACATTAAGATCGAGCATGCGCATCAGCTCGAGATACTGCATGTACTGCTCAAGGATGGTCGTGATAGGGATATCGTAGACGTTGATCTCGTCCTTCTTGATGAGATAAAGGAGCAGATCCAGCGGGCCTTCGAAGATCTCAAGTTTTATCTTGTAGGACATGGAACGAATCCGATCGCGTTCCTGACTTCCGTCATGGTTTTCTGGGCCGCCTCCTGCGCGCGAAGGCGTCCCGCTTCCAGGATATCACAAAGTTTCTTTTTATGCTGCAGATATTCCCGCCGCTTCTCCTGCCGGGGCGACAAGAACGCAATGAGCTTTTCGCCCAGCATCTTCTTACACTCCGTACAGCCCACCTGCGCGCTGCGGCAGGCGGCCTCCAGCGCAGGCGCATCCTCCGGGAAAAATATCTCGTAATAACGATGGACGTTGCACGGTTCCGGATGGCCGGGGTCGGTCCGACGAATACGCTTGGGGTCCGTGAACATCCCCTGGACCTTCTTGGCGATGACCTCGGGCTCATCGGAAAGCGCGATGAAATTCCCGTAGCTCTTGCTCATCTTGCGGCCGTCGAGACCCAGGAGTCTGGGCATCTGCGTCAAGAGAGGCTTGGGCTCCACAAAAAGTTCCCCCCAAAGACCGTTGAATTTCCTGACGATCTGCCGCGTCAATTCCACGTGGGGCAATTGGTCTTCGCCGACGGGCACGGCATGGGCGCGGTAGAGCGCAATGTCCGCCGCCTGCAGGACGGGGTAACCGAGGAAAGCGTATGTCGCGATGTGCCTGTCCGTCAACTCCCGCATCTGTTCCTTGTATGTCGGGCAACGCTCCAGAAGCCCCAGCGGCGTCAGAACGGAGAAAACCATGGCAAGTTCGATATGCTCGGGGACCTGAGACTGGATGAAAATCACGGATTTTTCGGGATCGATCCCCGCCGCGAGCCAATCCGCTACATTCTCATAGATGGACGTCTGGATCTGCGCGGAATTCTCGTATTCGCTCATGAGCGCATGCCAGTCCGCCACCATAAAATAACACTGGTACTCCTCCTGCAGACGGACCCAATTGCTGAGAGCGCCCACCAGGTGCCCCAGATGCAGCGAACCGGTAGGTCTCATGCCGCTCAAGATCCTCAATTTTTTATGTGTCATGCGAGCTTCCTGGCGATATGCTCGATCTCAAAAGCGTCGATAAAATCTCCCTCCTTGATATCTTCAAAACCAACCAGGGAAATACCGCACTCGAACCCTTCGGCCACTTCGCGCACATCGTCCTTGAAACGCTTCACGGCGGCGATCTTGCCTTCGTGAATAACCTCACCGTTACGCACCACCGCCGCCTGGGCGCTCCGCGCGATCTTTCCCTTCTTGACGAACGATCCTGCGACGATGCCGTGCTTGGTCAGACGGAAGACCTTGCGAACCTCGGCGCGGCCGATAAAGTTCTTCTTGATCTTCGGCGCCAACATCCCTTCGAGGGCGGCCTTCATGTCGTTGAAGATCTCATAGATCACACGATAGGTGCGGATATCGATGTCCTCTTTCTGGGCCAATTCCTTGGCTTGGTCATCGGCCTCGACATGGAAACCGATGATGATGGCATTCGAGGCGTCCGCCAGGATCACGTCCGACGAATTGATCGGCCCCACGCCCTTATGCATGACGCTGATCTGGACCTCCGAAGATCCGATCTTGTTCAACGAATCCTCAATGGCCTCCAGGGATCCCTGGACATCCGCCTTCAAAATGATGTTGAGCTGTTTGATAACGCCGGCCTTGATCTCCTTGTGCAGATCTTCCAGGCGCAGATGGTTTTTATGCAAAGGCTCCAGGCGCTGACGCCTGAGCTCTTCCTGTTTCTGTTCGACGATCTCGCGCGCTTTTCTCTCGTCGCGCACGACATAAAAATGATCCCCGGCTTCCGGCACGCCCGATAAACCGGTGACTTCCACCGGTTGAGACGGCAAGGCCTCTTCGATCGGCTGGCGCAGATCATTGAACATTGCGCGCACGCGGCCGGATTGGTAACCGGCGATCACGAAATCGCCCTCCTTGAGCACTCCCTGCTGGACAAGGATGGTCGCCACAGGACCGCGCCCTTTGCTCATCTTGGCCTCGATCACGACGCCGCTTGCCTCCATATCATAAGGCGCTTTAAGCTCCAGCATCTCGGCCTCAAGCAGGATCATCTCCAGGAGATGATCGATGCCTTCCCCTGTTTTGGCCGATACGCCGACAGCGATGGTCTTGCCCCCCCAGTCTTCAGGCAACAACCCGATGCTGCCGAGCTGTTTCTTGAGACGGTCCACATTCGCCTGGGGCTTATCAATCTTGTTCATGGCGACAATGATCGGTACGCCGGCGGCCTTGGCATGGTCATAAGCCTCGATCGTCTGCGGCATGATACCGTCATCGGCGGCCACGACAAGGACGACGATATCCGTCGCGTTTGCGCCACGGGCGCGCATGGCCGTAAAGGCTTCGTGGCCCGGCGTATCCAGGAAGGTGATCCGTCCACGGGGAAGCTTAACCTCGTAAGCGCCGATATGCTGCGTGATACCGCCGTGCTCGGATTCGGCGACCTTGGTGCGGCGGATCATATCCAGAAGCGACGTCTTGCCATGGTCAACGTGACCCATGAACGTCACGATAGGAGAACGGCCCTTCCATTGCTCGCCCTTTCCGGCCTTCTTGACCTTGCGGACAATCTCGTCTGGTTTCTCGGGAAGGACCAATTCGTAACCGTAGGCCTTGAGCACCTCGGCGACGATCTCATGGCTCAAACTCTGGTTGATATTGGCCAACAGCTTGAGTTTCAGCATCAGGAATTTGATCAGGTCGCTCGTCCTCATGCTTAATTTTTCCGCCAGATCCTTGACGGTGATGGGGACATCGACCTCTAAGGGCTTGAGACCCGTCTCAAGGGCAGCGGCGGATTCAGGTTCGGCGGCAGCCGCAGGCGCTGCAGGCTTCACCTTCTCCGGCACCGGCCCTTCTTCCTTGCCCCGCCCCGCCGCCGCAGGCTGTGTTATTACCGAAGACACCGCCTCTGCCGGCGCGGCCGCAGGTTTCCTGACCGCCTCGGGCTTTTCTTTCCGGCCCGCAGGCTTTCTCGTCTTAACAGCGGTTGAAGCGCTATCCAGTCTTTTCCCGGCCACAGCCACCGGCTGGCCGGTCCTGGCCTGCCGTTCTTCCAAAAAGAGCTTCACCACGTCTTCATCAAGGCTGGCCATATGCCCCTTGGCCTCGATCTTGCGCTCTTTGAGACGCGCCAGCAAGTCTTTGCTCGTCAATCCCAATTCTTTCGCTAATTCATACACTCTCATTGTCTTGAGACAACCTTTCTTTTGCGGCTTCGATGATCTTCTCGGCCTTCTTGGCGCCGATGCCCTTGATCTGCGTCAACTGGTCAATCGATGCATCCTTGATCTTTTCCAGGGAATCAAAACCCGCCTCGATCAAGGAATCCAGGACCTTTTCGCCGACGCCGTCAAGCGTCATCTGGGCGCGGGCCTTTTTGGCCTCCTCTTTCTCCTGGACGATCTCCTGGCGCGTGCGGATATCCAGCTCCCAACCTGTCAGCTTCGATGCCAGCCGCACATTCTGACCATGCTTGCCGATGGCAAGGGAAAGCTGATCGTCGGGCACAATCACCTGGGCCTTTTCTTCTTTCTTGTCGAGGCGTATTTCGGTAATCTTGGCCGGCGACAGGGACGCGGTGATGTATTCACGCAAGTCGTCGCTCCACCGGATGATGTCGATCTTCTCGCCCTGAAGCTCCGTCACGATATCCTTGACGCGCGAACCGCGCATGCCCACGCAGGCGCCCACACAATCCACCTTCTCGTCCTTCGACCAGACGGCGATCTTGGTCCGCTCTCCCGCCTCGCGCGAGATCGACTTAACCTCGACGATCCCCTCGAAGATCTCCGGGACCTCCAGCTCAAAGAGCTTCTTGACGAAAAAAGGGCTCGTGCGCGACAGAATGATCTGCGGCCCCTTTGTCTCTTTCTTGACTTCCAGGACATAGGCGCGGACCCTCTGGCCCTGGCGGAAATCGTCGCGAGGCGACTGTTCGCGTTTGGGCAAGATCCCCTCGGCCTTGCCCAGAAGGTCCACGACGATATTGCCCTTGTCGAACCGGTAGACGGTGCCGCTGACGATATCGCCGATCTTGGCGCTGAACTCGTTGAAGATGACGTCTTTTTCCGCCTCACGGATCTTCTGAATGATCACCTGCTTGGCGGTCTGCGCCGCGATGCGCCCGAAATCGACGGCCTTGATCTCCTGATCGTCCATGAAGGCCTTGATCTTGCCATCCGTCCTGTCAATGGTGACCCGGATATTTTCCAGATTTTTGGCGCCGATCGCCTTCTTGACGGCACTGACCATGGCGGATTCTACCGCCTGGATCAACACCTCGCGGCTAACACCTCTCTCACGTTCGATATGATCTAAGATTGCCAATAATTCACTGCTCATAAAAGCTCCTATTTTTCTCAAAACCTCGGCTTTGGCTTGGACGCCTGCCTGTCTGGCCTTGCCCTGCCGAAGGCGGGACAGGCTGAGACAGGCGCGCGCCACCGGGCCGCTCACCATCTCGGGACCCCGTTTAACGGTCCCGCTTATTTGCCGAACCAACGGCCTGCCTTGCTTTGTTAATGTTTGCCAAGGAGACCTGGATCACCCTGTCTCCGTTTTTATCCGTTACCCTGATCGTCACGGTGCCATCGGATATGTTTTCCACCGTACCGCAATGCTCAAGCTTTCCTTCAACAAAATCTTTGAGAAAAAACCTCACCTGCCGCCCCATGGCCCTGCGAAAATCTCCGGCGGTCGCCAACGGCCTGTCCAGGCCTGGACTCGAAATATCCAACACATACGCCTGGCTCAAAAACCCTTCCCTCTCCAAGATATCGCCGAGCTCCCTGTTGAGGGTACTGCATTCATCAAGCGAAATACCACCTTCATCCCTGTCGACAAGGACTTCGAGCACCGCCTGGCCGCCCTGCCTCCGGTAGAAGCGCATGTCCACCAAGACATAACCTGCGCCCTCCAAATGCTCCTCAAAAACGGGCTTTATCCTCAGCAATATCTCGCGGCTCATCACGCGGCCTTCAGGTCTTCCTTGACGGTGTCGCCATCCAGGAATCTTTCCAAGAATACCGGAATGTATCCTGTGGGTTTAAGCTCAAAGGTAACCTGGTCATTCTCATGCCGTCTCTGCGCGGCAAAAATATCCTTTAAAACGTAATCCGACGTCTCCCCTTTGGAAATTTCCGAGATCGCCATGATCTTGCGCGAGCCGTCCGACAGTCTGTCGGCAATGATGACCAGGTCAACCGCGGAAATGATCTGGCGCCGGATCATCTGGGCCGAGACGTTGACGCTGCCCATCATGGCCATGGTCTCCAGACGCAGGAGCGCGTCGAGACCGCTGTTCGCATGCATCGTCGTCATAGACCCGACGCGGCCGATATTCATGACCTGCAGCATATCCAGGGCCTCTTCCCCGCGGACCTCTCCGATGATGACGCGGTCCGGACGCATATGCAAGGCATTGCGGACGAGATCGCGGATCGTGATCTCCCCCTTGCCTTCGATATTGGAAGGGCGCGTCTCCATCGCCACGCGATGCTTGCCCTCCATGCGCAGTTCCAGCGTATCCTCGATCGTGATCACACGCTCATGCTCCTGGATATAGACGGACAAGAGGTTCAGGATCGTCGTCTTTCCAGAGCCCGGACCGCCGGCAATGATGATGTTGAGATGGTTCTTGACACATGATTTCAAGAACCGCGCGGCCTTGTCGTCCAGCGTGCGGCGCGTGATCAAATCGCTCAGCCCCAGGATCCTGCGATTGGCCTTGCGGATCGTCAGGATCGGCCCGTAGGGCGCCACCGGCGCCCTCACAACATTGATGCGCGAGCCGTCCGGCAGGCGCGCATCGATGTAGGGCTCAACCTCGGAAACCCGCCGGCCCGACGGAGAAAGGATGCGCTCGATATAGAAAAAAAGCTGGGCCTCGTTCTCGAAAAAAACATCCGCTTTCTGGAGCTTGCCCTCGCGCTCCACATAGACCTCTTTGGGACCGTTGACCATGATCTCCCAGACCGCCGGGTCCGTGATCAGACGGTCGATGGGCCCGAAACCGAAAATTTCATTGATGACCTCTTCGACGATATAACGCCTCAAGGCATCCTCAATCTGGCCGTCCATCTTGCTCTGCACGACCGATTCGAGGACCATCTCGATCTGACGCCGCACAACCGTTTCGTCGACTCGATAATCAAAGGCCGTTTTTTTGGCGCGCTGCATGACTTTTTCCCTGACCTCGGACTTGATCATCAGCAGCTTTTCGTATTTTTCCATATTATCCTCTCACCAGGTCCAGGTATGCGGCCGGATCCCCGCCCGCGGCCTCGGTGACGGTCCCGGTCCGCCTGTTTTTGAACTCGAGCTTTCCCTCTTTGGTCCATCTGCTGCCCACGGTGATCCGCCAGGGAATACCCGTCAAGTCCGCATCTTTGAACTTGACCCCGGCGCGCTCATCCCTGTCGTCCAAGAGCACCTCGAGCCCCTGGCGGCCCAGCTCGTCATGGAGCCTGACCGCCTCATCCCAGATAA
The DNA here is from genome assembly GCF_004102945.1 of Candidatus Velamenicoccus archaeovorus. Lineage (GTDB taxonomy): Bacteria > Omnitrophota > Gorgyraeia > Velamenicoccales > Velamenicoccaceae > Velamenicoccus > Velamenicoccus archaeovorus. The sequence goes on along the minus strand of NZ_CP019384.1, from coordinate 349,913 downwards.
GTTTGTCGCTGACGTTGACCGGAACGATAAGAACGTCAAACGGCGCAACCTCTTTGGGCCAAATGATCCCGTTGCCGTCGTGGTTCTGTTCGATAACGGCAGCAATCAACCGGCTGACACCGATGCCGTAACACCCCATCTGGACGATCTGCTGGTGCCCCGCCTCATCGAGGAATTTGACGCCGAGACTCTTGGAATACTTATCACCCAGCTTAAAAATATGACCGACCTCAAGCGCATTGAGCTTCTCCATGTCCTTGTGGCAATGCGGACACTCATTGATTGCGGCTTCATGTGCGCCCATCACCATCCCGCAGATCTTGCAGCGGTAGACGACATCTTCACCGCTTTCCGCAGGCACCAGGAACTCATGGGACAAGTCGCCTCCGATCACGCCGGAATCCGCCTTGATCGAAACAAAACCGAGGCCGCACCTTTTGAAGATCGCCTCATACGCCTGACGCATCTTTTCATAAATCTGATTCAAACCCTCGAAGTCCCTGTCAAAGCTGTAAGCGTCCTTCATGATGAACTCGCAGGAACGCACGACGCCGAACCTCGGCCTCAATTCGTCCCTGAATTTCGTCTGGATCTGGTAGAGCGTAAACGGCAGATCCCTCCACGATTTAACGTAGGCCGCAGCCAATTCCGTGATGACCTCTTCGTGCGTCGGCCCCAGACACAGCTTGCGGCCGCGGCGGTCCTGGAAACGGATCATCGTCTCGCCCATCAACTCGTCGCGCCCTGTCTTCTGCCAGAGCTCGATCGACTGCAGACTCGGCAGGAGCAATTCCTGGGCGCCTGTCTTATTCATCTCCTGGCGCACGATATTCTCGATCCGCGCCAGGACACGATACCCCAGGGGCAGATAGGAATATACGCCGGAGATGAGCATCCTCACCATCCCCGAACGCAGCATGAGCTTGTGGCTGATGCTCTCGGCAGCTTCAGGCGCTTCCTTTAATGTCGTAATAAACGATCGGCTCCAAAACATGAGTATAAGCTTGTTGTTTGACGACCCGATAGATAACCAGTAACCAAATCACAGGATACGAACAATTCTCAATAACCAATCATCGAATGTATTTGTTTGGTTATTTCTCTTTTTTATCCTTCGGCTTGAAAAAGGTCCTGCGGCACATCCAGCCCGCGCAGCTTAAAGCGCGGATAGAACGAAGGCACGGTGCCCCAGACCTTCCATTGCCCCATCACCTGTTTATTTTCTTCGGAAATTCCCGTGATTTCATAGGAAAATAAATCCTTGAGCACGACCTCGTCATTCTGCACACCCTGGACCTCCGTGATATGTGTGACCTTGCGGCGGCCGTCCAAGAGTTGTTCCTGCATAACAATGATATCGATGGCATTCGACAGCTGCTGCCGGATGGCCCACAAGGGGATCGCCGTATTGGACGTAATGATCATCGTCTCGATACGCGAGACCACATCAGAAGGAGAGCTGGCGTGCAAGACCGCCAACGCCCCGTCGTGGCCCGACGAGATTGCCTGGAGCATGTCCAGGGCTTCGCTGCCGCGGATCTCGCCCAGGATGATACGGTCGGGCCGCATGCGCAGGGAGTTCTTAAAGAGATCGCGGATCGTCACCTCCCCCTTGCCTTCGACATTGGCCTGACGGGCCTCCATGGGGACGACATGTTTCTGTTTAAGCCGTAATTCGTTCGTATCCTCGATGGTGATGATCCTCTCGGACTCATCGATATAATGCGAAAGGACGTTGAGCGTCGTCGTCTTGCCGACACCTGTCGCGCCGGCAAAGATGATGTTGAGCTTGGCCCGGATCGCCGCGATGAGAAACCTGGCCATCTTGTCCGTCAGGGTATCGCGCTTGATCAGGTCTTCCATCGTGGCAATATCCCTGGAAAATTTGCGTATGGTGATCACCGGCCCCACCAGAGACAAAGGAGGCAGGACGATATTGACCCTGGAGCCGTCAGGAAGAGAAGCATCCACATAAGGGCTGGACTCATCGACACGACGCTGCGTCGGCGCCATGATCTTTTCGATCGTCTGCAGGAGTTGGCGGTTGTTCTCGAATTTGATGTCCGTCAAAGCCATCATGCCGTTCTTCTCGGCATAGACGTTGTCCGGACCGTTGACCATGATCTCGGAAACAAAAGCGTCATTCAATAAGTTGCTCAAAGGACCGAAGCCGGCGACCTCATCGATCAGCTCGGAGACGATCTTCTCGCGCTCTTCCAGCGCCACGTTCAGGCGCTCGACGGAAATAATATACTCCATGGACCGAAGGATATCTTTCCTGAGCTTTTCCTTGTCCATGGTTCTCATATTAAAAAGATATTCGCCGCTGATCAGATGCTGACGGATCTTCTCCTTGATCTCTCTCAAATCCTTCATCCTATTTCTCCTTCCAGGAGCTCCAAGAGGGCCTCTTCCCCTTTTTTAAGCTCAACAGTCTGGACGATCCGGCCTTTCTTGAACAAGATCCCCTTATGCTTGGAAAAGGCAATCCCGATGTCTGCCTCCCGCGCCTCTCCGGGGCCGTTAACAATACATCCCATCACGGCTATCTTATAGGAACGGCTGCGCCCCTTGCCGTGAAAAGCGCGCTTCGAAAGCCACTCTTCAATACGCTTGGCTTTTGAAGACAAATCGACCTCGCACCGGCCGCATGTAGGACAACACACCAGCTCCGGGCCAAAATGTCGTAACCCTAAGCTATTAAGCAGGGATCTGGCGACTGCGACCTCGTTTCGGGGCCGGTCGAGTAAAGATACCCTTATTGTATCACCAATGCCGCAAAATAACAACTCTCCGATCCCTACGCTGGACTTGACGATACCATCCAGGGGCAGACCTGTTGCCGTCACCCCCAGATGCAAAGGGTAATCGCAGACAACGGCCATTTTTTTGTAAGCCTCTATAGTATCAAGCACATGTGACCCTTTTAAAGAAATCACAAGATCATAAAATCCTTCTTTTTCAAAAATTTTCAAATAGGCCAGGACCCCCTTGACCAGATCCGAGGCCGTATCGCGGCTACGCTGACGCAGAGAGCCTGAATTTGCGCCTATGCGCACAGGAATGCGAGCCCTTTTAGCAGCCATGACCACTTCTCTGACCTCTTGCAGCCTGAAGATGTTTCCTGGATTCAGCCTAATCTTGTCTGCGCCCGCTTCTACGGCTGCCAGGGCAAGCCGGTAATCAAAATGAATATCCGCCACAAGAGGAATGTCCACCCGGCGCCTGATCTTCTCAAGCGCTGCCGCATCCTGCAGGTTTTCGACAGCCAAGCGCACGATCTCGCAACCAGCCTCTTCCAACTCCTGGATCTGCTGCACAGAGGCTTCAATATCACGCGCCCGGGTTTTGACCATGGACTGGATGGCGATCGGATGCCCTGAGCCGATCCTGACGTTTCCGATCTTAACCGTCTTCGTTTTCCTTCTCTTGATCTTCAACATAATAGCCTGTTAGCGGGTGAGCCGGTCAGTCCGTTTGCCGGTCAGCCGGTTCACCCGTCAACCCATTTACCGGCTGACCCGTTTACTGGTCATTTCTGGAACATCGCCACAAATTTATCCCAATAACCGTAACGTATCAGGTCGTTGCAGAAGATGAATATCGCCAGGATGATCAGGAAACTCATCCCCACGTTGCTGACGATCTCTTCGGTCCTGGAAGCCAGGGGACGACCGCGCAAACGCTCCAGACCCGCAAAGAAAATATGGCCTCCATCGAGAATGGGGAGCGGCAAAAGATTAAAGATCGCCAGGCTCATGCTGAGAATACCGATCACGTGCAGGATGGAGGAAAAACCGATCTTGGCGGCATTGGTGGTGATAAAAAAGATCCCCAGGGGGCCTGTCACCGAATCCTTGAACGACATCGTCCCGATAATGATGTAGAACAAAGCCCTGATCGTCATGACGGTCATGTCCCATAAGGTCTGCGTCCCTTTGATCAAGGCTTTCCAGAGACCGTATTTGACCTTGACGATCTCATCCGACGGCTTGATGCCGATCAAGCCGACCTCCACCTTCTTACCCCAGATCGTCTCAACTTCTTTGGCCTGGGGAGTCAGCAAAACGTCGAATTCCCCCCCATCGCGCTTCACCTTCAGCCGCACTTCCTGCCCTTTCTTTGCGTGAATACGCCTGGTCATGTCTTCCCAAAACCGGACCGGTTCTCCGTCAACGGCCGTCACCGTATCGCCTGCTTTCAGGCCGACATTAGCCGCGGGCATGCCCGGCATCAATTCGCCGATCGTAGAGCTGAACTTGGGATAGCCCAGATAGAAAACCATCCAAAGGCAGAAAAATGCCAAAAGATAATTAAAGAAGGGGCCTGCAAAGATCACCTGCGCGCGCCGGCCCGGCGAACGGGAAAGAAATTCATCCGAAGCACCCTTGTATTCTTCCTTATTATCGCCGGCCATCTTGATGAAGCCGCCGAAAGGAATAAGACAAAGCATGTATTCGGTAGTCCCGAACTTTTTAGAAAGGAGCTTGGGGCCGAACCCGAGGGAAAATTTTTCCACGCGGATGCCCTGCCATTTGGCGACAAGAAAATGGCCGAGCTCATGGATCAAGATCAGGACGCTTAAGATCAAAATAAAAATTATCATCTCTTTTCCTTCGTTTGGCCCGCCATGGGCATCATAACCTTATCATATCAATCTGGGCGCCGGCCTCTCATTTGGCATATTTCCGGACCTTTTCCTGCGCGACCCGACGGCCAAAAGCATCGGCCGCAAAAATATCTTCAAGGGATCCTGCCCGGCTGGGACACCCCGAAGACGCCAGCGTCTCCTCGATGACATTCGCGATGCGCCCAAAGGTCAGCCGGCCTGCCAGAAAAGACGCCACAGCCACTTCGTTGGCGGCGTTAAGGACGCAGGGGACGCTTCCGCCGGACCGCGCCGCTTCATATGCAAGGCGCAGACACGGAAATTTGCCCATATCCGGCGCTGAAAAATCCAGACTCCCCATCCGGAGAAGATCAAGGCTCAAAGCGCCGTTGTTGGCCCACCGCTCGGGATAGCTCAGGGCGTACTGGATCGGCAGCTTCATATCCGTGACCCCCAACTGTGCCAAAATGGAACCATCCATATATTCCACCATCGAATGCACGAGGGCCTGACGATGCACAAGAACCCTGATCTTATCCAAAGGCAACCCAAACAGATTTTTGGCCTCAATGACTTCAAGCCCCTTGTTCATCAGGGTGGCCGAATCCACTGTGATCTTTGGCCCCATCTTCCAGCGCGGGTGCGCCAGGACGGCCGCCTGGGACACATTCTTGAGACGGCCTCGTGGATAGTCCACCAACGGACCACCCGACGCCGTCAGATACACGCGCTTGACCATGGACGCATTATATCCTTCCAGGCATTGGAAGATCGCGCTCTGTTCGCTGTCGATGGGAATGATCCTGGCTCCGCGCAGGCGCGCCTCGTCCGCCACAAGAGCCCCCCCCACGACAATGGATTCCTTATTGGCCAAAGCAACGGTCTTTCCGGCGCGGATCGCGCTCCATAAAGGATAAATCGCCTCCGCGCCGACAACGGCGATAAGGACAATATCGGCCTCTTTGAGCGCCGCCAGGGCGCAAACACCCTGGCGTCCCGCCAGGACCTTGACGCCCTTACGGCGGGCGGGACGGAATGTCCGCGCCTTCTCCTCGTCGGCAATGGCGACAGTGCGCGGCGCGCACACGCGCATCTGGGATTCCAGTTTTTCGGTCCTGGTGTTCACCGAAAGCCCGACAACGCGGACCCTGTCCTTAAACCTGAGCGCCACACTCAGGGCGCTCTCGCCGATGGACCCGCTGGACCCCAGGATCACAACATTTTTTTTCATAAATGCTCTTACTGAACAAATTGCCTGGTTATTGCCTGCCTGACCTGCGGGCGTAACCCGCGAAGGCAGGTTTCTTGGGATTTGGTTATTTCTTTCCTCTAAAAAACTGTAGGTCCGGAAAATGCGCGACTCGTGTAATAATGAATGAAAAAATAAAAAGCCGGAGCCGTAAACAGGAGGCTGTCGATCACATCCATGATCCCCCCCATGCCGGGAAGGATGTGGCTGGAATCCTTGGTGGCGCAGTCCCTCTTGATCAACGACTCAGACAAATCTCCCAATAGACCCAGGAGGCTTAAGACAATGCCCAAAAGGACCAGGTTCACAAAAGAAAAGATCGGCCACGGCGGCAAAAAGGATTTGCTTGCCAAGGCGCCGCAGACGCCGAACGCAATGCCTCCGATGACACCCTCCACCGTCTTCTTCGGGCTGATCTTAGGGATCAAAGAGTGTTTACCCCACCTGATGCCGACCAAAAAAGCGCCGATATCCGCCCCCTTGGTCACCAAAAGCAAGCAACCCGCCAATGCCATGCCGTGTTCAAGGATGCGGACCTTGATCATGAAGCTGAAAAGCCAGGAAATATAAAAAATGCCGAACATGGTCGTCGAAATTGCGACAACGGCATTGTCGCTCTGTGTACGCGAAAATTGAAGGATAAAGAGGCTGATCAAAGCCGCCATCACGAACAGAAGTTCCCAGCCCTTTGTCAGCTCAAACTTGAAATAAATGGACAAGGGGATCACAATGCCGATGATGGTGCCGAAATACTTGTAGATGGGGATCCCCTTGCGCTCGACCAGGCTGAAAAATTCATAAAGGCCCAGGGTCACAAGCCCGATGACTGTTGCCACATAAAGAAACTCGAAGAAGATGCTGGCCAGGGCGAGAAGGCCCAAAGATACGGCCGAAATAATCCTTCTTTCAATCATGGACACCTCCAAAGCGACGCTGACGTTTCTGGAACTCTCTTAGGGCACGCTCAAAATCTCTCTTGCGAAAATCCGGCCAGAGAATGTTCGTGACATAGAACTCCGTATAACAGATCTGCCACAGGAGAAAATTACTCAAACGCATCTCGCCCGAGGTGCGGATCAAAAGATCGGGATCGGGAACACCGCGGACATAGAGGGCGTCGGCAATGGCCTTCTCGTCAATGTCTTCGGCCCGGCGGCGAGCCTCGACAATATCAACAACGATATGCCTGACAGCATCGACAATCTCCTGGCGGCCGCCATAATTGAAGGCGAGAATCACCCAGAGTTTCTTGTTGTTTTTCGTGAGATCCTCGGCCCTGACGATCATGTCTCTGAGTGTTTCCGGCAATCCCTCCTTGCGGCCGGCATGCAGGAACCGTATATCATTGTTGATCATGAAAGGAAGTTCCTCGGCCAGGATGGTTTCGCACATCCGCATCAAAAAAACGACCTCTGTCTCCGACCTTTTCCAGTTCTCGCTGGAAAAGGCATAGAGCGTCAAATATCCGATCCCCAGGCTCAAGGCGTCTTTAATGGTCTGACGCACCACCGCCATGCCGCGGCGATGGCCCTCGCTGCGCGCCAGTCCGCGGCGCGCGGCCCAACGGCCGTTGCCATCCATAATGATCGCGACGTGAAGCGAGTGTTGGCCATGTCTCATGTGGATACGACTCCATCCGTCCGGTCTCGCTGATCCATCCGCCGCAGAACGCTGGCGGATCGTATTCGGCCAACAGGCTTACGTCATTATCATTCCGCAAGTCTGGGCCTCATGTGAAAAAAGCCTTACACCCAAATATCTGAGAGCGAGGCTTTTCCAGCATCATAGCTTACTCCTCTTGGAGATAGTTCCTGGCTGCCGAATTTCCACCTGCCGACGGCTAAACGCTATCTCCGAAGGAGTCTATTGATGGACACGATAATCGATTTCCGGAAATATATTGTCCTTATATTCCAGCTCTTTCAGGAATCCCTCGTCAATGGAATCGCCCGCAATATCTTGGACAATCCTGAAAAAACGCAACAGGTGGTTCTTGGTCCGCTGCTGGGCGTAAGTCACGTGCGTTCCTGTCGCCATGATGAAGGCCCAGTCCGAACTTTGTGCCAGAAGCAATTCCCGAAGGGCCTGATTGAGGGCGCGCCTCTTGATGCCGGCGGCGTCCGGGTTCCTGCGCACCATCTCCGTCATGACCCGCGAGGCTTTATGCAAATGACGATAAACCCAATCGTTGGACCCCTGCAGCCAGACTTCCGAATATCCCTTCCATCCCCAGCTCGACATGGAAGGCGTGAGTACCTGGTTCCTCGGATTTTCGGCCAGATACTCCGACGGGGTCACCATGCGGATCGTCTTCTGGTCAAACGCCACCTTGCGGATCAGGAATTCCAGCCACTGCGGTCCTTCAAACCACCAGTGCCCGTAAAGCTCGGCATCGTAGGGAGAGATGATGATGGGTTTGCGGCCCAGGGCCTCATAAAGATATTCAACCTGCTTTTCCCGGTTGAACATGAAATTGCCCGCATGAGCGGCGGCTTTTTCACGCGCGGCATCCGGATCGTACGGCATCTTTTCGTTATCCGGTCCGGTGATACGGTAATATTTGATCCCCGTATTGATGCGGATGCCGTCCGGATGGATGTAGGGCCGGATATAGTCGTAATCGAGGTCAAAACCGATATCCCTGTAAAATTCCCTGTAATAATAATCGCCGGGATAGCCTTCGACGCTGGACCAGACCTGTTTGGAAGATTCCATGTCCCGGGCAAAACACGCCACACCGGATTTGCAGTAAACAGGAGCAAAGACGCCGTATTTCGGCCGCGGCGTGCCGTGGAGAACGCCATGGGAATCCACGAAGAAATATTTGATCCCATTTTCTTTCAAAATATCATCATCGCCGGGTAGATAGCCGCATTCAGGCAGCCAGATCCCCCGTGGCTTGCGGCCGAAGTTCTTTTCATAATTGGCGACCGCCACCCGGACCTGGGCACGCACGGAAGGCTTGGTGACGTCCATCAAAGGGAAAAATCCGTGGGTCGCGCCGCACGTGATGATTTCGAGATTCCCGGAATCCTGGAAACGCTTGAACGCGGAAACAAGATTGCGATGGTAGCGTTCGAAGAGGTCGCGCGCATGCGCAAAAAGGTTCAAATACATGACGGCCAGCTTCTGGAATTCCGGAAGCCATGCCGTCCTCTCCACTTCTTTGTGCGCCAACTCAATCAGGCTGTTGATATGCTTGACATACCGATCTTGCAAAAGGCTGTCGGTCAGCATGGAGGCGAGGGTCGGCGTCACCGACATGGTCAGGCGGAAATTGATCTTGTCCCGCTCCAACCTCTCGAACATGGCGATCAGAGGAATATAGGTCTCGGTAATCGCCTCATAAAACCAGTCTTCTTCAAGGAAATCTTCGTGCTCGGGATGGCGCACATAGGGAAGGTGCCCGTGCAGGACCATGCAAAGATAGCCTTTAAACATGCGTCTGTCCTCGTTTTTCTCATGAGCCCACAATTTACGAAAACCGCCTTATGGCGGTCAGTGACGTAAATTATCCGGGCGAAAGAGATCTTTGACGCTTACCTCACCTTGGCATCGAGATGGATGCCAAGGATCAAATTCGGGCCTATAACTTACGCGCACTGACGCTTGCGTAAGCCATACCCTTGTGCGAGTTAAAAATGTTTATTATTTTATTCATCGACGCCGGGACGTCTCTCGTCGGCGAAAAACACCACAAACAACGGAAAAACTTCCTATGAGGGATTGCGTGTCGTTTTTCTGGTGACGACAGGTGTAATCGTGCGGGTCTCGTCGATCTTGGCGGATTTGGCAACGACGGGAATATCCTGTCTTCCGTCAGGAAGGGCGAAACGCAATGTAAAGGTCCCGTCTTTCCTGAGCTTGATGGGCTTGCCTTGCACCGTCACGTGGGCATCGGGTTCGGTCGCGCCGTAAACGATCAGTTCGCAATCGACAACCAGCCAGAAAGGCAGCTTGACCTGCCCTTTCTTGACCGGAGAAGACACCCCCATGGATGCGATGCCGCGGGAAGAAACATCTCTCTTGAGCCGTTCCTGCCAGAGCTTGCCGACAGGGCTTGACACGTTGGGCCCCAAGCCCACGGACATGCCATAGAGCTTACGGAACTCATCCTCGGGGATCATCCATTCTTCGTCCGTCACCCAAGACGGACTGTCGAGGGGAAGCGATACCGTATTGGACCTCAAGACGGTGACGAAACGGCCGCCCGGCAGAAGAAGGCCTAAATCCACGCACCAGGAAGTCCCTGGAGAGCCGAAATTCAGATACCAGTTGCCGGCGTCCACGTCGATGGACGTATCGAAAAACCTATGGGCATTCGTGCCGTTAAAATTGATGAAACTGACATCGTAAGAACGCAGGTGCCAACGGCCGTCGCCGAAAGAATGCCCGAGTTCCTTGTGAAGCCTCTCAAGCGTGCTTCCTGAAATGTCCCAATAGGCATGTGCCCACCAGGGATCGCGGATCTGCAGCACCAGGATATCTTCGCCATAACGCCAGGCGAGTTCCTTATGCTCCAGTTCTGCCATGACGGACTTTTGATACATCGGCTGTCCGACGACACCCGTGTAGAATTTCGCCTGCTCGACCTTCATGTCTTGCAGGGGGATCCCCTGCTCCTGGGCTACCGGCGGCCGCCCTGCCGCCCGGCCGGGACGCTTGAAGACCTGCTTCTTGGAAATACCGCTTAAAGACAAAGCCTTTTTAAGCTTGTCTTTCAGTTTCGGCTTTGGCGCTGCCGCCTTGGTCTTTTGAATTTTTTTGGCCTTGCTCTTCATAAGGCACCCCCGGTCTTAATCATCATATCCATCATAAAAAAAGGAGGACGATCTCCCCCTCCTTTTTTAAAACCCACTGGCTGTGCAACTTGGACTCACATAGAAACGGAAGAAGAGGATTTCTTCTCTCTCTTTAAAACTTCAAGGGTCGCATTCGCCGAGACAACTTCTTTTTTCTTTGTCTCCAGATCCTCGGATAATCTCTTGATCTCGCTCGATGCCGCGGCGAGACGGCTGCGCAACGATTCTAATTCCGAGACCATTTGCCGGCGTTCCTTCTCCATGCCGTCAAGCGCTTCTTCCAAATCCAGTCTTTGCGCCATCTCATTACGGAAATTACGCCTGGAGCTCCTCAGGTTCAGCGACACCCGGACAAGAAACACAAAGAGCAGAAGAGCCACCACGACCAGAATAATGACAGGTTGCTGCTGCTTGCGTAGATTCATATCTCTCTTCCTGCCGTTCCTGATCTTACCCCGCACCAGCCCTGAACCAGACTGAGCGCTCCATCAACGACATTCCGCAGTTGGTTCAGGACACCGCCCTGAACCAACAACGGTTCCTGGCGACGCAAGGTTTCGCTTGACCATGGGAAAGAAACCGCCGTTTCTTTTCCGGATCAGCTTCATTTTAAATTTTCGGCCGGCTCCATCATCTGCTCTTCGGCTGCGGGGGCCGCTTGCTGCGGCACCTGAGCCACCTTGCGGAGCTGCGGCAGAATAACGATTTCGACACGGCGGTTCTTGCTGCGCCCCTCGGCCGTATCATTGGAAACCACGGGCCTGAATTCACCGTAACCGATGGCAGCCAGACGCGAAGGAGAAACGCCCTTCTCGATCAAATAATGCAAAACGCTCGTCGCGCGCGCCGTCGAAAGTTCCCAGTTGGATTTCCAGCCGGAATACTTGATGGGCACGTTATCCGTATGGCCTTCAATGCCGATATCAAAGTCAGATGCCTCTGAGGTAATGACCGAGGCCACCTTGTCCAAGGGAACAGAAGCTTCCGGCTTGATCTTGGCCTTCCCTGAATCAAAAAGAACCTCATCGAGGAAAGTAATGACGAGGCCCCTCTCTTCCATGCTCAAGCTTACGCCCTTGATCCCTTTCAACTGCTCCTCTAAGTCTGCGCGGATCTGGGACAGGCGGTCCACTTCATCTTGAAGCTCCCTGATCTTTTCCATGTCGGACCGGCGGCCTTTCTGGAAAATAACCGTGCATCCGGCCGCGCCAAAAAAGAACATCGCGCAGACCAACAAAAGAAGTCCATTCTTCAGGCGGAACATACATCCTCCTTCATTTTACCCGTAAATTTAGGTTCTTCCGGTGCAAAAATCAACAAGTGTTCTGGCGAGGAGTCTCTCTTTAAAATATTCGCAAAATATTCTAAGGCAAAAAGTTAACGGTTTAAAAAAATGAGGCAAAACTCAAGATAACACGGCTCCTGATTTTCGTCAAGTCAAAGTTCTTGTTCAAAAATCCATCCGGGAAACTCCAGCCCCTCAAGGATCCCTCCCTGCCGCCCAAGACGTCTTTGCCTACGGCTTAAACAGCGTCGCCTCCCGCCCTGAGCCCACGGAAACAATGGTGACGGATGCCCGGCAAAGGTCTTCGACCGCCCCGATATAATCCCTGGCTTTTTGCGGCAAGCCTTTATAAGACCTGACATGCGCCGTGTTCTTTTGCCAGCCGCTGAAGACCTCATAGACTGGCCTGGCTTTCTGCATGACTTCCAGATCGTTCGGAAAAAAACGGAAAACCTTTCCTTTGTATTTATAAGCCACGCATATCCGGATCGTCTTCATGTGATCGAGGACGTCGAGTTTCATCATGGCCAAAGAATCCGCGCCGTTGATCATCACGGCATGCCGCACCATGACGGCGTCGAACCATCCGCAGCGCCTGGGGCGGCCCGTGGTCGCGCCGAATTCCTGCCCTTTGCAGCGGATCTGTTCATCCAACGCCCGGGGAAACTCCGTAATGAACGGCCCTTCGCCGACGCGGGTCGTATAGGCCTTGACGACACCGACGACTTTGTCGATCTTCGTCGGGGGAACCCCCGTCCCCGTGCACGCCCCCGCCGAAATGGAATTGGAAGACGTGACAAAAGGATAGGTCCCGAAGTCGATATCCAGAAAAGTCCCTTGTGCCCCCTCGAAAAGGATGGATTTCCTTTCGCGCGTTGCCTCGTTCAGGAGCGTCGCCGTATCACAGATGAAACTTTTGAGTTTCCTGCCGTACGACACATATGCGTCGAAAATGTCGTCGAAAGAAAATCCCGGATGCCGAAAGACCTTCTTGAAGATCTCGTTTTTTTCATTAAGGTTATCCAGGAGTTTTTCGCGCAGCGTGCGGCTGTTCACAAGGTCTCCCATGCGGATACCGCACCTGGCAAACTTATCCGAGTAACAGGGCCCGATGCCCCGGCCCGTCGTGCCGATCTTGTTGGCCCGCTTCTTTTCTCTTAACCCGTCCAGGATCCTGTGGTACGGAAAAATCGCATGGGCCTGCTCAGAAATCCTGAGGCGGTCCCGCATATCAATCCCCTTCTTCTTCAAAAGATCCAATTCGGCCAAAAGGACCTCGGGGTCCACGACCACGCCGTTACCGATGACACAGATTTTGCCCGGATGAAGGACGCCGGAGGGCAAAAGATGGAAAATAAAAGAATCACCGTTGACGACAACCGTGTGCCCGGCGTTATTGCCCCCCTGGTATCTGACGACATAAGAGGCATCCCGGGAAAGGATATCGATCACCTTCCCTTTGCCTTCGTCGCCCCATTGCAACCCGATCAGTATAGTGTTCATATCATCCTGGCAGTCAGTAAGAAAAAATAAAAGTTCCCATAAAACTTATTAATTTTAGAAACGGTGTCTTCTTTTTTGTCTTTGTATTTTGTTTTTTACTGACGACTATCTACTGTCTACTATTTACTCTTTTTCTACGGTGTCATCGTGAAAATTTTTCTGGCGACCTCCGGATACTCCGCCACAAAACGCAACTCATCTTCCACGAGGGGCTTTTGGTTATGGACGTTGGCGTACCTCACGAGCTCCAGGACCCTGGCCGCTTCGGCATCGTCATGGAAAACGATCTCCATCTTGTCATAGACATTGCGAAACCCCTTGATGCCGGAGTATTCGCCGGCGGTGATCTGGCGGCCCGTGTCGATGATCTCGGGCTCGCCGCGGCCGAGCTCTTCAAAATCATAAAGCTCATAATTGCGCCGGTCCTTCAAAGCCCCGTCGGCATGGATCCCGGACTCGTGGGCAAAAGCGTTGGCGCCGATGCCCGGCTGGTTGATGGGTATCGAGACGCCGAACGCGTAGGAGGCATACTTGCAGATCTTCCAAGCCTTCTTCAAATCAATCTTCTCATCCAAGGCATACGCGCCCGCCATATCGGCGCCATAACGGATCGCCAGGATACAGCTGACCAGATCGGCATTGCCGGCGCGCTCCCCCATCCCGTTCACGCAGGTATTGATATAGGTATCAACACCGGCGTCCACGGCGGCCTTGGCACCAGCGACAGAATTAGCCACCACCATTCCCAGGTCATTATGGCAATGGATCTCCATGGGGAGCTGCACCGCCTCCGCCAGTTTATGAATACGTTCATAGATCGAAAAAGGCGTATCGCACCCCAGGGTGTCGCAATAACGGATACGGTCGGCGCCGGCGGCTTTTGCCGCCAGGGAAAACTCGATAAGATATTCAATGCGGGTACGGGAGGCATCTTCGGCGTTAACGCCGATCGTCTCCGCTCCCAATTCGCGCGCCAGGCGCGTGGCTTCTGTCATCTCGCGAATGACGGAGACATGGTCCAGCTTCCCCTTAAATTTGTTCATGATCATCTGGTCCGATGTGGAAATCGAAAGATTGAGAGACTTGATCCCCGGCACGTTGCGAAAGGTCGTCGTTACATCTTCCTTCGTCGCGCGCAACCAACCGCTGAGGCGCAAAGGAGAAATAACGCCCATCGCGGCCAGTTCCAAATTCGCATTAAGGTAATTGACCTCGTGGCGCGTGACGGGAAAACCGAACTCCGACTGGGCAACCCCCATCTTGTTCAAGAGGATATTGATCATCGTCTTCTGCAGCTTCGAAAGACAGATGCGCGATGTCTGCACCCCATCCCTGTTGGTCACATCCAAGAGATAGATCTTATTTTGTCTCCCATTCTTTGTCATGACGACCTCACTTCTTTCCTCCGGCCGCCGAACCTCTTCTTGCCGGAACATCCTTTCTCATCACCGTCTCTTCAAGCTCTTTCAATGACGGCACATTGACGATACCAAAAATTTCGACGTTGTCAACAACAAATGTCGGCCCTGACGCTATTTCCAATTCCTCCGTCATGCGGATACGCTCCTTGAGAAGAGCGGCACCCTCGTCAGACAAAGCGCAGGATTTGATCTTGCGGGAATCTATTCCCGCCTCTTTGGCGCACTCATCCCACCAGCCGGCGTCCACCTGTTTGGTCCTGCAAATCAAATAGTCCAAGACACGCTTGGGATAAAATTTCTCGACACAGGCCACGCGCTTGAATTCTTCGATATCCGCCGCAGACCCCAGGTTCATAAAACCCTTATCACGATCGAAGACGGCCAGAAAATGCCAATTGATCTGGAAATCCGGATGCTTATGCGCAAAAGCAGACAAGAGCTCGAAGAGAGAACGCAGCGCAGGATAGCGGTAATCGTAAAAAACGTCGATGGTCCGGGATGTCCTTTGCCGTCCCATGACATAAGACACACCGGCGACAGCCGGCTTAATCCTATAATAGCCGTTCTTCTCTTCAAGATTGGAACGGAATGCCTTAAAGGCATCACTCTGTTCGGCGTCCTTATGAAAGATATAGGCCGGAAGCATCTTCATGTTAAAATCCTTGATAAATGCCTGCGCCTGGGGATCGCTCTCGTCAATGGAGACGACATTCATGTCGCCCCAGATGTCTTTGAGATCTGCAATGACGGCGTCGCCGCGGCACGTCAAGCAGTCCTTCGGGTTGATCACCGTCAAGGTCACGCGCGGCAGCGCCACATAGGAACAACGCGCTTCCTTGGAACTGCCGTTCAGGCAAGAAGCGGAAAATCCCTGCATCCGTCGGCAATCGGCCGTCTTGAAACACTGGGGCAAAAGCAAGGCCACGGCGCCGTCATCGGGAATGCCGGAAACAAGCGGCGGGACTGAAAAATCCACCCGGCTGATCTTCCCGTCCGAGATTTTAAGATTCAAGGCCCCCACTCTTCTGGCCTGCCACCATGTCTGCAGATAAACCGTCCCCTGGACTTCACGAGGAGTCACGGAGCCGTAGTTCTTACTTCCGTTGATCACAATATCGACCCCATGGATGTCTTTGAGCATCTTCTCATCTTCCTGGGGCGTCTGCGCGCTCAGGAGGATAATAATCCCCACACCCTTCTTCTTGAGCTCGGGGATGAGCTGGCGCAAAACCACAGCCGGCTCCCGCCAATCTCTGGCGCCTTTTTTAACGGCGGAGGCCTCGGTGATCCCGATAATACCCACCCGCAAATCGCCGAACTCCTTGATGATAAACGGCGCAAAAGAACCGGCGATATTAGAGGAAACAAAAGGCAGGTTCCTGGTATAAGGTTCAATAAATTTCTCCCCGAAAGAAAAGTCCTGTCTGTCGACGAGGATGGCATCATAGGCCATCAGCTTCACGGCTTCCAGATAGATACCGCTGCGTTTTTTGTCCAGCTCTTCCCCTTGCGTGTTGCCATCATCGGGCCCTGAGGCCAGGCTCGAACCCGCCTCCAGGACAAGGACATTCTTCATCTGTTTGCGAAAGTCCCGGATCAAGGTCGCCCTCCTGGCGACGCCGCCATCCGGCTCCACACGGCAATCGCAAGGATAAAGGGCGGCAAAAGACTGCCCGGTAAAAATAATATTAAGTTCTTCAGCGATCGCCGCGCCGGAGAAAATAAATAATAATCCGATATATGCGGTCGAACAGCCGAGGATCTTCAAGAGACGCGGCATGCGTCCTCCTATATGATACTCACACGGTTAACTCCCAAGAAAACCTTCCTCATTCCATATAGAAGAATAGAGGATGGACCCGGGGATTTCCCTGCCTGCCTACCGGTAGGCAGGCAGGTGCGAAGGATTACAGCTCGACGATTTTGGCCGAGAGGATATGCGGTTGTTTTTTGACCTTTTCCAGCAGCTCGGCGCTCACGCAGCTGTCGACGTTCAACACGGACATCGCGCGCCCCCCCTGCTTTTCCCGGCCGAAAGACATCGCCGCGATATTGATATTATGCTCTCCCATCAGTTTGCCGAGATTCCCGATGATGCCGGGTTTATCCCAATTCTGCATGAGGAGCATGCAGCCCGACGGGATCGCCTCGACATAAAACTCATCCACCTTGACGATGCGCGGGTCGCTCTTGGACAAAAGGGTTCCGGCAACGCGATGAGTCTCCTTGTCGGTCTTGATCTCCAGAGATACCAAGGTCACGAATTCTTCGGACTGCAGGGACTTGAGTTCCGTCGTACGGATGCCGCGGTCTTTGGCCAGGGAAAGGGAATTGATGAAATTCACGGTATCCTGAAGCATCGGAGACAAGAGGCCCTTCATCAACGCCATGGTCAGAGGCGCCGTATCGTGAGCAGCGATATCGCCGCTATATGTCACGTTCACTTCCGTCAACGCCCCTTGCGCGATCTGGCTTGTGAAAGACCCGAGTTTCTCGCAGAGGTTGATATAAGGCTGCAAGGCATGATAGGTTTCCGGGTCGACGGACGGGAAATTGGCGGCGTTGCGGATCCCTTTGCCCAGGAGGGCGTCGGAAATCTGGTGCGCGATCTCGATCGCCACATTCACCTGCGCCTCTTCGGTGGATGCCCCCAGATGCGGCGTCAAAACGACATTGGCGCCGAATTTGGCCAGCGGGCAATCCTTGGGAGGCTCTTCCACATACACATCCAGCGCAGCGCCGGCGACTTTTCCGGATTCAAGGCCGCGGGCCAAGGCCTGCTCGTCGATGATGCCGCCGCGCGCGCAATTAATCAGGCGGACGCCGCCCTTCATCATCCCGATTTCTTTGTCGGAAATCATGCCCTTGGTCTCTTCGGTCAGAGGCACGTGCACGGTGATGTAATCGGCGGCACGGTAAACATCTTCCAGGGTCCCCAGTTCGACCCCTATCTTCTCAGCCACCTCGCGGGACAAAAACGGATCGTAGGCCTTGACGCGCATCCCGAAAGCGAGGCACCGTTTGGCGACTTCCATGCCGATACGGCCCAGGCCGACGATGCCGATGGTCTTGTTATAAAGCTCAACACCCATAAAATCCTTGCGCTTCCATTCCTTTTTTTTCATGGATGCGTCCGCCAGCGGAATATTGCGCGATAAAGACATAATCAGGCTCATCGTATGCTCTGCCGTCGATATGGTGTTGCCGCCCGGCGTGTTCATGACGATGATGCCCTTGGCCGTCGCCGCCGCCAGGTCCACGTTGTCCAACCCCACGCCTGCGCGGCCGACGATCTTGAGCTTCTTGCCGGCCTCGATGACCTCGGCGGTCACTTTCGTGGCGCTCCTGACCACAAGGGCGTCATAGTCCCCGACAATCCCTTTCAATTCATCGGCCTTGAGCCCCGTCTTGACATCGACGACAAAATCCTTGGAGCTCTTCAAAACCCCGAGCCCCTCTTCCGATAACGCATCGCTCACCAATATCTTAAACATAAAACTTCTCCGTTGTTCTACCGCTGACCGTCGTAATCCTCTTGTCTATTTCAGAAGCACTTCCTGCGCCGCCTTCACTCCGGCGCCCAGCTCAAAGGCATGCCCCATCTTCTTCAGCACCTTCTCCAGACAGGCGATCCCGAGAATGATGTCGAACTCACTGATATAACCCATGTGCGCGACCCTGAAGAGCTTGCCTTTCATCTCCCCCTGGCCTCCGGCCATGGTCACGCCGTATTCATCGCGCATGGTCTTGACGAGCTTTTCCCCGTCGATGCCCGCGGGGACCCTGACAGCCGTCACGGCATCCGAAGCGGCATCCGTCGAAAAAAGCGAAAGGCCCAACGCCGGCATCGCCGCGCGCGTGGCATCCGCAAGCTTCTTGTGACGCGCAAAGATGTTCTCAAACCCCTCGGCCTTCATCATCTTGAGCGCTTCGTTGAGGGCGATGACGATGCCGATCGCCGGTGTAAACGGCGTATCGGTCTTGTCGCAGGCCTTCTTGGCGCTCTTCAAATCGAAATAATACTTGGGGCACTTGGATTCTTCGACAAGCTTCCAGGCTTTTTTGCTGACGGAGATGAACGCCAGCCCCGGCGGCAGCATGAACCCTTTTTGAGAGCCGGAGACGACGACGTCCACTCCCCATGCATCCATCTGAAGGTCGATGGCGCCCAGCCCGCTGATCGCGTCCACGACAAGAACGGCGCCGGTCTCTTTGGTAACTTGGGCAAAACCCTTGATATCAAACGCCACGCCCGTCGACGTCTCGCATAACGTCGAAAAGACCGCCTTGATCGCCGGTTCCTTGGCCAGATAATCCTTAAGGATCTGCGGGTCAAGGGCCTTGCCCCACTCGACGTCGATGACGATTGGCTTGACGCCGTAGGCCTGACACAGCTCCGTCCAGCGCTCTCCGAATTTCCCCCCCTGGATCACCAGGGCCTTGTCTCCCCAAGAAAGAAGGTTGACCACGGCAGATTCCATGGCCCCCGTCCCCGAAGACGTCAGGATAAACACATCGTTCTTGGTCTGAAAAGCGGCCTTCAGGCTCTCCTGGACCTCTTTCAAGACGGTCTGGAACTGCGGCGTGCGGTGATGGATGATCGGACGCGAAAGCGCCTCGCAGACTTCCGGCGGAAGAGGCGTCGGACCCGGCGTCAATAAATAATTTTTTTTCATAGGACCCTCCTGTGAATCACCAACAACCAAGAAACAAGTTCCAAACAAATTCCAAATCACAATCACCCATAATCAAACAAACAACGATACTATTTGGTTATTGGATTCCGGTGATTGGTTATTGTTTGATGATTGTATCTTGGAGCTTGGTTATTTAAGAATTGTTTGGGTGTTTATCTCCTACTTCATTGCCGGCACAATCACTTCGTCAATCAAGCCGTAAGCCCGAGCTTCCTCCGACGACATAAAGTAGTCGCGGTCGGAATCTTTCTTGATGCGGTCGAGCGGCTGGCCGGTATGCTTGCAAAGGATATTTTCCAGCATCTCGCGCAGCCTCAATATCTCTTTGGCCTGGATAGAGATATCCGCCGCCGCGCCCTGCACGCCGCCCCACGGCTGATGGATCATGATCCGCGAGTTGGGCAATGCGTAACGTTTCCCCTTGCGTCCGGCGCTCAAAAGCAGCGCGCCCATGCTGGCGGCCTGACCCACGCAGTAGGTCGCCACAGGACATTTGACGAACTGCATCGTATCGTAGATCGCCAAGCCGCTCGTCACGGAACCGCCGGGAGAATTGATATAGACGCTGATATCCTTGGTCACGTCTTCCATCTGCAGGAACAAAAGCTGCGCGATCACGAGATTGGCGACGGTATCGTCGATAGGGGTGCCGATAAAGATGATGCGATCCTTGAGCAGCCTCGAATAAATGTCATAGGCCCGCTCCACATGACCCGTCTGCTCGATGACCATAGGCACCAGCATTTGTGATCTTGTCATAAATCCTCCTATTTAAAAACAACAAAAATGAAGAGTATCACAGTATCAAAGAGTCAAAGTAAAAGCTTCCTGATATAAAAGAATTTTAGAAATAGCAATACTCTCTTTTTTAGTGTGACACTATGATACTTTGACACTCTGACACTGTTTTTATTCCCATTCCGCTTCCGCAAAGAGGAACTCAACGACGCGGTTAAGCACATGATCGTCGACCGGAATCTTCTCGAGCTTTGCGACGGCCTCTAAAACAAGAAAAACCTTGACCTGTTCTTCCGCCTCCGCCTTGAACTTCGGTTCAAACTCCTTGATCCTTTCCTGGATCCGCTCCGGCGGCAGACCGTAACTGGTCATCTGATGCTCCGCCTCATGTTCCAGCTCATGGGCCCGGCGCGTGACGAGCGTCTGCGGAACGACAAAAGAACTCTGTTTCAATACCTGCTGGATGAGTTCCTTTTCCAGGCGCGCGCGCTCCTCGTTCTCTTTTTTCAAAAACAGCTGTTTCTGGATGCAATCGATGAATTCCTCTTTCGTCTTGTATCCCAGGCCCCTGGCCAGCTTCTCTTCGGAGAGACCTTCGGACCTGCCCTTTTTCAGCTGCTTGAGATACTCTTCGACGTCTGAAGACTCAACCTTGATCTCCTGCTTTTTCAGCTTGAGCCCCTTATATTGCTTGATCGCGATCTCGGGCTTGACCTCCACCTCGGCCTTGTACGTCAGGACCTCCCCTTCCAGCTTGACGTCCGATATCTGCGGCAGGTCGATGACGTCGATCGCCTCGTCCTTGACGGTCTGTTCATAGCTTTCCGTGATCAAGCTCTTGAGCACTTCGTCTCTCGCCAGGGCGCCGTGCTGTTGTTCCAGGATCTGACGCGGAGCCTTGCCGGGCCTGTAACCGGGGATTTTTGCCTCCTGGCCGATCTTCTCATAAACCTCATCGTACTTTTTTTTGACTTGCTCCTGGGCCACCTCTATGTCAAGAAGCACCTTGTTCTCTTTTGTCTTTGTTTTTTTCGCCTTCATTCATTTGCCCCCTTGATCGTTTTGTCACTGCCTTACATCCTGAACTTTTCCCCTAAGTACAATTCCCTCGCCCGCGCGTCGTTGATCAGATCGGAAGCAGTCCCGGAGATCAGGATGCGCCCCTGGGCGATCAGGTATGCCCTGTCCGTGATGGAGAGGGTCTCGCGTACGTTGTGGTCCGTCAACAAAACCCCAAGCCCCTTCTCTTTCAATTCCTTGATGATCTGCTGGGCATCGGCCACGACGATCGGATCGATACCGGAAAAGGGTTCATCCAGCAGGATGAACGACGGATTCGTCACCAGCGCCCGGGTGATCTCCAGGCGCCGGCGCTCGCCTCCGGAAAGCGTATAAGCCTTGTGCTTTTTCAAATGTGCGATCTTGAGCTCCGCCAGCAATTGATCCAATCTCTTCTTGCGCTCCCTGAAAGAGATGGGCAGGGTCTCCAGGATCGCCATGATGTTCTCTTCAACGGTAAGCTTGCGAAAAACCGAGCTCTCCTGCGCGAGATAGCCGATACCGAAATGGGCCCTCGCATGGATCGGCACACGCGTGATGTCATTGTTGTCAAAAATGATCTGGCCGTCCTCCGGAGGGATGATGCCGACGATCATGTAGAATGTCGTCGTCTTGCCGGCGCCGTTCGGTCCCAGGAGACCGACGATTTCACCGCGCTTGACGACGAGGTTGACGTTGTCGACGACACGGCGATGATGATAACTCTTGACCAGTCCTTTGGCTTCAAGGAGATACATGGGACAACCCGCTGCCTTCTTCGGTGAAGATTTCCAGGTGCGGCCGCCCTGTCAAGACGACCCTCCTGTCCGCCGCAGTGAAGACGGCCGAATCGCTGTAAGACGTATTCCCGTCACGCGTGATCTTGACGTGGCCTTCGGCCACGATCCTGTCGATCTGCTTGGTCTGGCTGCTGAAATAAATGGTCATCTTGTCCGACACCATCGACCCCTGGTCTTCGTCGCCGGTCACCTGCACATTCTTCTCAAAAGTCGCCACCTGGTGTTCGTAATCCAACTCCATCGGCCCGTCACAGGTGATCGTCATTTTCCCCGGCCCGCTCGATTTGGTCTCTGCCGCCCCCTGGGTCTTGGTCGCCGATGACGCCTGTCCGTTTCCTTGCATCGTCACGACGACGTCTTTCTCAAGCTTTGCCACTTTCATGTCGGATTTGGCTTCCAATCCTTCGCCTATCGCCGTCACATTGTCCCGGGAAATATTGACCTTCTCGTCCGAAGAGATGACTTGGTCTTTCTGCGACCAATCCAAGACGCTCGTCGTCAATTCCGCGCCGGTATCCGTCACGGCGCGCACATTGTCTTCCAGGCGGACTTTGCCCGTCGCCCTGTCGAATTGGCCGCGATCGGCGGTCAGCACCATGTTTTCTTTGTTCCTCTCGTTCCCGTAAAGATGGGCCGTGATGTCGGAAACCTTGACGTCATTACCGGCCATATCCATGGAAGCGCCCTGCACCTCCCACGTCTTTTGTCCTTTCCCGTCGTAGCCGGCGATATTGAAATCTTCCATCTGCTGAGGCTCGCTGGTAGATGGATTTTTGGAATCCGCCGCGAAGCCAAAAGCCGCCGAGGACATGGAGACAACCAGCGCCAAGCATAAAATGGATATTCTGGCCATCACAGGAATTTTTCTACTGCCTCTTGCCACCGACCTTGTGATCTCAGGATGAGTTCCGCGATCTCGCGCACGGCGCCGCGGCCTCCGGGATGCCGCGTGACATAGACAGCGGCCCGTCTGACCTCGGCCACGGCGTTACGCGTCGCTACCGGCAAACCGCATATGTTTAAAACGCAGAGATCGACAAGGTCGTCCCCGACGAAACAGATATTTTCATGCCGCAGGCCGTATTTCTTCAATATCTTCGCGTACGCCTCGGTCTTAGCAATGTGACCTGCGCTATTATTCCTGTCCATCCTATAGACCGCCTCCGCGCGCATGTCTTTGGCGCGATGCGCCAGGCACCCCGACCCCTTGGCTGTCACAAGGATCGTCTTGATCCCCATGCGCGCCAAGAGGGCCACGCCCAGCCCGTCGTGAACATCGAAACATTTGGCGTCGCGCCCTTCGCTGTCGTAAATGATACGGCCATCCGTCAGAACGCCGTCCACATCCAACAACAGCAGCTTGATCTTTTTAAATTTATCCCGGAGTTTTTTCGAAATCATGAGAGGTATTTCGGCACTGATTTCTAACCCAGACATCCGTAACCCGCCTCCCCGTTAACTCTGCGCGGTAAAGCTCCGCCCTTTAGAGCGGAGAGTGTTGTGGCCGCTTAGAGGTACCCGAAACAAGCCCCGGCCTACCCCCCCGGCCTGCCCCTTCGGGCAAGGCCGGGGAATATGGGTTGACTGTTTTTAGACCAGCCCCGCCTTGAGCAAATCCTGCACATCCAGCATCCCGATAGGGCGGTGTTTGGCATCGACGATCGGCACCTCGTCGATCCTCCTGTCCTTGAGGATCCTGAGGGCTTCACTGGCAAGATGGTCCTTGGGGATCGTCACCGGGGCCTTCGTCATGACATCCTTGACCTTCCTGACCACCAAATGCTTGTCCGATTCCACATGACGGCGCAGGTCTCCGTCAGTAAAGATCCCCGTCAGTTGGCCGGATTTGTCGACAACGCTGGCGGCACCTGCACGCGCCTCCGTGATCTTCAGGAGGACGTCGCGCACAAGCGCATCCTCTTTCACGACGGGATTGGCAGCGCCCCGGCGCATGATATCTTCGACCTTCAAAAGGAGCCTCTTTCCCAACGCTCCGCCGGGATGATAAAAGGCGAAATCCTCTTGGCGGAATCCCTTTTTTTTCAGCAGACAAACGGCTATGGCGTCGCCCATGGCCAGCGTCGCCGTCGTGGAAGCCGTCGGCGCCAATCCCAAAGGACAAGCCTCTTTTTTGACGGAAACATCCAGCGTCACATCGCTGTGGCGGCCCAGGGTCGAACGGGGATTCCCCGTCAAGGCAATGAGCCGTACACCGATCTTTTTGATCAAAGGCAGGAGCCGGACCACCTCTTCGGTCTCGCCGCTGTTGGAAATCGCCAGGACAACATCTTCCTTGGTGACACGCCCCAGATCGCCGTGAATCGCCTCGGCGGAATGCAAAAACAGGCTTGGTGTTCCTGTCGAAGAAAGGGTGGCCGATATCTTCTGGCCGACCAGACCGCCTTTGCCCATGCCTGTCACAATGACGCGGCCGCGGCATTCGCTTAAAAGCCCAATCGCCTCATCGAACTTTTTGTCGATCCGGCGTATGAGGGCCCCGACAGCCTCGGCTTCGATCTTTAAAACTTTTCTCGCTTCCTTCCCATGCATCGTTTGGTCCTATTCGTTGGTCTTGCGGGCCCCGTCGGCGAGACGGCCGATCTCACGGACCGTCTCCAGAAGACGCGGCAATTCCGATAAAGACAGCATATTGGGGCCATCACAGAGGGCCTTTTCCGGCCTCTGGTGGACCTCCAAAAACAGACCGTCACAGCCGAACGCCACCGCGGCCCTCGACAGGGCGGCGACATATTTTTTCTCCCCTCCGCTCGATGTGCCGCGGCCGCCCGGGAGCTGAACGCTGTGCGTAGCGTCAAAGATCACCGGATATCCCAGTTGACGCATGATCGCCAGGCTCCGGAAATCCACGACCAGATTGTTATAACCGAAAGAAACGCCCCGCTCCGTCAGAAGGATCTTGCGGTTCCCGCTGGAGACGATCTTCTTGATGACCTCATCCATATTCCACGGCGCAAGGAACTGCCCTTTTTTAATGTTGATGGCCTTCTTCGTCCTGGCTGCCGCAACGAGAATATCGGTCTGCCGGCACAGGAAAGCCGGGATCTGCAGGCAATCCAGGACTTCGCCTGCGGCCTTGGCCTCGTCGGCGCTGTGGACATCGCTTAAAACCGGGATGCCGAATGTCTTCTTGACGCGCTGCAGGACCTTCAAGCCCTGACGGATCCCCGGCCCCCGAAAAGACGACAACGACGTCCGGTTGGCCTTATCGTAGCTGGATTTAAAAACCAAGGGAATGCCCGCCTGGCGACAAACGGCCTTCAGACGCTCGGCCTCTGTCATCACGGCCTTCTCGGATTCGATGACACACGGCCCGGCCAAAAGGACCAGCGGCAGCCCGCCGCCGATCTCGACGGCGCCGATGCTCACTTTACGCGTTTTCATGATTATCCTTCAATGAGCGCGCGGCTTATGGAACAATCGTGACATAAATCACTGCGCGAATTTAATGACGACACAAGTTAGGCGCTTCGCCGCGTAAGCTGTGCCTTCATTCGACCTCGATCTTGCTTCGAAGCAAGAGCCACTGTTTGACCTTCTCCAGATCCTCCCGGGTGTCGACGCCGATCGTCTCGAATTTCGTCTCTACGATTCGGATGGAATATCCATTCTCCAAAATCCGGAGCTGTTCAAGCTTCTCAAGCTTTTCCAATTTCGATACGGGAAGATTTTTATAGGTATAAAGAAAATCCTTGGTATAACCGTAAATGCCGATATGTTTGTAATGAACGCGCATGCCGGGCTCTTCTTCGCGCACGAACGGGATGGGACAACGAGAAAAATACAGCGCCTGATGTTTTTTGTTCATCACGACCTTGACGACGTTCGGGTCGGCGATCTCTTCTTCACGTTCGATGCGCTTGCAGACCGTGGCACAATTCTGTTCGGGGACGTTCAAAAGGGCATAGGCCACGTCGTCGATCATGGAAGGATGAACCAATGGTTCATCTCCCTGGATATTGACAACGACCTTAACGTCCAGGTCGGCGACCACCTCTGCGATGCGCTCGGTGCCGCTGGTGTGGGCCTTGGCCGTCATGACGGCCTTGCCGCCGAAAGCCTCGACAGCCCCCTTGATCCTTTCGTCATCGCACGCCACGACCACCTCGTCAAGTGACCTGGCCCGCCTGGCATTCTCCCATACATGCTGGATCATGGGTCTGCCCAGAATATCCGCCAGGATCTTGCCTTCAAAACGGACGGATGCGTAACGCGCAGGGATCACGCCGATGGCATTCATCCTGTCAAGCCCTCCATGCATATATCGTCGGACAAATCCTCGTTTTTGCAAAAACGCCTGTCACAAAACCCGGCAAAATTCATAACAACTTTCCTCTCAACCGCCTCCACGCCTCGAGAATCTCTTCCTTGGCGACAACGGCTACGCCGACTTTACCGACGACCACGCCGGCGGCGACGTTGGCGATCTTGGCCGCTTCAACCATAGAGACGCCGCGCGACAACGCCAGCGTAAAGACAGAGATGACCGTATCGCCCGCACCGGAGACGTCGAAAACCTCCTGGGCCACGGTCGGGATATGCACGGGGGCGCGGTTGTGCCCGGCGCCGGAAAAAAGCTTCATGCCTTTTTCTCCAAGGGTCACCAAGACCCCCTCGCACCGAAGGGTCCTAAACAGCTTCCTGCCGATGCGATCGATGTCTTCGTCCGTCTTGATGGAGATGCCGGCGCCCGCAGAAGCCTCTTTTTCATTCGGCGTCAACGCCGTCACGCCCTTGTAATAGCGGAAATGTTCTATCTTGGGATCGACGGTAATGATCTTGCCGTGCCTTCTGGCCGAAGAGATGATGCGCTTCAACAGATACGGCCCGATCAGACCCTTACCGTAATCTTCAATGATCAATCCATCGACCTGCGGGATCTTCTCTTCCACCATGGCCACGATGTGCCGCAGCCGATCCAAGGCAAGATGTTCCGTATTCTCCCAGTCCAGGCGCACCATCTGTTGATGGGCGGCGATGATGCGCGTCTTGACCGTCGTGCGCCTTGCGGCGTCGGCGATCACCCCATCGCAAACCACCCCTTTTTGACGCAACAGGTCCAAAAGGGTATCCCCATTCCTGTCCTCTCCCACCACTCCACACAGAAATACCTTGGCGCCCAGCGCCGCCAGGTTATTGGCGACATTGGAGGCGCCGCCGGGCATGAAAGACTGGCGCTGCGCCCAGACAACGGGCACAGGGGCCTCGGGCGAAATGCGCTCCGCCTTGCCCCAGATGTATTCATCCAGGATCAAATCGCCGATAACCATGATCCGCGACGAAGAAAATCCGCCGAGAATCTTTTTAAGCTTTTCGTGAGTCAGCAACGCCATAGAACCATGTCCCTTTCAGATGGTGCCGGCCTCCGTGATCGCCTGGAACAAAAGCGGCATCATGATCTCGTGATGTCCCAGGATATAATAACCGCGGCCGCAGCCGTCCAATGGTCTTGTCACGATGTTCTGATGCGGCCGGTAATGAAAATTCATGTCGAAATTGACTGTCGTGAAATCGCGGACCCTGCCCGTGAGGTTGCGCGCAACGCTCAGGGCCTTCAAAAAAACCTCGGGCAGGATGACGGCAGACCCGAAATTCACAACAACACCGCCTCCGTCGAGCCGCGCCACCTCTTCCGTCAGGCTGCGAAAATCACGCAAAGTGGCCTCTCCGGTCCGGGCGCCGTCGCAAGAAGGATGCTGATGGATGATATCCGTCCCCAGGGCCACGTGAACGCTCAGGAGCCGCCCGAGACGAAAACATGCCGCGGCGATGCTCAACTTCCTGTAACGAAGCTTCTCTGCCTCGATCCATCTTCCGACAGACGCACCCAATCCTAAGCCCTTGTCAGCCCCATCGGCGATGGCACCGTTGAGGAACTCTGCCGTCTGGCGCGCCATGCCGAAGCTGCCGTCTTTAATGGTGCAGGCGACGTCTTCGGATGTGCGGCCGCAATATGCCAATTCGAAATCATGGATGATGCCGGCGCCGTTCGTTGAAACCGACGTGAAAATACCTTTTTTCAGGAACTCGACAACCAGAGGGCTCAGGCCGCACTTGACGACATGCGCCCCCATCATCAAAAGAACAGGCTTTTTCTTCTTGCGCGCGCAGACGATAGCGGCAACAATTTCCCTTAACTCTTTTGCTTTCAAAAGGTTAGGAAGCGAATTTAAAAAAGAGCGGAATCCGGCCTTTGCAGGCAACGGCCTGGCCAAAAAGGATTTATCAACCTTACTCTTTCTTGCGTTTATGGAATAGGTTTTAAGCTTGGATATGTCCATAAAACACAGCATCAACCCATTTATTAGAAGAGTTAATTATACCAATGGGTGCCGGAGCGGTCAACATATGTTTGTCCGGCAAAGGACAACCCCATCCTCTTCCTCATGATAGGCTTACAGACCACCGAATCAGGCGCCTGCCGTACGATTTTTCCAAAAAAACTATTGCGAATAATCGTAGTCCTTCTTTTGAAGAACCCCATTTTTGAAATACAGGATCGTCGGCGGCGAATTCAACTTGTAGATCCAGGCCTCATCATACATCTTGCCCATATAACTGATGTCGTAGCGCCGTATATCGGGATACCCTATCTTCTTTTGGACTTCAGCCTGCATCATGCCCACTTTGGCCTGTTCCATGAGTCCGTAGCAATTAACTCTTTTGGTCTCATCGGACGAACGCCCGAATTCGCAGATATTGGCGCAGCCCGCCGACATAAACATGACTCCAAGCATCATCAGGATCGACCGCATAAGGATTCACCCCCCCCTTTTTTTGTGGATAAGTTCCTGGAGCCCCACGGGCTCGCCCTGGCTTTGCCTAGGGCAGGCCCGTGGGTCCTTTTTGATTCGCCCGCGGGGCGACGTCCCGCTCCGCCATGGTTTTGTCTGCAAGACAAAACCAATCCACGGGCCCAGCCTCGCCTGCCCAAGCGGGCAGGGAATTCTGGCAAACGGGATTAAAATATGTCTAACGACCCTTCGCCGCCCCCGCTTCCTGCGAAACCTTTTCCGCAGGCATGGCCTTGACCACGGTAGCGCTGATATCACGGATCACATTCTTGTATTTCTCAACTTCCGCCTTCAAGATCATCTCCTGGCCCTGCATGCGGGCGATCAAAGACTGGTAACCCGCAGAGGCAAGCCAGTCGCCAACCCCAACTCCCGCGATGAAAACAACAATAATTGTGATAGCCAGCACCAACCCTTTTATCTTCATGCTCCCCTCCTTCTTTTTCGGCACCTGAAACCCGACGGCGACAACCGCACGTCTCGGCCTTCGGCCAAGGCCGGGATAAAACCAGCCCTATCCGGCCGGAAAAACTTTTTTCAAATCCCTATTTTGCTGCCGCCGGCTTAACCTGCTCAAGCTGCATACGGATATTATCCAACACGATCTTATAGCTCTCCAGGGTCTTCTGATATTCAACGTTGAGCTTTTTGAGCCTGGCAAGCTCGGCCTGATAAGACATATTGGCAAAACTGAATGCGAACGCCGTCACAACTGCCAGAACCGTCACCGCCAATGCCACCACTGCGCTGACCTTCATCTGTTTCATACGACCTCCTTGATTTTGCCCATTACAGGCCTTTTCCTCTCAAAATCAACTCCGCAGCTTGCGCAGGAAATTTTTCCGGATCGCCCTGGAAAAATTTACAAGCGCATAAGCAAGGAGTAACGTTTATTCTTCCATTTTGCCCATTACAGGCCTTTTCCTCTCAAAATCAACTCCGCAGCTTCGGCAAAACTCTGTTTTGCCAAGCAGGAAATTTTTCCGGATCGCTGCCAGACCTGACCCTAGCAGGAAATTTCCAAGTGATTAGACGTGAGGGACAAGTTAATTTGCCTTTCCTGCCTTCCCTTCCCTCAAAATCCTTCGCGCATGTCCCATCACTTCTTCGATACCAACCGAATCAAGACAAGCAAAGCCTTTGCGGCAATCGTGGGCCAAACATGGGAAGCATGGCTGGGGATTATGCACCACGACGTCGCGAGGACCGATAGGCCCCCAGCGGCGCGGACTCAGCCCCGCCTGGTTGCGGCCGAAGATGGAAATGACAGGCGTCCCGACGGCAACGGCAATATGCACAGGCCCGGAATCATTGGAAATCAAAAGATCGCAACGTTTGAAAAGACTGGCCAGCCGGGAAAGAGAAAACTGCCCAGATCCGTCCAAGGGATGGGTCCGGACCAGATTGAATATTTGTTCGGAAACAGACCGGTGGGCGGCATCGGCGACCACCATAACCTTGATGCCGAGTTCTTTCTGGATCCTGTCGATCAGGCCGGCAAACTTCTGCACCGGCCAGAGCTTGGAAGGACAGCTGGCCGCCGGATTGACGGCGACCAGACGATCCTTTTGGCCGACGCCCAGACGCATCAAGAAATCGGCAACAAATTCATCCGATTCCTGTTTCAAGGGCATGTAAAGCTCCTGCGAAACATCGCCGATCTCCAGCACCTTGAGGAGATCGAAATTATACTCGACCTCGTGCTTGGTCCCTTCCTGCTTTTTGTGCGGCAAGGCCTGTGTCAGGAAATAGGCCCCTTTGCGGTCATAACCAATGCGCTCGCCGATGCCGGCCAAAAACATCAACAAATGAACGCGCAGCGTCGGATGCAATACGATGGCGGCATCGAAAGACAGACGCGCCAGATAACGGCTGAACGCCAGCGTCGACCAGAAACCCCGCTGGGCCCGGTCCTTGTCAAACACGATCACCTGGTCCAGATAGGGATTGCCCTCCACGATCTCGCGGGTGTAGGGGGCGACCATCATCGCGATGAAGCTCGAAGGAAAATGCTCGCGCAGAACCTTGACCACGGGCGTCGAAAGGACCACATCGCCGATCCTGTCCGTGCGCACAACGAGGATCCGCTTGTAGCGCTCCCGGCAAAACCTCTCCTCCTTACCTTCCATCATCAACCGTACGGCCAGGAGCACATCAAAAGGCGTTATGGTCTGGATGCAGGCGTGGCCCCCTGTGGCGCAGGCGGCCCGAGAACAAGGTCCGCAAAGAACGTTCTTGCGTACGGCAATGCTGCGGGACGACCACGGCCCATAAAGACGTTCGTCCGTCGGGCCATAGATGCCGATGACGGGGCGGTCGAGGTAGCTTGCGATCTGGAGGGCGCCTGAGTCGCTTCCGACGACCATCTCGGCACGCATGATCAGCGCGCAAAGCATTCCCAGGTTCGTGCGGCCGCAGAGATTGACGACGGGCAACGAGGCCCGCGCGCAGATCTCGCCGACAAAGACCTCATCGCCCTTGTCGCCGGCCACGACGACCGTCTTGCCATACTTTTTTTGGAACTCCCCGACCACCTCTGCATACCCGCCGGCGGACCACTGTTTAAGGCTGCTGCGCGCCCCGGGCACAATCAGGACAAATTCATCGCCGACGCCCATCCCTTCCTGTTTCAACAGCTCCAAGAGGGCGTCGCTATCCTTGTGGGCGATAAAAGACGGGTTGCGGGGACCGTCCAGCTCCTTGAATTCATCGGCGCTGACAGCCGGCCCCCGCAGAGCGCTGACGGCCTTAAAGAGATGCTTCTGATAAAAATGCACGACCCAGGAAGGATAACGGTTGTGCAGGGAGTTTTTGTAGCGGGACCTCAGGGCCCAACGGTAGAAAGTATTTTTGAGGTCGACAACGACATCGAATCCCTCTTTTTTCAGCCTCCGGTAGAGCGCGATCTTCTCTTTAAGCGGGGCATGCTTATCAAAAACGATCAGCTCCGCCGCATCGGGATGGTGTTCAAAAAGACCCTTAGTGCGCGGCGCGGCGACAACGGTGATGCGCGCCGCCGGACACTCTCGTCTGAGGAAATCAAAAGCCGGCAACCCCATCACGGCGTCGCCGAGGTTGCTCATGGTCATGTAAAGGATCTTCTTTACTGCCTGGCCTTCAGCCATCCGCGCTTCTCCAATTCGCCGACAACTTGTTCGACGGTGATCGAACTCATGCACACATTATCCTTGCATTCCAGGTTATAACATGGGACCTGGCAGGCAGGGGCCTGGCGTCCGCACAGGATCGGCAGTTCGTCGCGGCTCAAGGGACCCGTTAATTCCGGCGAGGTCGGGCCGTAAAGAGACAAGACGCGCGCCCCGACGGCGGCGGCCACATGCAGAGGGCCGGAATCCGCAGAGATCACGATGCTGCTCTTCTGGAAAAGGACGCCCAGCTGCTTGAGCGTCGTCAATCCGCAGGCGATAAACGGTTTGGAGCGCGTCAGGGAAGCGATCCCTTCCGCCAGACCGTATTCGCTGTAAGCCCCCGAGATGACCACATCCATCTGGTAGTTTTCCTTCAGGACATCGATCAACTGCGCAAAACGCTCCTTCGGCCAACGTTTAAGATCCCAATTGCCGCCCACGTGGAGCGTAACAAGGTTCTTCTCCTGCCCCAGACGGTGCTTCCTCAAGAAATCCTCAATAAAATCCCTGTCATCGGGAGAAACGAAATAATCGCAATAACGCTCGCCGGATGGGATCCTGGAGCCCGTGACGAGATAATAATAAACATCGGCGCGGTGCATCTTGTCTTTCGGAAAAATGACCCTCTCCGTCAAGAGGAAAGCCGTCTTTTTCGTGGCGAAGCCGATGCGCCGGCGCACGCCCGCCAAAAAGAGACACAGCGTCCGTGTCAGGGACGGACGGAAGATATAAGCGATGTTAAAATGCCTGACCTTGAGATCCCGGGCAAGCCGCAATTTGCCGCCGAACCCCTTGTAACGTCCTTCCTCATCCAAGGCGATCACCTCGTCAAGATAATTGTTGCCCAAAAGGAGGACCTTGCAGCGCGGCACCACCAGGGCGGCAATGTAGGCGCCGGGATGCTTCTTGCGGATCGCCCGGATGGCCGGCGTCGAAAAAAGGACATCCCCCAGCCAATTGACCTCGACGATCACGATGCGTTCCTGGGCGGAAAATGGCGATTGTTTCTTTCGGAATATGTTCATCGCGAAAGTCCTTTCAGACGCGGATAATAGCCGCTGGCCTCCAGGAAAAATATAAACATATGGCGCGAAGACTTCGAAGTCCTGATGCGCCTGAGAGCGAAAAGATCCGTATCGCTGCCGCCGTCCTTCTTGCTGGTTGTGACAGCCGCCTCGTAACCCGCCCGGCGCGCCATTTCCTCGGTTGAGCGCCTATAGCCTCCGAGGGGATACGACAAAGAAGCGACGGGCGCTCCGACGACCGCCTCCAAGAATGTCTTGGAACCGCGAAGCTCCTCCCAGAGAAGAGATGCGTCGCGGACATCAGGCAGATAATAATGGCTTGTCGTGTGGGAACCGATATCAATAAGTCCGGAGGCGACCATTTCCTGCATCATCTGCGGCGTCACGATACGGCCCG
The DNA here is from genome assembly GCF_004102945.1 of Candidatus Velamenicoccus archaeovorus. GTDB lineage: Bacteria > Omnitrophota > Gorgyraeia > Velamenicoccales > Velamenicoccaceae > Velamenicoccus > Velamenicoccus archaeovorus. The sequence goes on along the minus strand of NZ_CP019384.1, from coordinate 316,388 downwards.
GGACCCCCTTGGCCACATCATAATCTTTTCCCAGACGGCCGGCAATCACGAATATCGTCGCAGGAAAACCGTATTTTTTCAGGATCGGAAAAGCCTTGGTGTAATTATTATCGTAGCCGTCGTCAAAGGTGATCACGACCGTCCCTGCCCTCACCTTTTCTCCCCGTCTCAAGAGAACGGCCAGATCAGTAAGACGGATCACACGAAACCCGCGGGCGTGCAAAAACGCCATCTGGCGCGCGAAATCTTGCTCTGAAACATCCAGACAGGTCGTCTGACCGTTGGGAGCGCCGACACTATGATACATCAGGATCGCGGCGCTGGGGCCGCCATAAAAGATGTTCGCACAGAAAACGACGAACCCCGTCAGGACAAAAACAAGCAGATAAACAGCGGCCCGCGCCAGAATCTTTTTCATAATACGGATTGATAGACGGCCTGGGTCTTTTGCGTCATGGAATCCAGCGTAAATGCTTCGGCGACCCTCTTTTGGGCCCTGGAGGCGATCGCCTCTACCAGAGAACGGTCCTCCAGTAATTTTTCAACAGCGGCCGCAATAGCCGGAGGATCGCCCGGCGAAACCAAGAGCCCCGTAACGCCGTCTTCGATGACCGTCGGGATCCCCCCGACGCGCGACGCCACAACAGGCACACCCTGGGCATGGGCCTCCAAGATCGAGATCCCCAGCCCTTCCTGCAGGGAAGGCATGACAAAAACATCCATGGCGGCCAGCGCCAGAGATGTATTACCCGCCGACGGACACAAACGCACGATATCTCCGATCTTCTTTTCGGCAATGAGTTTCCGCAGATGCACTTCTTCCTTTCCGTCGCCGACAATCACCCACCGAAACTCCGGATGCCGGCCCCGAAGAATACCGGCCGCCAACAGCATGTATTTCTGTCCCTTGACGGAAGAAAGCCGGCCGATATGGCCGATCACCTTCTTATCCGTCTCGACCCCCCACGCCTGTTTTTGCGCGGCGATCTCGGCGGCGCCATGCGGGACGAACCGCTGCGGATCGATGCCATTATAGACCAGATCGATCCTGTCGGCCGGTACGTCGAAATCATAGGCCAGGTGGTCCCAAACCTGGTCGCTGATAGCGATCACCCGGCGGCCCCAGCACGGCATGAGCACGCGGCCCAAGCGCCTTTTGAAATACCCGTGGCATGTCGTCACCATGGGCCTGCGGGTCAGCAGGGACACCAAGGCCCCCAAGACTTGCGTGACACGGGTATTGGCATGGATCACGTCGATCTTCTCGCGCCGAACCAGCCCCCTGAGCCTGAGCGCCGACACAAAAACCTTGGGGCTCACTTCGCACTTGGTCGTCAACGGCAGGCGGATATGCTTGATGCCGTCGCGCTCAAGCTCTGTTTCCAGGTCCCCCCCGCGCGAGCCGATAAAAACCTTCGCCCCGTATTTGCGGACAAGCAGGGCAGCCAGCTGATGCGCATAGACGCTGACGCCGCCGAAATTGAGATGATTGGTCAAAATCAAGACATTCATACCGGATCCCCTGCAAATTGTCCGATGGCCGCAAGGACGTCTTCCACAAGGATCCCCTTCATGCACGGATGCGTTTTTTTAGCACACATATCCCGATAGCACGGCCGGCACCCCTTTTGGAGCGCGACGCAACGCGCACCCGACGGCAGGTGCCTCCGGGGATCCGTCGGCCCGAAGAGCGCCACAAAAGGAACATGCATGGCCGCGGCGACGTGCATGGGAGCGGAATCGCCCGTCACATAAACCTGACATCGTCCGATGAGGGCCGCCAACTGCATGATCGTTGTCTGTGCGACGGCGCAGGCGGGGCGGCTTTTGGCCGTTTCCAGGATTTTCTTGGCGAAGGCCGCATCGCTTGCGGCGCCCGTCAAGACCACGCGGTTGCCTTTCTCTTCCAGGGCGTCACAAAGCCTGGCAAACCGCGAAGCGATCCAGCGCTTTGATTGCCAGCGGGGACTTGCGCCGATATTGATACCTATGACGGACCTGCCTTCTGCCGCGTGTTCCTTTAAGAAATACTCCGCAAAGGCCTCATCCTGCGGCGACGGCCACAAGTCCAGCGTCTCGCCGTCGTAGGCGACATCCATCATGTCCAGCACGCGAAACTGGTGTTCCACGGGCGCCATCAGGTCCCTGGCGCCTTTGACGCGATGGTTCAAAAGAAAACTGAATTTTCCGTTATCGTAACCGTAACGATGGGGACTCATCGTGGCATAACTCAGCATATGGCTTTTCCTGTTGTTCTGGAGATCGACGACATAATCGAATCTCCTGGCAAGAAGCTTGCGGACCAGGCGTCCGAATCCTCTCCATCCTTTGTCTTTGCCTTTAAAATCAGAGACGAGAAGCTCGTCGATAAAAGGACACCGCTCGAGGACCTCCGCCGCCGGCGCCCCTGTCAGACAAACCAAATGCGAGAGGGGATATTTTTTCTTGAGCGCCTTTAGCGATGGGACCGCCAGGATCGCGTCACCTACGGCGCTGAATTTTATGACAAGGATGCGCTTGATGCTCACGGCCTCCTCATAGACGGCGAGGGTATCTGAGGCCATTTTCTCCAGGGAATACCTCTCCTCAACCTTCCTGCGGCCAGCGTCTGCCAGGCGCCCGGCTAAGGCCGGATCGCCGATCAACCTGAGGACGGCCTGCGCCATCGCCTCGTCGTCTTTGGGAAAAACCAAAAGACCGTCCCGGCCGTCTTCGATGATCTCGACGACACCGCCGACACGGGAGGCGATCACCGGCACGCCGACGGCCTGCGCCTCAACGACGACGCGGCCGAAAGACTCTTCGGCAATGGAAGGCATGATCAGGGCGTCCAGCCCTTTGAGGACTTCCGGGACGTCGCGCCTGTTGCCTAAAAAACTCACCGCCCCTGACAATCCCAGACGACGTGTCCAGACTTCAAGCTCTTCCATATAATTGCCTTTGCCCGGAGAGACGCTGCCGACGATGCATCCCTTGACATAAGGCGCCGAACGCAGGATGCGTGCCATCGCCTTCAGAAAGTAGATCTGCCCCTTGATCGGCGTGATACGTCCGATAACGCCGACGACGAATTCCTTCTCCCGGCGGACCCGCGGGCCGCGGAATGCGAACCTCTCCAAATCCACGCTGCGCGGGATAAGACGGATGTTGGCCAAGGGAACGCCGAAATCTTCCATCATATGCTTGCCTATCACAGAGCTCGGCACGATCGTATACTTCCCCCACCCCATCATATAGCTGAAAATATGCCGGCTGTAATGCCCATGCGCCGTCGTGACGAACGCGGCGCCCGTCTTGCGGCAAGCCATGAAACCAACCCACGCCGGCACGCGCGAACGGGCGTGGACGACATCGATCTTTTCTCCCTCGATGATCCGGCTGAGTTCAGCGGCAGCCTTGAACATCACCCAGAAGGCTTTGTTCTCCACGGGAAGCTCATAATGAGAGATGCCTGCCTCCCGGAGCTCTTCGACCAGGCTGCCTCCTGCGGAAACGACGACACAACGATGGCCGTGCCTGACCAGATATTTGGCCAGGTCGATCGTCCCTGTCTCGACTCCTCCGACGTTCAGCTGCGGCAAGATCTGCAGAATATTCATCAATCACCAATAATCAAGAAACAAGCATCAAACAAATCACAACATCCAACTCCCAATATCCAAACATAATAACAATAAAAAGGTATGCCGGGTTATTGCATCTTGTCATTTGATTATTAAATAAGTTTTTTCAGGGCTTCAATAACGCCAGTCCGCGTATCTAGCTTGGCGGCAACGGGTTTTGTCCCGATAATCCAAGATAGCTTATCATAAATCCCGGGAGTTTTAACCAAATAAATACGGCCGTCCGCCTGCATTTTTTCAAGGAACCTGCGAACCTTATTGCGCTCTGTGAGACGTTGCGGCTCAAAAACGACGACAGGTTTGGCGCTGGCGACGGCCTCTGAAACCATGGAAATGCTCTCACCGGAAACAACAAGAATATCGCTGGCGCAGAGAATGCCGCCTACGGTCCCCGGCGGATTATCCTGGGCCGCATCGACGAATAGTTTGCAGTTATCCTGGGAAGCGAAGGCCTCGCGCAATATCCGCACAACAGGCCCGGCCGTCCTGCGCGAAGTCGTGACAAAAAGATAAGCCCCTGTCTCCTCCAGGATGCGCCGCAGTTGCGCGACAAGAATATCGGCCACGGGTTCTCTGATGACGTAATGCCTGGAGTCGCCGCCAACAAGGAGGCCGATCTTCGGACTTCCGGCACGCCCTGCCGCTGCCATCTGCGACCGCCGACTCAAAAGCATCTCATAATCCTTCTTCATGGATTCCGCCGAGACACTGTTGAGGGAACCTACGATAACCGCCACATTCTTCTTTTTCGGCGGCCGGTCATGCTCGGGCATCACCACAAGATCCAGCTGCCCATAACGCAGCAGGCCCGGTTTCATGATCGCGACCGACGCCGCATCGTTTTCATGCGCCACGGCGATATTGACGGCGGCCAGAGAAGAACCGGCGGACACCACAAGGTCAAAAACTTCCCGGCTGATGTCGTCGTATGTCCGCCCTTCCAGAAAAAAACGCAGACAGGTCCGTGCCGCGCCAGCCCCCAAAATACGGGCGATGACGGCAAGTGCCGTAGACGCGGTCCGCGTCTTGAATCGCACCTCAGTCGTGCGGATCTCGGTCTCAAAACCCAGATCGCGGACCATGCCGGCCAGGGCCTGGGATTGCTTGACGTGGCCGGCTTTGCCGTCGCTCAAAATAAGGACGCGGCGCTGGGAGGAATACTTCCATCTCCGGTAGAACCAAAGATACTCTTCGGGATAGAGACGGATCCATTTCTCGAAGACGGCATTGATAGCGGCCAGGTCGGCGGCGAGGCTCTTCTCGTCGCTGGCGCCGCTGGAAGGATGGAAAGCCTCCAGGAACATCTCGTGCTCGGCGCCGCGGCGGCGATGCATGAAAGCCAGAATGACAGGCGCCCCCAGCTTCTTGGCGAGCTTGACCGTCCCCGTCGGCGTCTTGGCTGTCTTTCCGAAAAACGGGACCAGCACGCCTTCACGCCCGCCGTGGTCCGCCACTGAACCAAGGACCTTGTTTTGTGAAAGGTGCTCGACCATTTTTTTCAGTTCATTGACGCGGATGACGCCGCACCCCTTGGAGGTGCGCAAATCGTTCAGGAACGCATCGATCTTCTTTGTCTTCCCTTGAGGCCGCGCCAGCATGGCATAGCGGCCGCTGCCGATCAAAAAGGCGCAGGCGATATTCGACAATTCCCAGCTGCCTGCATGGCATCCCAGAAACACGACCCCCTTACCTTTGGCCTCGGCTTCCTGAAAAATACCCCAGCCGGAAATCGCGACATGCCGCCGCATAAAGGCCGCGTCCATATAAGGCAGATATAGCGTCTCGACGATATTCTGCGCGAAATTCCGGTACATGGCGACAAGGATCCGCTTGCGTTCCAAAAAGGTCTTGTCCGGGAACGCCATCTTGATATGGATGGCGGCGCGCCGGCGCCTACGGCCGTCCAGCACGCGATAAATATCTGCCGCAAGCCTGGCTGCCGCCAGCCACGCCTCGAGCGGCAAGAGCCGCATGACCCCCACCCACGACCTAAAAAGGATATAGAGAACGAAGTCGAGCATTGAATTCTGCCTCATTCTTTACGATACGTATGCCTATTTTCAATACGAGGATATCCATGCCCAGGTCCGCGGCGCGCGCAAGCTGCTCCAGACGCTGGGCATCTTTCTGGGTGGTCACCATCAAGGACGCTCCTGCCTCCCTGGCCCGGCGGCAGCACAACGACAGTTCGCCCGCGCTGTAGACATGATGGTCCCTGAAGAACGCCCTGGAAACAACCTTACCGCCGAGGCCGGCGACTGTCTTTTCAAAAGAGCCGGGCTGGGCAATGCCGCAGACGAGGCCGACGGACGCATCCCGAAGAACATTCGTTTCGAACCCGGTCTTGATCTTCAGATCGTAAAGGCCGATCGGCTCGTGCACCGTCTCAACGACCAAGGCCGCCGGGTTCAGCCGCAGGAGCGTCCGCTTCAGGGTCTCGACGGCTCTATACCCGGCCTGGTCGCAACGCGTCAAACAAAAAATGGAAGCGCGCCTCAAAGCGCCTTTGGGTTCACGCAGGTGGCCGGCAGGCAACAATAAGCCGTTGCCGAAAGGACGGCCGGCGTCCAGGGCGACGATATCGCAATCCCGCCTGACGCGCCAGTGCTGAAACCCGTCGTCCAGAATGATCGTGCCGCGAAAACCATCGGCCTCAAGCCGCCGCACGAGAAGCGCGCGGTCGCGGCCGGCCAACACTTGCAGCTTGCCGCCGACGTTCTCCAGGATCATGCCCCCCTCGTCTCCCAGCGCTTCATAACCGCCGGACGCGATACCTTTCCCCTTTGACGGCCGGCCGTAGCCGCGCAGAAGCACGGCGCAGGGACAGCCGGCTTTAAGCAACTGGACCGCCGCATATTCGGTCAAAGGGGTCTTGCCGCTCCCCCCAAGGGTGATATTGCCGATGCTGACCACGGGATTCCGCGGCCGCAATGATGCCAGCACTCCTCGACGATAGAGCCATGCAGCTCCGACGACGGCAACGCCGTAAACACAGGAAAGAACCGCGAGAAGAGGAAATAACAGGATATATATCGCCGTGATGCGGCCGCGGCCGTAAAAAGACTCAAGCCCCTTCATAGGTCCATCTCCCTGGCGATCTCAGAGACCGTGCGTTCCGTCGCGCCCCTGTTCTGGCTCAGAAGCTCGCGGGCCTTTTCGCCAAGCGTCTTGCGTTCGGCGGGACTCGCCAGAAGACGACGCAATTCATATTCCAGGTCTTGCACCGTCCCCACCTCCAGCGCAGCCCCCTGACGGACAAAAATATCGCGGACCTCCCTGAAATTATCCATGTGCTTGCCGAAAAGGACCGGCTTGCCGAAAACAGCCGGTTCGATGGGGTTATGTCCGCCTTTGTTGACGAGGCTGCCGCCGACAAAAACAACATCCGCCAGCTCATAAAGCGCCGTGAGATCGCCCATCGTATCCAAAAGGGCCACTTGCCCGCTCTGCAAATTATCCAACCGCGACACGAGCACCGCTTCCAGGCCATTGACGCGTATGAGCCTGCGGATCTTATCGATCCTCTCCAAATGCCGCGGCGCAATCACCAGGCGCAGGCCGGCAAAATCCTTGCGCAAAGACTTGTAAATCCCCAGAAGCATCTCTTCTTCGTTCTCATGGGTCGACCCGGCGACCCACAGCATCTGGTTTGGAGCCAACGCACGCAGCTTCTTCAGGAACGCCGGCCTGGAAAAATCGCTGCTGATATCAAATTTGATATTGCCCATGACGTGCACCCGCCCGGGATCGGCGCCCATCGCGACAATCCTGTCGGCGGATTCACGGCTCTGCATGCAGAAAAGACCGATAAGCTTCAAGACAGGCCCCACCAACCAGGAAAGCCTCTTATAACCGGCGAAGGACCTGTCGGATATGCGGCCGTTGACGATCACGACACGGGCACCCGCGGCAGAACTCAGACGGATCAGGTTGGGCCAAAGCTCGGTCTCCATAATGACGACGAGAGACGGCCGCAGCACCTTTAAGAATTTCCTGACGACCCACGAAAGATCCAGAGGCGCAAAAACGGCAAGCTCATTGTCTTTCAAAACCTTCTTGAGGATCCCGTAACCCGTAGGGGTGACCGTCGAAACGACGATCCGTGTTTGCGGCCACCGGCTGCGGAAAAACCGCACAAGGGACTCCGTGGCCCTAGCTTCTCCGACGCTGACGGCATGGATCCAAATCGTCTTCTTATCCTCGGGGACCTGCCAATCGTCGGCGCAAAAGATGCCGATACGATCCAGGATCCGGCCATGGACCCGCCCCCGCACCGCATAAAACGGCAAATAGACAAGGGCCGCAATGGCTAAAAGAATATCGTAGAGAAAATAAATCATGGCTGTTTTTGCATCCACAATCCCCTGAACCGGCGGATAACCCACGCCCCCGCCCCGCGAGAGAACCTCGTTCTCTGACGGGACAAGCCCTTTTAAGCGCGCGGGTGCGCTTTTTCGTAGACGCTCTTGAGTTTCTCGGTCGTTAAGTGCGTGTATATCTGTGTCGTCGAAAGGTTCGCGTGCCCCAGGAGCTCCTGGACCGAACGCAGATCCGCCCCGCGGTTCAACAGGTGGGTTGCGAACGAATGACGCAGGGTGTGCGGCGATATATGCTCTTTGAGGCTCGCCTGGCGGACATATTTGTCGAGGATCTTGCGGAACCCCCGCGCGCCGAGCGTCTTTTTGTTCTTATTCAAAAAAACGGCCCGTGATACGGCGTTGCGCTTGCGAAGATAATTGCGGATGGCCTTCAGGGCCCGGTCGCCGATAGGCAGCAATCTTTCCTTCTTTCCCTTGCCATAGACCTTGACAGTCCCGCCGATAAAATCGATATCGTCTTCCCGGAGGCCCACCAGCTCCGAAATCCTCATCCCCGTAGAATAAAGGGTTTCCAGCATCGCCCGGTCCCTGAGACCGCGCACCGTCGCTTCGTCCGGCGCCTCGATCAGGCTGACGACGTCCGTCTCGCTCAGGAACTTCGGCAGGGTCTTTTCCTGCTTGGGAGATGCCACGGCATCCGTAGGATTCACCTTCAGGTAACCGTCTTTGACGAGAAACTTAAAAAAACTGCGCAAGGACGAGAGTTTGCGCGCCGTGCTGCGCGACGTCAGATTGCGTTCCTTGAGATGGGCCAGGAAACGGCGGATCGTCAGATAATCCACGCTCTCGACAGGCGCGTCCTTCAAGAAGATGCCGAACTCATGGAGATCGGTCGTGTAGTTCTTGATCGTATGGATCGAGGCATTCCTCTCGATCTCCAGATACCGCAAAAATTTGTCGATATGGCGTTCCATGGCTATTCCTTAGAACATCACAAATATGTCTTGCCCTTCAGATAGCCGGCATAGTCGGCTACGGATTCCTCCAAAGAACGGAAAGACGTCTTGAAGCCGGCTTTTCGCAATCGGTCCATCCTGGCCTGGGTAAAATATTGATAACGGCCCCTGAGTTCTTCGGGCATATCGATATAAAAGATCCTCGGTTTCTGCCCCAGCGCCGCAAAGAGGGCCTTTGCCAAGTCGTTCCAGCTGCGCGCCTCGCCTGTCCCCAGGTTATAGAGGCCTGTTTTGCCGGGGTGGACGATGAAGAAGAACATCGCCTCGACGGCGTCCTTGACATAAATAAAGTCCCTCTTTTGCTCGCCGTCCTTATAATCGGCGCGGTAGGACTTAAAAAGGCGGAAATCCCCTCCGGCCATGATCTCGTCAAAACGCCGGCATAAGACACTCGCCATATCTCCCTTGTGATATTCGTTGGGGCCGAATACATTAAAAAACTTCAGGCCCGTGGCCCGGCGGCTATATCCATGGGCCCGGATCCACAGGTCGAAGAGATGCTTGGAGTAGCCGTAGATGTTCAACGGCCGCAATCTCGTCAACAAAGCGGGATCATCGTCAAAGCCGAGTTCCCCGTCCCCGTATGTCGCCGCCGAAGAGGCGTACAAAAAAGGGACCTTCCTGCGGAACGCCCAGAGGGCCAGTTCCCGGGAATAGGCAAAATTATTGTCCATGACGTAACGCGCGTCCGTGCACGTCGTAGAACTGCACGCCCCCATGTGGACGATCTGACGCACGCGGGGCATGCGGTTTGAACGGATGCGCTCCAAAAGATCGTCCTTGTCGAGGTAATCCTGGATCCGCTTGTTCGCCAGGCCCCTCCACTTATCCGATCCGTCAAGCCTGTCGACCGCCACGATATCGTCGATCCCCTCACGATTAAGCTTTTCTAAAAAACAACTTCCGATAAAACCCGCGGCCCCAGTCACGATGATCACTTAACACCTCCAGCTTGTCCGGGGAAACTCGGCGCATCCCGACGGACCGATAAGGCCTTGATGATACGCGCGCTGACGTCATAGCGGCCAAAAGGAGAAACAAGATATATCCCGTTCACGCGGCCGCGGACAGACTCGATGATCTCCATGGCGATCGCTTCGCCTTCCCGGACCGCCATCTCCCTGTCGTCGATCCGCATGCGCCGGCGGATCTCCTCGGGGATGGAAATCCCCGGCACTTCGTTATGGAGAAACTCCGCGTTCTTGCTGCTGACCAAAGGAAGAACGCCGTAAAAAACAGGAACGCCTGCGGATTTAATCCTATCGTGGATTTCCAAAATCCTCGAGGCCTCAAAAAGGGGCTGTGTCATGACAAAACGGGCCCCGGCGTCCACCTTGCGCCGCAAATAAGATATCTGGGCGTCGATATTTTTTGCATTGGGATTGAAAGCCGCCCCAACGCACATATTCAACCCCATGTGGCGGTTCATGTTCTCGATGAGCGTGATAAGCTGGATGGCGTTCAAATCATAGACATTCGTGGCCTTGCCATGGGAACCGAGCCCTACCGGATCCCCCGTGACCGCCAAAAGCCCTGTCAGGCCCAGGGCATGGGCGCCCAGCAGATCCGACTGGATACCGATGAGATTACGGTCGCGGCACGTAAAATGAGAAACGGCTTCCAGGCCTGTCCGTTCCTTCACGCAAGCCGCGGCCATAAGAGAACTCATGCGGCTCTGCCCCAAAGGATTCTCGGGCACGCTGATCACATCGGCGCCTCCCGCCTTTAAGAGATCAGCTGCAGCCTCCATCTTGCGGATGTCCGCATTTTTCGGCGGCAGAAGCTCTGCAATCACGGTAAAACGGTCACGGCCCACAAGATCCGCGATGCCTGACGATTTCTTCTCGCTGGATAGCGAAATCCTGTCCCGTCCCGCTATGCGGGGCTGGTGCAGGATAAAGGTCTCCGAGGAACGGCTCATAGGAGCCGCTCCCTTGACGGCGCGGGCCGCCAAACGGATATGCGCGGGAGCGATCCCGCAGCAACCCCCGATGATATTCACGCCTATTTCCTTCAAGGTCAACGCGTATTGGGCAAAATAGTCCGGCGTCGTCAAATAATATGTGCGGCCTTCGACGACTTGCGGATAGCCTGCGTTCGGCTGGGCGGAAACATAACCGGACGACAAGGAAACGAGACGGCGGGCTGCTTCCAGGATATGCGCCGGACCCAGGCCGCAATTGGCCCCGATGACGTCTGCGCCGCCCGCCTCCAATTCGCGGACCACCTGATGCATATCTTCCCCAAAAGCCGTCCCCATGTTTTCCTGAAACGACATTTGGCAGACGACCGGAAGCGAAGAAACCGAACGACAGACATCCAAAGCCAGACGGAGTTCCCTCAAGCTCTGAAACGTCTCGAGGACGAAAATATCGACCCCGCCGGCGAGCAGGGCCGATATCTGTTCTTTAAAAATAGCGCGGACATCTTCTTGCGACAGATCCTGTTCCAAGGGAAAACGGCCCAAAGGGCCGATAGATCCGGCGACAAAAATATCGCGGTTCCCCGCCGCCTCCCGCGCAATCCTGGCGCCGGCCAGATTCATCGCTTCCGCTTCGTTCTGAAGGCCGTAGACGGAAAGCCTGACCTTATTGGCGGCGAATGTATTGGTCTGGACGATATCGCAACCGGCATCAACATATTCCCGGTGCAGGGCCAGGACAGCCTCGGGACGAGCGATATTGAGATATTCACAGGGGCGGCCCGACGATAGCCCCCTCTCATAGAACACGGTCCCCAGGGCCCCATCGCAAACCAGGACTTTTGTTTTCAGGATTTCTTTAAAGTCTTTCGTTTTCATACGACGCCACACCGGCTGACGCGGACATGTTCGCAATCATCCGCGATAGAAACGGACGATCCTTCAATCGCCTTGCGGCGGTAAAGTGTTCTTATCTTGTGCATCCGCGGCCGGCGTCTCTTCCGTCGAAGGCAGGTCGCGCGACGTGAAGGTGCACTTCGGATAATTGCTGCAACCGTAGAACGAGCGGCCGCGATAGGACCGCCGCAGGATGAGATCGCCTCCGCAGCCGGGGGCAGGGCATTTGACGCCCGAAGAAATGGACTTAGAGTTTTTGCAGGTAGGATAATCCGAACAGCTCAAAAATTTGCCTTTGCGCCCCCATTTGACGACCATGGGCTTGCCGCACTTGTCGCAGATCTCATCGGTGTAGATGACTTCTTTCTTGATGTCCTGCGCCGCGAAATCCAGCTTCTCCTTGAATGGCGCATAGAATTCGTTCAGGATCTTGACCCAGTCGGCCTTGCCGTCCTCGATCATATCCAGTTCTTCCTCCATGTGCGCCGTAAAGGAGACGTCCATGACCTGAGGAAAATAGCTGACCAATAATTCGCTCACCTTGATGCCCAGGTCCGTCGGCAAGAGATACCCCTTCTCCCGGCGGACATAATCCCGCGACACGACGGTCGCGATCGTCGGCGCGTAGGTGCTGGGGCGGCCCACCCCGTCTTCTTCGAGGGCCTTGATGAGCGAACCTTCCGAGTAGCGGGCCGGCGGCTTGGTGAAGTGCTGGCCCGGCTCAAGCGTGACCAGAGTCAGGGCGTCCGCCGCAGCCAAGGCAGGCAGCTCTTTTTTGGCCTCTTCCTCGGAATCATCCTCCGACTTGTAGAGAACGCTGAAACCGTCAAAAATGAGCCGGGAGCCAGTCGCCTTCAGGGCATAACGGTCCGCCCGGATCACGACCGAGGTCTGCTCCATCTGCGCCGGGTTCATCTGGGACGCCACGAAACGTTTCCAGATCAGCTCGTATAGTTTAAGTTGTTCAGGGGTCAGGTACGCCTGCATGTCTTTCGGCGTACGCTTGACGCCGGTCGGCCGGATGGCCTCATGGGCTTCCTGGGCCAGCTTTTTGGATTTATAAACGCGCGGCGCATCGGGCAGATAGGGCGCGCCGTATGCCGAAGAGATAAAAGACCGGACTTCGCTCAAAGCCACCTGCGCCACTTGCGTCGAATCGGTGCGCATATAGGTGATCAACCCCACAGGGCCTTCCTCGCCCACCTCGATGCCTTCATAGAGCTGCTGGGCGATGAACATCGTCTTGGTCGCCGAATACCGCAGCTTGTTAAAGGCGTCCTGCTGCAGGGTGCTGGTGATGAACGGCGCCAGGGGAGAGCGTGATTTCATCGTCTTGTCAACGCTCTCGACCTTGAAATCCTTGGCGGCAAGGTCTGCAACGATCTTTTGCGCCTCTGCTTCGTTTGCGATCTGTATCTTCTGGTCGTCGATCTTCTCCAAGGACGCCCGGAAAGGCCTCTTGTCTTTGGCCGCCCCCTCCTTTTTCTTGAATTCGGCGTCGATGCTCCAGTATTCCTGGGGCACAAAGGCGCGGATCTCTTTTTCGCGTTCGACGATCAACCGGAGGGCCACCGACTGGACGCGGCCCGCGCTCAAGCCTCGTGTCACCTTGCGCCATAACAAAGGACTCAGGAAATATCCGACGATGCGGTCGAGGATGCGCCGGGCCTGCTGGGCGCGGATGCGGTCCTCGTTAAAGGCGCGCGGCGAACGGAACGCCTCGTCGATCGCCGACTTCGTGATCTCGTGGAATTCGACCCGGTAGACCTCCTGTTTTTTTAACGACATCCATTCCTTCAGATTCCATCCAATCGCCTCGCCCTCCCGGTCAGGGTCGGTCGCGAAATAAACGGCGTCCACATCCTTGGCCGTCTTTTTCAATTCGCCCAGGAGCTTCTTCTTGCCGGGGATGACGACGTATTCCGTCTTGTATGCGTTGTCGATCTCCACGCCCAGCTTCTTTTGCGGCAGGTCCACGATATGCCCCATGGAACTGACGACGGAAAAATCCTTGCCGAGGAATTTGGAGATCGTCCTGGCCTTGGCAGGCGACTCTACGATCACAATGGCTTTTTTAGACATGGCTCCCTTTTTTAGGCGTCAACTCGCATTCCTGGTGAACGACTGACCGGGAAATCTGCGGACAACCCCTTTGAGTTCAAGTTCGACCAAGATCGAAAGGATCTCCGGAATGCTTAATCCTGTTTTTTGCGCGATGTTATCGATATGGGCGGGCTCTCCATCCAAAGACTGCCAGACATCCCGGACGTGCTCCCTGGGATCATCCTCGTCCCATGTGTCCCCGCCTGCGGCAGACGTTTCCTCCTCGAGACGGGATTCTCCCGACGAAAAGCTCAAGAGCGGCTTGAGCGTCTCCAATATCTCTTCGGGCCGCATCACCAGACATGCCCCGTCCTTGATGAGGGCATTGACCCCGTAGGCGTTCTCCCGGCCGACCTCGCCGGGGAGAGCAAAGACCTCCCGCCCCTGTTCCAGCGCGCAGCGCGCCGTGATCAAGGCGCCGCTCTTCGCCGAGGCCTCCACGACAAGAACGCCTTTGGACAGGCCGCTGATGATGCGGTTGCGCATAGGAAAATTCTGCGGCAGGGGCGGCATGCGCAGAGGGAATTGCGATACCACGGCGCCTTCACGGGCGATCTGGCAAAACATTCCTTCATTCTCCGGCGGATAAATGCATTCCAACCCGCTGCCCAAAACGGCGATCGTCCGGCCGCCGGCATCGAGCGCGGCCCGATGGGCGGCTGTATCGATCCCCCGGGCCAGGCCGGAGACGATCGTCAGGCCGTATTCGGAAAGCCGCGAACCAAACATCTTCGCGCTCGAAAGGCCGTAGAGCGACGCCCCGCGCGAACCGACGACAGCCAAGGCATTAGCATCACACGGCAAAAGATCCCCTTTGACATAAAGAATGCATGGCGGATCCGGGATCGCGCGCAGGCTTGCGGGATAATCCTCGTCTGCGATGCTCATGATGCGGATGCCCAGCGCATCGGCCCTGCGGATCTCGGCAATGGGGTCCATCTGTCCGGGCGCCGCAAGAACCAAGCGCGCCAGAAAAGGGGTCAGGCCGGCCGCCTCGACCAATTTCTGGGGCGCTGCCTTAAAAATATCCACAGGAGAACCGAAGGCATCCAGGAGCCTGCGCATACGGATGCTGCCGATTCCCTTCACCATATTCAATAATACAAGGGCTTCAAAGTCGTTCATGCTGAAGAATGTTTAAAACCGCCTGCGCGCTCTCCTCGACGCTCAAGGCGTCGCAGTCGATCGTGTGGTGCGCCTGGGCATAAAAAGGCCGCCGTTTCTCTAAAAGCTCCTCAATCTTCTTTTGGGGATCGGCGACATTCAACAAAGGACGCGAGGCATCCGCGGCCGTGCGCCGCAGGATCGTCTCGGGCTTCGACGTCAAGCATATAACAACGCCGCTCTTCTTCATCGTGCCGATATTCTCGGGGTCGACAAACACGCCTCCGCCGCAGGCAACGGCCTGCCCTTCCCCGCGCGCCAGGCGCTTGATAAATCCCTTTTCGAGATCGCGGAAATAAGGTTCCCCCTTAAGCCGGAAGATTTCGCTGATTGGCATCTTTTCCCGAGCTTCGATCTCGGCATCCATATCCACAAGCTTCAAATTCAGGCGGCCGGCCAGAATTTTAGCCACAGCGGTCTTTCCCGTAGCCATAAATCCTACAAGGTAAATATTTTTCATTTGACCCCCGTGCCCCTCTTTTGACCACAGGACCGAATATTTCGTTACTGCTTCTACGACATAGTGAAAGAATTTTATCATAATAAGGTAAGGATGGTCAATCAATTCCTTACTTCTGTATGGGGTTTTGGGAGCAAAACGATAGCCCGGCGCAAAGAGGGCCGCTGACGATAAAAGGCCCCGGCAACTCGCGTCGCCAGGGCCCTAACTTTCTCATAACACAGAAGATATGCGGACTATAGAGACCTCGTATATCCTTTGTAATTTCTCCTGGTCTCCGTGATGCTGTCCCCGCCGAATTTTTCCAAAAATGCCTGTGCCAGGACAATGGCGACGGCAGACTCCGCGACCACCGCCGCCGCTTCCACGGCGCAGGTGTCATAGCGTTCCACCGCCGCCTTGACCGCCTTCTTGGTCACGATGTCAACGGATTCCAGGGGCTTGCCGATGGTGGCGATCGGCTTCATGGTGCATCTCAAAACCACAGGTTCGCCGTTCGTCATGCCGCCTTCGATGCCTCCGGCATGGTTCGTCCGGCGGAAATAACCCTTGTCTTTCGTGTAATAAATGGCGTCATGCACCCTGGAGCCCAAGGCATGCGCATAGGCGACGCCGAGGCCGACCTCAACGGCCTTGATGGCAGGGATCGACATGACAGCCCCGGCCAAAAGCGCGTTCAGGCGGCGGTCGGCAGCGGCATAACTGCCGATTCCCGGCGGCAACCCTTTGGCCGTGACGGTAAAGCTGCCCCCCACCGTATCGAGGTGCTTGCGCGCGGCGTCGATCTTCTTCTTCATGCGCTCTTTGTCCGTCTCGCCGCC
Source organism: Candidatus Velamenicoccus archaeovorus (assembly GCF_004102945.1). Classification (GTDB taxonomy): domain Bacteria; phylum Omnitrophota; class Gorgyraeia; order Velamenicoccales; family Velamenicoccaceae; genus Velamenicoccus; species Velamenicoccus archaeovorus. The sequence continues at coordinate 300,064 of NZ_CP019384.1, read as the reverse complement.
GATCATGACGACATCGCTTGAGACCGAAATGTCGAACTCCTTCAAAAAAAGCTTGCAGACCGATCCGACGGCGACGCGACAGACCGTCTCGCGGGCGCTGGCCCTCTCTAAAACATTACGGATATCCTGATGGCCGTATTTAAGGCAGCCGACCAGGTCCGCATGACCCGGCCTAGGGTTGGTCAACGCGATCAATTCATCGATGCGGAAATCGTTGTTTTTGACGTAAAGCCCTATGGGGCTGCCGAGGGTCAGGCCGTTCCTGACGCCGGAGAGGATCTCGACGTTGTCTCCTTCAATCTTCATGCGGTCGCCGCGGCCATAACCCAGCTGGCGGCGCTTGAGCTCCATGTTCATCTCTTTTAAATCCAGCTTCAAGCCGGCCGGCATCCCTTCCAGGATCGCCACCATGCAACGGCCGTGCGACTCACCCGCAGTCAAAAATCTCAACATATGATCTCCTTGATTTTGCTAATAATGGGTAATTTCCTTGCAAAATCAACTCCGAGCTTACGCAGGAAATTTTTCCGACTCGTCCTGGAAAAATTTACAAGTGTATAAGCGAGGAGTCAATAATAATAGAACCTACAGGCCGAATAAAAATGCCAGGATACGGTCCATCCAGAATAGACATAACAACGCGCCCAGCGCCAGATACGGCCCGAACGCGATCATGCTCTCCTTGGTCTTCAGTTTGATGATGATGCCGACCACGGCGCCAAAAAGAGACGCCAAAGGAAGGGCCAGAAGGGCCGCCTGCCATCCCAAAAATGAGCCGACCATCGCCAAAAGCTTGATGTCCCCGCCGCCCATGGACTCTTTTTTAAAAATGAAATCTCCGATCAAACCGAGGACCCACAGCGTCCCGCCGCCAACGACGATCCCCAAGAGCGATGCCCCTAGTCCCAACAAATGTGTCGCCGCATGGTGGATCTGGGGAAAGATGATGCTGGCGAGGAGGCCGACGGCAATGCCGCCGATACTGATCTCGTCGGGAATAATACGGAAATCGATGTCCACGAACGTCGCGACGATCAGGCCGCAGACGAAGGCCGCAAAAACAAAAAACGGCACACCCAGCCCAAAACGATGATACAGCATCAAAAAAAGGACGCCCGTCAAAAGCTCGATCAGAAAATATCGAAAAGGGATTGGCTGGCGGCAATCGCGGCATCGCCCGCGCAACAGGATATAGCTGACCAAAGGAATATTGTCGTACCAGCGGATGAGATGTTTGCAGGACGGGCAATGCGAGGCCGGTGTGATGATGGACTCTTCGCGGCCCATGCGATAGATGCAGACGTTCAAGAAGCTGCCGATACAGACCGCAAAGAGAAAAACAAATACCATCTGCGTCACGTCAAGCACGCATCGCCTCCTTGAGTGCCCGGCGCATCGCTTCAACTGGCGCCGGCTTCCCTGTCCAGTGCTCAAAAGCCAATGCCCCTTGATACAAAAGCATACCCGACCCATTGGCTGTCTGACATCCGGCAGCCTTCGCTGCCGTTAATAGTTTAGTCTCGGCAGGATTGTAAATCAAGTCATAAACAAACAGACCGGGCCCCAACCATTCCTTTTTAACGAGCAAGGGGTCCCCGGGCTTCATGCCGACGGGCGTGGCGTTGATGATAATGTTTACATCCTCTTGCCATAACTCTTCTATCGTTGCAGCCCCTCTTGCAAAGTCTCTGCCGTAAAGAATGGTTAAATTTTCCTTTTTCATGGAATCGATATCATAAACCAGCGCTTCTCCTGCCCCGGCATCCCTTAATGCAACGGCCAAAGCCCTTGCGCCGCCGCCAGCGCCCAAAAAAGCAACTTTTTTACCTTTCACATCAAACCCGCGCTCTTTTAGATCTCTGATAAAGCCTACACCATCCGTATTAAAACCAGAAAACTGCCCATCAGAATCTAAACGTACCGTGTTAATGGATCCCATGCGCCGTGCGGTATCGTCAAGACGAGCGCCAGCTAGCTTTAAAAAAGAAAAGGCTGCCTCTTTATGGGGCACGGTGACATTGAACCCCCTGATCTTCTTCTCAACAACCGTCTTTTTGAAGAACACATCCAGGTCTTTTGGCGCAACTTCAAAAAGCTCATAGACAGCATCCATGCCGCAATGCTTAAAGGCGGCATTGTGCATGAAAGCCGAATAGCTGTGTTTAACAGGCCAGCCTATTAAACCGTAAAGCTTTCGGGTTTCCGTCATCATGGTTATAGGGGAAGAGTGCCGTCCGGGCCTTTTTTCTTGGAGGCAAGCTTATTGACGGCGTTCAGGAACGCTTTGGCAGAAGCCTCGATCACATCTGTGGAGGAACCGCGGCCCATGGCGATCTTTTTGCCCGACTGGACACGGACGGCGACCTCGCCGAGCGCGTCCTTGCCCGATGTGACGGCTTCGATCCTGTAATCCAGGAGGCGTGTTTTGATCCTGGTGATCTTCTCGATGGCTTTATAGCAGGCGTCCACGGGACCGTCCCCCGTCGAGGTAACGCTGAAACCCCTGCCCTGCTTCTTGAGGCGCACGGTCGCGCTGGGCGTCACATGCGTGCCGCTGGCATAGGAAACGGCGGCCATCTGCCAGATCTCGGCGGGCTTATTGATCTCATCTTCTATGAGGGAGACCATGTCTTCCTCATAGACGTTCTTTTTCTTGTCCGCCAGTTCCTTGAATTTTTCAAAAGCACGGACGAGCTCATCGCCGGAAACCGTGATGCCCATCTCCGCGAGCCGCTTTTCAAACGCATGGCGGCCCGAGTGCTTGCCCAAAACAAGGCTCGTGCCGGTGAAACCGACGTCCTCGGGCGCGATGATCTCATACGTTGAGCGCTTCTTCATGACGCCGTCCTGGTGAATGCCGGACTCGTGGCGGAAGGCATTGTTGCCGACGATCGCCTTGTTGGGCGCGACCACAAAACCGGTCAATTTACTCACCAGCCGCGACGTCTTGTAGATCTCCTGTGTGTTGATGGCGGCCGTGACATGGGGAAAGCTGTCGCGGCGGGTCTTGACCGCCATGACGATCTCTTCCATCGACGCGTTGCCTGCGCGTTCGCCGATGCCGTTGATCGTGCACTCCACCTGGCGGGCGCCGGACTTCACCGCCTCCAGAGAATTGGCCACGGCCAGCCCCAGGTCATTATGACAATGGACGGAGATGACCGCGCGATGGATGTTCGGCACGCGCTCGTGGATCGAGCGGATCAAGGCGCCGTATTCCGCCGGATAGGCGTAACCGACGGTGTCCGGGATGTTGACGGTCGTGGCCCCGGCCTTGATGACGGCCTCCAGCACGCGGAACAAGAATTCCGGTTCCGTGCGGGAGGCGTCCTCCGGGGAAAACTCGACATCTCTGGTGTATTTCTTGGCGTATTTGACGGACTCCGTCGCCAGCCGCAGGATCTCGTCTTCGGCTTTCTTGAGCTTGTACTGCATATGGATCTTCGACGTCGCCAGAAACACGTGGATCCTGGCGCCGCCGCGCGCGGGCTTCGTCGCCTTGTAGGCGGCGTCGATATCTTTCGTCACGGCCCGGGCCAAACCGCAGATCACGACCCCCTTGACCGTTGAAGCGATGCGGTTCACGGCGCGGAAATCCCCCGGCGAAGATATGGGAAATCCCGCTTCGATGACGTCGACGCCGAGCGTGACCAACTGGCGCGCGATCTCGATCTTCTCGCGCTCGTTGAGCGTCGCGCCGGGCGCCTGTTCGCCGTCGCGTAACGTTGTATCGAAGATAATCAGCTTGTCCATAAATGAGCCCACAACTTATGGAGCTTGCTGCAATCGGCAAACGAACATAAGTTGTCTGGGCGAATTTATCCCGTGAGCTGCAGGTGCATAGCTCATCTGGATCAAACCTTTATTTCTTCATCCAGGGCATCATTTCTCTAAGCTGCTTGCCCACTTTTTCGATCAGGTGCTCGTCGCCCTCTTTGAGCAGACGGTCAAAATTCGGACGCCCGGCAACGTTTTCGCCGATCCACTCTTTGGCGAATTTGCCTTTGACGATCTCCTTCAGTATCTTCTTCATCTCTTTACGCGTCTTCTGGGTGATGATACGCGGACCGCGCGACAGATCGCCGTAGCAGGCCGTGTTGGAGACACCCCGCCTCATCCCGGAAATGCCGCGTTCCTGGATCAGGTCGGTGATCAGCTTCAATTCGTGCAACACCTCGAAATACGCGATCTCCGGCTGGTAACCGGCTTCCACCAGCGTATCAAAACCCGCCTTGATCAATTCTGAAACGCCTCCGCAAAGAACGGCCTGTTCGCCGAACAGGTCGGTCTCCGTCTCTTCGGCAAACGTCGTCTCGATGACGCCGGCCGTCGTCCCCTTGATACCTTTGGCGTAAGCGAGGGCGATCTTCAAGGCATTGCCGGAAGCATCCTGATGGACGGCAACGAGGCATGGAACGCCCTTGCCCTCTTCATACATGCGGCGCACGAGAGCCCCGGGGCCCTTGGGCGCGATCATGATGACGTCGATATTCTTCGGCGGCTTGATCTGCTTGAAACGGATGTTAAAGCCGTGCGAGAAAACAAGGACCTTGCCCTTTTTCAGGTTCGGTTTGATGGCCTCGGTATACACCTTGGCCTGCACGTGGTCCTGCGTCAGGATCTGGATGACGTCCGCCTGGGCCGCGGCCTCAGCCGCGCTCACAGGATTGAAGCCGTCCTTCTTGGCCTGCTCAAAATTAGGCGTTCCCGCCATCTCGGAAACCACGACATCCAAACCGCTGTCGCGCAGGCACAGTGCCTGGCCGCGGCCCTGGATCCCATAACCGATGATCGCGATCTTTTTGCCTTTTAAATACGAAAGATCCGCATCGTTGTCGTAATAGATTTTCATAAAGCATTCCCCTTTCTGGTATGTCCCGGCTGCGCTTCTCTCCTCATCGCAGCCGGCTGCTATCTTGTTATTCCCGATTATTTTTCTATATGGCTACAGCCACGCGTCCTGACCTGACAAGCTCCAGGACCTTGAAGGCTTTCAGCTCGCCGATGAGATTCCTGACGTGATCGGCGTCCGCCGCCACCTCCACGACAAGGTAATCGTCTTTCTTGACGAGGACTTCCGCCTTGGCGCGCTTGATGATGCGGCGAAGCTGCGGCAGTGTCTTGGGATCGATCAGGATCTTGATGAACGCCAGCTCCCGCTCGACGTAAGCCTTCTTGGTAAAGTCCGTCACGGTGATGACGTCGATGAGCTTGTTAAGCTGCTTTTTGATCTGCTCCAAGATCCTCTCGTCTTCGGCATTGACGACGATCGTCATGCGCGAAACGCTCGCGTCCTGGGTCTCGGAGACCGTCAGCGAATCGATGTTGTAGCCGCGGGCGGAAAATAACCCCGCCACTCTCGCCAAAACACCGAAGCGATTTTCGACCAAAACAGAGATTGTATGCTTCACGATATGATCCTTGCTTTGAACAATGGAAAACTTTGTCTATTTTCTAATTTCTATTGCTCGATTGCTCTGTAAATTTTTGCAAAGCAAAAATTTACTACGCCATCCCTCCCAGCATCCTGTTCAAGGCCTCGCCTGCCGGCACCATAGGAAAAACGTTCTCTTCGGGCTCGATAACGAAATCCATCACCACGACGTTGGGCGTCGCCAAGGCTTCCTTGATCGCCGCGACCACATCCTCTTTTTTCGTGATCCGCATGCCTTTGGCGCCATAGGCCTCGGCGAGCTTCACGAAATCGGGGTTCTGCATCGGCGTATGGGAATAGCGCTTGTTATAAAAAAGCTCTTGCCACTGGCGCACCATGCCGAGATAGCCGTTGTTCAAGATTGCGATCTTGACGGGCAGCTTGTTCTGCACGGCGGTGGCCAGTTCCTGGATGTTCATCTGGATCGAACCGTCGCCGGCGATGTCGAAAACGACCTTCTCCGGCCGTCCCAACTGCGCCCCGATGGCCGCAGGCAGGCCGAACCCCATCGTGCCCAGGCCGCCGGACGAAATCCACGTGCGAGGATGGGCGTGCTGATAGAAAAGGCATGCCCACATCTGGTTCTGACCCACCTCCGTCGCAATGATGGCATCCCCCTTCGTCAACTCCTGGATCTTTTCAATGACAAACTGGGGCCTCAAGACATCGTCCTGCTTATACGCCAACGGAAATTGCTTGCGCCATTTATCTATCTGCGCCCGCCACGCGGCGGTGTCGGGTTTCTTGCGGATATAGCCGATCAGGTCGCGTAAGATCTCCTTGGCGTCGCCGACGATCGGCACGTCCACGCGGATATTCTTGCTGATGGACGTCGGATCGATATCGATATGAACGATCCTGGCATGCGGCGCGAAGGCGTCGATGCGGCCGGTCACGCGGTCGTCAAAACGCGCCCCGATCGCAATGATCAGGTCGGATTCCATGATCGCATGGTTGGCGTAAGCCGTCCCGTGCATCCCCAGCATCCCCAGGCACAAGGGGTGCGCGCCGGGAAAAGCCCCCAGGCCCATGAACGTCGTCGTCACCGGCAGCAGATTTTTTTCGGCGAGCACCTTGAGCTCCTCGCTGGCGTTCGACGAGATGATGCCTCCGCCGATGTAGAGGATGGGGCGCGAGGCCTTTTCAATCATCCTGGCGGCCTTTTTGATCTGACCCGGATGCCCTTCAAAACGGGGCTGATAGCTTCTCAAGAAAACCGATTCCGGCCACTCGAATTCCATCTTCGCGTTCTGGACATCCGAGGGAAAATCGATCACGACCGGTCCCGGCCGGCCCGTAGATGCGATATAGAACGCCTCGCGCACCGTGCGCGCCAGGTCCTTGATATCCTTGACCAGAAAATTATGTTTGGTGATCGGCCGCGTGATGCCCGTCACGTCTGATTCCTGAAAAGCATCGTTGCCGATCAAATACGTCCGGACCTGGCCCGTGATGGCGACCAACGGGATGGAATCCATAAAAGCGTTCGCAATGCCCGTCACCAGGTTTGTGGCCCCCGGGCCAGAGGTCGATATGCAGACGCCCACTTTACCGGTCGCGCGCGCGTAGCCGTCTGCGGCATGGGCCGCCCCCTGCTCGTGACGCGTCAGGATAAACTTGATATCCTTGACATCGTAGAGGGCATCGAACGTCTGGAGGATCTGACCGCCGGGATAACCGAAGATCACCTCCACCCCCTCACGTCGGAGGCATTCAATCAATATCTGTGCGCCATTCATTGTAGCCATGGATGGAATGTATCTCTTTATGCTAAAAAGGTTTAAGTATAGCTCCTTCATCAGCCGAAGAAACCATCCGCGAATATCTCAACAGGTAACCTCCGGTCACGTTCGGAGCAGGGATCTTGACCTTTTTAAGCCTTGATTTTAACTCTTTTGCGGAGATTTTCAACTCTAATTTTCTTCTGGGCAGATCGATCAGGATCTCATCGCCGTTCTTGATGGCCGCAATAGGCCCCCGCTCGACCGCCTCTGGAGAAACATGGCCGATGCAGCAGCCTTGCGTGCCGCCCGAGAACCGGCCGTCCGTGATCAATGCCACACTGTCGGCCAGGCCCATCCCTACAATGGCAGCGGTCGGCGCCAGCATCTCGCGCATCCCGGGACCCCCTTTGGGCCCTTCGTAGCGGATCACGACGACCATGCCGGACTTGATATCTCCGGAAAGGATCGCCTTCTGGGCGTCCTCTTCACGTTCAAAAACCCTCGCTTTACCCGTAAAGACGCTCATCGCCTCGCTGACGGCGGACTGTTTGACCACCGCACCCCGCGGCGCCAGATTGCCGTGCAGGATGGCGATACCGCCCTCTTCGTGATACGCTTCGTCTATCGAACGGATGACATTCTCATCGCTGACCACGGCCCGGTCGGCGATCTGGTGCGTCGAAAGGCCGCTCGCCGTCGGACAGACCGCGATCTTGCTCTTTAACCTCTTCATGACGGCGGGAATACCTCCTGCGTAATCCAGGTCTTCCATAAAATGTTTGCCGCCCGGTAGGAGATCGGTGATATGGGGCGTCTGCTTGCTCAAACGGTCGAAATCTTTTAGGCCTAAAGACACATTCGCTTCCCTGGCAATGGCCAATAGGTGCAGGACGGTATTTGTGGAGCCGCCCAGCGCCAGATCGATACGGATACCATTCTCAAAAGCCTTGCGCGTCATGATCGAACGCGACGTCACGTTCTTCTTGACCAGTCTAACGATCGCCTCACCGGACTCTTCGGCAATACGGCGTTTCTTGGCGGAAACAGCCAAGGCTGTGGCGCATCCCGGCAGAGACATGCCCATGGCTTCCGTAATACAGGCCATCGTATTGGCTGTATATAATCCCTGGCAGGCGCCCGCGCCCGGGCAGGACTCCATCTCAAAACAGGCCAGGTCCGCCTCGCCGATCTCGCCGCGCTTGAATTTTCCGACCACCTCAAAGGCGTCGCCCACCAGAGAAAGACGCTTGCCCTTGTAGCGGCCGGAAAGCATGGGGCCGGCCGTCACGACGATCGTCGGGATGTCCAGACGCGCCGCCGCCATCAACATCCCCGGTGTGATCTTGTCACAATTCGTCAGGCAGACCAATCCGTCGAGGCTGTGGGCGTTGACAAAAGATTCCACGGAGTCGGCGATCAGTTCGCGCAACGCCAAAGGATAACGCATGCCGGGATGCCCCATGGCGACGCCGTCGCAGATGCCGGGGATCCCAAAGAAGAACGGCACGCCGCCGCCGGCGGCAATACCGCGTTCGATAAAACGCTCCAGGTCCCGCATGCCGATATGCCCGGGGATGATGTCGTTGAAACTTGTCGCCACCGCGATGAACGGTTTGGACATGTCTCTTCGGGAAACACCGGTGGCATGCAGCAACGCTCTGTGCGGCACGCGTTCAACACCTTTTTTGATGGCATCGGATCGCATAAATTGCCCTCGCTTTTTATCTGCAATTTACCCCCGCTGTTTCGTTTTGGTTCGCAACGCTCACCATAAACGAAACAAAACGGCGGGGGTAAGCTCGTCCCGACACAAGGTCGGGTCTCGCTTAATCATCTCCCTCGAACGCTTCGGCCTTCTTGTGATGCTCGGCGCTAAAGGCCATCTCGACCTTGACCTTTTTGATGAACTGCTTAACAGCCCTGGCGGAATCCTTGATCTTCAACTGGTCAAAGAGGAACGCGAACTTGGACTCGACCTCTTTGGCGATCATGCCCCTCTCCTTGATGGACATGATATCCTTCTTAAACGGCCCAAGGGCTTTCTTCCTTGATTTATAGAAAAACTGCTCATCGGTCATGCCCGGCTTGAATTCGTTCTTGGCCTCGACCTTCAGCCAATCGTAGATCTTTTTCTTCAGGTCTGCGGGAAAATGGGGGCTGTCGAACACCATGTTCTGAAACTGTGTCGCCAGGTGCACCTCCGCCGCGTCGAACTCCGGAAACTTGTGAAACTCCGTTTCGGGCAGGGTCGATGCGCCGTGCTGGACAGAACCGGCCATCTTGAATTCTTTTTTGCACACTTCGGAGATGCTCTTCAACACGTTAAAATCGAGCTTCACCTTGGCGATCGTTCCGTCGGGCAGAACGGTGCCGCCATGGCTCGTGCCTGTCTGGACGCTGATCTTGGAGATCCCCTCCATGCCCCGAGGAAGTTTCTCCAGATACAATTTCATGAAAGCGCGCATATCTTCCGGGGTGGAATTCTTGCTTCCCACCTCGCCGATCTCGCCGCCGACGGAAACGGTAACGCCTTTCGGCTGGATGCCGCGGATATAGGCGGTCAGTTCCGCGCAGATCTCGGAATTCAGTTTCTGCTGGGCCAGGAGATCTTCCTTACTCAAGTCCACAACGGTGGAACTGTCGATATCGATGTTATAGAAACCCGCCTCGATCGCTTCTTTGATCAGTTTTTTCAGACTCTCGACTTCCTTCTGAGGGTCTGCCTGATAATTCTTGGCGTTGACCTGGAAATGGTCGCCCTGAATGAAAACCGGGCCCTGATATCCCTCACGCACCGCCGCGGCCAGGATCACGCTCGTATACTCCAGAGGCTTCTGGTCGGTGTAGCCCATCTCGGAACGGGCGATCTCAAAAACGAATGCAGCCGCGTTGATCTTCTTGGCTTCCTTGAAAATGGCGCGCGCCATATCGTAGGTCAACGTGCGCAGGTTCATCGCCGGCACCGTGTAGCCGCCCTGTTTGCCCTCGCCCCTGGCCTTATATAAATCATGGATCGAAGCAGGCCAGACATCTGCGCTGTAGGCTGCCTGCCAGATCGCATTGACCGCATTTTCTTTTGTTTTGGCGTCAGACCCCGTCACAAGGTCCATCACCAGGCTGTCCATCTTCTTGCTGTCCATGCTTACGACTCCTTTCACATCGGATGAGTTTTCGCTTTTAAAAACGCAAAAACTAGGTTAACAGTTTAATCAATCTCAAGTCTTCTTTTGTGTCAAACGTCACGGGTCTCAGCGCTTCCTCAAAATCCACGACGTGGACCTGGTCGTTCAAGACGCCGACAGCTACGCCGCTGACGCCCTTGATAAGGAGTTCCACGCCCGCCGCGCCCAGCCGGTTGCCGAGGATGCGGTCCTCGGCTGTCGGACTTCCGCCGCGCTGGATGTGCCCCAAAACGACGACACGGGTTTCCAGATCCGTGATCTCTGTGATCTGCCGGGCCAGCTCCATTCCTTTGATCGCCCCCTCGGCCACGACGATGATCCAGCTCGCCTTTCCCCTGATATAGCCCTCGGTGATCTCGTGACAGATATCCTGAATATCGAACTTCACCTCCGGGATCAGCACCTGCTCGGCGCCGCCGGCCAAGGCCGACTTCAGGGCGATGTAGCCGCTGTGATGACCCATCACCTCGACGACAAAAATTCTTTCCATGGAATTGACGGTATCCTTGATCTTGTCGATGGCGTCGAGCGCCGTCTCCACCGCCGTATCCGAACCGATGGTCCTGTCTGTTCCGTTCAAATCATTGTCGATAGTCCCCGGCAGGCCCACGCAAGGAATATGCCATTCGCGGGCCAGGATCTGCGCACCGCGATAGCTGCCGTCGCCGCCGATGACAACAAGCGCGTCGATAGAATTACGCTGCAGGATCTCGACTGCCCTCTTCTGGCCTTCTTTAGTCATAAACTCGGGGCACCGTGATGTCTTCAGGATCGTGCCTCCGCGATTGATGATGTTCGACACCGAGCGATGGGTCAAGGGCTTGAGATCGTCGTTGATCAATCCCGTGTAGCCACGGAAGATGCCGTAAACTTCCAGCTTATGGGCAAAGGCCGTGCGCACGACGCCGCGGATGGCTGCGTTCATGCCGGGAGCATCGCCACCGGAAGTCAAAACGCCTATTCGCTTAATCATGGCTCTCCTGCGGCATTTCCGCCGGTCGTCGGATAGATGGCGACCGGCGAGATCTCGCCAGCTTCGCTGGCGGACATCCCAGGTGCGTCACCGCCGCTGGTCAAGACTGCGATGCGTTTCAACGCCATATTTTCCTCTCGTCGCCGGCACGCTTCACGCCTACAACTGCGTTTAAAGCCCTTCCACTCTCAGGCTTCTCGGATAATCGATGATCGTCGTGTAGGAAACCTCTTTTTTGGCGCGCGGGTCCAGCTTGAGCTCCCAGCGCCAGACGCCCTTCTTGTCCTTATAATCCTTTTCCTTCGGTTCCGGCGTGACGCGTTCTACACGCACCTTGATGCGCTCGTCTTCTGAGACGGGGACGGAATCGAACAGCTCAAACGTGATATCCTTGTTCTTATAATTCTCGATCGTGGTCTTGAAGACGATCATGATCTTGCGGTTCGGAGCCGGAATGCCGCCCAAAAGGACATCATCGACCTTGCGCTCGATCTCTTCTTTCTTGACCTTGACGTTCTCGTCAATGCCCAGATAGAGATCAAACTCCTCGCCTGGCGCTATCGCCGCCAACTGAGAAACCCCCACAAAATCCCCCTCCAAAAACACATTCATGCGGCCGGGCAGGAGCTGCAGATCCTTCTGGTTGGTGACGCGCGCCGTCAGGTAAGCAAAGGCGCTTGCCTTCGGATACGCCGAATACTGGAATTTGGCGTCAAGGTCCTGCGCCAGGACCGGCAGCCTCTCTTCGGAACCGTCCGCCTTGATCGACGCTTTCTTGGAAATCTTATAAACGATGGAAACGCCTTTCTCTTCAACGGCGGCATACTCCATCTTGGCCTCTTCCTCTGCCGGCGCCAAAGCACCCGCAACCTCCATCAACTCCTCTTTATCCATCGCCTGATCTTCAGCAACAAGCATTGCTTTCGAGCTAAAAATCCCTTTACGTCTGGAGGCAGACTGAGGCGGCTGATAAGGCCTCAGGATCCACGATGAAAGCTCCGGCATGTGCCCCGAGACCGTCGGCTTGGCCGTGGAAAGCGTCACCTCCACGTCCTCCCAGTCTTCGCCTGTCTTCTGGCGAACGACGCCAAAACCTACAAGCTCCACCCGGGATTTATCAAAATGCGTGCGCGCCTCATACACCGGATACCAGGACGCGCCGCGGACCAGATACGTTACTTCCAACGTCAAAGAACCGGCCCTGGTTGCCTCCACATCGACGGCGATGGACCTCTTCATTTTCTGGGAACGGGATATCTGGGCCAATTCCCTCTGCAGGACGTCCAGCTGTTTACGGACATCCCTTTCCTTGACATCCAGGCCTTGAAGAACGGCGTAATAATCCTTATAAGAAGCGTCCAGGAAACTCAAGAGATCGCCCAACTCTTTGGCCTGGGGCATCTTCGTCGCCATGTCCTCGGGCAACTGATCCGAGGAAAAACTTAAAACCGCATCCAGCAGTTGTTTCTTGGAAATCGCGACACTTTTGGCGTCGCCGATCTTCCTAAGCTCATCTGCCGCAGCCTGGATCTGTTGTTCAAGTTCTTTGACGTGCGTCCCGGCCGCTTCCTGCAAAAATTCCTTTTTCACGCGGGCGCCCATGATCTTGACGGAAGCCGTCCCCTTGCCGGAAACCTTCAGGGAATCCTCATCGATGTCCGGGACGATATCGGCAAATGATATCTCTTGAGCGCCGACGGCCAGCTCGACCGTACCTACCCTTGTGATGAGCGCACTATCAGGATAGACAGTCACCTGGCTGATACGAGAATCGACGTCTTTGGCGAAAACGGGGCATGCCGCAACCAACGATAATGCGACGATAAAGAAAACCTTGAAGACCTTCATCCCTCGCTTCATGGATTCCTCTCAATTTCCCGCTGAATGAGTTTGTGCGAAATTGACCCCGAGCTTCCTTCAGCGCCTATCTCAGAAACGAGGGGCCTTAATCTTTACTCCAGGGGTGAATTGACCCCGAGTCCGACTTTTGGACGAGGGGCGTTCCTTGATGTCGAGCACTATGCGCCGCACTACGTGCCCATCTCCCAATGAGGCCCAAGCTTATGGAACATACGTGAACATAAGCTTGCCGGCCGAATTGATCCCGACAACAGCGAAAAAATTTCAAAGAAATTTTTGATGCGTTTTGTTGTCGGGACAATTCCTTGATGTCTGGCGCTATGCGCCGCACTACGTGCCCATCTCTTAATGAGGCCGCAACTTAAGGAACGAGCAACGCGAGTGAACATAAGTTGCCTGGCCGAATAACCCCGAGTCCGACTTTTGGACGAGGGGCGTTCCTTGATGTCGGGCACTATGCGCCGCACTACGTGCCCATCTCCCAGCTTGCCAGATACTTCTTCTGTTCCATCGTCAGGCGGTCGATCGTAACCCCCATGGAATCCAACTTCAATTCTGCGATGCGGCGGTCGATGTCGACGGGAACTTTATACACTTTTTTCTCAAGCTTGCGGCAATTCTTCTTCATGAATTCCGCAGACAGGGCCTGGTTGGCAAAACTCATGTCCATGACCTGTGCCGGATGCCCTTCGGCGGCGGCCAGGTTGATCAGGCGGCCGTCTCCGAGAAGATAAATCCTGCGGCCGTCGCGCAAAATGAACTCCTCGACAAAATCGCGGGTCATGCGCTGTTTGCGGCTCAACCGGCGCAAGCCGGGGATATCGATCTCGACATTGAAATGCCCGGAATTGCAGACGATCGCCTTGTCCTTCATGACAAGGAAATGCTCGGGTCTGATCACGTTGATATCACCTGTGACCGTCAAAAAAATATCGCCGATCTTCGCCGCGCGGGCGATGGGCATCACCTGGAAACCGTCCATGACCGCTTCCAAGGCTTTGAAAGGATCCACCTCGATGACGATCACGTTGGCGCCCAGCCCCTTGGCGCGCATGGCGGCGCCGCGGCCGCACCAGCCGTAACCACAGACGACAAAATTCGTGCCTGCGACGAGCTTGTTCGTCGCGCGGATGATGCCGTCGATCGTCGACTGTCCCGTGCCGTAACGGTTATCGAAAAGGTATTTCGTCTGGGCGTCGTTGACGGCGATAATAGGATAAAGAAGCTTCTTTTCTTTCTCCATGGCCCGCAGGCGGATGACGCCCGTCGTCGTCTCCTCCGTCCCGCCCAAAGGAATATGCCCTTTCCTCTTATGGATGACCGAAACTAGGTCGGCGCCGTCGTCCATCGTCAAGTCAGGCTCTGTGGCCAGAACGGCCTCGATATGCTTGTAATACCTTTTATGATCCTCCCCTTTGATGGCAAACACAGGGATCCCGTAATCTTTGGCGAGAGATGCCGCCACGTCGTCCTGCGTCGAGAGCGGATTGGATGCGCACAGGCTCACCTGCGCGCCGCCCGCCTTGAGCGTCAGCATGAGAACGGCGGTCTCCGTGGTCACGTGCAGACAGCAGGCGACCTTTGTCCCGGCCAGCGGTTTTTCTTTAGCGAATCTCTTGCGGATAAGATTCAGGACCGGCATGTTATCGTCCGCCCACTCGATCCTAAGCCTTCCCTTTTTGCTCAACGACGCATCCTTGATATCGTAAGGCATCTGTCTCCTCTATTTAACCAAAAGTTTGTCGAGTTTTTTGAGTTCGTTGAGTCTCTTGGGCTAAAAACGACACGCGGGCTTCACTCAAAACAAACTCAACGAACTCTATCAACTCAATGAACGATTTTTTACTTAACCTCTTTCTTCAGCGCTTCCACCTTGTCCGTCTTTTCCCACGTAAAGCTCTCTTCGCTGCGGCCGAAGTGGCCGTAGCAGGCCGTCGCCAGATACTTGGGCTTGCGCAGATCGAGATGCCTGATGATCCCCTGCGGCGTCAGATCAAAGATCTTGCGCACGGCCAACTCGATCTTTTCATCCGACGCCTGCCCTGTCCCAAAGGTGTCGATGAAAAGGCTCACCGGCTCCGCCTTGCCGATACAATAAGCCAGCTGGATGAAACATCTCTTGGCGAGCCTGGCGGCCACGATGTTCTTGGCGATGTAACGCGCCATATATGTCGCCGAGCGGTCGACCTTGGTCGGATCTTTTCCGGAAAAAGCGCCGCCGCCGTGCGACGTAACGCCGCCATAGGTATCGACGACGATCTTGCGGCCGGTCATCCCCGTATCCGACTGCGGGCCGCCAATCACGAACTTGCCTGTCTCGTTGACGAAATAAGTGGTCTTGGCATCCACGAGCCCCTTGAGGACGGGTCCGCCCACGACATCGATGATCTCCTGGCGGGCTTTTTTCGTGATTTTATTGCCGGACTTATCCAGGATGTCCTCGGTATGCTGACAGGCCAAAACGACATTGTCGACCCTCTTGGGCAAGCCGCCCTCGTATTCAACGGTCACCTGGGATTTGCAATCAGGCCCCAGATAGGGCAGGATCCCCTCTTTGCGCACCTGGGCAAAACGGCGCACCAGCTTATGCGCCAGCATGATCGGCAACGGCATAAGCTCATCGGTCTCGTCATTGGCATAACCGATCATGATGCCCTGGTCTCCGGCGCCGCCGGCGTCAACGCCCTGGGAGATATCTGGAGATTGCCTGTTGATCGCATTCAGGATGGCGCAGGTATGAAAATCGAACCCGTACTTGGGGTGCGTATAACCGATGTTCTCCAGGACGCGGCGCGTAAGACCATGGATATCGATATGAGACCTGGTGGTGATCTCGCCGCCGACAATGATCAGGCCCATCGTCACATACGTTTCGCAGGCCACCCGCCCCTTTTCGTCATTCTTGAGCACCTCGTCCAAGACAGCGTCCGAGATCTGATCACACACCTTATCGGGATGCCCCTCGCCTACGGACTCCGACGCAAAAAAATATTTCCTGTTCGTCATTTAAGATTCCTCCTTAATCCGCCTCCGGCGGATTAATCCCGAAGCGTATCTTGAAAATTTATGGATGCCCGCCGAAGCTCTGGCGAGGCTGGGTGCAGACAAAAATTTTCAAGATGATTACGCAAGGGATAATGTTGATTTTGCTTTCTATAAATATATTTTTCTTAACAGTATGACCTATGTCATCTCCCCATTATACCTGCCGATCACCTGCTTATACGAATCCAAGTGGCCGATGTCGACCCAATGGTCTTGTTTCAACACAAGGCCATAGACGCGGCCCTTCTCCATGAGCCAGCGGATATAGTTGCCCGAGGCGTCATTGGATGTCGTCTTGTCCTGCGCATAGACCTCAAGGTCCTGGAGCGTCGAGGCCGGAAAATAATACAGGCATGTGGCCACAAGCGTCGAGGCCGGGCGCTCGGGCTTTTCTTCGAACCGGACAACCCTGTCGTCTCTGTTGATGCTGACGACACCGAAACGGCCGGCTTTCGTTTTATCTCTGATGTCAAACAGCCCCAGAGAGGCGTACGGCCGATGCCGCCTGGCAAACCGGATAAAGCCGTCAAACGGCCTGCCGAAAAGATTATCTCCGCCGACGACGAGAACATCGTCTTTGATCTTCTTCTTGGTGACGACGTAGTGAATGTCGCCGATCGCCCCCAGCCGGTCTTCATTGGAGAGGGTACCGTCGTCCTCGATACGGATCAGACGGCCATGCGGATGACGCCGCGCCCATGCGTTAAAATCGCCGCTGAACTTATGGTTCGTGACCACCGTGATGCGCCGCACGATGCCCGCAGACACAAGGCCGTCGACGATCAGATCGATCACCGTCTTGTCGCTCGTGATCCGCAAGAGCGGCTTCGGGATCCCCAGCGTCAACGGATACAGCCGCGTGGCATAACCGGCGGCCAGGATGATGGCCTCCAGAGAACCCGACGTCTCCTGCGGTCGCTTTTTCATCTTTCTGAATCAGGCTAGTTCCCGTACATCTGCGGAAGAAGATCTTTCAATCGGCTCGTCAAAAATGTGTTGACCTCCTGGCCCGTCGCCAGACCCAAAGCCTCCTCGGCAATCTTCTTGGCCGTTTCATAGCTGATGGCACGGATCACATTCTTGATCTCAAGCAAACTCGCCGAAGGCATGCTGAACTCATCCAAGCCCAGTCCCAAAAGCAAAATGGCCAACGAAGGCTCACTCGACATTTCACCGCACATTCCCACCCAGATATTGGCGCGGTGGCCCGCCTCGACGACATTCTTCACAAGACGCAGGACCGCCGGATGCGTCGGTTCGTACAGGTAAGCGATCTTTTCGTTTGTGCGATCGACAGCCAAGGCGTATTGGATCAGATCGTTGGTGCCGATGCTGAAGAAACCGACCTCGCGCGCCAGGACATCGCTGGTCAGCGCCGCCGACGGCACTTCGATCATGGCGCCGATCTCGATGCCGGCGTTATAGGCAATGCCCCGCCCTTTAAGCTCTTTTTTTGCCTCTTCCACCATCTCTTTGGCGCGCCTGAGTTCCTCAACGCCGGAAATCATGGGGAACATGATCTTCAGATTCCCGAAGACGGACGCGCGCAGGATCGCGCGCAGCTGGGTCTTGAAGATGTCGGGCCGGCCCAGACAAAAACGGATCGCGCGCCACCCCATGAAAGGCGACATCTCCTTCGGCAGGTTGAACTGGGAAATAAACTTATCCCCGCCTAGGTCCAGCGTGCGCACGATCACCGGCTTATCTCCAAAGGTCGTCGCCAGGTTCTTGTAGGCCTCGAACTGCTCATCTTCCACCGGCAGGTCCTTGCGGTTCATGTAGAAATATTCCGTTCTGTAGAGGCCGACCCCGTCGGCACCATGCTCCAGGACAGAAGGGATCTCGTCCGGAAATTCGATATTGGCCGCCAATGTCACATGCCGGCCATCCGTGGTTTGGGCCGGGAGGTTCCTGATGGCGGCCAGCGTCTCCGTCTGTCCTTTGAGTTTTTCTTCCTGGACCTGATATTTCTTGAGGGTGTCGGCATCCGGAGACACGATCACGGTCCCGGAAGCCCCGTCAACGATCACGATGTCGCCGTTCTTGATCTGTTCGGTCGCTATCTCAAGACCGACGACAGCGGGGATCTCCAGCGACTTGGCCATGATGGCGGTATGCGATGTCTTACCGCCGATGTCCGTGATAAATCCCTTCACGCGGTTCTTGTGCATCGAGGCGGTATCCGACGGAGAAAGATCGTGGGCCACCACCACCACCTCGTCCTCAAGCTCTGCCAGGCCTTTTCTCATCCGGCCCAGAAGGTTGCGCAGGATCCTGCGGCCGACATCATTGATATCGCTGATGCGCTCCTTGAGGTATTCGTCCTCGATCTTGGAAAAAACGTGGGCATAACGCTTCAACACCTGCGAAAAGATATAATCGATATTAAGCTTTTCTTTTTTGACGCGGGAGATGACCTCCTCGATCAGCATGCGGTCTTCCAGGACCAAAAGATGCGCATCGAACACCTCGCCGTGTTCGCTGCCCATATCGGCGGCGATCTTCTTCTGTAGCGCGATGATCTCCTGGCGCGTCTGGATCAACGCGTCTTCAAAACGGGAAATCTCCAGAGGGACCTGGTCTTCCGTAATGTCGATGGGGGCGACATCCAGGTCTTCCTTGCCGAAAACGAAGGCCTTGCCCACCACGATCCCCGGCGCTGCCGGTATGCCTTTTAAAATATTCTCATTCATCGGATCTCAACAGAACTTCCAGTTCATTGACGGCCTGCTCCGCGTCGGCGCCTTCGGCGACGATCGTGATCTCGCAGTCTTTTTCTGCCGCCAGCATCAGGATGCCCATAATGGATTTGCCGTTAACGACCTCATTGTCCTTGACCACCTTGATCGCCGAATCATATTTATTGGCGATCTGGACAAAAAGCGCCGCAGGTCTGGCATGCAATCCCTGTTTGTTATTGACCTTGACTTTTCTTTCCACTCTCTTGATCATGAAAAACTTCTGGAGCCCAACAGGCATGACCCGTGGATCTCTTTTGTTCGCCCCTGGCCGCCCCGGGCGGACAGGGAACTCTGGCAAAAGGATCAGGAATTCCCCGCGCGTTGTAAATTCAACAAATCCGCCACAATCCTGGCCAGCTTGCCGGCGTCGTGCCTGACATGATCGCTTGCGCTGACCAGGTCCTCCTCGATGACGCCGTATCCCATGTCCTTGATCGCCTGGGTATCGGCCTCAACGGGAACAGAAGATTCCCGACCATACTTATCGAGAAGGCAGACGGGCACGCTGCCGGTGTTCACGATGCAGGCGTCCAAAATCTTCGGGTGCGTATGTTTCACCAGTTCCCCGATGTGATCGGAAGCCTTAAAGCCGTTCGTCTCTCCGGGCTGCGTCATGATATTGCAGACATAGATCTTGGAGACCTGCGAGGCGACCACGGCCTCCCGAATCTCCCTGATCAGGAGATTTGGGATAATGCTCGTGTAAAGGCTCCCCGGGCCGAGGATGATCAGCTCCGCCTCAAGGATTGCCCGGACGGCATCTGGTGCGGCCGAAGCGCTGTTCGGCCGGATAAAAATCTTTTTTATGGGAGATCCTGCCTTCGGGATCTGGGCTTCTCCTTCTGTCAGGCGGCCGTCGGCATGTTCCGCCGCCAGAACCACCTTTTCCAGGGTAGACGGCAGCACCCGTCCGCGGATCGACAGAACCTTGCTGGATTCCTTCAATGCCTTCTCAAAATCCCCCGTCACTTGCGTCATCGCCGTAATGAAAAGGTTGCCGAAACTATGCCCGCTGAAATCCGTATCCTTTTCAAAACGATACTGGAAGAGCTGATTCATCATGGTCTCTTCATTGGCCAGGGCCACCAGGCAGTTGCGGATGTCGCCCGGCGCCACGATATCGAACTGCTGACGCAGACGGCCCGAAGAACCTCCGTCGTCGGCCACGGTCACGACCGCCGTAATGTTAGACGTGTATTCCTTGATGCCGTGCAGAAGAACGGACAAACCCGTCCCGCCTCCGATCGCCACGATCCTGGGACCATGCTCCAGGAATCTCTTCTGATAAAGGATATCGATCAGGTGGCCGTCCTTATGGGGAAGGATCAAGGAGACGACGGAAATCATCATGTTCTTGAACCCCGAAATCAAAAGCATAATGCCCAACAGGACGTTGGCATAATACACGAACGCGATCGGCGCGGTCAGGCCGCCGCGATAAGTCATGATCCCGCCCACACCCACCATCATGAGGATAAGACCTAAAAGAGACAGGAAGGCCCACCTCTTGACACGCATGCCGGGATACAACCATTTGAAGAACGCCCTGAACTTATAATTTTTTATCATCTTCCGTCTCGATGATCCTGATGACGTCTTTTTTGTCTTTGGCGGCCTTGAGAGTATCGCGGAAATACTTGTCCTTGATCAGCCTCGAGATCCTTGCCAGCGCCTTGAGGTGCGGGCCAGCGGAGTCCTGGGGCGCCAGGAGCAAAAAGAAAATGTAGACAGGCTCGCCGTCCAGCGAATCAAAATCCACGCCCTTGCGCGACAAGCCAAACGCGCCGACGAGGCTTTTGATGCAGTCCGCCTTGGCGTGCGGGATACCGACGTTATGCCCGATGGCCGTCGAACCCAAAGCTTCACGCGCCAAAAGCAGTTCCACCACCTTGTTCTTGTCTTTCTTATCAACATCGCCGCTGACAATCAAAAGCTCCACCAGCTCTTTGATCGCCTCGGTCTTGTTGACGCTTTTGAGGTCGGTCGTTATCGCCTCCTCTGAAAGAAAATCCATGATTTTCATCAGGTCCTACCCTCCTTGTTATCGTAAAAACTTGATTTGTATTTTCGTATCGCGAAAGGCTGGTGTCACGCCTGGAATGAGATCCTCTGCAGCAAACCAACAGAGGGGCTTAGGTTTTTGCGGCCTTATCTTGCCCGGATGAAAAAGCCGCGGTTAGATGAACCCATTTCTTCGAAACCGCGCACACAAGCAGCACGGCGATTCACAAATTGGAGCGGCACCGTTCCGGCCTGCTCGCCTTATCCTCTTCGAGGAGACTTGCGCACTCGGCTCACAACGGCCTTCTCGGTATTGGCCAATTTTTTTCTCTGCCGCAAAAATTGGCCAAGAGACGGGATTTTTCCTCTTCCGCCCTGTTCGTTAAAGACAAGGGTAGGATCCCGCCCTCGAAAAAAATCATAGGCGGGAAAATCCCGTGTGCACTTATAAAACGTAACTCTCAAATGGAGCGGGAGACGGGATTTTTCCTCCTCCGCCTCGCCTTCGCTCGGCTCCTCCGGAACCGGGCACCCTCGCTCGAAGCAGTGCCGCTCGGGTTGCCTTCAAATCCCGGTTTACCTCAGTAACAAACCGGAACTTGAAAGAATAAAACGTAACTCTCAAATGGAGCGGGAGACGGGATTTGAACCCGCGACATCAACCTTGGCAAGGTTGCGCTCTACCAACTGAGCCACTCCCGCATAAAAATCATTGTCAAAAATGCAAGCCATCGGGATTTTCCGTCTCGGCCTGCCCCTGAACAAATTTTGCCGGCATGCGCGCTTGAATTCCCTGAACATCTCGCCATCTCATGCCGCGGGAGAGACTCGAACTCTCAAGTCCTTGCGGACATTAGGTCCTAAGCCTAACGCGTATGCCAATTCCGCCACCACGGCAAAATTTTTACGGGGCAATACTGCCTGCCGCCCTTGCGGAAGGACCCGCAAGGAACGAATAATCCGCCACCACCATTTCCCTGACGGATGTACTCTACTGGAACATGGGCGCACGGCCGCCGGCGCATTAGCTGAGGCCGCCCGCCGACGTTGTGTCGGAAGGCGTCACGTCCACGGCATCAAAGCCGGCTTGTCAAATTTTTCAAAGAAAATTTGGTGAGCCGGCCGCGGCTGGAACGCGTCGCTCCTCGCGTGCCTGCTTATCGCACATTAATGAGCAGGCAGCTCGGTCGCTCCCCAAAGGGGCCCTGCCCCTATGGCGGGCTCATCCGCTTGCGCGGCTTCGCTTCTGTTGCCCCGAAAGCGCGGGGGAACTTTTCCCCCGCACCCCTTTGCGTTCTCGCCGCAAAAATCGAAGCAATTGTCAAAAATCAAATGGTGAGCCGCCCGCGGCTCGAACGCGGCACACCCGCCTTAAAAGGGCGGTGCTCTACCAAATGAGCTAGCGGCCCGAAATTTTCGATCCAGCCGCTAGGCACCTCAAAGATTGCCCGCCAAAGTTCTTGGCGGGTCCGCCACGTCTCGTGGCGGAAGCTAGCGGCCCAAGGTTGTACCTCTGTTTGTGTCCTCTGGACACATCGAGGTTATTCCAAAATGTTTACGTCCTGAGCAAAGCCCTTCGCTCTGCGAAGGGCGGCCCGTAAAACTCACGTTGTTCGTCAGGGACCAGTCCCGAGTGACCGTCAAAAACCCTGGTCGCGAGGGGCGGCCTCAATCTATACTTCCGTTAATTCTTTCTCTTTATCTTTCAGGATATTCTCGAGATCGGCCATGCATTTATCCGTGATCTTCTGAATTTCATCCTGGGAACGGAAACGCTCATCTTCCGGTATGACCTTGTCGGTCTCCAGTTTCTTGACGGCATCATTGGCGTCCCGGCGGATCGTCCGCAGGGAAATGCGCCCTTCTTCGGCCATCGTCTTGACCACCTTTTTCAACTCTTCGCGGCGTTCCTGCGTCAACTGCGGGATCTGCAGACGGACCAGCTTGCCGTCGTTGAAAGGCGTGATCCCAAGGTTCGATTTCGAAATGGCTTTTTCGATCTCGGGGATGACCGTTGCGTCCCACGGCTGGATCACGATCAGGCGCGCATCCGGCACCGTGATGGACGCCAAAGACTTCAGGACCGTCGGGGTCCCGTAATAATCCACGTGCAGGCCTTCGACCAAGTGCGGAGAGGCCCGGCCCGTGCGGATCTCCGCGAAATTGCGCCGTGCCGCCTCAATGGCCTTCTTCATCTTGCTCTCTGCATCCTTGACGATGTCGCGCGTCCCCATAGACACCCCCCTGCGTAAACCCCAAACCCTAAGCTCTAAATCCTAAACAAAAAGATAAACTCAAAAGTCAAAAAAGATAAACAGTATGATATTTTGAGTCTTGGGTTTGCTTAGGGTTTATTAATTAACAACTGTCCCTATCTTCTCACCCAAGATGATCTTCTTGATATTGCCAGACTTCGTCTGGTCGAAAACGACGATGGGCAGATAGTTATCCATGCAAAGGCTGACGGCCGTTGCATCCATCACCTTCAATTTTTTGTTCAAGACGTCCATATATTTCAAGGACGCGAATTTTTTGGCCTTCTTGTTTTTCATGGGATCGTCCGAATAGACGCCGTCGACTTTCGTCGCCTTCAGGATCGC
This sequence comes from Candidatus Velamenicoccus archaeovorus, assembly GCF_004102945.1. Taxonomy (GTDB): domain Bacteria; phylum Omnitrophota; class Gorgyraeia; order Velamenicoccales; family Velamenicoccaceae; genus Velamenicoccus; species Velamenicoccus archaeovorus. The sequence goes on along the minus strand of NZ_CP019384.1, from coordinate 276,504 downwards.
GTCGGCATTGATCTCCATGGCCCGCAGTGCGGCGGCCGTATCGGTCGTAAAATAAGGGTTCCCCGTCCCGGCGACAAAGATGATGACGCGTCCCTGTTCCAGATGCCGGATGGCCCGGCGGCGGATATACGGCTCGGCGATCTGGTGCATCTCGATCGCGGTCATGACGCGCGTGGCCACGTCCTTTTTCTCCAGGGCATCCTGAAATGCCAGGCCGTTGATGACGGTCGCCAGCATCCCCATGTAATCGCCGACCGCCCGCTCGATCTTGTAGCGCGTCGTGCCGGACTGCCCGCGGAAAATGTTGCCTCCGCCCAAAACCACGGCGACTTCCACGCCCATGCGCCGGATCTCGGCGATCTGCTCCGCCAGGGAATCCAGGATGGAAGCGTCGATGCCGTGGGCCTGGCGGCCCTGCAGGGCCTCGCCGCTCAATTTGAGGACCACGCGCTTGTAAACGGGTTTATTTCTCATCTTCGCCCAGTTTAAAGCGGCAATACCGGCGGATCACGATGTTCTCGCCGATCTTGGCCACCGTCGCCGTCAGATAATCCTTGACCGATTGTTTCGGGTCCTTGATGAAGGGTTGGTCCATCAGACAGCGGACTTTGAAGAAATCTTCCTTCTGCGCGTCGTTCAAATCCTTGATCTCATCCGCCGGGACATCCTCGCGCTTCAGGCACTGCGGGTCCGTCGCCGCCACCTGCATGGCGATATCCTTGGCAAAACGGGCGAACTCCTCGTTGCGGGCGACGAAATCCGTCTCGCAGTTGATCTCGACCATGACACCGATCTTGTTGCCTGTATGCACATAGGCCTCGATACGGCCCTGGTTGGCCGCGCGCGACGCCTTTTTGGCGGCGATCTCCAGCCCCCGCTGCTTAAGCAATTCCGAGGCCTTCTTGATGTCGCCCTTGGCGTCATCCAGGGCTTTCTTGCAGTCCGAAACCGACGCCGACGTCAACTCCCTCAACTCTTTGATGATCTCTATCGAAACAGCCATTGCACGACTCCTTTAATGAGCGGACAATTTACGCGAAGCGAATAACACAAGCGAGCGTAAATTGTAACAGCGACAAAATATCGGTGCGTCCGCGAATTAAACCCAGCACTAATTTTACCGCTGAGCATTACTTAACAAAAAACGATTTATCCCAACACCGACCGGCTTGCCGGCCTCCAGGCCTTCAGTAAAATTGGTGCTGGGTTAATTCGGCCATGCAACTTATGCCATTCGCTTCGCTCGTTCCCTGCCTTCGCGGGCTACGCCCGCAAGGCAGGCATAAGTTGCGGCCTCATTAATCTTTCTCTCTCCCCTTTTTCGCCTTAGGGGCCTTTTCTTTCCCCGCCCCTTCCTGGTCGATAGCCAGCTTCTTGATCACCTCTTCTTCGGCCTCGATCACGCTGGATGCGGTCGTCTCTGCCTCTCCCGCCTCTTCCGTCTCCGCTTCCTTCAGTTTCATGGCCGCCTTGACTTCGTCAAAACGCTTGCGGCCATCCAGGACGCTGTCGGCCATGAATTTGCTCACCAGACGGATCGATTTGATCGCGTCGTCATTGCCGGGGATCGGATGCGTGATCAGATCGGGATCGCAGTTCGTATCGATCAGGGCCACGATCGGGATGCCCAGCCTCTTGGCCTCCAGCACCGCCGTCTCTTCCTTTTTTGAATCGACGACAAAGATGGCGCCGGGAAGCCTGTCCATTTCGATGACGCCCGACAGATTCTTGACGAGCTTCTCGCGTTCTTTTGTGAGCGCGGCGATCTCCTTTTTCGTCAAACTCTCGAAGATGCCGTCTTTTTCCATCTGTTCGATCTCTTTGTAACGGCGGATGCTCTTCTTGATGGTCTGAAAGTTCGTCAGGAGCCCCCCCAGCCAGCGGTGATTCACGTAAAACGCCCCGCACCGCTTCGCCTCTTCCTCAATGACCTCTTGGGCCTGCTTCTTGGTTCCGACAAAAAGGACCGGCTTGCCCTGGGCCACCATCTCGGAAATGAATTCCCGAGCCTCATTGAGAAACACCTCCGTCTTCTGGAGATCGATGATGTAGATGCCGCTCTTTTCACCGAAGATATAATTCTTCATCTTCGGGTTCCAGCGCCTGGTCTGGTGGCCGAAATGGACCCCCGCTTCAAGCAATTGTTTGATGAGTTCTGTGGTAGTCAATGTCTGTTTCTCCTTTCCTTACCTTATATGCGTCTTTCCGATACCTTCCCAATCCTTGATTTATGCTTAACTTAAACCCACATAATATAACACAAGAGCTTTTGAATTCAAATAATTTTTTAACGACGGCGGCCTTGCGGCTTCGACAGCAACGAGGCACTCGTTTCGGGTCGGAACGACACCGATCTGCTTCGATGAAATCTTCAGACAATGGATATTTCCTGCGGATCCCCCTGGCGGCGGCTGTTACGCTTGGAATTGTAAGTCATAGAGACGCTTATAGACGCCCCCTCTTTCCAGGAGTTCCTCGTGGCGCCCCTCTTCCACGATCCGGCCTTCCTGCAAAACAACGATTTTTGTCGCATTCTTGACCGTAGAGAGCCTGTGGGCGATCACAAAAACAGTCCGGCCGGCCATCAGCGTATCCAGCGCTCCCTGGACAAGCCGCTCGGCCTGGGAATCCAGCTGGGAGGTCGCTTCATCCAGGATCAGGATGGGCGGATTTTTCAGGATGGCGCGGGCAATGGCCAGGCGCTGGCGCTCGCCTCCGGAAAGCTTAACGCCCCTGTCGCCGATATAGGTGTCGTAGCCCTGCGGCAGATTCAGGATAAACTCGTGCGCAAACGCCTTTTTGGCCGCATCGACAATTTCGTCGTAACCCGCCCCCGGCTTGCCGTAAGAGATGTTATCTTTCACGGAATCATTGAACAGGATGGTCTCCTGCGTCACCATACCGATCAACCCTCTCAAGGAGTTAACGTTGAGCGTACGGATGTCCCTGCCGTCGATATAGACGCCGCCCTTCTGTGGATCGTAGAAACGCGGGATCAGGTCCACCAGTGTGCTCTTTCCGGCGCCGCTGGCGCCCACCAAAGCCACCACTTCGCCCTTGCGGCATCTGACGCTGATGTCCTTGAGCACTTCGGCCTCTTCATAACGGAACCAGACACCCCGCAGCTCCACCTGATCGCGGATCTCCTTGATTTCCCAGGCATCGGGCTCGGACTTGATCTTTGGTTCGATCTTCAAGACATCATAGATCCTTGTCGAGGCGGCAAAGGCCTTTTGCATGATGGCATTGACCGCACTCAGTTTCTTGAACGGCCGGATCATCATCATGACCGACCCCAGAAAGAGGCCGAAGACGCCGAAAGACAAAACACCGTCTATGACCTGACGGCCGATATACAATAGAATGGCCACACCCCCCAGGACGCCGATAAACTCCGTGGCCGGCCCCAGGGCCAGGGTGCGCCTGATGGATTTCATGTTGAGCTTATAAAAATCCTGGTTTTGGCGGCTGTATTTATCGACTTCGTGATTTTCCGCGCCGAAAGCCCTGACGATCCTGACGCCGGAGATCGTCTCAATAAGCAAGGAATTGATATCCGCGACCTTCTCCTGGGTAGACGTGCTGATCTTGCGAAGTTTTTTGCCCACCAGGACGATCGGGATGGAAATGAACGGGACCATCAGGATGGCCACGATCGCCAGCCGCCAATAAATCAACAGGACGATCGCCGAAAAAAGGACGATCTGCAGCGTCTGATACACCAGGTCCGTGAACCCGTACGAAACGGCGTTCTCGACGTTCCCGACGTCGTTGGTGATGCGCGAGATCAGCTCGCCCGAACGCTTGCGGGTGAAATACTCGAGATCAAGGGCCTGATACTTCTTATAAAGTATGATCCGCATGTCGCGCATGACGCGCTGGCCGACATCCGACATGAGCATCCCCTGGAGATAGGTAAAAAGGCCCTTGAGAAGGAACATGACGACCAGGAATCCCGCCATGTAGTAAAGAAGGCTGAGTTGCGACATACTGTTGAGCTTGGCGATAAACTGTTCGGCAAAGGCGGGCAGCTTGCCGGGAACAATGATCTTGCCGTTGGAAAGGATCTTGTCGGAAAACGGCACGATCATGCTCATCGAGACGCCGTCAAAAATGGTCGAGATCATCATGCAGAGGACAGCCCAGCCCAACAGACCGAGTTGCGGACGGGTAAAAGCGAACAAATCGTAATAATCCTGAAATAAACGCTTCTTTTGCTTAGGCACAAAACTCCTTTAAATATAAGTTATTACGATTATTGGGCTTCCTGTTTTCTCTTGGGACTGTCTCCCCTGAAAGATTTTCCCTAATCATATACCCGGTAAGGGTTTTTTATATTATCACACTTATTGACATCCCACAAGATATTTGTTATGATGTGAGGCCTTAAGTTAGGGAGCAATCAAAATACCACCCAGCGACCTAACTTAATGGCCGAACATCACCCGCCGAAGCATTAGTGGCGGGTTAATTCGCAGACGGCTAAAGCCTGCGACTTATGTCGTAGCGATCTCTCCGCTTAAAGCGGTGAGGCGACAACTCCCTGCCTTGGCGGGCCATGCCCACAGGGCAGGCAGGCATAAATCGTCTGCTCATTTAATGCCTCACGAACTCAAGGTAGCTGTCATCGGTTGCGGCCGGCTGGGGTCCATCCACACGCGTGTGTACACAGAGATCCCCTACATCAGGCTCGTCGGCGTCTGCGACATCGATGCCGTCCGGGCCGAACAACTCGCACAGACACACCACACGCAGGCCTTCACGGATTACAAGACACTCATCCCCCAGGCCGACATTGTCAGCATCGCCACTCCCACCAGCACCCATTTTGAGGTCGCGAAGTTCGCGATCGCGCACAAGAAGCACGTCCTGATCGAAAAACCCATCACGAACGACCTGCGCCAGGCGCGCAAGCTCATTCGCCTCGCCCGCAGGTTCCGCGTCATCCTTCAAGTCGGCCATGTGGAACGCTTTAATTCCGCGTTCATCGCGGCGCAGAAGATCGTGCACCAGCCGCGCTTTATCGAATGTCACCGCCTCAGTCCCTTCCCGAACAGGTCGCTGGACATCGGCGTGGTCTTCGACCTCATGATCCACGACATCGACATCATCCTGGGGCTCATCCAGTCGAAGATCACACACATCGACGCCGTCGGCGTCAACGTGCTGACGCCTTTCGAGGACATCGCCAACGTCCGCCTGCATTTCAGAAACGGCTGCATCGTCAACCTGACGGCCTCGCGCATCTCCGACGAGGTCATGCGCAAGATCCGCATCTTCCTCAAGGACACCTACATCTCGCTCGACTACCAGGTCCAGGAGGCCTTTGTCTACAAAAAAGAGAACCACTCCATCACCAAGACCGCCATCCCCATCGAGAAAGAGGAACCGATCAAAAAAGAGATCGAATCTTTCACCGTCTGCGTGCGCAACCACCGCCAGCCGGTCGTCTCCGGCATCGAAGCCTACGAGGCCCTGAGACTTGCCACCAAGATCACGCGCATCATCCGTCACAGGGCGGCAAAGATCGTCTAGAACACTCGCGACAGAAACCATGCCTAAAAAAATCCTGATCATCGCCGGGGAAGCATCCGGAGACCTTCACGCCTCGAACCTCCTTTTAGAGCTCAAAAAACAGTATCCCGACCTCTACGCCTTCGGCCTGGGCGGCGAAAAGCTCAAGAATGCCGGCGCCGAGATCATGACGGACCTGACGAAACTGGCGGTCGTGGGGTTCTTCGAGATCCTCAAGAACTACTGGAAATTCCGCAGGATATTCTATGACGTTCTTAAAAAAACAGATGCCGTCAGGCCTGACGCGGCGATCCTGGTCGACTATCCGGGCTTCAACCTGAAGCTCGCGGCGGAGCTCAAGAAACGGGGCATCAAGATCATCTACTTCATCAGCCCGCAGGTCTGGGCGTGGGGCAAAAAACGTGTGGACTTCATCCGCAGCCACATCGACCTGATGCTGGTGCTCTTCAAGTTCGAAGAGATCCTTTACGGCGGCCATGTCGAGGGAGGTTTCAAGGTCAGGTTCGTGGGCCACCCTCTCCTCGACGCGATCAAACCGACGAAATCGGCGCAAGAGCTTCTGGACGAATTCGGCCTGCGCCGGACCGGCCGGACCATCGCCCTCCTGCCGGGCTCGCGCATGAAAGAGGTCACACAACTCCTCCCTGTCATGCTTAAAAGCGCGCAGATCATCTTCCGCAAAGAACCGCAGGCGCAATTCCTCATCTGCCGCGCTCCGACAATCCCACGTCAGATCGTCAAAGACCTGATCGATGCGGCCAATATAGACTTCCCGTATAAGGTCATGGAGAACGAAACCTACAACGGCCTGGAGGCCTCGGACTTTGCCATTGTCGCATCGGGAACGGCGACCCTCGAGACGGCCATCCTCAATAAACCGATGGTCATCGTCTACAAGACGTCGCTATTGACCTGGTTTTTGGCCAGGCTCCTCATCAAGATCCCCTATATAGGCTTGGTGAATGTGGTGGCGGGAGAAAAGATCGTGCCTGAACTGGTGCAGTTTGACGCAACACCCAGAAAGATCGCCTCAACCGTCCTGGCCATTCTCGGCGACAAGCAGAAAATGGAAAAGATCCACGCGGAGCTCTACGCCCTCAAGAACACCCTCGGCATCCCCGGCGCCTGCCAGCGGGCGGCGGAAGAAATAGCGGAATTCCTCGGTTAACGCGCAATCAGGCATGCGCTATCTCTCTCCAAATCCTCTGATAAATGTCGTAATCTCTCTGCGAAAAACACACGTAGCGGATTTCCCCAAAATCCCTCTCGAATTCCCTGCCGACAGACAAAGCGATCCGCGCCGCCCCTTCGATGGGATATCCGTAAACGCCCGTACTGATAGCGGGGAACGCGATTGTTTCCAAAAGGTTTTTCTTGGCAAGGAGAAAACAGTTGCGGTAACAATTGCGCAGGAGCCCGGCCTCATTCTCCCTGCCTCCATGCCACACCGGCCCCGCCGTATGGATGATCTTTTTGGCCTTGAGGTTTCCGGCATTCGTGATGACCGCTTCGCCCGTGGGGCAACCGCCGATCTTACGACACTCCTCCATCACCGTCGGGCCTGCGGCCCTGTGGATCGCGCCGTCCACGCCCCCGCCACCGCGCAGGCCGGTATTGGCGGCATTAACGATCACCTCCACGTCTTCTTGGGTAATATCGCCGAGCTTGATTATGATCATATACAAGTTAGCGGATAGGCCCCGTTAGAGAACGAGTTTTCTAACGGGGTTTACTTATCTTATATTTTCTCAAGCTCATATTCCAGGCTTCCCAATCCTGTCTTTTGGGCATACCGGAACATCCCGCGATACGCCTGATGTTGTTTCAAGAAACCAAACGCGTCCTTCATCAAGTCGGTCGTCGCCTGATCTAAAGCGAGGGGGTCTTGCGACGCCAAAATGCCGATGTCGGGGCTGATGAGCTTATCGTCTTTCGTCGAGATGCAATCGCAGTCCTGAGTGATCCCAAAAGCAAACGTGATGAAAACTTTCTTCTTAAAACGCGACAGGATCCCGGCAGCAGCCTCGACCATGCGGCTGCAGAAGACGTCCATTTCTTCATCCCAGTTCACCAGCACCGCCTCAAACCTGCAGGCGCACAGACACTCCCCGCAGCCGATGCATTTCTTGGTGTCAATGATGGCCCTTTCCGTCCTTTTGCCGTCTCGGCTTCCGGCCAGGGCGGCAAAAGGCGGATGCCCAAGCCCCGGGCTTCGGTGCCGCTTTGGCCCAAAGACGATCGCGTTGACGGGGCATGAGCGGATACAGGCGCCGCACGCCGTGCACTTCTCTTCGGCAATGGACGGCTTCAGGGACGAGTGTTGGACCTGTTTTGTGGGCCGACAGCTCATGCCCATGGCCACATTCTTGATCGCGCCCGCATAGCCGCTGAAGACATGGCCTGTGGCATGCGACAGGACGACAAGGTTTTCCAGGATCCCCACGAACGACGGCACGCGGATCTTCTTGATGTGCGCGGCATTGATCTCATACTCCCGGCCGTCGTGGCCCAGGAGCCCGTCGGCCACGATAAAAGGCGCGCCCACAGCCGCTTGATGGAACCCCTTTTTATACGCGAGACCCATGTGGTCCACGGCATTCTGGCGCGAGCCGTGATAGATGACGCTCGTGTCGAACAGGAACGGCCTGGCGCCTTGCGCGCGGATGACCTCCACGACGAGCCGGACGAGCTCAGGCGGCATGTGGTGCACACAGGCGCTGTCGCCGATAGTCAGCTTGATGGGAACAAACGCACCCTCGTCATATTGCATCGCCGGCCGCAGGGCATCGAGCACCTTCACAAGCGCCGCCTGCCTGGCATGGCGCGCGTCCTCCGCTATGGGGGCCAGATAAACCTTGGATTTCATTTCTCTTCTTTCACCCGCAAGGCGCCCGCTGTCCTTTCTTTTTCGATCCACGCCATGATGAGCTTGACGATAAAATCCTGGTGCTCTTCATTCAGCATGATCCCCTGCCGTATCTTGTGCCACTTCTCAAGGCAGGAACGGCAGCAGGTCCCCGTGGCATGCTGGGCGACGAACACAGGGTGCCCGGAAAAAGGCGTCTGGCGGCCGTCATCGGCGGGGCTGCGCGGCGCGATGCGCGCCGCGATAAACTCACAGGCGTGCCTGCGGATCGTCTCGATCCCTTTCTCTTCGATATAGGTGACGTCGGCGTCCTTAAGACGGAAGTGGCTGCGGAAATGCGAACCTTTCAGCCTGTTAAAAATGCTCTCGTGGGATTCGTTCATCTTCTCAGACCTCCGAAAGCGGCCATGCGGCAAAAAGCATGCCGCAAAAAATGTTCCGGCCAGTTTTTACGACGGCGGTATTTCGTGGGAATATTTCGAGGTATAGTAGAGGAGTCTTTCGCGGTCTTCGTCGGATATCTCGACAAAATCGACACCGACATCATAATGCTTCCTGTCCTTGGCCATCACAAAGACCGAAGGCCGCACCCACACGACCCTCCCCTTGACTTCAATAGGATTGCTGCCGTCCAGGAGAAAAACCGTTATCGACAGGATGATGTTCGGCTTGATCTCTTCATTCACAAAGATGCAGATCCCCGTCGCGCTGACATTCTCCGCGAAGGCCTGGTACTTCTGTTCAGGGGCGCCTTCCGTGCGGCAATATTCAACAAAACTCGCATAAACGCGCCTGGCCCTGCGGCGTTCGCTTCCATCTTTTTTGGGGACCGTATCCATAGCATCTTATCTTACTTCAACTACGCGAATCTTTCAACGGAAAGAGTTGGCGGACATCGCCAATCTTATCACCGTCCCAAGCCCTTCAAACACATAAGGGACGATCCTGACCGTGCTTCTTCCCTTGTCCCTCTCCTGCCACGACAAAGGAACCTCTTTGACCTTGAGCCCCTTTTTCAAGGCAAAAAACAACAATTCCGTATCAAAACACCAGTGATCGCTTTTGACAAAAGGCAAAATGCCAAGCACCGGGCCGCGGCGCACAAGCTTAAAACCGCACTGCGCGTCGCTAACGTCGATCTTCAATATTTTTTTGACCAGCACATTATAACCGCATGACAGGGCTTTCCTGAAAGGCGAACGCGTCACGCAAGACCCTCGAGCCAGGCGCGTACCGACGGCGATATCGCAGCCCTCCGCGATAGCGGCATAGAGCTCATCAAAAGCCCGCAGGTCGCCCGACAAATCTATGTCCATGTATCCGACGATCTGCGCTTTTGACTGCAGGAGGCCGTATCTCAAGGCCCTGCCCCGGCCTTTCGCATCCAGCCGCAGCATCCCCACCCGTCCCGCGAACTTTCCGCAAACCGCTTTTGAAACCTCCGGCGTCCTGTCCGTCGAACCATTATCAACGATCATCAGCCTATAATCCCACTTCTTCTCGGCGTCAAGATATCTCACCACCCTCCCCACATTCTCTTCCAATATGTCGGATTCGTTATAGACAGGCAGTAAGATTTCAAGTTGGAGGGCAGACATAGGGGTATTATAGCATAGGACGTATCACGAATGGCTAATAGAAAAACACTTAGCGGATAAATCCCGTTAGAGAACGAAGTTCTCTAACGGGATAAACGGGTTGGCGAATAAGCAAATGCATAAAATACGTGAAAACATAAGGACGACGCAACAAACTGATCGAAGCCGAGCTTCAATCAGGGGCTTTCCATACGAATTTTGATTGAAGCTCGGCTTCGATCAATCAAGGAAAATTCGGCTAATTCGGGTCTGAGACGAGCCAGTGGGAGTAGTCCACGGCGCCGTTGAATTGAGACGCCTGAGGGTCTGCTGTCCCCCACCAGTTGGATTGCGCGGAGATCGTCGAGGCCTGAAGGTTATTATAATCATAAAGGACATTGCTGTAGATGGAGTTGAGCCCTTCGGAGCCGAGAGAGCCTCCGCCAAAATCGACGTTATACGTTCCGTTATAGTTCGCCACCGTCGAACCGATGCGGACGCCGACGGGATCGTTGCTGCTGATGATGTTGCGGTAAACCGAGATATTGAGGGTCGTGCCGTCCTTGGCAAGAAGGCTCAGGCCGTTATGGTTAGCGGCGCCGCTGCCGTTATCCGACATGGTATTGCCCGAGACCGAGGACGTGATGGCGCTGGAATCAAAAGATTGCAGAACGATGCCGTTATTCGTGTTGTCCGTCACCGTATTTGCCGATACCGTATAAGACGGAGCGCTGGAATTGTAGGAACGCAGATAAATCCCATAACCATTGCCGGTCGCCGTATTCGACGAGATCTCGCACGCAGGGGAACCCGTATAGGTTTTGATATCGATGCCGTTGGAAACGTTGTCCGTAAAAACATTGTTTTTTATGGTCACCGACACCGACTCCGCATAGACGCCATAATAACCGTTCTGTATCCTGACGCCCATCAGGACATTGGTGTGGCCGAGGGTCACGACGTTCCCCGCGCCTCCTCCGTCAATAACAGGATAACCGGGGGCGCTGATCCCCTTATAGCCTCCGTCGTAACCACTTCCCCAGAGCGTCGTGTCGTCGGCCAGCACATAGTTGCCTGTATAACCGGCGGCTGTGCCGTCGCCCTGGGCGACATAAATGACCTTGGCTGTTCCGCCTTGGCCCACATAGCGGGAATCGTTCAAGGCCTCATCCAGCGTGTTCCAGGGACAAGCGAGGGTGCCGTCCTCAGTACCTGAGGTGTTGGAGTTGTCCGCGAATATAGTCTCCATGCCGCTGACATCTTCCTGCTTTTTTGAAGTGGCGGATTGTATGTCCAGATCCCTGACCACCCTCTCGAAGATGCGGTCTTCCACATAGCTGTTGGCTGTGGCCGGAGCCGCGATCCGCCGCTTGCCCTTAGAAATGTTGCCCCAATCGAACGGAAAGATGAACCTCACCCCGCCCATAAACTCGACCTTGCCGCCAGCCTTGGCATCGACAATGGTGTCAAGGCTGAACCAGGGAGTGAGGCTCGTCTCAGTGCGGAACCTGAAACCATTGACATCCTTGGCAAGCCTGGACTGATAGAAGAACCCGCCGACATAGGCCCTCGTCCTGGTGCACCTGTCAAAGACAGGGCCTCCCAATTCAAAATCAAGGCCCTGCAAGGGCTCTTCCTTGTTTTCCCAATACTGCAGGCTGGTCGAGCCGAACGCATAACCGTCGTCCACCACCTTGGCCGCTGTCAACGGCTTATACCAATTCAGGCGGATGTCCAGAGGATAAGAAAGATATTCGAGGCCGAGGCCTGCCTGGGAATACCATTTGCCGGCATGGGACTGCCGGCGGTCGAAAAAGACGTTTACCCCCAAAATGAAAGAATCGTTAAAGATGTGGCGCAGGCCGAGACCCTGGTTGATTTCATTCGCCTCAGGCGTAGTTGCGGTATATTTGGGATCAAAGAAAAAAAGCGTATCCTTGCCCGAAGAATAATACAGGGGCACGATGAAATCCGTCGTAAAAAGGCCTCTCTCGTTCTTTTTATTGGTAGCGTAGGAAGAGATGTATATCTTCACGGGCGCGGCCGAAGGGTCATTAGGAGAAGACCCGGCATCTTGCGCGGCATCGAGGGAAAATTCGAAACACAAGCAGAAAAAAACCAGTATGGCGATGGAAAATATTTTCTTATGCATCTTGCCGCTCGTTCTTGTTTATCCAGCGAAAATGCCGCCAAACGACAAAAGCAACAATGCCGATCAAAGCCGAGACTGCCAGAGGCGGGCCCGGCCCAAACCCTTAACGCGAAAGCCAGGACACGAAGTTGTAGCTGAAGTGATAGCTGAGTTGATAGAGAAACAGGGCCACCAGATACATGGTGATGTATTGCGGCGAGAACAAAAGGCTGACGAGACACACCCCGTAAAACCAGAGGTAAAGAGAAAAAACAGGCATATTTTTCGGCTTATAGACACAGTTGAAAAAATTATACCGCGTCCAGTTGAAGGAAAAGATGCGGCCTTCGGCGTTGAGCCTCTCAAAAAGCCTGGAGCCGGGAAACGGCGTCAGAAGCGTAAGATAGGAACGCCACAGGCGCGCCCGGGCCAGGAACCACAGCAATTTGAGGTAATCCGCCGGCCCGTCCTCATCGGCCCCCACGATAAAAGAACCGACCGCGCCGATCCTGTGCCTCCGGAGATTCCCGAGGGCCGTCAGGTAATCTTCGCTGCTGCGCACCTGCCGCAGGGACGTCTTCTTATACTTGTGGGGATGGATGGTCTCAAAGCCGATCAAAAGGACCCGGCAGCCGCTCTCTTCGGCCAAACGCAAGGCCTCTTCATCAAAACACATGTCAATGGAACAATTTGCCCCCCAGTCGACGCCGAAGGCCGCAAGTTTCCGGAAAAGCTCCTTGGTATAAGCGGGATTTGAAAAAATATTGTCGCAACGGAAAACGACAAAAGGTTTTCTGAGATAAAACGGGCGCGGCGCCTGTTTGATCCTCTCGACCAGCTGTAAAACCTGCTCCATTTTGATCGAACGGCACCACTCCGAGATCCTGGCGCAGAAATCGCAGCGATACTTGCACCCGCGGTCGATATGAAGGCCCAGCCGGCTCAGGAACGCCGGTTCCATGCGGCGATAATAATCATACACGGGCGAAAAAAAATCCTCCAGCGGCTCGCCCTGGTATCGAGCCTTGAGCCTACCCGCCTCAAAATCAGCCAGCACGTCCTTCCAGACGGACTCCGCCTCCCCGATCACGACACTGTCGGCGTGCTGAAGGGCCTCCTGCGGCAAGGCGCTCACATGAGGACCGCCCAAAACAACCTTAGAACCGGCGCGGCGAAAACGGTCGGCGAGCCGGTAGGCATGACGGGCCGCGGACGTCAAGCACGTGATCGCCACAAGCTTGCCCGCGCTGAAATCTTTTTTCTTCCAGAAAATCTTTTTATTGATGAAGGTGACACGGTATGAGACGGGGGTCAAAGCGGCCAGTGTCACCAGCGCGTGCGGAAAAGGATTGCCGGTAAAACTATTCTGGATCGCGTCGATCAGGCGATACGACGCGCAGGGATTGATGAGGAAGAGTTCGTTTTGAGGAGGCGTTGTCATCTCTACGGCACGAAATCTCATGTTCAATCGCGGACGAAAAGGTCGAAAAGAATGACGTGCAAGTATTATACAATAATCGCGGCTAAAGGGGTAGACCTGCTTGATCAAGACAGCCAGAAGCCATCCAGATCCGGCCGCGAAAGACTCGAGTCTCGCCTGGCCTTTGGCCTGCGCTCGACACCGGCCGCCTCACCGACCTGGATAAACTTCTCAAGCAACTGATCGAAGCCGAGCTTCAATCAAACACGTGAAGCGAGTGATTCTGATTTCGCCTCCGGCGAAATCACCCCGCAGACGGCGAAGTGAATTTCACGTGCGTCTCTGGTGCTTGCGCGTGAAATTTACGAGCGACTTTGGCAAGGGGCTTCTTCTCACCCACCCCCCAGTATTCGAATCCGACAAAAAAGCCACACGAAATCGTGTGGCTTGACTCTGGCCCCTCGCCTAAGCGCTTGCAAATTTTCGCCATGACGGGTCGGCAAAAATTTTCTGCGCAGGCTTCGGGGTAATTTTTGCTTCGCAAAAATTTATGAGCCGCGAAGGACTCGAACCTTCAACCCCCTGATTAAGAGTCAGATGCTCTACCGATTGAGCTAGCGGCCCGAATAATGCTTTGCTACTTATCTATGACCCTCTCCCCCAATATACCACAACTCTACCTCCGCCACTAAAACGTTGGCGGATCTTCGCCAAAAAACATGGCTCGAGATTGAGCTAGCGGCCCAAGATTGTACCTCTATTTGCGTCCTCTGGACACATCGAGGTTATTCCAAAATGTTTACGTCCTGAGCAAAGCCCTTCGCTCTGCGAAGGGCGGCCCAAAACTCCCTCTTTATTTTACCCCGTTAAAAAGCCAACCCAAGGGTGGAATTGTTTTAAGGCGGTTGTGCGAAACAAGCCCCGCGGCGGCTTTTTCGTTAGAAAGGACGGGGTTCTTTCTAACGGAGTTTGCCCCAAAACAGGGCTAAATATTACCAGATTTCAAACGGGGTGTAAAGAAAATTCACTTGACGTCCCGTCACTCTTTTTCAAACCTGATCTTGGCGATGAAATAACCGAGACCAACCCCTAATACAAAGATGCCGAAAACATAATTGGGATAATTGTTCTTCAGGGCGAAATCCGCCAGCAAATACGTGTAAATCCAGATCAGAAGGCCGTGAAGCAAGATCTTAAGAAAAATCTTAAGCTTGAGCCCTTTCATCTCTCCCCTTCCTTTCTTGGAGTTGGTCCCATTTTTCCCATCCATGAACCACCTTGCGCCCCCAAAAAAAGGCCATGGCGGGATGGACGGGAGCCTACCCCATCTTCCTCTTGAACTGGAGCGTGCTCAAGACGATGACGCACATCCCGATGAACAACAGCGGCACCATCTGCTGCCAGAGGACCGTGATGCCGACGCCCTTCAAAAAGATGCCGCGGATGATGATCATAAAATACCTCAAGGGGTTGAGGTAGGTAAAGATCTGGATGGCCTGGGGCATGTTGGCAATGGGATAGGCGAACCCGGACAACAGGACCGTCGGCAGATAGAAGAGAAAGACCGACATCATAGACTCCTGCTGGGTCGAGGAGATCGTCGAGATGAAAAGCCCTATCCCCAGGGTCGTGAACAAGTAGATGCAGGTGGTAAGCAGCAGCAACAAAGAATTCCCCCTCAAGGGGATGCGGAACCACAGGACGCCGAGCGCGGTGATCAGGACAACTTGCACGAGGGCGATGATGCCGAAAGGCAAAAGCTTGCCCAAGATCAGCTCGATGGGCCGCAAGGGGCTGACGATCAACTGCTCCATCGTGCCGATCTCCTTTTCCTTGACGATGGCCATGGACGACAAAAGCAAAGACATCATGGTCACGATAATCGCAATGACGCCGGGCAAGTAATAATTGCGCGAAATAAGGTTGCCGTTGAACCACGCCCGGTCGCGCAGGTCCACGCCGGGGGCGTATTTGATGCCGCCGCGCTCCAGGGCTTCCTGCTTGAGAAGGTTGTACTGGTAATCCTGCATGATCGTGTTGGCATAGCCCATCACCACCATCGCCGTGTTGGAGTCCGTGCCGTCGTAGGCCAGCTGGATCTGGGCGTCCTTGCCCGCTTCGAGGTCGCGGCCGTAGCCGCGGTCGATGCGGATGACGAGACTCGCCTGGCCCTTGTCCAAGACAAGGTTCTCGGCCTCTTCGGTATCGATGAAATACTTGGGGACGAAATATTTGGAATACGTAAAGTCGCGCAACAGCTCGCGGCTCTCCTTGGTGTTGTCCCTGTCGAAGATCGCCGTCGGGACGAAATTGATGTCCTTATTGGCGGCATAACCAAAGAGGATGATTTGGATGAGCGGCGTAATAAAGATGATCGTCTTCATCCGGGGATCCCGGAAGATCTGCTTGAATTCCTTGATGAAGATGGATTTGGCGCGTTCCCACATAAGCGTTTTACGTGATGACCTTCTTTTTGAACCGCTTCATGGCCGAAAAAAGCATGAGAAAGGCGAACAGGAAAAGGAACGTCGCCTCATCCCACATGACCCTAAGCCCTCCGGCCTTCAGGAACAGCTCCCGCAGGATGACGATGTAGTATTTGGCCGGCACAAAATACGTCACGGCCTGGATCGCCTTGGGCATGTTGAAGATCGGATAGATGAAACCCGACAACAACATCGTCGGGATGAGCGTCGTCAGGCTCGCCAATTGGCTCGCCATCAGCTGTGTCCTGGCGACGACCGAGATATAGATCCCCTGCGACAAGGCGCCCGTCAAAAACAGGGCGCTCAAGAACACCAGCGTCAGATAATTCCCCCTGAACGGCACGGCAAACAAGAACCGCGCCATGAGCACTCCGACGATCAGATCGAAGAACCCGATGCAGAAATAAGGGATGAACTTGCCGAAAACCAGCTCCGGCGCCTTGACGGGGGTGGCGATCAGCTGTTCCATGGTGCCCCTCTCCCACTCGCGCGCGATGCACAAAGACGTGACCAAACCCGAGATGATCATGATGATCATGGCGATAACGCCCGGCACGATGAACCATGTGCTGGTCAGTCCCATGTTGTACCAGACCCGCGTGCGGGCGTCCACCGTCCGCTGCGGCGCAATCCCGCGGCTCTCCATGGCGCTCGTCATCAGGTTGACGTTGTACTGGGCGACCACCGAGCGCACGTAATTCATGGCGATGGTCGCCGTATTGGCGTCGCTGCCGTCGACGATCAACTGCAAAGGCGCGGTCTTGCCGGCCTCCAGAAAATGCGAGAAATCCTTGGGGATGACGAGCGCCAGCATCACATCGCCGGAATCGATGCGGTATTCGATGTCCCTGTAGTTGTCCGTGTAGGCGACGATCTTGAAATACTTGGAGTCCTTGAAATTCAGGAGAAAGTCGCGCGTGACCTTGGAGGACGCGTCCTGGTTCCAGACGACGGTGCGCACGCGGTCGATGTCCAGAGAAAGGCCGTAGCCGAAGATGACCAGAAGAAAGATCGGGATCCCCAGCGCCAGGGCTAGCGAGCGCGGGTCGCGCTTGATCTGGACGAACTCTTTCCAGGCGATGGTCTTGACCCTTTTCAAGTTCACGATGCATGCTCCTTGTCGTAATTCTCGATGGCCGAAACAAAGACGTCTTCGAGAGACGGCATGATCTTGTGGATGTCCCCGACGTCGGCGCCTTTGGACGCCAGATAGGCCTTCAGGGCCGGGATCGCCTTGGCGGCGTCATAGACGACCGCGTGGATATTGGCGCCGAAAAGCGCCGCCTCCTTGACCGTCTCAAGCGCATCCAGCCCGTCGATCCAGTCCTGCGCGGCGCCGACGACGATCTCCAGGACGTCGTTCTTCATGAACTTGGTCTTCATCTCGGCCGGCGTGCCCATGGCGATGATCGTACCGTGGTAGATCAGGACCATGCGGTCGCAATTCTCAGCCTCATCCATGTAGTGCGTCGTCACGAAGATCGTGACGCCGTTGTTGGCCAGGTCCTTGATGATCGCCCAGAAGTTGGCGCGCGTGATCGGG
The DNA here is from genome assembly GCF_004102945.1 of Candidatus Velamenicoccus archaeovorus. Taxonomy (GTDB): domain Bacteria; phylum Omnitrophota; class Gorgyraeia; order Velamenicoccales; family Velamenicoccaceae; genus Velamenicoccus; species Velamenicoccus archaeovorus. The sequence goes on along the minus strand of NZ_CP019384.1, from coordinate 258,946 downwards.
TCGACGCCCGACGTCGGCTCGTCCAAAAAAAGCATCCGGGGATGGTGGATGAGCGCGCAGCCCAGAGCCAGGCGTTGTTTCCAGCCGCCGGAGATGACCTTGGTCGGCCGCGTGCGGAAATCCTCCAGGCCCGCCAGCCGGATCACCTCTTCCTTCCTCTCTTTACGCTTGTCGTGAGGAATGTTGTAGATGCCGGAATAGAAATCGATGTTCTCCTCGACGGTCAGGTCGTCGTAGAGGGAGAATTTCTGGGACATGTAGCCGATGTTTTCCTTGATCTTGCCCTGCTCGTTGATGATGTCGAAGCCGCCCACAGTGCCCGAGCCGGACGTCGGGGCGTAAATGCCGCAGAGCATGCGGATGGTCGTGGATTTGCCGGCGCCGTTGGGACCCAGGAACCCGAAGATCTCGCCGCGGCAGACTTCGAAATTCACCTTGTTGACGGCGGTGAAGCTGCCGAACTTCTTCTCTAAATCCCGGACGCTGACGATGATATCAGGCGCGCTGTTCATGTTTTTCGGCGTCCTTGATGATGGCGATGAACGCCTCCTCCAGCGTCTTGGCGTTCCATTGTCTTTTGATCTTCTCCGGCTCTTCACAATGCAGGAGCCGGCCTTTATGGATCATCCCCACCCTCTTGCAGCGCTCGGCCTCGTCAAGATAGGCCGTGGAGCAAAAAATCGTCACCTTCTCCTTCAGGAGGTCGTAGAGGATCTTCCAGAAATCCCTGCGCGAGACGGGATCGACGCCATTGGTGGGCTCGTCGAGGAAGAGGACTTTCGGGGTGTGGATCAGCGCGCACGCCAGGCCCAGCTTCTGTTTCATGCCGCCGGAGAGCTTACCGGCAAACCTCTGCTTGAACGGCAGGAGGCCCGAAAACCCCAAGAGCCTGTCGATCGTCTCCTGCCGGTGGGCCTTTTCGATGCCGTAGACGTCCGCGTAAAAATTGATGTTCTCCAGGACCGTCAGCTCTTCATAAAGGCCGAAGCGCTGCGACATGTAGGCGATGTTTTCCTTGAGGGGCTCGGCTTCCTTGACGATGTGCTTATCATACACCCAGCCCTCGCCGGACGTCGGGTCCAGGATACCGGTCAAAAGCCTCATCGTCGTGGTCTTGCCCGCGCCGTCGGGGCCGACGAGGCCGAAGATCTCGCCCTCCTCAACCTGCAGGTTCAGGTTGTCCACAGCGACAAGGTCCCCGAACTTCCGGGTCAGGTTCTGCGTCCTGATGGTGATCATATCATTCGAGGATGATATAGGCGTCCGCCGGCATGCCGGGCTTCAGCTCAAGACTCGAGTTGTCCACCCGGACCTTGATGCGGTAGACAAGCTTGACCCGCTCGGTGGTCGTCTGAATGAATTTAGGCGTGAATTCGGCCTGGCTGGAGACAAACGAGACCCTGCCTTTGTATTTTTTCCCGCGGTAGGTGTCCGTCATCACGTAGGCCTCCTGGTCGAGCTTGACCTTCCCTAAGTCCGTTTCGTTGATGTAGGCGGTCACCCAGATGTTGTTGAGGTCTATGGCCGTAAAGACCGGCGCGCCGACCTGCACCACCTCGCCGGCAAGGGCGCTCTTGACCAGGACGTAGCCGTTCAAGGGTGCGGCGAGCTCGGCAAACCCAAGGCGGGTCTCTGCCAGCTCAAGGTCCGCCTTCGCCTTCTCGACGTTGGCGCGGCTCGAATCGTTCTTGGTCTTGGCCTCGTCGCGTTTCTGGGTCGAGATGGAGCCGGCCTTCCAAAGGTTCTCGGCGCGGACATAATCCAGCTTATCCAGGGAATACTGGTATTCGGCGGCGTTGAGCGTAGCCTTGGCATTATCCCTGACCTTGGTCAACTCATCGGTATTCAGGCGTGCCACGATATCGCCTTCCTTGATGACCTTGCCCTCATCCGTCAGGAGCTCCAGGATCTGGCCGGCGGCCCTAAAAGAGATGCGGACGTCGTCGCCCTCGATCGTGCCGGAGACTTTGAGGAGCCTGGCGTTCCTCTCCTGCTGGGTAACGCCGTAAAGATAAGACAGGGCTGCGATCAACGCCACAACGCCCACAAGGACAACAATCTTGATTTTCTTCGGGATATTCGGCATCTTCATATTTTTTTCTCCGCTTTGGCCGGAACTTCGCCGGGCACGTCCGGTTTCTTGTCATCTGAAATCTTTTCTTCGGCGGACAGGTTGCCCGTGTCGCGGTCCAGGGCCGCCTGCGCCATCATATAATCGTATACCCCTTCAGCCAGGGTCTGCTCGATCTGTGCCAAAGACACCTGCGCATCCAGAACATCCAGGTTCGTGCCAACGCCGTTGTCATAGCTGACGATCGCGATCTGCAGGGCCTCTTTAGCCTCGGAGACATTGTCTTTCTGGGAATCGATGATCGCCTGGGCTTCACGGAGATTGAGACAATCCCGGCGGATCAAAAGGGCGGTCTGGTCCGCCACATCCTCTTGGCTCAATTGGGACTGGGCGTAACGGGCCTTGGCTTCCCGGACTTTGGCCAATGACGAAAAACCGTCGAAGATTGGGACGCGGACGGAGACGCCCACATCCCAATTATTGTGGCGCTGATTGAACATGTCGGAATAGTCGTCCGAACGGTAGTAATAGTCTGCACTCAGATTCACCTGGGGACGGTATCCGGCGTGGGCCGCCTTGATGGACCACTTGGCGATATCGATGCCCAAAAGCTTGATGATCATCTCCGGCCTGTGGATGTAGGCCTTGGCCAAAAACGCCTCCTCAGTGATGGCGACCGGCAGATAGACAAGCTTGCCGTCGACAACCAGGGGATCATAGACCCCCAGGCCCAGTTCTTTGTTCAGGTCGGCCATGCTCAAGCGGATGGCGTTCTTGGCACGGATCAACTCCGGCATCACCTTTGTCACCTGGACCTTGGACTGCAAAAGGTCGAAACGCGACGCCGTGCCTTCCTTATATTTCTTTTTAACATCCTCATAATGGGCCGCGGCCTGGTCGAGCAGGTCCTGGGCGATGCGTGCGATCTCATAGGCCAGCAGCAACCCGAAAAACAATCTCTTGGTCTCAAACGCCGCATCCAACTTAAGCGCCCGCAGCGTCTCTTCCTGGACCTTGAGGCCCAATTGCTGCTGCCTCAAATTGGCCGTGTTGGCGCCGCCCGTATAGAGGGACTGGTCGACGGCCAGACCCCACTGATTATCATTCTCGTAACCGACATAAACGCCGTAATCTTTCTTGCCGGAGATGGCAGCATTGGCCTGGGGGACGGAGCCGACGCGCTTATAGCCGCCCTCGACGTTCACCTGCGGCATAAAAGCGCTCCGGGCATCCAGGATCTGGGCCCTGGCCGCCTCCACCTCTTTTTCCTGGATCAGGATGTTCTTGTTATTGGCAAAAGCCGTAGAGATGGCGCCGTCGATGGTCATCGCCCCGCGCCCGGCCGACTCTTTGGTGTTGGCTGCCTGCGCCGGCGCGCATGCGAGCCACGAAGCGAGGCCAAGAAGGATAAAAGCGCCAAAGCCTTTCTTGAAAAGCTTCTCATACTTCATCACCAGCTCGCGCAGTTCGGCATAGACCGGCGACTTGGTATTGGCCTTAAAGAACCTTGCGTTGGCCTTGTATTCGCTAACAAGGACCCCTTGCTTCTCCAGGCCATTGATGGTCCTCTGGAAGACGCCGGGCTTCTTGCCGAGCATGCGCCCGATCTGCTGCATATAGAACGCTTCGTCTGGATGGGTATAAAAGAGTTTCAGAAGACGGATCTTGTTTTTGGTCAATTCAATCATGGCAGGACGATATTCTCTTGTATGCAAATACATATAATCATATACTTATGCATATTATTATATCTATGCGCATACAAAAGGCAAGGAATATTTTTTATTCGGACTCAACAAAAACAAAAGGCGGTCAGAAGGAGAGATGCTAAAAGGGAACGCACGGTCATGCCGCCGGCAGCGGCCGGATGATCACGGTGTAGACGGCCTTCCGGGCCGGTTTTTTATCCTTCTCCCAAAGGCGGACGTATTTGAGATAGATCTTTATCTTGCCGGGACTCAAGGCCTTAAAGAGCAGCAAATCCTCCCCTGCTTCGCCGGCGCGGCCGTCCGACAGTTTCTTGTATTTACTACAGATGAATTCGGCCTTTTTCTCGTTGAGAGGGCGCGCCAAGACCCATTGGTACCCTGTGGTCCGGTTGGCATCAAGGGCGATCACAAAGACCTCCCCCACTTTTGTCGTCACCGTCCGGCCGCCGGCGGACGCATCGGTGCCGGCAGCGAACACATGCGAACAAAAACAGAAAAAAAACAGCAACCCTATCCCGCGTACGGCGGACAGACGTCTCATATCACTCTCCCGCGGCGCCCTGTTTCTCCCCCAGGCATTGGCGTATCCTCTCCAAAAGATCGTCGGATTGGAACGGTTTAAGAATGAAATCGTCAGCCTGACACTGCTTGATTTGCTGTATGATCGTCTCGGGATGGATGGCCGTAAAAATGATGACGGGGGTCTTTTTCAGGGCCGGGTCCTCCTTGACCTGCCGGCATACCTTGAAACCATCGACGCCGGGCAAGCGGAGATCCAAAAGGATCAAGTCCGGTTTCTGGAGCCTGATGACCTCAATGGCAGCCAAGCCGCTGCCGACCACCTCCACGTCGTAGCCCGCCTTGCGCAACCGCAGGCCGACCAGTTTCTGGATATCCGCTTCGTCATCAACAATGAGGATCTTCTTAGGCATGGGCAGAGGGATTTTGTTGTAATGGCAGGGTGAAACACACGACCGCGCCCTGGTGTTTTCCTGGCTCGATCCAGATGTCGCCCTGATGATGCTTGATGATTTCTCGCGAAATGACCAGACCAAGGCCTGTCCCGCCGGTCTTGCGATATCCCTTTTCCTGGATCTGGGCAAACCGCTGGAAAAGCCTGGGGATATCTTCCCGCTTAACGCCTATGCCTGTGTCTTCGACGGACACCAACACATGGGGGCCGCGGCTGGACGCAGAGACCACGACGCTTCCCTTTTCGGTAAACTTGATGGCGTTGCTCAGGATATTGCTCAAGACCTGCGCGATCTTGTCCCGGTCGAAGAGACAAACGAGAGGTCCGGGCCCCAAGCGCATCGAGAGGTCCAGCCCCTTCTTCTGGGCCGAGAAGGCCATCGTCTGGACGACCTCCCGGATCAAGGCGTGGAGATCGTTCGGCCTCATATCAAAAGCCATCCTCCCCGATTCCAGCCTCTGAAAATCAAGGATATCATTGATCAACCGCACCAGCCGCTCAATATTGCCCTTGACGATCTGAAGACAATCTTTCTGTTCGGCGTTCACGGGTCCCAAGCTGCCGTCGACGACCAACTGGACCCCCTCCCTGATGGCGGCCAAGGGTGTCTTGAGCTCATGGGAGACCGTCGAGGTAAATTCGCTCTTGATCTTGAGGGCCCTCTTCAGATTATCCTCGGCCTGTTCCCTTTTGAGGTTCGTCTGCCGCAACGACTGCGTCATTTTGTTAAAAGATTTTGCCAGACGTTCAACCTCGTCTCCCGAATGAATGTTTACCTGGTAATCCAGGTCTCCGGCCGCAACCACTTCCGTGCCGCGGCTGAGCTTCTCCAGAGGTTTGACCGTCATGGTCCCGAAGATAAAGGCGAAAACAAGAAGAAGCGCCAGCATGCACCCCTCCGCCAGGACCAAACGCAGCAAAAACAGGTATAGCGGCCGCATGATCATGTCTTTGTCCTGGATGATAATAACCTTCCAGTGCAGGCCGTTGACCACAAACCACGGATGCACGACATCGGCATAAGCCAGAAAAACGCCGGCCGGCCTCTCACGAAAACTGGAATCATTGACGATCATCCACTTGCGGCCGCTCTTCTCCATGGCCTCAAATTCAGGCAAGCTGCGGCTCAAAGGCTGGACGCCGGCATGAAAAAGGATCTCGTTGCGGCTGTTCAACAACGTGATACTGACATCCTCCTGTTTTTCATAATTTACCAGGATATAAAAGAAGGCGTTGATATCCACAACGACCTTGAAGACGCCGACGAGATGGCGTTCCGTATCCCTCAAGGCAAATGCCAAAGGAACCGAAAAAACACCGCTGGAGGCGTCATATTCCGCCTCCCCCACATAGACGTTTCCTTTCTGGGCGACCGCCTTCTGCCACCACTCTTCATCGGCCTGATAATAGTCCGTTGTCTTTCCGGATGCCGCTACCAGGCCGCCATGGGCGTCCGTCAAGAGAAGTTCGCCGATCATATAGCTGTCTTGTTTCTGCAACCGGTGCAGATCGTCGCTCACATCCCTGTTGAGATATTGCCTGTAGGAACCATCCTGCGTGATCCGGGACCACTTCTTGTCGATCTCCTGCATCTGGGAGACGATCTCTTCGGGATTGATATCGCGATAACGGCTGTTGGCGACGGCAAGGACGTCTCCATACCCCCTGAAAGCCAGAAGCGCGGGGAAATCCCGAACTCTTTCATCAATGATCGCGCTAAGCGCATAAGCAAGTTGCTGCGCAGCACGGGCCTGGTTAGAACCGATGGTTTCGAGCCGGGGGAGATAAAGATAAAAATATCCCAAGAGAAAAGCTGTGCAGAGGATGGTAATGATGGAAAGGCCGATGAAGACGATAAACTTCTTTCGGATGCTCATAGGTCACGCTGGTAAGCGTCGCGGCACAACAGAGCGCGGACGGTCGACAACCTTTATTTATATTATACACCCGCTGGAACCAAAAATCCTCAAAAAGACTCCCTTGACAATACACAAGACAGTATGGTAGCTTAAAAAGAAGATTCCTCCGCATGGGGCGAGAGGACGCTGTCGAAAAGGAGGACGCATGAGAAATGCAGTAAGGTTGATTGCTGTCTGCGCTCTTGTCTTGAGCTTGGCCACGCCTGCCATGGCAAAGACCCCCGGTGATAAATTGGCACGCGGTATCGCCAATGTCGCAACGGGTTTCCTCGAAGTACCTCAAACGATCGGACAGGAATGGAAAGAAAGCAACAATGCCGCCGTGGGCATCTTTGCCGGATTTTTCAAAGGCATGGTCCAGGCCGTTGTCCGCACAGGATCGGGCGTCTGGGATGTGCTGACGTTCCCGGCCGCTATCCCCAAAGATTATGAACCTCTGTATCACCCGGACTACGTTTTCGATCAGGTAGAACAAGCAGACAAAACCGGCAGCAAATAACCGACATCTGCCGTCGAAATAAAAAAGGCGCCCTGGAAAGGGCGCCTTTTTTTGGCTTCCACAACGGTGGTGCGGGATAAAAATCAAAGAGTTGGATCCTCATGGCCGAGCTTGCGCGCCTCCTGATAACAAAAAGCCGCCTTCTCGAATTCCTTGAGCCGGGTATAGATCAAAGCCAGATTGACCCATGTCGCGCTCGAGGAAGGATCCAAGGCAATGGCCCGCTCAAAATGCCCGATCGCCTCCCGCGGCCGGCCGGAAAAAACCAGCGCCATGGCCAGGTTGTTATGCGTCTGCGCATCTAAAGGCCGTAGACGTAAACTCTCCCTCAAAAAATTCTCGGCGGAAGCATAGTCTCCCTTCTCCAAAAACAGAACGCCAAGGTTATTCAGGGCTTCGGGTGAAGGCAGGCCGCCTTCAACAGCCCTGACAAAGTACTGTTGCGCCTTCAATTTTTCACCCAGACGATAATAGACTCCTCCCATATTGCTGAGCGCTTCCGGCGAATCCGGATCAAGCTCCAAGGCCCGGCGGCATGCCGGCAAAGCATCATTATACCGGCCCAAATCCGCATAGGCCTGACAAAGATTATTGTAGGCAGGGGCATAATCTTCTTTCAATGCGATGGCCTTCCAATAAAAATCCAGGGCTTCCCGCGGCCGCTTTGTCTGTCTATAGTACTGGCCGAGATTATTATAAGCCTTGGCGTACCGCGGCGACATCCGGAGCGCTTTCTCGAAAAGCTGCCTCGCCTCTTCATAACGTTGCTCTCTCATATCAAGGATACCCAGTTGATTATAAATCCTGGGGCTGTCCGGCGCATAGACAAGGGTCCTCTCATAGAAATACCGCGGGTCGCGCCAATAGCCGAGCTGGAATGTCGTCATCGTCGCATAACAGATGACGAGTAATCCCGCCGCCGCCCAAAGACCGATACGCCTTGCCGTCCGCCGCGGGGCCGCGTCAAGAGCGCCATCCCACAAGGCAGCCACCACCAGAAAGAACCCCGCCGACGGCAGATAAAGCCAGTGCTCGGCTATAGCGGCATTCAAGGGGATGAGATTGGAAACCGGCAAAAGACCGGCCAAGAACCAGCAACACCCGAAAAAAATCACCGGCCGCTTTTTTACCGCAGACAGGCATAAAACCACAAGTCCTATAAAAACACCCACCCCTGCCATCACAACAGGGTCCCTGAAAGAATAGACCTTGAGCCCATATTCCATATGCAACGGCCAGGGGAAAAACAGGAGACGCGCATACGTTGCGACGGCGGCAAAAAATCCGGCGCATCTCTGCATAAACGGCAAGGCACCGTGTTGGCTCAAACCGGGGATCCCCAGGGCAAGATAACGGACGGACGCATAGAAAATAACCGCCGCCAGCATCCAAAACAGTTTTCTCCAGGAAGGTCTTGCCGTGGTGACGACGTGCGTGATGAGGCATAAGACCGGGAAAACCAGACTGCTTTCTTTGGCGAGAAGCGCCAGGACGAAGGAAAAAAACAAACCCGCATCATAAACGAAACCTTTCAGGGACAATCCCTGAAGATAACAGATCAAGGCGAGGCAGATAAAAAACAAAGAAAGGATATCGGCACGACCCGAGATATAGGCGACGGCCTCCGTATGCAGCGGATGCACGGAAAAAAACAACCCCGCAAGACACGCCAGCAGGAGACGACGGAAAAGAACCCAAAAAAGAAGTCCCAGCAAAAAAGACGTCAGACCGTGAAGAAGGACATTCGTTGCATGATAACCAAAGGGGTCAAGGCCGCAAAAAGAATAATTCGCGGCAAGAGAAAAAAGCTGGAGAGGACGGAAAAAATTCCATTTCTCCCCCGCGCAGGCGCCCAGGTCCGAGGCCATGGCCTTCAGGAGCCCTCCGGCGCTCCGCAAGGCGGAATTATTTCCTATAAGATATTCGTCATCCCAAAGGAAAGGAGCGGACAACACCCTGGCATAGACGGAAAAGATGAAGGCGAAAAAAACAAAGCAACAAATGAAAAAAATAAAACGTCTGCCGGAAGGATTTTTTTGAGATAAAAACATTTGCCGCTCCGCTAAAATCTCACCTGCCGAAACAAGCGCATACCGAAAAAATTCCCGACGCCTCATACGCCTCGAGAGGTCCGCTTCGGCCTGGCTTCAGCCAGGCCGAAGCGGAAACTCATATATCCATGAATTGCCATTAAGGCCAAGCGAAGACCGGAACCTGTTGAATAAGGATTTTTGTGCGCCTGAGTGGAATCGAACCACCAACATCTTGCTCCGAAGGCAAGCGCTCTATCCAGTTGAGCTACAGGCGCATAGTAAATGCGCACTTGCGCAATACCACATAAGTGCAAGGTGCGCAAAACAGGATGTTTTGCACCGGCGCAATTCCATATAAGCGCCGGGTGCGCAAAAAAAATGAAGAGCTAAAATTACCCGTTTCCCACGGCTCTTTTAACAAATGATATCGCAATTCCTGCCGAATATTTTCTTTGCTGTTTTCAGCGTGGTCTTCGTCGGGACCTTAACCCAGCCCTGGGCCGGCGGCCTGACAGGCGCGATGATCTGGACGCGGCCGGGATTGATCTGCCGGACGGTTTTTTCCATGAGCCTCAGGTAGGCGGGGCTGTCGTTGATGCCCCGGACCAGCATGATCTCAAGCCACAACCCGCCGCCGAACATCTTGCGGAAACGCTTGAGACCGTCGATCACGTCTTCAACCTTTAAGCCCCCCGCCGGCCTGTCGATCTTATCGAAGACGCCCTGCGTCACAGCGTCCAGCGAAGGGATGACGACGTCGGCGGCCAAAAGGTCGCGTCGCGCACAGGAACGGACCAACGTCGATGAATTCGTGATCACGACCACCGGTACATCCGTCATCCTATGGACGGCGCGGATCAGGCGGCCGAGGCCCGAATGCAGGGTCGGCTCCCCCGCCCCTGAAAACGTCACATAATCCAGCTTTATATCTTTTGGCTGCTGGGCAAAAAAAGTTTTCAACTCCTCGAGGATATCGGAAGCCTTGACATAAGCCTTCCTCTCTAACGTCTTGTGCGTCGTCTCCTTCAGCTGGCAATAGACGCAGTCAAAACTGCACACCTTGTACGGGACTGTGCTCACCCCCAAGGAAAACCCAAGCCTGCGTGATTTCACGGGACCATAGACATATTTCACTTCTACGCCTCCCTTAATGAACAAAGGATAGCCCTTTTCAGGGCTATCCTTTGTCAAAAAAGATCTCTTCAGCGCGTACCGGTTATTTAACCACCAAAACGCTGTTCTCGCTTCCGAAAGAATTGATGGTGCGGCGCGAGCAACCCGGGTCAACAATCCAGGAACCATCCACCACAAATTTATATTCGTATGTTCCGGTCGGGACGGATGCAGACGCTCTCCAGATGCCGTTCTTGTCTTTTTTGGCGGTCAGGCTGTCCGGTTTCCAACTGTTGAAATCGCCAGCCACGCCGACCCAGTTCGCCTTTGGTGCCGAAAGCTTGAATTCGATCTTCTTGCTTGCCAGACTTTTCTTAACTGCCATAGACGCCTCCTTTTATCAGAACAAAAATATTCTAAGCACTCTGCGAAGGTTTGTCAAGCATGAAAAACACTGACCATTTTCGCCGGCCGTCTCCGCGTCCCTGGCTTCCCTAGATAGCGACGACGGCGATACGCCAGCGGTCGGCCAACCTGATGCAGACTTCCCTGTCGATCACCAGGGTCTTGTGGGCCTCGATGGCCAGGCAGCGCGCCTTGACTCGGCGCAGATTCCTGATCGTCCGCGGCCCGATAACGGGAATATCAAAACGCATGTCCTGGTTCGGCTTGCTCACCTTGATGACGACCACGCCGCCATTGGCCACCTGCCCACCGCGGCGGATCGCGGCATCCGTCCCTTCAATAGCCTCGACCGCGACGATCGACCCATTCTTGACGACCAGGGTCTGGCCGATATCGAGCCCCGCCACGCGCTTGGCCATGTCAAAGCCGAGGCGAATGTCCGCCCATGTCTTCTCATCGGGTTTCGTCTTCGTCAACGTCCCTTTCTCCGGCAGGAATCTCTCCAGAAGAAGCGTGGAATCCACCAGCTCGATATCGTGCTGGGCCAGCATATCGGCCACAGCGCTAAAGACAGTGTCCGGCCTCTTGTCTTTGATCGCGCTCAGGAGGCGCTGGAGCATCTCGTCCCCCATGTCCTTGTAAAAAAGATTCCGGGGATTCACCTGGCCTGCCATGATCACTTTCTTGATCTCTTCTTTTTCAAAGATCTCGAACATCCTGGCATAATCCTTGAGGGTCAGCCAGTAGACCTTCTTGACCAAAGGCCCGATCAATAGAGACGTATCTTTCTTGATGGCGATCGCCACGACATCAAGCCCGTGCAGGGAGGCCTCCCGGGCGAACAAAAGAGGAAATTTACCGTTGCCGGCGATGAGGCCGATCTTTTTTGTGCCGTTCAATTTTCTCAGTGACATAGGCCCCGGCTCGAAGACGCAATAAAAGAAATCAGGTGGTCTATCTCTTTGGACATCTGAAGGGACTTTTTCATCTCTTCGAGGGCATGTTTTTTGTTCAGGCCCGATTGGAAAAAGATCCTGTATGCGGCCTTCAACTCGTGGATCGACTCTGCCGGGACGCCGGCGCGCTTGAGTCCTACAAGGTTCAAACCGTAGAACCTGGCGGGATGGCCGTCGCAAGTCGAATACGGGGGGATGTCCGTGACGACCTTGGAGCATCCACCGATGATGGCGAGCGTGCCGATACGGACAAACTGATGGACCGCCACGAGCCCTCCCACGACAACCCTGTCTTCGATCGTAACGTGGCCTGCGAGGGTGCCGCCGTTGGCAATGATGCAATGGTCGCCGATGAGGCAATCGTGGGCGACATGGCTGTAAGCCATGATCAGGTTATGGCTGCCGATAACGGTCGCCGCCCCTTCGGTCGTGGCGAGATTGACGGTCACATATTCACGGATGACATTGTTATCGCCGATCAAAACACGGCTGGGCGCCCCGGAATATTTAAGGTCCTGGGGGACGGTGCCGATGCAGGCCCCGGTGAAGATCTTGCACTCCCGGCCGATCGTGGCATCATTCTCGACCACACAGAAACTGCCGACGCGGGTGCCGGCGCCGATCTTGACCTTGCCGCCGATCACACTGTAAGGGCCGATCTCGACATCTTTATCGAGCGCTGCGCCTTCGGAGACAATGGCTGTCGGATGGATATGCGCCATAGGTTATTTCTCCACGAGGGCGAACATAAGTTCCGCTTCCGCCACCATTTCTCCGTCGACAAAAGCCTGCGTCGCCACCTGGCCGGTCCTGGAACGGAGCTTGCCGACGACGACCTCGATCCTGAGCTGGTCGCCGGGGATGACAGGTTTGCGAAACTTGACGTTATTGGCTGCCATGAAGAATGCGAGCTTCCCACGGTTCTCCGCGGGACTCAGCATCAGGACGCCGCCGACCTGGGCCATCGCCTCGACGATCAAGACGCCGGGCATGACCGGACGACCGGGAAAGTGCCCTTCAAAGAAATAATCGTTGACGGTGACGTTCTTGATGCCGACGGCCCGCCGGCCTTCCTCCATCGAAATGACGCGGTCCACCAAAAGAAAGGGATAACGGTGCGGCAGAATCTTCATGATGGTCCCGATGTCCACCTGGGCTTCCCGCGGCGCGCACTCCGCCGCCTTGATGGCTGCGACATACTGTTTGTCCAGCTGGTCTTTCATCTTTTGCGCCAGCCGCAGGTTCATCGTATGGCCGCTCTTGATGGCAATCACATGCCCTTTCATCGGCATGCCCAAAAGGGCCAGGTCGCCGATCAGATCAAGCATCTTATGACGGATAAATTCGTCCCCGAAACGCAGGGTGTTCTTGATGACCCCGTTTTTGGAAACGACAAGCGTATTCTCGTAATTGGCCCCCTTGCCCATGCCGCTCTTCATCAGCTCCTGGGCCTCCTCTTGAAGGCAGAACGTCCTGGCAGGGGCTATTTCTTTCTCAAAGACGCCGGCATCGATTTTAAGGTCCAGGAACCTGTCTCCCAGGACAGGATGGCTGTAACTCAAGGTATAGGAAATCCTGAAATCGGACGACGGGAACACCGCGATGGCCGAAGTCTCACCTTCCACGAACAAGGGTGCCGTGACCTTGAATGTCCTGCGGGGCGCTCCCTGTTCCGTCACGCCCGCCTTCTTGACGGCCTCGACGAACTTCAAGGCGCTGCCGTCCATGCCCGGAACCTCGGGACCATTGATTTCGACAAGGACATTGTCGATCCCGAGACATGAAAAAACTGCCATCAAATGCTCGATCGTCTGGATCTCGGCGCCGGCGCAGCCGATGGCCGTGCGTCTCGACTGCTTTTTGGCCGCCAGGGCCGCCTGGATGTCGGCGCGGGCCATGGGTTTCTCAGGCAAATCCACCCTCTGGAAAATAACGCCCATATCGGGGCCGAGAGGACGCATCCTCAACTCCACATCCTCGCCCGTATGGATACCCTTGCCGCGCAATAAAATTTCTTCTTTGATCGTCTTCTGCAACGCTTATCCTCGCTGTTTTAGGCGCTCTTCGAGCTCTTCAACCTTCCTCTTAAGTTCGTTGACAGCCTTCACCATATCCGGCAGGCGTTCGAAAGCCGCATACATCTTCATGGCCTGATGATGGGGCTGCGCCGGATAACCGAAAACCATGGTGTTGGGAGGCACATCGCGCATGATCCCGGACTGTGCCGCCAGGATCGCCCCGTCGCCGACCTCGATATGCCCGACCAGGCCGACTTGTCCGGCGATCGTCACGTTGTTACCGATATGCGTGCTTCCGGAAATACCGACCTGCGCTACGATCACGCTGTTTTCCCCGATCACAACGTTATGGGCGATCTGGACGAGATTGTCGATCTTGGTCCCGCGGCCGATGAGGGTCTTATCGAACCTTGCCCTGTCGATCGCAACGTTCGCCCCGATCTCCACCTCATCCTCTATCACGACCGTCCCCGTCTGGGGAATCAGCTTGTAGACACCGTCGACCCTGGTATAACCGAAACCTTCGGAGCCGATGACGCTGCCGCTCTGGATAAAGACCTTGTTGCCGATCGTCACGCGCTCGCGCACCGAGACGTTGGCATAAAAAATGCAGTCAGCGCCGATATGTGTGTCGTGACCGATAAATGAGCCGGCCTGGATGACGGTGCGGTCCCCGATGACCGCGCCTTCTTCGACAACGACGTACGGACCCAAACCGACATCCTTGCCGATCTTGGCGGTTCTGGCGACCACGGCGGTCTTGTGGATGCCTTTCGGGTGGCGGATGACGACGGGATGGAATATTCCGGCAACCTTGGCAAAAGCCAGGGACGGATCAGAAACGCGGATCGCAGGCTTTTTGCCGGCTTCCACGGTTAGCGGCACGATTACGGCGCAAGCACGCGTCGTTTCCAGAAGGGGCGCATAACGGCGGTTAGCCAGGAAGCTGATGTCCCCTTCCCCTGCCTCCTTAAGACCCGCCACTCCCGTAACCATCGTCTCAGGGTCACCGGATAGCTCTCCGCCGACAAGTGCGGCAATTTCCTTTAGCGTTCTGCCCATGCGACCTTCTATCCGCAAAACATCGAAGATTTATCTTTTCTTTGACGACTGCTTTTTGGAATCCTGTTTATACTGATTGTTCAGCAGGTCGATGATATCCTGTGTCACATCCGCGCTGGCCGTCCCGTACAAAAGCACGCGATCGTTCAAGATAAAGTCGTACTGGTTCTTTTGCGCGTACGACTGGATGACCTTCTCGATGTCCTGGAGGATCTCTTTGAGTCTGTCGTCGCGCTCTTTTCTCAGATCCAGGGCCACCTGCTGGCTTTCCTGTTTCAGCTTGGCGTTCTTTTCATCCAGCTCTTTCTGCTTGGAGGCTTTTTCTTTCTCGCTCAGCAAAGGCATTTTGTCTTCGATGGCCTTGATGTCATCGGCCAATTGCGTCAGGTCTTTCTCTTTTTCCTTTTGGATCCGACCGAGCTCGTCGTCAAAGACTTTCGTCTTCTCATATTTATCGAACGTCGAAGAAAGATCGACATAGGCGATCTTCCCGGCCGCGAAAGCCGCGCCGGCGGTCATCAAAAACATGCATACGAACGCTAATCCCCTGACCATCGTCTTCCTCTTCATTTCTTTCCTCCCTGCCTGCCCTCCGGGCTCAACCGCGAAAGCAGACGTTTTTGTTTTTGACAAGGATAACCACGGATGTCCGTCAAACCATCCGCGCAAATCTTCCCTGTTTCCTGCCCGATGAACGCTCCATGAGCGTAAATTCGCGTCTTTAAAAACCGTGACTCATGCTGAAATGGAAACGGCCTTCCTTGCTTTCCTTGCCCGGCTGCTTGTTGAGCGGAATGCCGTAATCGAGCTTCAACGGCCCGATCGGCGTCTTGATGCGCACGCCGAAACCGATGCCCGTCTTAAAACCTCCGAGGTCGAAATCGGACACCTTTCCCCAGACGCCGCCCGTATCGATGAACAAAGCGCCTTTGATGAACTCCACGATCGGGAACGTGTATTCGATGTTGAAAATCATCAGGGCTTCGCCGCCCAGAGGATCGGAAGTCACGGGATCTGCCGGCCCGACGCTGCGCTCTTCATAGCCGCGAATCGTATTGGCGCCGCCGGCATAGAACCGCTCGTAAATCGGCACTTTCTTCTGGTCGCCGTAAGGCGTCACGATACCGGCGCGGGCCTGAAGCTGCAGGACATTCTTGCCGAAAGACGGAAAATATTGCGAGGCCAGACCGAAAATTTTGTTGAATCTCTTGTCGCCGCCCATGGGGCCGCCGGCGATCTCATAGGAACCGCTCAACACCAGGCCGCGGGAGGGGTTAAAGACATTATCCGTCGTGTCACGTGTCAGGGTAAACTCCATGCTGCTGATGAGATTCTTGCCCTGTTCGGCTTTAAGATCGTCCAGGGCCGTAGAATCGACGCTCGAAATATCTACCTGCTCCAAACGATAAATGATGCCTCCCTTGACATATTCGCTGAATTCCTTACCCAGACGGAGATCTCCGCCTATACGCTTTTCACGATAGCCGTAACCGACGTCGGAATCCTTGTCATGGACGCGGCTGTAGAGATCGAAGCCGAAAGAAATCGGATGGTCGAACATCCACGGTTCCGTGAAACTCAATTCGAAATTTTCCCTCACGGATCCCAATTCTCCGCGCAGCTTCAAGTCCTGGCCGGCGCCGGTAAACGTCTTCCAGTTCTGCCAGTCGAAATTTTTCTGCTCGATCTCGACAAACCCCACGAACTGGTCGATCGAGCTGTAGCCGCCGCCGAAACTGAAGGAACCGGTCTTGGCCTCTTTGACGTCCACGACGAGATTGCGGTTGTCGGGCGCGCTGCCCTGCTCCGTATCGTAGTTGACCTCATCGAAGAAACCGAGATTGTAAAGACGTTCCTTGGTGCGTTTAAGCTTGTCGCCGTCGAAGCGTTCGCCGGGCTTGATCCTCAGTTCGCGACGGATAACTTTGTCCTTGGTCTTGATATTCCCGCGGATCAGGATCCTGTCGACATAAACGATATCGTTTTCCGTGATCGTATACGTGATATCGACCTTCCCTGTTGCGGAATCCAGGGCCGCGGATTCATTGATCTGGGCGTAAATATACCCTTTGCCGAAATAGAACCCCTGGAGATTGGTCACATCCATCTTCAGGGAATCATAAGTGAAAACTCCTCCCACCGGGCAGGCCTTGATGCTGTCGGAAAGCTCCTTGTCGGTGGCCTTGACATTGCCCCTGAACGTGATGCTGCCGACGCTGTAGGATTTCCCTTCTTCGACGTGGATACGCAAATAAATATCCCCCTTGGCGTCGTAATCAAGGCGGTAATCAACGGCGGCATCCAGATAGCCGTTCTTCTGATAAAAATCCTTGATCCGTTCCAGGTCGTCGTTGAACTGGTCTTCCTTGAAATAACCGGGATTGAACCAGCCGGCGCGCTTGGTCTTGATCAATCCCAGGATCTTGCCGTCCGGAAAATGGAGATTCCCGTCCACATAGATCTTCCTGATCTTGATGCGCCGGCCTTCATTGATTTTGATGGTGATCTTGGCCTTGTTCGTCTTGGGGTCGGTGGTCACACTCTGGTCCACCGTCACATCGGGCTGGCCCTTCTTTTCATATTCTTTCTTGATCAATGTCAGGTCGTCCTTGAGAACGGCCAGATTCATGTACTGCCCCTGTTTGGATTTGAGCTTGCGCAGGAGTGTGCTCGTGCGGAACGTCTTGTTGCCTTCGATGGCGATATCTTCGATGATCGGCCTCTCCTCCACCTTGAAGGTCACCTTCAGGCCGCCCTCGACATCTTCCAGATCCAGGCTGATATCCGAGAAAAATCCGGTCTCATAGAGCCGCTTGATGTCGTCGCGGGCCGCTTGCGGAAAATAAACCTGTCCCACCCGCGTTTTGAGCTTGGCCATGATCGTGGCGGTACTGATGGCCTTGTTGCCGGTCACTTCAACGGATTTGACGATCTTGGACGGGGTTGCTTCTGCCTCTTGAGCCTCCTCTTTCTGGGCGAAGACAGAAACAGCGCAACAAAGAAAAACGATACTTATAAGGTAGGTTTGAAGGCGTCTCACTATAGCCCTATGATTGGTTTTCTCAACCCATTCGATGCTCAGGGTCGATGCTGAGCGGACTTTTCACGCATCCCGCCCCCCAGATATGGATGCGAGTGATTTCCCGCGAATGTATCAAATTATACGAAAGCCTTAACCGAAAGTCAATCACTGAGTTATCATTCCACGCGTTATCCCGGTATCAGCCGTTTTGCGCCTCGGCGCCGGTCAGATTCTCAAAACGCGTATACTCCTTGATAAAGGCAAGCTTCACGGTCCCGACAGGCCCGTTGCGTTGCTTGGCGATAATGGCCTCGGCGATGCCGCGATTCTGCTCCGAAGGATTATAATATTCCTCCCTAATCAAAAGCACCACCACATCGGCGTCCTGTTCGATGGCGCCAGACTCCCTCAGGTCCGACAGCTGGGGCCGGTGGTCCGTACGGCTTTCCACGGCGCGGGACAACTGGCTGATGGCGATCACAGGAACGTTCAATTCCCTGGCCAGCGCCTTAAGAGAACGGGATATCTCGGAAATCTCCTGCTGCCGGCTCTCCACCCCCGCCGTGCCGCGCATGAGCTGGAGATAATCCAGGGCGATCAGGCCGATATTGTGATGGGCCTTCAACCGCCTGGCTTTGGCCCTTAATTCCAGAACGGAGATGCCGGGCGTATCATCGATAAAAATAGGCGCTTCGGACAGTTTGCCTGCCGCCGTCGTCAGGCTCGGCCAGTCGGACGCCGAGAGATAACCCGTCCTGACCTTGTGGGCGTCCACGCGGGCATGCGAGCACAAGAGCCTTTGCACCAGCTGTTCTTTGGACATTTCCAGGCTGAAAAAGGCCGTCGGGATCTTCTCGATGATACTGGCATGCTCGAGAATATTGATGACAAAAGCGCTTTTCCCCATGGAAGGACGACCGGCGACAATAATCAGGTCCGAAGGCTGAAGGCCGGCAGTCTTGATATCGAAATCCGTGTAGCCTGTCGCAACTCCCGTCACATGAGCTTTATTCTGATAGAGCCGATCGATTGTCTCAATAGAGTCTTTAATGATCTCTTTGATGAGGATAAAACCCGCCTGGCCCACACGCCTGTCGGCGATCTCGAAGATCATCTTCTCGGCGCGGTCCAGGACATCGCCGACCGCATCTTCGGTGTCATAGGCCTCGGTCACGATCTGGGTCGCGTGGTGGATCAAAAGACGCAGGACATTTTTCTCTTTGACGATGCGGGAATAATGGGAGACGTTCGCCGCGGTAGGGACGGTATTGGTCAGGGCCGTCAGATAACTGGCGCCGCCGACTTCCTCGAGGACGCCTTCATTCCTGAGCCTCTCGATCAACGTGATCAGATCGACGGCCTTGCGCTGATCATAAAGCTGGACAATAGAAGAAAATATCTTCTTGTGAGCGTCTTTATAGAAGTCTTCCGCCGAGAGATTCTCGACCGCCAGGCCAATGGCGTCTTCCTCGATCAACATACAGCCCAGCACCGCCATTTCCGCTTCGATATTCTGCGGGGGCAGCTTCTCGATAGGCGCCAGGGCCCCGGCAACTCCTTCTTTGTCATGACGTTTCGGCGATTTTTTCATAGAAAAAATATGGAAACCTCGAAGGAAATATCACCAACAACGGTTCATTGAGCCTATGGAGTCAAGCCATAAGAACTCGATAAACTCAAAGAATTCGCTTTTCCGACCTATTTCTTGACCACCCAGACCTTGATCTTCGACGTCACCTCAGGATGAAGTCTGACGTCGATGTCATATATGCCCAGCGCCTTCAGAGGGGCCTCCAAGACGATACACTTTTTTTCCACGTCGATCCCCTCGCCGGCCAGGGTTTTCTGGATGTCCTGGACCGTCAAGCTCCCGTAAAGCTTTTCTTCTTCATTGACCTCGACGGTTATGGTCAGGGAAAATCCGTTAAGCTTCTGGGCCAGCTCTTCGGCCTTCTTTCGCTCCTGGGCAAGCCTGGCCTGCCGCTTCTTCTGCTCCAGCTCCATCTGCTTCAAGGCATGGTCCGTCGCTATCACAGCCAGGTTCTGCGGCAGAAGAAAATTACGGGCAAAACCGTCCTTGACCTGTTTGACTTCGCCAATCTTGCCAATCCCGGGAACATCGGATCTCAAAACAACTTTCAACATGGCAACCTCTCGAGTAACAAATAACCAAACAATGACCAATAACCAAATTCAAGTTTCCAAAATATCTTTTTATTCAATCCCGTTATTTCTTCAAATACGGCAAGAGTGCGATAAAACGGGCCCTCTTGACGGCTTCGACAACACAGCGCTGATGTTTGGCGCATGTTCCTGTCACGCGGCGCGACAGGATTTTACCGCGCTCGCTCACCAAGCGCTCCATGCGCTTCAAATCCTTATAATCCAGATTGTTAACCTTCTCTTCGCAAAAACGGCACGTCTTGCGGCGGAAGCGCCCCTCAAGATCGTCTCGCCTCTCGCGTCTGCGCGCACCCGGCTTGGCCGAACCTCTGCCGCCGCTGTCACGCGATCCTCCCCGTCTCCCCATCTCTCTCTTTTGATAAACCATAGATCTCACGACCTCCTTAATTTTGCCTATAACAGGGTTTCTATTCCTTACACCTGGCCATATCGGAAGGGCCAGTGCGCCGCTTTCTGCGGCGCAAAATTAGGCCCTTCGCTTATTCGGAATTACCTGGCTCAATCGGATGAGCCAGTATGCCGTCCAGTGGGACGCACCCGCTTATCCTATTAAAGCGGGGTGCAGCTTTCTGCGGCATGCGAAGGCCTACCCCCTTGTGGGGTTAACTCCGCACTTACTCGGTCTGCTGTTTCAGCAGACCAGGAAAATTTGTGCCGGATGGCCGTCCTGGCCGGCTGCGCCAGGCCGACGGCCTAGCCATGGCACAAATTTTCAAGTGCCCAAGTGCGGAGTCAACGCTTATTCCTTAATTTTGCCTATAATGGGTAATTTTCCTTGCAAAATCAACCCCGAGCTTACGCAGGAAATTTTCCGAAGGCCGGTTTAGCCGGCCGGAGAGAAAATTTACAAGTGCTTAAGCGAGGGGTCTCCTAACTCACATCCTCTGCCGCATCCTGACCCCAGGAAACGTCGTCGGTATCCGCACCGAGTGCCGGCGCAGCCTGTTTTTCTTCAGCCGTAGAAACATGCTCTTCGGCAGCAGTCTCGCCTTTCTGGCCCGCCTGCCCCAAGAACTGGATCCGCTCCGCCCTGACCTCGACGACGCTTCTTTTCTTGCCGTCGTTGCCGTCCCAGCTGCGGGTCTGCAGGCGGCCTTCCACGAACAACGGACTGCCTTTACGCAAATACTGGTTGCAGACCTCCGCCTGCTTGTCCCATGCCACAACCGTGATAAAACATACTTCCTGTTTCATCTCGCCTGTCTTGTCCTTGAAGCGACGGTTTGTCGCCATCCTGAGATTGACGACCGCCGTGCCTCCGGGCGTATAGCGCAATTCAGGGTCTTTGGTAAGATTGCCGATCAAAAAAACCTTGTTGAGATTAGCCATATGGACTCCTTTTTTCCCGACACCCGGACTTCATCTTCGACCGCGCGCATTAGGCGGCTTTTTTCTCGTCGATCTTCAGGATGATATACCTGAGGATGTTTTCATTAAGGCCGTAGGCGCTCTTCAGCGTATTGACAACCAAAGGATCCACATCAAAATTGACCAGATAATAAAGCCCTTCCTTATAGCGGGTCCCGCCCCCTATCGGGAACAGGTCGTACGCCAGTTTGCGCCGTTCCGCCCACACCTGGTCCTGGGTCACGGTACCCTGATGCTTGACAACCTGGTCTTTGATCCCTTTAAGGACGGCATTTTTGTCTTCTTCTTTAAGGTCCGGTCTGACGATGAACATCGCTTCGTACTTTTTCATACCTTCTTACCCCCTATTTCTTCTTTGCGTTAAATAAATTCATGCTTCTGTCAATGCCGGCTTCCAGCCACATCTCCATGGCCCGGACAGCCGCCGCCGTCATTTCCTCGACGGCCGGCCCCTCACGGACGGTGAACTTCGCAAGTACGTAATCCGCCAGATCGCCTTCCTGTGCTTCGCGGCCGACACCTAATCTCAGACGGTTAAACTCATCCGTCTTGATATGTTCGATAACGGATTTCAGCCCGTTGTGGCCGCCGGCGCTTCCGCGGACCTTGAAACGCATCTCTCCCAGCGGCAAAGCCACATCATCACAAACCACAAGCAGGTCCCGAGTTTTCAACCTTTTCTTTCTAAGGCCTGCGGCGACGGCTTCGCCCGAAAGATTCATATATGTTTGCGGCAAAACCAGATAAATCTTAGCCTCAAAAAGATCACCCGCTGCCCACAAGCTTCTGGTGAACCTGCTGTTCTTGAGTCTCCAGCCGTGCTTGCGCGCCAATGCCTCAACGGCCCTGGCTCCCGCATTATGCCTTGTCAGGCGGTATTGGGAACCCGGATTGCCCAGGCCAACGATCATCTTCGCGTCGGTTCCTTGAGCCCTCATCGCCGTTCTACGCACCCTTGGTTTCTTCAGTTTCCTCGACAGGTTTCTTCTCTTTCTTGATGACTTCCGGCTCGGCAGTTGCCGCTGCCCCTTCGGCCGCGGCGGCTTCCGCAGGCGCCGCCTCTTCCTTAAGAGGCGCCAACAAGGAAAAGACAATGGAATCCAGATCGTGCTTGATCACGACACCCGACGGCAAAGACACATCCTTCAGATAAATCGTATCGCCGATCTTCATCTGGGAGACATCAACGGTCAACTTTTCGGGGATCTGGGTCGGCAGACATTCGACCTCTACTTCCCAGATGATGTGTTCCAGCGTCCCGCCTTCCTGCTTGACGCCTACAGGTTCTCCGACGGCTTCTATGGGCACAGGAACGGTGATCTTCTTCGTCAGGGATATCTCGTTAAAATCCACATGGAGAATATCACTGGTGACCGGGTGATTCTGGATCTCTTTGATCAGGACCGCCTTCTCTTCGTCTTTTTTGCCGCCGGCGATCTTCAGGGTGATCACCATGTTTTCGCCGCCGTGATGCGCGTGCATGAATTTGATCAAACGGCTCCGCTCGATCTTCAGAGGCAATGTCTTCTTGCCCTCACCGTAAACAACGCACGGCACAAATCCTCCACGGCGCAGGATATGGCTCTTGCCGACCTCGGCGCCTTCCCGCACCTTCGCTTCCAGATAAATCGCTTCCATCGTCGTATTCTCCTTGATTTTGCCTATAATGGGTAACTTTTTCCCTACAAAATCAACCCCGAGCTTACGCAGGAAATTTTCTGAAGGCCGGTTTAGCCGGCCGGAGAGAAAATTTACAAGTGCTTAAGCGAGGGGTCAACATTTCTTCCCTTATATCTCAAATCTCTCATCAAACAAACAGCTGATCGATTCTTCGTGGTGGATCCGCTTGATGGCCTCCGCCAAGAGGGGCGCGACGGACAAGACCTTGATCTTGGAACTCGCCTTGTGGTCATCCTTCGGGATCGTGTTGGTGATGATCAACTGCTCGAGGATCGAACTTTCGATTTTCTTGACGGCGTCTCCGGAAAGAACACCGTGGACAACAGCCGCATAGATCTTCTTGACTCCCGCCCGTCTCAAGGCGTTCGCGGCCTCGATCAGGGATCCGCCGGTCGCAATCAAATCGTCCACCAGGATGGCGTTCTTGCCTTCGACTTCGCCGAGGATATTCATGGCTTCTGCCTTTTCGGGGGAGATGCGGCGCTTATCCACGATCGCCAGGCCTACCCCGAGCCTCTTGGCGTACGCCCGCGCGGTCTTGATGCCGCCGACATCGGGAGAAACCACGACATAATTCTCCAACTTGAGCTTTGAGGTGATGTATTCGACAAAGACATTAACGGCAAAAAGATGATCCAAGGGAATATCAAAGAACCCCTGGATCTGCCCGGCATGGAGATCCATCGTCAAAATACGGCTGGCCCCGGCCACGGTCAGGAGGTTCGCCACAAGTTTAGCTGAAATCGGCACACGCGGCTGGTCCTTACGGTCCTGGCGGGCATATCCGTAATACGGCACAACAGCCGTGATGCGCCCGGCGGAGGCGCGCTTCAAGGCGTCGATGATGATCAAAAGCTCCATGAGGTTTTCATTGGGCGGCGGGCAGGTCGGCTGGATCACAAAAACATCTTTGCCCCGGACATTGTCGTCAATCTTGACCCTGATCTCCCCTTCGCTGAAACGCTCCACCATCATGCCGCCAAGCTTCTTGCCCAGCTCCTTGGCGATCTCCTCCGCCAACCCCTTGTTGGCGTTCCCTGAAAAAATCTCAAGCTTGTTCATATCATGACTCCTATGATTACCGCTTCTGCGACCTAAATAAATCCATCCGCCACCAAAGCTTCGGCGGATTAATTCGGCCATATGACTTACGTCACCAGGAGCAACGTGACGGTTCCCTGCCTGCCTTGGCTGAAGACCAAAGGCAGGCGTAAGTCATGGCCTCAATGAATCTCCCTGTACTCGCCCTGTTCGAGCAGAATGAGCACAGGGTTTCTTTCCTGGAGACCTGCGCATCGTAAGATATCGGAAAAATTTCTTACCCAGGGCTGCCGGGCGCCAAATTTTTCCGATACTCGCGGGGTGACCCAGAAAGGGTAGACCTTCCTCATTCCACATAAAGGAAGGGTCTGATCTTCGCCGCATTCTGCGGCTCGATCAAAATTATTTACGTTTGGGTTTCAGGGCCCGGGCCGGCACGCCCGCCACAACCGCCCGGTCCGGAACATCATGACGCCGCGTCACGACGCTTCCGGCGCCGACCACGGCCTTCTTGCCGATGACCACTGGCGCAATCAAAACCGCATCACTACCGATAAAAGCCTGGTCTTTAATGATGGTCTTGCTCTTTTTCTGACCGTCAAAATTGGCAACGACGGTGCCGGCCCCGATATTGACCCTGCGGCCAACCTCCGTATCGCCGAGATATCCCACGTGATGCATGACGCTTTCTTCTCCCAGGGTCGAATTTTTGACTTCGGCAAAATTTCCTACAGCCGCCCGGTCGCCGAGGACAACCCCGGGACGCAGATGGCAGAAGGGCCCGATGGAGCAATCGCGGCCTATCACGACATCTTTTTCGATATAGGTGAATGGACGAACACGGGAGCCCGATCCGATCATTGCGGCAGGGTCGATAAAGGTCGACTTCGGGTCCTCGATGACGACACCCCGCTCCTCAAATGATTCCAGGATACGCATCCGGAGGACTTCCGAGGCCTCCCGCAGGTCCCGGCGCGAATTGACGCCCAACACTTCCTGAGGATCTTCCGCAAGGACCGTCTCGACCTTTTTGTTGGAACCAAAAAGCCAACCCAAGACGTCTGTAAGGTAATACTCACCGCTTCTGTTGTCGGGCCTGATATGCTTCAACCCTTCCAGAAGATCGTCTTTTTTAAAACAATAAAGGCCCGTGTTGATCTCCCGCACGGCCTTTTGGGAAACTGTCGCATCTCTTTCCTCGACGATCGCCAGAAAGCGACCCGCATCGTTGCGCAAGACCCTGCCGTAACCCCGCGGATCGTTCAAAAATGTCGTCAACACGGTGCAGGATGCGCTGCTCGCCACATGGGCTTCATAGAGGCGGCGCACCGTCTGTGGACGGATCAGCGGCGTATCGCCGTAAAGCACCATGACGTCGCCTGAATCTTTCGGGATCTCCTTGACCGCCGCTGCAACGGCATCGGCCGTGCCGAGAGGACTTTTCTGGAACGCAACAGCCACGGACTTCTCGAGGACGCCGCGAACCTCAGGCCTCTTGGGACTTAAAACCACAACGGTCTTTCTGGGCTTCATCGATACGGCGGCATCCATAACGAAGCTCAACATAGGACGCCAGGCCACTTCATGCAGGACCTTCGGGGTGGCGGACTTCATCCGTTTCCCCTCTCCTGCAGCCAAAACGATAACGCACAACTTTAACATAAGTTTTAGGAATTCCCCGGGATTTTCTTTCGCCGTGAAACGCGTGATTGCTGATAAAAACCGGAAGGCTCACCGGCCTCTCGACAACATCCGTTGCCTACAAAAAGGTCGGTGATTGCATGATCGCAGGAACACGCCATGGCCTTGTGGTTAGCAAACTCTTCGATGCGTCCACCGAAGGTGGACTTGCTCAGAGCATAACCCTGAGTCTGTCGAAGTACAAGCCCCCGCGCTTGACAATGCGTCAACGAACGACGGGGGGACGCGTCAATATATTATTTTGGTTCCCTGCCTTTGGCCTTAGCCAAAGCAGGCAGGTCGCCAGGCCGGCCATGAAACCGACCAGCGCCCTTTGGTTCTCGCCAGGCCGATAATCAAGCTGCCCAGCCTGGGCTCCGGCGCTGCGCGCCTAGAACCAGTCTCTTCGTTTCCACTCCGCTCCCCAAAGGGGCTCTGCCCCTATGGCGGGCTCATCCGCTTACGCGGATTCGCTCCTGTTACCCCGAAAGCGCGGGGACGGTCTCCCCGCACCCCTTTGGTTCTCGCCAGGCCGATAATCGAACTGCCCAGCCTGGGCTCGAACCAGGATACTCAGATCCAAAGTCTGATGTGCTACCAGTTGCACCACCGGGCAATATCTCAGAAAATCTATCTCATTCTTCGCTGTCGTGACCTGAAAAGGAAGAAGGGCCTTTGGCTTTTTCGCTCTCAAAGGCATCTAAAACCTTTTTCTGCAAGTAATCCCGGAAGGTCTGAGTGATCGGATGGGCGATATCCCTGTGTTCAGACTGAGCGCCATCCGCATTGGATTCTACAGTCACCGGCCGCATGACAGCCGGCAATTGCGTTGCGCACTGGTTGCAATATTTACTGCGGACCTCGTTGCGAAAATTACACTTGGGACATGCTGTCTTGAGCTTTCGAGAAGGCATGGCGATAAAAAGGCCGCTGCCCCCCTCGATCACTTTAATGTTCCTGACGACGAAAGCGTTGTCGAACGTCACCGTGGCATAAGCTTTAAGTTTCTTGTCAGGACTATCCTTGAGAAAAACCCTCACCTCAGTGATTTCCATGGATCGTCCCCTCCCTGTGTAACCGACCAAAAAATACAATAATTACAGCGTTGCGGCGATAAATACGTGGCATTTATCTGAAAGCCTGGCGCGCGCCTTATCATAAACCCGCTGCGCGTATTTTTGGTCTTTACATACAACAAAAAGGGTCGGCCCGCTACCTGACATGTGTAGCCATTTGAACCCGAGTTTAGAAAGATCAGTTCTTAGTTCAGAAACGAAACCATATGATTCTATTACGATTTCGCTTAACCGATTGTAAATCTTCCTGTTAAGAAAACGGAGATCTCCCTCTTTAAGACAAGAGAGTAGTATATTAACATTCTCATTATTCTTTGTCAACGTTAAAGTTTCTCTGGGATTCCGGCCTGTTCTGCTCCTTTGAGACCCCCTATCAAAGAGCGCATAGACATCTTTGGTCATAATGTTCTTCGGCGGAACAAAAAGAACGTGCCATAAACGCACTCGGGGAGGAATCGAGACGCCCGTCAGATCGCCTCCGCGGCCCCGGCCGATGGCAAAACGCCTTCCAGAAACAAAAAAAGCCACATCGCTGCCCAGACGGTTGGCCAAATCGACCAGTACCGGCCGGCTTAGACGCATCCCGAAAAGCCTGTTCATGCCCAAAAGGACGGTAGCGGCATTGCTTGACCCTCCCCCCATGCCGCCGCCCACAGGAATCTGCTTCTGGATTTCGATCTTGACGCCTTTCTTGACACCAAAGGACCGCCGTAGCAGATCGGCAGCCTGCCACGCCAAATTAGCAGCATCGGAGGGAACCAGGCGGCTGTCACAAGACAAGACGATCTCGTCCGTCTGGATCTCCGTTAGGCGGACGGTGTCGCAAAGAGAGATACGTTCAAAAAAAGTCAGGAGTTCGTGGTAGCCGTCGGGCCGCCGGCCCAGGACGTCAAGATAAAGATTGAGCTTGGCGGGAGAGGAAAGTAAAAGAGAATTAACGGAGGCCATTGGACTGGGGATCTCTTATGCCAAAATGGAGTGGGCACCCCTGACGATGTCAGCGCACGTCAGCTGGTATTCCGTCAGCAAGGCCGCCTCATCCCCTGATTGACCGAACCTGTTCTTGACACCGACGCGGACGATCGGTGCAGGATGCTTCTCGCTTAAAGTTTCCGCAACAGCCGAAGCAAGTCCGCCCGTCACAGAATGCTCTTCACAAACCACAAGTCCTTTCGTCTGACGAGCGGCTTCCACAAGGATATTTTCATCGAGCGGCTTAATGGTGGGCATATTGATAACACGGGCGGATATCTTGTTTTTAGCCAATTCAGCGGCCGCCTTCAGGGCTTCCTGAACCATGATGCCGCACGCCACGAGCGTAACGTCGCTGCCCTCTTGCAGGAGACCGCCTTTCCCAAGACGAAACTCCGGCCTCTTGTCGATGCTTGGCACCTTGGCACGGCCCAGACGGATATAAAACGGCCCCGAGGTCTCAAAAGCGGTCAGGATAGCTTCCCGCGTTTCCGGCCCGTCACAAGGCACAATAACGGTCATATTGGGGATGGCCCGCATGATGGCGATATCCTCAAGCGCCTGGTGACTGGCGCCGTCGGGACCGACGGTGACGCCCGCATGGGTCGCCACGATCTTGACATTGAGTCCGCTGTAACAGATGGTGTTGCGCACCTGGTCCCAGGCGCGGCCCGAGGCGAACATGGCGAATGTGGACGCAAAAACGACCTTCCCGCAAGACGCCAAGCCCGCCGCCGTCGCCATCATGTTCTGTTCAGCAACACCGAAATTGAAAAACCGGGATGCGAATTCCCTGGCAAAAAACGCCGTGCGCGTCGAACCGGACAAGTCCGCATCGCACACCACGACATCCGCCGTGCGGCGGCCGAGTTCAACCAGCGTCTTGCCGTAAATATCGCGTTGATAAAGCATTTCAGCCATGGTATCGGTCCGATTCTTCCTCTACGATTCGCCCAGTTCTTTCATCGCCAGATCCTCTTCCTCCCGGCTGGGCGCCCGGCCGTGGAAATCCACGACGTTCTCCATGAAAGAGACGCCTTTACCCTTGATCGTCTTGGCGATGATGATCGTCGGTTTTTCCTTGATCTTTTTCGCTGTGGCAAAGGCTTTATGGATCGCGGCCATATTATGTCCGTCGATCTCAAGCACATACCATCCGAAGCTGCGCCATTTCTCCGCCAATGGCTCAATCGCCATGACTTCCATGACCCGGCCGTCGATCTGAAAACCATTGTAGTCCAGGATAACGCAAAGATTATCGCATTTGTAGTGCGCGGCGGCCATGGCCGCTTCCCAGACGTTGCCCTCCTGGATCTCTCCGTCCCCCAAGAGACAATACGTCCGGTAATCCTTGCGGTCCAGTTTCGCTGCCAAGCTCATCCCCAATGCCACGGAAAGCCCTTGCCCCAAAGACCCGCTGCACACCTCAATGCCAGGCGTGTGACGCTCCGGATGCCCCTGCAAGAGACAACCGAACCGCCGCAGTTTCCACAGCTCCTCTTTCGCAAAATACCCCTGCTCTGCCAAGACCGCATAAAGCGCCGGACAACAATGTCCTTTCGACAAATGAAAGCGGTCGCGGTCCGGCCATGAAGGATCCCTGGGGTTATGGCGCATGACAGCGTAATAGAGACACGTCAAGATGTCCGTGCTGGACAGAGACCCGCCCGGATGGCCCGATCCGGCACGCGCCAGCATCTGGACGATCATGATGCGGATCTCCCTGGCCTTATCTTCCAATTCTTTGATTTTTCTTGAATCCAAAAGCATAGGTTATCTTTTGATGATCTTTAACTTTTCGCGGATATCCCCCTGGGACGGATCCAAGGCCAGGGATATCTCCCATTGTTCTCTGGCTTTCTCCGTCTCACCCTGCCTTTCATAAGCGGCAGCCAGATGATTGAGAATCACCGGATCCACCATGACCTTTGAAGCCTTTTCAAGAAACGCGACCGCCTTGGGGGTGTCACCAAGCTGAAAATACACCCATCCGAGAGTATCCAGGTAGGTGCCGTTATCACCCTGGGCCTCTGCCGCCCGCAAGGCCAGATCCAGCGCTTCAACAAGATGCTCTCCTTTTTCGGCATACAGAAATGCCAAGCTGTTGGCGGCATCAATATCGTCGGGATAATACCGCAGGACCTTTTGAAAGAACCTTTCAGCCTCTTCGCTTGACCCTTCTTCGCTGGAGATCAGGCCCATAAAAAACAAGGCTTCGCGATCCAACGGGTCAAGCGCTAAAATCTCCTGGCTGTATTTCCTGGCCGCGACAAAATCGCCTTCCAAAAAATAGAGCTGAGACAGGATCCGTCTCAGCTGTGTCTTTTGCGGTAAGGCCGCAGCATCTTTGAGCAGGATTTCGCATTGTTCGGCGGCCTTCTTGTAATCATTGAGCTGCGCATAGATCAGTGCCAGAACATACCGGGTCTGCGCGTCGCCGGGCGCCGAGAGGAGGGCCGTCCGGAATTCAGCGGCGGCCTTTTGTAAATCCCCAAGCCCTACGTAATCCCGCCCCAGCTGAATATGGGGCAAAGGCGACTTTTGATCCAGGCTTCGTGCCCGGCGATAATGGGCCGCCGCTTCTTCAAACGACCCGAGGCGGTCTGCCAGAAGCCCTTTCATATAAGCGCCGTAAGAAGAGGATGTTCTGCGGACGCTTTCATTGACGGGCGCACAGGAGATGATCCCGGTCGCCGCCAGGGCCAGGAGGCTGCAGACAAAAAGAAGCCACCTCTTTTTTAAAAACATCTCGTCAGCATCCCGCAAACCCTGTTATAGAACATTCCCTAACGGGGCAAAAACTTCACAGATACGGGACAAGCCCCCGCCCCTAAAGGGGTGGACGGGCCCCTCATCAACCCCAATCTCTCTTCTTGAGGTGTCTGAGTTTGCGACGCATCTTTTTTCTCTTGTGAGTCTTGATCTTGCGTCTTTTTCTTTTTCTGCCACAAGGCATATAGCCTCCTCTTCAGGCGACCCACCGTCCCGCTTCGTCCTTCGACAAGCTCAGGACTCACCCTGAGCAAGATTAGCTTTGATAGCCGCGTCAAAGGGCTCCGCTCGACACGCCGCCTCCCTATATATGTCTAGTCTCGCTTAACCTTCAATAAAAAGCAAAGGAAGCGCTTCGACCTCGGCCCGCCTCACCCTCTCGGCGGGCGTCGCTAAACGTGTTGCGGCTTATTCGCCGCAACAGCGACCTCACTTTGCTCGGGGGAAAACAGACAACAGACAACGGAATGATTTTGTTTTTTCTGTCCTCTGTGCTCTGTTCTCCGTACTCTGTCTTTCACACGATCAATTTATTCAAGGAATACTCGATGATTCCCTCAGCTCCAGCCTCTTTGAGTTCGGGGATGATCTTGCGTACCAGCTTTTCTTCAATCACGGTCTCAACCGCGACCCATTTTTCGTCGGAAAGGTGCGAGATCGTCGGCTTGCGCAACGCCGGCAGGACACGCAGGAGCTGCGGCAACGCCTTGGCCGGGATATTCATCTTGAGGCCCACCTTGCCTTCAGCATCAATGGCCCCGCGCAGCAGCATAATGACCTGGTCCATCTTCTTCTTTTTCTTCGGATCTCTGACCGATTTCTTGTTGGCGATGAACTGTGTTGTCGACGTACAGATCGTGGCGATCTCTTTCAAATTGTGGGCACGCAGGCTCGATCCTGTCTCGGTCAACTCGACGATCGCATCCACGAGGTTGGCGGCGACCTTGACTTCGGTCGCTCCCCAGCTGAACTCTACATCCGCCGCAACATTATTCTTCTTAAAGTAGTCTTTTGTGACCTCGACAAGCTCGGTGGCAATCCTCTTGCCCTGAAGGTCCTTGACGGACTTGATGGAAGACTGTTCCGGGATGGCCAATACCCAGCGGACAGGATTCATGCTCTGTTTGGCATAAGCCAGGTCGGCCAGCTTAACGACATCCGAACGGTTCTCCAGGATCCAATCGTTACCGGTGATGCCGCAATCCAGGACCCCGTCTTCGACATAGCGGGACATCTCCTGTGCCCGCAGCATGATCGGCTGGATCTCGGGGTCGTCGATCACAGGGACATAAGACCTGGAGCTGACGACAATGCTGAAACCCGCCTTGGCAAACATCTTGATGGTCGCCTCGGTCAGGCTGCCTTTCGGGATACCTAATTTGAGTTTTCCGTCATCTTTAGTCATCATAGCGGGGGTCATTATACATTTGAAAATATGCTTTGTAAAGAAAAAAGTGGCGGAGTATAATTAAGACTTTGATAAATAACACCTGACAAATCAAGGGGTTAAATATGTTGAGACAGCTCCGCAAAAAGAAGGTCGCCAAAAGAATCTTCTATGTGCTTGCCGTCCTTATCATCCCGGCATTCGTCATCTGGGGATCGGCCAGCGTCATCAACAAGAAAGACCGCGTCCCGAACATCGCAGGCCGGATTTTCGGCAAAAATGTCAGTTACGACCGCTTCCAGCAATCCATGCAGGCATGGAAAACGCACATCCTGCTTCAATACGGCGAAGAGGCGGAAAAGAACCTCAGGCCCCTTTTAAACCCCATCAACGGCGCATGGGACCGCCTGATCATGCTTCACGAAGTCCGCCGGCGCGGCATCCGCATCAGCGATCGGGACGTCGTCGACCATATCACCCGCCTGCCTTTCCTCCAAAAGAACGGCCGCTTCGATCCTCAATCCTATGAGCTCTTCCTGAAATATACCCTTCGCATGGATGCGCGGCAATTCGAAGAACAGGCGCGCCAGGACATTTCCATGACCAAGGTCTATGAAGAGGTAACCAAGCCGGTCACCATCACCGACGATGAGGCACGGGCAGAATACAAGAAGCAGCATACCGAGACGCGCCTGCGCTACGTCCTCTTCTCCCCGCAAAGTTATAAAAATAACATTGCCGTAACAGATGAAGAGCTCAATAAATATTATGAAACATCCAAGGAGACCTTTAAGGTCCCGCCGCAGATCAATGCCGTTTTCTGCATGATCCCCTATGACGAGAAAACAACTGAGGAAGAAAAGGGCAAGGCGCAAGAAACCATGCAGAAGATTGCCCGAAAGGCCAAGACTGCCGGCTTGAAAGCAGCCGCGCAAGAAGCAGGGCTCGAAGCCAAAGAAACCGGATTTTTCGGATTTAACGACCCTATCCCCGCCCTGGGGTGGCTGCCGCAAATCAAGACAGCTATCTTTGATACACCGCAAGGCGCCATCACCCAACCGTTAGAAACAGAACGGGGAATCTATCTCTTCGGTATCCTTGAAAAAAAAGACGCTTATATCCCTGACTTTAAAGAGGCCAAGGACAAGGTCAGGACCGCCCTCATTGAAGAAAAAGCCTCGCAGATCGCCTTCCAGAACGCCCAGGACTTCCTGAACCGCGTCAGGAATCCCGAGGCCAAGGAACAGCCACGGGGTCCAGAGAAAACCGAAAAAACGCCCGTCCGGCCGGCCATGCCCTTTGACCGTGCGGCTGAAAACCTGAGGCTGGACGTCAAAGAAACGCCGCCGTTCACCAAAGATTCCTATATCCCCGAGTTGGGATTGGCGACCGTCCTCAAGGATGCCGCCTTCGGCTTGAAAAAAGACGAGATTTACGATAAACCCGTAAGTACGCCCCAGGGTTTCCTCGTCATCCAGAGCCTGCAAACACCCTCTCTCGACGAGGACAAGCTCAAAAAAGAATTCGACGATTTCAAGAAAAGCCTGCTGGAACAAAAACGCAACGAAGCCTTTAACTCGTTTTTCGAAGACTTAAAAAAACAGGCGCATCTGGTCAGTTACGTCAACCAGATTGGCCGTTACGGCATGCCTGTTGCTGCGGCTGAAGGAAAGTGAGGCTCCGCCGACAGGAGCCGGCGGCTTCCTATTTAATAAAGATATCGGGGCAACCTGCGACTTCCAGGAAAGGCCGTCTAAATGTTTCCCAAGTGGACGTGTTTAAGCTTCTTTTCGGCGATAGCCTGCGCCTCAAAAAGTTTTTCCGGCGGGGTCGGCGGGATCGTCATTTTATAACAGGGGAAGTAACGAGAGAAGTGCAGCGGAATATTCGGACCGACATTGGCGGCAATCCAGTCGACCAGCCCTGAGATGTCCTCGGGGCTGTCATTGAGCGTCGGGATCAGAAGATTTGTCAGCTCGACATGACACCTGCCTGCCATGGCCTTGATCGTCTCCAGGACGGGTCCGGCGCCCCCAGAACATACCTTTTTGTAAAAATCATCCCGGATAGACTTAATATCGATATTGGCCGCATCGATATAAGGCAGGAGCTCCGCCAGGGGCTCCGGATTGACAAAGCCGTTGGTCACCAGGACATTCTTTAATCCAGCCCCCCTGGCCGCCTCTGCCGCTTCCACAACAAACTCATACCAGATAAAAGGCTCATTGTAGGTATAGGCGATCCCAAAAGAATCCAGGCGGCGCGCCTGTACGATCAGATCCTCGACCGTCATAGGTTCTGTCGGCGTCTGGACTTCCCGGGAAATGCTCCAATTCTGGCAGAAAAGACAGGAAAGGTTGCACCCAACGGTGCCGGCAGACAAGATCATCCCGCCGGGATGAAAGTGATACAGCGGCTTTTTTTCAACGGGGTCAAGCGCAAGAGAAGCCACCCGGCCGTAATTAAGAGTATAGAGGCTGCCGCCTTGGTTGATCCGGACACCGCAAAATCCCTTGGCCCCCTCCTTGATCCGGCAAAATTGAGGGCAAAGCCGGCAACGCACGCCACCATCTTGGCTCTTATCGTAATACAGAGCTTCTTTCATGACCGCCCCCTGTTTCACCTTCGGCCCCTGATCCATCCGGCCGCCACAAAACGGTAGTGGATTGTTTTATCTCGGCCTGGCCGGAGGCCGAGCCGAGATAAAACAAAAACACCACCCGCTCTCATAGAAGAACGGGTGGTGTGGTCCTTGCGGAAACTACTCCACCTTGATCGCGTTCACAGGGCACATATCCGCAATCTCCTGCAGATTGCAACTGGAACACTGCTGGGCCTTGACATGAGCGATGCCGTCATCCTTGACTTCAAATACTTCTGGACAGTTCTGTTCGCATAGGCCGCAGCCGACGCATGTGGCCGCATCAACGGTAACTTTTGCCATTATTGTCCTCTCGATTTCCCGCTGAATTTGTTTGTCTGACATCGACCCCTCGTCTCTATCAGCGTTTAAGTCGGAAACGAAGGGCCTTCTTTTCTTATTTCAAGTTTTCGAACATCTCTTCGTGCGTCACTTCTTCGGAAAGGATATGGGTCGCCAACTGATAAACCACATCCTCTTTGCCGAGGGTTTTCTTGGCGATCTTGCGGTAAACCTCGATGGCCCCGCCTTCGGCTTCCATCACAAACTTGATGATCTTGTCGTAATCATCCGTTTCTTTGGGCGGCGCCGGATACGGGAAATTGGCATTCTTCTCGATCTCCCCGAACGCCCTGAAGGGCATGCCGCCGAGCTTAATGATCATATCCGCCAATTCGCCCTGGTGTTCCAGCTCGTCGCCGGCAATCTTCTTGAGAAACTCTTCCATATCCTCATAGCCCTTGCCGGAAACAACGGAAGCCATATAGGTATAAGCGTAATACGCCAGCCATTCATCGCAATAGGCGCGGTTCAGATCCGCGATAAGTTCCTTAAGATCGACCCCTGACGTTTCTCTGAATTTTTTACCCATGGATACCCCCTTTTTTCCCGTTTTAGCGTTCTCTTTTTACAGTTCTCCGGACCTGCTTGCCTCTCATCTTTGGGCCGCTTGGACTACCACTTTAGCATAATCCGCCAGTTTGCTCAACTCTTCTTCTGAGGGCACATACTGAACTTCGAACGGAGGACCGATCGACTCCAGCCCCATGGCCTCGACTTCACCGGCGATGCGCCGCGATGCACCCTCGGCCCAGCCGTAGGAACCGAATATCCCTACTTTCTTGTTTCTGGGTTTTAGCCCGCGCAGATATGTCAGGAAACCGCCCATGGTCCAGAACATATCGGCGTTGAGAGTAGGCGACCCCAAAAGCAGGACGCGCGCATCCAGCACATCGCGGATGATCTGGCTGTTATCGCTGCTGCGGATGTTGTAAATCTTCACCTCCACGCCCGGGACGGCGATCTCCTCCGCCAAAGACCTGGCCAGTTTATCCGTGGATCCCCACATTGTATCGTAAACAATGACGACCTTGGAAAGGGTCTCTCTTGCGGTCCAGCGCCCATAAGCCTCAACGACGCGCATCGGATTTTTGCGCCAGATGGCGCCATGGCTCGGGCCGATGATGTCGATAGGCAGCTGCAATGCCGTGAATTCTTCAAGCTTTTTTGCAATGACGTCGCCCAGGGGCATCAGGATATTGCCGTAATACTTGGCGGCCTCCTCCATACAATAATCCTCGCCTATCTCGTCGGCGAAACGCAAAGGATGCCCCAGATGCTGACCGAAGGCGTCATTCGGCAAAAGAACCTTATCCTCCACGCAATAGGTAAACATGCTGTCCGGCCAATGAACCATAGGGGCCGTAAAGAATAAAAGAGTCTTGCGGCCTATCGAAAGCCTGTCTCCTGTTTTCACCAGATGGAATTCCCTGTCACGAATGCCGTAATGCCTCAAGAGCCCTTCTTTTCCCTTCGGGGTGCAATAGATTTTAGCTTTGGGGGCAGCCGCCAGGACCTCGAGGATGGAACCCGAATGGTCCATCTCCACATGATTGATGATGAGGTTATCTATCTTCGCCGGGTTTGCGATCGAGGCCACATGGCGCAACAGGTCGCACCCGAAATCTTTTTTGACGGTGTCGACCAAGGTGAGCCTATCATCCACGATGAGATAAGCGTTGTAACTTGTTCCCTGAGGCGTGCGATAGCCATGAAAATCCCTGATGTGATGATCAACAGCGCCGACCCAGTAAATCTTATTTTTCAGCTCGACGGTTTTCATGATGCACCTTCTTTTTTCGACCCCGGCGCCTGCTCATGCATCTCAAGTTCCTGCGTATCCCTGATAACGGCACCGGAAGGCCCTCCCAAGCGCACCTGCCCCGTCTCGTCGGAATAAAAAACAAAACGCCCCGAAGCATTCATCTTTACGGGAGACGCCTGGACGGTAAAATGACTCTCGTCCTGCTTGATGTAGGAATAAACGTAGCCGCTGGCGTTGTTGGGGTCGCTTACATCATCGGTAACGGACCTGGAAATATATTTTTTCAAGACATCGAGGTTCACGGGATAAAAGCCCAGCTCCTGTTTATAGGTCTTGGCGGCATTAACGATGCTGAGCGTATACATGTAAGCGGTCATGTCGTTCAACCTCATGACCTGGCTGCGGAGCTCCGGATAGAACTTGATCAGGGTCCGGTTCAGGGCCGGCCCGACGGAAAGCGCAAGGAATGATATCAGTAAAAACGGCAGGATAACGGCGGACGTCACCGCCCGCCAGACCGGGACACCATAGAGTTCGCGTACGCCTATCAAAATGAGGGCCAAACCCCAGACCGACGCAAACAATCCCCCCACAACAGGAAGCGCATAAAAAATGTCCGCCGCACTCTTGTAGCAAACAATGAAAAAAACCGGAAAGAGGGACTTATCGAACCCAAGGACAAGCTTGATGCCGGCCGAAACAAAGACCAGGGTGACGGCCAGGACCAAAAGCGGCCGCAGGACGAAAAACGGCGAGTGCATGGCCGAAAAGGTGACAAACGACATCTGGGCCCGCAGCTCAGGGGAAATGACATGGCTCGAAAGATGTTTCAGCCAAAAGATGTTGGCGACATCGAAGGCCAATTTGAGATATCCCAAGAGGAGGGCAAAGACCAGCGCGCGGATGACCCTCTGGCGGACAGGGACGCCGCCGGCGCTCTTGAGTGTCCGGAAAAAATCAACGGGACGCAGCAATAATGAAGCGACGGCAACAGCCAAAGACCGCAGCATGGCCCCAAATCCGTCTGCCTGCTCCCAGGCGACGATGGAAGAAGTCGGAATTCTCTGCGACATAGGCGAAATCAGGCGAGTTTGCGGAAATTATCTTTGGGGACGCCGCACTCAGGGCAAACCCAAGTGTCGGGGATATCTTCAAACCTTGTGCCCGGCGCAACGCCGTTGTCAGGATCGCCTTTGGCGGGATCGTAAATGTAGCCGCAAACGGTGCACTCCCATTTTTCCATTGGTTTTGTCCCTTCCGGGCCATCGCCCTGCAAAACCAACTCCCGGTCTGCTTGATAATTTTTCCCGGCTGGCCGGCCCTGTCCGGCCGAACCCTGGAAAAAATCATCAAGCGCTTAAACAGGGAGCCGCATAGGTTTTTCTTATCCCTGCGCTTTAAACGGAGAGGCCGTACTTACGGATATTGTAATCCGCGACGGCCTGGATTTCCTTGAGGCCTTTCTCGTCCTTGAGAAGATGCTTAAACCGCCCCTGGATCTTAAGGTATTCCTCGACGGGCTTGACAGAGGCGATCTTGCGCGGGACGAGCTGGCCGTTCTCGTATTCGAAGATCGGATAAAGCCCTGTCTCAACCGCAAGCTTGGCCACTTCGGATGTCTGGGAAGATTCATGCCTCCACCCCAGGGGGCACGGCACATGGATCTGGATGTATTTCGGCCCTTTGATGCTCAGGGCCTTCTTGACTTTCTTCTGGATATCCTGAGGATAGCCGACGGAGGCTGTCGCCACATAGGGGATGCCGTGGGCGGCGGCGATGTCCGGCATGGGTTTCTTGGGCCGGGGATTGCCGAAAGAAGCGGATCCCGGTGGAGTTGTCGTTGTGTTGGAGGTCGTCGGCGTTAAGCCGCTGCGCTGGATCCCCGTATTCATGTAAGCCTCATTGTCATAGCAGACATAAAGCACATCGTGGCCGCGCTCCAGCATCCCGGAGAGCGCCTGGAGGCCGATATCGGCCGTCCCGCCGTCTCCGCCCTGCGCGATCACGTTGATCGCGTCTTTCTTACCCAGATACTTCAGCCCGGATTCAACACCCGAAGCCACAGCCGCGCAGTTCTCGAAGAGCGAATGGATCCACGGAACGCACCATGCCGATTCCGGGTATTTCGTCGAGAATACCTCCAGGCACCCGGTATTGTTGGCGATCATGGTGTTTTTTCCGGCGGCATCAATGACCAGGCGCGCCGCGATCGCCTGACCGCATCCTGCGCACGCTGTATGACCCGGCTTGAATAACGTCTCTGTCATTGTTAAGCTCCTTAATTTTGCCTATAATTAGGCCCTTTCCTTACAAAATTAGACCCTTCGCTTATTCGGTATTGCGCAGGTCTACCCCCTTGTGGGGTTAATCCCGAGTCTGCGCAGGAAATTTTTGCCGACCCGTCGTGGCAAAAATTTACAAGCGTTGAGACGAGGGATAAACGTTTATTCCTTATTTTGCCTATAACAGGGTTTCTCTTCCTTACACCTGGCCATATCGGAAGGGCCAGTGCGCCGCTTTCTGCGGCGCAAAATTAGGCCCTTCCTTTAATGGTATGGGGAAGGCCTACCCCTCGTGGGTTACAAAATTAATCCCGAGTCTCGGCAAAACTCCATTTTGCCAGGTAGGAAATTTTTGCCGACTGGCCAGCTTCGCTGGCCGAGTCTTGGCAGAAATTTTCGAGCGTTTCGAGCAAAAGTTCAATGCTCATTTCGTCTCCGCAAGCAATTCCTGCTTTAAGCCGATAAAGGCGCAATCCACCTGCTTGCCGCCCAGCGCCTCATAAACGTCGAGGATAGACTTGACCCGGATGTCACGGCCGCCCAGACCCAGGACGAAACCGCTCGTCTTGGGGGCCTTCGTCCCCAAAGACGACAAGGCCGACGTCACATCCGTGTAAAAAGGACCGAAACCTCCCAGAGAAATACTCTTATCCACGACCGCCACTTCCCTGACATTCTTGAGGCTGGCGACGATCGCATCTTTCGGGAAAGGCCGGTAGGTGGCTATCTTGACCAGCCCCACCTTCTTTCCCTTGGCGCGCAACTCGTCGATCGCGTCGCGGATCGTCCCGCAGACAGAGCCGGCCGCCACAAAAGCCTGCTCGGCATCTTCCATGCGATAGGTCTGGATAAGGCCGCCGCTCTCGCGGCCGAAAGCCTTCTTGAACTCGGCGGCGAGCCCGGGGATCTTGCTCAAAAGCTCCCTGTGTGTCTCCTGGACCATGTAGCGGATCTCCAGATAATAATCCGGATCCGCCAGATACCCCATCGTCTGGGGATTGTCGATATCGAGCTTATAGGTCGTCTTGTAGGCAGGCAGATACCGGTCCACCTCTTCCTGAGAAGGCATGTCCACAACCTCCATGCCGTGTGTGAGAATAAAGCCGTCCATATTGACCATCACGGGCAGCATGACATCCGGATCCTCGCCGAGCTTGTAAGCCTGGAGGTGCAGATCGACAGCCTCCTGGATGCTTTCGGCAAAGAACAAGACCCATCCGGAATCCCTGACGACCATGACATCCTGTTGATCGTTCCAGATGTTGATCGGAGCTGAAATGGCGCGATTGGCCGTCGTCATGACGACGGGCAGACGCATGCCGGCGATATTAAAAACGACCTCGGCCATCAAGAGCAACCCCTGGGAACTCGTCGCGGTATAAGAACGCACGCCCGTGGCTTCGCCGCCGAGGACCACGGATGCCGCGGAATGCTCGCTCTCGACGTTGACGAACTGCGCGTTCAACTCCTTGTTCGAAACCATCTGGGCGAGGTCCTCAACGATATGCGTCTGCGGCGTGATTGGATACGCCGATACGACGCCGGGGCGGCACCTCTTGATGATCTCTGCTACCGCATGGGAACCTTCTACAAACTCTTTCATATGAACATCCTCTCTGGTAAATAGACCCCGACAAAACAAGGCCGGGACAGGCTATATCTTCTCGTCCTCAGAAACCATCTCGATATCCTTTTTCGGACAGATGGCCGCGCAGCTCCCGCAACCCTTGCAATAATCCAGATCGCAGCCAAACGTGTTCTTCCCTTCGCCGGAGATGATCCCTTCGGGACAAATATACACGCACATCCTGCAGGCGATGCAGTTCTTCCTGAGAAACTTCGGCTTGACTTCCGTGCGCCAGGAACCCGTCTTGTTGGCGACGCTGGAACCCGGCTTTGACGTCATATGACCTTTCATGCGTATCTCCTTTAATGAGCGGACAGTTTATGGAGTCCAAAGGACGAGATAAACTGTAGTCCCGGTTTCTTGCGGGACGTCCGCGAATTAAACCCAGCACGAATTTTACCACATGGTGGCACAAGAAACATAATTGCTGTTTTACGTGCCATCCTTCCTTGTTTGAAATAAGAACACAGTAAAATTTGTGCTGGGTCAAATGCGGCCGTATAATTTACATCGCTATCGCTCTGTAAATTATGGCCTTATTTGACAAAATCAAATCCGCGCCTCAGCGCCTCAACGTTCATGTCGACGACCTTCTGCCCCTTGCCGCCGAACCGCTCACGGATGGCCTTTGTCAAATCATCAAGCGTCAGCTGACCCGTCGCCGCCGCATAGGCCCCCAAAAGCACGGTATTGCCCAACAGGGCCTTACCCATGATATCCATGGAAATCTTGTTGCCGGGAACAATAAAAAGCTTCTGTTTCCCTTTGGGTTTGGGGATCTCAACGCCGTCCCTTTCATTCACCACCGCGACGCCGTCATCCTTGAAACCGACATAGCAATTATATCCTCTCATCAGCGTCGCATCCACGACGATCAGATAATCCGGCTCGTAGACCTGGCTCCTCAAACGCACAGGCTTATCGTCAATACGCACAAAGGCGTTCATCGGCGCGCCCATCCGCGCGGCGCCGAAATGAGGAAAGGCATAGGGAAACTGGCCTTTCAAAAAATAAGCGTAACCCAGGATGCCGGCGGTGGTAATAGCCCCTTGTCCGGCCCTGGCGTGTATCCTGATCTCCTTCATATGAATTCCTCCTTAATTCCGCCTCTGGCGGAATCAACTCCACGTGTATCTTGAGAATTTATGGCTGCCCGTCCGAGCTCTGCGAGGACTGGGTGCAGGCATAAATTGTCAAGATGCTTACACGGGGAGCAACGTTTATTTCCTTCATCCTTCCGCCTCTGGCGAGATTAGACCCTCCGCTATGTGGAATGCGGAGGTCTGCCCCCTTATGGCCGTCCTGGCCGGCTGCGCCAGACCGACGGCCTACCCTGGAAAAACTTACAAGCGCATAAGCAAAGAGCGATGTTCCCAAGCCGCAAAGGATTTTCCATTATATTAGGTAAAGAAAATAAAATCAAGGACATTGATTGCGAAAAAACGAACACCCTCAAGACACGAAGGGCATTTTTCAACGCACGATCTGCCGCGCATTACAAGCGTCGCAAAGACCGAAGAACTCCAGTCTGTGCGAATAAATCCTGAAGCCTGTCAGGGTGCGCACCCTATCATCCAACTCTTTGATGGAAGGAATGCGGATATCGTAGATTTTGCGGCAATTCTTGCAGATAAAGTGATAATGCGAATGCACAACGGCATCGAAATGACTGAGGCCCGTACCGAAGTCCAACTCCCAGATTTGACCCTGTTCTTTCAAAATCCGCAGATTACGATAGACCGTGCCCAAGCTCAGACGGGGAAACTTTCCCTTGAACTTTTTATAAATCTGATCCGCCGTGGGGTGTTCCCTGGTGTTGGTCAAAAGCTCCAGGATCTTTTGCCGCTGCTTCGTGATCCGGTAGTTTTGAGACATCTTTTTCATGGTCATTCTCCCAGACGCACCGCACAGGGCCTCACCCACGAAAAGCCTCTCCGTGATTGCGGGGCGGCTTTGCAGGGACAAAAATCCCTTGCCGGTCTCTTTAAAGCCGTTGCCGATGATTTGGAAGGCGGGAAAATCTCGTGCCTGCTCGAGCGTGACGGGTACTAAATAATAATCATTCTTATTATTATTTTAAGGATTTTGGGAGATCCTGTCAAGGGAGTCTTTTGGAGATGTTTCAGCGCCCCAGGAGCTTACGATAATTACCCGGCAATTCGTTCCCCGTCCAGACGACGTCCCCGTCAGAGGAGATCAAGACAAAGGTCGGCACGCCGACCACGCCGTAGCTTTCAGCGACGAGGGTGTTGCTATCCAGAAGGACCGCAAAAGGCAGCTGTTGTTTTTCGATGAACGCCT
The DNA here is from genome assembly GCF_004102945.1 of Candidatus Velamenicoccus archaeovorus. Lineage (GTDB taxonomy): Bacteria > Omnitrophota > Gorgyraeia > Velamenicoccales > Velamenicoccaceae > Velamenicoccus > Velamenicoccus archaeovorus. Next base: position 216,051 of record NZ_CP019384.1, on the reverse strand, counting down.
TCACCTTGGCCTTGCTTTCACCGGCATCAACAAGGAGAAGCTTGATCTTGCCCTCCTCCATCTTCCGGCGTTCACCCGCCAGCAATGGAAGCTTTTCGCGGCAATAGGGACACCACGTGGTAAAGAAAAAGAGAATGACGCCGTGGCCGTGCAAATCCCGCAGCGCCACTTTGGTGTCAGCAGTTGTTTCCAGGGTGAAATCCGGAGCGATGCTGCCGACCAACTGTGTCCGTCTCACGGATGCCGAGGCCGAAACGTTGTGGACGCAAGAAAACACGGTCAATATCCAGACAAAAATAAAACAACGGACCATCCTCAGCCTCATATCAAAGCCCTCCCCATATTGACAAGAAAATATTCTCCTGTCAGGATCAAAAGCACGCCGCCGATTTTTTCGATCGTATACATCCATTGTCCGGACTTGGGCATTCCTGCCAGCAAACCGCTGAATGTCCCTGCCAGGATCAACAAAGCCCCCATGCCGTAGGCAAAGCTGAAAAGAAGAAAAACACCGTAAAAAAGGTTCTGCTTGGTCGCCACATAGACAAGGATGGCGCCCAGGACAGGGGCCGTGCACGGCCCGACGATCAACCCCGAAGTCATCCCCAGAAGGAAAACAGAAAACTTCGACTTGCGTCCCTTGATCTTGTTTAAAAAGAAGTTCGGCAAGTGCATTTCAAAGACCCCCAGCATCGAAAGACCAAAGACAATGCAGATGTTGCCGATGATGAAGAAAGAGATGGGGCTGGAGCTGATCTGTCCGAAAATCTTCCCCGTCATGCTGGCAAAGACACCGAGGATGCTATAGGTAATGGCCATGCCAAGGACATAAATGAGGCTCAAAATGAAAGCGTGAAGCCTGTCTTTCTGGGCACCGGCGCCGATATAGCCGATCGTCACAGGCAAAAGCGGATAGACACAAGGCGAAAAACTTACCAGGACGCCTGCGCCGAAAACCAGGATGAACTCAAATGGATTACCACCCGAAATCATGCCGTTCTGCCCTTTCTTAAAGAAGCTGAGATCCATTCCAGATAAGGGGCGCTGCCCGCGACAATCGGCATCGCAATGATCTCGCAGACACTGTAACTATGCACCCGGCGGACCTCCCGTACGATCTTCTTCAAAAGCCGCTGCTCGGTCTTGGCGATCAGAAGCGATTCCCTGGCCGCATCGATCCTTCCCTGCCACCAGAAAAAAGACGCCATGCCCTTGACGATATTGACGCACGCACAGAGCCTTTTCTTCAAAAGCATATCTGCCAGAGACCTGGCCTCGGGGCCTTGCGGCGCCGTCATGAAAACCATGCAGTATTTCATCTTCTCATTTTTCCTGCATCAAGTAGCGGGAAACACCCAAGACCGCCTTGGCGCCTTCGCCGGCGGCCACGATGATCTGCTTCTCAGGCACGGTTGTGACGTCGCCGGCGGCAAAGACGCCCCGAACACTGGTCCTGTTGAGGCAATCGACGACGATCTCACCGGCATCATTCCTGTCCACAAAATCCGCAATCTCGCTGTTGGGAATCGAACCGATCTCCACGAAGATACCGCTCACAGCCAGTTCCCGCGGCTTTCCCGAAACTTCAACCTTCAGAGATGTGACAAAACGATCGCCCGCGATCTCCACTGTCTTTGCGTTATTCAAAACCTCGACCCTCGGCGATACCTGAACCTTGCGGCGCATGATCTCGTCGCCGCCGAGCGCGGCATTGATATCGACGAGATATACCTTCTCGGCGATATTCACCATCTGCAGCGCCGCATCCAGGGCCGAGTTGCCGCCGCCGATGACCGCCACCGTCTTTTTGGAAAACAGCGGCCCGTCGCATGTCGCACAGTAACTGACGCCCTTGTTGCGAAATTTCTCTTCGCCGGGCACTCCCAGCCACCGGGGCCGGCGCCCCGAGGCGATCAACACGGAACGGCACGCATAAGAGGCCTTGGCGCTTTCGACGGCAAACCCGCCGCCGGCCCCTTCGGCCTGCCAGGCAATCCGCGTCACCGCTTCGCCGTTATAAAAGGTGATGGCGAATTGACGCAGATGCTCTTCGAACTTGGCCGCCAGGTCCGGTCCTGTGATGAACTGATAGCCGGTATAATTCTCCACATCGGCGCTCAAGGCCGTCTGGCCGCCCAAGTCCTCAGACACAAGGACAAAGTCGATTTTTTTACGGGCGGCATAAATCGCAGCCGTAATCCCCGCCGGGCCTGCGCCGATAATGACAAGATCCAGCATACCTTAAAGCCCCAACTTCTGGTCGATCCTGGCCTGGTCAAAGCCCACAATCACTTCGCCGTCGATCACCAAGACGGGCACGCCCATCTGTCCCGAAACATCAACCATCTGTTTCAACGCTTCTTCATCGGCCGAGACATCGATATTCTCAAAATCAACACCCTTATCCGACAAATATTTTTTCGCACGGATACAATAAGGGCACGTCGGCGTAGAATACACTTTGACACGGACCATATCGACCTCTCGTTTTCCCGCTGAATCTATTTGCCTGAGCTTGACTCCGGGCCTCCTTCAGCGTCTTTGTGCCTGAGACGAGGGACCTTTTGTCTTGTTCATTCGAACACCTTGTTCAGCCAACTGGATTGTTCAGGAACTTCTAGGGAGCTTTCCAGTTCCCGGCGCTGCGCGTAGGCCTTCTCCTGCCGAACAGCCTTCAGGTGCAAGCCCTCCTCCTTGATGATCTTTTTGAATAACTCCTTCTCGGCGGGCTTGATCCTGGACTTTGCGAGCTTCTTATAATAAGCCAGGAGCTTCTCCTCAAGCCGAATGGCCATTTTCATCGCTCCCAGAAGGGAAAAACCATAGGGTTTCAGACCTGGATCGACGATCTTTTCGGCCGGCTGGTAGGACTCGCCGGACAACTCCTTATACTTCCTCCCCAAGATCTCATGGTGCGCTATGGACTGGTGCTGCAGTTGACGGAAACGTTCCTTGGCCCGGCCGTTGCGCACGTTGGCAGCCACATACTTATAGAACTGGGCGGCCGCATGTTCCAAGTCCATGGCGTTCTTCAGTTCAGCCACTGGCCCGCCGGTGCCGGCGTCTTGACCCAAAACAACCCGGATCTGCCCCTGGATCTCTTCGATCTCGGGAAAAGTCTCCTGCCGGGCCGCCAACTCTCCCCCTTTGAAATACAAAAGTGTCGGGATCACCCGTACGCCGTAATCCTTCCAACGCCGGCTTTCGTTGACGTTAAGCCGGAAAAAAAGCATCTGGTCCAGGTAATCGCGGGCGGCTTCACGGACGCGCTGGGCCATCGCCTTGCAGATAATGCATTCCGGGCTGGCGCACTCGACCAAGACGGGCAAGGAAGCCTTCAACACCAAGGCATTGAATTGCGTATCGTTGATCTCTATCAATTTGACCATGATTTTTCACCTGTCCCCGTCATCTTACCACGAATAATATGCCTGCGCAACGCCGCGCAAAACAGAAAAACGCTCAACAAAGCCTCAGGACGGACACCTGGCGTCCTGCCGCCTCTCCCTGACGCCTGTAGGAATAGAATTCCCCGTTCCGGCAAGACGTGCAGATACCGCTTTCCACGATCCTTCCTGCCGGCACGCCGCACGCCTCCAACTCCGCGCGGGCGCACGAGGCCAAATCCATGAAGACGTCTCTTCTGCGGCGCACAACGGCCGAGGGAAACATAGAAACAAATTCCTCGCCTACGCGGTAACAACAAGGCCCTATGGCCGGCCCAAACGCCGCCAGGACATCCTCGGGCCGGCTGCCGAAACTCTTCGTCATCGTCGACATTGCACGAGAAACGATCCGCAGATGCAGACCCCGCCAGCCGGCATGGACCATCGCAATGACTCTCTTTTCCGTATCAAGCATAAAAACGGGCAGACAATCAGCCGTCAAGACCGACAAAGAAACCCCTTTTGTGCCGGTCACAAGGGCGTCCGTGGCCTGGATGGCTGTCGGCCGCCCTGCGACGCCGGCCCGCCTGTGTTGCCAGCCGGCGACAAGGACGCGATCGCCGTGCGCCTGGGAAAGGCACACAAGCTCCCCTGTGTCGATGCCGGCGGCCGCGAGCGCCCGGCGCCTGTCGGGATTCTCAAAAGACATGTCCAAAGGCCGTGTTGTAAAAAACGCCTGCGCGCCAAAAGCCTCAAAGACTTTAAGCCTGTAGCGGTTCCCTTCCTTGTGGAGAACAAGCGCCTCTGTCATTATCCGGGGATTTCAACGATCTTGGTATGCGCGTGAAGACCCTGCCTGATACGGACATCGCTCTTGCGGACAGAGAAATGCTCGGCGATGAGTCCAACCAAAGCCTTGTTGGCTTTGCCTTTTTCAGGCGCAACGCTCACATAGACCTTCAGGCGGTCGGCTTCCTGCACGACCTCATTGCGGGAGGATTTTGGAATGACCTTGACTTCAAGAATCACGAGGCCCCTCGAGCTGTGCGGCGTCGTCCGCCTGGCGCAGGTCTTCGATCTTTTTGATCTGCCTGTCAAGCTGGTTCTTGCGCGTAGTGACAAGCGCATCATATTCTTTGCGGGCATCTTCCAGCCGCTCGCCCATCTTCTCCAACGACGCGCAGAACGCCTGATACTGTTTCTTGAAAGATTCAAGGACGGAAAATATCTGGCGTGTCGTGCCTTCCAGACGGAACATATCCATGGCCTGGCGGATCACCGCCAGGATCGCGTAGAGCGTCAGAGGCGAACAGAAGATCACGCGCTGCTTCATGGCCTCATCCAGGATCATACGGTCATTCTGATTGATGAAGGCATAGACCTGCTCATTCGGGATGAATACGATCACATAATCCAGCGTCCGCTCCTGGGGATCGATATAATCACGCGTCGTGACTTCCTTGATGCGCTGGCGTACATCGCGCAGGAACTGCGTCTTATAGGCATCCTTCTCCTGCTCGTTTTTGGCCTCAAAAAACCTCTGGTAATTCATCAGGGGAAACTTGACATCCATGTTGAGCTTCAACCCCTGCGGCAAGAAAAAGGTGTAGTCCGGTCGGGTCTGCCCCTGGGCCTTCTGTTTGGCATAATTGACGCCTTCGATGAAACCCGCCAGGCGCAAAACATCCTCTGCCATGCGTTCCCCCCATTGACCGATGGCCTTGGTCGAAGCCAGGGCCGTCCGGAGATGGTCGGTCGTCTCCTGGAGCCTGGAAGTCTCGACGTTCATCCGCTCGATGTCCTTCGATAGGTTGGCGAATTTCTCCACGCGGTCCTTCTCCAGGCCGTTCATGAGGTCTTTGACACGCAGCAATTCCTCCTTCATCTCTTCCAGCGTCCTGTCGATGAGCTCTTTTTTTCCGGCGAGGTCCTTCTCGCCCATGGCGCTCAAGCCCTGGAATTTCTCATGAGCCAGTTTAAGAAACTCCTCGGAATTCTTGGAAAGCGCCTCCAGGGACAAGCTGGCGAAAATCCCCTTGAGCCGATCCACGGCCTGGGTCAGCTGCTGTTCCTGGCCCAGGGCTGTTTTGCGTCCCAAAAGGCCTTTCACCCAAAAAACGACCAAAGCCAGGACCAGACCGGCAGCCATGCCGGTCAGTATGTGTAAAAACGGCACACTCATGCATGCTCCATTCTAAGGATATCTCCCTCTTTGACTTTTTTAAGGATGAGGGGATCGCCGACGATCCGCCCTAGGAAAGTGACGGAACTCGCCGGCATGATCTTGCCGCCGCGGCTGTTCGGCGTCAGGCCGAAAAACAGACAGAAACACGGCCCCTTTGGCCAATAGGCCACATCGCCGACCTCCATCACGTCGCGGGTGTATTCTTTTTCAAGCCCGGCCCTGGGTGTAATATAACAATAAACCTCCTGACCCCATAACTCGGCTTTTGACTCCAAGGGAAGCCTGGAAATAATCAGTCGGCTCGTTTTAGACTCATTGAGCTCGGCAAAAACCGTGACTTCCGCGATCGTGATCTTGATGCGCATACGGCATCATTATAACGTAAGGAGACGAGGACGTCTACGCCCCGGCCCCTGTTCATTTTCCGGCCAGCGTGTATTTTTTGACCATCGCGCAAGGCTTGTAGGATTCCTTGGCCTGACGCAACCCCGGCACGCCAAGGTCCTGCTCCCTGTTGACGAAATCAAACCCTGCGGCCGCGGCGGCGCAAAACATCTGATTGATCGCCTGGTAAATCCCTGTACAGACATCGTTCGCTTTCTCGATGTGAATCACGAATGTTCTAGGATTCAACGCCTCGCCGATGGTCACAGCTTCCACCTTGCCGCCGACGCGGATCATCGCCCCTCTGACGCCGAGGCCCTCAAAATTCCCGAGGATCTCCTCGACCGCTTCCCGCTCATGAGCCAACCCTTCGGTACGCTGGCAGTCCTTGGCCAGGCACCACTCTTCCTGGAAAGACAGACAGCTCTCCACATCCTCTCTTTTCATTTCTATGAATTCAAAGGCGCATGTCTCCTTAAACCGCTTAATGAAATTCCTCTTGCCGTCATAGGCAGCGCCCTTCAGCCCGATCAGGTCACTGGTGCGGTAAAGGTAATCAAAATGATCCCTCTCTTCCTTGACGGCAAAGCGGCCGGACGCCTGCAGAGGAACGGCTGTCTCTTCGGGCAGACGCACGAAGACCACCGGCGCGCCGGCCGATGAACCAAGGCATTGCTCGACCACTTTCCGCTTTTCTGCCGCCGGACACAGGGGATCAAAAATATCCAGACGCTCCCGGCGGCGGGAGACGATCAGGACCGTTTCACCGAGGCGCGAAAGACAAAAATCATATGACGTTCTCCAGGCAAAAAGGTTCGTAAATGTGTACTCCGAGATCGTCAGAGGATAAGCGATGAACAAGCGGTCCAGGAGAGCTTTGTCATCCCGCCGCAACGGCCGTAGGCGAGGGAAAAAAGGAATATCCGCCGTACCTTTCGTGTCGACAATCATGCGGGCACCTGTGGAGAAGATCAACTCAAGGGACTCATTTCAACAGCCTCTTTTTCATCAAGACGATAGCGATGCAGCACGAAACAATGCCCAGGGCCGCCAGAACCAGCATATCAAGCAGTATCCCGCCTGTCGGACGGCCCAAGGCCAGGCCTCGCAAGGCGGAAACCACATAGGTGAGCGGAAAGATCCGTGCGACGGCCTGGGCCCATCCCGGGAGGGTCTCGAGGGGAAAAAAGACACCGCTCAGCAAAAACATAGGCGTGATAAAAAGGAAAACCGGGAAATTGAACATCTCGATGTTCTTCACCAGGCCCGTGAAACACATGCCCAGCCCCGAAAAGACCATGCCCGCAAGCAAGGCGACGGCAAGAACCCACAGCCCCATCGGAAGAACGATCAGCCCAAAACCCAACAGGACGGCGAACATGATCGCCGCCGCCATGAACGCCTTGGTCGCCCCCCAGACCAATTCCCCGAAAATAATATCCTCTATGGCCAGGGGCGTCGAGAGGATGGCGTCGAATGTCTTCTGGAAATACATCCGGACAAAAGAAGCGTAAGTCGTCTCAAAAAAACCGTGGTTCATGACGGCGACGGCCACAAGACCCGGCGCGATAAAGGCCATATAGGAAATGTCGGCGTGCATATAGGAAACCTTCTGGACAAGCCCGCCCAACCCGATGCCGAAGGCAAAAAGATACAGCACGGGCTCAAGCAAAGGCGGGATAAAATTCACTTTCCACGTCGCCAGATAGACGTCGAAATTCCTCTGCCAGACACGCCAGAATTTCCAACTGAGTTTTTTTAAAATCATCTTGTTTGAATGACCAAAGAATACCCGAGTTCCAACGACCAAACAAAAGCTTCTGTTTGATCATTGGTTATTGAGAATTATTTGGTTATTATTTCTTGGTCATTGATTATTTTGTTATATCAATCCCTCAAGTCCCTGCCCGTCACCTTCAAGAAAACATCCTCGAGGTTCGCCATGCGCAAAAGGCAATGCTCCTCTCCGAAGCGATCGACAAGCAGCCTATAGGCGGCAACGCCATCCTCAGTAAAAACATAGCAGTGGGTGGCCGAGGCCTCAAACGACAGGTGCATATCGCGCAGCGCCCGGACGACAGGCGGCTCGGCGCTGGAAATCTCGACGACGTGACGGCCGACATTCTTGGCCACAAGCTGACGGGGAGAACCTTCCTGGACGATCCGGCCCTGGTCCATGATAAGCAGACGGTCGCAAAGGTGTTCGGCCTCGTCCATATAATGTGTCGTCAAGACGACCGATGTCCCTTGGCGCTTGACCTGAATGATCGTCTCCCAAATCTGATGCCTGGCCTGCGGATCGAGGCCCGTTGTCGGCTCATCCAGGATCAAAAGCTCCGGCTTATTGAGGAGCGAACGGATCATCATCAGGCGTCGTTTCATGCCACCGGATAATTCTTCGATCGCCGCTTTTCTCCTGTGGTAAAGGCCGATAAAGTGCAGCAGCTCTTCACAGCGCTTCTCCACGTCGGGACCCGTGATATCGAAATAGCGCGCAAAGACACGCAGGTTGTCCCAGACGTTTAGATCGGGATCAAGATTGTTCTCCTGGGGGCAGACCCCCAGGCGTGCCTTGATCCGGCTTGGTTGCCGGCGCACATCTAACCCCAGAACCTCCAGGAGGCCGGCCGTAGGCGGGATAAAACAATGGATCATCCTGACAGTGGTCGTCTTGCCGGCGCCGTTGGGCCCCAAGAGACCGAAACACTCGTGAGGACGGACGTCAAAATCAATGCCCGAGACCGCCGCCGTCTCTCCAAAATTCTTGGTCAGCTGCCGGGCCCTGATGGCAGGCGGAGCGGTGGAAGAATCAACAGACGTCATCATCTAAAGGTCCCTCCCTCGCATTCAGGGCATTGACTTTCGATAAACTCGAGCGACTTCACTATATCCTCAAAAGGCGGCAGGCCTGCGGCCGCCGTCGCCACATACTCGAAAAATACATCCCCGTACCTATCCGTGATGAAAAGGGCGGTGAAGGCCTCTCTGTCGGCAAAAGAGATAAATTGGCGCAAAACCTCCATCTTCTCGTCCGAAAGGACGGCAAACGAAAGACGATGCGCCTGATACAAAGCGCCGATGACCTCCGAACAGGCGGGAGAGACGACGGCGATAACGGCGTTTTGCTGCCTGATGGCGGCCGCGGCCTCGTCGAGCCGCATCAAAAAATCCAGATCCGGCCGCGTCATGAAAAACAGGACCAGGTTCTTTTTGCGTTTATAACCCGAGGAGTCGAACACCTCGCCGTCTCTAGCCTGGAGATGGAACTGGGGAATGATGCTGCGTTCCGGAACAAGGGATTTCGCCATGCACGCCTCCGATGACGTTTCCGTAGCTTCTCTTTAGGAAAGGACCGGCGCACAGAGAGATGAAGCGATCGTTGCAAAGGCGCGCTCGCTCAAGTCCTTGCGCGCAAACTCCTTCTCGCTGCCGCCGGACAAAGAGATCGTTTCATGGATAACCACATCCACATCAATCGAACGGTGACCCAGGAGACGGAAAAAATGATCCATGAACGTCATCTCTCCGTACCAGTAGACCTGCCCGCGGTTCTCAGGCGTCAAAGGTCGACCGTCAAGGGCCCGGTAGCGCAACGTCACGGGGACGACGCCGCAGCCCGCTTTCAGGGGCGCTTCAAAAAAAGCCGATTTGAATGGCAGGAGCTTATCTCCGTTCGTCGACGTCCCCTCCGGAAAGAAAAGGACATTTACCCCCTGACGCAGGACGCCGGCAATATCGTCGATATACTCGCTGATATGGTTCTTCCGTTGCCTGTCGATGAAAAGGGTCCCCGACAATTCGGTCATGGCCCCGATCAACGGCCAACGCTTCAACTCGCTCTTGCTGGTATAAATAAGGGGAGAAAGCGCCCCGAGGACAAAACCATCGAGATAACCGACGTGGTTGCTGACCAAAAACAGACCACCGGCTGGCACCTGTCTTGAACCCACCAGGCGCATGCGCACGCCAATCAGACGCACGAAGCATGAGGCGAGCGCCCGATTCAGGCAAGCGATCGGAGCCCACCGCCTCTTCGGTCTCAAGACAAAAAAACTCAGCCGCACAAGACAGGCGGCCAGGAGAAAAACGATAAAACACACTACACACGGGATCAGCTTGAGTAAACGCCTCATGCGTCCTTTCTCGGACGCATGCGATCCACATATGCCGAAGAGATCTTGTCCATTTCCAGGAGCATGAAAAAATCGACTGTGCCGAATTCTTCGTCAAAGACAGGCTCGCCGCAGACAAAGGCGCCGAATTTGAGATACGAACGGACCAGGGAAGGAACCTTGAGCATGACTTGCTTCTCGCGTCCCTCAATGCTGCAATGCCGGTCGAGCCGGCCGAAGACCTTGGCTGCCAGGGGGCGCACGCGCAGGGCCGCCGGAGCAAAATGATCACGCTTGAGCAAGGCAAAGATAGCGCTGACATCCGCGGCATCCGTCGTATAGACACTGGGGCACCCCGTAATATACTTGACGCGATGCCGACGGACATAATCGATAATTCCAGCCCAAAGGAGCATGACGATCGCATTGCGGCGGTATTCCTTATGAACACAAGACCGGCCCATTTCAAGAATATCGTCCTTGATGCCCTTGAGATCGGAAAGATCGAATTCGTTCTCGGCGTAGAACTTCCCCAGCGGCCCCAGCCGCCGGCCCAACAAAAGCCGGTAAGTTCCAATGACCGATTTTTTCGCTTTATCGATGATGAGGATGTGGTCGCAGATCTCGTCGAAGGCGTCACAGTCCAATCCGCGCGCGTAAGAAGCCTCCAGTCCTTTCTTCATCTCAAGGTTAAACACCTCGAAACGAAGGCGCTGGGCGGATTCGATCTCTTCTTTTGACGATGCCAGCTTGATCTCGAAATCGTTCATGACAGGGCAGAAACAGCCGCTCCGGATGATGGAGCCTCCATCAGATGAACCCAGAAAAAACGGGAAAAACTGACATCACTCTTCCCGCTTGACGCCCCCCCGTACAGCCGCAGCAAACTACGGCCTCACCTAAGAAAACGGGGCCACCACCGGGGCGTGGCACGGACATAGGCGGCATACTGATCGCCGAACCGAACGGTTAGGGATCTCTCTTCTATCAGGACAAAAAAATGCATGATAAAAAAAATAACCGCCGCGTAAACCAGGATACCCCAAGAGCCAAGCAGGAAGCTGCTTCCGAGAAGAAAGATCACGGTCCCCAAGACCATAGGGTTGCGCACATAGCGATAAGGCCCGATGGAAACAAGCTTTTTGGGATGAAAATACGGCAGCGGCGTCCCTTGCCCCTTTTTGATGAAAAGCATCACGCACCAAACAGCCAGAGCATATCCCAGAAGAGAGACGGGGCCGCCAAGCCACTTCAGAAACACGCTATGAAAACCGCCGATCCTCGGGTCGATAAAACGATGGATGAGGTACGGGCATCCGATCCACAGGCACATGATGAAACTGCCGCCGATCAAAAAAGTTTTAAGGCCGTTATTCCTCTCTTCCCTGTCGCAAATATTGATGAACATGGCAATCTCCTCGCCTAAAATATTCCGGCGGCAAAAGAATGAACTGTGCGAATTTAAAAAAACCGCAAAGCCTCTCTTTTTCAGCCTTGCGGTCAGTCTCAATCTAAAAGCGTATCACGTTCTTGCATCACAAAATACAAGTAGTGTCTTGCTTGAAAATTTCCGGGCCGGATGTTAACGATGCCGGTCTCATGGCTGGTCTTCCACAACGACTTTAAGGATCTTCTGCTCCTTGAGCGGCCTGTCGGAACCGTCCACCGATGTTGCGGCTATCTTCTCGACAACGTCATAACCGCCAATGACACGGCCAAAAATCGTATGGTGCATATTCAGCCACGGTGTGGCCGCCACGGTGATAAAAAACTGACTGCCATTGGTCCCCGGTCCAGCATTGGCCATGGCGAGCAGCCCCGGCGCATCAAAAGCAACGTCCTTGCTGACCTCATCCTCGAAGGGTTTTCCGAAGATGGAGACGCCGCCGGCGCCCGTTCCCGTCGGATCTCCGCCCTGGATCATGAAACCTTTGATCACCCTGTGAAAGGTCAGGCCGTCATAATAACCCTTTTGGGCCAGGCCGACAAAATTCTTGCAGGCCAAAGGCGCCACGTCATCAAACAACTCCAGTTCGATATTCCCCTGGTTTGTCTGCAGGATGACCCGTGTCTTATGCTGAGGTGTCTCTTGGGCTCTTGATGTCATCGCCAAACAGAACACGCACAGCCATGCGAGAAAGAGGCGTCTTCCCATGTGTCCCTCCCCTTAAACGGCCGGCGGATTAAAGATAGCATCGATCTCTTCAAGTTGTATGGGTTTATGGATAAACAAATCGCCGCCGATCTTCTGGACGATCCGGCTGTCGACAGCCGGAAAGCCGGAGATCAGGACGATCCTGGCCCCGGGGTTTCTCTGGCGCGCCTTCTCGATCAGCTCCAGCCCCGTGATGTTGGGCATGCTACAATCCAGAAGCACATAATCAAAGTTGTCTTCTTCGATAAGCTTCTTGGCTTCCTGGCCGTCAAAAACGACGGCCACCTTCATTTTCTTCCTCTCAAGGTATCTCTTAAGATAAAGACAGGTGTCTTTTTCGTCGTCAGCGACCAAGACTTTTCTCGAAACAGACATGTCATTCATGGAAAATATTCTACTATGCCGTTGAAATATTGCAAGGCTAATCTCGGCGGTCCGGCCGGATCCAAAAAGAGTGCGGCGCCTCACGCAACAGAAGAAAAAATCGGAGCAATCCTGATCGGACCGGCCTCAAACACCCCCTCGTCATCGGAAGAACAAAACAAAACCCTCCCAAAAAACCGCAGAGGAAACCGAGCAAACGCTCCAAGCAGCGCCCTCTTCGCAACCCTTACGGCCTCTTTTCCCAGGCGACGTTGACTTCGCCTCTTCTGAACTTCATGAAAGCGACGACAGCCGCCCAATGCGAAACACAAAATTCGTAGGGGCCGGACAAGATCCCTGCACCCCTTTTTGATCCCGTTTCCAGGAAGGCCAAAAGGTAAAAGACGGCCTGGAAAGCGAAGAAGGCCGAGAAAAACGGTCCCCGGCGCAAAAGGAACGCATTGGAGAAAAAGAGGGCCGGCAAAAAGTAAGGAACGATCAACCTCAGGAGCTTGTGTGAAATCATCTGAAAAGCAACCTTGCTCTTGGCAGGGATAAGCAGCTCTGGCATCAAGGCAAAAATCTGCAATTGCCCCGCAAAGACGCCCACCTTCCGGATGAATTCCTGCGGCGCCATCTCGACCGCCATGCCGTAGGCCTTGGCCGCAGGCTCAAAGACAGCTCTCTTGCCAACGACAACGGCATTCATCAACGTATAGGTATCCTCCAGAACCACATCAGGCAGGTAGTGAAAAAACTCTTTACGCACGGCATAAATCCCGTCTGCCGCCTCGAGAATAGAGCCGATATTGCCTTCCAGCCGGCGCAGCCATCTTTCATAGAGCCAAGAAAAACCGAGACGCCGCAGGTCCCCCCCGAGGATAAGATCGCCGCTGACGGCGCCGACCTCACCGTCGGCGAATGGCCGCACGAGATTCCTGATGGCGTCTTTGGCGAACCTCTGGCGGGTATCGGCAAAAATATAGATGTCGCCCTTGGCGTCCTTGGCCATCTTGTTGAGCATGGCCGCCTTACCGAGACGCTGAAAAGAAACCGTGTAGCGGATGCTTTTTTCTTCGGCGAGACGCTTGATGGCACGGTAGGTTTCGTCCGTTGATCCGTCCGAGCCGACCATGATCTCCAGCTTGTCCTTGGGATAGTCCGACTCCAGAAGGTTTGCGACCTTGGCTTCGATATGCCTGACTTCATTATACGCCGACACGAAAACCGTCACCGACGGCAAGATATCCGCCTTTTTGACGCGGCCCGACGACGTCACCTGCATCAACAGCAAAAGCAACGGATAACCCACGTAGGCATAAACGACGAGCGCCAGGCTGAAATAAAAAATGAAGCTGAACATATTTTCTCTCCCTGTCCTGCGGGAACGCACCGTCCCCGCCTCTCCCAGCTCACCTTGTGCCTCTTGTCCCGCCGGCCAAAAACGCCGCGCGACGGAACCTGTCGTAAACCTGATAGCCCAGCGCCCGCCTCAAGGAAGACCTCGTTCTTTCCATGGCCTGGACGCGCAAAGACGGAAAACCGCCCACGATGGATTTGAAGATATTGAGCCCATAGCCCTTCCTGACGGGGAAACGCCGCAAAAGGAACATATGTTCATCAAGAAAATCGTTATAGCCTGTGTCCAAGGTGCAAACGGCCCTGAACCCGACATCGCGGGCGATGGTCAGGACTTGCTTGTTATAAAAACCGTCGGGGATGGCCAAAAAATCAACCCGCTTGCGCGTGTACTTTTCTAACACCTGCTTGGAAAGAATGAGTTCATTGAGCACCGCGTAATTGCTCTGCCCCGTCAGGAAAGCGTGCGACATCCCGTGAGAGCCGATGTCCATGCCGCCCTTTACCAACTCGTAGATCATCGTCCAGTCCATTCGGCCGGGCTTGCCGATCTCGTTAACGACGATGAAGAATGTCGCGCTGAAACCAGCCTCTTTTAAGATCGGAAAGACAAAATCGAAATGGCTTTTGTCCCCGTCGTCAAAGGTCAGGACGACTTTTTTGCGCGTATCTCCTGTCACCTCTTCGGGTTTCAAGGGGCGGCCGTCGGCCTTTTTTTCTCCTCTGACATATTCGCGTTCCGCCAGAAGGCGGGCCAGCGACACACACGCATAACCGTTGTGATGGAGATATTCCATCTGCCGGCGAAAATCATCCTGCAGGACATTGAGGCCGCTGGAGGCGGCATCCGGCGACGGGCAACAATCATGATAAAGCAAAATAGGGATCTTGTTCATAGATATCTTAGTATACAATTTTTATGCCGCAAAAGCTACGGCCGTCTTACCACCTGCGGCCATAACCCAAAAATACCGCGCTGCCATCCGACCTTTTCAGCAGACGCAAAAAGGCCTCGCCGCCCCCTATTTTCCCGGAAAGAGTGACCGCAGCACCCAGGGGTTCGCCGCGAGGAGCTGTCAGCTCGACCTCCGCCGTGACGCCGTTTTTCAAGCGTGCATATCCCCCAAACGCCATCCGCGAAAGACGGCCTTCCTTATGCGTCAGCTCAAAATTAAACCCGTGCGTCTTGTCAAACCGCCACTTTCCGAAAAAAATCAGCTTTTTCTGCCACGGTTGGACCGCTCCTCCAAGGACAAAAACCAACCTGTCCGAGAACGCATGTTCCAACGACGCCTCAAGATCGATACGCGCAGAAGTATCTGCGGAATTGCTTTCAGCCAGACAATAAGTCAGCCGGTCACGGCCGCTGACGACCCAGGAACCCTTGAATTTAAGCGTCTGGGGGCTGCGGCCGGCGCGGGAAAAACAGTATTCCAATTCATGGTCCCCATTGAGCGTCCAGGAACCTCGGAACCGCAAACGGTCAGGCCGACCCGATCCCTTCTCCACAAGAAAATTCAGGCGGCTGTCCGTATCCACTTGCCACGAACCGCCGAACGTCAGCAGGGTTATCTTTTCGTTGCCGTCGCGATCCCGGCTGTTCAAAGTAAAAACGAGCTCGTGGCCTGAAACGCTGAGCACCTCGGCCCCCAGAACCAGCTTGCCGCCTGCAATGTGACGGCTCCACTTATCCAAAGAAAAAACAAGGCGGTGCCCCGCATCCAGTGACCAGCTCCCGCGGCATCTGACCTGTTGAGGTTCGTTCTTGGCCACAGGCCGCTTGACGTGATAGACAAGTTCATCATCCTTCGATATCTTGAATGTCCCGTCCAGGACCTGCCGCAACCCTCCGCCGGTCAAGACCAGTCGTTGATGAGGATCGATCTCGTATTTGATACGTCCGACAGGACCAAAACCTTGTCCTTCAGGGCGGGGAAGCCGGCGCCGCTCGGCATCAACTTTGAGCAGATCTCCGCCGGTTGTTCTGCGCTTACTTGAAGAACGAACTGCTGAAGCGTCGAGTGGGTTGATTTTTCTCATCGATTATCCGCCGGATCTCAGGCATGCAGGATGTCGCAGGCGCCAGCCAATTTCTTGCGCAAATCGAAAAGGGAATCCCTGCCGTCCATGCCGACGCGCCGCAACTCCAAAGGATTGGCTTTCACATCGTTGATCCCACAAGCGACAGTAAAAGCGGCCTTGATACCCAATCCTTCCAGGATCTTCAATGTCTCCCGGTTGTACTCGCCGTAAGGATAGCAGAAGATGGGCCTTGTCTCGCCTTCCTCGAACCACGAAGCCAGCGCCGCCGTTCCCTGCTCAATCTCGTTCTTCTGTTCCTCCGGCGATAACGCACCCAAATGAGGATGATTCACCGTATGCGAACCGAACGTTACGCCATTACATGCCATTTCTTTGACGGCCGACCAGCTCAGCATGTCCGGGCTCGGCAGATGCTGGTAACGCGGCCTTTTTTTATCGGTCCCGATCATGCCCGTGATCAAAAAAATCGTCGCCGGCAGGCCGAATTCTTTCAAAACAGGATAGACATTCGTATAATTATCCCTGTAGCCGTCGTCAAAGGTAATGACGACCTTCGGCCTCCTGGAGCCGGCGGCGGAGGATATGGCGCGTCCTGCGAGGACCTGCAGCAAATCATCCATGGACAAGACGTCGCAATTCTTGGCGAGATACTCCATCTGCCGGCGGAACGCGGCGACAGGCACGGCCAGCTCGTGGGGCGGCAGTTGGTCCGTGACGCGATGATACAAAAGAACGAGAAAACCTTCCCGCCTTCTGAAAAATGAAAAAAAATAAATGAGGGTGGTTACGAAGGAAACGAAATATCTCTTGAGGGATCCTGACATTTTCGCAAGATGCCGAAGTTTCTTCAGGGTCGAAAAATGGCTCCAAAAACGCCCCGCGGCGGAAAACTAATGGCCGGCGCGGCCCGCCCCGCCTTAACCCTGTTTGAAATACTCCACCGTCTTCTTTAATCCTTCCTCAAATCCCACAACGGGCCTGAATCCCAGGGACCGCCTGATCTTGGAAATATCGGCGCGGGTCCTGAAGATATCACCGGCCCTGACCGGTAAAAACCTAGGCCTGATCTTCTTGCGGAAAATCCTGTTCAAACTCTCGACGATATGCAGGACCGTGTTATCCCTGCCGTTGGCAACATTGAAAACACTGTGTCTGATGCCCGGCGCGGCGGCGACGAGGATATTGGCGCTGACGACATTGTCGATATAAGTAAAATCGCGGGACTGCCTGCCCGTCCCGAAGATAGGCGGTTCTTCATCATGCATGATGCAATGGATGAACTTAGGGATCACAACGGCATACTCATCGTCCAAGGCCTGCTTGGGCCCGAAGACGTTGAAATAACGCAGGACGACCGTCTCAATGCCGAAGAATTCGGAATGAATGCGGCAGTAATATTCGCCGGCGAGCTTGCTTAAAGCGTAAGGGGAGATCGGCTGGGGACAAAAATCCTCTTTTTCGGGGAAACGGCCGGCATCGCCGTAAACTGAACTGGATGACGCCAGGACAAAACGCTTCACCTTCTGGGCGGAGGCCGCCTGCAGCATATTGAGCGTCCCGCCAATATTGACCTCATTGTAATTTTCTGGATACTTGAGGGACCGGGGCACGGAACGCAGGGCCGCCTGATGCAGGACATAATCCATGCCGCAGCAGGCGCGCTGGCAGGCGGCCTTGTCGCGGATATCTCCCCGGATAAGCTCGTATTGCTCAGGGCCCAGGTCTTTGGCAAACGCCAGATTAGACTCCCTGCCCGAGACGAAATTATCGAGGATCCTCACAAAATGACCCGCAGCGGCGAGTTTCTCGGCGATATTGGAACCAATAAAGCCTGCGCCGCCGGTGACCAGATATCTCGACATGCAACCTCCTGATTTTATTATTCCGACGGAAACAAAGCCGCCGGCCCCCTCCTGCCGGGGGGCGTCACTTACGGCACTATAATTTAACAACCTTGGGTGACCGCACTTTGACGGCATGGCGCGTGTCAACGATCAATCTGGCATGCTTCACGATCATCTGATGATCGAAACAATCGTGGTCCGTGACGATCACGACGCAATCGGCCCTCTTGAGCATCGCCGGTGCCAGCCGGCTGCTCTTCATCTTGAGCTGCATATGTTCGAAAGACGGCACAAAAGGATCGCTGTAAGCCACCTTTGCCCCCTTATGCAACAACTCTTCCATGACATCGAAAGCCGGCGATTCCCTGTAATCGCCGACATTCTTTTTGTAAGCGACGCCCAAGATCAGGATGCGGGCCCCCTGGATGCTCTTGCCGCGCGCATTCAGGGCATCGGCGACTCTGGCGACGACATATTCCGGCATGGCGCCGTTGACCTGGGCCGCCAGTTCGATGAATCTCGCCTCAAAACCGTATACACGCGCCTTCCAGGAGAGATATAAAGGATCAATGGGGATGCAATGGCCGCCCAGGCCCGGCCCGGGATAAAATGCCATGAATCCGAAAGGCTTCGTCCGGGCCGCATCGATGACCTCCCAAACGTCGATATCCATCTTATGACACATCAGCGCCAGCTCATTGACGAGCCCGATATTGACGGAGCGGAAGGTGTTCTCCAGGAGCTTGACCGTTTCGGCGACGCGGGTCGAAGAAACCGGATACACCGTGTCGACCGCCTGTTCATAGAGCGCCCGGGCGGCCGCGGTGCAGGCC
The DNA here is from genome assembly GCF_004102945.1 of Candidatus Velamenicoccus archaeovorus. Classification (GTDB taxonomy): domain Bacteria; phylum Omnitrophota; class Gorgyraeia; order Velamenicoccales; family Velamenicoccaceae; genus Velamenicoccus; species Velamenicoccus archaeovorus. The sequence continues at coordinate 197,387 of NZ_CP019384.1, read as the reverse complement.
GGCGTCACCCCGCCCACAACCTTGGGGATGTTCCTCGTTTGATATTTCCGGTTGCCCGGATCCACCCTTTCCGGCGAAAATGCCAGGTAGAAATCCCGGCCGGCCTTGAACCCCTTGGCTTCAAACATGGGCAGGAGCACTTCTTCGGTCGTGCCGGGGTAAGTCGTGCTCTCCAGGATGATCAGCTGTCCTTTCTTCAGATAACGGGCGATCTGTTCGGCCGACTGGACGATATAGGAGATGTCCGGCTCTTTGGTCTTGCGTAAAGGTGTAGGGACGCAGATGTTGACGGTATCCACGCCGCTAAGCGCGGTATACGCTGTCGTCGCCGACAAAAGCCCTCGGGAAACAAGATCCGCCACTTCAGACGAAGATACGTCCTGGATATAGGATTTTTTCCTTCGGATGGCGTCGACCTTGGATGCGTCAAGGTCTATACCGACGACCTCAATGCCGGCCTTGGCAAATTCTACCGCCAGCGGAAGGCCGACGTAGCCGAGGCCGATGACGGCGCTGCGGACTTTCCTTTCCTTGATCTTCTTGATAAGATCCATTCATCCTCCCAAAAATTACAGATGGCAGACTGACGCGGCCAAATGCAGAAGCCGCGGCATAAAAACGATGATGCCGATGACAAAAGCGTTGGCCGAAGCGATGAACACGCCTCCGGCAACAATGTCTTTCAACAGCTTGACGTCCGGATGGTAACGGTCGCCGTGCACAAAATCCAGTAGAAGCTCAAAAGCCGTATTGGCCGTTTCGGCGATCAACACCAGGGCGATCGAAAAAACAATAAAAATGAACTCGATGGGCGCCACTCTCAAAAACAGACAAAGCGATACAGCCGCCGCACCGAAGACAAGATGAACCTTCATGTTGCGTTCATTACGGACCACAAAAAGGATCCCGCCGAGGGCCAGCTTGAAACTTTGGACCAATGTCCGTCGATACATCCTTTAGCTCTCCGTCTGACGAACCCGGTATTCCAACAACAGCACCAGCCCCATGCCGGCGCAGGCGCCCAAAAGAACACCGGCGGCTATCGCAGCCAAAAGATTCGGCGCAACGGCCCTCGAGGGCATCTGCGGCCGCCTATAGACGGCGAAAGCCCCCCCGTGCCGGGCGATAAACATGTCATCAAGGGTGCCGACCACGGCCGCGGCTTCGCCGGGACGACGGCCCCTGAAAGAAATCTCAAACAGATTCTGTCCTTTCAGGCGCACAGCAATCTTCTTTCTCAGACCCAGGACCAGCCTCTCGTACTCTTTTTCCGTCTTAAGGTCCCGCGCGAGATTCAGACGATCCACCACCTGCACGAGATTGTTGATATCAATGATCTGCTCGCGGATCATGGATATGCGGCGGCCGACACTGCTGCCAAAAAAAGGAAGAGGCGTCCTGGCCTCCTCGGCTATGATAAGGCTGGAAGATTCATAGACCCTCGGCTGCACGGCCCAAAAGATCACGCCGCCGACAAAGCCGGCGATCACAGGGGCCAATACGCACCACCTGCGGCGCAGGAACATTTTTTTATCATCGAAGGCCAGCCGTAAAATATCCACAAGAGAATCGCCCATCGCATGCCTCCCGATCCTTCAAGTGCCCGCTGCGAAGAATATCTCCCCGAACCTCTCAAACCTTCTTTCTGTTATAACGTAAATCGGCGGTTTTGACCATAGTTTTCTGTCGGAAGCACGCTGCGGGCCGTCGGCCCTACCGAGATCGAAGCCGAGCTTCAATCAAACTGTAAATCACCCAGAATAAAACTATCTGCACTCGCTTTTACAAAATCCTCATGCTCTGCGACTGTCTGGAACTGATCGCTAACAATACTCCTTTTGCGGCCACTAAGATAAGCCTGGAGACTGGACCATGGGTAATTTTTCAAAGCACACCAATCGACGAAACTATCCTTGGAAGATTTTATTAACGCTTCAGGATTCAAATGGATATATCGGCTAAGATGCAAAAGATATGTTTCATTCTCAATACGCTTAGCCTTATAAGCCCCCTGAAAAAGAACGCCGCTTCGGTCATATTTCTTATTGAAGTATTTGGTATAACTCGTACCCAACTTATGCATAAAAACAGGAACACCACCTTCTGCCAATTGTTGCAGGATTAAATGAAAATGATTGGGCATGAGGCAAAAGCATGTAATATCGACAAGCTGGAATAAACCAGTTTCTTTTGATTGAAGCCGAGCTTCCATCAGAGAACGACGGCACAAATTCAATACCTCACCTTTTTGGTTCAGTTCACTAAGCGAAATCAGAAAACGTCTATAATCAGAACAATCTAAAAAAACATCTCTTTTGTCCGTCCCGCGATTATAAATGTGGTAATACTCCCCCACTATAAACTTGGTTGTTCTCACGGCATCCTCCTTGAATATAAATCTTCAAGAGTTGCCCGAATGAAGGGAAAATGATCGAAGCCGAGCTTCAATCAAAGATGGCTTCGCATTGGAGGGATTTCGGACATGAGGGAAATTGACTATATTTTATCAAAATAACATTCTTCGGCGACAGCCCTCTATCTGAAGATGATTGAAGCTCGGCTTCGATCTGAGGTTTCGATCGGACGTCAGGCGAGTTCGACCATCTTGTCGATGGCGCGGCGGGCGCGGCGGCGGATATCGTCGGAAACAGAAACGACGGTCTTGTTCTCTTCCAAAGACCAGAGAACCTTTTCCAGGGTCGTGCGTTTCATGTTGGGGCAAACCGCGTTTTCGGATGCAGGATAGAATTTCTTGTCCGGATTATCCTTCTGGAGCCTGTGGATCATGCCGGCTTCCGTGCCGACAATGAACTCCTTGGCCGAGGATTTCTTGGCAAAGGCGCACATCTTCCCCGTCGAAAGCACCTCATCCGCAAGCTCGACGACCTCAGGCCGGCATTCGGGGTGAACCATGACCTTTGCGCCCGGATGCTGGCGCACCTTTTTGATGATGTCTTCGGGAAGGATCTTGACGTGCGTGGGACAATACCCCTCCCAGGCGATCAGGCGCTTGTTGGTTTTTTTGGAAACATAATCCGCGAGATATTTATCGGGAACAAAAATGATCTCTTCATTTTTGAGTTTGGAAATAATATCCACGGCATTAGTCGATGTGCAGCAGATGTCCAATTCTGCCTTAACATCCGCGGGTGTGTTGACATAACCGACGACAATAGCCTTGGGGTGGCGCGCCTTGAGCTGGCGGACATCCTCGGCATCGATCATATTGGCCATCGGACATCCGGCCATCGGATCGGGGATCAAGATGGTCTTGTCGGGGCACAGGATAGAGGCCGTCTCCGCCATGAAATAAACGCCGCAGAAAACAATGACTCTTTTGTCGGACTTGGCGGCAATCCGGCTGAGTTCCAGAGAATCTCCGCAATGGTCGGCGATATCCTGGACTTCGGGCAGCTGGTAATTGTGCGCCAGGATCACGGCATTGCGCTCTTTTCTCAGCCTGTCGATCTTCTGAACCATCTCCTTATGAGGCATCGGATTTCCCCTGCTCGATCCTGGCCCCCCCGAGGACCAAGTCGTTGTTGTAGAAAACAATAAACTGCCCCGGTGTGACGGCACGCTGGGCTTCGGGAAAGACCACCTCCAGACGCGTCCTGGTCAAACGCGTAATCTTCGCCGGGACTTGCGGTTGATTATACCTTATTTTGGCTTCTACGTGCTTATTTTTCTCAAAATTTTGCGTGCAACGCGCACAAAACCAGTTCGGCCCGACGGCGGTGAGGCCGCGGCTGAACAACGCTTCCCGAGGGCCGACAATGACTTTGTTTTCTTTTTCGTCCAGCCTGACCACATAAAAAGGATGAGATGCGGAAATCCCAAGGCCCTCCCTTTGGCCGACGGTATAATTAAAGATACCGTGGTGGCTTCCGAGGACCTTGCCGGACATATCCGTGATAGCCCCGGGCCGGAAACAGGCCCGGTTCAGGCGTTTCCTTAGGAAGGCGCGGTAATCGTTGCCGGGCACAAAACAGATCTCCTGGCTCCCCGGCTTATCTGCAACCGACAGCCCTCTTTTCAGGGCGATCCTGCGGACCTCCTCTTTCGTCATGCGGCCCAGCGGAAAGAGAACGCGCGCCAGATCCTTCCTTCTGACAAGACACAGGAAATACGACTGGTCCTTTTTCGGATCCACCCCTTTTTTGAGGACATAACCCCTCCCTTCTTTTTCCAGGCGCGCATAATGTCCCGTCGCCAACTTTGTCATGCCCAAGGCGCGGGACTTTTGCAGGAGCTTTCCGAACTTCAGGTATTGGTTGCATCGGACACAAGGATTAGGGGTGCGGCCCAGGAGATATTCGGAGACAAAATCAAGAACAACCGTCTCTTCCATGTCCCTGGCAAAATTCAAGACGTAGTGAGGGATACCGATATCGCGGGCGACGCGCCGGGCGTCTTCAATCCCCTCCAGACCGCAACAGGCCGGCCGTCGGCCCGCCGGCCCCTCTGCCTGCCGCCGGGACAGGGAAAAACACATCGTCACCCCGACGACGTCGTAACCTTGCTCTTTGAGGATGAGCGCCGCGACAGAAGAATCCACGCCGCCGCTCATCGCGACCATCACTTTTTTAGACATAATATGAATTAAAAATTAAAAATGAACAATGAACAATTACTTTTTAGAATTTTTAACGATTGAAGCAAGAATTTTTTTAATTTCAGTAGATTCTTGCAGAAGAGATTTTAACTCTGAAGCATCGCTCAATTTTGCATCAAAAATCAACCTTAACCATAAATTTGTCTCAAGGGCCTCCTTAAAAGCCGTCTGCATTTTATAGATAAAATCATCTTTACTGAATGCCCCTTGGGCTTCTTCAACGTTCGCCGCAATAGAAGTTCCCGAGGCGACCAATTGCCTTCCCAAGACGAAAACAGAAGTCTCTTTTGGAAGAGTTTTAACAAATTTAATGATCCGCAGAGCTAAACTATAAGTTCGCTCAACAATATCTCTTTTAATTGTCAACCCATATTCCCCGGCCTGCCCCTGGCCGGAGGCCGAGGGCAAAGCCAAGGGCAGGCCGGGGCTTGTTTCGGGTTACTCTAAGCGACCACAACACTCTTGCGCCCTAAAGGGCGGAGCTTTAGGTCGGCGCAGAGTTAATTTTTCATTGTTCATTGTTAATTGATATTTACCAGTTCAATGTCGCGCCGAGGGTCACCGTCCGGCCCTCTTCCGGGATACCTTCGATATCCTGGAATTCGGCGCCAAAAAGATTATACACCTCGAAAAATACCTGCCACCGGCGCCCGATGTCAACGCTAAGCTTGTCGCTTACGATCACCCAGGCCCTGCGGATCGGTTTTTTCTTCATGAGAACATCGGCACGGTTGCGCCAGGCGCCGAACCGCTGCTCAAGCCCCAGGTCGATCATGTGCTGAAGATAACTGAAGCCGTACTTATAAATAAGCCCTTTGTCGTTAAGGTCCTTGTTCGTATAGGCATAGCGCAGGTCGTAGCTGAAATGCCTGTCGGCATCCCAGCGCCCGTAAAGATTGACGCCGACCGTGAAGGCCTCGCTGATATTGCGCGCCACGAATTTCGGATCGGCCGGCGTCATCTTGGTGAATTCGATCGTGTCGTATTCCTGGCGGATAAAGCCTCCTGCCTCGATGCTCAGGCCGCCGCCCAAGCGTTTGCGCCATCCCGGCTCAAGACTATAAGCAGTCTCGGGCTTAAGATTGCTGTCGCCTGCGGTCGTCGGATCGCTGTAATAAAGCTCGGTGAATGTCGGCACGCGTATGAGGCGGCCGAGGGAAACATAGACTTCTTCCGCTTCCCCGAGCGCCTTCTTGAGCAAAAACGAACCGGTCCATTCTTCCTTGAAAGTGGAATAATCGTCGAGGCGGACGACGGCTCCGGCCGATACCTTTTCCGTCACGTTCCACGACGGCTCCGCCTGGAGGGACCAGTGGCTGCGCGTGTGGTCGCCGAGATTGCTGGAAACAATATGCTCCAGGCCGTATTCGGCGCCGGAGGCAAGCTTTCCCGATCCGAACGGCACCGTCAACGTACCGCCCCATGTCAGCATGTCCGTACGGTGGTGGTTCAGGTAGTAATCGGGGTTCTCGACCGTCAGGATGAATTTATCGTACAACTGACGGAAGGCAAACCGCGGCTCAAACGAAAAATGGTCGCCTTCATAGATCATGCGGGCATCCACATTCTTGACATTGACCCATTCTTTGGAAGGAAACCCGCGGCCGGGCGTATAAAAATCGTAGGCGCCGTATTCTTTCTCATTGTAGCCGGCATCCAGATAGAACGACACATTATCCTTAAAAAGCCTGTTGGAGCTGAAAAAATTGCTCATGCGGGCATCGGTGTCATAACGGGATCCGGCCGTCGAATAATTCCATATGGAAAAACGGTTTTCCGTCCCCAGGGCCCCGTAGTAAACATCCAGGGCCTGCTGGGCCGTCGTGTTGTTCCCGCCGGAAGCTGTCAGACGGTTCTTTCCCTTTTGAGGCCCCCGGAGGACGAAATTCACGGCGCCGCCGATCCCGTCGGGGCCGAATTTCGCAGAGGCTGAGGCGGGAATGATCTCGATCCTCTCGATATCATCCACGCTGAAAGACAGATCTAGATCCTGGTGGGCCGTCTGGGGGTCCTTGACCCGCACACCGTTCACAAGGATCAGGACCTGCTGGAACGTCGAGCCGTTCAAAGAAATATCCCCCTTGATGCCCCGGGCGCCGCGGCCCTGGATATCGACACCCACATAATCTAAAAGATCCTGAGGAGTCCTGGCGGGGAGACGGCGGATCTCTTCCTGCGCCAGGACGGCGGAAACGACGCCGTGCCCTGCGCTTCCGTAAGGCAGACGGCGGACAATGATGGGTTCTAGGTCGTTCTCTTGCGTCGCTGGCGCAGCATGACCATGAGAGGTAAAGACCTGCCAAAAAAATATCAGACACGCGACTCTGACTTTTTGTTTCATGATCCCCCTGACTGGCACGGAGAAAACCCCTAAAAGGAGGGCCTTTTAAGATTTGTGAGCATAAACCTTTTGGAACGCTGCCGCTTAAGGAAGCCGGTTTTCTCTAACGGGATAAAGCGGAGACATGGCGCGCAGTTTGGCGACGACCTTGGGAAAAACGTCGAGGAAACGGTCCACCTCTTCCTCCCGTGTGTAGCGCCCGAGGGTCAGACGGATAGATCCGTGACAAAGCTCGTGAGGACGGCCGATGCTTAAAAGGACGTGGGACGGCTCCAGGTCTCCGGACGTACAGGCAGACCCCGTCGATGCCGCGATACCCAACATATCGAGGTTGAGAAGCATAGATTCCCCTTCGATATACTCGATGGAAAAATTCACGTTATTGGGTAGTCTCCGGCTCGCATGGCCGTTCAGATAGACCCGATCGATCCTCTTCTGAATGCCGGCGATAAGCTTGTCGCGCAGGCGCGTCTGCACCACAATTTCTTCAGCCATGCGCTCGCCGCAAAGCTCAAGGGCCTTCCCGAGCCCCGCGATCCCCGGGATGTTTTCCGTCGAAGCGCGTCTATGCCTCTCCTGGCCGCCGCCGCGCAGGAAAGGCGCGATACGCGTGCCTTTCCTGACATAGAGACAACCCACTCCTTTGGGACCGTAGAATTTGTGGGCCGACAACGACAAAAGATCCACGCCCATCTCGGCGACGTTCACGGGGATATGGCCGACCGTCTGGACGGCGTCGGTATGCATATAAGCGCCCTTCTCTTTGACAAGCGAGGCGATTTCCTTGATCGGCTGGATGGTGCCGATCTCGTTATTGGCGTGCATGACGGATACCAGGACCGTCTGGTCGGTCATGGCGGCGGCGATGTCTTCAGGATGGACCAACCCTTCCCTGTCGGGACGCACGGACGTCACCTTGTAACCCAATTTCTCCAAAAAACGGGCCGGCTCGAGGATAGCGTGATGCTCGATGGCCGTCGTCACGACATGGTTACCCTTGGCGGCATTCGCCCAAAGCACGCCAAACAGGGCAAAGTTGTCCGCCTCCGTCCCGCTGGAAGTAAAAATGATCTCTTCCAGCTTGGCGCCCAAGAACGAAGCGACCTTTTGGCGCGCGTCTTCCATGGCCCCTCTGGCCTCGCGGCCGAAGGAATGGATGCTCGAGGGATTTCCGAAGGCCTTGCCAAAAAACGGCTTCATCGCCTCCAGGACCTGCGGGTCTGTCGGCGTCGTTGCCGCATAATCAAAATATATTTTTTCCATCATTCTCCCCTAATTGAAATCCCCTGATCGAAGCCGAGCTTTGCTTGATTGAAGCTCGGCTTCGATCAAACTTTGCTTCATGCGGACGGCTTCAAGCGTTCATTCAGGCTGCCCATGCGGTAACCGCAGGGGTCGATCTGTATGTCCGCATATCCGGCTGTTTTCAGCGTTCTTTTAAGCCCAGCCGCGCCTTTCAACAACCCCATCTCGGCGGGATCGACTTCTATCTTTGCCAGGGAACCGAAATCCCTGACGCGCAGATTGCCCCGGATACCACAGATATCCCTGACCGTCTCTTCGGCTTTCTGAATGCGCCGAAGCCTTTGGCGGGTAATGACAGAACCATAAGGGATACGGGAAGCCAGGCAGGCCATGGCCGGCTTGCGCCAGGTCACAAGTCCCATCTTCCGGGAAGCCCGGCGTATCTCCTTCTTTGTCAAGCCCGCATCGCACAAAGGAGAAACAACCTTTGCGGCGGTTTTCGCCACAGCGCCGGGACGGTAATCCCTGAGGTCATCGGCATTCGAACCGTCAATCACATATCTCATGCGATGACACAACGCGACCGCATTGAGTTTCTTAAAAAGCTCTTTTTTGCAATGATAACAGCGGTTCGGCGGATTCGAACGAAATGCGTGGTTTTTGAGCTCATGAGTGCGGATAAAACAATGCCGCACGCCCAACCGCCTCGCCGCAAGCCTCGCGTCCCGGGCCTCGGAGGCCGGATAGGTTTCCGACAAGGCGGTGACAGCCAAGACACGCCCCTTCAGGACATTACCTGCGACCGCCAGGAGAAACGTGCTGTCCACTCCGCCGGAAAAAGCCACGACGACCGACCGAAGTTTCTTCAAGCGCAGCCTGAGCTTCCGGAGTTTCTTCTCAAGGATCGCGGCCATCGCTTTTAGCTTTTAGGCCGACAAGACCTCTTTGACTTCCGGGACTTTTTTCTTCAGGATCCGTTCCACGCCCATCTTGAGAGTCATCTGCGACATGGGGCACGACCCGCAGGCGCCGGTCAACCGCAAGGTCACCTTGCCGTCTTCCGTGGCGCTGATCAACTCCACATCGCCACCGTCAGCCTGAAGCATGGGACGGACTTCTTTAAGGGCTTCCTGAACTTTTTCTTTAAGCGACATGCTTCTCTCCTTTTTCTCTGTTGAAACCTTACAGCATATGTCTATTTTAGCGCCTTCAAGACCGCCTTCATGAACGCCGGGAGGTCTTCGGGCTTGCGCGACGTGATCAGGTTGCCGTCCACAACGACCTCCTCATCCATAAACGTGGCGCCGGCATGAATCATATCATCCTTGATGGCAAAAAAGCTTGTCACGGTCCGGCCTTTCAGGATGCCCGCCGACGCCAGGACCCAGCCGCCGTGACAGATCGACGCCACGACCTTCCCTCGGGTGAACATCACCCTGACAAAACCGTTGACCTCAGGGTAACGCCGCAGAATATCCGGGGCATAACCTCCAGGAATGATCACCGCGTCAAAATCTCTCTCAGCCGCCTCCTTGATCGTAAACTCTTGAAGCATCTCATAGCCATGTTTGCTTTTATAAACCTTACTGCGGCCCGTCCCAACGGCAAAGACCTCGTATCCCGCTTCCTTCAGCCGCAAGTAGGGATACCAGACTTCCAAATCCTGATACATGTCCTCAACGAGAACCGCGATCCTTTTCATATTGCTCAGTACACCTCGACTTCCTCAGTAATTCATCCAACCCGACAGAGCCCAAATAAGCCTCGATCCTCTTTTTGAGGCTCTTCCAAACGTTCCTCAACACGCATTTCTTAGAACCCTTACACACCTTGCCGTCTTTTCTCTTGCGGTCGCAGATAATCTCAAAAACATCCCCTTCCACGGCCTCCAGGACGCGGGCGACACTGATCGATGCCGCCGGCACGTTCAAAAGATAACCGCCCTTGGCGCCCCTGACGCTCTTGATCAGACGGCAGCGACGAAGCTTCAAAAGCAGCTGCTCCAAATAATCCAAAGGCAGGCCTTCCTTCTTAACGATACGGCTGATAGCCACGGGCCCGCCGGGGCCGTCGGCCGCGATCCTCAGGATGCACCTGAGCGCATAATCGCCTTGCGTCGTGATTCTCAATTCTGCCTTTCCGGTATTTTGTAAACAAAAGGGGATAGCTGCTTTTATTTATTATATATACCCGATGTTTTTTGTCAAGATTTTATCGGCCGATCAAAGAAAGAGCGCCTCTTGATCGAGACGCTCTTTTGAAACACTCCCCCGGAACAAAAAAGAAGAGTGGAATTTCCGTCCGGGGCTCCTTTTTTCTTTGGAACAATTCCCAAATGATCCTATCGGCTATCCCCTGAAGGGGCTTCCTCCCAAAGGCAACCGCATTCCCGCCGCCACAACTTAGACGGGCCAACCGATCTTTAGCGGCGGGCATCCCCGGCCCTGGCCGCGGGATTAATCCGCAGGTCCGTTATCTGTTTCGTCCATCAACGGGCCGTCTTCCATGCCGCTCAGATTGTCCGGCATCTCTCCGGATTCCTCGGATTGCCGGGCTTGCGTCTTGGCAACGCTCTCTTCGGCCCTGGCGGCGTAGGTATCAGGATCTTTCATGAATTCACCCTTGCAGGCCTCAGAACAAAGATTGTAGATCTTTCCTTTGTATTCTATGCCGTATTTGCCGAGATCCTCCTTAGGAATCTTCTTGCCCGTCACCGGACACACTTTATTGTCGACAGTCGCAACAGTCGTTTGTGGATCCGTCCCATGCATCGCTTCGTCCGACATCGGGGACTGAGCACAAACGGGGGCTATCCCGCAAAGAAAAAATGAAAAAACCAACAGCGTCGTCCGCATCTTCATGATTCCTCCTCATTCCGCCTCTGGCAGAATGACTCCGCAGCCTGCGAAGTTCATTTTGCGAACGCCATGGCCCGCCTCCGGCGAGACCGAGGCGTTCGCGAGCAAAATGAACAAGCGTTTAGGCAAGGAGTCCTTTGGTTGTCAATGAGACCAAATAAACCATACAAACAAATATGCCGCTGCCACGGCCGCCAGCGTAAACGGCAAGCCCATTTTTGCAAACTGTCCAAAACCGACCCTATGGCCCTCTTTCTTGAGCAGGCCGCAGGCGACGATGTTGGCCGAAGCGCCGATAGGCGTGATGTTGCCGCCGAGGCTTGCGCCGATCAGAAGACCGAAGAGAAACAGCGAAGGCTGGATGCCGAGCCTGGCTGCCATCGACATGGCCACCGGCAGCATGGCGGCCAAAAACGGCACGTTATCCACAAAGGCCGAGACAAAAACCGCGACAAAAACCAAAAGCGTATAGCCCAAAAAGATATTGGAACCGACGAGCGAAGAAAGAAATTCCGCCGTCCTGTCGATCCATCCCGTATGGGTCATGGCGCCCACAAGGACAAAAACACCGGCCAGAAAAAACGTCGTGTCCCAATCCAGGGCCTTGAGCGTCGCGCGTACGCCGCCCTTGAAGATGAATTTCCGCCAGAGGATCGCAACAATGCCTGCGATCATGCACAAAACCCCCGCCATGTAAGAAAATCCCGCGTCAAAGAACGACGAAAGCGCCAATAAGACGATGAGGCCCGTCAAAAGAAACGTCGGAAATAACGAAAGGACCTTTTCCGTCCGCAAGAGCTTTTCTTTTTGCTTGAGGCGGCGGAAAAACAGATAGAGGACGGCAAAAGACACCAGGGCCCCCAGTTCCACGGCAAAAAAGATACTCAGCCGGCCCCGGTAAAAGAAAAAATCCATAAAGGTCATCTTGGCATAGCCGCCCAGAAGCATGCTGGGCGGATCGCCGATCAAGGTCGCCGCCCCCTGGAGGTTGCTGGAAATGGCGATGCCGATCATCATGTTGACAGGGTTGATATCGAGCTTTTTGGAGAGGGAAAGCGCGATGGGCGCGACGATCAGCACCGTCGCCACATTCTCGACAAAGGCCGAAATGACTCCGGTCATGACACAGATCAAAAGAACCGCCCAGCATGTATTCCTGGCCTTGTTGATGATGACCTCAGCGATGTAGGCGGGCATGCGGCTCTCCATAAAAACGTCGGCGACAGCCAGCGTCCCCACAAAGATCCCCATGACGTTCCAGTTGATCGCCCGCGCCGCCTCCGGAGGCGACAAGACGCCTGTCGCGACCAAAATGACGGCCCCGGCGACCGCCACAGGCATCCGGCGGGCCGGAAAAACGATAAAAAGGACATAGGCCAGAATAAAAATGATTGCGGCTATCGCGGGATAAAACATATCAAAACCTCATCAGGCAATCCTTGGCGACCTTGCACCAGTAGATACACGAATCTTTTTCTGTGTAAGCGACGTCTTTTTTGCACGACGGACACCGGCGCTTCGGCTCGTCTGAAAAAAACTCAACCTCCGTGCCGCAGAAGGGACACTTGATATACCTCACCTTGATGTCTTTTTCCCTGCCGGGGCAATGAGTGAACATAGTGGTTTTAGCTGGAAGCTGAGCTTTGGGCTGTCATCCGGCAATTGGAAAAGCTCAGCTTCGGAAAGTTTAGCTTCGACCCGTTAAATTAAATATTTCCTTGTTTCTTCGTCACCAAAAGCTTCGACGGTTATAGTCTCTATTTTATCGCCATGCTTGACGTTAACAGAGATATTCTTCGAAGTCTTGGCTGCATCGAAATACCTCGCCGTGATGCCGGCCGCAAGACGCACCGTGTCTCCTTGCGAAAAATCCCCGCGCCCCAGGCCGGAGGCGCCGGCCGCATCATGCGCAGGATAAAAAAGGTAATCGCCCGCCGACGTCAGGGCCTCCAACTTTTCGTTCTCATGCTGGTTCTTCCCCACGACCAGCTTGACGCGATCGGTGAGCCTGAAATACCTGCCGTGGTTCAACAACTGAATATCTTCCATTGTCAGTTCGTCATGGTCGATCAGGTCCCGTATGCGGCGGGAAAAAGCAGGATCCGTCAGAAGACAACCGCCTGCAGGACACGGGTAATCTTTAATGTTGTAATCCTCGGCCAGCTTCATCTGGGGTTTCCGTCCCCGTCCGCTGATGTTCAAGAGCTTCTCGCGGTCCACCCACCCCTCTGTTTCGGCAATGGTCGGCTCAAGCAACCGGGCAGACAGGGGCCGCAAGACCAAGCCTTTGACGCCCGCCTCGCGTTCGATGATGTGCATGGCATCGCGGCGCTGAGACATGGGACGCTGACCCAGCACTTCGCCCGTGATCAGAAACTTTGCCCCCAGATCATCCATCAGCTGCCGTGCTTTTTTAAGCATCAGGATCCGGCAATCGATGCACGGATTGATGTTCGAGCCGTAACCGTGCTTTGGCGATTTAAGAACCTCGAGAAAATCTTTTGTGACATTGACAATCTTCAAGGGGATACCCAGCTGCTCTGAAACGAATTTTGCTTCATGGCGACAGCCTGCCTTCCCATGGCCTATATCTTTGTCGTCCCTCGACTCCGCTCGGGACTCCCTCGGCCCCACGAGAGAAGAACGGCCTCGGTCGCAGCGGCAGAACGGCGAGACAAAATTGGCGGCAATGACATCCACCCCCTGGTCCATCACCACCTTCGTGGCCAGGGTGCTGTCGAGTCCTCCGGAAACAAGCGCAATGGCTTTTATCTTCATAGAACCAAATTAAGGAATCCGCCGGCGGCCAGGGTCGCCAGAACCATGATGCCGGTGGCCGCCAGCAAATACTTCCAGCCCAATTCTTTCAGGAAAATAATGAATGTCGCGATGCAGGGAAACGACATCGACAAGACCACGCAGGCGATCACGGTCTGTTTAAAACCCATCTGCAGCGGCAGAAGCAGCCCTGCGGCGATATCTTTGCGCAAAAAACCGATCAACAAAGGAAAAGCCGCCTCTCCCGGAAGGCCGAGGATGGTACGCGTGACAGGCGCAAAAATGCTGCTGGCGGCCTCAAGGACGCGAAAATACTGCAACAGGTTGACGACAAGAACCCCGGCAATGACAAACGGAAAGGCATCAATAATAAACTCCCTGACCCGCAGCCAAAGCTTGGAAAAGATAATGTTCATCGGCGGAAACCGGTAATGCGGGATCTCAAGAACCAGCTCCGGGCTATAGCCTTTGAGCACCTTGTTGAGCACAAGCCCGATGACGAGCCATGCGACCAACAACGTCCCGAAGACGATCGCCAAGCCCCCCATCCCCCACGGTCCCAGAAGCTTGATCATCATCGCCTGGAGCGCGGCGCAAGGCACGGCGATGGAGATCAACGTCGAGGCGATAAAACGTTCACGCTTGCTCTCCAGAACGCGCGTCGCCATGATCCCGGGCACATTGCATCCAAAACCCAAAAGAACAGGAATAATGGCAAAACCGTGCAGGCCGACTCTATGCATCAAGGCATCCAAAAGGAGCGCGAAACGCGGCAGATACCCTATATCTTCAATAATTCCTAGGATAAGGTAAAAAGAAATGATATAGGGCAACACCATGTCGAATTCGACATAAGGGGCAGTCGTCAACAGGCCGATCGAGTTTTTGAAATCGATCTTGCCATCGATCAGCTCGCCGATCAAGATATGGTGGCCGAACGTCCCCGGCTGCAGAAAGGCGCTGAGCTTCATCAAAAGCGGCGCATACACATCGTTAAAAAGGGGGTCGAAGACATACTGGATCAGACCCTCGCCGATAAAACGCACGCTCTTGAAAACAGCATAAATGACGCCTATTCCGATAAGCAGACCTGTGAACGGCCGGATCGAAAGGTCCTCCATCATCTCGCGCAACGTATGATGCCTGTGCGTCAGGCGCTGGGCCTGGCTGACAATGACGCCGACGGCGCGCCAGATCTCTTCATGGGTCCTCTGCCGCGGCGGCCGGGGGACGCCCTGAAAGAGACGTTCTCTCAAAACCTTGATGCCCACGCCTGTCACGGCGCAGGTCGAGATGACCGGAACGCCCAAGAGCTCCTCAAGCTTGGCGGCATCGATATCTATGCCCCTGTGCTTGATATCGTCGCACATGTTCAAGACCACGACAACAGGATACCCTTTGTCGATCAAATCAAGAGTCAGGTGCAGATTGCGTTCCAGGTTCGTGGCATCGACGATATTGAGGATAAAACAATCTTTTTCCCGGCAGCAGACATCGTCCAAGAACGTACAGGTCACCTCTTCGGCCTTTGAGGTCGGCTCCAGGCTGTAGGTACCCGGCATGTCGATGACTTCATAGGTCTCCTCGCCGACGCTCATGATCCCTTTGCGGTATTCCACCGTCGTTCCAGGATAATTGGACGTGATGACGCGCACGCCTGTCAGGCGCGCGAAAATGACACTTTTGCCGACATTGGGATTACCGATAAGGATGATCTTTTTCATGAAGGCTTGACGGGGGGTTCAGCGCTGACTTCAACGATTACTTTTTCAGCCATGCCATGCCCAAGGGCCAGGGTCGTATGCCCGATCCGGACGGCGACAGGGCCGCGCAGCGCAAAGGCGCTCAACTTCACCAGTTGTTCGCCAGGCCGTAACCCCATCATCGAAAGCCTGTGCGCCACTTCTTTGCCGCCAGCGAGCTCCACGATCCTGGCTTTCGATCCTTTTTTCAGCTGAGTCAGAGAAAGCTTAAGCATGCTACGTTAGATTATAGAGGAAGGCGACGTTTAGTCAAGGAGCTTCGCCCCCTGAACCATCCGTCTCTGCTGGAGCCTTTCGTGCCTCGAGCGGGCGACGTAGAGAGGCCTGCCTGTTTCCGGATCCAATCCCGTGTAATACATGCAGGACGATCGCGTCATGGGCAAAGGAATAAAATCCTGGATCTGCCGCGGCGTATATCCCATGGTCCTGGTGAATGCCGCCAACTCTTCGGCCTCTTTCGGACCGCAGCCGGGATGGGCTGTGATGAAATACTGGGCCAAATATTGCTTCTTCCCAAGCTCTTTATTCAAGGCCGCGTATTCCCTGGAAAACTGTTGCAGGATGTTCTTGCGCGGCTTATGCATCAGATCGCAGATAGCATCTGCGACATGCTCCGGCGCGATCTTGAGCTGGCCGCTGATAAAATACCGGCACAAAAGACGAAAATATTCCCGTGCCTGTGGCAGCAGAAGAAGTTCATAGCGCATCCCGCTCTGGATATGCACCTGCCTGACGCCGGACGCCCGACGCACGGATTCCAGCATCTGCGCCTGTTTTTTAAAGTCCAGCTCCAGATTCGGACAGACCTCCGGCCAAAGACAATCGGTGCGGCTGCACCGGTATCCCCGGCTGCAAGAGGCAGCATACATATTCGCTGTCGACCCTCCCACGTCCGTGATAACCCCCTTGGACTTCCTGTCGCCAGCGATCTTTGACGCTTCCTGCACGAGAGAAGCCGCACTGCGGCCCTGGATCACCTTACCCTGATGCAGGGACAAGGAACAAAAAGAGCACGCCGCCAGGCAACCCCTGTGGCTGACAATGGAGGCCTCGACGGTCTTGAGCGCCGGCACGCCGCCATAACGCATGTAGTCCGGGTGGCAGCGCCGGCTGAACGGCAGGCTATAAAGACTGTCCATCTCGTCCTGCGTCAAAGGCAGGGCCGGCGGCAGCTGGATACAAAAACGCGTGTCCGTCTCTTGCGCAACGACGCGCGCCGTAAAAGGATTGGATTCCTTGCTGTAAAGATTGAAGGCTTCGACGAATTTCTTTTTATCAGACCGCACCTCTTCGAACGACGGCAGGACGACCGGACGATCAAAACCGTCACAGGTCTTGCGGACGATCACCGTGCCGCGGATATCGTCCATCCGGTCTATTTTTTCTTTGGCCTTGAGCCTGGAAGCGATCTCAGTCACCGGACGCTCCCCCATCCCATAGACGAGCATATCGGCCTTGGCGTCAAAAAGAATGGAGCGCCTCACCGCATCCGTCCAAAAATCGTAATAGCTCAATCGCCTCAGGGAAGCCTCCAGGCCGCCGATCACGACGGGCGTCCCGGCAAAGAGTTGACGCAATTTCTGGGTATAAACGATCGTCGGCAGCCTGGGCCTCAGCCCCCTGGCGCCCCCCGGGGAATACTTGTCTTCTTTGCGCAGGCTCATGCCCGATGTGTAGATGGCCAGCATTGAATCCAGGTTGCCGGCCGTCACCCCGAAAAAAAGCTCCGGCCGCCCCAGCTTCAGAAAATCTGCGTCCTTCTTCCAGTCCGGCTGTGCGATGATGCCGACCCTGTACCCCAGAGATTCCAAGAACCTCCCCAGAAGGGCAACGCCGAAGCTCGGATGGTCGCAATAGGCATCGGCCATGACAAAAATCACATCGCAGGCGCTCCAGCCGCGCGCACGCATCTCCTCCTTGTTCGTAGGCAATAGATGTTCCATGGTCTTTGCATTATACCATATTCCGTCGATGAATATCTCACCGCAGGACGACGCGGGATAAAAAGCCCCCGCTCTTGCGAAGCGGGGGCTTTTGTAACCTGCGCTATTCTTTTATTCTAATCTGCGCCTGCCGGCCGGCAGGTAATCGTTTTATTTCATCAAGGTATTGCTGATGACAAACGAAGCAAAAACGATGGAGACCATGGACATGAGCTTAATCAGGATGTTCAACGACGGGCCTGACGTGTCCTTGAACGGATCGCCGACCGTATCGCCCACGACAGCGGCCTTATGGGCGAAAGACCCTTTGCCGCCGTGATGGCCTTCTTCGATATATTTCTTGGCGTTATCCCAGGCGCCGCCGGAATTAGCCATCATAACAGCCAGGACGAAACCCGTAACAGTCGCGCCGATGAGAAGGCCCGCCTGCGCCTCAAGCCCGGCCAATAAACCTACCACAATAGGAGAGATGATCGCAAGCAACGACGGCAGGATCATTTCTTTCTGCGCGGCCTTTGTCGCGATCATGACGCACCCCGCGTAATCGGGTTTAACCCTGCCTTCCATCAGTCCGACGATCTCCTTGAACTGACGGCGGACTTCCACGACAATGCCCGACGCCGCGCGGCCCACGGCCTGCATGGTCAACGCGCAGAACGCAAACGGCAGCATACCGCCGATAAACAAACCGATGATGACCTTAGGGTTCATCAGCGACAAGTCCACGGTCTTTCCGAACATAACAACCTGATCATTATACGCGGCGATCAAAGCCAGGGCCGTCAATGCCGCCGATCCGATGGCGAAGCCCTTGCCTGTGGCCGCAGTCGTATTCCCTAAAGAATCGAGGGCATCTGTCCTCTTGCGTACACTCGGGTCAAGTTTGGACATCTCGGCATTGCCGCCGGCATTGTCTGCGATCGGACCATAAGCATCCGTCGCCAATGTAATGCCCAAGGTAGACAGCATGCCTACCGCTGAAATCGCCACGCCGTAGAGACCTGCATTGAAATTTGTCGCACCGCCGGCAAGGTAATAACTGGCCAGGATCGCAATGCAGACCACGATGATTGGAACGGCCGTTGACAGCATTCCGACGGCCATGCCGCCGATGATCACGGTCGCAGGACCTGTGATGGCGGCAT
Source organism: Candidatus Velamenicoccus archaeovorus (assembly GCF_004102945.1). Lineage (GTDB taxonomy): Bacteria > Omnitrophota > Gorgyraeia > Velamenicoccales > Velamenicoccaceae > Velamenicoccus > Velamenicoccus archaeovorus. The sequence continues at coordinate 178,699 of NZ_CP019384.1, read as the reverse complement.
CAGCCACCTTTTTAGTCGGGCCGTAACCGCTCGAAGTGTAGAATTCCGTCGAAATTCCTAAAAGGACGCCGGCGATCAAGCCCGACAGGATCGCCCAATAAACGCCCATGTGCCCCGGGCCCAAAGTATATTTCACGAGAGGATAGGACGCGATCAAGATTAGGATGGCGCTCGTAAAAACACCTTTCCTCAAAGCCCAGAGGAGCGCCCCCTGGGACGCGTCTTCTTTGCTTCTGACAAAGAACGTCCCGATAACCGATGCCAAGACGCCGACAGCCGCCATGACCATGGGGACCGTCACGCCGGCCACGCCTAAACCTGCGGCGACGCCGAGAGCTGACGTTGCAACGATGGAGCCGACATAGGATTCATAAAGATCCGCGCCCATCCCTGCCACATCACCCACGTTATCGCCGACATTATCCGCGATGACGGCGGGGTTCCTCGGATCGTCTTCAGGGATGCCAGCCTCGACCTTACCGACCAAATCTGCGCCCACGTCCGCGGCCTTGGTGAAGATCCCGCCGCCGACCCTGGCGAAAAGCGCCTGGGAACTGGCGCCCATGCCGAAACAAAGCATGGTGGAGGTGATAACGGCAATCTTATCCTGCCCCGGCGCCAACGGATGCATGTTGTACCACCAGTTCAGACCGAAATACCAAATACTCAAATCCAAAAGGCCGAAGCCGACAACGAGCAACCCCATGACCGCGCCTGCGGAAAACGCCACGCGAAGCCCTGAGTTCAGGCTCTTCTGGGCGGCGTTCGTTGTGCGGGCACTGGCATTGGTCGCCATCTTCATCCCGAGAAAACCGCAAAGACCCGAGAAGAAACCACCGGTCAAAAAGGCAAAGGGAACAACCGGAGCCAGGTTCCCGAGCTTAACCAATATGTTCAAAATGACGAAAACGACGACAAAAAAAACAGCGACAATGGTATACTGGCGTTTCAGATAGGCTGCTGCGCCTACCTTGACGGCTTGCGCGATCTCGCGCATCCGCGGTGTACCCTCATCCCGCCTGACGACGGTCCACGCCAAAAATCCGGCGAAACCCAGCGCCAAAAGAGATCCTGCGGGCGCCAAATACAACAAGTCAAACATGTTCCTCCCCCTTTTGTTTTGATCAAAAAGATGTTCTTATATAAAAAATAAAAATTTTTCCCTTACTATAATACAATGCGCCTGTTTTGGCAAGCGTTTATTTAGATGTTACCAGAGAAGCCCGCTCCAAAGCGCAGCGCCCAGCCCCAAAAAGACGGCGGCCATGGCCAGCTTGATCAACCCCAGGCGCTTTTTGGCAAAAGCCTCAAAATCCCTTGAGGTGGCGCCGATGAGAGCGAGGACCAGAACGACAATCAGGGGAATGATAAACATGAAGTTGTAGACGAAAAGATAGAACAGGGCCCTGATGCGCATCGAGCCTTCCCTCAGGACGATGACGATCGTCGGAAGATAAAGCTGCCCTGTGCAGACGGCCTCAAGCACCGATATCAGGAACCCCACGACCAGGGCGCTGATAAAGAGGCCGCCCATGGCCTTTCTTTTTTCGCCGGTGCCTTTGCGATAATACTCTCCCACAATGGCATGGATCTTGTTTTTGACAATGCGGGGCAATTGCAAAGCCATATCATCCGTCCGGCCTGTCTTCTTATAATAAAGGTAGTCCCGGACCGCCAGGCATCCCAAAAAGATGCTGAGCGCCCCCACCAGGAAATACAGCGCCTTGGACAACCAGAAGATCGCATCAATCCTGTAGAGGATATTGAAGAGACCCAGGCCGATGGCCAGATACGTCAAAAAGACCGCCAGGATATAGGCGCTGCCGATCAAAAACATCTCCCTGCGGCGATAGCCCATGAGGCTCAGGAAAGAAACAAAAAATACGATCACGGTGAATGCGCAAGGGTTGATCCCGTCGACCAGACCCGCTCCGATGACGGCGAGCGGACCGAAAGACCGGAAGTGCTCCAGGATGTCGACACCGGGCCGCAAGGGCAAAACCTCCACCCCGCCGCCGCGAAGCTGCCCCTCGATGGCGGATTCCAGGTGGTCGGCGTTATCCGCCAAACCGATCAAGACCCGCTTGCCGACCACAACGGTCGGCGTCCCCAGCTTCTTGCCTATATCCTTTTCCAGCTGTAAAAAAATCTCGTAATTCTCCCTCTGGAGGATATCCAGATACGTCCAGCGGACGCGATTGCCGAATTTCTCCGCCAGCGGCGGGATGACATCATGAAGCAGTCTCACACAGGCCCCGCAGTGAGGCTGATGAAAAATCTTGACCTCCACAACTCCGCCTTCAGGCGCATCAAAAGCAGCCAGACGTCCGCCGAAAGACAAAAACATCCAAAATCCCAACGCCAGAACCAACACGGTCTTGTATCTCATGGCTCCCTCTCGTTTAAAACCCTATCTTTCAGCCGAAGTCAATCTGGAAGTGATCTCCTCCATCAGGTCTTCCATGGCGAGGATCCCCACAAGCTCGGTCCCCTTATAGACGGCCGCCATATTCTCCTTTTGCGGCTGGAGACGCGAAAAGACTTTGTCCAGGCTCTCCTCCTGCTCCACCCGGACGATCGGACGGACCAAAGACGGCCAATCGCGGAACTGCGCATAAAAAATATCGAAAATGTTCACCATGCCCTTGAGCTCCTTGCCGCTGAAAACCGGGAAACGCGTAAAAGACGAAGCGCGGATCTTCTGTTTCAAGGAAACGGCATCTTCGCCGATATCAAAACTCATGACATCTTTCAGCGGGATCATGATGTCTGCGGCGCGCGTCAAGGTCATGTCGAAAATCTTGTCGATCGCCTCCTTTTCCTGAGGCTCCAGGATCCCTTCGCGGGAGATATCCTTGATCAGGGATTTGATCTCGTCTTTGGTCAGGAACGGATTCTTCTTCAGACCCGTCGGGCTGACCAAGCGCGCGATCGTCGAGGCCAGAAAGCTGAAAAAAGCCACGAGAGGCAAAAGGACCCTCGAGAAGAATTCGACAGGGCCGGCGACGGCCAAAACAAGTCTGTTGGCATGATACCGCGCCACGGTCTTTGTCAACAACTGGGCGAAAATGAACGACAAGGGCGTCATGACCAGCGTCGTTGCCAGGGCCGCATAGAGAGGCAGGAATTCTGCGAAAACGGCCGTCGCGCAGGCGGAAGAGACGACGACACAAAGGTTCGTCCCGACGAGCGTCGTCGCCAAAAGACGGTCCGGTTTCTTGAGAAGGTCATGGACGAGAATGGCCCTCTTGTTCTTTTTTTCAATCAGATGCATGAGCTTCAAAAAATTCACGGACGTGAAAGCCGTCTCTGCGCCGGAAAAGAAGGCCTCGCCCATCAATGCCAGACCGATGAAAAAAAGAAGGATACCTAAGCCCATTTTTTAAGGATCATGCTTTTGATGCGGCGGCCTGCGACCTTCTCCACCGTAAACTCGCCGTCCTGCGTCTGGATACTCTCGCCTTCAGACGGGATCTTGCCGAAGATATCAAGAAGAAAACCTGCCATAGTCTCGTAATCCCCTTTTTTGATGCGCAGGCCGCATATCCGGACAGCCTCTTCCACCGGAACCTTTCCGTTCAAGCGAAAAACGCCCTTGCCCAGCGACTCGATCATCCTCTCCGGCGCCTTGAATTCGTCGTTGATCTCCCCGAAGATCTCCTCTAGGATATCCTCCAGCGTCACAAGCCCTGAGGTCCCGCCGTACTCGTCGACAACAACGGCAAGCCTGGCGTCCTGCTTATAAAAATCCTTGATCAGGACGCTGATCTTCTTTGTGGCCGGCACGAACATGACAGGCCTGACCAGCTCTGCCAGGGGTTTTTCGGTATCGAGGAACAGGTCTTTGGCGGCCACGAAACCCTGGATATTATCGAAGGAGTCCTTGTAGGCGGGAAATCTGGAATGCAGGCCTGCGCGGGCCGCGTCCCGGACCCTCGGAGCGTCCCAATCCATAGAGATCGCCTTGATGTCCATGCGGGGCGTCATGATCTCCTGGGCCGTCGTCGTGGTCAACTCCAGGATCGAGACGACCATTTCCTTCTCGTTTTTGCCGACGATACCGTGCTTATGGACGACTTCGATGACGGTCTTGAACTCTTCTTCTGTCAGGGTCGGCTCCTTTTTCGGCTGCCACCCCATGGCAGAGATGATCGCATCGCAGATTTTCGTCGACAAAAACAGGAAAGGACGAAAAAGACGCTCAAAGACATAGAGGGGGCGGGACAGGACATAGCTCAATCGCTCATTGTTGTGGATGGCAATGGTCTTGGGCGTCACCTCGCCGAACAAGAGAAGGACGAAGGTCGTCACGCCGATCGAAACGCTGACACCCGGCTGCCCCAGAAGATCCATCAAGAGGGATGTCATGAGCGCGGCGATCGCGATATTCACAAGGGTGTTCCCGGCCAGGATGGTCGTGAGACACCGCAGGGGGTTCTCCATGAGCCTGATGATCCTGGATGTGTCCCTGCCGCCCTGGCCGAGCCTTTTGATCTTGATGGAATCCAAAGAGAACAGGGCCGTCTCGGAGGCGGAGAAAAAGGCCGAGAAGGACAAAAAAACAACAAGCAGGCCGAATTTAAGAATAACCAGAGACACTGTCATGGTTTAAAGGCGCAGCCGCAGGCTCAGATCGAACAATGTCCGGACAAGAAAAGACTTCAAAAAAATCACAAGGAAGATCGCGATGACAGGAGAAATATCGATTCCAAAACGGAACATCGGCGGCAAGATGCGGCGGATAGGGGCCAGCACGGGTTCCGTCACCGTCTGCAGAAACTGAACGATCGGATTGAAAGGATCGGGGCTGACCCAGCTGATCAGAGCCCGGACGATGATGATCCAGTAATAGGCCGTCAAGGCCATGTCGAGTACCTGCGCGGCCGCAGACAATAGATTTGAAACGGCAAACACCTGGCTTAACCCCCCTTGACCATGTAATGTTTATAACAAATCCGCCGGGGACGGTCAAGACCCCGTTTGTCACGAATTCAGGACTTATGGCACTCCCCGGATTGGCCCTTAGGCCTTCGCCTCCTGTGAAGGCGGATGGCCCAGGCTTTTCTTGAGTGCTTTAAGGCTGGCAAAAAGATAATCCGGCTTCTCGCGTCTCAACTCTTGAAGACTGCTCGAGCCGGTAGCGATGGCGGCGGTCGAGATGCCGGCGCGCCTGCCCGTCTGGATGTCGATCGCCATATCTCCGACATAAACCGCCTCAGACCTGCGACCCCTCAGGGCTTTGAGGATCCTGCGAAGGATCATGGGATGAGGCTTATAATACTTCCTTCCACGGGCAGATGAAAGCTTGTCAGCACACAGGATCTTGTCGAACAGGCGCCCTGCACCCAGATGCCTGATGATAATCCGTGTAAAGCGTGTCGGCCGGTTGCTGGCAACCGCCGTCCGGATCCCTCTTTTTTTAAGGTCACAAAGAAGCTGCCTGGCGTAAGGCATCCAGCGGACGTATCTTTTGAGGTCAACGGCATGTCTCTTCCTGTAACAGGCCAGGACATACGGCAATCGGGCAGCCGGCACAAAAGGTTCCAACAACTTCCTATCGCCCCATCCGACGGCCCTCCTGATGACGGCGGCCGGCCGTGACGGACAACCTTCCGCACGCATGCAGCTGTTAAAACTTTTCACAATGGCGGGATACGCGTCTATGAGGGTCCCGTCCAGGTCAAAGATAAATATCTTTTTTCTCGTCATGGAATAAAGAGCCCCGTTAAGGTGCCGGGCTTAACGGGGCCGGGTCATATCTCCGAACTTTCACCGCATTCTTTCTTCAAAAGACCGGGACTGCCGCTCAGGACGGGTTCTGCGCGTTATCCGTTTCTGTCACGGCGTTCATCGCCGCAACCTCCTCATCCACCTGCCCCTGATCAACGGCTGTATCGCCTTGATCCATCACATCCACCGAAGGCTCTGCCGTCGTATCCACCGTCACATCTGCCGAAGCCGCCTCTCCCTGCGATGCGGAAGAAGTTTCGGCAGCTGAGGAAGAGGTATCTTTCGATTTTTCAACAGCCGGCCTGTCCACGACGATCATTTCGGCAACGCTCTTTCCATCCTGCACCCTGTAATCCGCCGTAATCCGGTCACCGGCCTTGATTTCTGAAAGATCTTTAACATTCTCAAACAATGTCTTGCCGGTCAACAGCAGCGTCGTTTTGACTTCCTCATACGTATTATAATCCAAGTGCTTGATCGTCACCGACGGCACTTCCTTGTCCGTGCTGACGACCTCGCCCCACACCCATTCCGTCGGGGCCTCTTCGTCCTTGATCTCCATCACTTTGGCCTGCGGCGCTGTCTCCGCAATGGCCTGCACAGCCTTCTGATCGGCCCCTGCCGAGACTGCCGCGGTCATAGGAACCGCCGATGCTGCCGCGGCCGCCGGCGCCGCCGTCGTCTGCGGCGCGCCTTCTGCCGGCGCCTGGGCCGGCGCCCCTTCTCCAGCCGGGACTGCCGTCTCGTTCATGACGGCGGGGGCCGGCGCCTCATTCATGACAACCGGGGCCTGCATCGCATTCTCAACAACCTCTGCCGCGTTATCCATCGGGGCCGCCTCTTCGGCATTCTGTTGCGCCTGCGCGGCAGCCGCCGCGGCAAAAACAAAACAAACCGCCGCCAAACCGACACTCCATTTTTTCATAATGAGCATCCCGCACCTCCTTAACTTTGCTCCTAATAGGTTATTTCCTTACAAAGTTAGGCCCTCCGCTATGTGGATTACCTGGCTCCATTGGATGAGCCAGTATGCCGCTTTCTGCGGCATGCGGAGGCCTACCCTTTCTGGGTTAACTCCGAGCTTACGCAGAAAAATTATGCCGAGTGGCTCGGCTAGCGAAGCTAACCAAGCCCTCCTGGCATAAATTTTCAAGTGGTTAAGCGAGGAGCAATGTTTCCTCTATCCATTAAAATATGTATTCAGCCTTTCGGCGAGCTGCGTGCAGGCCGTAAACGCCTCGGCCGTCAAGGCGACCGAAAGTCCGCTGCAACCGCAGCTGGTCGTCACGAGGGCACCATTGGCCAGCAGCTCCCGGCGGGCCATGAGCTCCTGCCATATACGGTCCAGAAGCCCGGGGCTTTCGATATCCTCATTGTTAGGCACGATCCCGACGGCAGGAATACCGCCCCTCTTCAAAAACCTGTTGACGGCCTTCTCATACAAAAGCAACTTATCCAAATAGCCGTAGGCATCGAAATTCAGGATGTCGATGTTGCTGTCGAGGACCAATTCCCAATCGGTATTGCCGCAGCAATGCAGCCCCGCCAAGGCGCCGTTCTCATGGATCACGGCAACGACCTGATTGATCTTTTCCGTGATCTTCTCCTTGGGCAACGCGCACTGGCTTGTCCCTACGGCGACCAGATACGGCTCATCGATGAAAATAATGACTTTTGTCCGGTCCGTCACGCGGAGCTGACGGATCAGCCAGGCGCTCTTGAGCGCCAAAAAACCGCCCAGCATCTCAAAAAAATCCGGGTTATATACAACCGGATTCTTGTTTTCATCCAGGAGCGTAAGCCCCAGGCTGACAGGGCCGATCAATTGGGCCTTGACCCACTGATCCCATCCTGCAGCCATGAGCCGTTCCGTCAAAACATACAACCCTTCGGCATACGGCCGGCTGATGGAAAAATAATCCACTTCGGACGCCTGGATGTTATGGAAGCACTGCTCAAATTTTTCCAGGTAGTCGTCTTTCTGTGTATCCACCCAGACGCTTTTTTTTACCTCGTCCACGCAGATGCCCGGAAGGTTCTCCGTGAACTGAACATACATGTTTTCACAAAAAGAACGGCGGGGCAGCTGCGGCCAGAACGGGATCTGCCGCTGAAAACTCCCCAAGACGCTGTCCACGGCGGCCTGCGGCTCGACGATCGAAAGGCTTCCGACACCTGTCGCCAGAAAGTTCTTGTGGAGGTCTTTTAAGATCAGGCTCATGAGATCAACTGTTCCAACAGCGGCCCGCGCCCTAGGGGGATCTTTTCGGCGCTCGCGCGGAATCCCTGATGATAAGCTCTGTCGACAAGATGATCTTGTTGATCTGGCGATCGGGATCCTGCATGCGCAAATAAAGCTCTTTCACCGCTTCCTGGGCCATCTCCTTGATGGGCTGGCGGACCGTCGTCAGGGCGACGGGACCGTAAAGACAGACGGGATCATCGTCAAAGCCTATGATGGATATATCTTCGGGTACCTTGAGGCCCCCCTCGATAAAGGCCGAAACCATCTCCATGGCCATGTCATCGGAAGAAACCAGGATAGCCGTAGGCCTGGCCGCCGCCATCCCCAGAATTTTTTCGGCGGCCGCACGCGCAGACTTGCGTGAATAATCTCCGCGCAACACCCATTCTTCGGTCATCGCCAAGCCCGCATCTTTCAAGGCGGTCTTATAACCCTCCAGGCGATCCTGGGCTGCCTGCGTCGCCATGTCCCCGGTGACAAAAGCAATCCGGTTATGACCCAAATGGATCAAATGCTCCGCAGCCGTCTTGGCCCCGGCGGCATTGTCAACGCTGACGCTGGAAACATCCATGTCCGCCGCCAGATAATTCATCAAAACCACGGGGGTCCCCGCTTTCAGGAAATCTTCGACATGCTGACGGTTGTTGATCACATCGGCAAAGACAACGCCTCCGACGGCCGCGGCATTCACGGACGTCTTTCCGTCCGTCAGATGCAATAAAAAATCGACGCGGAGGTTGTCGCAGGCGATACCGACGCTGCGGAAGACTTCCATGGCGTAGAAAGAATAGAAGATGCCTTCGTAGCGCGGGATCTCGAGGCCGATCGTGTAATTGGACCCGCTGGCCAGTCTTTGCGCAGCCAGATTCGGCTTGAAATTCAAGCGGCGGATCACCTCTTCGACCTTCCTGCGGTTATCTTCTTTTACGGTAGGAAATTTATTGATAACGCGGGAAACTGTCGTGATGGAAACGCCGGCCGCGCGGGCGACATCTTCAATGCTGACAACTTTTTTTCTTGCTGTCATAACCACCTTCAATGACCTGCATCATCTTTTTGGGATCTGTTTCATCGGAAGCTTTCCCGACGGGAAAGCTTCAAAAAATAAAGGTTAAGGTTCAAGCTGAGGTTAAGAAAATTTGGCAATTCTCAACCTTAACCCTTCCTGTCCTGGCGGGCTTGCCGAAAGGCAAACTCCAAAAACAGGCTTAACCTTAACCTAAGCTAACTGACGAGATCGCCGATCTTGAGTTTGGACCCCGGGGTCACCGACTTGATGTCGGCCGCCGAGATCTCTTTGCGGATCTGGATCACCTCTAGGCTTGCAATCTTTTCCGTGTTCCTGTAGACGTTGAATGTCTGGCCGACCTTGACGCCGTCTTGTTCGCCCATGTCGATGATCACGAAATTATTCTCTTCATTGATGGCCAGGATCTGTCCGGCCCCGGGTTTGCCGGCCGGCGATGCGACCTGCGGCTCCGCCGCCTTGACGACGATCGGTTGCAGCTGAACAACCCTGGCATCCTTGGTGCTGGCTTCTTTGGCTTCGGTCCTGGCGGCCTTCAGGTCATCCTTCACCTGAATGATCTGATCCACACGCTCCTGCAAGATCTGGTCCAGTTCGGCAAGGCGTTTGGAGAGGATTTCACGCTCTTGCTGGAGATCAACAAGCTTACCTTCCAGCGACGTCTTCTTATCGCCCAAGGCCATGAGACGGCTCTTGAGCTCAAAATTTTCCTGCCGGATCGATTCCAGCTGATCGGCAATGGCCTTCTTGTCGCGTTTTTCCCGGACAAGATCTTCGGAGAGGCTCTCCGCCAGCTTTTCGTTATAAATCAGTTTTCTCTCCAGGTCCATCCGGGCCTGGTTAATGGTCTTGAACTGGAGGTCAAGCTTGCGCCCCTCCTCCATGGCATTCTCGCCCTTCAGTTGCGCATCCGACAACTGGGACTTCAAATTCTGGACCTCGATCTCCAAAGCGGCCTTGTCTTTCACGAGCTTCGCCCAATAAGCATCGTCCTGGGAGGCGGTGGTGGAAACGGTATAAGAGACGCCCCCCGTTTCCTTCAGCTTGGCCACCTCTTCCGTCAAAGACTTGTTCTCCTTGATCAGCTCCTGAAGACGGTCGACGGCGCTCGCCCGCTCTTTGGTCACGAGGTCAAATTTGGATTTGACATCATCTCGCTCCTTGACGGCGACGTCGAATTTCCCGCGCAACTCGCTGAGCTCCGATTCCAACTTCTTCTTGGCGATCTGCAGATTGTTAAGCTGATTGGACAAACTCTGGCGTTCAGAAACAAATTCCTGTTCCTTGACGGAAAATTCGTTACGGAGGGCTTTGTTAACGGTATTGAGCTGGAAGGCGATGACAAGCGAAGCAGCGCACACGACGGCAAGTCCAACGAGCAATATTTTTATTTTATTGTTCATCACACCTCCTTGAATGAGCGCACAACTTATGGAACGCTATGAACATAAGTTGTATGCGCGAATTCAACCCAGCACAAATTTTATCTAAAATTCGTGCTGAGTCAAATTCAGGCATATAACTTAGCTCGTTGGCACTCGCTAAGTTATGCCTTCATTTGACCCCGCCGTCACATCGAGGGGACCGGCCCATATATAAAAAAATAAAAGAGGGCCAATCCGAACATCAACCCAGCCCACAAGTTAAGTGTTTTTGCCGGATGATGCTCTCATTTGAACTTAGATATATCATAATAAAGACGCATGTGCAAGAAAAATTTAAACGATCGCATGACCTAAGCGGGAGAAAGTACAGGAGTTACGACGCCGAGAGAGAAATGAAATGGCCTTTTGTCGACGGAAAGACAGCCAAACCTCGAAACTCTGTGGAATCCCCCCGGACTTTAAGTTCGAGACTCCTTTTTTCTTTGGAACAATTCTCCGAATAATCCTATCGGCTATCCTCTGAGGGGGTTTCCTCCCAAAGGCAACCGCCATTCACGGCCGTGGGATTAAAAAAGATGGGGTTGATAAAAGAAAAATAAAAGGCGAGGTTTCTTTTCTGGGGGGCGGAATCCTGAACGGAGAATCCTGTCTGTCCTGCGGGCGCAGCCCGCGAAGGCTGGATTTTTTCATCCACGGATCATATTACTTCTTTTTTTTCAGGGAGTTAAGAAGAAAAAAATCAGTCGTTAAGGGCGGCGAAAAGCTGACGCGTGACAAGGCTCGCAGCGCCAAGGGCCACGCCGTTTTCGCCCAAGCGGGTCGGAACGATCTTGACGGCCCCGGCGGATTCCTCAAAACACCATTCGCTCACAGCGCTCTTGACCTCTTCGATCAAAACAATACCGGCCTCTTCGATGCCGCCGCCGATCACGACCATTTCCGGATTCAGAAGATTAACCAGATAGGCGACACGCAGCCCCAGGCGCCGTCCGGCTTCGCGCACGACGTCCACAGCCGGGGCCTCTCCTCTGCGGCACGCCTCGAAGATCCCGCCCAGGCTCGTATCAACGGCTTCCTTCGACGCTCTGCTCCCGCCGGAGCCGTGGCCTTTCTTCCATTGGAGACGTTTGACGTATTCCGCGCCTATCCCTAAGTCCGCCTCCCATCTTTCCAAGAAATACGGCGCCTCTTTCCTGTCGCTATGGACGGCCACTTCGCCGGCGCAACCGCTTGTGCCGCGGTAAATCTCGCTATTAATCATCAGGCCACAGCCCACGCCGGAGAACATGTACAAGAGATTCCTGATGTCCGAATCCAGCGCCAGCCATTGCTCGCCGAAGCAGGCAAGCGTCGCGTCATTTTCAATGACGACGGGAAGCCGGAACTCCCTTTCCAGAATATCTTTCAAGGGAACAGTAACGTCCAGATAATGATAGCCGTTCTCTATCTTTTCCGGCCAGCGCACTTTTTCTTTGGCCGCGTCAACGATGCCGCCGATACCGATACCGATACCCTTGATCCGCTGCCTGCAGCCTTTCACCTCGTCCAGCAGCTCCGCTGTCGTCGTCAAAAGAGAATCCACGACCTCGCGGCAACCGGATCCGGACTTTCCATTCTTGACCTTATGCAGGATCTTGCCGCTCAGGTCCGTCACGACACCGATCGTCCCCAAGAGGTTGGCCCCGACACCCACCGCATAGCCGGCGGATGTATTCAAATCCAGAAGCAACGGCCGGCGACCGCCCTTGGAAACGTCAAATTCCTTTTCGAAAACGATCTTCTGCCGCAGGAATTCGTCGACATAGTTGGAGACGGTGACGACGTTGAGACCGATCAGGCTGGAAATGTCCGTCTTGCTGATGGGCCCGCGGCGGCGGATAGCGTCCAGGATGAAGAGATTTTTCCTGGACCTTTCCGAAAGATTCTCCCCTTTAAAATAAGATTCTTTCATCATTTCTGATCCGTTTTAAAAATGCAGAAACATCTTTACGTTTGTGCGCGTAGGCGATCGCAAACGCCCAGAAACTCATGTTGCGCATATAATGGTCGCCGAACATAAAACTGCCGTCGACCGACGACACCATGTCCGGCTGGTTCCAGGCATTCAGGGCATTCATCGAAACGTTGTCCCAGGCCTTCCTGGCGAGGGCGCACCCTTCCTTCTCCATCCCTTCATAGATGGCCAAGGCCGCCAGGATATAGGTCATGCTGATCCAGACGTTCTCCGCGTGTCCGTTTGACTTGTCTTTTTCGCCTGAGGGCAAGACAGCGTTCACCACCCCGTATCTAGAGGCCGAACCATTAAGTTCGAAAATAGTCGCAAGCGCCTTTTTGACTTTTTCAGGGGAAACAATATACCCCAGCCCCAAGAGATGCGCGATCCACTGCCCCACCAGCTGAGATGCCGTACAAGAAATGTTGACTTTCTGAAAGCGAAGTTGATGGGAGAGTTGCTGTTCTGACAAATCCTTCTTACTATCATTATAAGCTATAAAATAACCCTTGTGCCACAATTTTTTTTCGAACTGGGCACGGCCGTTCTTGAGCCAGTTTTTGACCTCGCGCACAAACTCTTCGTCCTGCAGGTGCATACCCATCTTTTCCAAGGCCAGGAGGGCCGCCAAGAACACGCCACCCGTATATGCCGTCACGCCGTAAAGCTGCCAAAGGTCGAAAGTCGTATCCGCCCCCTCGCTGTCAGGCAGAAAATCCTTGTTTTTGTCCGTGGCCGCAAGCCAGTAAAAGGCTTTCTTGACAAAAGGATACATTCGTTTTAAAAACGCCTCATCGCCTGTCAAAAGATACCCTCGCCAGACCAAAAGGATAAACTTGGCGTTCAGGTCTTTCCAGAGCAGGCCGTTGGTGCTGTTAGACGGCAAGTCGCTGCGCTTGTTACCCAAGTCGTGCGGGACATACCCCTGGGGCCTCTGGGCTTCGGCAAACTGCGTGATCTCCTTGAGGTCGAGCTGCGTAAAAAACATAGCAAGGGCGACGGACGCAAAAAACCTGACATCGAGGGTCCCCAAAAGAGGGCATATCTCCGGCGCCTCAAAAAACCCGAAACGCTCCCTCTTGGTCCAGTGGCTGCCCGAAGAAAAAGGATAAAGATTGTTCAACAGGGCGTCCTTGATCCACGCGTCCATTTTAAGGCCCAGGAGATCTTTCACCCATCCCCGCGTGGCGGCATAAAGGCCGGCGGCGTTTTTTGAAATGTACAAGCTCAAGTCGTGGACGCCGCGGAACCAATTCTCATACATCTTGCCTTCGGCATATGCCGGGAAAAACCATGTCCAGAAAAAAGTGATCGTGACCGACGTTTTTGGCTTAAGCACGGTCTGGGCTGCCAGCGCCCCGCCCAACTGCACGCTTTCGGACGCCACGACACGCTCGGTATTCGTATTAGGCAGCATCCCGTCGCGGCTGAAGGCGGTCCACGCCTCCTGGAGCGAAAAACCGTTCCTGTCGAAAACAAAGGGCCGCGACTGCATGTTCCACTCACCCAGATACGTGCAAACGAGTTTTTTGTCTTTGACCACTCCCAACGCCATCTCTCCGGACAAAGGATCTGCGGCGCCCTGCGTTTTCTTATTGAAGAAATTCACGCAAAGGCATTCCGGCGTTTCGTGCACCTGGTTAAACCGACCCACCATCCAATCCCCGATGATGTTGCGACCGCAGGCCAAAAGCGAAACAGCCGCCGTCTGAGAGGTAGGATTCGTAATCTTGAAACGAAAAATGGCGGCCGGCGTGCCTGATCTTTTTTCGTCCTGAGGAATTAATGGGGAAAATGCCTCCAACTCGCACCGGACAGGAAGCTCATCATCTTTGTAGTCCAGATGGGCAAAAGGATATTTGCCGTCAAAGACGATCGACGAAATGCCGCTGCAGCCGACAGGGACATTGGTCTCAAGAAGCTTGGCAACTCTTTTCTTCTTGGTGGCCGCAAAAATACCGAAGTGAAAACCAAGGATGCCTTTTCGTCCCGATAGATCAGAAGAACAAACAGGCCTGTGGAGGCTGTTGAGAAACGTGAAATGATCCAAGCCGCCGTGAGGCAAAATCTCCATCTTGCCGGCGCCGAGACCTCCCAGCGGAACCCCTGATTTTACGTTTTGGTCGGATGTGTATATGGGCATGTCTGCTCCACAGAAAAAACAGAGAACGGAGTACAGATAACAGAAAAAATCGTTCTGTCCTCTGTTAACTGTTATCTTTACTCATTCTGAACTTGCACCATCTCAAAGCCGACGCCTTCCAGGCCGTTATTCCCCACCACAGCCACGTGCGTCACTTTGATGCCTTGCATCCCGTATGACGTCGTCAAGGTGGCGCTGTTGGGGATATTGGCGACGGCGCCTGTTTCGCCGGACCATTCATAGGCATAAACAGGCATCATGCAGCCTGTTACGGGATTGGATGTCGTGACGGTAAAAACAATGTCGTCGTTCGCCGACGCCTTGGCCGGCCGGCCCGTCAGATCCACATTCAAAGACATATCCTGCGTTTTACCATCGGCGGACCGGCCGAAGATCCCTTCAAAAAACAACCGCAGGGCATACTTCATGGGTTTCTTCTCTTCGATCTCCTGGAGGCGCTCGCGGCACAAAAGCACAAGCTCATCCTTTTCTATATCGGCCCCCTGGGACGTCGCGGCCGTGATCAGCTCTCCATAATAAGCCTTTGCCGCATCAAGCTGATCTCCCCACTGGCTCAACAACCCCGACTGGTAAAGCGCGGAAAGAACCAGACGATCGCCGGGATAAGCGGTCTTGATATGCTCAAAAGACGCCATCGCCCCTTTAATGTCTTTGGCGGCATAAGCGCTCAACACTCCTATGCGGAACTCGACGCCGGCCCGATCGGGAAAATCCGGATATTCCGAAAGGACCTTGCCGTATTCCCTGAGCGCCCCCTCGAAATCTTTTATGCGCTCAAGGTTGAATGCCCTGGTATATTGCGATGGCGCCGCAAAGGCCTTCTGACCGGCAAGACCAAACGCCTTTTTGTAAAGATCTTCGGCATAAACAGGATCAAGGGCTTCTTCATAGCCGTGAGCAGCGAATTTGTCGGCGATAAGGACGGTCTCTTTGGCCAAAACTTCGGGATTACCGGCGAATTGCTCAAGATATCCTTCAAGAAGTGTTTTCGCCAGATAAATATTCTTTTGTTCAACAAAAGCCAGGCCTGCTTTCCTTAGTTCTTCGGGCTCCGGATGAGACGCCTTGAGCGCTGCGGCGTATACCTCATAAAGCCTGCGGGAAAGATTCTTGTCTTCATAAGAAGCCAGGGAATCGGCCATCTCCTTGACGAGGGTCATCGTCTCCGGCTGCGCAAGAGCGCCCTGCGCCTTGTTGACCACATCGTTGAACAGTCCGACGGCTGCCTCAGGATCGTCTTGCGAGGCGATGAGCCACCTTAAATAAGCGATACGCAGCGCCATGTCCTGCCGGTTCGAAACGAACTTCTCGGCCTTCGCCAGGTCTTTTTCCATGGCTGCTTCAAGCTGCGGCCCCTGGTCATAGACCCCTTCCCAATTCTTGGTCTTTTTCCAAGAATCCAGCTGTGCCTGGCGCGCATAAGCGCGGTAAAAATAGACGTCAGGCAGCCGCTCAAACCCTTTTTTCAAGAGAGAATCCAGGTAGGCGATCAGCTCGTCAAATTTTCCGTCCCCCACATACCAGGCGACGATGGACCTGAGGTTTACCAAGCCCTGAGGGTCATCGGGAGTAACAGCAGTTTTGAGCGCTTCGACCGAAGGGGCGGCCGCCGACACCCCCGTTTCTGACGCCTCCAAGACAGGGGCGAAGGTCCAAAAGCATAGCCATCCGCAAACCGTCAAAAAAATGATACGCTGGGACACGGGACACCTGAAAGTCATGGACGAACCTCCTGGAACAAAGTCCGAGACTCCTTTTTTCTTCTTAGCAACATCCCTCCGATCCCCCGGTTCCGAGACAAAGGGCCGGGCCCGGAGAATTCTGCCGAGGGATTAACGTTTGTTTTTTCCGGCGGCCGCAGGACGCTCCGGGCTCTTGATCGAAGATGACTTAGAAGGATGTCTCCAGAATTCGCGTATGGCATAGTAAGCCTTGCGCGGCACGCGCTTGTTCAAAACCTGTCCGGAAGATGTTTTCTCCTCTTCAGGCAGGAGCTTCACGAGACCGAACCACTCTTCGTTCATGTTCATGTTGCGATCGGCCTTGATATCGAAATAATAGGCGCCGTTCGACCAGTTGGATTCCGTATCATGGACGGACAAACCATTCGCATCCCATTCGTCGTGTTTCCACCATTCGTCCGTCCACTCGAACATGACACCGCCGATGCAATTGCCGACGCCGTCGCCCGCGGCTGCGGTTCCGCCGAGATTACGATAAATCTCCGCCCACTGGTACTCCAGGAAATACGCCTGCATGTCCTCGTCTTCCTTCTTTTCGTAGGCGTTGTAGGCGTCGGCGCCGAATTCGACGAACAAGAGCGGTTTGTCAAAGGTATTCTTCAGGGTCTTGAAAATATTCCCAAATGTCTTGCCGCGATAAATGATACATCCGACGATATCCACGTCCTTGGCGAATGTGCTGGCCACATCGAGACAGATGAGCTCGCCGTTGCCCATGACCACGGGGTGAGCAGGATCGATCTTGTGGATCTCCTGCGCGATCTCATTGACCAGCGTGTAATACGTCTCGGCCCTGGCCAAAAGGCACTGGCGCGGGTCCTGTATCTTGTCGATGCGTTCGCTCGACCATGAATTGATCTTGCCGCTGAAAGAATAATTGTTTTCGTTGCCCAGGACCCAGAAAAGGATCCCCTCTTCGTCTTTCAGGGCTTCGACCATCGCCAGGACATCGGCTTTGACTTTTTTCCGGAAATCTTCATCGTCATAAAAAGGGGCCGGATAATTCCAGAATCCCAGCCAATGCCCCATCATCGTGCGGATGCCGAATTTTTTGTAAAGGTCGGAGACCACCCGGCGGACGGCCGCCATATCTTCTCCCGGCTGATAGAACCTCACCGTGTTGATGCCCATCTTCTTCATGAGCTGGCCGTCCACGAGCCACGGCTGGGCCGGGTCATTCCAGAAATCGTAGTCGTGCGATTCCCCGACGGGAATCGGGTTGTAGCAGACGCCTTTGACGATAAAAGGCCTGCCGGCCACCATGAGCTGATACTGGCCGTCCTTCAGGGTCTTGACGTAGGCCTTCTTCCTGGCCGCAGGGGCCATGCCGCAAAGACAGAGAACAGATAACAGAGTACAGAGAACAGGGAAAAGCCTGTTTCTTCCGCCCCGTTTTCTGTACTCCGCACTCTGTTCTCTGTGCTCTGTATTACTCATACTTTATTTCATCAAGGTAGAACACGGCGCCGTCCGGATTGACATCCAGGTTCGTCGCCCAGGCAAACCCTCCGATAATATAGGAAAGGTCCTTGCCTGTCAGATCGATGGTGTATTGCTTCCATTCCTTATCCAGGACAACCGGACCGATACCGGCCGTATCGGAATCGGAATATTCTCCCATGATCCCGCCGACTTTGAACTCCTCGATCCTCTCGCCGCCCTTCTCGCCCCTGGCCCAAAAGGTCAGTTTTTTGGCGCGGGAAAGATCGAATCCTCCGTCGACACCACCCCAGTTGTTCGCCGGATACTGCCAGTACATCCCTGCCCAGCGCGCGCCGTTGGTGGCCTTGTTGTCGTAGGTGATCTTGATGCAGGTCTTGCCGAAATATGGATTGTCCGTCGAACCCACATCGATCTTCAGATCGCTGTAATCCCCCATCCATCCCGAGGGAATAAAATGGTTCTGGATCGAGCCCTTATCCGCATAAATGTAGAAGGGCATTTCCTGCGTCTTCTTGCCGGCCGGTTTGAGCGCCGGGTCATATTCGAACTTGATATCGTCGATATAGAACGTCGCGCCATTGGGATTGGAATCCGCGTTGGCGACCCAGCACAAAGCCCCGTTGATATAAGACAGGTCTTTGCCC
The DNA here is from genome assembly GCF_004102945.1 of Candidatus Velamenicoccus archaeovorus. Taxonomy (GTDB): domain Bacteria; phylum Omnitrophota; class Gorgyraeia; order Velamenicoccales; family Velamenicoccaceae; genus Velamenicoccus; species Velamenicoccus archaeovorus. The sequence continues at coordinate 160,326 of NZ_CP019384.1, read as the reverse complement.
GCCAGGTTGACCGTGTACGGCGTCCATGTCGTCGTCAACTCGATCGGCCCGACAGAGACTTCCGTCGTGTCCGGATACGTCCCCTTGATGCCGCCGACAGCGATCTTATCGATGACTTCTCCGCCTTTATCGCCGCGCATCCACAGGGTCAGCTTATTCAGCCCCGTCAGATCAAAACCGCCCTTTTTGGAACCCCAGTTGTTCGCCGGGTTCTGCCAATACACACCTGCCCATCCCTGGTTCTGCGTCTTTTTGGCCGTGTAAACAAACTTGATCGAGGTCGAACCCGAATGCGGATCTCCCATATACTTATCGTCCATGGAAAGATCTCCGAAATCCCCCATCCATCCCGAGGGAATGTAATGATTATCCGGCGATTTCGCATCCGTATAGACAGGAAAACTCTTGACCTCACCCGTCGCCTTTTCTTCTGCGGCCTTCTCTTCTGCGGCGCATACGTTCCAGCCCACAGCCAGAAGAACCGCCAAACCAACGATCCACTTCCTCATACCGCACCTCCTTGGTTTTGCCCTTAACCAGGCAACTTTTCCTTCCAAAACCAACTCCGCGCACCTGGCTTAATTGGAAAAGCCAGTGTGCCGCTCTCTGCGGCAACCTGCGCAGGAAATTTTTTCCGGATGGCCGTCCTGGCCGGCTGCGCCAGGCCGACGGCCTACCCTGGAAAAAAATTTACAAGCGCATAAGCAAGGAGCAACCCTTGTTCCATCTATTTCCACAGCTTCTCGAACGCATAATAGCTCTTGCGCAGCTGACGCAAGAACGGACTCAATTTCCCGTCCCCCTGGCCGGCGACACCCAGCCATTCTTCATGCATGAAGCCGTCGGGGAAAGGCCCTATCCACAAACCCTTTGTATCGTGAATGGCCGGTTCATAGCCTTTCCACCACTCATCTAAATATTCAAAAAGAAAACCGCCGATGGCATTGCCTGCCCCGTCGCCGAAGGCTTCATTATCCGCGATATCGCCCCAGGAGCCCGTCAGATATTCCATCTGCGCTTCCTCGGCCTGCTCGCGCGTATAACAGTACGCATAGGCGCCGCAACCGTATTCCGTGATGATCGCCGGCCTGTCCGTCAACCGCTTGACGTCCGACCAGAAAGAACCAAACCCCTGATCGCCCCGGTATGCATTGGCGCCAAACACATCGATATCCGGCGCGTTGGCGGCATAACGGTCCAGGTACAGCACGTCGCCGCTGGCGATCGCGACAGGATGATTGGGATCGAGAGACTTGATGAGCTTGGCCGCTTCATTGGCAAATTTAAAGAAACTGTCCGGTTTTTTGTCGGCGTTACAGGCAACGCCGTAGACATTTTCATTGCCCAGGAGCCACATGAGCACGAACGGTTCATCCTTGTATTCCATGACCATCTTGCGGACGGATTCCAACATGTTCTTCTGATGCTCGGGATTATCGTAATCCGTGCCTTCGTGCCAGCTGGCGCCGGAACCCAGCGCATATTTACCCAGGTAATCGCCGATGACGACGCGGATGCCGTATCTTTTGAATGCATCCCTGAAAATCTCCTTTTTCAAAGGCGTCGGCTGATGATACATGCGCAGGGTATTGATCCCCATGCGTTTCATCAGCTCAAAATCACCGACGGCCTTCTCGCCGGGATCCTGCACGTTGTTCCAGTTGGCGTCCACAAACGCATCGTAAGGACCGTCGCACTTGCCGTTATGGTTGTAATCATATTCCATCCAGCTCACCAGCGAGCCGTCGTCCGGGCTCTGGCCGACCTTCACGGGCTGATAGGTGATGCCCTTGATGACGTAGGGCTTACTGTCGACGAGCATCTGCCAATCGCCGTTCTCATACTGCACCAGGCGCACCTGTCCGTTGCCCAGGCGGCGCTTGATCCGGCGCTGCATGATCTTCATGTCGACGTATTTCCTGACCTTGTCCGAGATCGTCTCCGGGATGTGGTTTTTCACGATACGGCCGGGGTTCACGATGAAGACGTCGTTGCGGATATCGTTGTCGAAACCGTTGTCGACCCTGATGGAGGCGCCCACGAGTTTCATGTTCACCTGCGGATATTTTTTGCAGAGATATTTGATGCGCGCGATGGACGCCGGCCCGACGTACCACGGCGTATGCCAATACGTCCAGCCCACCGTCTGAGGAAAATGAACGACAACGGCATAATACGCCTTGATCGCGTGCTTGATCAGGCCAGATTTTTCAAGGATCATGGCCGTGTAATACTGCCGGATACCCGGCGGCTCGGGCGCCATGGCCCACTTGATGAAAGCGGCCTCCAGGTCGGGGGAACGGACAAAATCCCAATGGCTGCCTTCCAGACGCTTCTCTTTCTTGACCTCCTGGAATGCCGGATCCCAGCGCACGCTCGTTGTGTTGGGATAGATCCCTTCGCCGACGGCCTCGGAAAGCCCGTCTTGGGACTTGACGACATACTTATAATCTTTTGTGCCGGGATCGACGAACTCCCCGTACTTTTCGTAATCCACGATCTCTTCCTTGCCGGGATCGGACAGCTCGATCTTCGTCGCCGGAATCGCCCCGCACCTTTCGGCGTTCGGGTCTTTGCCCTGAAGGCGATCGATGGCCTCCTTGGCGACCTCGGCTGTCTTATAAAACCATCCCCGAGGGTCCCAGGCCTGGGCATAGCCGTAATCGCTGACGATCACGCCGAAAGCGGCGATCGCCTCGTCTTTCTTGCCCTCTTTTTTCAGGGCCTCGCCTTTGATGAACTGGGCCTGTGCGACGTTATTCAGGACCGCATAGCTGTTGATTTGCTCGGTAGGAGGAAAATCTTTCAACGACGCCTGCTCCTTGGCCGCCTCGCGACCGAAACGCCGCATCACTTCGTCCACCGTCGCATAGACCTTCGCGAAATCGCCCTCATCCTTGGCCTTTCTGGCCACGGTCACCATCTCTTCCAATGAGACTTCCGCCGGGGCCGTCTCAGACGCCTTTTGACCCGGTTCGGCAACGGCTGCAGCAACCGGAGCTCCTGTCTCCTCTTGAATCATATTAGTTGCCACCGGAGCCTCTGCCACAGTCTCCTGGTTTTGAACGGGCTCATCCTGGGCGCAGGAAACACCGGAAGTCAGAAAACAGAGAACAGAAAACAGAAAAATAAAAGAGCTTAAAAACTGGAGGCTAAAAAAACGACGCGTTACGCTCATAGGAAACCCCGCATATCCACCCATAGCTTTTCGAGTTGTTTTATCCATTTCTCGTTTATCCTTCTACGTCTCTTTGCTGTCGGCGATTAACCGACCACCGCGCCGGCCGTGATCCCTTTGATGATGAACCGCTGCATGACCAGATAAATGATAAGGATGGGCACAACGGTGATGGTCATGCCGGCCATGAGCAACGGGTATTGCGTGATGTGCTCGCCTTGGAAGACCATGAGACCCCTCTGCAGGGGCATCAGGTTCTTCGACGACAAAATCAGGTTCGCCAGAATGTATTCGTTCCAGACGTTGAGGGCGTTATAAATGATGATGACAGCGATGGCGGGTTTGGCCAAAGGCAGGGCCACATGGCGCCATATCCCGAGGCGCGAGCATCCGTCGATGCGCGCGGCGTCCTCCAATTCCTTGGGCATCCTGTCGAAAAACGTCTTGAGCATGTAGATGCTGAAAGAAAGCCCTACGTTGATCATGCAGAGGATGTAGGCCGTGCGCGGATAAAACTGGTCCTCGATAAAAGAAGTGAGCCCGATCACCACGCTCTGCGGAAAGACCTTGAGCAAAAACGGTGTCGAGGCGGCCATCGCGTTCAAAAGGACATTGCGGACATTGTTGACCAGGACATAGAGCGGGACGAAACTGCCGGGCAAGGGGATCATCATGGCCGCCAGGAACATGAAGAACAAAAGGTTCTTGCCGGGGAAGTTCATGCGCGAGAACGCGTAGGCCGCCAGGGACGAGACCATGACGATACCGAAAACAACGATGGTGGTATAAAAAAGGCTGTTCAGGAAATAAACGCCGAAGCCGCCCTTGGTCCAGGCCAGGTAAAAATTCTCCCAATGCATGGAGGCCGGAATGACGCTCATATCGGAAAAGATCGTGCTCTGGGTCTTGAGAGAAGAACCGAACATCCACAAAAGCGGGAATACGCATGTCACGGAGACGATAATGAGGAAAATATTAATGAAGAACCCCGATGCGTGCTGCGCAGCCGTGTATTTGTTAAGTCTCATGCCAAACCCCGTATGAAAAAATCACCAATGACCAAGAAACAAGCACCAAACAAATTCCAATATTCAATAACCAATCATCAAGCGTTACTCAGACCTAGAAATAACGGCCGATAAAATACTTTTTAATTCTCCTGCTTCTTTAAACAGTTGTTGTCCTGCGATCCTATCGTTGATTGGACCTCTCGACAAATCTCTGTATATTCTTATGACCGTTTTGGCAAAATCTGTTGTTCGCCTCTCTAAAAATCAAATTCCCCGTTCATCGTTATTCAATCGTGATTTTTTGTTTGGTTATTGATTTATTGATAATTATTTGGTCATTGTATCTTGGTGTTTGGTTATTTATGCCTATGCCTGTTTCAATTTCCGCGATATCCCCATCTGCGCGAAAGAAACCATCATCAGGATCACGCCGAACGTCAGCCCTTGGGCGCAGGCGTAGCCGAACATCGAAGACCCCTGCATGGACGCCAGGATCCTCGTCACCGGCACTTCCGTATGATAACCGGGACCTCCGCCGGTCATCGACAAGATCAAGACAAAGGCCTGCATGGACCCCAGGATGGTCAGGATCATGACCAGGACGAAGACGGGGATCATGAGCGGGATCGTCACATTCTTAAAGCTTTGCCAGACATTGGCGCCGTCAACCCTGGCCGCCTCGTACAATTCCTTCGGGATCGTCTGCAGGCCGGCCAAAAGGATCATGAACCCCCAGCCGAAACCCTTCCAGCTGTGGATGATGGCGACGCACGTCAGGGCCGTGTTAGGATCTGACAACCAGTTATGCGCCAGATGTTGCAGCCCCAAAAGGCCAAGCGTATAGTTCAGGAAACCGTAATCGCCGTCGTAGATCCAGCGCCAGATGAGACCTACAACGACCTCAGAGAGGACCGGCGGGATGAAAAAGATCACGCGATAGAAATTCTTTGCCCTGATCTGACGGTCACAAGCCAACGCCAAGGCCAGGGCCAGCGCATTCTGGAACGTGAGGGCGATCAGCGTGATGTAGCCGGCATTGCCCATGGATACCCACCAGATCCTGTCCTTCATGATCTCGAAGAAATTGGACAAACCCACAAAGGTCATCTTGGGCGAGATACCGTCCCATGCGTGATGCGACAGCTGAAGGACTTTGAAAAAAGGATAGATATAAAAGATCGAGAAGATCAACAGGGCCGGCACGACGAAGAAGAACGCCGACAGGCTCTTCTTGATAAGATTGGCCAGGACCAGGAAAAGAAGGGCCAGCGTTACAGAACCGTAAGCCAGGACCCAGAAGACGGCAGAATCGTGAAAAAGCAAAAAGAACGTTTCCAGGGCCGCCAGAAGCAAGACGGTGCCGATCACCTTCTGCTTAGGCGTCGCATTGTGCAACAGGTTGTAGAATTGTTTGATCTTGTCAGCAATCATAAGATAAGTGTCATAGCATCATAGTGTCACCGTATCAGAGTAAAGACATCCTGTTTTTTAGACTTTTCGGAAATAATCAGTTTTTTATCCCCTCTTTTCCATCTGTCCCCTTGTCTTTCTCTTTGACGCTCTGATACTCTGGCTCTTTGATACTGCTTTTACTGTTTCGCCATTTCTTCGGCCTTGAGCTTGGCCAGTTCCTCGGCCAGGCCTTCCGGCGTCTTCTCCCCGATGATGATCGACTGGATGCCCTTGTCGAAACGCTCGATGACCTTGGGAAGCTCGTTCACCGGCCAGATGTTCGGGTGCGTCACATTATCCATCCCTTTGGAAAAGTCCGCCAGGATCTCCGAGATCGACCCGGACACCTTCCTGTTGGAAGGCAGGTTGCGGGTCGTCTCCGAGAGATATGCCTGCTGCTCGGTCGCTGTCAGCCATTTCAGGAATGCGATGGCCTCCTCCTTCACCGCCGAGCGGTCGTTGACCAGAAGCGAAGAGCCGGCCCCACCCCAGATATACATGGGGTTTTTAGGATTGACCTTCGGCGGAAGCATCACGCCGTAATCCAAAGACGGATTCATGCCGTGATAGACATTGACGCACCAGGAGCCGTTAAAGGCAAATGCCGAACGCTCATTAGCGAAATTCTGCTCGGCTGTCTTGTTCACCATGGTCACGATACCCGACGCCAGCATGCCGCGGTCGGCCATTTCCTTAAAAAGACCGAACACCTTGACCCAGTCGGGATCCGTGTAAGGGACCTCGCCGCGGATAGTGGCAAAAACCTTGTCCGGCCCCATGATATTGAAAGCAAAGTTCGATGCCAGACAATCGATCATCCAGATCTCGCCCCAGCCGCTGACAAGCCCCTGGATGCCGGCATCCTTCAGCTTCTGGCAATCGGCGACAAATTCCGCCCAATCCTTCGGCGGGCGCGCCGGGTCCAGTCCCGCCTTCTGGAAAAGCTTTTTATTGTAGACCATCTGAATATCCATGACGTCTATCGGCACGCCGTAGATGCCCGCCTCGACGCCATAAGGATTGTCCGCCCTGAATTCGTTGACCGCCAGGGCCTTTTCATACAAGAGGTTCTTCCAGGCTCCCCCCTGCTCGTCCATCGCGCCTGTCAGGTTGGCCACATGGCCGGCTTTGATGAATGCCGCAAAATCCCGCTTTTCGCCGAGAAGGCCGAAGATGTCCGGCAGCGCGCGCGCCTGCGCGGCGGCCCGGACCTTCTGCGAATAGGCATCGGAAGGGGCGTACAACTCGAAGACGACCTTGATACCGGTCTTGGCCTCATATCTTTTGGCCAGTTCCTGGAAGGCCTCTTCGCGGTCCGTCATCCAGTGCCAGACGACGATCTTTTTGCCGGCGGCCTGGGGCGTCTGGGCGCCCTGGGTGCCGCAGCCGCTTAGTCCAGAGAACAAAAAACAGAGAACGGAAAACAGAAAAACAGAGAGGCCGAAAGACCGAAGGACGGAAAAGTCAAAAGAAGGGGGCATTGAAAACCAAGAATGGACGCCTGAACATTTCTGATTTTTTTGTCTCTCCATCATCTTTCCTCCATCTCTGTTCTCTGTACTCCCTGCCTGCCGGCAGGCAGGTGTTCTCTGTTATCTTTCTGTCATTTTTAAAATCATCCCATCACCACACGAACCCTATGTTCTTTGCCGTCGCCGAACGGCTTGACCAGCGTCCCTTCGATCCTGGTGCCGTCGACGTAAATTTCTTTTATGCCCTTCTCAACGCCGTTGGGATTTTCGATCTCGACCTCATACACATCCCCGCGGAACAGGCGGCGGACGGAGCATCTCTTCCAGGCCGACGGCAGGCAGGGGTCGATGCGCAGACCCGCATAATCCCTGCGCACGCCGAGGATCCATTCGGTCGCCGCCATGAACGCCCAGCCCGACGTCCCTGTGATCCACGTGAACTGGCCCTCGCCGTAACGGTAAGGATTCTCCGGCCCGACGAGATATTCGGCATAGACATACGGTTCAGCTTTATAAAGATCGTAATTTTTTTGTTTGTTCGGCATCAGCTTGCACATGGACTCGTAAGCCCACGTGCCGCGGCCCGCCATGCAAAGCCCAACGATCATGAAATGCGCCGCGTGGCAAAAGACCGCCGCGTTCTCTTTCGTTCCCTCGGAGAACATGCTGATGCGGCCCAGCTCCGGCCTGAAATGGCTGAAAGCCGGGTAAAAAAGCGCCAGGCCGTGTTTGCCGTCAAGGTATTTGGCGGTGCTCTTGAGGATCTTATCCGACCTTCCTGCGTCGGCCACGCCGCCCAAAAGGGCCCATGCTTGCGTATTCAAAAAGATCTTGCCGCCGTCGTAATCTTTCGTGCCGTAAGCGATCCCGTCGTCGGTGAACCCCCTCTTATACCACTCGCCGTCCCAGCCCGCCTCGTTGATCCTGTCGGTCATGGTCTTGGCCTTGCGGCTGAATTCCTCAGCCTTGGCCGCATCGCCCGTCAGCTCGCAGAGTTCGACAAAATATTTCAAAGAGCGCACCAACGCCTGGGCCAGCCAGACGCTCTCGCCCTTGTGCCTCTTGCCCGCGGCATCGATCGCGTCGTTCCAGTCCGCGTGGCCTATTTTCGGCAGGCCGCGCTCGCCGACGTCGTTGAAACAAAAATTGAGATTCTTCTCCAGATGCTCAAAGAGCGTGCCTTCCCCGTCTGTCGTTGTGCCGCCCTTATGCTGAAGATCGATGTCCCAACCGCCCACCCACTTGTCCTTGAGATATGGCACATAGGCCTCAAGAATGCTCTTATCCCCCGTTTCCTGGATATAGGCGCGTACGGTCGCCGTCAGCCAGACCTGATGATCCTTGTTCGGACGGTGCTGATTGGGGCCCGACGTGTCAGACCAGCCGGGCGCAGACGTCCCATCCCGACGGATCAAGGCTGCGATCTGCAGGATGCGCTTGCGCGTCACCTCGTGGTTGATGGAAACGATCGCCTCCGAATCCTGGGCTGAATCGCGATACCCGCGGCCGCCGGAACCCTCGTGATAAAACGACGGGGAACGCGACCAGAGATTGCAGATATACACCTGGTATTTCACCCAAGTGTTGACCATGGTGTCGAAATCGCTGTCCGGTGTCTTGACAAGGATATTGCCGGCGATGCGCTTCTTCCAGAGATCCCGCGTGCTTTCAAGCGCCTTCTTGACCTGCGCCAGGTCCCTGTATTTTTCAACGAGCCTGATGGCGCTCGACTGCCCTTCCGTCTCGCCCAGGATCACCACAAATTCCTTTGTCTGCCGGGGCGCGAGCTTCACGGTGTGCTTGAAACAGGCGATCCCGTCCTCGCCGGAACATAAGGCCGTATTCCTGAACTTGCCTCCCAGGATGGCCTCGGGCTTCTCCTCGGTGTTGTAACGTCCCAGGAATTCCGTCTTCCTCGTGGCATATCCCTTGACGTCAAGGCTGGAGGCGAAAAAGCTGAAATTCTTGAATTCTTTGATATTCATCCCCTGCCAGAAGGCGGTCTTCCATCCGAAGATCAATTTGTGGCTCTCGTCGAACCACATCCGGTTATAAAGATTCATGATGTTGCGGTAACGCAGCTCTTCGTGATAGTCGCCGACGAGCCATTCGACATAAGGATAGAGCTCCAGCTTCTTCTCTTTGTTCGTCTCGTTCGTCAAAGAGACGAGCCAAAGTTCGCAATCGTCGTCGACAGGGACAAAATAGGTGATCCGCGACGCAACGCCGTTGTATTTTTGCGCGATCGTCGTATAGCCGAGGCCGTGACGGCATTCGTAGGTATCCGGCTCAACCCTGATCGGTTGATATGTCAAAGACCAAACTTTGGATCTTTTGCTGCCGGCGCGCTCTTCCCGGGCGTAAATGTAGCGGCCGGGCCTGTCGAAATTCTTGTAGTCCGGGGCCCACCGCAGGATCCGGTCTGTGCGGCAGTCGCGGTAGAAGCTGTATCCGCCGGCGCACTGGGAGATGATCGCGCAATATTTGTCGTTCGTCAGATAATTGATCCAAGGGGTGGGTGTTACGGGATGAGAAATAATGAATTCGAGCCCGTCAGATGAAAAATGTCCGTACTTCATGTGCTTTGTCTCTTCTCCTTTTTTAATGAGTAGACACTTTATGGAACCGTCGCCTTATGACAGGCGACATAAAGTGTAGGCCGGAGCTTTCCTTCATCGGAAGAGGAAACTCCGCCCTTGCTGGGCTGGAGCTTTCCTTCATCGGAAGAGGAAACTCCGCCCTTGCTGGGCTGGAGCTTTTGCGCTCGGCCGTCGCGCCTGCCTGCCGCCAGACAGGAATTAAACCCCGCATCAACTTTTCTAAAGAGGTTGTCTTAATGACAAACGCCTGTCTGCAATTCCATTCCTTCTCTTAAAAGCCAAGCTTATGGGAAAAGTTGGTGCGGAGTCAGGTTCAGGCCGATAACTTACATCGCTTTGCTCTGTAAGTTATGCCTTCACCTAACCTATTGATAATTATAGATAAAAATATGTTTAAAAAGTTTATCATAAGCAAGGTAAAAGTCAAGAAATACTTATGCAAATTTAGCGTGCGGAAAAAGGGTAAAAAATATCACGGCGGGAAAACAAAAGCCTCTTCTCGTGCGCTTCTAAAATCTATCCGGAAATCCCCTAAAAACCTGCCTGACTGTCCCTAAACCCCCTGCCACCAGCGTTCCCTGAGCTGCTGCGGATGATGATCGATGACGTAATCCAGGATGCACTGCTTATGGCAGTCTCGAATTCTCCTAAATGCCAATCCTGTCAAATAGTTATATTCCTCCTGAAAACCTTGAGAATGCTTCTGCCAGATCACTTCGGATTCGACACACACCGTTCCCTCAACGTCAGGAAACTCAAACATAACGTTGAGCTTGTCCCCTGGTTCATGTTTTTCAACTGTCTCCACACATGCGCCCGTTGTGCTGAGATCCTTCGTCCTTGCGTATCCTTCGTTATGCTTCGCAAACCCCATGTAGCGAATTGGCAAGATTATGTTCCAACGGACCGAACCTCTCTTCTCATCCATTGAACACCTCCTTAATCCCACCTCCGGTGGGATTAGCTCCGAGCGTATCTTGGAAATATCTGGCTGCCCGTCCGAGCCCTGCGAGGACTGGTCGCAGACAGATATTGACAAGATGCAAACGCGAGGAGTAACGTTAACTTTCCCAAAGCCTCGCCTTCTCTGATCCCGCTCAACTTTAACCTTCTTCTGCCTCTGTCGCTTTCAGTATCCTTGCCATGCTCATGAGACGCTGCCTGTCAAAAGCAACGCCGGTACGCCAGAGAGGTCCATCCGCTTTCGACCACACAACGCGCCCCAGAAGATGCATGGGCTCAAAACCGTCCGGAAAATCCAACCACAACTCCAACGGCGTTTTGGGCCGCAGCTCGCGGACAGTGTCCATGCAGGTCCCACCGCCGCTGATATCCTTGCACGCTCCTTCCCCTCGTGTGCCGATTTTCAGGTCCTTGAAGTGAACAGGGACCCTCTTCACGAGAAAACGGCAGAATGTCCGCTTGTCATCCGGTCCCGGCAGATCGCCGGGGACAATTTCAAGTTCGTTTCTTTTTGTCTTAGGCATGATTTTATTCTACCTCCTTTCCGAAGATTTTTGAAGATAAATCTCATGCTTCTAACTCATTGCAAATCCCCAAGTTATCGTGGAATCCTCCCGGACTTTAAGCCCGGGGCTCCTTTTTTCTTGGGAACAATTCCCCTCGCAATCCTACGGCTGCCCTCCCCCGGGGGTTCCCTCCCAGAGGCAACCGCCATTCATCTCCGATCACGGCCGGGAAATTCTGGCCGTGAAATCAAGAGACCTCTCAGGGGATCCTTATGATTGCGCCTGTCCCCACCTCCTCTCTATCACCTGCCTGAGCTGACAGGGAACCTCGTCCGTCGAAATCCTCAATCGTATAAAGGCCGCCCCGAAGCGCTGAAAGATCGGATACGAACACACGGTTGCCGCCCGACAGCTCATCGTCAAAACCAAATAAAGGCACGGACACCGACGACAAACGAGAGACGGCGCCGGCTGCCGGGCCGGAGGAAACAGCCGAAAAATTCAGGTTCATTACATCCTGTTGCCGACGTCCTGAGCGGAGCGAAGGGCTGGAGATCGAGCTATCCGAGTCGTCACCAACCTGACCTCCGGAAACTGAAACCATCCGGTTGATCTCCGTCTTGAGCGTCTGGGTGATGAACGGCACAAAATTCTGCGGCACCCAGTCCGGCGATTCGGCGATCGTGACCAAGGGCGTGGTCACGCCGCTCGCAGTAAACAAACGCTTCAGGAACCATGTAATTACTTGCCCCAGTTCTGATTCAATCTCCTGCCGGGGTGAACCGAAGGCGATCTTGCGGTAAACCTCTGATTTCATATTGCCCTGCTCGACAAAATAATCCTCGTCGATATCGACCAGAACGGGCCTCTGTTCCCGGCGGAAATCAGGAAGGTCGGACAACCGCAAGACATGAACGCTGATGCGCCGGCTGTTCACAACCATTTCTCTTTCCGACGGCTTGTCTTCGCTGTGCGACGGGACCACATAATAAATCTCATCGATCATGCCGTAATAGACGGCCGGATGGATAAAACTCCCTTCCTTGAAACGCAGGCCCCACAGATCGGCATCCGCGCATTCTTCCCAGCCTGCGGCTGCCGGAACAGCCGTATCCGCGTGGGCATCGGCATGGATCAGAACGGCACCCTTGACGCCCGCAAGCGCCCAGGTGTTAAAAGCCAAGCCGTGATCGGGCATCACCTGGACATGCGGTTTGCCAGCGACCGGCCCAACAACGGCACCGGCGGGCGACGAGAGGGATTTGATTTCTTTCTGGATGGCTGCCACCCTTTCTGCAAAAGGCGGATGCGTTTTCAAAATCTTCCGGCGGTCTTCTTCCCCGTCTTCCTGGACGGCCTCTTTGTCTCTTTGAAACCTGTCCTGAGACGCAAGCCTCAGAAACAGCTGGATCGACGGCTGATCAAGGAAATGGGACTCGAGCTTGGCGAGACTGCTCACCAGCGCCTCCGGCCGGTAGCGGGCTTTCGAGAGGCAATGCACGGCAAAGGCATCCGCTTCAAATTCCTGGCGGTGACACAAAACCTCCCAAGGCCCTTTGTTTTCACCGACGGGCCAGCCATGCCTGGACACAAACCTGAGATACTCGAGCGCATGCTTCTTTCTCTTGTGCCCCAATTCGTGCGCAAGCACGGCGGCCAGTTCGTGGTCGTCGAGAGCGCGCACGGTAGGCTGCCCCAAAAAGATAAAGGAACCTGTCACCGAAGCGTTGTATTCGTCGATCCACTGTTCACCCTTGCTGACAAGCAGCGGTTGACGGCCGGCGATGCGGCTCTTTTTCATCAACCGTTGTAAAATCCGCCTGGACCGGACATAATCCCCTTCGCTGAAATGCAGAAGCTTGTAAGCACAGAATATCTCCAACGCCCGTCGGGCCTCTTCCATCTTGAGATAGTACTTTGCCCACATCATGAAGTCCGACGTCTCCGGCAATGTCAACAGGAGCCTCAGGGCCATGACCTGGTCTGTAAGGTCGGCATAATCCTTTTGAAGACCGAGCCACTCTGTGAAATTTTTAAAGAAAAGGAGAGGAATCCTTTCCTGCCTGAAGGCCTCCATGGTCCTTCTGATCCTCTCGCTGCGGAAGTAAAGCACTCTCCTCTCGGCCGGCGCAGCCGGAGAAGACAGGTCCTTGTCTGAAACAATCTGGCCGGCGCCGTGGGGAGGCGCAATCAGAAAAACCAGGCGGTCGTCCCCCTGCGTCGCGAAGGAAAGGCCGCCGGACGATGTCCAGGAGACATCATCCAGAAGAGAAAAGTTGATGACATCGCCGTATCCGCGGCGCAGGACGGCCGGCCTTCTCTCCGGCTTGATGAATCTCATATAAAGGCTGCGGTCGTCGGTCCTGCCATTGACGACGGAAAATATCGTTTTGCCATGGTTCATGGTCAACCTGAGGGCCGAGGCATAAAGGATGCTGCCCAAGGCTTGCCTGCGATGCCCCTCCTCAACCCCAAGGGCGTAACAATCCTGGAATTTCGCTCCCTCTTTTGCAAACGCGGAGGTCCGCACGGCATGCAGCATCCTGTTGACGGGACCGCTGTCGCCGCCCCATATCTTTAAAGCGTCCCGCCGGGCCTCAAACAAACCCTCATCCATCTCTTCCTGATGGTACGCCATGTGCATGAACCCATCTGACGGCGTAAATCCGACATCCACGTAACCCACCAGATCCATGACCTGGCGGCGGCGAGGCGATACATCAAAGGCCTCGACCGTCAAACCCGTCACGTAACGCGCGTCCGCCCCCACGCACAACATCTCACTGAAGAGGAAGCCGTAATCCCTGCCGGCGAGCGCGATCTTTTCAAACCCTTCATCAGCCAGACGTGTCACGTCAAACACCGCCGGGAATTGTTGTGCGGCCGCAGGAGAATCCGTCGCTATCGGCGGGACTTCCCTCGGCTTCCCTCGGCCTCGTCGAGAGGCGGGCGCAGAGAGGCGAGCGCCGGTTTTGATCAAAGCCGGCGAACTTATCCCGCTGAGAACGGCCTGCGCCTTGGGCTTACCGATGACGTCGCAATTCAACCACCCTCCCCAGGAAATACCCTCCGGATCATAACCCCGGCTGTGCTCCTGGGCCTGTCTGAGATCCTCAAAAAATATCCCGAGCATCCTGGCGAGCCTTGGGCTTTGAACATTGGTAAAACGGACGGAATAGCCGAGGCGAAGGGCTTCATGACGCAGAAATTCAAGCACACTCAAGCCTACGCCGCGGAACCTGGCCGCTGCGGGATGGTTTGCCGTCCAAATGACCGGAACATTGATTTCTCTGTTCTGTGAATCTATCTCTATATGGACCCTGTTTCCTCTGACGGCCCGTCCGTTACAAACAATGTCATAGACAAACGAGTTTTCTTCCCCTTCCCGGGGAGCATTCTCTTGCGACACCAATGCCACGTTCATGCCGGGGTCGATGATATTTCCAAAGAATATCCGACGATCTCCCAGGGCCCCTTCAATCTTATGGGCTGCCGAAGAAATAAAAGAATCGGCTTCAGATACAGAAAACAGCCGTCGCTCGGTAACGCGGCTGATAAACGCCTCCGTCTGGCTCTCGTAAGCGAACTCGCGCGCAAATTGCCTGAACATTCCGATCTCCGTCAGCGCGAAAGGCGCCAGCTCGGGATAATCGAAGATATTTGTTAATCTGAAGGGATGATGACGGACAAACCTGATATAGATTGTCTCCAAGAAACGGATGCGGACAACCTCAACGATGTTCCTTATTTCGTCGGCGCTAAATTTCCTATGAGCGGCTCCATCATAGGCTGCCACCACTCTCAGAAGCTTCTCTTTGTTGTAAAACATGGGGGTAGCTGACGCATTGTGACCCAACACCAGATTATTGATTTCGACGATTCTATCGTCGGACTGGGAGATACAGAAATCGAACAAGCCGACGACTTCTCCTGCATCATTGAATTTAACGTTTTCCGGGTGCAAGTCATTATGAATAGGGACTGTCGCCGAACCGTTGCCTTGATACCGGCGCCGCGCTATTTCGGC
This sequence comes from Candidatus Velamenicoccus archaeovorus, assembly GCF_004102945.1. Classification (GTDB taxonomy): domain Bacteria; phylum Omnitrophota; class Gorgyraeia; order Velamenicoccales; family Velamenicoccaceae; genus Velamenicoccus; species Velamenicoccus archaeovorus. The sequence continues at coordinate 145,118 of NZ_CP019384.1, read as the reverse complement.
CTGGCGCATAAAGAACATGAAATGATCGATAAATGCCTGCTGTTCCGGATGCCTTCGGGCCGGCGGCACCGTCAATACCTCCTCCATATATCCGCGCAACGCCTCTTCCAAATCGTCAAGAATTCCCAGGCGATTTTTCCACGAACGGCTTCCCTCCGGCACGAATCCTTCCATGCTGTTATTGATCCTTGCCGCCAGGCGGCCCATGGCCTCAAAGTGCTCCAGGGTGGCGTCCTGGACCGAAACATTTCTGCCTCTCTCGACGAATTCCTCGGCCCGGTAAAAACTGCGGCCTCTTTCCACAAAATATCTGTCGGCGCCCTGGGCATCGCTGTCTATCCTCGGATAGAGGCGCGCGACAGGAAGACCGAATTCATGCAACCTGGTTGTCACCGAAACAATGTACCTCAACTCCTCCAGCGTCGTTCCTCCCCTGCGCAATATGACTTTACGGGACGGCGTTTCGATCAATACCGGTTTGTGTTTACTGCCGGTACCGTTAAGCATTTGGTGGGCGCCGACAATGTCCCGTATGCCGAAGTGATCGCGGGCAATTTCCTTAGCCAATTGAACACAACTTTCCTTGCCTTTGATGGCGACGGGGCTGGAGCCTTCTTTCATCGGAAGAAGAAGCTCCGCCCTTTCTGGGCTGGAGGAAACAGCCGAAAAATTCAGGTTCATTACATCCTGTTGCCGACGTCCTGAGCGGAGCGAAGGGCTGGAGGAATTGGCCAAAATATAAGGTTTAATACCGTTCAATTCCGACGTCCTGAGGGAAGTCGAAGGGCTGGAAAAAGAATTATGAGCCCCTTTGAGCATAAGACGGATCCGCTCAATGGTTTCTACAATATTGATGGCGGCGACGCCGTCACTCGGAGGATTCATCTGCGTGCGAATCGCCTCGAGAAAAACTTTTAATTCGTGATACAACGACGGCTCGGCGTCTTCGCCCTCGAGAACATTTTGCCCTTGCAGTTGCCGCAACAGCGTCGCATCGGGCGAGTCCGCCTTCAGAGAAACTCCGTTCATCATATCTCGGCGAGACTTCGCCACAGGCGAGCCCAGATCGAAAACGGCCGCCGATTGCGTGGGCGCGACAAACAACTGAGTGAAAGCGGGCTCATGAGACCAATCAAAGGTAGCGCTGAACTTACTGCCATGAACGGTCACATAAACGACTTTACTTGTAAAGTTCCGGTCCATCGTAAGGGTCACAGGGACGTTCTTATAAAGAAGTTCCAACACCACTTTCTCCCAATCCTCCGAACAGACGCCTTTTATCAATCGTGTCGGATGATCCTGCCCAAGCAAGCCATGGATCAAGTAGAACAGATGATAACCCATGCCTTCTAAAGCGGTATGCGTCCGATCATCATTTTGATAAGGATGCATGTACTTGCCTTCGACGGCCAGGACATCGCCCAACCGGCCGCTCTTGACCATAGCCATCAGGCGCTGGAAGTGCGGCAGGTAGAACCGGTTATGTCCCACCATCAAGACAAGACGACGATCGGCAGCCAGAGCGACAAGCTCTCGCGCCTCATCGGTCGTCTCGGTAAAGGGCTTTTCCACCAAAACGTGCTTGCCTGCCGCCAAGGCCTGCTTGACAAGCTCATAATGGGTATTTCCGGGCGTCACGATGATAACAGCTTTTACAACCGGATCATTAAACAGTTCTGCCGCTTCGATCTGACACAATTGCACCAGATCATTATGGCCGAATTTTTCGTATATCGTTGCGTCAATCGTCCGGTCGACGGCGCGCACGCCTACATTCAGCTCGACGAGGGTCTTGAGATGACGACGTCCGTGACGCCCGAGCCCGACAAGGCCGATCACCGCGGAGCCTGCCTCTATCGCCGGAGAGCTGAAAGAAGACGGCTCTCCATTCTTGTATGTGACGATCCGTGGATTCGATAAATCTCTAAGGTAATCGCCGTACGTCACGACTTCCGCCAGCGCCAGAGGATCCAGGAGGCGCTCTCCTTCCTTTTTGTGGAGAACAACCCTGCCGTCGGGATATACAAAAATGGAGATCATGGGGACCGATTGCCGCAAGGGCTCTGTGGCGATCCTGTCTTCGCCGACACCCAGATCCATGAGCCGATAGGCCACCTCGTAAATAAATTCCCTCTCGTCGGAAATCTTCGTATGGACGAACAAAAACCGCGCATCCGGCAGCGCCACCGTCTTTGCAAAATCTTCGATCAGCATGTCTGTGTCGAAGCTATGCTGGATGGGATGGTCGCCGGCATAGCGTCTTAAAAACATCGCCGACGGATGGGCGACGATCAGGGAGGTGCAGAGCGTGATGCGTTCGGCCCACGGGCCGTCTTTGACAAGAACAGGAAAATCGAAATAATCCATTTTATTGAACCGGGAAAAATCCACCAGGTCGCGCGTCCGCACCGGTGAACTCACGTCCGAATCGCTGTAATCGGTGCGGACATACGCCTCCGCATAATCCCGGATGGCGGAATCGACGATGCGGAACTCCAGGTCAACGCCGTTGGCGGGAAACACGCCGTTTGTGTTGCGCATCCAAGGGAAGAACAACGGTATGATGCCGTCGGCGCCCGGCCGGCCGATATGCACGAGGTTCTCAGGCCTGGGGGCCACGGGCCCAAACCCAAAAAATCTTTGCATGATGAAACCCAGGGTGGGAATGATGTTCTCGTGAAGCCAGAACGTGGGGAAGAAAACCATAAACTCCCTGATGAACGGGACCGCCAACCCTCTGCCCCTGAATCCGGCCTCCAGGCGCATCCCCCGGATGCCGAACCGCTCTTGGCCGTCGGCAAGACTCGGCTGGGTCAGGCCATAAATGAACCCGGCGTCCTCTCCCGCCTGGGATGAAAACCGCACCATCGGGCTAAGATTGTCGCCGGAGACCCTCATCTTAAAACGCTCTCCTGCAACCTCAAAAATGTGTTTTCTGGAAGGAGAAGAAATATCGGGGTCGACCTCATACGGCGCCGTGATCATGTCGAGGAACAAAACCTCCAGGTCGTCGAAATCGCGCCGCACAAGCAGAAATTCCCTCCTGCTGTGGCATCCTTCCAGAAGGATCAAGGTCTTGCCGCGATCCAGTGCCCTGCGAAGGACCCTTTTAAGCTCCCGTGCGTAATGCCCGTGACGGAAAAAATGATGGCGATGGGGATCGATCTTATCGCCCTCCAGAACGATGAATTTCTTTCTCATCTCTTTTTGCCGGCGCACCCTGGCGGCGATGCGGCGGACCGACGTCGTCTTGCCCGATCCCGACGGCCCGTCGACAACAATGAGGACCTCGCGGTGCCGCCGCTCCCAGAGAAAGCGAAAAACATCGTCTTCAGAATAAGACTGCAATGCAGCAGGGGAAGAAAGATCTCCCGGCATGTCCTGGCCGTTCGCCGCCGTCCGCGGTCTAAATAGAAGCAGCTCGGAGCGAGGAGAACCCAGCATGGAAAACGCATACATCAGACCGCCGTGGCCGTCGCCGGCGTCAAACTCCTTATCCACATCGATCTGTTCGATGGCCGCCCCATGCTGCCGCTCCATATAATCTTCCAACTGCCCGGATTTTTTAACACCATGCGGTGAAAATAAACTCAAAAATGTCCCGCGGCCGTCATCCTGATCCGGCGTGTTGAGCAGAACAAGATACCCGCGCGTCGAAACAAAGGGAATACCCAAAGAGATGACTTTCCTGAAATCGACATAATTCAACACATCCGAGAGCAACACGATATCGAATGCGCCTTTAAGATCCACAAGGGGCAATGCAGCCGTCTTGCCGCCGAACAGATGGGAATGATCCGGCAGGACCAGGCGATCCAGTTGTTCGGCATTGCCCTTCAGGAAAACGACGTTCCCTTCCTTGTCGATATCGCCGCGGCAGCCGATGTCCACGACCAAGACATTCATGGCGATATCACGGAAACCGCGGCCCGCAAAGATCTCGCCCTGGTGGCCGCCGATATCCAGGATCAACAAAGGCCGGCCTCTCTGCGACAGCCGAAACTTAAACAGGTGTTCCAGCAATGCCCGCATGCCCCACTTTCCGCCGGAATCAGAATAGTTCCTGCTCCCGTAGAGCTCCTCCCAGTAGTTTTTGGTTTTCGCTGACGCACCCTCGCTGAATTTGTTCAAAGCCGGCGAACTTAAAGCTTCCAGTCTCTTCCATACGTTAGCGCGCAGGACTGCCTGCGTCGTCCTCACGGGTTCCCGGAATCCCGCAATGATCTCCCGGTTCCAATCGCCGATGGAAAGCGGCACCGCCGCCTCGCGCATCAGCCGGACCGCATCTATTCCTTTCATATTCTTCGCCGCCATGGCGAAAAGCAGAAGGCTGGAAAATGCAGCGGCCGTGTAGGACGTCGAGCCGTTGCGGTCGATCGCCGGCATGGCGAAATCGCCCGGCAGGGAATGTTCATGGAGTCCGTCCGCGACAGAGGTCAGGGACGCGACGGTGATGACACCCGGCACGCACCCCGGAAAAGGAGCGCGGTAGACGAGCTCTTCGCTGCGGCGGTGCCCCGCGGAGACGATCACGGGAATGCCTTGCTCGCGGATACGCTCCAGGAGACGGTAATGTTCGATGTCCGTTTCCAGATAAAATGCGCCGCCGAAGCTCATGTGCACAACAAGGCGCGCACCGGCATGCTTGCGCGTAAAATCAAGGATGTTCCTCAAGGTCTCTTTCAGAAGCGACTTTTCGATGGCCATGCCGTCCCAATTCCCCGCATTAACCGCCCATGTCTCGCAGAGGGTTCCTGGTTGCGTCTCGACGATGTTACGGACCATGCTGCCGTGAGATGCATGGAAATTATCGATGATGAAACACCCGGCGCGACCTCCGGCTGGTGGAGCAATCTTGAGGATATCCGCAGGGGAAAGGACGTCGCGGCCGAGCGCCGGCGACGAAGGCATCCTGTCCTCCGGGCCGTAGCGCTGAAGTATCTCATATATCGCCTTCTGAACCACCCAATGCATATTCTCCTTGTTCAAAATCCTCTTGAGGACAAAATACTTCTTGATAAGAAAAATCCCCCGTTCCGTCTCGTCGATCCGTTCCGGTGCGTAACTACAGTAACAGCTTTGGAAATTCTTGAGCATTCTCATGACGAGCCGCGGATTCTTCAATTCGCGCAACAGTCCTTCCAGCAATTCAAGGCCTTCCGGGGTAAAATCCCGCGTCACCCAGGCGGGGGGTCCCGGCTGCCACGGACGACGGGGTCCCCCGATCGCCGGCGACGACAAGACCCGGCCGGACGCATCACCATATGCTTCTATCCATGCGCGGAACTCTTCAAATGCTTCCGCGTTCTTCCTGTCCCATTGCGCATAAAGACGCGAAAAGGCACCATTCATCAGCCTCACGGGAATCTGGCGTTCCCACAGATATGCGAGGATCCGGCTGCCGGCGGCCGCGATCTCGCCCGGCTTAACGGCATAAGCTGCCTGGCCGGCACAAGGGGATGTCGTGAAATAATCCAAATCAACCGAAAGAACAAGGCCCTGCGGAAATACCTCCTGCGTCAAAAGCAAGGCGATGTCGCCGGATTGACGATGCAGATATCTGCCGTCGCCCAAGAGGAGACGGCCGCGTTGCGGATACAGCCAAAAGACTTTCCCGATCCAACCCTCCTCTTTCAGCTTGCTCACCCAGTTGGCCGCTCCCGCATCCTCTGACCCCGCCAAGACATCATCGCTGTGATAATCCACCAAAAGAAGCGGCAATCCACGCGGGATCGCCCCCTTCAGGACGGCATTTTTGATATGAGTATAGGCCTGATCATGTGTCTCAAAAACTCGTCTTGCAGCCGCCGCCATCGCCCCCTCCCTCTGTAATGAGACTTTAAGGCCAGACCTTAAAGTCTCATTAAGGATGGAGCGGCCGGCGACGGTGGATTCTTTTAAGCCGCGCAGTTGCTGGGAACCGAAATTTTCTGCACCGGAACTTTGCAGGCCAACACGCGGCGCCCCTTGGGCGAGATCGGTGCGCGGCGCAACCAGCTCGCTCACCACAAGCGCCCCCCGCAACCGCGCGACAGCGGCATCGCGGCGGACAACAGGAGCGTTCTTTTGCCAGACATGTCCTGCCGAGAAGATCGTCATCTCCCGGCTCATTCCATAGATTTGACCCAATGCGACACCGCGGCCCGGGCTCTGCGGACGGCGCACAAACCCCCTGCCTTCGATCATCCGGATGACAGGCACCCCGTCGCTGCCGCGATGGAAACCCGGCCCCACGTCTATCGCCGCAACCCAGATCCGCTCTCCCGAAAATCCAGGGCGCACCACGACGATACCGTAATCGCCGCCGTGCTGCCGGACATTCTCACTCAGGAGGCGGATCGTCTCCTTGACGGGAATACGCAGGCCATCCGCAGATTCCGACAGCCGTCTCCATGCCGATCCGATCGCCAAACACAGGCTATGTTCAGAACCGGACACAACGATATCGCCAACGGATTCCAGGCGCTCCATCTCTTTCAGGAAGGTTTCGCACGCCGCATAATCATGCGGGTCGGCCAGATGACGCAATCTCCAAAGATGGAGGACGTCACCGAGAAAATTCTGTCCTGCGGCCGCCGCCGATGCCGGCGAAGAAAAAACACCTGTCCCGTGAATAACGCCTGCGGGGTCATTCGGCAAACTTCCCTTGAGCGTCTCGACGAGCATCCATATCTGGATGAACTCCAGGTAAAAATTGTCCATGCAGATATCCTGGAATGTCATGACGCGTGAAGAATCGGACCAACAGAGACGATACGCATGCGGAAACCATGCCTTCAGATCTCTTCTTAAATTGATGACGGGCGATATCCTTCCCAGCCCCGTCTGGTCGGCGGTGTAATCTACGACGGCTTCCGTCGGCCGGCCCGCCTGATCAACCACGGGAATGGACAGATGAAAATGATCGCGCAGGCCGCTCCAGCGCACGGAAACATCGAACGCCTCGGCGGTCATGGCCTCGGCCACCAGATAAGCAAAACACCCGCACCCCGTCGGATAAGAAGGATTCTCCTCGTGGTAATAGGCGTCCCGGAAATACCTGTGGCGCGACGCAAAAGAAACGACCTCCCCCAGCGTCGCGAGCCGGGCCGGCGAACTCAGCGCCGCAGGAACCTTCGGGGCTGGGGCGGCAGAGGCCTTCTCCAGGACAGCGAAACTCGTGGCCACCTCTCCCTCAACGACGCTGAAATAAGGGATCCTCATGCGATCGACGAGAACAAAACCGTTTGCCTTCAGGAAAGAACAAAGCCCATCCAGCTGATACTGATAGATGACAACGAGCGCTCCAGCCGGCGCCTCACGGACAAGCTTGCCGCCCAATCTTTCGGCATCGGCCGTCTTGGCATAGATGAAATAAAAATCGAAACCGCCGAAATCGACATCAAAGAAGTTTTCTTTCTTGAACGAAACCCCGTCTTCGCTGCCGAAGCCGCGGTGGACTTGCTCGCTGAAAGCAAACAGCTCATCATCCACTTCATAACCCGTCACGCTTTCAAAGCTCTTTTGCGCAGCGAGGGCCATGACGAGGCGTCCGTCGCCGCTCCCTAAGTCTACGGCGCGGCGCACACCCCTGAAATACGGCTGTACCGGCAAGTGTCTCACCAGCTTTTTGACGTCGGCAAAATACACCGGCGCAAAAAGTCCGCCGACCGTCGGTCCCGGGATAGGCGCCACATTATCTTCGTAGTAGCGTTCCAGTCTCCCCAGAGTTAATTTTTGAACCGCCGGCGAAGAGAGAGACTTAAGCCTGTTTTCTTCCCAAAGACGGCCCACCGCTGCGACGACATCATCCGGGTCCTTTGAAACAATAACGTCAACATACTGCAAAATCTCGGCCACCCTGGCTTGGTCCCGGCTATTCTGCGGATGCAACACAGCATCGTTGTCCGTTTGCATCACAATGAGCAGGCCGGGTTTCAACTGCTTAATATTTGCGGCCAATTGATACCCATCCATTCCCGGCATGTCCAGGTCTGTAACGAGCACATCGACGTCCTGCTGGACAAGCCTTCCCATGGCGGCTATGCCGTCTTCGGCCTTTTCAACCACGGCTCCGTCAATCTCGGACAGAAAATAAATCAAAATCTCGAGCACCTGGGGACGATCGTCAGCCGCCAAAATGCGCGGACCGGCGGTTGCCGCCGAGCTGGCATCTTCCCAAAAATCTCCGGTTTCAACACGGCGCTGTTCCATATCCGCCCTGACAAGAGCGACGTCTCCAGCAGACATGACACAAGATGCCTGGTTCATCACGCCGGGCAAGAACATCACGTCGTCCACCCGCTGATATGCCAGAACCTTCACATATAGGTAACCGAAAAAACCCTTATCTCTCGGCGCAAGGACCGCAAATCCCCTCGCCTTGAGCATGGCGGCGACTTTCTTATCCTGGCCGGGCTTGGCCTTGATCAGGAGCCACCGCATGCCGTTCACCCCAGGATCCTGGTTCTGTGTGGAATTTTGCGCCGCCGACGATATCACTTCTTTACCACGAGAATCAACGGCATACGAAACGAAATCCGGAATCAACGTCCTGACGACTCCGTTTGCATCAGAAACTTCCACGCCTAAATAATCCATGAGTCCCGCGGCATGGGCCCTCTCCGGATGGCCAATGGACGTACCGTTGGATAATTCGATAAAAAGACCACCCCTGCTTTCGTCATACGACATCCCCTGGGCCGGCCGATAGGCGCCGATGACAAGCTCTCCTTTAACAAGGGCAGCGATCGCAACGGCGATACCCCCGTCGATCTTTCTGCCGTGTTCCCGACGCAGGACATCCGTGCAAATCTTGCGGAAATAATCCTTATCTTCGACGCCCAAAGACAGCCCATAAACCCCGAAATCCTGCCGCCTTAAAGCACCCCAGTAGTACAGATCGTGGCTGCTTGGAGACACCGCATAAGAAAGGGGAAATTCCTGTCTTCTTTCCAGGGGTTTGCCAAAGACGGCGGTATACCTTAAATAATGCCTGCGGGAATGCGTATGGATGTCGACCACGGGCAGGAGTGTGGCTACATCAATGTTGTTGTCCCTGATCCACTGCCTCAAACTATCGGCAAACATCGCCTTGAGCCGCAAGTAACGCTCCACATGGTTAAGGCCTTCAGCCTCAAGCTGTTTCTCGGGGAGATCAAACAATCTTGTCAAATTGCCGGCAGCCATGATCAGTCCGTGCATTTCTGTCGCGCTGTTTACCGTCACAGCGGCATACTTCTCAATGTCTTGGAGGGTCTCTTCATTGATCCGGATCGCGCCGATAAAACCATTCCCCCTGGCGGCCTGTGCGGCGGACGACACCCCCGCAACAGCCTCCTCATCTTCCCGCAACGACGAAACGGCGCCAAACTCTTGACGGATCAAAATCTCAAGACCGGCAACATACGCCGCATCAGCCAGGCCATGCAGATAATCCCTGGAATAGGCACCGACCACACAACACGGCTCAACCTCCCCGTCTCTCAAGAACCGGCGGATGAACATCAGGTCTTCCGCGGCTTCGGACAACGAAAGATGATAAGGAGCTACTCCTGCCTGAGGATAATAGGTCCTACCGAGAGAAAAGTAATCGAAGCAGAAAGAAATGACGACGTTGAACCCTCCCCGGCCGGCCTTGACCAACAGCGGCAGGATCTTACCGCTCTCGACACGCCACAGTCTCGGCGCCGTGATCGCCTTCCACAACAACCCCTCCTGTTTGGCCACGGAGATCCAGTTGCCCTCGGCGCTGCGGCCTTCGGCATCGCGGTGGGCGTCGAAATTGATCACGAGGGGCGCGCCAGCCGCCGAGAGATACTGTTTCAAAACCGGGAGGATCGCGTCATGGTGCTCCATAAAATACGCCGCAACATTCCGCGCCGCAGACGAAACAGGACCATCACCGCGAGACGGCTTCGGTTGCGGACCATCCAGCAAACCCGATGCCTTGGCCTGGTAAACATGCTGCCAGAACTCATCCCATTTATAAGCGAGGAGTTGTCGGCGCTGCCCGTCTTCAAAAATAAACGGGATCTTGGCCAAAACCAGCAATGCCAGACCCAACGGCTGGTACATCGCTGTCCAATCCATGAAGTATTGCGGACCGGCATTCCCTTGAGCCGCACTCCTGCCGGAGATCATCTGTTTATGATAGACAATGCAGCTGGCTGCATATATCTCGAAGGAATGCTCCCCGACCTCAAGCGCAAGATGATCGTCATGGACCCCCAGGGCGACGGAAACAAAGAACTCCAGGGGCCTGTCGCCAAAACCGCAGAAATTCTCCGGGAACAGGACAAACAGGGCCTCGCGCACCATCCGCAAGAAATCATACGCGGAGGTGTCCGGGTGTAACATCATCCGCCTGTCGTTGAAGATCTCCGCCACCTTGCCTTGGGCGTCCGGCGTAAAGACCGTCGCCATCTTGCGCTCCCTTCCGCCGACCCGCAGACAATTCCTTGAAAAATCCATATCGACGTAATAATCGTAATAAACGGCGGACGATACGGCCGGGCTGGAGGAACGTCGTGACGGCATCCCGAGGAGAGTCGAAGGACTGGAGAGGTCTCGAGACGTCGGCTTGTTCGACGTATCCTGAGGCCTTTCTTGACAGAACCGCCGGCCGCTCAAGCCGTCGATCATGGCCTGGTAAAATGAAAGGGGTTGCCAATATAACTCGGCGGCGTCCTGGCCTGAAAGCAAACCGTCAGCAGTGCGCCGCGCGAGGTTTTCTGTGGCGTAGCTTTCATAAGCCAGAGGATTGATGCGGCCGGCCGCATCAAGAAAAGCTGATGACAGCCCGGCCAGAACAACTTCCCGACGGAACAAATCCAGCGCCTCTGCAAAGTAATCGCTGAAAGAAGCATCAATGTCAATCTTATAAAGCGGTAGAATCAATTTCGGGACGAAAGTATCCAAGGTTTCGAAAAACATCTTGCGTTCGAAGACATAGCTGTGTTCTCCGGCCCCGATCGCCATTGTCCGTATATTATGGATACGGTCGGCTATCTTCAGCAGCAACGCGATCCAGACTTCCTTCTGGCTCTCTCTGTTCCACATGCCGTCTGCCACCATCGCGGTGACTGTAGCCATCAAACGACCCAGATAGACCGTATCCGATTCGGCTTTCCCGGCGCGCCGCTGCTTCGTCACCAGCCAGACGATAAATGCCACCCTGATACCGAACATCCTCTGCATGGCGCCGTAGCCGATACGATCGTCCTCCATGTGATCATGCAGAAATGCCGCAGGGGCTGCCAAGAGAGCCAGAGGATGACGGACAAAACCGAATTCCTTCAGGAGGATGCGGGCGACTTCGACAGGATGCATCATATAGGGCGTTTTCCGATCCCGACGGGCTTCGCTCAGATGGGCCGCCGCGACCGCCTCTAGAGCCGCAAATAACTCGGGCCCTTGCTTCTCGACATTCAAACCGACATCCCGAATAAACTGCCACAGGATCTTCTTAACAAGGGAGCCGAGCGACAGATTCAACGATCGGCAATCCAGATGTCTCTGGAGGTTTTCAAGAAAATCTTCAAGATGATACTGCAGGATATCCGGCATGTGAATTTCCAAAATATAATGTGTTGTATCCGCCGCCTCTTGGGCGACGGGTGTCAAAAACGAAGCGATGTTGCAGCCATATTCAGCCAGAAGTTTGACGGTCGAGCGAAGATCCGGAGAGAAACGGACCAGATCAAACTCAAGAAGCCAGGCATTTTCGCGCACCTGTTGTTGGCGGACATCCTCCACGTCGGCGATAGCATTCAGGCGATCCAAAAGGTTCCCCGCCCTGCCATTCTCCAAATTCTCTACTCCCAGCGTCAATTCATAGCCGCCGCTGCCATTGCGGGACATTTGTTGCCAGACACAATACGCATCCAGATCATAAATGATCTCAAGGATGTCGGCCAGAAGGCCGGGGCGGTCATGGATAAAGTCAGCTCGGACCATGTGTACGCTGTGACCGTAAAGATCTTCTGTCTTCTGGATGAAGGCACAGATGAACGCCTCCTCTCGATCGGGCCGAGACTGATTGACAGCAGGCGAGCTTTCTTTATCCGAAAGTCCCTGATCCATGATGGCGCCGTCTGCGGCGGCCCTGTTAGCCATTGCCGTAAATACGGGGTCATAAACGGCGTATATTTTTTGAATATCCTTGTCCACGCCGACAAAAGAGCGGACCGCCGGCGAAGAAATGTCTTCATCTTTGTCTTGTGCGCTGCCGACGAAACGCAGACCGGGCTCCAGGAGTTCCAATGCTTCATCGACGGAATCCACGACCTGCAGGAGCCCCGCGTCTTCTTCTTTGATGAGGGCCGCCCCGCGATAAGCCAAGGCCTGGTGCACAAACGTCTCCTTGATCGGCTTCCAGAAACTCCTTCCAACGAGCACCAGCGGACGGCGCGGCATCTTGTGCGTTTGCATGAGGGCCACGATATCGAAAAGACGGTTCATGGTCACGAGGCCTCCTGGAAGAAAAACAAAATCCCTCGTGTTCTCGGCAATCATCACATGATGGTTGGAGATATGGCGGCTCAGGATCACGTGTTCTTCCCTGGGCATCGGCCCATCGATGGAAACATATAACGTCGCCTGCAAGAGGTCGAAATGCGGCCTGGCGCCCTTGGCCAGATACCTGGCTAAAAACTGACTGCCGGAGCCGATGCGCACAGGAACGCCTCTATGAGTGATCTGCCAGGCAAGCTCCTGGGCGACGGTCAATTCTTTAGCACTTGCCGGCCGGGGATGGCCGATGAACGTCACGCTGGGCAACCACGCGTTCAACTTCGCCAAATCTGAGGCGATCTCGACGTTGGCCTCTTGTGTACGTTTGGGATTCACATGATAAGGCGGCATGGCATGCCGTCGGATATGAGCCAGCGCCGTGCGCGGCGCATCCGTCACAAAAGGCATAAAAGGAATTTCCGATATAAGGCCGTGATCTTCCCAGCTTTGCCAGAAGGCCCTCATGATCGGTTTCCAATAGGAAGAGCCGATGAGGACAAGGGCCCCCTTTCTCGCCCAGACCTCGAAAAACTCGTCCATGGTCCCAAAACCGCCGGGGAAAACGCCGATGCCGATGCTGTTATTGAAAAGCCCCATTTTGCGCGTGATGAGGTGGTTAAACTCATAGTTTTCTTCTACGAATGCCGACGTTTTTTGTTCAAAATGGATCTTGCCAGGATCGAAATAGATGCGGATGCCTTGGGTCGTGTTCCATCTCGACCGAGGGTCTCCTGCGAGCCTTCTGGCATCCACATATCCCCTCAAAGGCTCTTCCATCATGGACGGCCCCGCCCCTGTGCGCAACGGCAGCCCCTCTTCATAGACCTCCCGGCCGAACAAATAGGCTTTCTGGCACATCGCATCGGCCGCCGGAATACGGGCGCTGCCGAACACAACGACTGCCGCAGGCCATCGCCTGTGAATCGCATCAATGCGCAGACGTTCCTCTTGCAAATCCCCGGCCAACTCCTCCGCCGGCATGGAGAAATATCCCGATGGGCTGCTGAAATCAACAAAGCCTTTCGCAGCGGAATGAAAGTCTCTTATGCGGGCCGGAGAAGAAAGCTCTATGGCAGCGAGTTGTTCTATCAACTCTACGGCACGTTCCTGATATAAGCGGATGTCGCGATGGCGCAGCTGGCGCAAGATAAGGTAATACATCTGCGGAAGGAATTTGGGATGCTCTTCCAAGGCGACGGCCATCTGTTTAAAAAGGGTGCGGAACCGGCGGGGCGCAGAAAACATTTCCGTCTGCTCATCCAGCCTGCTGTACAAATCGCGGAGCCTCGCCAGGCGGCGCGCCTGTTCATCTCCGAGCCGGCGGCCGACAAAACTCTGCACGGCCAGATCGGCCGTCGCCTGAAAAACCAAAACCTCCCAGAAGAACGGCCGGCCGGACGACAACACGTTCATGTAGAGGATGTTGGCAAGATTGTCCTGCCCGCTGACGACCGTCGGCAGATCGTCGCTATAAAGGAAGAGCTCGTTAAAAAGCTTGCGAGGCACGGAATAGTCCATGATGACGGTGACATTGTTGCCCTGCGACGTGCGCACAACCTCCAGGGAAGGATCGCGGTTGCCGAACACAAAAAGGTTGTAATCATGGGCTTGGGCCAGCCGCGCGATCTCGTCATGGACGCTCTTGTCCTTGCGGCCGCACATGATAAAGAACGTCGTCTCTTTGCCGCGATAGGAAGCGTCTTTGGCGCGGGCGCGCTCGAAGATATCAAAATACCTGTTCACGCTCTGGCCCTCGTGGACATACAGGAAGCCCCACTCGGAAGCGATTGTTCTCTCGAGACCTTCCTGGCCCAAGGCCTCATCCAAAACCTGCCAGCGCGGGAACTTCTGGATGATCCTGCGGCGCTCCCGCCGGATGCGTTCGTCAATGCGGGGATACTTCTTCGAATAAATGTCCTTGGAAACCGGAGAAACAGGGGGCGCGCCGACTTCGTCCGGACCAAAACCGAGATGCGCCTCGCCGTTCTCCAGGGGCTTCTGGATATTGGCATCAAAACCGAGCTCGTAAACATAAACATGGTATCTGGCCTTGCCGCCGTAGCGCGACAAATTGTAATTCGAGATCTCCTTGATCTCTCCGCCCAAGGCATAGACGATCGAGACGTCGTCCTCCCCGACGATATCTCCCTGGATCGCCGCCCAGGCAGAATCCTTGATCCAGCCGCCGCGCTTTTCTTCGCCGTAAATGCGGCTCTTGCTTCCCGAAGCGTTGATGACTTCGACGCCCTCGATCTCCTGACGCACGAGGCCGGGATCGAGTCCTTTAAGGATCTTGGTCTCGGCGGCCAGCAGAAAATCGTCCACCTGGTGGAAGATCAAACGGATCTTCTTGTCGGGGAATGCCGTGGTAAATATCTGGGCGGCGTTGGCGACAAAAACCACATCCCCCAGTCCGGCCATCCTTTGATGCAGGATGACGTTGATAGCCCCGAAATCATCCGGAAGGTAAAAGAAATGAGGTGCGACGTATTGGATATGTCTCAAGATGTCTTTAAATTCCCAGCTCAGGTCCCTTTGCACGGCCCGCAGGATCTCCACCGTCCGGCCTGCTTTTAAGGCCGGCAAAAACAACCTCAATGTTTTGTCTTCCCTGGCTGCGCCATAGACATCGCCGGAAACAACCACGGAAATCTGATCAACCTCTTTTATGCGGGGATGATGCAAGATGATATTGACGGCCCTCAAGGTTTCATACAACGGCATGAGGATCCTGGCTGCCTTGTCTGTATCAATATCAGGACTGCCTGTCACGGGAATGGATATTTCCACGCTCCAGCTCGCAGGGCTCGCCGGCGAAGACCCAGAAACGCCATCCTTTAAAACACCAAAGGCCTTATAGAGGGCACTGATGTCTCCGTCTTTGGCTGTTGCGGCAAGCTCATAATCTGCCATCGCGGCTTCCAGGAGTTCCTTGAGGAAGTTATCCCGCTGTTCTTGCGGGATCTGCTTGCTGAAAATTACCTTTTCGGAAAGGTATCGGGCCAAGAGGCGCAAAAGATTCTTGTGATCGTTGCGGCGCAGAACGGGGATAAGGGTGCCAAAATGCCTGACTTTCAGGACAAACAGGATGCTGTCAGCGGCGCGGAAAACAGGGGAATGTTCGGAGATAAAGACGGTCTTATAGAGGCGGGCGTGCCAGTAGCGCGATATCTGGGGCCTTCCTCTATCGGACCAGGAAGCTCCGCCCTTTCTGGGCTGGAGCCTTCCTCTATCGGACCAGGAAGCTCCGCCCTTTCTGGGCTGGAGCCTGTCAGGCGAACCGCGCAGCATCTGATGGTCTTTTGACCAGTTCAAAAAGACCTTTTCGAAAACCGCATCCGCGTCCTTGTACCCCTTGACCTCCCCAAGGCAAACCGCAAGCCAAAGGGACTGATAAGCGGCCATAAAATGGTTCGTGAAACGGCCTTCCCTGACGATCTCGGCCAGATAGCCGATGTTCTCTGCTGCTTTTTGCTGCTGCGGCGCTGCGGCCGCCTCTTTCCCTGCGGCAGCGGCCTTGGCGCGGCGGATGATAATATCTCCGAGAATTTCCTCTGTGCGCACGATAACATTCCTGGCGCCGATAAAATCAGGTTCCCATAAATATGGGAGATGGAGCAGCCGCGCCACATCATCACGGGCCCCGGCGATATCTCCGGCGGCCACAGCGGCCCTGAGGCGGCTTGCGGCTGCGGCAACCTTTTCAAAACGCGCCTCCCCTATTTCGCGCAGGCGCAGACGCAACTGCTGGAGATGCGCCATCTCCGCGTCGATGGCCGCAAGCCGCAGATCCATATAACTCTCGGCCATGCCGACGATTTCCCTGGCGGGTTTCAGGCGGCCCACCTGGATCAACTTTGCGGCCAGCTCAACTTCCTCGCGGGCCTGCTTTTTTTCTTCCACGCGCACGCCCTTCAAGGACTCAGCGATAGCAGCAAGAATTTTCAAGGTTTCTGCGGAAGACTGTTCCTTTCCAAGCTCGTGCTCAATATCGGCCAGGGCTTCGGCGTATCCCCCTATCTTCAACGACTCTGCGGCAAGAGACTCAAACACCTGGTCGAAAATACGGTGCCAGCGATAGAGGGTACGGCGTTCCGGCTTTTGCTCGAGCACGGCGACGCCTTCTTTCTCAACAAACCTGCCCAAGAGAACCGTCACCTTGCCATCGCGCCCCTCTTCGATCTTCTGTCTGGATTTGATCCTCTCCAGCCGTTCAGCCAAAAGCTCGCGGCGCTGTCTGGCGCAATCATGCGCAAGGGCGGCCAAAATCCAGCTCGCGGCCATCTCGTTGCCTGCTTCGATAAATGAAATAATCTCCTCTGCCCTTGAGATACCGCTTGAGCGCAGTGAATGCTTCAGGGCACCGAGGCGACGGCCGACATCTTGCGCCTCATAACGCTCATAAGCCAGCTCAAGCGTCCTGGACAAGAGACGCCTCACCTCCATATGCCTCGCCTGCGCCCTGGCTTCAGCCGGCAGGATGGTCTGTCGGTACGGCGAAGATTTTGCCGGCGAACTGATATCACGTGTCTCATCAGCATCAAGATCGTCCTCGTCCACAGGAGCTTTGCGGGACGCCTTGCGGCCGCGGCCCTTGCTGGCATAAGATGCGCCGTTAAACGCATGGAAATGCCCGCCTTGCTTCCTTGTCTTGTCGAGTTCTTCCGTCAGCCTTGCTTTTAACGGCGCAAGCGCTTCATCCAGCTCTTTTATTCCCGCCCTGAATTCAACATAGGTGTGGACAAATGCCGGCATATCTTCATACAATGTCCGCGTCTCTGACTTGACAATCAGCCCGCAATCCATGCCCCGGAGCCGGAAATCCATGTTGATGTCGGCCAGCTTGCCGGAGCTCGCCGCTTCGCTCAAGCCGGACACCCCGTGGACCCTCAGGATGGCAAAGACCTCATCCAATCCGACGAATCGCACAAACGGCCTGGCCTTTGCCTCGATATCTTTGACATACGCCTCCAGCTCAGCCGTCTCCATCTTTTTCCAGGCTCCGGCGGCGAGCTCTTCCTGGGTCTCTTCCACAAATTGCCTTCTCGCCTCTTTTTTGGGCCCTTCCTCGGCGCGCAACGCCTCAAGGACTTCAGACCAAGAAGAAAAACCAATCTCTCTTTTGTGCCTCCTGAAATAAGCGTAATGGTTGAGCTTGACGGTGTCCGACGTCGCTTTTTCTTTCATCTCCAGCGCCAGACCCTCAAGGAATTCAGGGCGCGTCTTCTTCCTGAAAATAGGATCAAGCCCGAGTGCCTCGACGACGTCGTTCCATTCCCCAAAGCCCATCTCTGCGCGCTTCTGTTCATCCAGAAAGAGATTATAGATCCAGGGGTTGGTCTTATGGAGCACCCTTGTCGACGGCCTTCCGGCCCCGGCGAGCGCCTCTTGGATATCGCGCAGGAACAATTGCCGCGTGTAAGCCGCCCTGACCGCATCGCCCCACTTTTCAAAACCCCACACTTCCTTGTTCTTGAGAAAGGCCGTATAGAGACCGGAATATTTTTTCTCGATGACGGTCGAGCTGTGGTCGCGCAGCTCAAAAATAATCGTCTCCAACTCAGAAAGGAAAGACGCCCTGTCATAGCTTCTTCGCAGCGGTTTGTAGCCGAATTTCTCGACCACCGCCTGCCAATCTTTGCATCCCCACCACTCCTGCCTGTGCTTGACAACGGCGCGGTAGAGACGGCCGCACCGCGGATCTTTCTGGAGCTTCTCGCTGGAAGTCCCCAGTTCTTTAAAAGCTTCTGTCAGGAGCCCTTCAGCTTTTTCTTTGGCCCACCGTGTTCCGGAAGGGCTGCTGATCTGCCCCGCTTCTTCAAGGCCCACCGACGTCTGCCAACGTCGCTCCTCACCCGGCTTCAGGACGATCAGATTGGCTTCTGCCGCGGCCTTGAGATCCATACGCAGCGCGTCCGTCGAAGATGTTTGAGGTTCGACAGCCACGAAATCTTTTGCGCCCGGCGTATAGATCACCATATTCTTGAAAACTGAGTCAGCTTCCACCACGGTGCGCACGCCTTCTTCGTGATCAATCCACGCCTGATACGGCGCTCCCTCGCCTGCATAAAAGACGTGGTCATAAGCGGGATTGGCCCCGAGCCTGCGACCGGAACGAAAATCAAATGCGCCTTTGACATCGAGCAGACGACCCGAAGGCAGGCGACGGCGGGCATGCCAGAGCTTTTGGCCGGGGAATGTCAGGCGCGCCTTCTCATAGGCGCCGAAAACATTCAGATCATAATGCTGACAGAAACCTATGGGGATCTCATGGTCGCTCTCGTTACGGACATATGTGCGGGTCGTCCAGCGCCCATCGCTCAGGCGATACGTGACTTCAAGGACAAGGCCCTGATAAAGCCCCGGGATCAACGGATAATCGGCCGTGCGGAAGGCGCCTGTCAGATACACATCGTCTTTGGAACCGCAGGCGATAATGTCAAAAGGATGCTTTCTCACCAAACCGTGACGCACAGCTGCGTCGCTGTCTTTGGTCACGAGGCCGCTTGCCAAAAGCTCGGACGTCAACAAAGGTATCGTCCAGACCCGGCCTTGCGTATCTTTCCAGCGCGCCGCGCCTTTCCTATCCACCCTCAGGCGGTTGGCAAACGGGAAAAGAATGGGTGCGCCGCTGGAATGCAGAAGGCTGAAAACCCTGTCTCCCAACCGCACGTCGAAGGCCACGGGATTGAAACCTTGCTGCATACGGACAACCAGATGCGCGCGCTGGTGCGGTTCGACCAGGTGGACGATGCCGCCGTCCTCAAACGTAACGCCTTGCCAATCCTTGCATCCCCACCACTCATGCCCGTATTTGACAACGGCGCGGTAAACACGGCCGTACCGCGGATCGTTCTGGAGCTTCTCGCTGGAAATCCCCATTTCCTCAAATGCCTGCGTCAGGAGTTCCTTGGCTTTTTCTTTAGCCCACCGTGTTACCGACGGACTGCTGACCTGTTCTATTGTCTCCAGCATCGCCTCTGTGGTGCCATAGAACCTGACGGTGATGTCCTGAGGAGAAACCGCATGGAGCCTTCCCAGAAGGTCCTCTGCGTAGCGGCGCTTCAAGGCAAGCGCCTGTTGATGAGACCCGTTGAAATCTTCGGGGCCGATATAAACAAGGTCCAGCGGGACCATGATCTCGGCTCTGATGCCGTACAGGGCCGCTACTTTCGCCGTTGCGACCAGCGACGTGTCGATGCAGGCATCCAGATGGCCGCCGGCATATATGATCCTCTGAACAGGCTGATTGTCGAAAACAGCATGCTCAAAGCTGACGGTCTTTAAGAGACCCGAACGGCTCAACTTCTCAGTGAGTGCGGCGAAGGTATCTTCCCATGCGGCCGGGAAGGCGATCTTAACGACCTGAATCGGCACGGCACGGCCCACAGCCGGCGAACTGCCGTCCTCTTCTTCATCCTCGAAGAAACCCCATCTCATTCCCCTGATCCTGTATTTGTAATAGTCGTCGTTCTCCCGGTGCGTCCCCAGGAAATCCACCTTGATGCCCGGAAGGATCTGTTCGGATTCCATGCGCGCATAAAAATCCTGGATGGGCTTGTTGTCTTTGTGGAGCATACCGAAAACATGGTTGACCCCCCGGCCCTTGAGGTCTTTTAAGGCTTGGCGCATGATCTCCCAGCCAAGATGCTGGTGCCTGTATTCTTCCCTGACAGCCAGATAATCCAGTTCATGATCGTCATAAAAACAGTAACCCAGCATGCGGCGGCCGATGGAAGCAAACGTCAAATATCTGCCGATGCCCTGGCTCTTAAAGAAGTGATACTGCAGGACATCGTCAAACTCCTCATGCCAGTTGCCTTCGTGTCCGTTGATGGCCTTGTTGATGTCCGCCATCGAGGCATATAAAGTTCTGCGCCTGGATTCGCTTCTGATGCTTCCCAAGTGGACCACATCTATCTCAATACCATTAGATGCCAAAGAAGGACTGGAAAAATTGTCCTCTAATGAGACTTTAAGGTCTGGCCTCAAAGTCTCATTAGCCGTGGGTCCGGAAACAGCCCTCAAGTCCTCGATCGCTTCTTCCAGTTCATAAATGCTTTTTACAACCCGGACATTGCCGTTCCACGGCCGATCCGTCTCGATACCCTGCGGATGGACATGAACGGCGGACGCCCCGAGCTCGAGGGCAGGCTCAATGTCCGTCTTGATGCTGTCGCCGACAACGATACAACGCCCCGGCCGGGTCTTGAGCGCCTCTTTAATCACATGCCTCAACAACCCCGGGTCGGGTTTTCTTGTCCGATGCTCAGATGTACAGAAAATATCCTGATGATCGAAATATGCGGCGATCCCCAGGGCCCCGAGGATCGCTTCCGACTGGGCCCGGTTATTATTGGTCCAGAGCGCGAACCGGTATTCAAACGACAAATCTTTAAGGATGCGGGCTAGGTCAAAATCAGGCTTCAGGTAATCGCCGGGCCTCACATGCGCATCCTTCCATTCTTCCCAGGCGGCGAGCGTCACGCCGAGTTCTTTTAAAACCCTCGACTTCGAGACAAGCCTGCCGTCCTGCCTCAGGGAGAGCGCCTTCTCTGTGGCGGAAAACAGAGAGGCGGCCGCGGCGATCCTGGCTTCGGCATCGAGACGGCTGTCGATCTGAGGGCTCAAAGAAGCGATGCAGGCGAATCTTTCGGCCGCATACGCCTCGGCCAAGGGCGAATCGTGCGGATAGAGCGTGTCGTCGGCATCGAAGATCAGCCATCGGCGCGCCGCGGCCGCCGGCGAACTCAAAGGAGATCCGGAAGGGGCCCGCCCGAACCAACTGTGAACGGCCTTGTTCCTCTCCGTGCGATAAACACCGACGAGCGGATTGGCGGAAGGCTGGAGGAAAAGACAGGCCTCTCTTCCGGCTCCATCAAAAGAAACCGCCCGGGCGGCGCCTTCCTGCATTTTTCTGGAGAGGAAGGCGTGGGCCCTTTGCGTCACAAAAATGCCTGCGCCGCGCGAAATGGCCTGTCCGAATGTGGAAATAGGCCCTTCTGCCAATAAACGCTGCGGAACCATATAATACAAACCCCATATCCCTTTGACGAATAAATCGAACAAACAAGGGCCCAGGCACTTCTTTTTCGCCGGGAATGTCTTGCAGATCTTCGCCCTGTCTCCGCCATACATCGTGCAGGAAGAGACAAGCGTCAAGCCCGTCCTTGCGGAATGATCCAGGATAATCTGAAGGGCGCGGCACGGATAGCCGGCGACCAGATAGTCTTCGCTGCCAGGCCTATTGCGATGGTCCGGCTTGAGGATCCCCATGGCAAAATTGTCCCTGAGGAAAGGCCCTTCGCTGCCGTCGCGTTCCATCAGGGCCTCTGCGATCCCTTCAGGGACTATCGCTTCCTTGAAATAACAACAGGCACCGTCAATGCACGTAAATCTCCTGCCCGGCATGCTTCTGAACGTCACGTCGATGTCCTGCGCCGCCGATGAAACAGGAGCAACGCCGCCCCCCGAGGCCAGAATGCGTTCGGCAAGGAGCCGGGCATAGGCAACGGCCGTTTTCTGATCGATGAACTCCGGGCTGGTGGCGATCGTGATCAGCGAAGCGCGGCTGGCCATCGCGGCAAAGACGTCCAGGTGGGAAACAGCTTCTTGCGGCGCCAGACCCGCAAGGACGTCTATATCGATATCCAAGAGGTCGAAAGAAATATCTTCGACGGCGGCCTTTTCTCCCTCGAGGCCTTTGTATTTTCCGTCGGCAAAAGCCATGCGCACGGCGCGGTAATCGTTGAGGTTGTATAACCAATGCCACGATGCGATCAAGCCCCTCTGCACGAGCGGCGCGATAAAACCTTCGATACCGGCCGCATTCATGGCAAAATCATCCGCTTCCGCAAGGCTGGCGGACATATGGTCGAAGGGATCTAGCCTGCGGGCGCGGCCGGCCTGTAACATCTGCGCATCTGCGTGACCGTCGACATGCAATAGGCGGTGGCTGCTCCGCAAAAGCCCTTCCTTGAACATGAGCCACCAGAAAGCATACACATGCGCGTGATCGTCAGTGACAAAGACCGCACGTCCGTCGTTGAGACGGATCACGACGTTGTGGCGTAAACCCATGACCGTGCCGGATCGCCCATGCACATTTTCTTCAATGTCGCAAAGCGAGCCGTTGAGCTTCCAAGACAGCATCACCTGATCCTGCCCGATAGATGCCGAGGAAATCTCACTATGGGCAAGATTAACGGGGCATTCCTGCCCAGGCCGCAAATGTACCATGCCGGCCGGAGAAGAAAGACCGTTCGATGCGCCTTCATCGAAATCTTTCATGAACGGAAGCTCCAGCTGCCGGCTCGAGTGTTCGCCGAAAACCGTCACACGGTTACGGCCCCGGTTCTTGGAGACGTAGACCGCCTGATCGGCGGCCTTCAGGACATCAAGGACCGTCGCTCCATCCTCAGGATATTCCGCTACGCCGATGCTGAGGGTGACATGGCGACGCACGCCTGTCTTGGGATGCGCAAAGGAAATCTCGCGGGCGGCCGCGAGAATCTTCTGGGCCACCTTGCGGCCGACCTCCGCATCGGCGCGCTTGAGGATGACGGTAAACTCGTCGCCGCCGTAACGAGCCACGACATCATCGGAACGGACAACATCCACAAGGACCCTCGACACAGCCAGGATCACCTTATCGGCCGCAGCATGGCCGAACTCCGTATTCCACTCTTTAAGATGGTCCAAATCGATCATCAGGATCGCCGCCTCGTCGTCTTTTCTGAAATGCCGCCCAGGCATGTCGGCCTGCGATATCTTCATATCCAGATACCGACGGTTATAGAGAACGCTTGTCATGCCGTCGCGATACGCCATATGCATCAACTGGTTGCGGTAGATATAAAGAAGAACGCTCAGGACCCCCACGAGACCGATGACCAACAAGTCTCTCACCGGCAACTCAAAGGAAGCGACAAACGATTTGACGGCTGTAAACAGCTTTGAGCTCCTTAACTCCGCATCAGCCAAAACCACAAACTCGCGCAAGCCTGCGCAAATTTCCTGCGGACTCGGCAACGAAGGTGAAGATAACGACGATGCAATAGCCTCGTCCGCAGGGATATGTCTCAAATCTGAGACTTTAAGGTCTGGCCTTAAAGTCTCATTATTTTCGGCAGGGGAACTCTCGCTTTCCTCGGAAGCCCTCTCGAGATCTTCCAGCTCCGCGATCTTGGCGCCGGCGGCAAAAACGGAGAAGCCTCCGTCGCGGCGCATGACAACCTGGATGTCCGTATTCGCCCACGGCGTGCCGAGGTTATAGCGCCTGCCTTCATAACCAAAGCGCCCCTTGTCATCTGTGCGTCGATCAAGCGGCACAAGGACCCAGAAGAAATCACGGGCTGCGTTATACAACGCCACGGCCCGGCCTTCATGGTAAACCCTGAAGCCCTTCTCCCATCCGCCGCGGGAAGGAGCCAGCTCCAGGGATGCATTCCCGAATGAAGCGCCGAGATTGAAACGCCTGCGTTCGTAGCCAAACCGCCCCTTGTCATCCGCCTGGCGGGACAAAGAAGCATATATCATGAACCTGTCCGACAGCGCGTCGTAACGCGCCACGCGCCGGCCGCCGCAGGAAACATCGAATCCATTCTGCCAGTTATCCTCTAAAGGCAACAGGGTC
This sequence comes from Candidatus Velamenicoccus archaeovorus, assembly GCF_004102945.1. Classification (GTDB taxonomy): domain Bacteria; phylum Omnitrophota; class Gorgyraeia; order Velamenicoccales; family Velamenicoccaceae; genus Velamenicoccus; species Velamenicoccus archaeovorus. The sequence goes on along the minus strand of NZ_CP019384.1, from coordinate 120,991 downwards.
AGCGATACGCCGGCGAAAGACATGCCCAAATTCAAGCGCTTCCGACCGTAAGCAAACCGGCCCTTGTCGTCCGCCGTGCGCCGAAGAGATAGAAGCTGACAAGTCTCCGTTGAAGGATACAACTTTGCAATCAGGACGCCGGCGTCAAAAACATGCACAAGGTCCTCGCCGGTCTTCTCGGCGCTGAGCGTCTTGTGCGCAAAACGGGTGCTTACGTTGTAGCGTACGCCCTTAAAGACGAACCTCCCCTTGTCGTCGGTGCGCACAGGGGACGCCGGCGCCGCAGGCGAAGAAACCGATACCGGCCGCAGAGAAAGAACCTGGATTTCCTTGGCAGAAAGCCCGACCGTCATGCCGTCGCGCTCGAGGGTCTCGCGGCTGACGACCGGATAATGCGCACCGCTGAATGTGTCGGCCACTTCATACTGTTCGACACCGGGGACCAAAAATTCGCTCACGTCGATTCTGGCCCACGCCTTGCCTTCGGCGCCGGACAGACCGATCCTTGCCGCAACCAGAACTTTTTCATCGCCGTATGTCCTGACATAAGCAACGACCTCGGGGTGCCCGCCGCCCGCCATGGGGAACGCCGCATAAGCCGCCCCGTGCCTCAAAATAGGTTGATTGGCAAAGCCGGCGATACGACGGAAATACTCCTGCATCGACTCATCCACAGATCCCCAATTGATGGACGAGATCTGACAGCTGCGATAGGAATAGCCGAGGACGGCCTCCAGTTGGCCGTTAAATAATATGAATGGCCCCGGCAGCGTCGACATCAGGAGCGCAAAATACCTGATCTTGTCGGCATCGAGGGTACGCAGCTTCTCCATGCCGACCGAAAGATCCATATGTTCGGGGTCACGGATATCGTGATTGTCGAAAGCATGCACTGCCGGGTTCATGAAGGAACAGAAGAGGCGGTATTCAAGATACCCCTTGAAATCCCATGGCGGCTTCCAACCTTGCAGGACGTCGAACAGCTTCGTGCTTATCTCGATGTCCATCGTGAAATCGATACCGCAGGCCTCCAGCGTGATGCGGTCTGCGGCCGATCCGAGGGACTCCGCCAAAAAGACAGCATCCGGATAATCGCGGCGCAGGTCGGAGATAAGCATGGCCCAGAACTCCTGCGGGAACATGCGGTCCACCTCCGCTTCCCGGCCCTGATACCAGTTGTGTTTCATGCGCGCCTTCAATAAGCCGAGGGGCGCATCAAGGCGCAGCCCGCCGAAACCGAGGCTCAGTTTGTAACGGGCCACACGGAAAAGATAGGCGACCACTTCCGGATTCAGGAAGTCGAACTGGGCGCAGCTGGCCCAGCCCCATGCCCAGCGCAAGTCTGTGGCATCCACCAATTGACCGTTTTCCCAGATGAACCAATCCGGGTGCTCGCTCACCAATGGGCTGTTTTTAGAGACATGGTTGGGGATATAACAATCCAAGACAACGATTCCCAACCTCTTGGCTTCAGCCAGGAATTCTTGAAGTTCTTCCAGCGTGCCATAGGACGACTCCACCTTTACGGGATCCAGGATGGCAAAAGGCTCGTTGCCGCCAACGTTCTGCCAGGCGCCCATCAACCAGATCGTCTTGATGCCGGCCGCGGCAAGCCTGGGCAGTCCCTGCTTTGTGATATATTCAATGCGGCTTCCGGACTCATCCTGGGGTTTAAAATCTTTGACGACGACCTGGTACCAGATGCCGGCCTCCGCCTCTTTGGAAACCCTGGAGATATTGGTACCCTGGAGGTATTCAAAAAGCGTGAAGACGGAATCGATGGCCGCGGCGACGCTCCAGGCCTGCGCAGGACATCCCTTTCTGTTCCAGTGTCCCGGCCGTTCGCAACAACCATTGAGGATCTCAGGAACCGAATGACGCGTCGTATCATCGTTCAAAAAGGCCTCGAGGGAATCGAACCAGCCGGCCTCCTCCAGGATACGCCGCGTCTCATCCTGCCCGACGGCATACATAGAAGCCTGGACAAACCCCATCATGAGCCACGGCCAGACCGTCCCCTGATGATAAGAATGGATGTAATCCTCATCGCGGTGTTCGCTCCTGTAGGCAGGATCTTTAGGAGAAAGCGTGCGCAAGCCGAAAGGCGTCAATAACTCGTTCCTCACGGTCTGGAGGGCCAGGCGCGCTTTGTCTTTGCCCAACAGATGCAAACCAAACACCTGGTTGGGCCTGACCTGTGCGGCCTGGAGAGGATCGCCGTCGATAACATCATAGAGACACTGATTTTCGGCATTCCAGAACTTCTGGAAGCTCTGATGCACCCGGCCGGCGAGAGCGCGATACGAGCCGGATTTCTGCGCATCCCCTCTCTCTTCCAGGATATCCGCCATCATCACCAGCGCATCATGCCACAGGGCGTTGATCTCAACGGCCTTACCATGGCGGCTGGTCGCCGGCTTTCCGGAACCGTCTTCAGGCTGGGCATCCATCCATGTCAAGTTCATGTTCTCATCGCCAGCGGTGATCAGACCGTCCGCATCCATGCGCACACGGACTGTCTGGACACGGTTGCCGCACCTGTCTTCGCAGGCAATACCGTTTTTAAGGGCATCAAAAACTCCCGCTATGATCTGGAGGATCGTCTCCGGCCCTTCTCCTGTCTTTCTCTGGACCTTGGTATCGAGGAAAGCATAATCGCGTGTCTCTTTAAGGTAAATCCCCAGCGCCCTGAACATCCAGAAGGTAGCATCCACGCTGTTGTAACGGGGGTTGGCGCCGTCACCGATGAAATTCGGCATGAGGCCGTCCTTGACAAAACGGACGTAATTTTTGAATATCTGGCGGAACATCTCCGGATGACCCGTCGACAACGTCAGCGCCGGCAGGGAAATCATGGTGTCGCGTCCCCAGTTGCAATACGGCGCGCCGGCGCGCGGATCGAAGAACGGGATGCCGGCAACGATGGTCAAACCGATATTGTTATCGAAATAAATGAACGGGCATGCGGCTTCCTTGAGGCGGGCCAAAAGCGTGCGGAAGAAAAATTCCGCCTGCGGCCCTGCGCGCACCTGGACAACGGGCGAACTGATATCTTCGTGTTTACGATAGAAATGCGGGGTGCCGTATGACGACGGGACAGCCAGAGGGGGATGGATATAAACGTGATAGATGTTGAATTTCGACTCGACCCTGCCGTCTTCAGCCACGACGCCGAAATGTTTCGCCTCGCCAGCGGCACCATAGATGACGATATCTCCCGGCCGACGGTCGTGGATGCCGACCTCAACAAAGCCGTATTCGGAAATCCTCTCGATGGGGCCGGCCAACATTCCCAATTCCGGCCTGATATGATAGAGATAGGCGGAACAATCTTTCCATGGAAGCTCATGGGCCCTTGTCTTGATGGAAAAACCCGGCAGGGCGCCGATTTCATCTATCTCTGGCGCGAAGAAAAAGACCTTGTTTTCATCGAGCCTCATCCCTTGCTGCGCCAAGGTTCCGATCCGGGATTTCATGGTTTCGAACAAACGATCGATTTCGGCACGGATCGCCTGATCGCCCCTTAATGAGACTTTAAGGTCTGGCCTTAAAGTCTCATTAAGGGCTGGACTGGAGAAATCTTTTTTGATTGCCGTGGCCGAGCTGAAAGGAAGGTATTCGTCGTCGCCATCGGCGCCGGCCGCCTCTTCTTTGAGCGCCTCGATCCCGCGGCCAGCCGGCTCTTCCACAAAAACAAGCGTTCCTTTCTGAGGGATGCTCTGGATCGAGAAATTCCTGAAAGATGCAAGCACGTCCTGGCTTAAATAGTTCAAGCCCAAGCCGAATGTGCCAAGCGTGGAATAACCGGAAGTCAGGGCCCGGCCGATTTCCGCGATTCCCGGCCCCCTATCAAAACAAACGAACCTTAAACCTTGCCGATAAGGCAGGAAGCTAAAAGCAAAATAACCGTAATTGGCATGTTTCCAGACATTCGTCACAAGTTCCCGGCACGCGAACTCGCCGGGGCTCAGTTCATCATCCGGGCCGCATTTAAAACGCCTGGCGATCCCGAGAGAATCTTCCGCCGCGCGGATATCCCCAAACATGGACGACAGATAAATGCTTCCCTGCAGGGTCAACATTGTGACGCGCTTCGCCCCGGCCGCAGGTATCATTTGCGCCACATATAAAGGAGAATCCTTCAATTCCCAGAACGCCTGCAGATCTCCCGAGCGCCGCATCTTTTTAAGGATCCTGGCTGCCGCCCTGTCTTTTTTCCTCTGAAGGGCCTGCCACGCCTTGGTGAATCGGGCTATGGGCGAACTCACATCCAACCCATCCGCGTCGGCCCGCGCAGAAGGGCTGGATAGCTCGACGAAATCGGGCCCGTGGACACGGTGCGCGGCCAACCCCGCAACAACCCCCAGTTGCTGCGCTGGGGACGATCCGATATATTGCCGGGGGCTTATTGGCGAAAGCGCTTTCTTTTCAGGACAAATAAAACCGCTCCCGCTCCATGGGGTCTCTTTGCTCCAGAAGCGCACACTGGACCTTGGACTCCAGGCAACGGGAAGCGTCATTGGAGAGTTCAAGCCATTCTCCGGCAGACGTCTTTCCCTCCACCCGGCCTTCCGTCGAGATGTAGAAGCTGTATTCGTGAAAACATTCGGCATACCGGGCTGAGACGTAAAGACCTCTGGCTGTCGGGACAATGCGGACGACTTCAAGATCCTGTAAGCTGTACATGGCGCCACCTCCCTGTGTTGAGAAACGGTTGAAATACGGATATATTCTTTTTCAGAAAGTAAAGGACTATAGCTAATGAGACTAAACAGGGCAGACCTGTTTTGTCTCATTAGGGCGGGGCTCGAAAGCGAAGAACCGGAAACATCCTGTGGAGAATTTAAGATCTTCACACGGCGAACATCGCGCTCGGCCTGCGAGGGGAAAATATCGAGTATTTTCTGCAAACTTGAAAGCCGACGGCACTGGCCAAGAAAATTCTCCTCCAGCGCAGACATGCCGATGCCCCTCTCTTGGAGATACGTCAGGCGGTTGTAATGCGACAACAATAACCCCAGGGCGAACGCCATGGAGAAAGGAACAAAATCAGGATGCGGCTGCAGCGGATAAAGGTGGTCCATTCTCAGGCCGTCGCGCGCCACGTCCGCCAGGGACCGGCCTTGTTCCGTGAAGAGCTTACCGTCTTCATCCTGCGCCAGCAACGTCACCGGCGTATCCGCGGGCATGCCGCCGGCCAACAAGTTCTGGGCGACAAGACACTGCTCGTTGAGAGTCACCTTCGCATAATCATGGTACCGGTCATCGACGGGATCATAAGAGAGCCAGCCGTGCTGTTTCATGAAACGGACCCTGTCTCTTGTCCAGGGCGCGCCCTGGAAGAGGACAGCCACCTTCCCGGTCTTCAACAATACGAGGGCCCCGCGCAGGGTGTATTGGATATTTTTGTTCGCCTCGGAATCGACGGCAAACACATCGAACATCAAGAGCCGGCCCGGGACAAATTTTGCCGTAAACGCGCCGGCGTATTCCTGCCTGCCGTCCTGCGGCAGGGAAGCGATAAACTTGTTGATCAGACACACGGCCTCTTCCGGCGTCACAAACATGAACAATTCTTCGGCGCCCTGCAGAGAGATATTGTCAAACCTGCCGTTGGAGCCCTGGAACATATCCGAAACCCTCTTGTCCGGCACCGACGAGCCCAAGAGCGCCAAGAGGCTGCGCAACGCGACCCGGGCAGCGGGGTCATGACGCAGCAGCTCAACAGCCTTCTGCGACCGTCCAGGCATATCCTGCTGGATGTCGTGATAGCGTTTGAGCGCCAGGCCGCCGGCGATCTCGGCGTCGTTGACCGCCTGCTGCGCCGATGCGACGATCCAGAAATCGCCGGACCTCGACACATAACGCTTGGCGCCGGCGGCGGCAGGATGATGCCCGTCAAACTCCTCTTGAGTCACCAAGTGGACCCTCGCATCGTTTACGATCTCGATGGAAGCCAAGAACTTTTTGAATTCTTCCCGCAAGGCCATAAAATAACTGACGGCTTCATCGGACTGCGGCATGAGCGCGAACAAATCAACCAGCGATTTCTCCTGCGTCGTGTATTGCGTAGTCTCTACCAAGGCAAAGATGGCGGCGATCTCCAGGACAACGTCTTGAGCAGGCCTACCCCTAAGCACTCCCAGGGCCCTTTCGATGTCTTTCTGGATCGCCGCCTCGCATACCCTGTGATTATAAGAAAGGATCAAAGCGGCGCGCTGCGCCAAAAGTTTGGCCAACCGTCCATTGATGCGCTGACGGTCCGATGAGGTCAAGCGGGAACGGTCAAATGCCGCGGCCCTGAAATACCGGTCTTCCAGGAGCGCCCCACCCTCTGCCTCCTGCTTCGATAGCGACGACAGCTCTTCCAATTGCTGCTTGAGGATCGTACGATAAAAGATGTCGGCCCTCATGGCGTTGAGGGAATCATGCGCCTTTTGGCCTTCATAATGGTGGACATTGACGACAAGATATCCGCCGTCGTAGGCGACATCGAAGCGCGACGCCGGCTCATAGACGAGATAGACACGGGAGATAAAAAGCCTCTCCAGGCCGTTATGGACCAGGGCCGGCAGCACGTGTCGCGCCTGGATGATCTTCAGGTTGCCCGCGAGGTCCAGGGTCAAGAGCAGATCGTCGTAGAATTTCTGGCGGCCGCGGCGGGAGTACGTGCGCCAGTCGGTGGAATAGAGCTTGTGGATGAACGTCTTCTTGGCGCCTTTGGGCCAACTCAACCACAATGTCTGGCTGTGTGTATCCAGGAATTCAGCCACGTTATTGTCCAGCGCCCGTTCCCAGCCGAAGGACATCAGGGCCTGAAAGAGGAAACCTCCGATCACAAAATACAATGCCGGCGCGGCCGGATGGATAGCGAAAAACACCGCAGCCCCCGCAACAATCACAGACCACAACAGATACCGCGACAGCCGCTCGTTGCGGAAGTGCCGCTCAAAACGCTTCTCGATATCCTGCCTGTACTCTTGACGGATGTTGCGGCCGACATAGTGCCATGCGGCGTCCTTCTCCAGAGCCTCAGCCGGCGAGCTGATGTCGTCTGAAGAACGTACAGCCTGGCGGCGCAAAGCATCCATCACCCTTCCGGCCAGCTTCCGGGGCATAAGCTTCTGGGACGAAAGGGCCGCGCCGCTCAGACGCAACAACAACTGCCGGCCGTAATCGCTGCGCAATGTCCTGGCGTCACGGTCCTGGATGCGCGCAGCATCCTGCCGCAGGCGCCCGGCCCTTATGGCCGTCGCAGCCAGGAGCATAACATTGAACGCGCCCGGCCACGGATCCGTCGAACGGACCACCAGGCCGTTGTATTCTCCGTCGAGCCTGTCAACCATCCCCATCAGGTAATCGTTGAGCGAATTGCAAACCGGTCTCATATTGGCGAAGCGGTCAAAAGCCTCCAGCATCTCAGGATTACCGTCGATAGCGCGCTTGATGCAGTTGCGTAAAGAAATCCCTTCTGCGTCTTTGGCCAGGGTGCTTGTGCCGTCGATCGCCAGCGGCTCTTCCCATATATTGATCCTGCCCGCCTCCAGGAATTGCCGCATGTAGGCGGCCATGCCCTGTTCATCGTCCAGAGAGATGTCCGGCCGCTCCTGCATCATGTGATAGAAGACGACGCGCATGAAAAATCCGGGATTGAAGTAGCGATAACCCAAGTGTGCGGCCAGGAGGCGCGCCAAAGTCCTGCGTCCGGAGCCAGCCAGGCCGCAAACAACGATCAGCCTGCCGGGAAAACGGTTCAGGACAAAAGGAAGGCCTGCGACAGGGCCGTTCAAAGGAAGCCTGAAACCGATGGAAACCAGGTCCTGCTGCGGATGGCTATACGCCAAAATCCTGCCTCCGACGACCTCAATATCCTGACGCATGGCCGGAAGGCCCAGGCCATAACCCTCGATCCCTTCGGTCCCCTCGCAACGGCTGCCGGACACAAAAATGTCTTTCAACTCCCGGCGGCTCAGGGGCCTGCCTGTGTTGATGACCCTGATCTCCAGCTCATTCCCCTTGGCCACCGCTGCCCTGACCGTGATTTGTTTTTTATCACCGTATTTCCAGGCGTTATAGAGGAGCTCTTCAAGGTGGGTCCTCGCCATATCGAAATAAGTAAAGACGCCGTTGACGGGGACGTTCGGCGCAATCTCAAGACGCAGGCTTTCGACGGAATAAACAGACCCGAAATAATCGACGGTGCCGGCAAGGAACGTGCGCAGCTGGTCATATGTCATCGACCGTCCCAGCCATGTGTAGAGAAGGGTTTTTGTCCTGGCCACCGTCGCCTCAAGACTCTCACGGACACCCGCGATGGCCTGTTCGCGGGAAGCAAAAGCCGGCAGATCCCCCGCCGCCTCATGCCACCGCGCGAATTCCTGCTCCATACTTACAAATCTCTGGATGTTTTCGCGCAAGTATTCGAGGATTTCCTCATCGCTTGTCTGGCCGCTCAGATATTTGGCAAACACGGCCTCAGTCTTGGCGCCGTTTTCAAAAACGGCCTGCAAAGATGAGACGGCTTCGTCAGATACACCGCTCCTTTCACCGACCCTCTTGAGCAGATTGACCAAGCCGGTTGCGGCCACGACCTTGTTTTTGATATCGTGGACCTCAGTCCTCAAAGAACTATTCCCTGCCTGCGCCGGCGAAGAAACATCCTTGCCGAAAAAGACAAGCGCATCTTCATACAACAGGCTGTAATTGATAGCACTCAACCCCCAGCTGAAATCTTTATGCATGGCCTGCCGGACAATGCGTTGCCAGAGATCCGGCTTCCGGCGCAAATGGACCGCCCGCTGTATTTCACGGAACAATTCCTCATCATTGTAATTGTCGAAAACGAAACCATTCCCTGTTCCTGTCATTTCGTCATAATTCTCGATCGTATCGGCCAAGCCGCCCACGCGCCGAACAACAGGGATCGCGCCGTAACGGCAGGCGATCATCTGCGTCAGGCCGCAAGGCTCATGGAACGACGGCACCAGGAAGATATCGGCGCCGGCAAAAATACGATGCGCCTGGTCTTCATGGATATACGCGGGCAGAACATAAGCCCTCCCCCTGCCGATGGCTTCCCAAGGAAGATTGCGGATCTTGTCCACGGCCTTCCTGTCATATTCGGGACCGCCGATAACCACCTGGACATCCGGATGATCTGCCAGGAATTTACGGATCCTGTCTCCCAGGAGCTCAACACCTTTCTGGTTGTCGAGGCGCGCCACAAGGGCAATGACGATCGCACGAGGATCGACGGTAAGCCCCAGGCGCCTCTGCATGTCCATTTTGTTGACAACCTTGGCTTGCATGGCGCTGTCGGCATCGTAATGCTGCGCGATAAACGGATCACGGGAAGGATCGAAGACTTCACTATCAACGCCGTTCAAGATGCCGCAAAAATCAAATCCTTTGGCCCGCAGGACGCCGTCCAAGCCATGGCCCCCTGCCTTCGTCAACAACTCGAAGGCATGGCTTGGGCTGACCGTATTGACCTTCTGCGCATAGACAATACCGGCCTTCACCAGATTGAAACCGCCATAGAATTCAAGGGCGCCGCCGGCAAATTCACTCCACGGCAGGCCGGTCCTGAAATAATCCCTCTTTTCATAGCGGCCCTGGTGGCTGATGTTGTGGATCGTATAGATCCGCCGCGCGGATGCGAAATATTCCCGATACCGTGGATGCGCCTGCATATAGGCCATACTCAAGGCTGCCTGCCAATCGTGTGCATTGATGATATCAGGCCTGATCCCGAAAGCCATCATTGCCTCCAAGGCCCCTCTGGATAAAACAACCGCCTGCTGCAAACCGATATCGTCCATATACGGGCGGCGCGTGACATAATCATGTTCCAACGTGTAAATGGTGAGCTTGCCTATCTCGGCTTTGCTCACCGTGACGACAACCGCCGGTCTGTCGCCGAAATCCACCCAAACGTTTCCTATCGTCTTTAAGCCGATATTGCCGACGGGATGAGAGGCGTATTTAAAGGTAAACACGCTGACCTCATGTCCCTGGCCGGCCAATTGCCTGGCCAGGCCCGATGTCGCGTCGGACAGACCTCCGATTTTGGCCACATCAAAATACTCCGGCGTGATAAAAGCAAAATGGTGCCTGGCTGCCGACGGCCAAGAATCCCGCTGGCGCTTGATCTGGATTTCGAGGCCAGCGGCGAAATGATGCTGCAGGGTCTCAACGACAGAGTCATTCCATTCTGCTCCACCCAGAAGGATACGCTGCCTCGCTATGCCTGTAGCCACACCCTCCATAAGTCGTAATACCAGATCGGCGTCCGCCCCCTCCTGAATGGATGAAAAGAGATAAAGTTCGCCTGTCGCCGGTTCATACCAGGCGTTCCTCAATTCCGGCAACGCAGGTTTCTGAGGATCGATCAGCACAACGTTGCTGCTCCTCAAACTCCTGTAGGCGTCAACAGACCCTAACCCCAGCGGCAATTCGATCTGGATACCGCTGGTCAGTATCAATGCCTGGTGATACTTATTGATATCTTTCCGGTGGGCCTTGCCCCAGTCCTGGACGGCCCCCTGGAGAAGGACGCCGCGGCCTTCTTCTTTTGCCGCGCGGATCGCCTGACGAATGGATGCCGGATCCGACGCACAAAGGGCCGGCGAGGAAAGCGCTTTCTTTTTTGCATCAACAAAAACAGGCCGGGCCTTGATTGCAGGCGAAGACACATCCGACAACCACGACGCAAGGATGGCAAAGTTCCTGTCTTTGTCTTGAGGGGCGCCGTTTTCAAGGACCCTGTCGAATTCGCCGATCCTCTCTTCAAAAATCCTCAGGTTGGTCACCGCTTCGGCGAGACGGATGTCCAATTCCTGCCCGTTCATCTTGCGATGCGCCATCCTCGAAGACAGCACATGCCTCAGTTCTTTTTCCGTCATCCGGCTCAACTGCCGCCGCGCTACCGGCAGGACAAGGGCCGCATGGACAGACGAGAATTCCGCCTTGAGCATCGTCAGGCTTTCATAGGAAGAGGTATCAAAAAGAACTGCCTTGTCTGCCTGTTCGGCCTCCTCCAACTCCCCGGCGGCGATGCCATACCAGTGGCCATGGCGTTGGCGCACAAGATGAAAGCGATGGAGATGCTGCAAGAAGCTCTTTTCATGGACAAATACGCGGTACCTGTCAGGCGTCTCTCCGTGCCTGGCCGGCCGCGTCGTCGTCAGGCGGGGATAGACAAAAGATTCTGCGCGCTCTTCAAGCAATCTCTCGATATAGGTGCTCTTGCCCGAACCGGAGACGCCGGCAAAAACAACTGCCCGCACAGCCGGCGAAGTAAGACCGTTCTCGTCGAAAAGGTCGTCCCCTGTCAATCCTTCCATCGCGCCCTGGGCCGAACCAGATGTCCCGCCCGCGCTTTTCAAGACCGTAGAATTCAAAGGAATCGATACGCCCCTTGTGGCCCCCTTGTCGGAGATGACAACCAGGTCGCCGTCCCTGAGAATGTAATGCGCGCCCCTGACAAAATAAGTTTCTAAGACCATATGGTTTTGGCTGTCCGCCACGTAGCTGCCAAAAGGACTGACGATCATTTTGTTCTTGGAGCCCTCCTGGCTCAGCTCCGCGGCCAGTTTTTCCAGCGTCGTTCCGGCCGGCCACCGCATGGTGTTGATGGCCAGCGGCCTTTTGCCGGCGGCATTCCTCGTATCGAGGACGTTGACGAAAACATACGGTTCCAGATACTCGGAGATCTTTGCAGAAATATCCTTGATGTCCCTGGTGCCGCTCAAATCGACGGCATTGAATTTCTGCGTCTTGAGCCGCCTGAAAGGAAGCTGGGTGATCTTGAAAGACCAGTGGGCGATATGGCCCAGGAACATCTCCCTGAAAACTTCTTCCGAACAGACCTGGATCTCATATTTCAAGCCGCGGTCATCCACAAGATCGAGGTGATAGCGGAAAAGCATGGGGCGGCCCGGCCCCATGTCGAGCTTCTTTGTATCAACGGCATTGGCCGGGTCCGCCGGAACGAAGCTGCGGCCCGCCAGCCGCAGTTCGCTGTCAGGAGGAAATGCGCCCAGGCAGCTCATGACGGCATAAACATCGGCTTCATCCTCCACGACGATGGAAATGCCGAACAAATCGCCCAACCCCGCAATGCTCGGATATTTGTCGGAGCGGAAGTGGACTTTGAGCCACGTCGAAAAAGCCTTTTTGACCCTCTCGTAAACAGCAACCCTGCCGTCGATCTTCTCATGCAGATAGTTGACGATGGTCATGCCCAATGCACGCAGGTATTCTTCGGCTTCGTTGCGCGATGAAACACGAAGGGCCGTCAGGATCTCGGCTTCCGTGATGAAATAGTGCTGAGGCTGGCTGTGCTTGAAGACTTCTTCCCGGAGCTCCGCCGCCAAAAGGATCAACCCCAACCTCTCGGCCATCGGTGCGTAAATCAAGCCGATCTGGTCAAGAAGATCCTTTTCTCCGCTGTAGGCGGCGATGCTGGCGAATTTGTCCGCCAACACCAGAATTCTCAGGGAATAGGTCGATGCCACCTTCAAGATCAAATCGATACGGTTCTGGATGGCGTATTTATTGCGGTAATCGATACTGGAAGGCAACGATGTCGCCGCCAGGAGGACCTTGACGTGGGCCGTTATCCGCTGGATGCGGTCTTTATCACAACCCGCCTCCCTCAAGATGTCCTTCAAATGGGCAGCTTCTGTCTTATGGGCCAAGGCCGCCAACTGGACATCTTCATCCTCGCAATACTCCCGAACCTTTTCGAGAACGCGCAGGACATGGCCGAAATAGGATTCCCCTGTCGGGAAAACCCGGCCGTGATAATGCGTTTCAAATACACCTTCAATCTCCTTCCACGGCCGCAACGCCTGTTTTCTTGCCTTTGAGCAAGGGCTGGAAAGAAGCGCGCCAGTCCCCGCAGCCATGGCGCGATGGGCATCGCCGGCATACTCTCTCGATTCTTCTCCATACTTGACCACCCAGCTACCTTTGTCCGTGAACAGCTTGTTCAGAAGCACATCGCGATGATCGGAACCTCGGCTCACTCCCCCTTCGCGAGAATAAACCGTCGGTATCGCCAGAGGGTCTAACCGGCCGGCGCCGATATTGCAAGAAAGAAGCAAAAGCCTGTCGATAGAGAACCGGCCGGCGAGCGCGTTGATCAATTCTGCGATGTTTATTTCCGTTTTTTCAACGACAAGGCGGCCATTGACGACATTGCCATGGATCGCCAGATACGGTCCTCTGAAAGACGTTGCTTTTCCCGGCGCAAACGTTTCAAGCTCAAAAATATTTTCAGGATTTAAATTCAATATCCCTGTCTTTTCGGGAAACACCGCTGCGCGAACACTATGGACCGCCCCGTCCACAACGACGACATTGACCCCTGAGCGATACCGCAGGAGCTCGAGTCCCGGGAAAGAGCGTCCCATCTGTCTCAAAAATTCTTTTTCATCCGCCGCGGGAGAGCTCACTTCTTCATCCTGGAGAAGCCCGGACTCACCCTGTTTCCAATAATCCGCCGGTCTCTTAAGATAATCCCTCATCATCGTGATGAGAGAGGCGCGAAAGACCTTCTTTGTGGCTTCGCCCTGGATTTTCTTGTACTGAAATACAGATTCCTGCACAGGCAGGACGAACATCGTCTTGAGCTTCTCTGCAAGACGTTCTGCCAGATCATCAAACAACATGCCGCCCGGCTGGATCCAATCGATATCCCGGAGGTCCTCTATGCTATCAAGGATATCTACGACCAGCGCATCCCTGCCGTCCCTGAAACGACGCAAGCCGCCGATATTGGAAGTGACGACCAAAGTGCCCTGACGCACGGCTTCATCGACCATCAGGTTATAACCTTCTCTCAGAGAAAGCGCTATATAAGGCATCTTGTGATGCGCGGCCAGCCGGTACAGAGAACCGACCTGCCGTCCGTGGGGATTGGCAACAAGATACATGCGGTCTTTACAGGGCGACTTCTCCATCAAGGAACGCAACAATTCGTAATAGGCGGTCCCCTCGGGATCATCGCTTGCGTAATTGCCGAAAATAAGCAAGGCGACATCGCCGGGGACAACATTTTCCGCGACAAGTTTTTCGAAGGCACGCACGACAATGGTCAGGCCTTTCCAGTAATCGAAACGGGCCCCCGAAACAATAACGGGCCTTGAGAAGTCGACCTTCCTTCCAAAAACATCGGTAATCTCTGAAGCGATGATATCCCGCGCCTCGCCGCCGGGGATAACCCTGTTTTTCTCGGCGAGAATGTCGATACCCGGAGGCTGGGAATAAATGGGCGCGCGCATATCATTGGCCTCGGAAGGTATGGAAAACGGCTGGGCCAAGATGGCATCGGAGACGGAATCCAAAAGCCTCAAAGACTCGACAAACCTGGCCCAGACGTCCATGGCGGAAGGATTTCTCTGGCGAATGCCTGAAAGATCGATATGGAACCTGAAGTACATGGGCATTTTTGCAGAAAACATGGTCTGACGGATATGGACAGCGGCCTTGACCATGCTGTTGACCTGTGGATCTTCAAAAAAGACAGCCCCAACGGTTTCATCAGTAAACACGGATTCAAAGATGCGCGCATTGTCAAAGTTGACCGTATCCAAGAGATCGAGCTGATGAGGCTCTAAAACGCTCTCTTTGCCTTGCAGGATGTTGTGGATGGTTTTGGTCACGGTGTAGAATTCAGGGGCTCGCGGATAGATGATATGCCATTCCATCTCGATACCCAGAAGCTTGAGGATGCTGCCCATGGTGAGCATCATCTCTGCGACTCCACCGCCTGAGAACGTCGCGTTGAAAACGACAATTTTGTTTTTGTTGTTGCGCTTCAGCACGGCGACGCTTTCACGGATGTCGGAGAAGATCCTGTCTGCCTCTTCTTTGCCGAGGACAGCCCGGTATTGCTCCTGGTATTCTTCGAGCGTGTGCTTTGGCTGCGTAAATTCATACCGTAAAGTGTCACGCACAAGCCGCGGATTGATCCGTGCACACTTGATGAGGACATTCACCGCAAGCGACCAATTTTTACCTTGGCTGAAATCCTTGTTGAAGAAATTCTCTTTAACGAGAGAAACACTTCTCCTGATCTCCTCGTCGGTTAATGACCTTGCCTTTGCCGTCGTTCTGAGGATATTGACAACATCAGCTGCTTGATTCTTCGCCCCCGAGCTCACCCCCCTCGCAGCCGATGAGACGCTCACCTCTCCTGCCCTGTTGATGGTGATGGCGGTGTTGTCAAGGACAAGAAGATCGTCGCCTGTCTGGCCGAACGTGCCGAAGGCCGGTCTGGGCTTCAGGGAATTCAAATCAAAGATGCCGGCGTAGTCGGAGGTGATGGTGACGGTGTTTTTGAGGATGACGTTGTTGAGCCTGATGCGACCGGTGATGTTCAAGGTGTCGAGGTGCCTGGTCGAGGTGGTGCCAAAGGAGTCGATCACGTTCTGGACATCTGCGTAGAAGCCGTCGTCCTGGGGCCTGCCTTTGTCGTCAAGTTCAAGGTCTCCGGTTTCCTGGGTGCGCTTGTAGCTTGAGAGGTTGATGGTCGGAGGCACCTGATTCTCTGTGGCATCCTGGAGGGTCCAGTTCTTTGCATCGAAGCGGTAGTAGTCGGAGTAGGCCTGGAACCAGAAGTCAAAGGCGGTCTTGACCGGGGTGAAGAAGCGGGTGCGCTTTTCGGTGTCGACGTTGACGACGCGCAGGAGCTTCTCTTGGCCGTGTCTCTGCAGGATGTCCTTGATCCTCTCGTCCTTGGTCGTGGCAAAGAAGGCGTTCAAGTTAAGCAGGCTTGAGCCGATGGCGCCTTCCAATTGGGTATACTTCTTCGAGTCCTTCTTCTCTTTGACGTTTTCGATCAAGTCAGGTGAGACGATGCGCTCGACCAAGTCATGGCCGGACAAGATCTCGCCTTCGTATTCGACGTTCTCCAAGCTTGCGACCTCCCTCAGGATCGGGGCCAGGACCGTGTAGTTGATGAGGGCGATGTTGGTGTTGAAGCACTGGGCGCCGGGCTCGTTGGTGAGGCTTGAGGCCTGGCGGCCCAAGGGGTCCAGGCCTGGGACTGCAGGCGTGCCGGCGAGGCCTATCGCATAGAAGAGCTGCTCGTGTTCTTTGGAGACCTTCTTGGCCTGGGCGAGCTCCAGCATCTGGGCCCGGATGGTGACGCCAGGGCCCTGGGGCCCGAGCCCTGAGGGGGTTGAAGGATCTGATATGACCTGGATGCCGATCTGGCCGCCCTTCTTGTCCAAGCCGGCCTTGGTGGTCGAGATCATGACCAGGGCGACCTTGTTCTTGGCCATCCAGCCGATGATATTGGCATCCGGGAAGTTGGCTGCGCCGTCTCCGTTGTAGAAGGCGCGGATGTAGGTCCTGGGCGCATGGTCTTGAGCGGAAGCAAAGGGCTGGTGGAAGTTTAAGGCCTCAAACAGGAGCCTGACCCCCCATTGGCCGTGTCCGCCTGGGGCAGTGAACTTGGTGGTCAATAAGCCTGTTTCGATGTCAATAATAGGTAAGTCCTTCTGGAAGAGCATCTCGTCTTCACCTTTGGTCAGGCCGACATTCAATTGCTGCATGGCCTCCCGGTAGGTCCTCCTGGAGCCCTGGGGGATGCTCTCATCCAAGGTATCCGGCAGATAGGTGGAATCGAGCAGTTTGCGGTAGCTGGGGGCGGAGTCGTCATTGACCAGGGGCTGGAAGATAGCCTGGCGGTAGAGAATGGCGTCCTTCAAGACGCGCAGGAGCTTGATCTCGGCAATGGAGACGGTCTTCTCAAAGGTCTTGGGGTTGCCTTGGGCATCTTTGCCTTCGATCTCAAAGGTGAAGTAGAGGTCTGTCGCCTTGGCGCCGAGCCTGGCGCGGCCTGTCTTGGGGTCGTCCTTGGGCCGGCTCAGGGTCTCTTCCAGGTAGCGCTCGCGCTTGACCGAGGTGCCCAGGCCGCCGTCCATGGGGTTGAAGGTGATGACCACATCTGAGGCAGCGAGCCTGTTGGAGGCATCGGCTGCGATATCATCGTAGTCGACAGCCCCCAGGAGGGTTGAGCGCTGCTCTTCTGTCAAGAGGGCTGAGGGATAGAAGTTTTGGCCGATGACCAAGGCCTGGGCAGCCTGGTCTTGGGGATTCATGGCCTTCAAGACCTGGTACTTGTGCAGGAGTCCCTTGATGTGGACGACATCCGGGGCCTTGAGATCCAGGGAGGTGATGAACTCCTCTAAGAGGGAGGCGTTGGTGGCGGGGCTGGAGGAATCGGCCAAGACATAAGGTTTAACACCTTCCAATTCCGAGTGCGCAGCCTCCTCGAAAGAGGATGTCCTGCGAAGTCCTGAGCCAGTCGAAGGACGAAGTCCCGAGCTTGTCGAGGGGAGCGAAAGCGAGGGGGAAGAAAGAACCTTGGGCTCCTGAGGCGCCGCACGGGTCTGGTTGACAGAGCCGATGCCGGCGGTCTTCTGTAAATCTTCTTGTGTGCGATTGATAGCGGCAGAGGAAACGCCGTCTGCGCGATCCGCCGCGGCGTTACCCCTCTTCACGAAGGACTTGATGGCGGTAACCCTTTCTTTTCGAGCCAAGGTCTGCGCCACAGCCTCTTCCAGGCGGTCAGCCTGTATTTCAATAAAATCCCATATCCCCTGTTCTGTGACCCGTTCAACGGGTTTTGCGTCAATAGGCAGCTCGCCGTTATCGGCAACGCCCGTCGATACGATCAGGGCCCTGACGCGCTCTTCATTGCGCCGGATAAACTCCCTGATCTTCCGGGCCGCATCCAGATAGGCATCATACCGGACGCTCAACAGAGGATAACCATGCACATTGTAGGAATGATCGTTATAAAAAAGCGGGGCCAGGCTTGTTTCCATGTCGAACGGAATGAGTCGGCCGTCTTTCAAGAGATACTGCGCGTCAGCCCAATACAGCAATAAGCCGAAATACACGTCCAGGAACTCATTGTTTTCCGCCCGGGCGATGCGGCTGGCATCAACGTTGGAACCCAGCTTCGTCGCCACAAGAGTTTGCGCACCCTCGATATATTCCGTGGCGATAAAGGTCTCTCGGCCGCCCTCTCTTTGGATCACCCTGATCTCGGGGACGATGATATGGAGACCGCTGAAATTCCCGTCTGCAAGCATCATGCGCAGCAGACCTGCTGCAAACAACGTCCTCTCCGCGTTGCGACGGATAGTCATGTAGGCCGTCGGCCAGCCGGAGAGGATATCGGGGGTGACGACGTGCTTTAAAACAAACTGCTGCGGCTCGCCGTTAGGCCTCGCGAACCCTTCGATCTCAACGACACAGAAATCACCTTCGACATTGATGATCGAGTCCTCTAAAGCATCTGCGATCCTCTGCTCCTTTCCTTCGCCCTTGATGAGCATGACGAGGCTGACCTTCCTGCCGTCTGCTGTCATGAAAGATCCGGGCCCCTTGACGAAGGAAGACATCCCGGAAGATACGGAGGCCGGCCCGCCCTGCCTCTCCCGGCCAAAAGAAACAGATCCCGGCGCATCCAGAGGTTTACGGCGCACGCGCAGCATCCAGCCGTAATGGCGTTGCGCCTCCGCTACGGCCGTATTGTCGCCGTAGAGAAAATCTGAGAGTCTCTGATCTAATTCCCCGACCCCCGGAATTTCGATCTCGGGCAAGGGCAGCGGAAAATCCTTGCCGCAATCCCAGAAACGATCGGCGTCAGGATCAAAAAGATGATCGTCCGTGACAAAATAACCTCCGGCGCGCATGCGCATGTAGAGCTGACGGATAAACGATTCCTTGCGGTAATAAGCGGCGGCTATTTCATTGGCGGCGCGCTGATAATACACATCGAAGGTCAACGACTCCAACAGAGACCGATATTCGGAAGGCCGGGTCACGTCGGCATTGATCAATGTCACCTGATAATTTTCAAAGTTGGCCGTCCCTGGATAAGCCCATAAGAAAGAGAGACGCGGATATCCCAGATACGTATCGACATAAATGGTTTCCCTGTCTATCTCCAGGGCCTCAAGCTCAAACATACACGCCGCGGCAACCGAACGCCTTGCGTTCAGGAAGGCGCCATTGGCATAGCCGCTAAAATATTTATCCTTATATTCCGGGTCAAGATGGCGCTGAATGAACGGTTTCCACTCTCCGGCCAAAACGCGCTGCAGATAAGGCGCTGAGGTCTTAAAGAATCGACCGGGATATTTGCAGATAAAGAAAGACACGAGCGGATTAACGGCATGAAGCAGCGTGGAGAAGTCGGCGCCTGCAGCGCCTGAAATAGCAACGAGCGGCGCATCATCCGGATTGACGACATCTTTGGTCGCCATGAGGCGCTCCATATGCAAAGGATGCAGCAACCCATTCTTCACCGCGGGCAGACCGGCAACATCGACAGCGGGATTGGAGGAGCCTGCCGACGACGCCCTGCGATCGAAGGAAATCCCGGACAAACCTGTGATGAGCGCAATCGAACCAGCCGAGGGAAGCGAAAGCGAAGGACTGGAAATAAATAAAGGCTCTGTGGACAACTCAGCTAAAACTTGCGGCTCATCGTCGGCCGCCGCCTTGTTTTTCTTGATCGTGCCGCACTCTGTGCAACGATATAAAATCATCCATCCTTTTTTACCGTTATACATGAGTCCGATCGGCTCCAGGTTGCCTTTGCATTTGTTGGCACGGTCACCAGGGGCGTTATCCAGATGTTTCGACCAAAGACAATGCGGACAGTGGTCTCTAAAGCCGCCATGAAGAGGAGAAACCTGAACCCCGCAGTGCTCACAGACAAAAGAAATATTCAGGCTCTTGTCTGCAATGAAAGAGGCGCCGAGGACGCCAACTAAATCAGCTTTATTTATTTCCTGATAGCCGCATTGATTTTGAAGCGAAGGGCTGGAGACTGAAGCCAAAATATCCAGGTTTGTTTCAATCCGAGGTCGACGTCCTGAGCGAAGCGAAGGGCTGGAGTGACTCTGCGATGATGTCCTGCGAAGTCCTGAGTCAGTCGAAGGACGAAGTCCCGAGCTTGTCGAGGGGAGCGAAAGCGAGGGAGAAGACAGAACCTTTGACTCCTGAGGTGCCGCCCTGGTCTGATTCACATCATCCACGCCGGCTGTCTTCTCTGGATCTTCTTGTGTGCTGTTGACGCCAGGAGACGAGATCTCTTCAGCCTGAGGCTCTGGCGTGTTGTTGTTGCCGTTGAGCAGGAGCTTGACGACCTTGGCCGCCTTCCAGACGCCGGAGGTCACCTCCAGCTCCCCTTCCATGGGCAGAGGCAGGTCTGTGGGGATCTTGGTGTAGAACTCCACGTGGCTGTCCACGCGGCGCTTGAGGCACAGAGGCACGCGGATGCCGAAGTCGTTGACCAGATCGGCGCGGACCATGTCAAAAGGTATGATGCCGCTCTTGCCGTAGTTGACGGTGTCCCAGCCTGCCAGGTCGATCTTGGCCGTCAATTCAAGCTCCTCGTTGTTGTCTGCATCCAGGCTGAAGACATCGCCGTTGCGCGCGACGTTCTTGACGCCTTCGGCGCTGTAGGCCAGGAGCGTCACGTCCTCGATGGCCGCCTCGCCGCAGACGCGCGGCTTGGCCGGGCTCTTCTGGTGGTTGAAGATCGCGCTGTTCCACAGACGCAGGTATTCGGCGCCTGTGATGAGCGCGCCCAGGTAGCGGCTCAGACGGATCGACTGGGCCTGGTAGATGCTAAGCGTGCCTCTTTGGAACTCTTCGTTGGCCCAGAAGACGATCCTGCGGTAGTCCCTGTCGCTGGTCGCCGCCGGGATGAGGGTGTTGCCGGTCTGGGTGCGCCTGTTGACAGCCAGGCCCTGGCGCTGGATGATGCCCTCCCAGAAGGGCGCGCCCATCTGCAGGCCCGCATTGGCCGAGACATCGGCCTCGGTGTATTCGGAGGCGCCGGTGTAGCGGTCCGAATCCTGGATCTGGATGTCAGAGGCGGCGAGCAGGCGCCTCTGGTCGTCGATGTTGAACTTGCCTCTGAAGATGAACTGACCCGCGTAACCCGCCTTCGATAATCTCTCCTGGAGATGCTCGAGGTCCTGGCCGATCCGGCGCGACTCCTCATAGGGCTGGACATTGCCGAAGATGACGACCTGGATGCCGGCCTTGACCCAGGCCTCGATGTTGGCGTCGGTGAAGGCCCTGAAGCGTCCTGCCTTTTCAGCCACGAGGCGGCCTGAGTAAGAGATGACCATTTGGTCGGCTTTGAGGCCGAAGCCCGAGTCTTCCTTGGCCTGGCGCTTGCCGATCGCCACTTGTTCGGCCGTCAGGTACTCGTATTCATCGATGTCGTGCTTCATTAAGGCGGCGCGCAAGAATTCAGAAGAGTACATGCGGTTGTCGCCGTTGGTGACGCCATAAAGCCGCACACCCGGATCGCGGCTGTTCATCTCAAAGCCGTGGATGGCGCTGACGGCCTTGGCGACGTCGGCGCAGCGCACGCCGGCCGAGGTGAAGTCCCATATCTTGGTACCGAACTCATCCCTCAAGAAGACCCAGAGCCATTCGTCAGGGACGCCGGCGGCCTTGAGGTAACGTTTGCCGTATTCGAAGTCCGAGATCATGACGCGGTTGCGGTAGGTGTGGGTCGTGCCGCAGAAGACGGCATCCTTGAAGATCTCGTAGGTCTCCAGAAGGTTATTGTCATCGACGTCCGCATGCATGATCGCGGAGGCGTCGCTGTAGAAGATCTTCCTCCAGGCGGCCAGAGGCAGGACCTGGCCGTCGTTGCAGTCGACCAAGGGCGCCTTGTAGCCGGAGCCCAGCCTGTGTTTCTTCTCAAGCTCCAGGTAACGGATGAGCTCCAAGCTCGCCTTGGTGAAGAACTCGGTGAACTCATAGTTG
This sequence comes from Candidatus Velamenicoccus archaeovorus, assembly GCF_004102945.1. Lineage (GTDB taxonomy): Bacteria > Omnitrophota > Gorgyraeia > Velamenicoccales > Velamenicoccaceae > Velamenicoccus > Velamenicoccus archaeovorus. The sequence continues at coordinate 99,169 of NZ_CP019384.1, read as the reverse complement.
GAGGCCGGGGAATCAGGCGTGCCGTATTCATAGAGGATGTTGACGAACCGGCCGTCGGTGTCGCGGATGAGGTAGGTCAAGACGCCGATGCCGTTAACGGCCGTGTAGGCCTCGAAGGTCACGTACTGGCCCTGGACAAAGGTGTTGAAGGTCTTATCGAGCTTCTGAAGGTCCCGGACAGGCAGCGGCACGGCATGGGGGTCTGTGTAATCCAGGGGGTGGACGGCGCCTGTCTTGTCGCGGTGCTTGCGGTAGAAGGGCTCCATGCAGATGATGTCGGCGCCCAGCTGGTGCATGCCGGTGCCATGATACTGCATGACCCGGCCCAGGCCGCCGGCGAGCAATGAGATCTCGGCGGCGACAAAATAGATGCTGCGGTGCAGAAGCTGAGGCGCCTGCGAGGCCAGCCAGTCGACCGTGGCTGCCTGGGGATCAAGCATCAGGAGCACGGCGTCGATCAAGGGCAGCCTCTCCCACTGGCTGCGGCTCAACAAGTATGAGACCATCTGCTCGTGGTCTCTCTGGCTCATGAGGGCGACCGCGCGCAGGACAGGATAATTGGCTTCCACAGGATAGATGCTCCAGCCTTGGGCGAATTGGGCGTACATGTCTATCGCGGCGAGGAATTCGCGGCGGCCGGCCTTGGCGGCTTTTTTCAAGTCGTGCTGGATGTATGCGGTGTCATCGGCCCAAGTGGCAACCAGGCGCGGATTCAGGTCGAAGACGACCTGGGTCCCTGTGATCGTCTCGATGTCAAAGGCGCCGTTGGCGGCATTGCGGACCAGGCCCCTGCGGCGCAGGCCTTCCAGGAGATCCACAAGCCTGCCCTGGTCAAACGGCAGCATGTGGTCCCTGAAGGCCGCCTCGGCGGCGTTGTAGATGTCGTTGACGGCGATCAAATGGTCCTCGTTGCGGTTGAGGCGCAAGAGGACCCCTGCCAGGACATAAGACTCCAGCCACTCCGGCCGGTTGACCCCGCGGCCGCGCATCATGTCCGGGAACGGGAACGGGATGGTGTAGCAGCGCATGTTCAGGGCGATGGTGGGGGAAGAGACTGTGACCTTATGTGCCGCGAGGATTGCGCCGATAAGATAAGGCGATCCGACAGGATAAGGATAGCCGGATACTTCCAACGTCTCCACACGATAGCCTGCCGCTGCAAGCTTGGCCTTGAGATTGCCGACTTTGCCGCTCTCCACATCCATCTGTTCGACTGTCACGACGAGCAATCCGGAAGGCTTCAAAATCCTGAAGGCCTGCGCCAGCAATTCATCGTCGCGCGTGATATTGTTGATGGTGACTAAATCTATTGAGGCGGAAGCGATGTGATCCTGTGCTTCGCCATAAAGGACTCTGTCGCCATTCCTGGCGGCTTCCGCAACAAGGGCCTTGTCGATGCAGAACGACAATGGCTCGACGCCGGCTACTTTGACCTGTTCAAAGAGACTGAGGTTCCGCAGGAACTTCCCGAGTCTCACGACAAAAGCACCGTCACCTGCATCAAGGTCGGCGGCCCTGAATGTGCCCTTGTGATGACGGAACATCTCCGCGATGGCTTTTGTGAAATTCGCCGGAGAGCTCAAATTTTCCCCAACGACCCCTGCTCCTGTTAAGCCGCACGGATCACTGAGGCCGCGCGAAACAAGATACCCAGCTTCAAAAGCGGAATATCCCGACCGAGACGAAGTCTCGGACATAACAGGAGAATCGGTATCGGTCAACCTGCCACGGTAGGTCCGTACCGCAGGGGCCGTTGGATCAGCAATTATTTTATTTCTGTTGTCGCATATCTCCACCTGCCAGGATACTTTCCCCTTCAAAGCCGGAGAAGAAATAGAAACTACTTCCATCTTTTTCAGAGAAGCAAGGGACATCTCTATGTCGATGGTGTTAACCTCATGATGGACCAACATTGTGGCTGCATCGGCAGCAGAACGGAACAGCCCAACCACATCCCTGAAAGATCCAATCGCATCACGTAGACTCTCAATGCCGAGTTGTCTTTTGCTTTCCTTGTCAGAGAGGCACCAATTGACAAATCCTCCCAGAGATGTCACTTTATTGCGTAAATAATGCTCTGCCGTGCTGATAAAATATATCGGCATCGAAGACAACGCTTCGGTCGCAGACCACAATGAAGCGATATTCTCTACGGAAATGCTCTCTTCGAAAGAAGAAACCCTTTGCTTGATGCCGTCGCCGCCGCACTGCTCAAGCCACTGCTCTATTTCGCCGACAAACCTTTCTGTTTCGGCAGCCAGACGCCTCATGACGAAACCGAAGGCCTGCCGAGATGCGCCTGTCAATTCGACTCTCATGTAGTTCCGGAAAACGCCGGGCGTGACTTCCAGTTTGACGACAGGAGGAAGGATTGCTTTGACCTGTTCGCGGATCGTCTTGAGAGTTTCCCTGGACGCTCCCCTCCTTCCCGAAACCAAAGACAGCGATTTTTCGTGGAAACGAGGAATCCTGCAAACGGCATCGATCTGTTCCCGGCTCGCATTGGCAAACTCAGGAGTCATATAATATCCGACGCGAATGGTTCGCGAACCCGGTCTCTTCTCTCTGGCGAAGCGAAGCAGGCCGCACATCTGAAGGGCCGTAAGCAACTTTTTGGCATGTTCATGGTCTGCCGCTTTGCCAAGCCATGGACAGGTTTTCCCGGCGACGATCAGCGTGCCGTTTGCACGGTACTGGATCGGCTGGTCGGCGGTCTTGTCCTTGTGTTCCCAAAGGCTTTGGATCCATTCGGCTGCCGTTACATAAGAGAATAATCTCCCCGCCTTCTTAACTGAGTTAGCCTGCGAACGACTCACCTTTATCTTCCGGCCGGGGCTAAGAAGGGTTGTATTATTCTTCGCCCCCGAGCTCACCCCCCTCGCAGCCGATGAGACGCTCACCTCCCCTGCCCTGTTGATGGTGACGGTCGTGTTGTCAAGGACAAGAAGATCGTCGCCTGTCTGGCCGAACGTGCCGAAGGCCGGTCTGGGCTTCGGGGGGTTCAAATCAAAGATGCCGGCGTAGTCGGAGGTGATGGTGACGGTGTTTTTGAGGATGACGTTGTTGAGCCTGACGTGACCGGTGATGTTCAAGGTGTCGAGGTGCCTGGTCGAGGTGGTGCCAAAGGAGTCGATCACGTTCTGGACATCGCCGTAATAGGCGTCGTCTTCTGGCTTGCCTTTGTTATCGAGCTTGAGCTCGCCTGTGGCCGGGTCGCGCTTGTAGCTAGCCAGGTTTATGGTCGGAGGCACCTGACCCTCTGTGGCATCCTGGAGGGTCCAGTTCTTTGCATCGAAGCGGTAGTAGTCGGAGTAGGCCTGGAACCAGAAGTCAAAGGCGGTCTTGACCGGGGTGAAGAAGCGGGTGCGCTTTTCGGTGTCGACGTTGACGACGCGCAGGAGCTTCTCTTGGCCGTGTCTCTGCAGGATGTCCTTGATCCTCTCGTCCTTGGTCGTGGCAAAGAAGGCGTTCAAGTTAAGCAGGCTTGAGCCGATGGCGCCTTCCAATTGGGTATACTTCTTCGAGTCCTTCTTCTCTTTGACGTTTTCGATCAAGTCAGGTGAGACGATGCGCTCGACCAAGTCATGGCCGGACAAGATCTCGCCTTCGTATTCGACGTTCTCCAAGCTTGCGACCTCCCTCAGGATCGGGGCCAGGACCGTGTAGTTGATGAGGGCGATGTTGGTGTTGAAGCACTGGGCGCCGGGCTCGTTGGTGAGGCTTGAGGCCTGGCGGCCCAAGGGGTCCAGGCCTGGGACTGCAGGCGTGCCATTGAGGCCTATCGCATAGAAGAGCTGCTCGTGTTCTTTGGAGACCTTCTTGGCCTGGGCGAGCTCCAGCATCTGGGCCCGGATGGTGACGCCAGGGCCCTGGGGCCCGAGCCCTGAGGGGGTTGAAGGATCTGATATGACCTGGATGCCGATCTGGCCGCCCTTCTTGTCCAAGCCGGCCTTGGTGGTCGAGATCATGACCAGGGCGACCTTGTTCTTGGCCATCCAGCCGATGATATTGGCATCCGGGAAGTTGGCTGCGCCGTCTCCGTTGTAGAAGGCGCGGATGTAGGTCCTGGGCGCATGGTCTTGAGCGGAAGCAAAGGGCTGGTGGAAGTTTAAGGCCTCAAACAGGAGCCTGACCCCCCATTGGCCGTGTCCGCCTGGGGCAGTGAACTTGGTGGTCAATAAGCCTGTTTCGATGTCAATAATAGGTAAGTCCTTCTGGAAGAGCATCTCGTCTTCACCTTTGGTCAGGCCGACATTCAATTGCTGCATGGCCTCCCGGTAGGTCCTCCTGGAGCCCTGGGGGATGCTCTCATCCAAGGTATCCGGCAGATAGGTGGAATCGAGCAGTTTGCGGTAGCTGGGGGCCGAGTCGTCATTGACCAGGGGCTGGAAGATAGCCTGGCGGTAGAGAATGGCGTCCTTCAAGACGCGCAGGAGCTTGATCTCGGCAATGGAGACGGTCTTCTCAAAGGTCTTGGGGTTGCCTTGGGCATCTTTGCCTTCGATCTCAAAGGTGAAGTAGAGGTCTGTCGCCTTGGCGCCGAGCCTGGCGCGGCCTGTCTTGGGGTCGTCCTTGGGCCGGCTCAGGGTCTCTTCCAGGTAGCGCTCGCGCTTGACCGAGGTGCCCAGGCCGCCGTCCATGGGGTTGAAGGTGATGACCACATCTGAGGCAGCGAGCCTGTTGGAGGCATCGGCTGCGATATCATCGTAGTCGACAGCCCCCAGGAGGGTTGAGCGCTGCTCTTCTGTCAAGAGGGCTGAGGGATAGAAGTTTTGGCCGATGACCAAGGCCTGGGCAGCCTGGTCTTGGGGATTCATGGCCTTCAAGACCTGGTACTTGTGCAGGAGTCCTTTGATGTGGACGACATCCGGGGCCTTGAGATCCAGGGAGGTGATGAACTCCTCTAAGAGGGAGGCGTTGGTGACAGGAGAAGAAAAAGCATCTTGCCCCACTCCCCCCCGGGCCATTTCAGCCGCTGTCGAAACATGCGGCTTCTTGAAACCCCTCTCCTGCGCAACGCGTCCTTGCTGCCTGCCGACAGACACTGAAGATTCCACAACATCGCTGGCACCCTTACGCGCCCGTTCAATCTGCAACCTCGTCGATTCATAAGAAGCAGAGTCGACAATCCTGCGAATATTGTCCATACGGAAAGGCAGAATCGGCGTTAAGTTCGTCGGCGCCTGATAGGGCCTTTCGTTCGTTTCCAAGAAGTAGATACGGCCATCCTTGGCGAAGGCGAAATCAACGCCGACATTCGCTGCGCCTTCCGCGCCGATCTGGCTTCTCATATAAGCGCAGAGAATATCCATGACACCTACGGCCATAGCGTCGGCTTCAGCAATCTGGCCTTCGGTCAAGATGCCTTCTCTCCAGAGGTTCTCGATCGTGTCTTCACCTTCGGTATTGGCATCCGTGATCAAAGAACCCTTTTCTGCAACCGTGCGGATCAATCTCTGGGAAACAACCCAGCCGCCGTGAATATCTCTCTGGACAATCCAGCGTCCGATGAACCGGCGGCCTTCTGCGTTCTCGGCCAAATCGATCGCCTGCTCAACGTTATAGCCGACCAAGCCGTAAATGGAGCTTACTCTATCCGGTGTAAGCCCTTCAATGATCTCGTCTAATGCCGAACGCCCTGTGGCCGGATTGAATTCCAGCATGGACCTGTCCACATATACAATGCCCTGGCCTTTGGAACCGAGGTCCGGCTTGATCATGACGGCAGAATGCTTCTTGAGCATGACCGTCACGGCATCACGCAACTCAGCCTTCTTAAGACGCAGGCGGCTCTCAGGCAGATGCTGTGTCACGGCTTCAACACCGCTGACGCGCAGCAATTCAAGAACCTTGGCTTTAGAGGGCGAAATCGTCTCAAAATAGAGGGAGTTCACACCGTTGGTGCTCTGGATATCCCAAACTTCGCCCGGCAACGAGAGGAATTCCTGCGGATAGATCTCAGAAGGCTCGGACATCTCGTAAGCCCTGTTCAGGACGACCCAGCCTTCCCTCTTGGCTTGGCCGAAATATTCTTCGAGGCCGTTTCTGCCTGTTACAGGATTGATCCTGGCCTTCATCTCGTTAAGATCCTGCACATCCAGGACCTCGATATCCACCCCGACTTCAGCCGCACGCTCCTTCATGAAATCAACATAGGTCGCCGGCTCTGAACACGGCACAAATCCTTTTTCCGTCCTCTTCTGGACGATGACAACAAGCTTCGGCCTTCTGACGCCGGAGACATCAACGCCCTCGGCACGAGCCTGCGCGGCCATCCCTTCTCTTGCACCAACAACAGCCGCAGGCGCAGGTAAGACATTCTGACCGTATGTGAATACACCGACCTCGCTAAGATCAGTAGCCCTTTCAAAAATAAACTCCAGCCGGCCGTCAGCGTTGCGGCTAAGCTTCTTAAGCATGAATTCGTTATCGAGCAATATGCCGATATTTTGCGTATCGTGGATTTGGAGGCGAGCGACTTCAAGACGGCCCTGGGCCCTGCGTTCGAGACGGACTCCGGAAATATCGACGGAGGAAAACGGAGACTTACGATGCGTAATAAAGAAAGAAAGGGCTTCAAAGATGGACCGCGCTTCTTTGTCTTCGAGCTGCGACACATATTCCGCCAGCACCTGGCTGAATGTCTTTTCAGGCGACCGGTTGCCGAGCTCGAAGATCCTATTCAGATGTTTTCTGGCGGCGTCTTCATCAAAAGCCCCAAAGACTGCATAAATGAAATCTCTGGAAGTAAAGCCGTTGTGGATCTGAGCGTCGAGCGCTTCTCTGACAGCCTCATCGATGTTGAGAGACGCAAGCAATCCGGCATTTTCTTCGACCAACTGTCTTAAGACATCGCGGCCCTGGGCCTTCCCTCCGCCGTGCGTAACGACCGTCCCGCGCAATCCGAACTGGCTGGCGTGGCGGACCGTATCCACATATTCCTCAAAGCTCTGCTCTAAGTCGATCTTGCCGCGAATAGCCAGGAGCGCCAAAAGATAATACAAGCCGACGTAATTTGGGTTGATCGGGATATCCAGGATGCGCAACTCAAGCAGGGACGGCAGCCCTTTGCCTTCGTGGCCATTCAAGACGATCTCGGCATAGTTAAAGATGTTCTGATACCCGGCCCAGGCCTTGCGGTCTTTCAGACCGCGGGACACCGGCGCCCAGATGCCTCTTTGCATAGCGGCATTGCTGAACCAGAAGAAACCGAGAAGCTTTAATCTCCGGTAATACTCCTTGAGCGCCGCCTCATCGACACGGCCGTCCGCCAGCATGGCGCCGAAATTCATATGCATGCTCACGCCGTCCCAGCCGAGGAATGACGGCAAGAGATCCGCCTGCTCAGGATGCGCGACCATGATCTTCTCGATCAAGGCCAGGATCTTCAATGTCTGCTCCGCAAACGTCCTGACCTCATCCGTGATCTCAGAAATCGACCTGTGGCCTGTATTAGCTTCAACGGCTACAGAGTGGTCAAAGACAATGCCCGAATCGCCATTATGTTCCCCAACAGCATCTTTCAGCATCGCATAGCCCACCGGCCTTCTGGAGCCGGGCGCCCAATGCCTGCCCTGGCCCTTCTTGGATCCACCCCTCACACGCTGGCGCTCTACAGCATCTTTCGATGCAGAATCGCCCTGCCGTTCTGTCAATGTCAACTCGATCTCTGTGCCTATCGTCGGCGCAGATTCTTTTTTCTGTGTCTTTGGCGCCGACTCTTCTTCTTTATTGCTTTCCTTCTTGTCTTCCTTCTGATCACTCGGCGCCGGCCCCCTATCCGTCGTCTGTGTTGTCGTCCCAAGGAAGTATCCATATAAGAACAAACCCACAACTATGGCAGTCAAAATCGGCCAATACCAAGCAAGGGTTGTAATATAGACAATGGCTGCCGATCCGAACGTTCCGCTCACCCAGGCATGTCTGAGTTCTCCGCGAGTCAACTCCTTAATGCCGACAACTGTAAGAATGCCGCCAAGAAAACGGCCCAACACCTTAACCGCAGCAATAAACTTAATATGGATAAGGTTAACGGCGAAATCCTTGATAAAGGAAATTTTTGGAGCCTTGAAATCAAAGAGGAACTTAGGCGACGTCAACAAACTCAGAACCAGATAAATGGTTGCGACAGGACCGACAACAGAAAGGTAGGGAATAGAAGTGAGCGCTAATATCGGCAGGAATTGCGGATAGACGGCGCCAGCCAAAAGCTTCAGGCTCCAGAAAATAGCCGCACCGAACCCTAGAGCAGTGACGGCCAAAGCAGATGTCTCAAGGAATGGCTGATCAACCTTACCCTGTAAATATCTCCCCATCTTAACCAGCACCTTATCAATCCTGAAATAGCTTGCCAAAGCAGGCGAAGAAACAGAGTCCTGAAGCCAGGTTTTTATAACATCAAAGGCGCTATTGACATTCCTTGAAATAATGGTGGCTCTCGACTTATCAATGTTTCTTGCGCGATCAGGATGGAACTTTAGCATAAGATCATTTCTTGCCTGCTTAACCTGATCGAGCGAAACACCAAACTCTAACCCAAAGAGCTCGTAGGCCCTTACAACTGTCATACGCCCAGAGAAACGATACCAATTTTCACCCGTCTCAATGTTCTGCCTCTTGATTTCATCTCTTCGCCTTTCTTCAGCCAAACGCCTTTCTTCTTCAGCCTTGCGGCGCTGTTCTTCTTGTGCTTTTCGTCTCTCTTCTGCGCGACGCTTCGCTTCTTCCTGATGCTTTCTTTGTCCTTCTGTATTTTGTTTTGCCTGAGACCGATATTTTTCCTTTATTTTTTCAGTCTTCTCCTTGGTTGTGTCTTTCCAGCTTTCTGTTGTAACACCTGACGTTCCTTCCAAAAAGTATCCATATAAGAATAAGCCAACAACTATGGCGGTCAAAATTGGCCAATACCACGTCAACGTTGCGGCATACACGATAGCTGTCGCGCTAAGCGTGCCGCTCGCCCAAGCATGTATGAGCCCACCACGGGTCAAGTCTTTAGCGAAGAACGTCTTCAAGGCTAGGGCGAAGCTGACAATGGAAAAAACGATAGCGAATGGGCCAACCAAGGCAATAAACGGAGCCGAACCCCAGGCCAACTCAGGCAAAAAATGCGGATATGTACCCTTGGCAAGATATATCAATGACCATGCGCTAGACAATCCAATCCCTACAGCACTGTGTATTGAAGCTGTACTGGCATAAATCCAGTTTGATGCGGCTTCATTCTTTATCCCAACCCATTTCACCTTATCCTGTAAATACTTGCCGGACTTAATCAGAATATCGTCAATCCACGGGAATTCAGCGCCACGAACAACCTTCTTCTGATAAAAACTCTTGGTCTTGCTGGCAGATGAAGCAGGGGAAGAAACCGATTGCGTCTCATGACTTATGGCTAATAGCTTACGGCCAAAACTTCGTGATGCTGCTTGGGCAGGAGAAGAAATAGAATCTCTTCCGATGGAATTAAGCTTATCCTGAAGATTGCTCGGCTTTAAAGAAGAAACAAAATTCTTGAGCTTATCGTAATTTACCTTTCTAATAAGTTCGTATCCTGTTGTTTGCCTAAGTTCATGCCCGACTTTTCCTGGACCATAAGGGTTTGGCTCGCTCCACCGATAGCTCTCTTCTACGCTTCCTTGCAACCCTGCTTGAGCCAGATTTCTACGACCCAACGCAATTTTCTCAGCAACCCAGGAACTCCTTTGTTGATCCCCCCATACTTCGCCACAGGGGCCAGATGCGCCAATATAATATTCCGTCTCAATAATTTTCTGAGCAAAATTTTCAGTAAAATATTCTTCAATTAAAGTCCAATTTGCAATAACAGCCTGCAGAATATTTGTTTCTTGAATGAGATTCAAGAAATCAATCAAATCTAAAGACAATCCTGTCTGCGACGCTGGCAAGGAATGCCCTAATCTACCCTCGAGCTTTGCCCTCGCCGTAGCATATTCCGTAGCATAGCGCCTGCTTATCAATTCAGATTTAGCACTTATCTTATCTGATTTATATTTATCAAAAATTTTCTCTATCAGCGTATCACTGGCCCATATGGCCCCTGAAATGACAAAAAGAATAGTTGTGTAAATTAAAAATTCTTTAGCGCCAGCGGTTATCTGATAGATAGGATCTGCGCTGAATATACTCTTGAAAATATCAGGTAGGCTGATAGTCAAAATACAACCAGAGAGAACAACAAGGGGTTTGGCAAGATCAGCAATAGAAGAAGGCGAGGAAATGGAACCATCTCGATACACAAACTCTATTAACTGATTCAAGTCTTCAGAGGCCACATTAACGGTTGTTTTACGAAGATCTTTTTGCAAAGTCTCTACTCTCTCATAGCCAGCGTTACTGGCTAATACCCGGAGTTTGTTTTTCAAGGAATCGGAGGATGGATAAGTATCCACCAAGACAACGACTTCTTGCCAGAGCGCCGGTGGGATAGCGTTAAGACCTTTAACTCCTCTGTATTCAGGCGTAATATCGCCTTTGGCGGCATAAAGAATGATGCGCCACATCTCAGCCACAACCACTTCAGAAAACTCTGTTTTACTCAACCCCTCAACATCCCAGTCAATTGTGTAGCTTATACCTTGGACATTCAGCCTCTGCCAGGCTTCTGCATAGACGTTAAACGTGGCCTTGGACCTGAACTGCTGTTGCGGGGTTTGGATATATGCGACACGAAGCGCCTCGCCAGCCATCAATCCGAATTCTCGGCGGACTTGCGTCAGTAATGGGATAGCGTGCTCAAAATTCTGCGGCGTGTTTGAAGATTGCTCTTCCAAAAGAATATCGGCCTCTTTAACAATAATAGCTTCCTGAGCTGCCATCGCCAAAATGATCTCTTTTATCATCCTGGCCTCGGAGGCCGGAGCAACATTAAAACCACTCCTTGCGGCTTCTTTGATCAGGGATTCTGTTAACCTTCCCCTTCCACCTGTTGTAATAATCTTCTTCGCTTTACCTTCTTGGTAAAGATGCAAGGCCTCTCTGAAAGTTTCAAGGTTATCATTGCCCAGAATGATCAAGGCATGCACTTCCAAGGCATCTCTTGCAATATCAGAAGCGCTGAAAAAATCTTTGAGGTTTTGAGTAGGAGAAGAAATAACTTGGAGCTGTTGCGGTGCGGCTCGGGTCTGGTTCACATCACCCACGCCTGCTGTCTTCTCCAGATCTTCTTGTGTGCCGTTGACGCCAGGAGATGAGATCTCTTCAGCCTGAGGCTCTGGCGTGTTGTTGTTGCCGTTGATCAGGAGCTTGACGACCTTGGCCGCCTTCCAGACACCGGAGGTCACCTCCAGCTCCCCTTCCATGGGCAGGGGCAGGTCTGTGGGGATCTTGGTGTAGAACTCCACATGGCTGTCCACGCGGCGCTTGATGCACAGAGGCACGCGGATGCCGAAGTCGTTGACCAGCTCGGCGCGCACCATGTCAAAAGGAACGATGCCCTGGGTCCCGTAGTTGACGGTGTCCCAGCCTGCCAGGTCGATCTTGGCCGTCAATTCAAGCTCCTCGTTGTTGTCTGCATCCAGGCTGAAGACATCGCCGTTGCGCGCGACGTTCTTGACGCCTTCGGCGCTGTAGGCCAGGAGCGTCACGTCCTCGATGGCCGCCTCGCCGCAGACGCGCGGCTTGGCCGGGCTCTTCTGGTGGTTGAAGATCGCGCTGTTCCACAGACGCAGGTATTCGGCGCCTGTGATGAGCGCGCCCAGGTAGCGGCTCAGACGGATCGACTGGGCCTGGTAGATGCTAAGCGTGCCTCTTTGGAACTCTTCGTTGGCCCAGAAGACGATCCTGCGGTAGTCCCTGTCGCTGGTCGCCGCCGGGATGAGGGTGTTGCCGGTCTGGGTGCGCCTGTTGACAGCCAGGCCCTGGCGCTGGATGATGCCCTCCCAGAAGGGCGCGCCCATCTGCAGGCCCGCATTGGCCGAGACATCGGCCTCGGTGTATTCGGAGGCGCCGGTGTAGCGGTCCGAATCCTGGATCTGGATGTCAGAGGCGGCGAGCAGGCGCCTCTGGTCGTCGATGTTGAACTTGCCTCTGAAGATGAACTGACCCGCGTAACCCGCCTTCGATAATCTCTCCTGGAGATGCTCGAGGTCCTGGCCGATCCGGCGCGACTCCTCATAGGGCTGGACATTGCCGAAGATGACGACCTGGATGCCGGCCTTGACCCAGGCCTCGATGTTGGCGTCGGTGAAGGCCCTGAAGCGTCCTGCCTTTTCAGCCACGAGGCGGCCTGAGTAAGAGATGACCATTTGGTCGGCTTTGAGGCCGAAGCCCGAGTCTTCCTTGGCCTGGCGCTTGCCGATCGCCACTTGTTCGGCCGTCAGGTACTCGTATTCATCGATGTCGTGCTTCATTAAGGCGGCGCGCAAGAATTCAGAAGAGTACATGCGGTTGTCGCCGTTGGTGACGCCATAAAGCCGCACACCCGGATCGCGGCTGTTCATCTCAAAGCCGTGGATGGCGCTGACGGCCTTGGCGACGTCGGCGCAGCGCACGCCGGCCGAGGTGAAGTCCCATATCTTGGTACCGAACTCATCCCTCAAGAAGACCCAGAGCCATTCGTCAGGGACGCCGGCGGCCTTGAGGTAACGTTTGCCGTATTCGAAGTCCGAGATCATGACGCGGTTGCGGTAGGTGTGGGTCGTGCCGCAGAAGACGGCATCCTTGAAGATCTCGTAGGTCTCCAGAAGGTTATTGTCATCGACGTCCGCATGCATGATCGCGGAGGCGTCGCTGTAGAAGATCTTCCTCCAGGCGGCCAGAGGCAGGACCTGGCCGTCGTTGCAGTCGACCAAGGGCGCCTTGTAGCCGGAGCCCAGCCTGTGTTTCTTCTCAAGCTCCAGGTAACGGATGAGCTCCAAGCTCGCCTTGGTGAAGAACTCGGTGAACTCATAGTTGGAGGCCGGGGAATCAGGCGTGCCGTATTCATAGAGGATGTTGACGAACCGGCCGTCGGTGTCGCGGATGAGGTAGGTCAAGACGCCGATGCCGTTAACGGCCGTGTAGGCCTCGAAGGTCACGTACTGGCCCTGGACAAAGGTGTTGAAGGTCTTATCGAGCTTCTGAAGGTCCCGGACAGGCAGCGGCACGGCATGGGGGTCTGTGTAATCCAGGGGGTGGACGGCGCCTGTCTTGTCGCGGTGCTTGCGGTAGAAGGGCTCCATGCAGATGATGTCGGCGCCCAGCTGGTGCATGCCGGTGCCATGATACTGCATGACCCGGCCCAGGCCGCCGGCGAGCAATGAGATCTCGGCGGCGACAAAATAGATGCTGCGGTGCAGAAGCTGAGGCGCCTGCGAGGCCAGCCAGTCGACCGTGGCTGCCTGGGGATCAAGCATCAGGAGCACGGCGTCGATCAAGGGCAGCCTCTCCCACTGGCTGCGGCTCAACAAGTATGAGACCATCTGCTCGTGGTCTCTCTGGCTCATGAGGGCGACCGCGCGCAGGACAGGATAATTGGCTTCCACAGGATAGATGCTCCAGCCTTGGGCGAATTGGGCGTACATGTCTATCGCGGCGAGGAATTCGCGGCGGCCGGCCTTGGCGGCTTTTTTCAAGTCGTGCTGGATGTATGCGGTGTCATCGGCCCAAGTGGCAACCAGGCGCGGATTCAGGTCGAAGACGACCTGGGTCCCTGTGATCGTCTCGATGTCAAAGGCGCCGTTGGCGGCATTGCGGACCAGGCCCCTGCGGCGCAGGCCTTCCAGGAGATCCACAAGCCTGCCCTGGTCAAACGGCAGCATGTGGTCCCTGAAGGCCGCCTCGGCGGCGTTGTAGATGTCGTTGACGGCGATCAAATGGTCCTCGTTGCGGTTGAGGCGCAAGAGGACCCCTGCCAGGACATAAGACTCCAGCCACTCCGGCCGGTTGACCCCGCGGCCGCGCATCATGTCCGGGAACGGGAACGGGATGGTGTAGCAGCGCATGTTCAGGGCGATGGTGGGGGAAGAGAGACCAGCCTGGTCGTATTCCAAAACAACCTGGGCTACAGCGATAATTTCGTATTGCTCTGTCTTGTCGACGATACCGCGGCCTTCGAAGAAGTTGACAATAAACGGCGTATGCTCCCTGACCCACTCTGTCTCATGACTGGACTTCAGGCTGTAGCGGGTAGCGTAATCCGAAAGCTGTTTGAGCGCAGCTTCCTTGGAACCAAGCTCCCGTAAAAGGATGTTTGCCAGTTCGCGGCCCCGGGCCATGTAGTTGTCAAAAATGTTGTCGGCAGGCGAGCTCACGTTCTGCGCTGCCGATGAGACGCTCACCTTGCCATCCCTGCTGATGGTGACGGTCGTGTTGTCAAGGACAAGAAGATCGTCGCCTGTCTGGCCGAACGTGCCGAAGGCCGGTCTGGGCTTCAGGGAATTCAAATCAAAGATGCCGGCGTAGTCGGAGGTGATGGTGACGGTGTTTTTGAGGATGACGTTGTTGAGCCTGATGCGACCGGTGATGTTCAAGGTGTCGAGGTGCCTGGTCGAGGTGGTGCCAAAGGAGTCGATCACGTTCTGGACATCTGCGTAGAAGCCGTCGTCCTGGGGCCTGCCTTTGTCGTCAAGTTCAAGGTCTCCGGTTTCCTGGGTGCGCTTGTAGCTAGCCAGGTTGATGGTCGGAGGCACCTGACCCTCTGTGGCATCCTGGAGGGTCCAGTTCTTTGCATCGAAGCGGTAGTAGTCGGAGTAGGCCTGGAACCAGAAGTCAAAGGCGGTCTTGACCGGGGTGAAGAAGCGGGTGCGCTTTTCGGTGTCGACGTTGACGACGCGCAGGAGCTTCTCTTGGCCGTGTCTCTGCAGGATGTCCTTGATCCTCTCGTCCTTGGTCGTGGCAAAGAAGGCGTTCAAGTTAAGCAGGCTTGAGCCGATGGCGCCTTCCAATTGGGTATACTTCTTCGAGTCCTTCTTCTCTTTGACGTTTTCGATCAAGTCAGGTGAGACGATGCGCTCGACCAAGTCATGGCCGGACAAGATCTCGCCTTCGTATTCGACGTTCTCCAAGCTTGCGACCTCCCTCAGGATCGGGGCCAGGACCGTGTAGTTGATGAGGGCGATGTTGGTGTTGAAGCACTGGGCGCCGGGCTCGTTGGTGAGGCTTGAGGCCTGGCGGCCCAAGGGGTCCAGGCCTGGGACTGCAGGCGTGCCATTGAGGCCTATCGCATAGAAGAGCTGCTCGTGTTCTTTGGAGACCTTCTTGGCCTGGGCGAGCTCCAGCATCTGGGCCCGGATGGTGACGCCAGGGCCCTGGGGCCCGAGCCCTGAGGGGGTTGAAGGATCTGATATGACCTGGATGCCGATCTGGCCGCCCTTCTTGTCCAAGCCGGCCTTGGTGGTCGAGATCATGACCAGGGCGACCTTGTTCTTGGCCATCCAGCCGATGATATTGGCATCCGGGAAGTTGGCTGCGCCGTCTCCGTTGTAGAAGGCGCGGATGTAGGTCCTGGGCGCATGGTCTTGAGCGGAAGCAAAGGGCTGGTGGAAGTTTAAGGCCTCAAACAGGAGCCTGACCCCCCATTGGCCGTGTCCGCCTGGGGCAGTGAACTTGGTGGTCAATAAGCCTGTTTCGATGTCAATAATAGGTAAGTCCTTCTGGAAGAGCATCTCGTCTTCGCCTTTGGTCAGGCCGACATTCAATTGCTGCATGGCCTCCCGGTAGGTCCTCCTGGAGCCCTGGGGGATGCTCTCATCCAAGGTATCCGGCAGATAGGTGGAATCGAGCAGTTTGCGGTAGCTGGGGGCGGAGTCGTCATTGACCAGGGGCTGGAAGATAGCCTGGCGGTAGAGAATGGCGTCCTTCAAGACGCGCAGGAGCTTGATCTCGGCAATGGAGACGGTCTTCTCAAAGGTCTTGGGGTTGCCCTTTGCGTCCTTGCCCTGGACCTCAAAGGTGAAGTAGAGGTCGGTCGCCTTGGCGCCGAGCCTGGCGCGGCCTGTCTTGGGGTCGTCCTTGGGCCGGCTCAGGGTCTCTTCCAGGTAGCGCTCGCGCTTGACCGAGGTGCCCAGGCCGCCGTCCATGGGGTTGAAGGTGATGACCACATCTGAGGCGGCGAGCCTGTTGGAGGCATCGGCTGCGATATCATCGTAGTCGACAGCCCCCAGGAGGGTTGAGCGCTGCTCTTCTGTCAAGAGGGCTGAGGGATAGAAGTTTTGGCCGATGACCAAAGCCTGGGCAGCCTGGTCTTGGGGATTCATGGCCTTCAAGACCTGGTACTTGTGCAGGAGTCCTTTGATGTGGACGACATCCGGGGCCTTGAGATCCAGGGAGGTGATGAACTCCTCTAAGAGGGAGGCGTTGGTGACAGGAGAAGAAAGAGAAGGAGAAGAAAGAACCTTGGGCTCCTGAGGCGCGGCGCGGGTCTGGTTGACAGAGCCGATGCCGGCGGTGGCTTTAAGTCCTTCGAGCGTGCTATCGAAGGCGACAGGCGAGTTGAAGATAAAATTCCTGGCTGTTAATTCTTGACCCATGATGGCCAGCCGATCACTTGAGACTTGAGACTTGGGACTTGTAACATTCATTATCGGGCTGCTGGTTTTCCCAGAGGCAGGGTTCTGCGCGGCTCCTGAACTCTGAGAAGTCGCCTGCTGAGCGGGAGAACCAGGGGTGGCAGGTGAAGAAGGCTTGGACTTTCTCTCAAAATTTTTCTTAACCCTAAACCATTCTTCCTTAAATGCGTCTTTGAAGAAAACATATAGGTCTTTCAACGTCCTGCCAGCAAAATACCATAAGTTGTTGAATGCTTTATAGAAGGAAAATAGCCAAGTCAATACCGCTGCCGACCCGATAATGCCGCTAACAGGATTGCTGAAGCTAAGCATGGGGATGCCAAGCCAGATGAATATGCCTATGGCTGCATTTGCGGCGGCAAAAATATAAAACCACGTCCTGGAAGTACCTAACATGGCGCCCAGGCGATATCCATAGAAATAGCCGTGACGATCCACGAATGTATCCGCAGAGCTGGGGCCGGAGAGGAACGCGAATGAAGCCAGGAGATACGGTAGGAGCACGGCCGCGCCCGTGGGAGAAGATATGAATGATGCCCAGAACCAACCGGCAATGCCGGCAAGAGCGATAAAGCCGTTGAATGGGAAGGGTTTCTCGAACGAATAGTTCATGATCACGCCTATGACAAAGGTCGCTACGCCAGAGAGGATGATGAAGAACGGCGTGATAGACAGGCTCAAGCCGGCAACTGCAGCAACAACACCCGCGATTGCCATGGCGCCACCGATGCCCTCGAAGATCCTGCTTGCTTTCTTGACGTCGCGGGATATCTTAAATGACAATCTCATGGAGCTTTCATAGCGAACTTTCCTATCGTCCGTGCTCAACTTGGCATCTTTCACTGTGCGGATGAAAGCGAAATCCTCGTTGCTGGACGTGAGAATACCTTTCAAGAAGTTGACTATGAGAGCGACGTAAAGCGGGAAGCCCACAGCTGTTTCATATGCGGTCTTGGCGAGAGCGGCCCAGAAACTACCCGTCTGCCTCATGTGCCTGATGAAGTTGTTAGAGTTAATGGCGTTCATGAAAAGGATGGTCATGGAAATAAAGAACATGACCGGCTTCAAGGACGCGAACGCGCTGAACGGCGATATGAACTGCATGCCGATGAGGAGCGCCACGGCAAAAACCGAAGAGAAATAGTGCATCCAGAATACGTCATGTGTGAGCTTAACGTCATAGCCCGTATCCGCATTTTCGAACACGGCGAACTGGTTGCGGTCCATCTTGAAGCGTGTGACGTTATAGGCGTATCTCATTTCTGTTCCGGCAACGGATTCACCCCAGAGTGCCGGACGGCCCCACTCCCAGACATACCAGTCTATCTGCGTAGAGGTGGCCCTGGCTTCCCGGGCCTGAACGGCCAGGAACGCGGCCGAATCTTCGCCCGGCGGCGAAAGCATCGTGTCACCGGCAGCCGGCGTAATCAAAGCTTTTCCATAGAATGTCAGGAGGCCACGGCGTGCGCGCTGGACTTCCGATGTCCAGACTTCCTGCGCTACCGCATAACGGCGCGTGCCCGGGAAAGAGTTGTTGCTCGACGCCCAGATCTTCATCATCGGGTTGACGATCATGATATGCGGGTTCCGGCCCACCCACGACGCCCAGGCCGTTCTCCAGACGTTCTGCATCGGATACGTCCTGACATGCGCGTCATAGTTAGCGGAGCGGCCATAAGTCAACCACAGGTTCGTGCCGATCCCACCGTTCTTGTTGAACGGTATCACATTATCTTTCTTCGGATCATAAAACGGCAGATAAGCATCCTGGGTATCTGTTCTTGTGATCACGAGAGCCATCTGAACTAAGGCTTCCCATTTCGCATGAGCATCTCTAAAATTCTTCAACATCCCCAATTCTTTCTTTAGGGTCTCATAAAGATCTTGATCGTATGCTTCCCCTCTTTCTATTTTAAGATCTATGTCGCCTTTTTGTTTATTGAGCTTGTTTTCCCAACCGGAAAATTTATTCTGGGTAACAATGGTATTTAAACGGGCGTACACAGCAAGAAGTTCCCGCAGATTTTCGGCCCTGAAAGCAAGGATCGTTGCGGCAATATGCTCAAGCCGATCGGACTCGACAACGAAATGACCCTGTTTTATCAATTGAATAAATTCGACCAGGGTCCCTATCTCTTCTTGGGTAAAAATATCCGTTTTCCCTTCAGCCCACTTTACCCATGCATCTATATCGAAGTTAACAAGAGCTGACAATGTATTCATCTTAAAGCCTGGCTGATTGTTTGCCAAAGCGACTCTTTCCGCATGTCTGCCCCACAAAGAAGCTTCCTGGAAGATCTGCCTGAGCTTGAAGCCCACGAGCTCACTGTAAAGCGGATATTTGGCAACAAACAGTTCCGCCAACTTCGAATCGGTAACCTTAGATGCCTTGTCTCGATAGGCCTCTTCGAGGGTGTTGTAGATCAATACGGCCTGGCGTACGGCCTTGTGATAACCAAGGTCGCCATACTGGGAGGCGATATTCAGGTGATATTCGATATAGTCGTAAGCCTCCGACTCGACAGCGGAGATGTTCGCAGGTCTCAGTTCGTCCATAAAGTTCTCTATCATGGAAACCAGTTCCGCACGTTCCTGGGCAGTCATAAAGCTGAGCCTTTCATTCAAAAGCTTTGTCCAATCGGTGTACTCATTGACCTCTTCAAATTTCGCGGCTCTCTCCTGCGCTTTTTTGGAAACACCTCTTCTCGTGCTTAAGGCTTCTCTCACCGCTCTTTCGAAATGGCCTCCCTTTGCAGCGACCTTTTTCAGCAGGTTGTTCCATTCCGGCTGATGCGTACGGATCACATAGCCCAGAAGAGCTGTCTTTGCGCCATTTTTGGGATTGTTATTAAAGCTCCCCATCTGCGCGGAATTCTCCATGGTATGGGCAAAGAGCTCGCCGGCCGTCTGGACATGCGTAGATGTGCCCTGCAAGAACGCAAAGACATCAGCCGCAGGCTTCTTCTGGCTTAAGGCGTAAAAGGCGTTATAGAGGATCTCGAAGCCCTTTGGAGAACGGGGCATGACAAACGTGCCTGCCCGAGGGTTCCTAATCGCGTTGAGCCACTTATTCCGCTCTGCATCGCTCATGTAATTCTTCTTCCAAAGGAAATTAACGCCTCTCTCAAAATACTCAGCCACAGTCTCACCGTTCTGCGTCAAGGGCATGAATCTCTTTTCCGTATCCACAAATTCCATATACCACTTCTTGAACTGCGTTGCCCAGTTGATGCCAAGATTTAGCTTCCAGCCTTCCGCCGTGGCGGCGAAGGTGACAAGGCGCAGCGGCGACAACGATCTGAGGCCGATCAACGACCTGGCGCGACCGCTCCAAAGGCTACGGCTTAGAGCGATATGGCTCTTTATGGATGTCATCATATGATACATGGAGATCGCTGTCGGGATAAGGGTCAGGCCCCAGAGGATAAACGTTCCCCAGAAACCGGCGGCAGCAAAATTGATGATGCTGAACTTGCCGAAGAGGAAATAGGTCAGAATGCCGCCCAGATACAGAGACGCCGCGGTGTAGGTGGTACTCCAGAAAATCTTCTCAGCGGGGATCTTCACCTTGCCAAGCATCAAAACCGGCAAGCCAATGGAAAGGAGAGCGATTGTTACGCCCAGAGAGAGATAGGGCGTCGCCATAACGATGGCGATACCTGCCGCGAAGCCGCCCAGGGTCAAGACCTTCGCCGCCCACCGCTCTCTGGCTGTTTTGAGACCCCAATACGTCTGAAGTTTCAGCACAGGAGCCACAATCCTTCTCGCATAGAGATGGAGCATGCCTCTGTGATATTTTGTCATGCGATCGAGCTTGGCCGACCACGGTCGGCTCTCGCTAAAGAGCTCAAGCGCCTTGTCTTTCAGCGGCTTTGTAAAGACAATTATCTTTTCAGCAAACTCAAAGAGCTCTGGCTTCTTGTTTCTCTTCACAAATCCCTTATAGTCGTTAAAGATCTGACCCATTACCTGGGCAATAGCGGCATACTGATCATCATAGCTCGATGCCGCGCTCTCCGTCAGCCCCATTCTTTTAGCCTCTTCAAATGTCTTCTCCACGAGAGCTTCGAATATATTGAATCCTGCATCTGATTTTCCATTCAGACCTACGAACAGGTCATAAAGGTCAAGGTCGGAGAAAACATCAATAAGGCGGAATAGGGGTTGCTTGCCGCCCTGTTCGGCAACCTGCTTCAAAAGACCGAGACGCTTGCCGCCATCGACATACTGGAAGCTTATCTGGAAGAGCTGAACAAAGAAATCGACGTGCGTCCTGATCCTCTTCATGACCTGTTCAGCAGACGCGCCAGGCAGCATCCTCATCGCATCCCTTGCCACAAAGTAGGCGAACGGAAAGATATCTGCGACAGCGCCGATAGAATAGCCGCTGGTCTGGGACGGGTTGGCCTGCAGCATCCTGAAAAGGAAATATTCCTTAAGCACATTCGGCTCAAGGGCCCTAGTCATGGAATTGGGATTAAAGACCGTATCATTTCCCTTTTGATCGCTCCCCTTGGGCATGACCGCAGGCGTAAGCAAATAGAACCTGTGGATGTCACTTAAGACGCTTTTAAAAAGCTCCTCCAACTCCTGTGGTCTGACAAAATTGCTCTTCTTATACCCGCCAAAGGTCGCCTTGTAGACATCATCAAACTGAGGCCTAATGATCTTGTCTCTCAATAGCGTCTCCATCACAAATTCCTTCAAGAGCGCATCCGTCTTGGAAGTCCTGGCAATGAACTCTCTGGCCCACTGCTTCATCTCAGCTTCTGTCCCTTCTCCGAAGTGCTTGGTCTCAAGGAGGAACCTGAAGAGCCGCGCCTCGGGCGTAGGCAGGAGCTGACCAAGCTGTTCTCTCCAGTTGTCGCCATCCTGCGCAAAGAGCTCAAAAATCCTGTTCTCAGCCTTGGCCAGGGCCTGAGACTTCAGCCAATTCCAATCTAACACGGTCGCCTTCTCAGCGCCCCTGTTGATGGCCGCCATGAGCTCGCTCGCTTCATCCTCGGTCAACAACCCTCTGGCTATCAGCGTTCTGACCACCATGGCCTGTGGATACCCCGCCTCAGCGGCCTTAGCAACGGTGTCCAGCGTCAAGCCGGCCTTAGCCGGGTTTTCCATCTGAAGCTGGGGCGTGATCTCGGACTCGGCAAAGCGCAGAGCGCCGCGTCTGGCCAGGCCGACGATCAATCCGATCTCGGCCTCGTTGAACATGTTGGAAAGCGTCAGATAGTCGCGCAGATGAGCGTCCTTATCCGCCTGTTCCTTGATGTTGACGCCGATAACGAACGGCCCGGCCACCTGAGGCAAAATAGCGAGGCGTTCCGCAAGGTCCGGATTGCCCACAATTTTGCTCAAGGACTTGACGGAAGCAACGTTGGCATTCCTCTGCGTCTTTCTCTTAATAAGATAGATCATGACAGGTATAACGATACTCGGAAAAGCCAGCAAGGCGATCAGGCCATATCCGCCCAGCGTGTAGATATTGTTAGGCACCCACGCTTCCTTCAGAGAACGAGGCGTCTGCAGGAACTTCCTGAAGGGATCGACATAAATGTTATTCTTGACGGACGCCGGCAGGTAATCGCGATCCAACTCAATCACAACACCGTCTCTTTCAATCATCTCAATCATCTTGGCTACGTCTTGGCCATCTTTGATGAACGTGCCGCGGCCGATCATATTGCCCAAAACCGGCCCATAGATAGAATTGGCAACTCTGTCTCTAAAAGCGCTCAAATCGTATGGATCTGTATGAACACCGTTCTCATCCACGACGGCCCAAAGCACGTTATTCCTGAAGAGGGTCGTGAACGGCTTGGCTACAGGTGTGGACGACTTGATATTCTCAGAAACCAGAAGATAATTATTGCCAGCCGCATCTCGATAAGCCTTGATATCAAACTGACTGTAGAGACGCTCAATGCTTCCATTCGCCAGGTCGGTATACATCGTACCACCGGAATGGGCAAACTGATGTGCACCATTAATAGTTCTGACTTCTTTGACTCCGGCAACACGAGTGATGTAAAGCGGCAGACCATGCTTGGTGTAAAGCTTCCATCCTTCATTAATATAATGCTCCCACACCACGTCTCTCTTGAAATCATAGCCGACAAAGATCGGCTTGTTGCGGAATTCTTCTCCGCCCCTGAACTCATAAGTAACTCTGTAAATATACTCGTCTCCCCGCTTTTGCAGGAATTCCGTCTCTCTGATCACCTGCATCAATTCAGGAGAGATAACGACTTCACCAGCAGAGATACCGAACGGAATACCTGGATGATTGCCCACGTCGTATTTCATAAACCTCAGGGCGCCTCTGTCGAACCTAAGATAATCGCGTTTAAGCGGATCCTGGCGCATGAGATAACGGCTCAGAACCGGAATCTGAATATCTCCTCTGTCATCCACCAAGAGCTTCTGATCGATCCTGACGAGTTTCAGTTGGCCATCCGTAGGAACGCCCTTTTCTTCAAGCATACGGACCAGTTGGTTATTCAGGCCATAGCTCCTGATCGCTTCACCTGGCGCCATCACATTGCCGACCGGCTCAAGCTTGAAGGCTGAACCGAGCGTTGAGAACTGATAACTCTCCAGGACGTCTTCTCCGTTCCATTTGACATTAACAAGGGTATCCGGCATAACATCGCTGGAGATAAATACCAGAATTCTTGCCCAAGGATCTTCTTGTATTCTATAGTTGAACTTGATGCCATCTTCCCTGACTTGCAATTCTTCTTTAACAACATGGATTGTATCTCCGGCCTTCAGTCCCAAACTTTCGATGACTTGCCTCAAACCCTGGTCTAAGCGTTTCTCAAATGCAGCCCTCATGGCAGAAGGCACAGACGAAAATTCGGCACGCAGACTTGCTGTATCTCTACCTACAACGATTGGGATAATATTGCGATAGTAAGAAATCATATAGAGGTCACTGATCTTCTCAAAGTCTGGTGTATTGTAGTCTTTGGCTTCTTGGAATTTGTAAACACCACCTATCTTCTGCGCCGTATATATTAATCTTTCAGCCTTCCGATCTGAACCAATCGTTTTATATTCGGCAATCATCTGAACAAGATAGCCCCCATCAAACAGCTTCGAGATCGTAGCGCGCTCCTCTGCCTTAACGTCAATGGCGCGCGCGATCACGAATTCGCCATCCTTAGAAATCTCTTCGCTGATCAACCAGTCATGCGCATTAATCCTGTCATTCGTCTTAACACCATAACCTCTGATGCCAAGGCTTTCGATTACTTGGTGATTACGATCAATATAATAAATCGTCGTCAACGGTTCATCGCCCTTATAGCCGCGAGATTCTCTGATAGCTTGCGGCAGCGATATCGTCGTTTGGCCAAAATCGAATGCTGCATATCCTCTGACGGCGACGCGATCAATGCGCTCTGGCATCACATAGAACTGTGCGACTTCTTTGCCGGTCTCCGGGTTCACGCCATACCAACGCTCCTTGGCCTTGTCCGTCTGGCCGAGCCTGTGGATGAGATTGTAGGTAAGGCCGTTGAAGCTCTGTTTGGAGAGCACTTCAACCGCGCGGTCTGTTTCCTGTGTCAGATTGTGGTCGGCGTCAATCGCAAAGATCCTGACAAAGGGCTTGCCGTCCTCTGTCTTTTCGCCGAGATTGACGACGGCTTCATTGGCATAGAAGGTAATGAACTGGCCTCTGCGGCCGGTGCCGATAAAACCGCTCTCAACAACGGTTGTCGCCATAGGTTTACCGGCCCTGTCAACCTGCGCGATCAAGCTAAAGGTGTATGCGGCACCTTCACGCGTCTTGAATGTCCTCTCGCCCACATTCACGGCCCAGCCGATATGCGAAACGTTGATATCGCTGACCTTGTCATCTTTGACACCCCACACCTTGCCTTCGTAGATCCTGGAAACAGGCCTGTTGTCGGCGACGCCTTTCAAAGAAGCCAAACCGTTGTCAACCGCCCTGGCCTCGGCAAACGTCTCTTCTGCGTCCACAACGACCTTGTCCTTATACGCCGTCACGACGGTCTTGCCCCAGCCGTCCACGCCGATGAGGCCGATGGGCGGCGGATTGTTGTAGACGCGGACCCTCTTGACCTTGATGGGGAGACCTTGCGGATCGGTGATCTTGATGACGCCCTGATCAACGGAGAGACCGAGGTCCTGCGACGGCTTGCCCTGGGCGTCCAACGTGTAGACATGGGATTCGCACTTCTTGGTCTCGGCATTGTAGAGCAAGAGAACCGCGTGGGACCCTTCAAGTTTCTCGCCGAAGTAATACCTGGCGCTCGTCTGGCCGTCTGCCGTCAGCTTCATGATATTGCCATGGGCCCTGTAAACTTCGGCGAGGTACTCGAAATTCTCAACCATCTTGTCAAGCGGGATATACCTGACTTCGCCGGTGCTGCTGACGGCGATCAGGTGATTGGCATAAATGTCTTCGAGGACCGGCCTGGCGGCGGCATGGAACTCAATGGTTGTGAGCTCGCTCTGCAGGCCGACCTTATACACAGGCTGCCAGCCGTCCAGGAGGTCATTCTCAACCTTCTGGAGCGTCGCCTTGTCTTTCGTCAAATGCCTGTCCGCCGGATACGGCTTCCAAGCGACTTCATCCGTGCCCCTGTCAAACCGGCCGTTGACTTCCCCCCTGTCCCTATACCACATATAGAGATTGTCTGTTGTGCGCCTGACCTGGACCGAAGCCAGGTGGTGGCCGTTCCAGCCGTCTTTTGTAACAAGCTGGCGCAGGATGTTTTCCGTCATGTACATCCTCAGATACCCATGGTCCAGGTCAGGCGCATTGCCCAACATGATCACCCTTGCCCCCGCAGGCACGTCGTTCGGCGTTGCGGCAATCTTGACACGGCCGGTGTCATCCAGATAGAGGCGGCCCTGCCTGTAGGCCAGGTCGCGCTCCGCCATGTAACGCGGAACCGCAACGCCTGCGCCTGTAGCCCTGACGACAAGCTTGAATTGCTCGTAGCCCTTGACCGGCTCGTCCCTCACATATTCCAGGGCGCCGTTCGGATTATTGGGCGTCCGGATCATGGCGGCGACCTGGGCCTCTGTCAAATAAGTCGCCTGGAAGCCGGCCTGTCCTCTCCTGTCGTTCGCGGCAGCGCCAGGCACGACGAAGTAACCGTTGACATTCTGCAGATCCTTGATGGCCTTCATCGCGGCCGGGTGCAGGACGAGCTCGCCCTGGGTGATGCCCTTGAAATTCCTGATCTCAAAGTGGTACTGATCTTCGCCGATCTCGTTCTTCTTGCCCGTCTGGAAGGAATAGATATGTCCGCCGAGGGCGGCGTTGACGACATCTTGGGCCGTCAGCCGCACTGACGGGCCGTTCGCAACATAAACGACCGCATCGGCGTTAAGGTCGGCTTCCGCCATGGCATACCCCTCAAGGGTGAATTCCACGACCGCCGGGTAAGGCGTCGGATTAAGGGCCGTGCCGGGCAGGACGACGAGCGTCTTTTTGTCGCCCAGATAGACGCGATAGGTATTCCCATTGAGGGGCATTTCGAAATAATACCAGCCTTTGTGCGGGCCCTCGGCCATATCCTGCTTGATGCCTGCCTCATCGAGCTCTTTCTGGCTCATAGAGACGAGGGACGTCAAAACGCCGCTTTGATACATCGTCCGGCTCAAGGCCACCGGCAGTTTTCTGTCGGCAAAGAAGTGCAGGATGCCGAGGGTGTTCGACGCGTTGGGCCCGAGGAAGAAGCCGCGCCTCATGGCGTCGGCTTTCGGGCCATAGACAAAGAGTTTTCCGTCAACCGTCGCCGCGACCAAAGGATTGGTTTCAGGCGTAACGCCGGTGAGGCCCACGCGCACACCCTGCGAAGACTGCGGATATGTCGTAACGATCCCGGCAAGAGGATCATCCACGGGGATACCCATCACGCGGCCTTTCATCGGGCCTTCCGTGGCAACGAAGCCGGGGATCTTGTCTCTGCCGATGTTCAAGACCGGTCCAAACGTCACGCCCCAATTGTCCATGCGGCCGCCGTCCTTGTACCACGTCGGCTCATACTTGATTTCCATCGAGGAATCCTTAAAGATCGGAGTCGGCATCTGCAGGCTGACGACGCCGGCGCGCGTATCGAACCTGTCCTTGATGCTGCCGCCGATGCGTAACTTCATTTTCTGCTCCGGCAGGACAAACTCGACCAGGCCCCGGGCCTTGGTCGTGTGGGCGCCGGCATACGCCGCTTCAGCAGCCGCATTGACTTCCAGGTTCTTGCCTTTGTAAATCGTCTGTTTGCCGGCCACGCCGAAATAAATGAAGTTCCCTTCGCTCCACTCGCTCGTGTCGGACTCCGGCCTGATGAAGACCTTGATCATGCTGGTGTCGTTGTCATTGTGCCAGCCGATGCCGGCCGAGGCATACATCAACTTCTCGCGGACCGCCAGGTCAAAGGGCATCTTGACCTCATTGCCTTCGGCGTCATGGGCGATGAGGCTGGCGGTCTCGCTGGCATCGGTGAAGATGGCGCCGGCCTTCAGTTCCCAGAAGAAGTTCTTCGCGAAATCGTCGCGCACATGAATGTTGTGCACCTGGACCAGAGAATTCTGGGTCATGGAAACATCGAGGTAGCCGACATAGGCGGCGCTCGTGCGGCCATTGGAATAATTGAAGTTCTCAAAGAGGACGAGGCGCTGATCCTGGACGTGCTCGGTCTGTTCATTGGTCTGACGGTAGGAATCCCTCGTCTTATAACCGATGGCCAAGAAGTTGTTGGCGTTTTCGCCGAGGGCGCTGCGGATGCCCACGCCGGCCTGCTGGACTGTCGGGGTGCCTTTCTCAAGCTGGAAGCCGACAGAGTAAACATCCACTTTGTGCTTGGCGTCGGCGGTCTCGAACTGGCTGTTCACGAAGCCACCGTTGCCCAGTAAGCCGTCGGACACCGCCATGTTCAGATACCCTTGCGGATTTTCGGATTCGATGATGGTCTCAAGCTTGGTCTTGCCGAAGAACGCGGAGGCCGGCAATTCCGGATGCGCCGCCCTCAGCTTCTGTTCCTGCGCCTCGATACGCTTGGCTTCCTCATAGAGCTTGCGGCGGTCTCTCTGGACCTGCATGCCCTGCTCGGAGATCTCGTTGACGACATCCAGCATATTGTCGCGGGCGGAGAGGTACTTGTAGAGCTGGGTCACGTTCGCATCGACGCTGGCTGTGCGCCGGCTCAGATAATCGCGCACGTCGGTGAAGGCGCCGTTGTCGTATTTCTTCAAGACCTGCTGCAGATAGGCCTGGGCTTCGGGGAGGGACACGATACCGTCGTTCTTATCGACCTTCGTCTTCAAATCATTGAGATAGGCGACCGCCTTATTATGCGTATCCAGGGCCGTGCCCATATAATTATAGGCGTCTTTGATCTTTGAGCCGTCAGCCGGATCATGGTGCTGGCCGTCCCAGGCGGAACCTGTCAGTTCCTGGTAATGGGTCCTGGCGTCGCCGGCGCGCGCCGACCAGTAATCCACGGCATTCTGGAGGATCTTCCTCTCTCTGGGGTCTGCATCCGGAGGCAGGTTGTTCAGTTTTGTCTGGGCCTCGGACACCTGCCAATCGATCCAGGCGATGCCCCACGAGCCTTCATCCGCCCCCGGTTTGAAGTTGTTGGCGGATTCCAGGGTCTGCTGCTCGTCGTTCAATGCCTGATACCCCGTGATCGCCTGCTGGTACGCCGCCTCTGTCTGTCCCAAGCCGCTCTGGGCATTGTTGATCTTGGCCAGGACATAGTCGACACCGCGATAGGCGTCGACGAGTTCCTGCTGCGCCATCTCAAGCTGCGTGCTCGCCCACTTCTGGGATGTCGCCCGCGGATCCCGCTTCCAGTCCTCGGCCGTCGGGATATCGCGCTGCCTGGCCTGCCACTCCGCCAGGCCGTTCTGGGCGTTGACAAGGTCGAGGTTCTCGTCAATGGTGAGGTCCGTCTTCTGGTTAAGCCTGGCGATATAGCTGTTGGCCTGCGTGATCTGGCTGTTAACCTGGGCCCTCTGGGTCACGGCCTGGGCCATAAGATTGTTATAGTAATCCGCCAGGCCGAAGTTCTCGTTGGCGCGCGCCTGGTCCCTCAAGGCGGCGTATTGCTGGATCTGCGTATCGATGGTCTGTATCTGGGCCTGTAATTGCGTCAGACCTTCCTGTGCCTTTGCCAAGGCCTCGGCATGGGCCTTCAACGCGGCCTCCAGCAATTGCTGCTGGGTCAAGATGTTCTTCTGGATCCAGGCCAGCGACTCCGCGCGCCACACGCCGTACTGGGCCATCCAATACTGCATGCCCTTCTTGGCGTCGATATCGGCGAGGACGGCCTCGGCCGCACGCTGGATGTTCTGGTAAGCGTTCTGTTTCCACTGCTGCAGGACTTCCGAATCCCTGCGCGTCTGGGCATTCTTGGCCAGGCCCTTGACGCTGTCGAGATAATCGATGTAATCCCTGCTCAACACGAACGCCGGGTCGCGCTGCCGTTGATCAACAGGCGCCACAGGCAAGTTCACCTGAGCCAGAAGGTCGTTGAATCTCATCTGCGTCAGGCCGCCGGCCGGAGGCGCCTGCAGCGTCGTGGCCTTCCCTGTCTTCGGATCGATCAGCGTGCCGTAGGTGTCCGGCGACTCGGGAGCTGTCATTCTCGGATACTCAACGATCGCCGGAATAAGCACGGGTTTGCCGTCGACCATCCTCTCAACGGCAAACGGCTTGGCAAAGGTCACGGTCGCGCCCACGGGCGCCTTTTCGCCCGTCACAGGATGCGGCGTATTGGCGCCCATGATATAGATCGGTTGGTAGCCCGCGCCGAACTCTATCTTAATCATCTCGCCTTCGCCGAGGGTCTGCGTCGGGACGAGCCGGGCCTCTTCCTGGGTCAAAAGGATCGTGCGCGGCGCCTGATCTTTGAATGTGCGGATCAGCATGGCCGGCACAGGGACGCTGTTCTCTTCCACAAGGACAAATGGCCTGTTGCTCCCCACGGCGCTCTTGATCTGGGCGTAAATGCTCTGTTCAAGATATTTCTGCTCGATGCCTTCAAAGGCAACACGTGTGTCGCGTTCCAGCGTGACCTTGTCTTTGCCGATCTTGATCTCCGTACCCTTGGGCAGGGTAACGACTTTCGGCGCATGGTCGGCATCTAAGACAATCGGCGACTGGGTGCCGTTATTGATCATGAATGTATGATGCTCTCCCACAGTCGTGGTGTTGAAGAGATGGTCGAAATAAGCGACCTTGAGGCCGGGCACGATCATGCGGCCGTTGGCAGGATTGAAGCGCACGAGCTTGAGCTTGTCCGCCGGAAGTTCAGCCAGCGCCCCGTTATTGAACGTGTAGCTATCTTTCGTGACCTGAGGCAGATGGGAAATCTGGACGCCGGCGGGTATTTCCTGGATGCTTGAATAAGGATATATCTGGCGCGTGCGCAGATCGATCTCGCATCCGAAGTTGTTCAGGGCCTGCAGGTAATTGACGCTCCTCTGCAGGTCCAGCATACCGGAGATCCTCTGTAAGCCGTCGGTCTCCATCCAGGCATTGCTCTTTCTTAAGAATGTCTCTGTTTCCATGCCGCCGTTCTTTTCCCTATCGGCCTTTGGATAATACATATCGGCCTCTGACAGCAATGCCGTCTGACCAGTCATCAGGTTGCGACGGAAAATCTTCTGGGTCGCACCTTTACGCTCAATCCAGTATTCAAAATTCGGGTCGGTATTGGTCAGGGCCTCGACCATGGCCTGCTTCTGGCGCAGGCTATAAATGACAACTGCGGAATATCTCTCCGGCTTTTCTCCTTTAAAGATGGCTTTCAGCGCGTAACTGATGACCTCGTTCAAGCCTTCGCCGGGGTTGGTGAGGTTCATGTACCCCTTGGACCCTTGCGGGTCCACGGTATTCGTCTGCAGGTTGATCCTCGGGAAGTAACGGAACTCGCCGAACTCGGTATGCAGGACGCGCATCCCCAGGGCCTCAAATTTCGGATCCGGCAGGAAGCTATGCTTGGAGTTCAGGCCGATGTTGGCGCGCACGATCTTTAAGTCCACGCCCACGCGCGGCGCTTCCGTGGCGATCGTGAATTTGCCGTGATTGAAGCCGAGCTTGAAGAACAAAAGATGCAGGCCCGTGAAGTCCTGGTCCGTCCAATCCGGAACAATGACGCCGCCGTCGCCGTTAAAGAGTTTTTCCGTGTTCGGCTGCTGGATAATGTCGGACAGGGCGTCGACAGCCGCGATACCGGCGAGCGTGTAGCCGCCCGCGCCCTGGATGGTCCCATTGACCGCGCCGTAAGCGATATTGGCGAGGGTGACGAAAGAAGAGGCCTTGCCGTCAAGCTTGACGCCGAAGTTCATGGGACCGATCTGGGCGAGGTTTGCCAGGGCGTTGTTCGCCTGCGTCTCAAGGCTCAGGTACACGCTCAACAACTGGTCTTTCTGCATGACCTTCGGGTCTTTCAAGACCTTCTGGATGCTTGCGTTCAGCTTGGCCATGTCTTCGAGGACCTTGGCAATATCCTGCTGCATCTGGGCCATTGCCGCAAGGGTCTTGGCCGGATCAACAGCCTGCGGCGGGAGATTTTCCATCTGCGCCAGCCGGTCGATGGTCGCTTTCAATTTATCTCTGGAAACTCTCAGCTCTTCTCTGGCCCGTTCAACCTCAAGCCTGGCCTGATATGCGTCATAAGCTTCCTGCATGCCCTGGGCCTTAAGCTCGAGCTGGCTGATCTGCGTCCTGATATCTTCAAGCTGCTCTGCAACGCCGGGGTTGGTCTCGACCTGTTGATTCAAGGCGGCGGCCTGGACCTTGAGCGCTTCGATCTTGGCCCTCAGGCTCTCAAGGGCCTGCTTGTCTGCGGCCCAGTCCTTTCTGTCCGGGACGCCCGCGCCTTCCATCGCGTCCGTCAGCCCCATTTCCTGCTGCCAGAACCTCAACTGCAGGCGCGCGTTGGTCAACTGCTGGTTGGCCGCGGCAATGGCCTTTGTCTTATCTTCCAAGGCCTGGATGAGCTGGGCTTTTCTGGCCTGCAACGCTGCCAACTCGTCGCGGCCCCTGGAGAGCTGCGTCGTGACGTCCGTCATCTGTTTTGTGACGGTCTCGAAACGGACCTTCTTTTCTGCGGCCGCGGTCTCGAGTTCCGGCAGCCTCACAGGCAAGAGATAACTGTTGAATTTAGCGCCCCGCGTCTGCATGCGCACGGCCACGGCCGCGCCCCTGTTGAAGACGCTCAAGTATTTGTGAGGATCATTCTTGACGACGTCATTGATGGTCGGATAGATATGAGAGGGGCCGACCTGAGCGAAGATCAATTTTCCGATGTCGGAAGCAAAGAAGCCGGTCATCTTCAGGTCGCCGGCGCCGGCCACTGTCTTGGCCTCTTCCCTGGCCTTCGCCTCATCCATGCCGTAAGCGCGGCCGATGGCAAAGAGCGCCTGCTCCAGCTGCGACGGCGTCTGTAATTGCGGGTTCAACCCTTTGGCGCGGCCGAGATTATCCAGATGCCATTTGATGAGCGAGGATTCCGGAACCTGCGGAGCCAGGTGATGGAGAGAAGCAACCAAGACCACAACCTGCTCTTCGGACATGTGGTCTGCGGTAATGCCTAACGTATTGTTGATATCCTGCCAATAACGTGCGGCGGCCAGGAAGTGCAGGTCGCTGGCTGAGCGGGCATGATTCGCATCAAAGGCGACATCGTCCCACGCCATGTTCCTGGCTGCCGGCACCTGCGTCTGATAAGCCTCAATAGTGGACTTATCAATCTGATATTGCCCAAGCGACATGGCCCGATAATCACCAATGCCAAGATGTTTGGAAACAAACACCGTTGTATCGTGATGAACATCGGTCAAGCCATATCCTGTGCCCAACGAAAGAATTCCGCCGCCTACCAGAAGCAAGCCGAGCCAGCCGGCATATTTGATGGAACGATTATGTCTCCTAGCTCCAAACCAAATCGTCAAAGAAGAAACCAGGGCAAAGAGACTGAAGCCGACCGCTTCCTTCCACCCTATCTTCCTGCCAACCTGTGACTCATAGTATTTCGTCCCGTCCAAAATACCCTGGTTGTTGCGCTTGTAGGCATTCTCAAGGGCTGTCTTGTTCTTGTTCTTCCAATCCTGGACCGCCGCCAGCGCCGCGTCATTGTCTGCCTGCGCCTGCGTCACGACGGGTTTGAGGGTCGTCAGGTTCGTCTGGGTCTCCGTGATGGTAAGCGTCGTGTTGGATATCTTGGCGTCGATATCCCGCAGCTCCGCCTCAAGGCCAGCCTTCTCTTTCTCCAGGGCATCCACCTTTGCCTGCGCATCCTGCACCGCACGTTTTGCGGCCTTGAATTCCGTCCCCGTCTTGATGACCTGGGCGCGGTCCTCCTCTGTCGTCGGCACGCTCCACGTCTTGGCCAGGGCGGCCACAACGAGTTTCGGCGTACGGTCCGCATTAAAGAGGCCCCAATATTCTTCATTGGCAAAGTTATCGGCCGGCACGCCGCCATGCGCAAAGCCGCCCGCATCATGCGCCTGCGGATTGCCCGCTTTGTGCCACTCATCGGTAAGAGACATGAACGTGACGCCGCTGCAAATGTTGCGATAGGCATCCGCCTGCCTCCAGATCCTCGCGTTGGCATCTGCCTGCATCTGTTCATCCACCTGGCCGGTCACAACCTGGGCACCGGTGGCATCGGTCTTGACTTCGGTCGTCCTGAAAGAATCGGCGCCGGCCTCGGAGAGGTACATCGGCTTCGTGGACAACGCCTCCCATTGTTCGAAAATGTTGTTGGCCTGCTCGTCGCCGGTGAAGGCCGCCGGATCGTTCCATCTATAGGTATTGATGCCCCAGAAATCAACGGAAGGCGTCGCGGCCAGGAATTCCGGCGTCGGCAATTCTCCGTGCGCCGTCGTCACAGGCAGCTTGC
Source organism: Candidatus Velamenicoccus archaeovorus (assembly GCF_004102945.1). GTDB lineage: Bacteria > Omnitrophota > Gorgyraeia > Velamenicoccales > Velamenicoccaceae > Velamenicoccus > Velamenicoccus archaeovorus. Next base: position 65,772 of record NZ_CP019384.1, on the reverse strand, counting down.
GCAGGCCGGGATGCTGGCCATAGAGGCCGTGGATGGACTTGGCCGCTTTTTCAAGCGTCTGGGCCCACTTCATCTGAGCCTGCTGGACCAGCTCGGCCTTGGTCTCAGGAGAAATATCTTTCGGAATGGTGACGAAGTATTCGGGATGCAAGTTATATTCATTGCCCAGCGACCAGGCGAGCACCGCCGGATGATTGGCAAATTTGTGGATGTAAGCAAGGTAATAACCCGCTGTCTCGGGGCTGGCGCCGACAATATCTTCCAGGCTGAAGCCCACGATGACCTTGATATGGTGCTGCTGCAGGGCATTGAGGACCTGTTCGCTGACAGGCCTGTATGTCCTGACGGTATTGGCGTTGAGCTGGACCAGCATGTTGAGGTCCGGCGCGCGGAAGCCCGTTCCGGCGGTCACGCCGCGGATCTGGAAGACCTCATTGCCGATCTTGATCGTGCGGCCGTCGATGATCACAGGCGGCACCTGCAATTCTGCAGACCTGACAGCCCGATCCCGGCCTGTTGCGCCGGAATCCACATAAGCTGTGCCGTCAAGGACCCTGCCGTTCTGGTAGGCGGCGATGTAGTTCTTCGTTTCATTGGGCATCACGCCATTGGCGACCCTATTGATGCCGGCATTGTATGCCCACAGGACGTTTTCAACCGTCACGGCCAAACCTTTATTCCTGAGCATCGCAGGTATCTGTTTGGTCAGATACCACTTGCCCACTTCCAGGTTCTTGGCTGCATCGAACATCTCATCCCAGGAATACGTGTGCCCGGGATGATTGTCGTTGTAATCCTGCAAGGCATCAGGCATGATCTGGGCAACGCCCCTGGCGCCGGCCGGACTCACGGCAGAAGGATCGCCGTCGGCTTCGACCTTCCTGATCCATCTCCACATCGCCTCAAAATCAACACCGCCCTGGACTGCAGGGGCTTTGACCTCAGGCAGGGCTTTCGGGGCCAGCGGATAGAGGTCTTGGGTCTTATCTTTATCTGTGGCCGGCTGTTGGAGCGTCGGCTGAGTGCGCGTCATCGCGTTGTTTTCCCAGTACGGCTGGCCTTTAGCCAGGCCGTAATCCGCCTGATGGACGCCCTGGGCCAACGCTGCACACCCGACCGACATGCTGGACAAAAGAACAATGGCCAACCCTAACAAAATGCCTCTCCTCTTCCACCCCTTGGCCAAGAACAATAAAGGAAGGGCAAGCAAGCCAAGAGCGCCCACAGCCAAATAGGCGCCCTCGTCGGTCCGAGGACGCTCGTAGCTTTGCTGGATCTGGCGATAATGCTCGTCCGGATTGGATATGTCGGCCAGCGACTGCTTCAATTCCGACTGAAGCTGCTGTGTCTGGGCGTCCATTTTGTACGTTTGGACGTATTCTGTCTGCGCCTGGGCCGCCCAACCGCCCGTCGCAATACCCGTCACAAAGACGACGTTGACCAAAGACAACGCCCATTTCGGCTTCACAACGGAGAATGCGATAAAGGCCGCCAGGCCCACAATGCCGCCCGCCAACCCCCATGTCCCCAGTGCAGCGATACTCCACAGACCTAAGAGATGGACCACGCCAACGGCGATGGCCAGCGTGAAGACGGCCATGAATATGTTGCCGCCGGCCGTCTCCAAGGCCACCTGCCAGAGATTGCTGCGGTAATGCGCCTGCCTGAGCCCATCCTGGGAGGATCTCTGCTTATCCACTCTGCTGTGGATCCGGGCCAGGCGAGGCACCAGATAGAAGGCTGCGGCAATGCTGAAAACGACGATGGCCGATGAGGCAAACAGGCTGGCAATGCCTCCTATGGCCAACGCCGAAGTGAACATCGCAGGAGCAAAGGAAGCCAGCGCCGTGACGCCTCCAAAGATCGCCAGGGCGGCCGCGATCCCTTTGATCACGGCGTTGATACCGATGATCTTGTCGCCGGCCCGATAAGGAATCATGTAGACGAAACCAATCAAGGAGGCGAGCATCACGGCTGTGCCGGCGACGGTAACAAATACAGGCAGGCCTAAAATGGTCAATAAGCCGATGCCGGAGAGGCCGACGATTGCAAAGATCGTCGCCTCCACTATCCTCATCGAATGCTTGTAGGGGACTGTCGCGCTGAAACTCAAATCCTTATGGCCGGCGATCATCCTGACGGCTGCTGCCGCGAAACCAAGGATCACAATCAATCCGGCAGCGAGAACCCCGCCGGCGGCCGGGAGGCCCAAAATGACATTGGCCAACAAGAAGACGAGGGCGCCGCTGGCCAGGTACGGCGCGCAATAAACATAAAGCCCTGAGAGCCACTTGACCACGGCCAGGCCCACATTGCCGGAGATGGCGGCGTTGTCCTGCCCTGATACGCCTTTGACAATGCGCCAGAAATCGGCGTCGGTCCTGTCTTTCATCTGCATCGGCTGGATGACCATCTTCTGTACCATCCACAGAAGCCCGACGCCGGATACGACCAATACGATGGTTGCGGCCAGGAGTATCGGATGCGCCAAAAGCGCCGCCTTGAGCCCCGCGACCCATCCGCCGAAACCGAAGAATGAGGCGATCTTGGCCGCGATGCCGGCCTTCAGAAAATAATATCCGCCGGCCACGGCCGCCGCCGTCCCTACCGCAAAGAAGGCCGCCGAGCGCACCCGCATCCTGCTGAACAACGAATTCGGGGCCCGCGCGGACAACGGCTGGTTTCCTCTGATTTTCTTAATAATGTGTTCATAAAGGAGGATCTCTTCATTCCTGATGGTGGTCTTGGCTGCCAGAGCCAGGGCTTTTTCATACTCCACGGCCGCGCTGAATTTCACCCCGGTCCTTCCTCTCCATCCGGCGTTGAACTCGCGGGCCAGATCATTGATCCTTCTCCTGGCCTTGGCTGTCGCGGCGTTGAATTCCTGCCAGCTAAGCCCCAGGATCCTGAGCGCGATGATGCCGTATTGTCTGACTTCGTCGTCGCTTAACGCGTCGGCCGCCTTGGCCCCCAGCCGGTCCCTTAGCCACTGTCTGGTCCTCTCCACCGTCAAGAACTGGCTGCGCCGCTGCTGATGTTCCTTTTCAATGGCTTCGTAGGATTTTTCGGCCTGCTGTCTGACGCGGTTGGCGGCGATGCGCTGCTCGTTGATGATCCGCCTCAATGCGCCGACGATCGCCTCGACCACCTGTCCCTCGAGAGGTTCTTGCGAACCGCGGCCGATCTGGCTGCCCAAAATCCTCTCCGCTTCGGCCACGACATCGGGATGCTGCCGCGCAAAGATGTCGTCCCCTAAAGACCAATATCTCTGCCAGGTCCCTTTTCTGCGGATCCTGCCGCGGGCCTGGATATCCTCTTCTTCCGAGACATCGCAATACCCGGAATAGCCGTGGATCTGTTCCGCCTGGATATCGATCCCCGTGCCGGCAACATTGGTGACGATGGCGATCAAACCTTTTTCCGCGGTCAACCGCCTCACCAGCTCTTCTGTCTGGTCCTGGTTGGCGGCGGTCAACAGGATGATCGCTTCCGCAGGAATACCCGCTGCAATCAATTTCTCCCTTAATGCCTCGGCGACGGCGGACGCGTAGGCGTGCGCCTTGATAAAGAAGGACCAGCTGTCCTTGTCGCGCCCATAGGTCTCGACGACATCCCGGACCAGCGCCGCCGTCCTCGGGTCATCCGCGCCATCCCGCGGCCTGGCGAAGAGAACAGGGGCTTCGACATCCAATTCAGTATTGGCCGATGCGGGCATCCGGTGGACCGTCGTCTGCGGATCCACTTCCCGGATCTCCGCCTCGGCGGCTTCGCTGATGCTTCCCGAGCAACCGGCGAACAGGATGTTGTTCTCCAGGCGCAGGAGGCCGGCTTCGGAAATCCGCGAAAGCGTCTCTGTCTCGGGCTCGATCTCGCGGCCCTCGAGCGCCGCGATGGCCTGGCCCAATCCGTCGCTATAGCGGCGGCCGACCATGTGCTGCCCGCTCTTCTCGTCGACGATCTCGGTGCGGCCGTCGTGCACAAAATGCCTGAATCCGGCATGGTGATAATAATAGGCGGTCAACGCCTGCTTGACGCGGTGCTGCCATTCGTCGAAGTCGCCGTTGGCCTCCTGAGGCATGTTCGCCTTTAAGAATTCGTCGCCCTTCTTGGTGAACGTGATAAGCTCCTGGCTGTCGTCCTTCGTGTAGTGGCGGTCCAGGACCAGGGATCCGACGATGTCCTTGGCGGCAACGATCATCTGTTTGATGCCTTCCCAACCCTCGACCTGCTGGCCTGAAATGATGTGATCGGAAGATTCGCTGTGGATCTCATCCTTGATGGTCGCCCACTCCCTTGACGCCTGTCCCTGCTCTTGCGTGGAAGAAGCAATATCCGCTTCGTAGCGCTGGTCAAAGGCGAATTCGCTGGATATGCCGTAGAATATCTCGCCGTCTCTGTAGGCGGCCGTGCGTATCTGCTGCGGATCGGTCCCCGCGACCCTCTTCAAATCTCCTGTCGCCGGATCATAAATATAAGTGGCCTTGACCGCCTCTTCCCGGCCGCCGATCGCCCTTTCGGTGACGAAATAATATATCTTCCTGTGAGGCAGGATCTTTCCGGCCATGCGGGCGTTCCTTGCGGCGAGTTCCGGCGACTTATCAAAAACGCGGGCGGCCAAGCGAGGATGGGCCTTGCGCATCGTTTCAAGCACGGCTTCGAGCGACGCGATGATGGAGAAGGATTTTCCAGAGTTCGTGGAAGCCTCGACCTTCCCGCCGGCGGCCATTCTGCGGCTGACTTCTTTCTGGGCGACAGCCTTGTCTTCCCTCCAGGCATCTCCTCTGGAATTCAGGACCCTCTGACCCTCGGCCAATCCTCTTTCTTTTTCGAATTCCGCGGCGATCCTGACGAACACCTGATCAACAACGCGCTCGATCCCAGCCGTATCCGCTGAAGGCGCCTTGTTGCGGCTGACAGGCGACGATACCGTCTTCTGCCCAGCCATCAATGAAGAAGTTAATGAGACTTTGAGGCCAGACCTTAAAGTCTCATTAACGGCAGGCGAGCTGACGGCCGCCGGCTTGACAAACCCGCCGTTGTTCTCGATCTTCTGGATGTGGTTCCTGACGTCAAACGGCAGCTTACCGAAGCTTTCCTGCCACTGCTTGTCGGAGGTAATCTGATATTTTTCAACAAAGCCCCTCAAATTCCCCGGTCCCCACGCGTAAGCCGCGATCCCCATCGCCTGGCGGCCGGCAAAAGAAGCATACGGCGCCATCAAGACCACCAGATACGCAGAGGCGCCTGCCATCGCATAGGTATAATGCTGCGGCCGAACCATCTTGTTGTAAATCTCCCTGGCCAATACAGCTCTCTTCCTGTCGCTATTCAGGAGCCTGCGCGTCGCGGCGTCAGCAACATCCAGGCGCGCCATGCCATTCCAGGTCAAGAGGCCTTGCAAGGTCATCAAGGTGGCGTGTTCATAGGCCGGCAGGTGATTATTGGAGGCATATTCGTTCACGAGGTCTCTGACATACTCCAGGACCGCGCCAATCGCATTCTGTTGGATCTGGACGACGCTGCGGGCGCCTGCGGCCACGCCGACATGAATATCCAGATTCGATTCAGCCCTCATGACCGCAAAGATAAGATTGGCGCTGACTTCGCCGTTGGTCATGAACTCGATCTTCCCTGCGGCCTGTTCGACCTTCTCGAAATCCAGCTTGACTGTTGCGGCTTTTCTGGAGGCAGCGAACACAGGCGAAGCAAAAGGCAGGGAATCAACAGCCGCCAGCGCCGCCGTCAATCCAGCGAACTTCAAGAAGTCCCTGCGGCTGATGCTGGCCGGGCTGGAGGAATCGGCTAAGACAAAAGGTTTAATACCTACCGATGAGGAGCGCGAAGCCTCCTCGAAAGAGGACGTCCCGAGCAAGGTCGAGGGGCTGGAGAGAGAAACCGCATCGCTCGTGATATTGATCTTCCTCGTATGGATCTGAAGGTCCTCGTCCCAAGCCGAAGGCGTGAACTCAAACCGGCTGTTGGCATAACCGGTCTTCTCCATGACGCGGACGAGAGGCGTCTGGAGGACAGCCGGGATCGTCTCAAGAACAACACCATTCTCCTCCAAGGCTTCGAGGGCCGGCACAAGGACGGTCACATAGCTGTCTCTCATCGTTGCGATCTCGATGCCAGGAGACGTGGTCAAGCCCATAATGGCCGCCAGGGCTTCCGGCAATACTGTTCCGTTCATGCCAATGAGTTGCGGATACTGCGTCAAGAGGGCGGAAACCCTTGCATCGCTCAAGCTGCGGCCGTAATCGAAAGCGGCCTGATGCAAGACGGCAATGGTCGGCTGGTTGACGATATGGGTCCTTCTGGCGCGGCCTTGCGTATAGGCGGCCACAATGTCCTTGAGGGCGGCCATCGTGAATGTCCCGATCCCGTTGGCCTTGAGATAATTGACATTGGTTTCTTTGACGTCCATGCCCGCAGGCGTAAACTCGACGGACGTGGAAACGATAAGGATCTTATTGCCCCTTCTGGCCGCCGGATGATATTCCAGGGCCGGGCACTCGGAAGCCCTCGGATTCCAGAAGCCATTGATCTCCGCCGCAACGACGTTCTCCATGCCTTCCTGTTCAAAGACATCGGCAGAGAACACGATTCTCGTCGGTCCGACCGTGTGCTGCAGGCCGTTGAATTTCTCTTCGATGGCGCTCTTGAGCGAAACTCCGGCGGCTTTTGTCATCGGTGAGCTGATCGTCGACGAAAAAGTGTCATCATTCACCGAAGCCGTTGTGACAGGGCGCGCTTCAAGAGAGGCATATCCGCTCGTCAAGGCCCCCGCCAACCCTCTGAAAGATGCGCCTTGTGCCAAATCGGCAAAAATGCTTTCCTGTATTTCGTCTATTGAAACCGGGGCTTCCATGGCCGGCGCTGCTTCTATCTTCTTTCTCCAAGTGAAATCGCTATAGAGGAACGGCCCAAACAACATGCTCGCCATGGCCAGAGCCGGCACGATAGAAACGTCGCTCAGATTCTGAGCATACAAACCTTTGAAGGCAAAATAGAGCGCCGCGACAGAGAGACCGAACGCATTGCTCTTGATGACTTCATATAATGTCGGCTGGGTAGCCTTGCCTTTGAAGGTGATCCTGAATCCTTCTTTCTTGCCTGCGACGGCCGCAAGCGTCCCCATGGCAATCGTCGGAACAACCGTATTGAAAATACCGGTCAGCGACGGGATGCGGCCGACGATCTTAATGGCCTTCGCCGTATTGCCGGCCCTCAATTCGCTGATGCTCTTGGCAAGAATAGGAATCATGGGGCTGCCGTAGATCAACAAGAGGCTGGCTGTCACAGACGGCGTATGCGGCAAGAATTCATAACCGAAGGCAAGTGGAATAATGAAGCCGGCGGTAATATAAGTCGAGAGATGGAGGAAGAGGTCGACCTTCTCCTGCCACTTGAATTCTTTCGACTTAAAGATTTTGCCGGTCCTGCCGAGGAAAAGCTGGGTCGTGCCGAAAGACCACTTTCTGACCTGCTTCTGGAACTCAACAAGGGTTTCTGGGGCCCACTCGCCCGTCACGACATACGGAATATACTTACCGTGATATCCTGCGAGTCTGGCTTCAATGGCCGTATCCAGATCTTCGGAAACAGTGGTACGCCAGCCGCCAATCTCCTCAAGGACACTGGAACGCCAGATGCCGTTGTGGCCGCCGAACGTGGTGAAGCCGTACTTCGTGCGGACGGTCCCGAGGGACCTGCCGATTTCAGTGCCGACAGCCAATGTCTTAACGAGCCTGTTCTCATTCTTGTTGGTCACGACCATTTCAAGCTGGACAAAGCCGAGCTTGCTGTCTGCATAGAATTCCGGCAGGGCCTGACGCAACATAAACGGCAGAATGGTGGAATCCACATCAAGGATCAAGATGAATTCACCACGGGCCGTCTGCATACCGAGATTCAAATTCCCCGCCTTATATCCCTCTGTGCCATCCCTGTGGATAAAGACGACATTCTGGCCTGCATGCTCTTCGGCATAAGCTTTCAGCAACTCATAATTCCTGTTAGGCAACCCGTCCTTTGTCCTTATGTCGGAATTATCGATCACCTGGATCTCAAGGAGGTGTTTCGGATAATCCAGGGCCATCGCTGAATCCAAGGTCATCTTGGCCACATCAAACGGCTCATTACGGCATGGGATCTGGACTGTAATCTTGGGCAGCCCCTGATCGGCCACAGGAGCCAACGGCTGGTACTTCTTGACAAAGACGCTGGCAATGCCGAAGCCCAGCATAGAATAGCTACGCAGGATAGAAAGCACAAACCATGCCGACATCGGAGCAATAGCTGCGAGATAAGGATGATGATTGATGACTTCGTAGCCGGAGAAGGCTGTAGCCACCAGAATCACCGCATAGAGAAGCTCTTTCTGGACAAAGTGGCTCAACCGCTGGCGGCTCTGAACGGCAGCATTCTTCAAGAACGAGGTTGTTGTCTGAAGAGCCGGTGAAGAAAGTGTTACGATTTCGGTGGAATTCGGGGAATTTTCAAGGAGACCAGGTACAAAAAGTCCCTCTATCCGCGAGAAGGGTATTTCTTCGCTGAGGGTATATGTATTCTTGAGATCGCTTAAGCTCCTTTCGGCCTGGATCTGTGTTTCTGCCGCATAAATGAGCCTGCCGGTCTCAAGACCGGTCGTTTCTATCGTGTTTCTATCGTACTTCGCGCTGTCATGGGTGACGAGGGAAGTCCTTTGACCAACCGCAGGACATGATACACCCCGGGCACCTGTCTCACCTACTCTATTAAGATCCTCGTGAGATGCGCTTGCGAGCGTTTCGCTGACCGCAGCATACCTTAATTGAGGCATGCCCGCGATGGAAGTTGGCGTACTCCCATCGATCCTGGCTTCCAGCCCAGTTGCGCCATACAACGTGCCCACGTTAGGCGGCGTGAGTTTCACGGTGGCCAGGCCTTCTGCCTTGGGCGCCACACCTAAGATCGCCCGATCAACTACTGTGCTTCTCGCGCTTACCAGGTCTCCAGAGATCCTTCGATCAGGACAGATTACACTCTGGGCACCTGCCTCACCAGAAATCTCAATATTTCCGGTGACACTGCCTAACTCTTTATCTTCTAAAGAGTTAGAAGAAACAACCAATATTTTGCCGTAACCAGTTGCAGTGGATTCCCATGGGTGATACACCGAACTGGAAGCAGGGATACTTCCAGCCGGCGCCCAAACACCTGGGGATCTGGCAGGAGAAGAGACTCCGTTGACCATGGAAACAAGACCAGCGATCTCCTGGGCCGACGGACCATAGGTAAGAACATCAAGCATCAGCCTTGAAGTAGCAGGATTGCTCAGCAAGAAGACTGATGCGTGATTGCCATATTGAGGTATTGCGCCTGAAGCTGTATTGGTCGCCTGGGCATTGGCCTGGGCAGCTACGCCTGTCGAGATCGGCGCAGGAGGCGTCATAGGAACTTCCTGGCTTGAAGCCGGAGACGCCTCTTCCTGCTTCTTTTGGGCCTCAACAGGCGTCAGGCTCTGCATAGAAACAAGAGGCACATTGACCGCATTGAGCAGTACAGAAGGAACCGCAATCGGATGCAACGCCTGTCTGTCAGACCTGTCGAACCGCGCGGGTCCCTGGAGAGACGGAAGAACATTATGAGGTAAGGCCTCTCTGGAACGGCCAAGGTCAGGCAGTTTAGGCAACTCTGAAGGAGAGCTCAGGGTGCCGCCAAATCCGCCGAATCCCGGACCAAAGCCTGGCATGCCGGACATGACACCAAAGCTCGTGCCTGAGGCAAAGGCGCTTATACCTGTGCCGGCAGCCATGGACAGGGCCAACGGCTGGAGCGCCGGCAACGGTGCCAAGTCAACGACGAGCGGCTGGCTCAACGGCTCAAGTTCTGTGATTGGAACACTCAGGGCATCGATCGTCTCAAGCGCATCCACTTGAAGAGCCGTCAACTCCGGCAGGTCAAGAGAAGAAAGTTCCGCATTGATCGCCGTTACAGACAACGTCGGGAGGGATTCCGTGGAGCTCACAGCAAGCTGTGAAATCGCCTGTGCGGCACGCACCCTGTCTTCCACGCGTACGCCGTAACCGGAGCTTCTCAATGTCTCGCTGATATCGGCGACGGAAGGCCGCGTCAAAGTTGTCGCAGCCGAGGAAATGCCGCGCTCACCGAGGAAAGACTCCAGGGACGCCTGCAGTTTAGTCTCGACCGCATCCTTGGAATACTTTCGATGAAGTTCTCTCTGGGCCTCCTGCAGATAGATCATACCCTGGTTCTGGCCCAGCACATCCATAACGCCCAAAAAGACGCCCTGGGCCGCTCCGTCATAAGCCTGGTAATGGCGGTATATCTCGACGAGCGCGGCGCTGGGCTGACGCCTGATGGTGGCGCCCACATCGACGACGACAGGCGCCCTTGTCAGATCCGGCCGGCCCACGGCATCAGCCGGGATCATGATGTTGTGCCACGCCATATCTTTGACGGTGTAGAGCTTAGTGTCCGTCAAAGGAACCTTATTCACAAAATGGCTGATAAAGAGATTCACCCTCATCCAGGATGCCGTGACGGAACGGATCATCTCCGGAGTCTTGGGGACTTTCTTGTTGGCGATGGTATAGCCATTGATGAATTCTTCGCTATAGGCCTTGAATTCGTCGGTCTCTATCGCCATACCGAACTTCGGCAATGGGACGTTACCCCTGCCGCTGAGCTTACCGAGGTTGGATGTCTCCTGCGGCTGGAAGTCGAAATTGGCCGCGCTGTTGATGGCGAGCTTGAGCGCAAAATCAAAGCTGCGCCCGTCCTTAAGCTCGGCAACCGCCAGATAAACATGCTTCTGGCTGCCGCGGCCATCCTCTTTGATGCGGATCTGCGCGATATCCTGGGGCGAAACCAAAACGCCGTGGATATTGAAGAGGCTCTGAGAAACAAACGCGTCGTGCCCGAGGACTTCCTTGAGAGTCATACGGCGATAGAGGTCCTGTTGGAGTTTGGCCCCCTCGAATTCAACCGGGCCTTTATAAGCATAAGAAAGCGCGGCGGAAGAAACGCCCGGCGCCTGACTCTCAGGAGAAGAAACTGTCTTGCCTGCGGCGACATTCCTTAAAACCGCTTGCGCCTGGGTTGTCTCCATCCGTGCCATGGCACTACGGAACAAACCAAGGTCTATCAGATCCGGCGTGAAATGAGGCGTGCCGTACAGCATGGCGACAGTCCACGCCGGCACAATGCTTTCGGCAACCATAACACGCAGTTCGTCGCGGACAAGGGTGTCGGGAATGAGATCAATGGCGTCAGCCGTTTCCTTGAACGCCGCGATCTGCGCCTTTGTCAACGGCTCGCCCTTAAGCATGTTTTCAGCCGTCTCCTGAAGACCGGCGACCTTCGCGCGCATGTCTGCCATCACAGCCGAAATCTGCGGATCCGTCATGTTGCCGGAGATGCGCACCAACGAAGGAATGATCGGCTGCGCGGCCGAAGACAGCGGGTCGATGTGCGCCAGGCCGGCCACGTCCTTCACCGTCCCGTCACCCTCAACGACGGAAACATTGCCTTCAGCATCCAGATAAGCCGTCCTGTTGATGTCCTTCGCATTCGTCGCCAGGTCGGAAACGATATGATTTCCGGCAACGCCGTTGCGATATTCCAGGAAGCCTTTGATATCCTCGACACTGATGATGTTCAGGTTAACGTCGTGGATATTGGTCTGCGGATCAGAAGAGATAACGGCAACGCGCCAATCAGGACCTTTGATATCGCCCAGTTTCTCCGACAAATACTCGACTTCGGAAAGGATCCTGTCGTTCAACAGATTGCCTGTGCCGCCGACAACGAAATAGTCTTCGCCGCGGTGTCCGCTGGCAAGCAAATGGGCCACCTGCCGTTCTCCCGTCCTGACGTTCCGGGCCATAACAGCCAGGCAGCTATTGAGCGGCGTATACACGATCCTTGTATCCGTGGCCGGCAAGGACAGGGTTGCATCGTTCTGCATGACTGCTGTCTTGGGCCCCTCAAGAGACGTGGGCGAAGAAATATCTTCGGCGGACCCGGCCTTCTTCGACTCCTGTTCCATCAGGCGGCGGGCCTCGTCGGAAATCGTGACGATCGCCGCAGGCCCGAAGTCAACAGGCTTGGTTTCTTCCCAGGCGATCTGTTTGTTTTCCTGCTGCGGCTGCTGCTGGCGGTTCCTCAGGTCAAGCGCCGTCTGTGCGATAGGCGCGATCGGCTGGATCTTCGCAGGCGAAGAAACCGGCATACCAGCCGGCATCAAGACATCGAGCCTCAGGCCGGCGGGAGCAAACTTCTGCAAGGCGTTCCATTGCGCCGCGACCAGAGGTTTCGTCGAAATGGCCTGCGTCAACTCCGACGGCTGGGTGACGAAACTCTTTATGAGCTCTGCCGCTGTCTCATCCGCATCAACGCTGCTGTAAGGCGTCAGGTACTGCTCCATGAATGCGTCCCTGGCGCCAAACACGACCATCAGTTTGCGGTTTTCCCTGCTGGTGCGCGTCGTCTCGTAATCGACGCCAAATTGTCTCTCGATATTCCTGAGCGCATTCTTAAAGCCTTCACCGGCCTGGTTGGCCACCGCGTGGCCGAGCTCATGGCTGATGTGGCCTGTCAGGTCGGAAATACCTTCCTGCCATCCGTTGAAGAACTTCAATTCCCTGGCGGCCCAATCCATCTGGCCGGCCGTGACCGCATACGTCTTGTCTTCTCTCACAAATGTAATGCCTGCCTGTCGCGCCACATCCAGAAGGTCCGGCGTCCTGGCATTGATCTGTCTAAGCGAGTTGCTGATCCTGGAAAGCTCCGCAGCATCAAATCCTTTCATGCGGATGCCGCTGATCTTCGTCTGCGCATCGGCCGCAAACAGATACTCTGGACCAAACGCAGAGATGGCGGCAAACGACAATCCTGCGGTCTTCAAGAAGTCCCTGCGGCTGAGCGCAGCAGGCGAAGAAAGAGTCCTGCGCATATCATAGAAATTCTTATCGGCAGGCGAAGGCGTCACCGCATTTTCAAAAGGATGAGTGTGGACGAATTCGCTGGCGCCCCTGTAAATAAGATTGCCGAACCCGAGCGTCCCCACAGAGGCCTGCGCCAACAGAACGGCCTGCGAATCACCGGCAAAACCGAGCTCCTGGAACCGGCCAAACGCAGAAGCATCCGTCAATATCTGCTGGAGGCCCTGGGCGCCATAGCTGACCAGATGGACGTTATTATTGCCTGCCCCGCGGGTCAGGATATAATCGCTGGCGCCGAAGGTCGTCCCCTCGGGCCTATACAAAGACAGGGCGATCTCTGAAGTGCGCGTTGCTTTTAATGCCCCTATCAGACTCTGTGTCTCGATACGGCTGGCCGGCAGCACAGGGACGATCTGGCCGACCTTCATCGCCGGCAAGACATCAGTCCAAGACCCCTGCGCATTTTCTCTCATCCAATCCATAAATATCTTAATATTGGCCGGATCCGCCAGGAGGGCGTTGGCCTCATCGATCAGGCCTCTATGCTGGCTAAGGGAGATGTCCCTCCGGCCAAACTGCTCCATAACCTGCTGAATCCCTGCCGGCGAAGAAACAACCCCCGGTAATGAGACTTTGAGGCCAGACCTTAAAGTCTCATTAACAGCGGGCGAGCTGGGGAAGAATTCTATGCTGCGTATCAGCTTCTCTCCGGCCAACGCCGTATGCGCGTAAACCGCGGCTTCCTGGACGTCGCGCTTGCCCGCCTCTTCCCTGCTCTTGGCGGCATACGCCGCGAACGGAGGCGTGGCCAGATTCATGATCCTGTCGGTGAATGGATTGGCCGTATAGCTGGCCATGACCTTAAGCTTGCTTTCCTCGCTCCACCTGCTGGAAGGCAAGGCCAAGTCTGTGAGGCCATGCTTGGAAGCACCCTCGTTGGCCAGGGCGCGCAGATACATGGAACCTGTCTGGATATTAAACCTGTCGTTCCTCAAAAGTTTCCAGGCCGCGCTGAGACGCGCGAAATAACCGCCTTCTTCGCCCTGCATCTTCAGGGCCGTCGACGGCCTGATCTGCATCAATCCCACAGAGCCATCCTGCGGGATCACATTGGCATAGAAGCTGAGGAGATCTTCCGTCTGGGCGCTGCCTGAATTGTCGATCTGCTCCGTCAAGGCGATGGCGGCCACGAGAGCAGGATCCAGCTGCAGCCTGTGCGCCGCATCTGCCATGACCCGGACATTGTCGTTCATCCTCATGCGCGCCAGGGCCGTAGCTGCTTTTCTCGTCTGGTAGAGCATCATCTCGGCCAGGCCGCTGTTGGGATCAAGCCGGTAAAGCAGGTCATCTTCCTGTTTCTGCCGGACAAGCTTTTCGAGCCTGTTGACGCTCAGGATATTCATGCCGAAGACGCCGGTATCGATATCGGCCAGGTATTGATAGAGCGGTGAATGCTTCTCTTGAGACGTGCGGCCCTTCAAAAGGTTGACGAGATCCATATCGTTCAGCTCGGGGATATGGACCATGGTCCCGTCTTTCAACTCAAGGACCGTATCTGTGTATGGCGCATAGAAGACGTCGTAATTGACGACGCCCGTTCCCACGGCCGCAGCGACGGCCGCAGCGCCCAAACCGATCTTCAGGAATTTCCTGCGGCTCATCGTCTTGCTGTCGGCATTGCTGACGTTGGCGCCCCTGACGACGTAAACCGGCCTGCTGGCGCGATAATATTGCGCCGGCGAAGAGATGGTCGTGGGCGCGATCAGCGTCGGCAGCACCGCCCGCGGGAACTGGAGGCCTTCTGCGGTGAACCTGGCCTCTTTGATGAGCTCAGGCCTGCTCTGGATCTTGATCTCTGCGCCTTCGAAGATCGCCTTCATGTAGGATTCATCGCGCCTGTTTCTCTGCTGCAGATAGGAGCTTTCCGGCGACACCATGGAGTGCACAAGGATAATGGTCTGCGGCTTAATGCCCTCAGCCTCAAAGATCTCCTTGATGCGCGCGGCGGATTCCATGAAATGATCGCTGCCGAGATGCGCAAACCCAAGGACAGGCCTGTTGTCTTTCGTACCCTCAAAAGCAAAGACCTTGCATCCCGCAAAGCCTGTCGACATGAACTCGGCCTGGGCCATGTCGTTGGTAATCAGGAGCTCTTCCATATCCACATTGCGCGCCTTGATCTCGGCGGGGTTGACGTCAACTCCCTGGACCGGGCCGGCTTCGTCAACATAGAACGCCCTGCTGTAAGCCGCTGCCGACGGCATGGAAACGTCAAGACGGTTGCGGAGCGCCTCGGTGGAACGGCCCAACGGGATCGCCGGTATCTCGACATTGAAGATGGATGCCGGCGACGACTTCGAGGAATCAGGCAATTCAGGCTTGTTCTCATAACGCTGCTTCCAGAGATTCGTTGCAGCCTGGCGGCCCGCCGCCATCTCCCTGTCGGAGACAAGAGCGCCCTTATCCAACCACCTGATCTCGCCTGTCCTGTTGACGATCTCGAAAATAATGTCTTTCTTGTGATTCACGACCAGATCGGGCGCCTGCATGGTGCTGATGACGCCGCTGCCCGGCCGCCATTTGATATATGTCCTCTGGCGGCTCATCTCTTCCAACGAGACATCGTCTGCCTGATGGCCGCTCAGTGTGGTCGTCCTGGCCAAATCAACCAGCTCGATCGCCTCCAATTCATCGGCAGACACACCAGACTCCCTGAGAAGCTTATCAAGCTCTTCCTGCGCCATCTCATTGATCTTCTTTTCGGCAGGCGAACTCAAGCCGGCTAATGAGACTTTGAGGCCAGACCTTAAAGTCTCATTAGAGGAGGCGGAGAGGGACGGAATCTTCATGTAGTTGACCTGCGGGCCGAGATAACCGGCAACTTCGGGCATGCGCCTCTGCAGGTCTTCAAGCGACGTGAACGGTGTTGCCTGGGCCTGGACCCTGATGTTCTGGGCAACATTGACCAAAGCAGCGGGCCGCTCTGCAGCAGGCAGCTCGCTGGCGAATCCTTTGTTCCTAAGCGCATTGACCAGCACATCCACCGGCGCTTCATTAATATTAAAGGTAGCGAGCGTAGCGGATTCGGCCGCGCGCGCTTCCATCAACTTCGCATCAAGCGAACCCGTTAATTCTCTGAGCCTAACCTGTTCCTGCTGTGTCTGCTGGAGCGACGTCACTGATGTCGCAGGCGAGCTGGCGATGTAATCAATCTGGCTCAAGTCAGGCGCAGAATACTGCCGCATCAAGCCGAAGAATTCTTTAACTACACCATAGTTAATATTTGTACTCTCCAATGCGGCGTGCGCAGCTACGGTCGTTATCGTAATGTGATTCAGTGACTTCTGATCCTGAGGAATACGCCCTAAATCCAAGAAAGAAGAACCAACTGGCTTCTTGGTAATAGCATCGAATAGAACAACTCCACTAAGAACTTCGCGGCTCTTAAGCGGCGCACCATTATAAAACTCACCGAGCAAGCTATTCATGTTGCCACTGCCCATGAGTGCCATCATGTCAAATGGCGTTAACAACTCCTCAAATCTTGCATCAAGTCTACGCATCTCTTGGAGATGAGCACTACTCGCCACATCCAAATCTGTAAAAGTATAGTGCGTATGGACACGGCCGTAGAATCTTCCATCTTCAAACGAATTCCTGAAAAGAGTCTTAAGGTCAAACTCTGCGGTTGGCAAGAAGAAGCGCTCCGAGCTTAAGGTTTCAACAGGAATTGGAGCATCCAAAACCCTGACATTTCCTGCGCGCTGACCGTTCTTATCAAAATAGGGTGCCTCAAAGAACACATCCGGCGATAAAGTATCATATCCCCTATTAACAATAAATTCTCTAATGCGGCCATTGATCTCTTCATCAGAAAGCTGAGATACGTCTCCGCCGTTGAATATCTTCGCTCTTGCTTCTTCGGTCAGCAATCTATGCATGGGTCTATCCAAGACCAATCGTGACTGCGGGAAGAACATGGTTACTTCCTGGAACTGGCCTGGCTGCGTCCCGAGAGTGGAGGCGATCAACTTGAGACCCAACTGATTAGAGCCAAGCTCAACAGCGGGCATGACTCTCATCCAATTGACTCCGATTTTGTCAAAATCAGACGGCTTAGCATCAACGCCTATGACAAGCGACGGCGTCACAAGATGTGTCAATTTCTGTGAATTATTCAAACCAATAAAATAGCCTCCCACTTCGACAGGTCGACCGAAACGAGAAACAAAACTTCGCAATGTCGGAATAGTCTGCGAAATAGGATAATCAGGCCCGTTAAGTTTGACTTCTCCTGTTCTCTTTTCCCTCCCAGACCACCAGCCTGTTTCCACAAAAAATATCTGCGGCGAAATGCCAGAAGAACCAAGATCAGCAAACCTCGCAGGAGAACTCAAAGAATCAATAGCATATCCTCTCTCGTCCTCATCGCTGATAGACGATGGGCTTTGCAATGTAGGCAAAGTAATCTGCTGAGAAAGTGCATTTAAAGAAACAGGCTGTAAGACTAAAGAAGAGGCAATGGTAGTCGGATTATAAGAAGAAGTCACATCTATTTCGTTCGTAAACACAGAGCGTGAAATAAGAGAGGAAATGGATGACGTCACCCCCGAAGGCCTCATCGGCTCTAAAGCAAGAGAAACGCCCGTCCCAACGAAGCTACCCCTGTTGCCAAAAACAGGTCTTCCTTTTGAAATATCTCCTGTCTCTTGAGGATAACCCTCTCTCCCCACCCCTCCTTCTCTTTCGCCCTTAGGAGTCGAGGGTCTATTAAAATCAGCAAACCTGCTACTAGTACTATCATTCTCTGGTGCGCCGGTCCGTTCTCTTTCTAAACCAAATCCATTACTCCTAGCAATGGGCATTTCACCAAAGTCAGCGAATTGTCGCGCAGGCGCAGGCTTCGGAGAACCATCGGGTGAAGTCGCTTCATCCATCTTCGGCGGATTGCCGGCATCAGTCAAATCCTTCGGGCCGCCGCCAACCATGGCGATCTTAGGCGGATTGCCGCCTTCCAAAACCTTGGGACCACCCCATCCGCCGCCTGCGAGAGCATGCGGCATGCTGGAAGCGATCAAAAGCTCGGATTCCCTGATGCGGCTTTCCATGAGTCCGGCGTCGAGCCCTGCGAGCAATCCTCTCAACTGCGCCATCTCCTCAACGCCCTGTCTCAAGGTCACGACAGGCGAACTATACGCTGTGACCGCCACGGCAGGATTGCTGCCGATCGGCCCTTCCATAGGCTGTTCCGTCAAAGTCTGGCCGGCCACATCGCCTGTGGCGCCATCTCCGCCGACAACAGGCAGCGTGAATTGCGGATACTGCGGCTCCTGATAGGTCATGATACCCTGCGTCGCAGAAATCTTGGAGAAGAGGGCTGAACGCTGCTCCGGTGTTGCGTAGGACGCCAGGTCGTTTGTGGATTTCAAACCGGGGATATTGGCCACTGTCTTCTGGATGTCCTGATCGGCCGACAGGGCCTGCGCCGTCGTGTCGCCCGTGGAAACCATCTGCGCCAAGTTCTGCATGACATCCGTATCCACGCCTCTTTCATTGGCGAGGCGGCCGATCTGCCAGTTGCTCACCGTCTCTCTCTGGGCCTCTGTCAAGCCCAGCTGATCCGCCTGCGAAAGAATGTTGCGCGCCAGGATATCCTTGATCATATGCGTGAACTCGTGCGGGATAATGACGCCCTGCATGTAAGGCCTGAATGTCGCTGCCGACGGCTGGACCATGGCCAGGTTGATCGCCAGGGAATATCCGCCGTTCGTCCTGAGGGATTCGGCCATGCCGACACTGCGCAATCCCTCGGCGACTCTGACGGAAACCTGGAGAGAGCCAAGGGCCTGTTGCGCTGCGGCCGCAACCTGGTCTTGCGTAACAATATTGCCGCCCAGCTCGCTATTGACGCCGGCAAGGATGACGGCCGGCAAGGTCTGACTCGCCTGCTGCAACATGACATTAATCTCGCTGACAGCTTGTGCGCGCCTGTCAAACAACGCCTGCGGCAGGACCTGCGGTACACTGGAAAGCGCCTGTAATCTCTGCAATTTATCGGAGACCGTCCAGTAAGGCTCGCCATTCAGGATCGTCGCCATCGTGCCCAGGGCTGTCTGAGACCTGGCGCTCAGCCACTGGCGTTCCTGCGGCACTGAGACGCCGGCGGGCACGATCCTGTCTCTGACGCTATTGATCATCTGTTGGACGCCGCCAACAAGCTCATAGACCATCATATTAAGGCTGGAATTAAACGCCGCATGAATAGGCGCTTCCTGCCACAGCGGGCTCTTCAAGGCGGACATATCGACCTGCGGCAAAGCCACGCCGGAGAAATCATAGGCCGTGCCGATGACAAGAGATCCCAGGCCGGGCAATGCCTGATTGGCCGGGGCCTGCGAGAAAGCTGTTTCAAATTGATGCGTGGCTGTTTGTCTCTCGGTCGCGTACTGCCTGATGGGGGCATAATAGCTCTGTCTGAACTTAGAGACGAAACCGTCTGGAACATAACGTCTTGTGGCAAAACCAATCTGTTGATAAAGCTGGCTGAGTCCCTGTTTGCGCTGAGCCGAGGCGATAGCGCCCCTCAATGCCCGGTCAATGCCTGTTTGGATCTGACCCTGGATCGCCAATTCGCCGGCCAACACCGATTCCTGTGTCTGGAAGTATGCAGTCTCATCAAGCCCGGCAGCGGTCAGCCGCGTCCTCTGTTCAAATCCTTTTTGCGCGATCAGAGAAACTTCTCTCTGCCAATCGGCAAGTTTCTGGCTGACCGCCGCAAGATCGATCTCGCCGGCCAAAACGCGGGAACGCAGGTTGGAAACAAGGAGCATCTCCGCCAAGTTCCAGTCCCTGTCCTGGCTGGACAATCCTGCCAAAACTTCAGGCGTCCGCTGGATCGCCGCCTGTTTCTGAGACAGGAGCTCCAAGGTCTGGTTCAGTTCCGTTGCCTGCGTCTGCACCTTGGCTATCGCCTCGTCTGCCGATGTTTTGAACGCCTCAAACTCCTGCGCGACAGGCTGGGCGCTGCCAAGGCCGGTCACCATCAAGGCTGCATCATTGGCGAGGTTCCTCGTCAACTCATTGGCCTCTTGGACATCCGAAATACTCTTTTCTTTGACGACGGACCTGGCGGTCAACAAGATCATCGCCGGTGTGATATTTTTCGTCCCATCCATCTCGATGCCCTGCAGCCTCAACTGCGCCACGTCCCTGCTAATATCTTTAAGGATGCTGCCGACGAGCTTTTCCCTTCTGGAAGGCATGGACATGGTCAAAGTCATCTTCCTGCCGGCAATTTCCATCAACTGGCTGAAGGCGCGGTCATCATTGGCAAGGGCCTTGATCGTTTCCTGGCTGATGTTGCCGACTTGAGAGATGCCCCTCTGGTTCAACAACTGCAATGACTGCTGGACGCGGACAAGCCTGGAGACGGCTTGCGCGAGCTTCGCTGTATCCGATGCGGCTTTCTTAGGCAGGGCCCTGAGGATATCGGATGCCGCATAGGACGTAGAGATACCGACGATCTGCTGCGGCGTCATCTTGTCCATCGGAACATTAAATCTCTTGAGGTTATACACACCGCCGCCGATAACGTTGGCCATCGTCGTCGTATTCTGGAGATGAGGCGTAAACCAGGGGATCAGGCTTTCGGCGCTCGCGCCGGGGATGGCCTGGGCGGCAGAACCGAGGCTCGCCATGGTCGGCTGAGCCTGTTCAAACGTCCGGCCCGCCTCCTGTGCTTTAACACCCAGCAGTTTCTGTTCTGCGGCCGATGCGCCCTTCTGCATGGAACGGAGGAAATCGTTCGTCGCTGTATTAAGGCCTTCATACGCCTCTCTCTGGCTTGCGACCATCGGCGCAACAGCGCTGCGGAACGCATCATCCGCCGGGAGGGCATTGACCAGGACTTGCGTGAAATAATACGGGACGCTGTCGATTTGGGCATAGCCGATGGCCCTGGTCAGGTCTGCAGTGCCCACCTTGCCGGCGAACTTTTCAGGAGCGATGCCGGCCAGGGAGCCGTATTGGATAAAGCTGCTAAGGGTCGAGCCGTTGTCATTCAGGCGGATGATACCCTGTGAAGACAACTGCTGGATAGCGGAAATCGTCTGGATAGGCGTCAGGACCGGCGCCTGCGAAGCGGGAGCGGCCGAGACATTCACATTGATGCCGCTGGAAGGATTCAGGGTGCTGACGGCGACATTGAAACTCTGCTGCTGAACAGGCGTGCCTTCCAGAACGACGAGCGAAAGGCCGGCGATGCTTCTTCCTGCGTCGCTAAGCGTGCCATTCTGGCCGACAAGGCAGGAGTTTTGCGTCGTAAACGATGTCGTGAAATCTGTCTTTTGTTCGGCGCTGATGACGCCGCGATCAACCAACCGTGTTGCAAATTCCTCAACCGTCTTCGGAGAACCGCGTGTGATATTGGCCTCGCCTTTATATTCGGAGGCAGGCGCCTGTCTTTCATAAGAAACTGTGGAAAGCTGTGTCTTATAGAACTCATTCGTCGCCTGGACGGTATTCAGATGAGAATCCCAAGCGTCGACAGACCATCCTTCTTTAGGTTTATAGGCGGAGAAGCCGGGCGTCGCATCCAGTTTCTCGGTATTGGTATAGATCCACACTTCGGGATTCATGCCGATGCCTCTATTACCCATGATGCGGTTAAAGGCCTGGATCATTTCGGATTCCGTAATGTCTTCCGGATAAGCCAAGTGGAGGGCCTTCTTATTGATAGCGCCGTTGGCCCACGCCACATCTATGCCTGTACCGACCTGGGCAACCGTACCGGTGATCACGCGCACGGGACTGCTGACGTCAGCAACACCTCTGATCTGCGCGGCCTCCACGGCATCCGGCATGGTCGGGCCGAACACAAGGTTCTGTCCGGTCACGGTGCGTCCCTCGCCGGCCAGGCCGCGCACTCTCTGCACCCCATGAACATTCTCCAGGTATTGATTGAATTCCTTGACCTGGCGATGCCCGCTGAACAACGCAAACTGGCCGGCCTTGTCAAACCCGACGCCCTGCATCTCATCATACATCTGACGATACATCGCCGGCGCATTCTTGGCCAACTCTTCCTGCTTATTCGCGGACAAGACGGGCTTGACGCCTTTTTCAAGGGTCTTGTATCCGATCTCGGAAAGCTTCCTCTCGGCGATCGTTCCGCTGGCCAACGTGGCAGACAACATCAGGCCGCCGCCGATCTCCTTTAACGCCTCAAAGGACTGCGTCACATCCATGGTGTCGCCCAGCGGCCTTGTCAACGGCTTGTCCCATTTGATCTGCAAGGCCTGCATCTCGCCCATCGGCAAATGCAACCTGCCATCTGCCTTGCCGCTGCCGGCCAAGACCTCGATGTTGTATTTGGTGACGGAATATTCGTTGCCGGAATATTGCGCGGCCCTGGTCGCACCTTCCAGGACCACTTTTCCGAGTTCCGATGCCGCCATATCCGCACTCTTTGCATCACGCGCCGTCAGCATATCCGCATATTTCTGCCGATAGAAGCTAGAGCCGAGGATATCGGCAAATTCCCTGCCCAGGGCCGCGCCCTGCCGCTCCAAAAGAATGCTGCGAGCGATCGCTGCATCGCTGGCGCTTTGATATCTCAACGGCTCGCTTTGCTTGGCCTGGCTGACCGCCTCTGCGATCTTCGGAGTCATCTGACTCAAGGCCCCTCTGGACGACAAGCTCGTCTGCAACATCTCTCCGCGCTGCTGCGCCTTCTGATACATCTCATATTCCCTGACGCGGAAATAAGCATCCGCGAGCTTTGCTTTGTCTAGCGCCTGGGTCTGCTCGCCGGTTAAAGGCGCATCTCCGAAGCTCGAACGGAGAGTCTCATAATAGTTGCCCGGCGTGATATTAACAGAGGAATTCTGGACTTCTTGCCACGCCTGACGGCCCTTTATGTTCGTCTGGCGCTCCAAGTTCGTCATCTCTTTACGCATCTTTTCATACTGCGCCTTGCCCGTAATGATGGCCTCTGTACCCTGGCCCTCCCTGATGCCGGGCAGCATGCCGATGGTGTGCGCTTCATCGATCAGGAAGATGGAATTCTTGATCCTCGGCATATCCAACCGCGGAGCAGCGGCATCGCCCGTCTTGTCTGCGTACTTCTGGGCATGAACGAGGTTCGTGAACGATTCGAATGAAAGCACTTCGATCTTGCTTCCAAAATCATTCAAGGAATGAGACGTAGAACGGTTGGTATAGCGGATCTCACCCAGGCGGTCCCCATAAACCGCTTTTGCCAGATTGGCCAACTCCAGAGAAAGGGAATCGCCGTATGTCGTCATGGCTGTGACGCCGCCGAACGCCTTGTTCTTGGCCACCAGCGAAGGCAGGAGCGTCACGTCGACAAATGTCTTTCCGCCGCCGCCAGCTTCCTGGATAGCGACCCTCAGATCGGCAGGCGTCTTGGCGTTTCTTAAAGCTTTATCGAACTTGTAAACGATCTCAGCCTGCCTGTAAGACGCCATGACCCCCTGCCTCATTTCATTGAGCCTTAAAGAAACTTGGATAGGAGACAAACCCTTGATCTTACCCTGGGTTGAAACTGCGTCCAAGAGACGGTCCTCAACGGCCTGGCGCACGCTCTGGCGACCTTCGAGAACTGCCGAGGTTTCCTGGGCGGACAGGATCAAGCGGCTATAGTCACGCGCGGCGACCCTCAACGTCGTTAATTCCCTGCCTAACTCACTGGTCCTGGCAGCGCCCTGCGCCTGGTTCCAGAACTCGCTCGCCACATAAATCGTCGAGGAATCGACGTCCACATACGCCCTGTGCTTGCCGACGATGTAGCCCTCTCTTGTGCCTTCCAAAAGGACAACGTCCAAACCGGAAAGCTTGCCGGCGGCAACACCCCTGTCCTTTTGTTCGGCCACGGCGCGTTCAATCCTGGTTCTTTCTTTTGGCATCGGCACAGAAACCGATGTTGGGCTTGTCGTCGAGGATTCGCCCTTGGCGATCTGGGTAACCTGCTCCATGGCCCTGCGTTCCAACTGCGGCAATGTCGAAAGATGTCTCTGCGCGGATTCATTTCTTGCCTCGAGCCTCTTGATCTGGGCTTCCCACTGCGCTGCGCCCGTCGTATTCCCCTGGGCCTTTAATTCTTCAACCCTGTTCCTTAATCTCTCGATTTCTGTCATTCTGTTGGCAATCTGCCTCTCCAGGCCGTCGCGACGCAGGGATACAGCCGTCTGGACCTGGGCGGCATCAGCAGAATCAGGCAAACCAAGAAGCTGGATCGGATCGACGCTGCGCAAACCGAGCTGCGCATCGACATTAGCCGGATTCAAGCGCAAGGCTGCTCTGAACAAGGTCGCCGCGCGCTCCGTATTGTTCCTGGCTGCTTCCATCTGGCCGCGCACAACAAGCCTTGTCTCGCCCAAGAAGGACAGTTCGGCTTTCAGGGAGTTGGCAGTCTGCAGGTCTCCGGAGCCAAGCGCTTCTTTCCTGGCCGCGCTCGTCTGCCTGATGGTGTCGCCTAAAAGCGCTTCTGCCTGAACATGGTCCATCCCCACCAAGCGTTGCGAGAAGGCCAAGCGGCCAAGCTCCATATTGCCCGCCTCCCTCGCCAAGGACTCTGCCCTTTCAAATGATGCCCTGGCAAGATCTTTCTGTCCTGCCGCGCGTTGAGACAAACCGAGATTATACTGCGCTTCGGCGTCCGCCGGGTTGCGGCCGGCCAATTCCGCAAATTTTTGCGTCGCAAGGCCGAATTGACCCTGATCGTAATACATCTTGGCGATGTGCTCCGGAAGGGCCGCGCTTCTCATCGTAAAGAGAGCCGCCCATGGCAGGATCTGCATATCAGCGGCAGAGAAACCTTGATAGTGACTTGTGGCGTAGGAATCCGTGCCGACCTGCGCGAGCGTTGTCGCATCCAGATCGCCCGTCATCGCATCGACGTAGGCGCCGAGCCTATTGACGCCCTGCATCGTCCTGTTGATCGTCTCGACGGTGAAACCGACCTTGCCCAAGGAAACAGCCTTGGCGCCAAAGCTCAAAGCCCCTGCCTTGGCAACAGTGAAGGCGCCGGAGAGATCTCCCGCGGCAATCAAATCTTTCAGAGAAGTCCCGGCGAGTTCTTTGGCCCAGCCTTCCTGCATTCTCAAAAAGCCTGTTTCCAGCTTGGCGACTGAAGAACCGATCACAGGGGCGCGGCCCAGCAACGTCTCTTCAGGCGTCACAGGCGTCCTGCTCATGATCTTGACAATGGGCCCGATCATCATACCTTCACGAGGAGAGTTGGCCAGGCTATACAAGAACCCGCCGTTATCAAGACTTCCATAATATTTCCCGAAGCTGAAAGATTCATAGACGGTCTTGGTTTCGCCTGTCAACGGATCAGCGATCCTTTGCGGCGCCTGGCCCATATCGCGCAGCCATGAACGCTGGATGCCGGTCACCTCTCCCTTATCGTTTCTGACAGGCGTATAGAAACCGAACACAGCCTGACCCTGGCTGAAATTACTGCCCAACACCTTATCTACCGCCCAATCGGTGCCATGCTCGACGGTAGCCAGGGCGGTGTCCACAAAAGGCTTGGTCCCGGACATGACGCCGCTGACGAGCCACCACGATTTCGCGCTGCTATACATCTCTGTCGTCAAGGCATTCAGATCTGCAAACTTAGCCGTATTGGCTTGTATGGATGCCACCTGCCCTGTCGCGCCTAACGTATATTGCTTGGCACCATAAGCCACCAATTCTCCTATGAAAGCGCCCTTGACGCCGCTGACAAGAAGCTGGCCGGGCGTATTGAAAGTAGTCAGAGGATTCAAAGACGGGCTATTGATGTAATCTCTGGCGATACCGAAGGAAAGCGCGCCGCTGCCAAGGATGACAGCGTGCCTTGTCACAAACGACTGCTCATTAAGCCACGAACCTATTTGAGGCGCCTTGTTGGCCAACAACCCTATGCCCGCGCTCACAAAGGTGTCTTTGCCGATGTTCAACAAAGCGCTGCCCACGGAATCGACATTTGATTTGAAAGGCTGGCGGATCGCGCTGGCAATGAGGCCCGAGGTCGCGGCAAAAGCGATAGGATTGTTAACGCGGTAGCTGGCTGCGCCGCCCACGGCTCCTGTAAATGCATACCAGCCGGCCTGCGGAATAGAGCTGATCTCGCTGCGATAGATCCCTGTGCCGACGCTCAATCCTGCCCCGGCCGCTGCCTTGCCTGCAATAAGATATGTCGTGGCGCGGGAGGCATTCTGAACGGCGTAAGTGCCTCTGACGGCGGTTCCGATGGTCTGGAAAGCTCCGACAAGGCCGTAGGTCGTCAAGACATTCCCCATGCTCTGGGTCAAGTCCATAGGACTGCCTGTCGTCATCGTCGTCGTCAAGTGACCGCTCGCCAGGCCGAAATTGGCCAGATTGACGACATTCGCGGCCTGGGGAATCTTGAGGGCCGCATTGGCCACGGTCAGTGCTCGCGCTGTCCAAACACTACCCTCAACAGCAGTGACGGTCGACAGGGCCGCTTGTCCGCTAGCAGCCAGTTTGGCGCCGGCAGCCGGCAAGAGGAACGAAATAGCAAGGGTTGTCCCCTCACTATCGGAAAGATATTCACCCGTCAATTTATATTTGATAACATCGACGGTAGGAACGGTCAAGCTGACGCCTACAACCGCCGTACGGCCGACATTCACGCCGGCAACCTTGCCCGACATCAACAACTCATCAATGGCTTTTAACGTCTGAGCCGCATATGCGCCGGCGACATTAAAACCGCCGCTGAGCTTGTCGCCTCTTTCCCATTGCGCCTTGCCCACTTCCTTGGCCATCTTTATCCCGGCAAACGCAGTAACCTCGCTCCCCCTGAAGGAAACTTCGACACCGTCTTGGATCCCGACAAATTCCCAATCTCTCCAGTCCGCGCCCGTCTTGTTGACCCTCAGCGTTCCCGGCTTGCTCAACTCTATGGCTTTCTCGACCCACGTGACCGCGGCTTGATCGCCTGAAACAAGTTGCATCGAGTCTCCAACAAAGCTATTGGCCCAGATCATGATGGAACCGGCATAGCTATCATCGGCAGCCTGTTTCCAGCCCTTATTGCCCGCAACCGTCCCAGCCAGATCGATGACACCGCCCTTGGCCGCCGAATACGTTCCGAAGATCACCGGCCAAACGACATCATTAAAGGCATATCCCACCACAGCGCCTGCGCCCTTGACGATCCCTTGAGGGCCCCAATCAGGATTATAGTCATAGCCGAACTTCGTGTGCTTGTTCAGCCAGACCCTGACGCCGTTGGTCTCAAGGATCGCCTCCACCTGTTTGTCGTTGCCGGAACCGACCCTGTCATAGAGCCCCTTGGCTTCACCTATTAATGTCTGTATCTGCTGCACTTGCGTCTGAGAAAGAGTCTTGCCTTCCTGCTTCAACAAGGCCTCCAGATGAGCAATATTCTGCATGCGGCCCTTCGCGTTTGACTCAAAAGCATCCCTCCACATGGAAATACCTTCGTCCATTTCTTCCTTAAAATGCAAAGGCGTATCCCAGAGCTGACCGGTAGTATTAATAAGCCGCGTCCCTCCGGAAGCCGTCAGTTTGTTTTTCGATTCGGCGAAATAATTCAAGTCTGCGACGGCCCTATTGTATTCCTCCTGCACGCGGCGCACGGCTTCCATAACCCCAAGCCGGCCCTTCGTGGTTTTGATCACATCGTTGGCGACTTCAGTCTCCAGGCCGAAACGCGTCCTGTAATGATCTGCGCCTTTGCCATCATAGCGTTCGTCGTAGGAAGGCCCGGGATTGGCAAGACGATCCAAGGCGTTCCAGTCATTATCCCTCAAGAATGTGGCATATTCCCGCATCGCGGACTTATATCTGTCTTGTGCGGATTTCAGCAGGCCCTCTTCCTTGGAATTGTTCACACGGAGCCAGAACCAGTCGGTCTTGCCCATTTCCCTCTTATACCGGTCATTGGCTCGCCGCAGATCATCCCCTGCTTCCTTGAGTTTTCTTTCCAGGCCTTCTCTTTTCTGGCTCACCGCCGCAGTCTGTGCCGCCGCCTGCTGACGATTACGTTCTCTCAGGGCATCATTAGCATCTTTCATTGGACCGGAGACGAGCTCAACGCCCTGCTCTGTGGTTTTAAAAACATTGCCGCTCTGATCCTTGAATCTCGCTCCGGCAGCAATGGACATCTGGCCGCTTTCGTCGTTGAACGTCACCTGATAAGCGGTCAAGGGAGTGAGCTTCCTTCCATCCCCCAGGCTTGTAGACGCGCTTGTGACGGCGCGAATATTGTGCCCTTGCAGTGCCGAAACCCCAAGCGGTTTAGTGTGGTCGAATTTTAAGTCTGTGCCGTAAACAAACATATCCTTCAAGAGCATGGGCGCGCGCCTTGTATCGGTCGGGGTCCGATGAATGGCGCCGTCGGCTGTCATGGCCTGCGTGCCGAAAGAGGAAAAGATGCCCTTGTCGTTGGTCTGAAGTTCCGTGAGGATGTGCCCATGCGATTTAATGACGCGACTGCCGGCAGAAAGGCTCTCGCTTGAGACGTCGACGGTGCCACGCGTGATGCTCAGATAATTATTGCCGCCCTTGCCGCCGCCCGAGAAATTCCTTGCCCAGATGATGTCGCCGTAACCTTTCAGGGCGGGGACCTCGCCGCCGTTCCCTGAGGTCAACTCGCCGAACCCCATGATATTGAATTGGGCTTTCTTTCCGTTGGTAGATGTGACGACTTCACCCCTCACCTGGCTGCTGCTGAAATCAGGGGTGCGGATCTGGGCAAAGGTATCTTTTGCGCCTGGGCCGTTGGAAGTATACAAAACCTTGATGTCGCGCAGATGGGCGGTGCCGCGGACGCCTGCGATGCTCGAAGAAGGATCCAGAGAAATGGTCGTATTATTCATATGATAGGAGACAGCCGCCGGCGTTTCCGTCTTCACTCCCCACATTGCGGCGTGATCAAAAACGACCACAGCCGGAGTCTTGTCCGACTTGGCCCCGACCCTGAAATCTTTTCCGAACGCAACCATGTTGCTGTCATCCAGGGTATCCGGCACATCGACGCCGTTGCCCGCCGTGAACTTGTAGCCCCCTCCAATCGTGTGGCGAGCATTGTCGGCAAAAAGGGCCTGGTTGTTGAAGCCGATAATGGCCCCTTGCTTGTCCATCTGGAGCTCAAACAGAAGTTTTCCCTCGGAAATCATGCCCATACTGCCGGCCTGGATAACCCTCGTTTCCACATCAACAGCACCCTTGGCAACCCGGCTGTATGAACCGGCGTCGCCGGAACCATCCCCGAAATTCCTTAAAGCAAATGTCGCGCCCACAGCGCTGATGGCCGGAATATTCACGGACTCTTTGCCTTGGACCTGTGTCATTTCGCCGAACCCTAACACGGTCGCATGCGCGATCTTCCCCGGATCAGAGGGCTCGCTCATCTGGTGCACCCACGTCTTGACGGTTCCGCTCGCCTGGCTGTGCTTATAATCCACCAGCCAATCATTATGCCCCTCTTTATTAAGGCCGTCCGTCTTGATCAACAAGGCGACATCCTTCAAGTCCATCACGCCATAGACAGGCCCTTTGCCGGGACCGTAAGTCTTGGTTTTCTCGTTCCACAAGGGCGTCATATAAAGACGCATGGACTCGCCCATGTCATAAACAATGGCTGCCGGCGTTTTGGCCCTGAAACCATATTGCGACTCATTATGATCAAAAATAATAACGGCGTCTTCCTGATCCGCCCTGGCGCCGACTTTTATCTTATCGGACAAGGGGATCATGCCGCTGGTGAGCAGCTGCGCCGGCTTTGACGCCTCAGGGTTCTCTTCGTTGCGGACCCCTGGAACATAGGTATATGTCGTGCCGTTGCTCAGCTTCAAAGTGTGCTGCGCATTATCCGCTGTCAGCGCCTGGTGGCCAAATCCTATAAAATCACCTTGTTCGTTCTGGTTCAGTTCGAGACGGAAGAGCCCGCGGGAGACGATGATGCCTTTTGAGGGATCGGCCATCGAAGTGACAACTTTCGTATCGCCGGGGTCGAGAACGAGGAACGAGTTGTAAGGTTGTTTGCCGGCTTTGATCGCGGCGGTCGGTTCCGACGGAGCGCCCCCGCTGCGGCTCCAATAGATGCCGCCTTTATCGCCCTGCCCTTCGGCGATCAAGGCAGGTATCACATTCCTCTCATTCTTGTTGTTCGCATATTTATTGACCTGAACGATGCCGTCCAATCCCAGGACGCGGGACGTAAGAACGTTCGTGGCATCCTCCCGTTTTTCTGTCCCGTACCATGACTCAATGGTGCCTCTGGCCTGGCTCCTTGTATAATCAGGCAGCCACCCCTGGCCGGCCGTCTGCGCCCCTGCTTCCTTCAATAGATACAAGACCTTAACGTCGGTCAGGTGGGCCTGGGCCCTTTCTATCGTCTTGGCCGTCTCCACTTCACCGGCCTTGGCATTATAAAGCGTACCCAAAGAAATATTCAGCCGGCCCATATCACGGACAACGGCTCCCGGCCCGTTGACGTCCATACCCCACGGCATATTGTTCTTGAATGTCACCGTGACGGACTGGCCGGCGGAGGCAGAGCCGACCCTGAACCCTCTGCCGAAAGGCACCATCTGCGAATCATCGAGGACCTTCTCATTCTCTGCGTTCTTGCCGTACGTAAACGTCGCGCCGATCGTGTGCGTCGCGTTCTCGGCGCTCAACAAGGAGGTGTCGAAACCGCCGATGGCATACTGGCCGTATCCTTGCTGCGCGATGTTGATCGTCAGCGGAACAGGCGTCTTTCCCTGCGTCGATTTGATGACAAGCCCTCCGTCGAACAAGACGGAAGAAATAAGATCGACGGCACCCTTTTCCACGGCAAGGGTTGTGCTGCTCTTTGAGCCGTCTCCGGCGACATTGGACGGATGGATCCACCACGTCTCGGAGAACGGCACGACCAGCTGCTGGGACGACTTGCCGTTGACCGTCACATTCATGACCGCCAGGCGGCCTGCCATAGGCACGGACTTCGTCTCTGTGAGCTCCGTCCCGCCGGCCTTGTGGGTCGCTGTCAATTTCTGGATCGCGGCGATATCGAAATGGCTGGCCCAAGACTTGAAGGCGTCACCCTGGGCCTGCGCCGTCAACACGCTGTCCAACTTCGAAATGCTCATCACCCGCGTCACGGTATCGCCATTGATCCCGCGCACGACATCCGGCTGCGTCACCCTCGACCCCTTGCCGATGAGACTGCGCACGACCTCCAGGCCGTTGGTGGTGCCGTTGAAATTCTGCGATGTCTCGCCGGTGGCGCGGTCCGTGACGATCCTTGAAACAAATCTCGCATCCGCATTGCCGCTCCTGATCAACGCTGTTCCGATGGTCGTATCAGGCCCTGCTATCAGCGTCGTGCCCGACACCCCCGCCAGGGAATTGACAATGAGCTTGCCTTCGTTATCGCGGCCGATGAACAACGGCAGCTCTGTTCCCGTTGTGAACTTAACCAGGCCTTCCTGCCGGAATTCGCTGTTCGAGGCCACCATCAATTTGTAGGCATCGTCCGCAAACCTGATGGCGTCCTTTTGCGGCTCGCTCTTCCCCTGGCCCGACGGGAAGCTTTGAGGCAGGTATGTCTTATCCAACAGTTCGGCGCCATGGATGATGCCCTGTTTCCTGTCCATGACGTGCGCCACAACGCCCCAGCGCCCTTTATCGTCGGCCCATATTTTGTCGACAGGCGCCGTGTAAACCTGGCCTGCCGCGCTGCTCGCCAGGAAGCTGCGCGTCGCATCCGCTTCGCCGCCGCGCACGACCCAGCTGTTGATACCGGTCAATTCTTCGCTCAGCTTCGCCCACACGGTGGCCTGCCCGCCGGCGACGCGGCCCGGATTTTCTGCGGTCTTCGCAACGTCGGTGCCCGCCGTCACAGTCTCCGGGGTCTGGGATACGGGGAGCGGTTCGCCGCTCGGCAATGTCACCAGCTCAGGCTTGACAGGCATATTTGCCGTCGTATCCGACGGAGATTTGGTAACAGGAACCAACTGATTATCGATAAGATTATATATTTCCCCGTTGATGTTGTAGGCTAAGTGCCCTTTGGCGAGGTCCGGATCGATCCCGCTGTCCTGCGGCGTGATCAAGACAACCTTGGCGTCGGCGCCGAAGACTTCCTTGATCTTTGTTTCGGCAACGGCCGGCGATTCAATGCGCAGTGTTTCCAATTTCTTTTCAATGGTCTCAACAGGTTTCGGCGCAACAGGCTGATCCACGCCGGCCTTCTCGAGGATATGCTTGAACGTACGGTCCCATCTCCAGCCGTTGCCGGCTCCGGGCAGGCTGTAGAAATTAATAACGTTATCCAAAAGGGCCTTGCCGTTCACCTGCTGCTTAAACGGATTGCCGAAGACAAGCGAGACGTTCTTGTACATCTTTTCTTTCTCGCCGTTGATGACACCCGGGTCTGTCCACGCGGAGATCCTCAATACCGATCCATAAGGCAGGCGAGGCGTGCCTTGCGCAATCACCACCTGGTCGCTTGCCCGGTTGAGTTGCAATTGCATGAGGTCAGGATTAATGGTGATCGTCTCCGCCTTGGCCTTATCATTACCCTGCAGGACACTGTAAGAAGTCCCTGCCTCCGTAATGTTTTTGATCTCGGCGTAGGTCGAGCCGAACGTGGCTTTTTCAAAACCCTTGGTTTCGCCGGGTTCTGTCGTTGACGCCGCCGAACCGAGCGTCGGCATAAGGACCGCCGGATTCTGGATCACATTCTTGGGGTCGGCGTAACGCGAAGCACCTGTAACCAGGCCGGTAACGCTGTATCCTATGTCCTCCTTGTTGCCTGTCAGAAGGCGATTGGGAACGAACGCGCCCATGATGTATGCGGAGCGCGTGATCGCTTCCGGCTTGGCACCGACGTTGACGGTGCTCGTATATGTCCCTGTAAATCCTTTATAGATGACTTCGTTGCGGCGGTTGCCGTTGACAACGTTGAACTCGCGGACATCGTAATATCTGTCGGGGGTGACGACACCATTGACCCCGCCGTAGTTCTGCGTGGTCTGATAGCCGCTTGAGCCTGTGCGCCCGAGGAGCCAAGCAAAGAATCCCTTCCCTTCCCTATAGCTCCAAGAGCGCGCAGCCGTCACGTCGCCCGATGCATCGAACCCAACAAGCGAATTTGCGCCGTTCTGAGGCGACACATATCCAATGCCCTTAGATGTCCCCAATCCGAGAAATTTGGCAAAAACTCCTTGTTTATCGGCGGATGTCATCTCTATCTGGGTATTGCCTTCGCCTGTTCTCCAGGAACCGATGAATGACTGATACAAGGCCTTCATGCCAGGATCCGTAATGCCACTGGCCAGTTTTTCTTGATCAAAGACAGCCCTGTTGTCGATCACGGCCTGCTGGTCCACGCTCATGCCGGGCAATACGATCTTGATGTCCGCCCTGTCGGCCCCGATGATTAGAGACGCGTCGATCGCGGCGAGCGGGTTGGCGGGATCGTATTGCAGGACCTGCGTCTTGCCGCCCCGGGTGATCTCCATGACGGCTGTCTGGCCCGCCGTCAGACTGAGGAGGTTTTCCATAGACGTTGATTCTCCGTCACGGGCCGCCTGCAAGGCCGCATCCAGGGCCGCCGTGTCCGTCTGCAGCTTCAAGATGACCTGCACGGGATCCTTACCCGCCGGCAGCGTCTTGATCTTGACCTCCGTCAGCTTGTCGTAAATCGCATTGATGCCCCTGTTCATGACGTAGGCCAGGTTGTCCGCGGCCGTATAGTGGAGGGTGGAACTCACGTAGCCGACAAACGCATTGCCGAACGGACGCGTGATCTTATCGACATACCCATTGTCAACGACTTCCTCCCACGACATATCGTTGTCTTTCATGATCTGGTTGGCATTGGCATAGAATTTAGAGACGCCCGCGAAATCGAGGAGCTTCTCCGTGTACTGCCAGCTCCGGAAAGAGCTCATGGTTTCGGGGCTGTAGAATGGCGAGGTCTTGCCGAAGAAGAAGAGGTTGTCGGCAAGGTCCTTGGTGCTCCCGAGCAGGCTCTGCGTAAACACGTTACTGAAGCTCTGGCCTTCGCCTTTGGCGCTAAAAGCGTCGTAGCCCGCCTTGATCATGGACGTCATTCCGAAATTAAAGAGGGCCATCTGCGTCGCCGTCATGCCCCAAGAGTTCTTGCCTGTCTCCTTGTCGAACTTGCCGCCCATCGTCGCCAAGAGAGCGGAAGAAGCGCCGCTCAAAATGGCATCCAGCACATATGACTGCGATCCGCCGTATATCTTGCCCGCAACGAGGGAGCCTGCGGTCTGGCCGAGGATCCTGGAATATCCGAAATCATCCTCTCCAATGATCTGTTCCAATGCGGTGCCGATGAGATTGGAGAGCGTGTAGCGCTGGAACCCGATGTCTTTGACAGCCAGGGCCGTGTTGCCCAGGAAATTCCACCACTTGCTGGAACCTTCCTTATAATCGCTGGCGTACACGCGATAGCTCCCCGTCTTCTGGTCGAAGGTCCCGTTGCCGTTGGTGTGCGCCTTAAAATCTTCCTCGCTCAACTGGTAGACGGAATTGTATCCCAACTGGTTCAGCGTATATTCGGCGCCCACATACCCGACGACCGATGAACCGAGACCGTAGAGGAGTTTTGCCGCAATGCTGTCGCTCCCGATGGATTTTTCGGCAAACACCTGGGCCGTTCCTGTGAATGCGCCCTGGATCGCGCCTGTCGTCATGGCGCCGAGGGTCGCGTGCTGGCTCAGGTAATTGCTGAAGGCGTTGCCGCCCATGTCTGACGGTTTCCAATAGCCGCCCGCAGCCCCGCCGAATGACTGCGAAAAACCTCCGCCGGCCGCGCCGCCGGCCATGGCGCCAAAGATCTGCGCTGCGGCAGAACTGAAGCCAAACTGTGTTGCTGCGATGTTGGTCGCCGCGCTGCTGATCTGGGAAGCCGCAAGGCCTGTCAACATGGCCTGGGTCGCCGCGCTCGTGCTCCATGCCATCTGTCCCGTCTGCGCCGCCTGGCCCAAGCCGGAGAATCCGCCCAAACCTCCAAGAACGAACGTTCCAGCCAACGTCAAGGCGCTCAGCCACACATCGCTTTCGCTCGTCTTCCAAAGATCGTCAATGGTCGTGATCTCGTCATAGTGTTTTCTCGAGGCGCCCTGGACTGCCTTGGCCACAGCCTCTTCAAGGATCTCGATATCATAACCCTGCGGGATGCGGCTGGAGAGCGCCAGGCCGTATTTGGAGAAACGGCGCTCAAATTCGGCAAGGGTCCAAATATTTTTCTTGCCATTATCTTCGATTACCACAGAACCTTTAGAAAGTCCTTTAACAAGGACCATGTGGTCGTCATCCACGAACGCAATATAGGGTATTAACTTATTTAAGGCTTTTGCAATATTTTTAGTATTGGAGTAAAAGTCTTTCCAGTAGAAGGGTTTAAGTTCATACCCATAAAGCAGGGCCGTCTGAGAAAGGGCGTACAGGGAATTCTCAAGCTTCTTGGCCTGGTTATAGGTATAGATATCTAAAGAATCAGAAAGAATATCTATAAGGAGGGCGCTCTGGGCCATCTGATAAGGCGATATTTTCTGCCCCATGGCTTCGAGGAAGCCTGAGAGGGCGTAGGCGCCGCAGGTCACGAGATTCCGGCCTGAATCCATCATCCAGGCATGTAATTCATCAATCTTATTCTGCGTAAGATTAAGAGGATAATTCCTATGAACAGAGACCTGACGGGAGAGCCGGATGTCCGTGGCGGGCTTGCCGATCAACGGCTGCAACGAAGAAACGATGGCATCCGCTATGGCCCGGTCAAAGGCTTCATCCTTCTGGGTCTTCTGGAGGACAGACCCGTCCGTTGCAACGGTTGCCGCGCTCACAAGAGGAGCTACTGCCCCATGCAGCGCGCCGCGCAGATTATAGTCAACAGCCCACGCCACCTGCTCAGGCAGGAAGGTGAGGACTATCAACCACGCAATGGCCTTCACCCAAAGCTTATTGCGTACATTCAGCACATATTACGTTCGGTTTTTAGGTCGCCTAAACCTACGTCCTCCTTTCCTCGAAGATTTCCGCGTGTATCTGCCGTGCGGATCCGGCTCGGTATCGAATCGTGTCCCGCCACAGAACACGGTTCAATCAATTTTTTTAATCCCGCCTCGATCCCAAGGACCACAAGGCAAAAGTCGGCGATGCCGAGCCTTCCGTTTCTCAGCGCCTGCCAACCGGTCTTCAGGATCTCATGGCGGTTCAACATATTATTTGACCCCCGCACCCATGCCTCCCAGGAGGCTTCCGTTCATGAACTGAATCGCAATAGGCCCGCCCACGATCACGCCGACCACAGGCAGGATGAAGAAGATCAGCGGGATCAGCATCTTCATCGGCGCCTGCAGGGCCGTGCGTTCGGCGCGCCTGAAAAACCTCTCGCGCACGTCCTCGGAGAGGATCGCCAAGGCTTCGGCAATCGGCGTGCCCATCCTATCGGCCTGGATCAGCGTGCGCGCGAACGCCGTGACGTCCGGCGCATTGATCCGGCGCGACAGGTCTTTGAGCGCTTCGCGGCGCGGCTTGCCGACTTTGATCTCGTGAAGCATGAGCGACAATTCTTCGATGAACGCGGTCGACCTTGACTTTTCAACGATCCAGCGCGAGGCCGCGATAAAATCGAGTCCGGCGTCCACGCACAAACTCAAGAGGTCCACCGTATCCGGCAACGTGCGCACGACGGCGGAGCGGCGCTGTTTGAGCTTCATGTCCAGCCACAGATCCGGCAGGAAGAAGCCAGCGATGCCGGCGACCACGACCTTGACGACGTCTTCGGCCGGCAAAAACCCGATCGCCAGCAACAACGCGAAGATCGCCATAAATTCCTTGGCGCCGAAGAACTGCTCGGGCGTCATGCCCACGCGCGCGCCGAAAAGTTTGTTTTCCAGGTTCTCGCGCTTGACCAGCCGGCGCACGACAAAGTAGTTCAGCGGCGCGAACAAGTCAAAGACCCGCACAAAAATGGACTTCCTGTCGGTCGGGTTGACCTCGTAACGCAAACGTCTCTTGATGACCTTCCTGAGCTCATGGGCCGCAAAGAACCACAAAAAGAAATTCATGAAGATCAGGAAGATCCCCGCGAACAAGAATATTTGTGATAAATAAACAACCATGGCGACCTCTAAAAGTTGATCCGGGAAAATATCCGGATCATGTACATCCCGACGCACTCGGAAATCACCGCATACACCATCAGGCCCCGGCCCACGGGGCTCGACAGCATGATGTCGAAATAATTCGGGTTGAACGAGACGACCAGGATCGCAAACGCGATCGGCAGCATCGACATGACGATGCCCTGGATCTTTCCCTGCATGCTCAAGGTCCTGATGTTCTCGCCCAGCTTGGACTTCGCGCGGATCGTGTCGATCAGGCGGCCGAACAAAAGCGTGATGTCGCCGCCGGTCTCGCGCGCAACCAGGATCGCCGTCGTCAACAGGTTCAACTCTTCGGACGGCATCCTCTTATTTAAATTCTCAAAAGACTCTTCCAGCGGAATACCCATCTTGTTCTCTCTCAAGATCAGCCCGAACTCCTGGCTGATGGGGGCCGGAAGTTCCTCCACGAGCGCTTCGATGGACTGCAACAGGCTCAAGCCGCCCTTCAAGCAGCTCGAGAGGATCATCAAGCCGTCGGTGATCTGGACGGCAAACCTGGTCTTTCTGGCAAAGATCAGGTTCTTGACGATCAACGCCGGTATCGCAAAACCGACCGCCAAGCCGATGAGGGCACCCGTGAGGCTCTTAAAAACCGCCAGGCCGACGACGCAGAAGATCGTCGGCGAAATCACATTGAGCAAAAAGAGCTTCTGCGGGTCCATGTCCAGGAACATCTCTTTGAGACGCACCCTCTGCACCTCGACACCGTGAACGCGCCAAGTATAAAACTTGTCCCAGGCCACGGGGACGAGTTGATATCCCAGGAGCGTCACCGACGCAAACAGCGCTATGAAGATCAACCCTTTCATGATCATAATTAATACCTCACAACGGCTGTGGCCTTGCTGCCGTCCGTTTCATACTGACGGCCCAACCCGAGAGAATCCGCCGCATCGCGCCATTTATACGAGATCGCCCGCCTCAGATACACCTGCAACGACAAAAGGGCGGCCAGCAGGGCCGAGATCAACAGGGCGTACTCCAGGATCCCCATCCCGGCCCTGTTCCTTCTGTCGTTAAAAATCGCGAAGACCCCGCTCATTTCTTCATCTCCTCTTCATAGGCCTTGAACTTCTCCGCATCCAGCACTTGCATCAGTTTCAATTCTACGATCTTGCGCTTGCCCCGTTCGGACTTGACGGCAACAAAAAAGATGATTTTGCCGCCGGCCAGGTCTGCAGCCACGATCCTGAGGTCCGGGTCTTTGCGGCTGAACAGCCTCCAGCCGGTGAACGCCTTCATGCTCCCCTTCTGCTCCCGGAACCCCTTTTTGAAGCTGTCGATGAACGACCGTTCATAGTTCTGTTTCTCTTCGGCATTCGGCAGCGCATTGTATTCACTGCCGACGCTTTTTTCAAAAGCCACAAAGTTCGGCCAATCGATCAGCTTGCGCACGGCATAACGCCCTCTCGTCATGTCCGTGACGACCTGGCGCGCAAAAGTCACATCATCCTGCCTGGCGCATCCGGTCAGCACCAGGATGGCCGCCACCCCCATTATCATTAGCTTCGCCGCAGTCCTTATCATAAACAGCACCTCGTGTTGGATTAATTCACCAATCTCACTTCTTTGTTGTAGCTATAATAAGCGCGCGCGGCCTTTGTCACGCGGCCGCCGAACGGGTTCCATGTCCCGAGCGCCCCCATGCCTTTCGAGCTGTCCCAGCGCGATACGATCACCTGCGTATTCTCGGCGCCGTAAAGCAGCTGCACGCAGACCTTGCCGCTGAACCAGTTGCCTGTCTTGTAAGTCCTGAGTCGCGGCACATTGAACACCGCCTTGACCGTTACCTCGTGGTCGCCGCGCGAATCCTTCCATTCATACCGCACCGGATTTTTGCCGCCGCAGGGTTTTCCCGCGGGATTCAGCTCGTCCGGAGGAACACAGGTCTGGTCATACGCTTCCTCTTCGACATCAGGGAAGAGGGCGCTGAAAAATCCCTGGATGGCGCCGTGGAACGAGTTCATCTCATACTGCATGCCGCCCAGGTCATAAAAAGCATTATAGAATTCGTCATCGATGTCGCTATCGACGCTGCCGCCGGCGCCGAACTGACAGGGAGGATTCAGGACCGTATCTCCCGACGGACCTCCGAAAAGGCAGGCCGGCAGGGTCGTCCTGATGCTCTCGATCGCCGTGATCCATTGCCCCAATTCCTCTTCATATTTCGCACTTCTCATCAGATATGTCGCCGGATTAGTGGTATCATATTCGTCATAGAAGAAAAAGGCCCATCCCCTCCAGGCTTCGATCGTATCGTTCTGCGGCATCGACCTCAGGGCCCCGATGAAATCGCCCATCTCCATCAGGTTATCGGCCATGTCGTCGAGTTCGTCATATCCCAGGGAGATCGGCGGGTCGATGCAGACGTCGCCGTTGCACTGATTGCCCCATTCATTCATGGCCGCGGGGTCGGGACCCGGATTCCAGAAGGGTACGCTGTAGCCGGCATTGCGCAAGGCGCGCAAGAGCTCGACCACATGCCCGTCGCGGCCCGCCGCGGCGACATATTTCATGTTGCCCGGGTCTTCCGGCGTCGGATCTGGGGTCAAGACCCATTTGTAATCCGCGCGTTCCAGGGGACCCGGCACATCCTCGGCGTAGACCGTGCCCGTCACATACTGCCAATAAATTCCGCCTTCGTTGGCCAGCTTGCAGACATTTTCGAACTGCCAGGCATAGTTATTAAGGAAATCGTAAACAACGGGTTCCGGATCGATCAAATCGGTCACGCTGTTGATGATCCTGAATCTGTTGAAAAGCCATATCTGGAAATCAGGCACGTATTCCAGCGTGTCGCCGTTCAGGTTGGAATCCGGCGAATCATAAGACTTGGTCGGGTCGTCCACAACCAGCTCGAGGGCCTGCATAAAGACAGACTCGCGGATCCTGTTCGGCTCGGACATCTTGTTGAGCATTTTCGTGAATTGTTCAGCCACGGCCCCCGGCATGCTCTGTTGTACCGATTGGTTATATCCGGCTGCGGCAAGGGAAAGCGCGCCCAAGGCCAAAGTGCCCAGGCCGGCGGTAGAAGGAATAAGAATGGAGCCGGCCAAAAGCTGAGAACCTGCCGGCAGGGCCGCCCCTGCTTCAAAAGCCATGGTCCCGGACGCTGTCGCAATACCCTGGCCTGTCATCACAGCACCGCCCTCTCCTGCAACGCTTCCGCTAGTAGCCGTCGCGCCAAGGCCCGAACTCGATGTTGCCCCGCCTAAAGCCCCTGCGGCGCCGGCCGCGGCAAACCCGAGGGCCGCGCCCACAGCCGCGCCTGTCAACGCCCCCTGCAAAACTCCTGTTCCGGCAATGGCGCCTCCAATGGCGCCCCCGACAGCGCCGCCGATGGCTCCTGCGGCCACCAACGTCGTCGTGCCGACACTTGCCACCTGCGAGGCAACCGCTGCAAGGCCGGTAAGACCCGGGGCAGCCGCGCCGCACGTGATCACAACCGCGACGATGGCGATAATGGCGATAACGATCGCCAGAACGAAACTCGCCCAGCCGGTCTTCTGGCATTTTTCCGTCGTATTTCCGAGAGATTCATAAAGCTGACGCGACTTCGTGGCCAGCTGGGACGCCAGATAGAGGCCGCCCGAATCAGCGGCGTTTGAGACGCCCGTGGAATTAATGGCCACGTTCCCGAGATTCAGCGTCACCATGGCAAACATGAGCAGAACCACAGTCGCCAGGATCAACAAGGTGGCGATCTGCCCCCGTTTGTTCCCCAGAGGCGCCAGGTTATTTAAAGATGTTAAGCGGCGGATTAGACGACTCATTGATCTCAACCCCCCTTGTGTGTTCCGCATTGTTTAGATCCACATAACTGGTAAACGCGGTGCTCCCAGCAGTCACGCGTGTATTTTCGTATTCCGTTTGCCTCCAGGCCATGCGTTCGTTGAGCCACACAAATATCCTCGCGGCGCCCACAAGCAGGATCATCAGAACGACCAGCGCCGCCGTCATCTCCAGCGTCGACTGCCCTGCTTCGCTCATCCTCCAGCCCCCTGATCTCCACATTTTCCTCATGACTGTTTTCTCTTCTGTGTTCTCTGTTATCTGCGTCATCTGCGCTCATTTCGGCGTCGTCATCGTCTGGCGGATCGTACCCGTGGAGCGGCTGTTGATCTCCTGGCTATCGACGTCGTCCGCGTAATCCATCGGATTGTCATGCGTCACCTGGTAGCCGTTCGGCTGCAACGCATTCATCGTTACAAACTGCCTGACGTTGTTATCCTCCCACGTCGCGTTTTCATCGGTCACAAGGTTCGACGTCGTCTCGATCTTACGGATCTTCGTGGAACGCTTGCTGTGCGTCACGGTATCCTGCTGTATGCCCATAGATTTGGCATGTTCGCTGACGCGCGAACTGATCTCATTCAAGACGGGGAAGACATACTTGCCGTCCTCAACGCGCCAGTTCGCCGCATACCACGCCCCGCCCACCGCAGAGTTATAGCTCGTATTGTTCTGATTGGGCGGATTCATGGCCTGATTGCAAATCGTCGAGCAATTCGTGTCTTCATCCTGTGTCACGGTGATCAGGCAATAGTTGTAACAGGTGTCCACGTCCACGATCTTGACGGCCTGCGAATAACAGGAATCGAAATTGATCATTTCGCCGACGCACGAATCGATGATGCGGACGTTGCCGCCCTCTTCATCCACGACATCGCTGTATATCAGCTCGTATTTTTTCAGCATCTCCTCGGAAACGCCTGTCTCGCGCCTGAAGCCGGCATTTTTGGCGACGATGCGGGCCAAAGGCTCCATGGCGCCGTCCACGCCCGTCGTCTCCATGTCGATCACCGTCGCCGGCAAAGACGAGGCATCCGCAGCCTGTGCATCCATCTCAGGATCCCTGGTCACGGACGCGACGCCGACGAACGGCGCAGTCGAACCGATGCCAAAGGTCTCCGCCGGATCCGGGATATGACGGTCCTGGATCAGCATATAACTGCCTGAGCCGTAATTCCTGTCCGAGGCGATCTTCATGGCACGGCGGAACGCCAGCATCTGCGCCCTCTGGTTATAGCTGTAACGCAGGCCATAGGCCACGATCGCCGTCAGGATCGTCAAAAAGATCGTGCTGAAGACCGCGAGTTCCAGAAGGGCCTGCCCCTTCTTGAAAGCATGAGGGGTCCGGCAAGATCTTCGCCCGGATTCCCGGTTCCCCGATCCCCAAATCCCGATCCCCCGATTTTCCGATGCCCGCATGCTCTTCATGGCTGCCTTCAGTTTTCTGCCCTCTGCCATCTCATCTTTGACACTCTGATACTTTGACTCTTCGACGCTATCTTTATTACGGCGCCCCCACATATTCAAAGCCGTTCTTGAACGAATTATCGTAGTGCGTCTCGACGTGCACCATCGTGATGAGCCTGTTCTGGTACTGGCCCGAATACGACATCGGATCGACATACATCTCTTCGCTGGACTCGCTGGTCGTCGTCACGTCGCTCTCGTGGACCAGGTTGTAATCCGACGTCGTCTGGTCGGGATCATATTGTTCGCCGATGCCGTCAATCGTCCCTCTCAGGCGGCCCTGGATCCCGCGCTTCAGGTACACCTGCATCGCGATAAAAGCAAAAATGATGATGGTCACCAAAACAGCCGTCTCGATAACGGTCTGGCCGCGCCGGGCGCCCAGCGGATCTCCGGAAAAACATAAAATAAAATGCCGTCTGTCTCTCATCGCAGCCATCCCTAAAGCTCGTTGAACGTCACGTTGCTTTCCCCGGTCGATCTCGAAGCGCTCGCAAAATCATACTGGGCCCCGAGCCCGGAGTCTTTCCTGACGCGCACCGCATCCTGCGCCTTCGTCGTCATCGCCGCTGTCGTATTCTGATGAACGCCGGCGGCCAGGATCGGCACGCTGTCGTTCTGCCAGCCGATCTCATGGTCCGTCAGGTCCTTGATGGTCGACTGGATCCCACGCTTGGTATAGACATACATCATCAACAGCGCCGAGGCGAGCGCCGCCATGACCAGGGCATACTCTGCAATCTGCTGGCCCCTGCGCGACAGCGCCGGAAAAGCGCAAGACCTTTGCCCGCCCGTCAAACCCGCTGTTGTGTTCGATCTTTTCGCGCCCATCGCATCCTGCCTTTCGCGGGGCAAAGCCCGTTAGAGAATGATCTCTCTAACGGGCCATGCCCGCCGATCCTCTCTACACGCCCCAGTATTCCTGTTCGGCGTTCATCACATTCTCCCAGCCCGCTCTGTTCTGCCACTGGTTGTAGATTTCCGTCGATGTCGACCAACCGGTGTTCTCTTCTCGGCTGTTGGAGTATGTCTGGGTGGTTCTGTTTGAAACGGTGTAACCCGGCGAAAACTGCTCGCCGATCTGGTCAGTTGACTCTCTCATCCTGCCCTGGATACCGCGCTTCAGGTACACCTGCATCGCGATAAGGGCGGCAATTATGACCACTATTAAAACCGCGTACTCGAGGGTGCTTTGACCATTTTCTTTCAACCACCTGCGCATGTAACGTCACCTCCTTTTCGCGCGCAAAACATGAAACCCCTAATTGGCTTCCATGTAGTTGCCATAGGTCTGGTTCCCGGTTCTTTGCGTTGTGTCCGTGATAGACGTCCTGATGACGCCGCCGCCGGACTGCAGCTCTTCTGACTGCGTTCCGCTCTGGCTCGTCTCAAAGTTCGTCTGATAATAATACGGTTCGTACTGCGTCATGTTGCTGAAGAACCCGTTGCCGGCATCGTCGTCCGCTGTTTGCGTGAAATCAAC
The DNA here is from genome assembly GCF_004102945.1 of Candidatus Velamenicoccus archaeovorus. Classification (GTDB taxonomy): domain Bacteria; phylum Omnitrophota; class Gorgyraeia; order Velamenicoccales; family Velamenicoccaceae; genus Velamenicoccus; species Velamenicoccus archaeovorus. The sequence continues at coordinate 21,892 of NZ_CP019384.1, read as the reverse complement.
AGCGTCCTTGATCCTGGCCTGCATCCCGCGGCGGATATAGATCTGCATCGCGATAGCAGCCGCCACGATAACGCCGATGAGGATCGCGTACTCAGCCGTATTCTGACCCCTCTTCGAATTCAACCATCTGAACATCCTTTTTCACCTCCTTCAACGCGGCGATCTGTTGGACCGCGATTATACGCCGACCCCTGTCGTGCCGCCCGTCGTGCCGCCCGTCGTTCCGCCCACGGCGTTCAGGCTGATCCCGATCTTATTGGCGAAGACACTGGCTGTATCGTTCAACTTCGTGCCCGTCTCGTCATAGATACGGTTGACGCCCGGCTTGATGAACTGTGTCGCCGCAAAAAGAATCGCTGCCACGATCGCTGTCAAGACGATAACATATTCCAACGTGCTCTGGCCTACTTTGCTCAACACCTTCCTCATGTCTCTTTCACCCCCTTCCTTCCTTCGGATTTCGATCCCCGCGGGCCCTCTCTGGTCCACCCTGCGGGGCGAGACCCCCTGTTGACACGGGGATCAACTGAATCTATTCTCGATCTCCTCGACCGATTTATTGATGATGAGCGACGTGCTGTTAAAAAACCTGTTCATCGACGGCTGGATAAAATTCGTCGCTGCATAAATGATGACCGCGACGATGGCCACGAACATCACGGCGTATTCGATGGTCATCTGCCCCTGTTCTTTCTGTCGTTTGCAACTGCGTGTCTCCATGATCATCCTCTCCTCATCATCCTTACACGGGGACGCTCCAGGTCGTGGCCCCCTTATTCGATTTTGCCGTCACAGAGTCCTCCATGCGATAGATCTTGCCCTGCACCGCCTGACGGACATACATGGCCATGGTCACAAAGGCCGCAGCGACAACGGCGATCAGGATAGAATACTCCAGGAGGCTTTGCGCCTTGTTCCCTCTCCAAACTTCTCTCAATAAACGGGCCATTGGAAACCCCTTGCCGCCGCAGGCGGCAGGCTATTTATCCGCCTCGTTCAGGCGGTCCTGGGTGATCAACAATCTGGCGCGGACCGCATTTTTGGTATAAACAAACATCGTCGCAAAAACGGCACAGATCACCGAGATGAGGATGGCATATTCCAGAACAGATTGTCCGCAATGTTTACGCATGTCCCGCCCCTCAAATCGTTGTGTTTGTCCATCCGCCGGGAGTCACTCCCCCCAGTGAAAAGGTGTTGAGATTGCTCTGCTTCATCTGGCCTACGGAATAATTCAACACGTACCCCGATGAGCGCTGCATCTTGGCATAAAAAGCCGAGCTCCCCACAATCGTCAACGCGGCTATCGCAACCAGCAGGACGAAATATTCAATGATCGACTGGCCGCTTATTGTCCAAACGGATCTTTTTAAGAACTTTTTTAAACTCATTACGAACCCTAGAAAAAAATTGCCGAATCGCTCATGCTTTTCTTTCAAAAAATCAGCATTGAACGATTCGGCTGCCGGAAAAATCTGCCGAACGACCCAATAGGGACAAAAAATCCCAAAAATGTTTTTTGTTTCCGTGGCGTTTTTCATCTTTTTTCCGTGGTCGATTCGATACCGATCTTGCACCAAAACTATATCATATATATTATAATGATGTCAACAAATTTTTACCCCAAAAAAGAAAGCGTTTTCTTACGTAACTGGGTTTTTTACATGGGGTAACATAAAAAGTTCTGTGAGAATTTCTGGGGACTTCCAGGGGATTCAAACTGCGGCTGTCAGAAAAATCCACAACTTGCGGCCGGATCGTTCATTCACAGGGAGGCTGTTAAATATGAGCGAAGCGTGCTCTAAAACACGTATTTTCTCTAACTCTTTTGTTTTCAATATGTTAAATAAAACATCGCAGGCCGTGTCCCTCTGCACAGCACCGGGTTGCTTATAAATCAACTCCCTGGTTTTCAACAAACTCCACTGTCTGCACAAAGGGGGCAGGAAGCTCATTTTAGCGAAAAGATCGCAAACCTCGACGAGACAGGCGAATAAATGCTCGGCATCTTTCGACTCTTTCAGCCTCAAAGAATGCGCCAAAAAGCGATCGGCAGACACAAATTCATCTGCATACCCAGGATTTTTTGCCCACTCAGAAGCCCGCAATAAGTATTCTTGGAAATTTCCGAATCTCCGCAGATAACCCTCGGCTATTTCAACCGCGGTCCAATCCTTGGGATCAAGATTCGTCAAAAGCGAAATCCTCAAAGAAGGATCTGACGATTTAAGATGGATTTTTCTTATCATAACATCTTTATTTCCAATATGTTGTGATACTTTATGACTTTCCTCTGAGACAAAAAACAGCTTGCCCAAAGGCTCACAGATAAAATTGGACTCGAAACTTTTAGGGGCGGGGGCCGTTATTTTCTCCGTATCTGAAGCCGGAGAAGCACCAATCACAAACCTTCTGCGGAGGGGCAGGACGAACGAAATTTCACGGCAAGGCCGTCCATCGGGACCAAAAAGATCAATTCTGCGGATCCTCTTTTCAGCAACAGAACCTTCCATGGCCAGAATAAAATCCTGGAGCTCTTTAGCTTGAGTACTACCCTCCGGATTAGCGTTTAGGACAAAGAAGGGTTCATTTCCTTCCACGAAAGAATTTATATAACTATCTAAAAATAAAAGATTTGAAGAAAAATTAACTGGGGTCTTTTTGGCGGTCCAGACATAGCAACCTTTTGCGTCAACATGAAAAACGCCTCCATCCGAAAGGGTAAATTTAATAAAACTGACGTCCTTTATGGAATTTAAAAAATACATAACTAATTTATTTCCAATATCTTGCGAGAATTCAAAATGGGCAAGAAAAGTCTCAAAATTTGCCTTTGAAATTTTGTAGCCTATGATATCCCATAGCTCTTTTTTTGAATACCCTGCAATTTTTTCAAGAGGCACATTATAAACCGCCTTGGACAGAAGCCAGCCTTCGACAAGAGACGGGATTGTTTCCGGCCTGATCTCTTTACAGAGCCCCATTTCCGACGTAATGGCCGCAACTTTGTCCCCTATGCCCAAAAGACGCATGGCGCCTACAAAAAAAACATACCCTGCGCCGTACAAATCCCCGGAGTATCTATAAGTTTTCAATATACTGCGGCCGACCGGCTTGCTCAATTTGGCATTTTTGACAATATTATTAACAGTTGATTTGCTGATTTTCACTCCAAACTTTCCAAAAGCAAGATCAGCGAGCTTTCGAACTCCATAATCAGAGTTTCTCTTTCGAGTCTCCAATATAAATCGTTTGATATTTTGGTTGAATTTAGCTAATTTGGACATTTATTTTCTGTTATTTAATGTTTTGCATTGTGTTATAGAAAATGATTTTATATATTGGACATTATATTTTGACGAATTTTATGTGTTTTTTATCAAAATCTTCGTTAATATCTAAAACTCCTTCTTTAAGCTCTAAAACCATATGACACCCAAACCAACATCCGCTTAGTCTCCACGGCTTCAATCCTTTAACTATCTTGATAATTCTACCATCTTTTGCCAGAAATAGGACATCTATTGGGAATTTCATGAAAAACATGTGTATAGAGCTACACGGCCTGATCAGAAGGCCCCGACCATCCTCCAGCCCAATTTTTCCAAGAAGCCCTTTGGCCCTGGCGCCAAATGAATCGGCGATAGTAATCTTGTCTGCCAGCATCTTCCCGGATTCTTGAACGATTGCCTTGTACAAGGCCTCTGCGGCCATTTGTCCCTCCTCATCCCGCCTCTGGCGGGATGACTCCGAAGCTTGCGACATTAATTTTACGAGTGCCTCTGGCGTATACGAGTAAAATTAACAAGCGTTTAAGCAAGGAGTCTGTTTTTAGTGGCTTTCCGCCTCTGGCGGGATGGCTCCGATCACCCGGCCTCATCGCACCCCGCCAAACCGGAATGGCGGGTATGCCACCTTTCTGAGGCAGATGGGCCGCACCTTGCCTCATTCGGACGGCAAGTGCGCCACCTTCTGTGGCGGTGTGCCGCTTTCTGCGGCAGCTTGCTCGGCCTGCCTTGGGCAGGCCAGGTTAATTTTACCCCGCACCCAGAATGCCCCACCTGTCAAGGTGAGGATGAATGGCATTCGGGCGGGATTCCGCCCCACGGCGGAAGCCCGGCAGGAAAAGGGGCCACGGCTGTAAAGCCGTGGGGCTCCACGAGTGCCTCTGGCGGGGTGACTCCTTAACACCAGGCCCATTTTTGGTACAACCGGCCCTGCCTCCTTGAAAACCTGGCTTGGCCGGGTTGTGGCGACCATCTGCCAAACCCGGCGCTCATTCCAGCAGAACCTGAGAGTTTTTGGTCTTTTTGATATCCAAACCGACCAAGAAAAATCCTGGCCTCATCCGGACAGAAGCTCGCAGCATTATATCAAATGACGACTTGGTCAGGCAAGCCGTTATTGGTATCTACTGGAAAACAAGCGGCTGGCGCGAGGACTTGTTCAAACAAAAGGAGGTAAGAAAATGTTGCGCAGACAGAGATCTTTTGCCATCCCCGTCAACCCTTCTCTGCGGATTGGTCGCCACGGGGCGGCTATGTCCGGAAAGATACCCCGGACACGGAGGCGCAACAAATAGAAAGACAGGGGCTGCATGGAAAGACGCGAGAGGGGGAGTTTTCTCGCTCGGAAGGCAGGAACGAGCCGGGATAAACAACGGATTCTGGGGGCGCTTCAAGAGACCGCGACGCGCAAGGTTTGACGGCGGATCTCCCAAGCTTCATTTCTGAATATTCTTCACCTGGAAGATATCTGAGGAGAGATGGATGCCGCGGGTGATGAGCTCTTCGTAAAAACTGGGGAGGTTCCCCGTGGCCGTGAATTCGCCGATGACCTTTCCCGTGTCCCGGTCGATCGACAACTGTTTGAACTGGAAAATGTCGGCAAACCTGATATGGAGCTCATCGTCCATGCCGGCAACCTCCGTCACCTGCGTGATCTTTCTGGTCCCGTCGGACAACCTGGCTGTCTGGATGACGATATCGATGGCGGAGGCCGTCATCTCGCGGATGGCGCGGATGGGAAGCTCCACGCCGCTCATCAGGATCATGGAATCCAGACGGGTCAGCACATCGCGGGTGGAATTGGCGTGGATGGTCGTCAAGGAACCGTCATGGCCCGTATTCATGGCCTGGAGCATGTCTAGCGCCTCGCCGCCGCGGCACTCGCCGATGACGATCCGGTCGGGCCGCATACGCAGGCAGTTACGGAAAAGGTCGCGGATCGAGATAGCGCCCTTGCCTTCGATGTTGGGAGGCCTGGATTCCAGGCGCACCCAATGCTCCTGGTTCAGCTTCAATTCCGCTGCGTCTTCGATAGTGACGATGCGCTCGTTCGAGGGAATAAAATCGGAGAGGATGTTGAGAAATGTCGTTTTCCCGGAACCTGTTCCGCCCGAAACGATGATGTTCTTTCTGGAAAGAACACAGGCAGCCAGGAAATCCGCGATGTCGCGGTCCAGGCTCCCGAAACGCGCGATGAGATCTTCGATCGTGAAATGTTCGCGCGCGAACTTTCTGATCGTCAGGGTCGGACCCGTCAAAGACAACGGCGGGATGATCGCGTTGACACGCGAGCCGTCGGGAAGACGCGCATCCACCATAGGCACGGATTCGTCGATGCGCCGGCCCAGGGGCGCGATGATGCGCTCGATGACGACCTTCACCTGGTCGTCGGAAATAAACTTCTTGCTCGTCAACTCGACACGCCCGTGTTTTTCGATATACACCTGGTCCTTGTTGTTCACCATGATGTCGGAAATATCCCCGTCCCGCAGAAGTTCCTCCAGAGGCCCCAAGCCGAGGGCTTCATCGGCGAGCTCTTTGACCAGCTTTTCCCTGACCTCGAGGCTCGAAAGAAAAGCGCCTGTCTCGTCCGCCAGAAGATTGGTGATGATCTTTTCCGCTTTTTCCCTCAGCTCCTTGGCCTTCTTAGGATTATTGATCAATTCCATGTCCAGGCGCTTCAAGTCAAGTTCTTCGATCAGGCGCGCATGGATGCGTCTTTTGAGACGGAGGATCTCGTCTTCCTGTTCGATGGGCTTGACCCACTTGACCTTGTCCGAAAGCCCCATCATATCCCAGAAGGTGCCGGCGACGGGCACCTCTTCTTTTTTGATGGAACGCAGGTCCTGGACCTCCTTGTGAGCAATATAAAGGGACTGGTTGGCGATCAGCTCCTGGGCGAATTTTTTGATTCCGACGCTGACGCGGCTGGCGGGACTGTCAATGACGACCGGGACGCCGCGGTTCAAGGCCAGGCCGACGACGCGTCCGTCCGACGGAACGCTGGCGATGATCTCGCAGGGGAGCGCAAGCTTGACTTCCTGCCATGAGAGACCGGACTTGCTCTCCGCACGATTCAAAAGGAGCTTGATCATCTTGAGCGGGAAGTGCAGGGACTGCAACACATCCAGCCCCCAGCGCGTCTCGTACACCGAGAGGATGTCCGGCGTCACGATAAAAAGGATCAGGTTCGAACGGTTGAAGATATGGATGAGGCTGTCCGTAAAGGCGCGGCCGCCGTCCACGATGATAAAATCATAGAACGGCGTCAGCATCGAAACAATCTTGCCGATGCGCTCGCCGGTGATGTGCGGCGACTGTTTGGGCCGGGTGATGGCCGGAAGAAAATCAATGCCGGCGGAGCTGACGAGGGTCATATAATTCTTGATGTTGCCCGCCTGCTCGATCTTCTCAAGGATGGAGACAATGTCGAATATGGAATACTGGGGGGTGGCGTCGATCATGCGCGCCATGTCCTGGACCGCCTGGAGGTCCATATCCAACAGGGCCACGCGCTTGCCTTCCTGGGCGAGGGCGATCGCGAGGTTGACCGCCAAAAGCGTCTTGCCGACACCCCCCTTGGTGCTGAAGATGGTGATGATGTTGCCCAGGTTGGGCGCAGGAGCAGCGGGAGCAGGAGTAGGAGTATTGTCTGCCATGGCTTGGTTCGGATATATTCCCTAATTCATTTGATAGGCGATAGGCACTTCAACCCATATCTCCTTGAGAAGAAGCCCTTTGGGAAACGCCGGATAGGGCGCCAGCCTCTTGACCGTATAAACAGCGGCCTTATCCAGAAGCTTGTGGCCCGACGACTGGCTCACCATGACGCCAACGAGCTGGCCGCTGGAAAGCAAGTGAAGGCTCAACACCACCTCGCCCGAAAGGTTCGCACGCTGCGCCTCGACAGGATAAGAAACATTTTTAAGGATCGTCTCCTGGATGGTGCGCACGTAGGCATCGGCGGGCTCTTCTTCCGGAGCCGCCTTTCCCTTGCTGGCCGACTCGACATCCTGCAGCATGTCACCGTAACGGACAACCTTGGGTGTCAGGGAAACCACGAGTTCCGTATCGCCCACCTGGAAGTTTTTGGAGCGGAAGAGCGCCCCGAAGATCGGCAGGTTCCCCAAGCCGGGGACCTGCTGGAGATTGTTCGTCTGCTCATTGTCGATGAGGCCGGCCAAAAAGATCGTCTCGTTGTTCTTCAGATACAATTCGGAGGTGACATTGCGCGTCTTGAATCCCGGCGTCGTCGTCGAAATGGACTGCCCTGTCTGGACCGTCAGCTGAGTGGATGAGTCGATCGTCTTGATCTCGACCTCCAGGCTGCACTGGATGTCGCCGGTCTCCTTCACTTCGGGTTTGATATTGAGCTTGATGCCGTACTCGACATAGTCCACGGCCGTCGTTGTCGTACCGCTGGAGACGCTGACGCTCGACAAGATCGGGACAGAACCTCCGACGAGGATTTTGGCCTCCTTGCCGCTCAGGGCCACAAGCTTGGGCCGCGCCAGGGTCCGCGCCAGATTGTCCTGTTCAAGAATATTGAGGGTCGCGGTGAGGGCCGTGCGGTCGAACTGCGACTGACCAACCGCCTTAATGAGGTCTGCTGCTTGACGGATCAGCGTGTGTGGCGCCGGCGTCGGTTGCTCATTGAACACCAGGGACTGCGACCAGTTGATGCCGAGCTTATCAATGGCGGTCTTGGCGATCTCCATAACCTGAACATCGATCTCAACCAAAGGATTGTCCTCTTTGAATGTCACGAGGTCGATGATCCGGTTGCGGAAACTCTCAAGGAGCTGGGTCACGACATCTTTTTTCCGCAAGGGGACTTCTCCCAGCACAAAAACCTTCCTCTCCTGCTCTCCCACCTGGAAATAGACGCTGCGCAGCCCTGCCGTCGCGAAGAGGTCTTCCAGCCGCTTCTTGAGCCTGCCAAGGTCTTCCTCAAAAACCCGCACGAGCACTTCACGCTGGCCGTAATCGTCCCATATCTGGAGGTTCGTTTCTCCTGCCGCCTTGGCGGAGACGAGGATTTCCGTCCGGCTGGCGCCGACGACATCGGCGATCTTCGGATCACCGATCGCGATCCTCTTGGGGTTGGCGACTTCCACGACCTTGGATTCCCCGATCACGATATCCAGCTGTCTGGCCATATCGTAATCGTTGAACAAAAATTCACTGCGCACTTGGCGAGGAACGCACAGCATCCCTGCCAGAAACGCAACAGCCGCCGATAAAAGAAGTGCGACGCTTTTGGCTCTTTTCATCAAAGGCTACTTGTTCATGATCATGTTCGATTTTTCAGTCCCCCGGTAGATCTCGACGGTCGGGGGCGCCGGCGGTTCCTGCTTCTTCTCTTGGGGCTTCATGGACGACGACTCTTCTTTGGTCGCCATGAACTCCTGGCCGAGATTACTGAAAACATATTGCCACAGCGCGTTGACCTCAACGGGCGGCACAGGTTCGATCGCCGTCTCCAAAGGCGGCCTCAAAACCATCCTCAGAGAAGCCTTTTGTTCGAGCGCAAACGATAAGAGCGCCGCTTCCCGCGGCGACAATGCCAGCATAATGATCAAGTCTGTGGGAGCGGTGGCGGCCTGTCCTCTCTGTGCCGGGATGCCCATACCACCCTCTACGCCCAACACAAGCACGTTCTGAAACAAAGTGACGCTCACCATCTCGGTGACTGTGCGTCCGTCGACCTGCGCGTTATACGGGAACGTGCCGATCACGTCCACGTAATCGCCGGGGCGGATCTTGCCGCCGACGGCCGACAAAAACGGCACCGTAATCGTGATGGCGCGCTTGCCCTGCGGCGTGCGCATGGCCAGGCTCGTGTCTTTGACGGCCAAGGTCAATTTTGTCGTCATGATCTGCTCGCCGGGAGCGATGGCTGCGGCTGCGCGCCGCCCGGCGGCAAGGCTGGGCGAATTGACCGCATTGGGCTGGACGTACTTTTCGGGGATCGCCTCCATCTTCATCATGGATTCGTCGATCGTGGCGCCCGCGGCGATGGGTTGGGTGGCGACCAGCACATACGCCTTCTTTTCCTCTTTAATGTATTTCTTTTCGGTCTGGGAGATATAGTTCCTCACCATCACCACGGCCACAAGCGCCAGAACGACCGCAAGAATAATGCTCAGTTTTCTTTTGTCCACGCGGAATATCTCCTCATGAAACCCTGCGGCCGTCAACACGAGCAAGCCCTCCGCCCGCATTTCCGGTCCCGGGGATTTCTGCGTCTCGATTAACGCAGGAGCTCTTCCTTGATCTCTATCTTGCCTTCGCGCCTCAACCTGTCCGTCAGATCCTGGATGCGTTGAGCCTGCTTCTGCTGCAAGAGGCCGTTCTTGATCTGATCATAGACCGTCATGTTTGTGTCGGGAAGCGTATCCGTCAATTGCGGGATCTGACCGCCTTTGACTTCTTCCACCTTGACGATATAATACCCTTTCGGCCCCTTGAAGATCGGGCTCACCGCGCCGGCATCAAGCGTAGCGATCACCTCATTAAACTTATCGAACTGCTCGGCGGGATTGATGATCCCCATGTCTCCGCCCTTCGATGCGGACGCATCGATCGAGCGTTCCTTGGCGAGCGCTGCAAAATCGCCGCCCTGCAAAAGCTGAATCAGGATATCCTTGGCCGCCTGCTCCGTCGGCACGACAATCTCCCTGGCGCGAACCTGCCTGGCTGAAGCAAACGCCTGCTTGTACTGGTTGTAGAACGCCTCGATCTCGGATGGCTCGACGGTAATGCCCTTCGTCTCATCCATGATCAGCTGCCGGGCCATAACCCCCTTCTTGAATTCCTCGACGGCGTCCTTAACGTCCTTTTGTTTTTCGATGCCCCTCGCTTTGGCCTCTTGATAAATCAATTCCTGGGTGATGAGGTCGTTAAGATAGCTCTTCTTCGCCTCGGGCGTATTGATCTTGATTTCAGGAGAAAGCGCCTGAAGATTTTTGACCTTTTCGTCAAAGCTCTCCAGGGTGATGGTATCGCCGTTCACTTTGGCAAGAACCGTTCCATAAACGGGCTGGGCCGCATGCTGGCCGGTCTCCGCGGGCGCGGCCGTTTTTGTTGATCCTGTTGATCCAAGCGAAGTCTGGAACATTCCCTTCAACTGGTCGCAACCGGCGAACATAAACGCCGTTGCCAAAACCAGCAGAAGAACCCCCGGTTTTCTCAGCATAGCTTTCTCCTTTTTTCTCGACACCTAAACTTTGTCTTCGGCACTTCCGTGCCACCGGGCCGCTCACCTTCTCGCGGCCGCGCCAAACAGTCGGACTTATTCGTCCGACCGGCGCCCTTTTTTCTCGACACCTAAACTTTGTCTTCGGCACTTCCGTGCCACCGGGCCGACACGTTCCGTCTCGCTTAACCTCAATAAAAAAGCAAGGAAACGCTTCGACCTCGGCCCGCCTCACCCTCTCGGCGGGCGTCGCTAAACGTGTTGCGGCTTATTCGCCGCAACGGCGACCTCGCGGCCGCGTCCGCTGAAAGTGAGACCTCGTCGCCTCTGGCGACGGGCCAAACAGTCGGACCTGCCTGTCCGGCCTTGCCCTGCCGAAGGCGGGGCAGGCCAAGACAGACGCCACATGGTTTTTAAAACACCTTCATGAATAAGAAGTTATAAAATACCTGATGTTATTTAGATATTTTATAACACAAGTCTCTGCGCAAATCAATAAAAATCCAACCCCAGCCAAAATCATCAGCGTTTCTATATAATACCCCAATTTACTCTTGAAGAGGAGCCATGTGAGTTTTTATAAATTTCTCTATGTACTCCGTCACTTCCTCTTTTGCGTTTGGCGGACTTTCAGCTACCCATACTGCAAAATTATAGAGGGTTTGCGTATCCACCTTTATCCATTTTTTCGCTTCATACAAAGCAAAAAACAGCGTCGTCATAGCTATTCTTTTATTGCCATTTTGAAAGGGATGATTTTTGTTCATTAAATAAAACAGCATACTAAGTTTTGCAGCAAAGGTAGGATAAAGCTCCTTTCCGTCGAAGGTCTGAAAAGGGGTTTCGAGGCAACTTTCCAAAACGCTAGGGAACCTCGTCGTAAAAGCAGGTATTGACTCATTAAAAGAAAACTTCTCTTGAGCGATAAGAAATGCTATCTCCTCAACTTCTTTGATTGTAATTCTATGCACTACTCTTCTCCCAGCCTCTTTAACACATCCCCATATTCTCTTAACGTTTTATTTACGGCCATTTTTATTTTGGCTTTTTCTTCTGGTTTCAAAGAACGCCCCTTAATTCCTCTTACCTTCCGTATAATGTCCTCTTTCGGAACCGCATAAATCTTACCGATTCTTATGGCTGGCAGTTGTCCCTTTTTTACTTTTTTGTAAACAGCTATCCTGCTTATTTTTAATATCTTTGCCGCCTGAGCTATGCTAAAGTATTCTTTCTCCTCCATCTTTCACCCCTTAAATAAGTTATGAAGACAACATTAACACATGTTAACTAAATTAACCTTGGTTAACAAAAGTTAACTAATGTTCCGTTGTTAACGTATGTAAACTATATTAGTCTAACACGCCTCATCTTGGGAAACAAGTAAAAAATAGCTGCGGATAGGCTAGGCACTGTGAGGAGAAATGGTTACCAGATGAAAACTGGCAACCCCAACCGGATTCCCATAAGGCCACAACTTATGGGGCCGCGGGCGACGCAAATCGTCTGGCCGAATGGGCCCCGAACCGAGCGCGAAACGCTTTTTGTGAAGCGCTTGGTCTGGTTCGGGGAAACCGGTGCTAAATCTGGTAGCCCCAACCGGATTTGAACCGGTGTCTTATGGCTGAGAACCACACGTCCTGGACCAGGCTAGACGATGGGGCCGTAAAATTCACTTTGTTCATCACGCCCCTAATCCCGTGGCGTCGAAGACGCTTTACAGGAGGGGGCCGCAAATACAGCGTTAGAGTATGGCGGTATCGAAGCAAAAGGCCGCGTCATAATTTTGCCGTGAAAACATTTTAGCATGGACGGCCTTCTTTGGGTCTTTTTCTTAGCTGTTCTTTCTGAGTTTTGTGGCCAAACTTTTTTGTTTTACTCTGATACTCTGACGCGTTGATACTGATTTTATTCTTCGTCCTTGGCGGCGATCTTTGCGACGGAGGTGACGGCATCCCCTTTTTCCAGCGACATAAGACGAACGCCCTGCGCATTGCGGCCGGTCTCGCGGATATCCTTGACAGGACACCGCACCATCATCCCTTTTTGGGTGATCGTCATCAGCTCGTCATCGGGCAGGACACAGTTGAGGCCGATGGCATCGCCGTTCTTGTCGGTCACCTTCACGTTGATGATCCCTTTGCCGCCGCGCGATTGAACCCTGTATTCGTCGATGGACGTCCTCTTGGCAAAACCGCCGGAGGTGACCGTCAAGATCGTGGCGCCCGTCTTGGCCAGGTCGGCGGAGATGATCTCCATCCCGACGACCACATCCTTCTTGTCGAGCTTGATCCCGCGCACGCCCTTGGCCTGCCGGCCCATTTCGCGTAATTGTTTTTCCTTGAAACGGACCGCCTTGCCCTGGCGCGTCGCCAGCAAGACATCAAGATTGCTGTCCGTCATCTTGGCGTCCATGACGCTGTCGTCCTTGTCCAGGCCCATGGCAAGGATCCCGCCCTTGCGCGGATTGGCAAAGGCGGACAGCGCGGTCTTTTTGATCACCCCACCCTTGGTGCAAAGGACGATAAATTTGTCGTCGGAAAATTCCTTGACGGGAAGCACCGCCGCCACCTTCTCCTTGATGGACAGCTGCAAAAGGTTGATGATCGCCTTGCCCTTGGACTGACGCGAGGCCTGCGGGATCTCGTAGACCTTGATCCAGTAAAGCCGGCCCTGATCCGTAAACACCAAAAGATAGTCCTTTGTCGAGGCGATGAAAAGACGTTCCACAAAATCCTCGTCGCGCGTCTCCATCGCCGTCACACCTTTGCCGCCGCGCTTCTGCTTGCGGTAGGCGCTGATGGCAAGCCTCTTGATATAGCCGGCATGCGAGATCGTAATGACCATGTCCTCTTCGGCGATGAGATCTTCCAGTTCAATGTCTTCGGCATCGCCCGTGATCTCCGTGCGGCGTTCATCGCCGAACTTTTTCTTCAGGGCGGACAGCTCCTCTTTGATGATTTCTTCGACGAGCTTCTCGGAGGCAAGGATCGCCCGATAATGCTCGATCTGCTTTAAGAGCTCCAAATACTCCTTTTCGATCTTTTCCCGTTCCAGCTGCGTCAAGCGCTGGAGCTGCATCTCCAGGATCGCCTGGGCCTGGACGTCGGAAAGGTCGAAATTCTTCATCAGGGCCTTTTTCGCCTCAGGGGTACTCTTGGACTCGCGGATCGTCTTGATGATGCGATCCAGGAATTTGAGGGCTATCTTGAGCCCCTCCAGGATGTGCGCCCGGCGCAACGCCCTGTCCAGTTCAAACTGCGTCCGCCGCCGGATGATCATCTTGCGGTGATCGATGTAACAGCGCATGATCTGTTTCAGATTCAGAATCCTCGGTCTTCCGTCGACAAGCGCCAACGCGATGATGCCGAAGGTCGTTTCCAGCTGCGTGTGCTTGTAAAGGTGGTTCAAGACGATCTGCGGCTCGGTGTCCCTCTTGAGCTCGATCACCACGCGCATGCCGTCCTTGTCGGACTCATCGCGGATATCGCTGATCCCCTCGATCTTTTTGTCCTGGACCAGGGCCGCGATCGCCTCGATCAAAGACGTCTTGTTGACCTGATAGGGGATCTCGGTGATCAGGATGTTGTCTTTGCCGTTCTTCTGGCGCTCGATGGAGACGCGCGCCCGAATCGTGATCTTGCCGCGGCCCGTCGAAAAAGCGTCCTTGATGCCGTCGCGGCCGCAGATGATCCCCCCTGTCGGGAAATCCGGCCCCTTGACATATTTCATCAGCTCCTTGACCTCCGCCTCCGGATGGTCGATCAAATAGGTGATGCCGTCGACGACCTCTGTCAGGTTGTGCGGCGGGATGTTCGTCGCCATGCCGACGGCGATACCGCTGGAGCCGTTCACGAGCAGGTTTGGCAGGGCCGACGGCAACAAAAGCGGCTCCTGGAGGGACGCGTCGAAGTTCGGGATATAGTCCACGGTCTCTTTGTCGATATCCGCAAGCATCTCGTCGGCGATAGACGCCAGCCGCGCCTCGGTGTAACGCATGGCCGCCGGCGCATCGCCGTCGACGGAGCCGAAGTTTCCCTGGCCGTCCACCAAGGGATAACGCAGCGAAAAATCCTGGACCATGCGTACAAGCGTGTCATAAACCGCCGCGTCGCCGTGAGGATGATACTTACCCAGCACTTCACCGACGATACGCGCGCTCTTTTTATAAGGCTTGGAGTGGTCAAGGTTAAGTTCGTGCATCGCATAAAGGATGCGGCGGTGCACGGGCTTGAGGCCGTCCTTGACGTCGGGCAGAGCGCGGCCGACGATAACGCTCATCGCGTAAGACAGGTAAGACCCCTTCATCTCCTCTTCGATATAGATCGGAACGACTTTTTCGTTTTGTGCGTACATTAATTTCCCCTCTGCACCTTTTGTGTGGAAATTACCCCGAAGTCTGCGCCGTTCATTTCCACCGACCGGCCGCCAGGCCGAATCCTGGTGGAAATGGACAAGCGAATTGACAAGGGGTTAAAAGTTAATTCCTTAATTTGCCCCCTGAATCTTTTTCTAAGCAAATTATCCCGAAGCCTGCGCAGGAAATTTTCCGGCTGGCCGGGCTCCGCCCGGACGAGCCGTGGGAAAATTTACAAGCGTATAGGCGAGGGATGAAACCTTGGTTTCCTTGCTTAAATTTTCGAGCGTTCAAGCGAGGAGTCGTGCTCAATCCTTAATTAATTTTTCTCCCTCATGCTCCTCTGGAGCCCCGCGGGCATAGCCTCGCCCGCCGCTTACGGCGGACAAGGAATCCTGGCAAACGGGATTAATGAATGCTGCGTTTTAAACCCTTGATTTGTTCATAACAAACCAGCCACAAAGCCAGCCACAGCGGCCCGAAGAGCGCCCCCATGGCCGGGTCGATCGTATAAAGAACACGGGGCGCCGCAGCCGCCATGCGCAGGACAAAATAAGCCGTCAGCCCAAGCGCCAGATAGAGCACGACGAAAATAAGAAAGGTGCTTGCGTACCGCAAGGCCTGCCCCCGGATCCGCGAGCGGCTCTCCCTGAACGCCTGGATCACAGGCTTGTTTTCAAACCCGGCGATGAGCGGGGCCAGCGTAAAATAAAATCCGTACCAGACCACGGCGATGGCAAGGGCCACGGCAACCGTGCTTGTGGCTAAAAGCATGCCCAGCGCCAGGGACGTTGCGGGGTGTTGCGCATACAAAACGTGTCCCCCGACCAGAAAAGCGCCGGCGAGCGATATCCCGACGACAAAAAACACAAAAAGCATAAAAACACCGGAGATATAGCCTGAGAACCTGGTGCATGTCTGACGGAAAATATCGGCAAACAGGGGCCGGCGGCCCTGGGCATCCCTGAGATAACCGAGGATGAAAAGCGAAACAAAGGCGCTCAGGACGATAACGGCTACGGCCTCAACGCCCAAAAAAACGGTCAACAGCATCCCCGGCCGGCCCGGCGGCAAGGGGGTGACACAACGTACGGATAGCTTCAGAATGCGCGCAGCGAACACATTCACGCCATGAATGGCGAAGATGGGGATAAAGTTCTTCGTCCAAAGCCCGAGCGACGCGCCAAACGCGCCTATAGGATGAAAGACAACAGGGGTCTCATTCGTCATAACATCCTCCTTGATTTTGTTTTATATCGGGGTAATTTTCCTTACAAAATCAACCCTGCGTCTACGCAGGAAATTTTCGCCGGATGGCCGTCCTGGCCGGCTGCGCCAGGCCGACGGCCTAACCCTGGCGGAAATTTCCAAGTGATTAGACGCAAGGGTAACGCTTAGTCCTTAATTCCGCCTCTGGCGGAATTAGACCCTCCGCTATGTGGAATGCGGAGGTCTACCCTTTCTGGGTTAACTCCACGTGTATCTTGAGAATTTATGGCTGCCCGCCTGAGCTCTGCGAAGGCTGGGTGCAGACATAAATTGTCAAGATGCTTTCACGGGGAGTAACGTTTATTTCCTTAATCCTTCCGCCTCTGGCGGAATTAGGCCCTTCGCTTATTTGGTATTACCTGGCTCCATTGGATAAGCCAGTATGCCGCGTTCTGCGGAACCCGCCGCTGGAACTTCGGCGCCTGTCTGCCGGTAGGCAGGGACATCCGCCAAAGCATTAGTGGCGGATGCTTGAGCGAAGAGCCGTTTTCAAATATCCAAATTCCTCACCATGTGGGCGTTTTTCTCGATGAATTCCCGGCGAGGGTCCACCTGGTCTCCCATCAGAATCGTAAAGATCTCGTCGGCCTCGATCGCGTCTTCCAGAAGCACTTTCAGGATCGTCCGCCGCTCGGGATCCATCGTGGTATCCCAGAGCTGCTGCGGATTCATCTCGCCCAAACCTTTATAGCGCTGGAAGGTCATCCCTCTTTTGGCCAATTCCTTGACGTGTTCCAGAACTTCCTTGAGCGCAAAAAATTCCACATCCACCTCGTTCGTGATCCTAAAAGCCGGCTTGACCCTCTTGCCGCCCTCCGCTTGTTTGCCGCTCCGGACAGAAGCATCCTCTTTGCGCTTGGAAGGACCAAAATACGTTTCAATGGGGATACCCATCTTCTCGATCTTCGTGATCACTTTCTCTATATCTTCTGCGTCGTAAATCTCGACATAATTAAACTCTTCCTTTTCACCCTTGGCAGACTCTGAAAGCTTGGCAAGCTCGGCGTCAGAGAACAAATAATGGGCCTCTTGCTCCACTTTCGCCACATAAATAGGCAATTTTTTGGAACCTTTATGTCTATTTGAGACCAATTTTTCTAAATCAACTCCATTTTTCTCTAAATGTATGTTAAATCTATCCAGCTGGACCAGATCCTCAAGCAATTCTTTGAATTGCGGGTCATTGAGTGTCTTTTTGTCCGCAAGAACAGAAAACTTAAGTCCTTCTCTGCCAATATCTAACATCAATTGATTCATCTGTTCTTCCGTCTGGATATATTCTTCCCTGTTGCCCCTCTTGATCTTATACAAAGGCGGCTGAGCGATATAGATGTGGCCACCTTCGATCAGCCTGGGCAGCTGCCTTAAAAAAAGCGTCAACAGGAGCGTGCGGATGTGCGATCCATCAACATCCGCATCGCACATGATAACGATCTTGTGGTAGCGCAGTTTTTCAAGATTGAACTCCTCGCCGACGCCCGTGCCGAGGGCCGTCAGGATCGTGCGGATCTCTTCATTGCTCAGGATCTTGTCGAGCCTGGACTTCTCGACGTTCAGGATCTTCCCCTTGATGGGCAGGATCGCCTGAAAACGCCGGTCCCTGCCCTGTTTGGCCGAACCGCCGGCAGAATCACCTTCAACGATAAAAAGCTCGGACATGGAGGCATCCGTTTCCGAACAGTCGGCGAGCTTGCCGGGCAGGGAAAGCCCCTCAAGGGCGCCCTTGCGGCGGGTCAGTTCGCGCGCCTTCCTGGCCGCCTCTCTGGCGCGCGCCGCCAGCACCGCTTTCTCGACGATCTTGTTGGCGACGGAAGGATGCTCTTCAAAAATGGTCGTCAGGAACTCAAACACCTGGGAGGCAACAAACCCTTCGGCCTCGGAATTGCCCAGCTTGGTCTTGGTCTGCCCCTCGAACTGGGGATTGGGGACCTTGAGACTGATGACCGCCGTGAGCCCTTCGCGGACATCGTCGCCGGAGATCGTGGCGCTGGAGTCCTTCAGGAGGTTCTTGCTCTTGACGTACTGGTTGATGGCGCGCGTGAGGGCGGATTTAAAACCGCTCAAATGCGTACCGCCCTCGACGGTATTGATGTTGTTGGCGTACGTAAAGATGTTTTCCGCGTAGCTGTCGTTATACTGCATGCCCAGCTCCAGGACCATATCCTCGCCGGACTTCTCGACATACAAAACCTTATTGTGCAGCGGGTTCTTGTTTTTATTCAGGTGCTCGACAAAGGAGATGATGCCGCCGTTGAAACAGAACTCGGCCTCCTTCTCCGACCGCTCGTCGGCAAGCTTGATAGAAAGACCCTTATTCAAAAAGGCCAGCTCGCGCAGGCGGTTGGCCAAGGTGTCGTAAGACATGTCGATGGCCTTGAAGATCTGCTTGTCCGGCTTAAAGGTCACCTTGGTGCCGGTGGCCTTGGCCTTGCCGATGACCGTCAGCTTGGAAACGGTCTTGCCGCGCTCGTAACGCTGGTGATAAACCTTCTCGTCGCGCCGGATCTCGACCTCGAGCCATTCCGAAAGCGCATTGACGACGCTGACGCCCACGCCGTGCAAACCTCCGGACACCTTGTACGCCCGGTGGTCGAACTTGCCGCCGGCATGGAGCGTCGTCAGGGCGACTTCGACGGCCGGTTTTTTCTCTTTGGCGTGAATATCGACGGGGATGCCGCGGCCGTCGTCGATCACGCTGACGCTCTGGTTCTCGTGGACGATGATGCTGATGCGTTTGCAAAACCCCGCCAACGCCTCATCGACGGAATTGTCGACGACCTCAAAGACCAGATGATGCAGGCCGCGGTTCGTCGTATCGCCGATATACATTGCGGGCCGCATGCGGACGGCTTCCATGCCTTCCAAAACCTGTATTGCTGTCGCGTCATACTTCTTGTTCGCTTCTGCCATGCTTCTCCTTGATGTCCCCCAGTTGCAGCTTAATATCTTTGATCTTGAAGGCTTTGTAAAATTCCTTCTGGATCGTGTTTTTTTTAAGGCTCAGCTGGTAGAGCCACGCTGAGCTATTTACATTAACCCGGATTTTATCCTTTGTCAAATAAACGATTTGGCTGTGCGCCGCCGCGCGCTCCCCCACCAGGCGCCGCCAGAGGGCCTTCGCTCCGTCGAGATCGCGCCCCTTCTGCTGCCTCATGAGGTCTTTGAGGACTGTCTTGAGGACGGATTTGATCTCCTGCATTCACCGGCCTTTGTTAGCTCAGTCTCATCGGTTGCACGATATACACATATTCGGGCGACCGGACCACGCCGGGTTTCTCCCCGTCGTAAAACTCCAGGGAAAATTCCGGCTCGCGCCAATACCGCAGGACATCCAGGAAATAATTCGGGTTGAACCCGATAACAAACTCCTTGCCGGCGTACTCCAGCGGGATGTCTTCCTTGAATTCCCCGACATCCGGGGTAGACTTGGAAACCACCAACTTGTTCTTGAACAGCTCAAACTTGACCGCCTGAAAATCCGGCGTCGTTAAAAGGTTGGCCCGCCGCAGCACCAGGACAAAATCGTCCTTATTAAGCCTGACCTTCAGGGCGGAAGGCTGAGGGATGACGCGCTGATAATCCGGAAAATCCCCCTCGATCAACCTGGAAATAATCACGGCCCCATCCATTTCAAAGAAGACCTGGTTCTGCGAAATGATCAAAGAGACATCCCCCTCTTCCTTCAAGTTCCTCAGAAGCTCCTGGATCGTCTTGTAAGGAATTATAACCTTGGTTTCTTTGTGTGCCTTGAGAGGTATTTTTTTCTCGACGACAGCCAACCTTCTGCCGTCAGTCCCGACAAAACGGACAAGCGATTCCCCCTCCCCATTCTTTTTGACCTCAAAAAGAAGGCCGTTAAGGACGTAACGTGTTTCTTCGTGCGAAACGGCAAAAGCCGTCAATTGAAGCATGTTCTTCAAGGTATCTTGGGTCAACACAAGGCTTTCTTTTTCTTTGATCTCGGGAAGTTTTGGAAATTCCTCTTTGGGCAGCCCCATCAACTTGAATTCACAATTCTCCAACTGGATATCCACAACATTGTTTTTCCGTGTATTGATCACAACTGCGCCTGAAGGCAATTCCTTGATGATATCGTTTAAGCGCTTGGTGGGTATGGTGATGGCCCCGGGTTCAAGGATTTCCGCATCAAGAATAATAGAAACCCCCATATCTAGATCGGTGGTGGTTAGTCTGATTTTGTTTTTTTGTGTCTCAAAAAGAATATTGGATAGGATTGGTAAAACATTTTTGGGTGTAATGACGTTGCCAACGGCTTGAATGCCTTTTTGCAATTCTGTTTTATCCACACGGATCTTCATCCACACCTCCTAATACTAGAAATTTAATATAAAAGTAGTTGTAGTAATAACTTTTAGTTCTGTTGAAAACCACCTAACCCCAGAAAAACAAGCGACTAAAAACAAAAAATATTCTGGATAACCGGTGGACAAAGAAGGATTATCTTTGGAAATCGCTTTTAAGCTGTTCCACCGCGTTTTTGATGTCGTGGTTTTTGGAGATCTCGGCCTGGATTTTCTTAAATGCGTGCAGCACAGTTGTGTGGTCTTTGCCGCCAAAAGCGCTTCCAATCTCCGGCAAAGACATGCTTGTGAGTTCCCGCGACAGATACATTGCGACCTGGCGCGGCACCACGACATTTTTGACCCGTCTTTTGGTTTTTAATTCATCCGGGTTGATTTTGAAGTAATCGGCCACGGCCTTCTGGATGTCTTCCACCGTGATCTGTTTGGACGCCTCTTTGAGCAGGTCCTTGAGGACGTTTTTGGCCATTTCCAGGGTGATGTGTTTTTCTTCCAGGAGCGAATAGGCGATCACCTTGACCAGGGCCCCCTCCAACTCTCGGATATTGCTCTTGATGATCTCGGCGATCAGATGAACGACATCGTCGGGAATATCGACGCTTTCGTTCTCGATTTTTTTCTTGAGGATCGCGATGCGGGTCTCCAGGTCTGGTGGCTGGATGTCGGTGACCAAGCCCCAGCTGAACCGCGAGACAAGGCGTTCCTCGAGCTTTTGGATTTCCTTGGGAGGCCTGTCGGACGAAATGATGATCTGTTTATGGTTGTCGTAAAGGGCGTTAAAGGTGTGGAAGAACTCTTCCTGGGTGGCTTCTTTGTTGGCGATGAAATGGATGTCGTCGATCAGAAGCACGTCGACATTCCTGAATTTCTCCCGGAATGTGGCTGTGGAACGGTGCTGGATGGCGCCGATCAACTCCGTTGTGAATTTTTCCGACGATGTGTAGTAAAACCGCGTCGATGGATTGTTGTGGCGGATCCGGTGGCAGATGGCCTGCATGAGGTGAGTTTTGCCCAACCCCACCCTGCTGTAGATGAACAGAGGGTTATATGCCTTGGCCGGAGAGTCTGCGATGGAAAGGCAGGCTGCGTGCGCAAAGCGGTTGGATGGCCCAACGATGAAGTTGTCGAAGGTATACTTGGGATTCAGGACGAAAGGCGCTGCGGGTTCCCGCATGGGCGCTGCGGCTTTGAATGCCGGCTTTTCCTCTGCTGCCAGCGCAGGGTTGATCCGGTAGCACACGTCGAAAGCGCATCCTGCGTTTTTCAGGGCGTCGCGGATCACCAGATCGTAATGCTGGATGAGCCACTCCCTGAAAAATTCATTGGGGACTTCGAGGCTGATGGTTTGTTTGCCCGAATCCGATCTCGGCCGGATGGGCTTGATCCAGGCCTCATAGGCATTCTCCCCTACTTTGGATCGGACGGCCTGAGCGGCCTGAAACCACAGGTTGCTTTCAGTCAT